>NZ_JXXV01000018.1 GCF_000967545.1 Vibrio galatheae | reverse complement strand
CCTAGCGCTAGGCCATCTAGCGCAGAGTTTATAAACTCATAAGACTTTCGATCGACTCCTCAATGCTGAGTTCGTGATAGTTGCGAATAGACTGACCATCATAAGCATCAATTAAAATTCGGTGAATATTGGTTGCGCCGTGTTGATCAATAATCCCCAGTGTTTGTTCAACATTGTCGCAGGTCATCGTGAGTTCGTTGTTAAGTACAATAGTGCAAGAGTGCAGGTTCATAGCCAACTTCCTTATTATTTTTTAGGTCTGCATAGATAACTTTAGATCAAGAAAAGCCGTTGGCAAATTGATAATAGCGAACCATAAGCGGTTGTTGAGCAACCAGCTTATGAAATAGCATACTGGCAAGGTAGAAAGCGAGATTATTTCTCTCTCACATAGGTTGTTTGAACTAAGGTTCCAAGAAGGATTTCACTCTTAATGACGGTAAAATGTAGCGTATGTGGTAAGGAGCCAAATAACGGTGCGCCGCCGCCCAGTAGAATAGGAAAACGAGTGATGACCATTTCGTCGATCAGATCCTCATTGAGGAAGTTTTGGATCGTCACCCCACCATCAATGTAGAGTTCCTTAAAGCCTTGGTTGTTAAGCTCTGCAACAAGATTTTTTAACTCACCTTTAAATAAAATGACCTTGTCTTGGTAGCCTTGTGGTACTGCGGTCATTGTGTTGCTGAGTACAAAGACCGGCTTGGTATACGGCCACTCACAGTCAAAACTCATCACCGCATCTAAGGTATTGCGCCCCATCACTATCGCATCGACTCGTTCTAGCAGTGCAAAAAAGCCCGTGTCGATATTGTCCGGGTTAGGTACTGTAGCTAGCCAGTCTAGTTTGCCTTGTTTGTCGGCGATAAATCCGTCGAGGCTGGTTGCGATAAAGACGATGTTTGCCATTAGGGTCTCTTTGTTTAGATGTCGAACCATTTATTGTTGAGTCTAATCTATGTTATGGTTTTTTAACATTTTCATACCATGGTGTTGGTAGCGCATGTAGCTGGCCCGTGATGGCGGTTTGTAGTGCTAAAGATTGTTGATAAAGGTGGATATTTTGATGCGAAAGGGTTGGTTATTTTGCTGGGTGTTGCTCATGCTGTTTAGTGGTTCACTGCATGCTGAGCAGACGTATTCGCAATCAGAAATGCTCGATCGGCCATTGATGGAGCGTTATATCCTCGATGAATTGAAATCGTTACGCCAAGATCAGCAAAGCTTAGAAAAACGAGTGATCACAGAAATTACCGATCGTGAACTGAGTGTGGCTGATAAATCTCTCAATTATGCCAATGTGACCGTCACTTATTTCTTTTACATCATTGCGGGTGTTGCTTCGCTGATCGCTTTTGTCGGTTGGCAATCTTTGCGCGAGTTTAAACACAACACCAAAGAGATGGCAGACAAGCGCCTAGACAAAATAGCCCAAGAGTATGAGAAGAAATTCATTGCACTTGAGCGGGATTTGAAGCGCAAAACTCGTATTATTAGCGAGAACAATAAAGAAATAGAAAAGATCAATGAGATCCACAACCTTTGGTTACGTGCGCAAAGTATGCCAACCGCCGAGCAGCGCATGGATGTGTATGATGAAATCCTAACGATTCGACCTGGCGATCTTGAGGCGCTAACGTATAAAGCTGACGCGGCGATGGAAATAAAAGAGTACCACTGGGCGTTAAGCTTATGTAACCGCGTGTTAGCTTTAGATGGTACTAACGCTCCAGCGCTATACCAAAGAGCCTGCGCATACTCTAGGCTAGGCGCTGAAGAGCAGGCGATTGATGATCTTGCGTACGCGATTGAAGCCAGTCCTTCGATATCTGAGCTGATCAATACTGAACCAGACTTAGAGGGGTTACACGGTAACGAAAAGTTTGATGCGTTACTCCATCGCTCCGATAGAAACTAGTTCAGCGCATTTATCTGTTGAAGTTAGGGCAATGTTTACTCCCTGCTGAGTTCTAGCGCGATTGATTTCGATTGAGTTCCGAAAATGGCTAGTATTTGCGGTGTGACGATTTAGACTGTGCTTATCTGTTCACATGTTTTTGGAAAGCCGTATGGAA
The DNA here is from genome assembly GCF_000967545.1 of Vibrio galatheae. Classification (GTDB taxonomy): domain Bacteria; phylum Pseudomonadota; class Gammaproteobacteria; order Enterobacterales; family Vibrionaceae; genus Vibrio; species Vibrio galatheae. The sequence continues at coordinate 364,819 of NZ_JXXV01000018.1, read as the reverse complement.
GATGGACTCGTCACTCTCAGTCAGCAAGATTGCCACAAGGCTCGTATTGCCCGTGATAGCCGGTTTGATGGCCGTTTTTATGTTGCGGTAAAAACGACCGGGATATTCTGTCGTCCTATTTGTCCTGCCAATCTACCCAAAGAAGAAAACGTCGAATACTATTTTGACAAAGCACAGGCGCTGCAAGCTGGGTATCGCCCTTGTTTGCGATGTCGACCTGATAGTGCCCCTAGCTCTTGGGCATGGAAGGGTGTTGAAGTGACATTTCAACGTGCGGTTAAGCTGATAGAGCAAGGGGCACTTCATCATGCTTCGTTGGTGGATCTAGCGGAACGACTTGGTATCAGTGACCGCTATCTGCGTAAGCTGTTTAACCAATATCTAGGTATGTCGCCTAAACAGTACGCCCTGTATTATCAGTTGATGTTTGCCAAGCAATTGCTGCATACCAGTCGTTTGTCTGTCACCGATGTCGCTCTGGCTAGTGGATTCAACAGTGTGCGACGATTTAACGATGCATTCAAACAAGTCATGCAGTTATCCCCGACACAAGTGCGAAAAAGTGCCGCAGCGCTAAGCGAATCGAATCACATTGATCTGGCGTTTCGTGGGCCACTAGATTGGCAGCATATGCTTAATTTCTATCGCTTGAGAGCGGTTGATGGATTGGAGCAGGTCAGCGAAGACACTTACCAGCGTCACTTTGAGTTACAAGGAGAGCGTGGATGGTTTTCTATCTCTAACCCCAAAGCAGGTATTATGAGGGTTGAGTTTAAGCTCGATGATATCTCGCTGCTGCGAAGTTTGGTCAATCAGCTTAGGCGTATGTTCGATCTCGACAGTGATATTCTCCAAATTGAACAGCACCTGTTAGATATCGCGCCAAAGTTAGTCAAACAGTCGGGGATTCGCATTCCGGGAGTGTGGAGTACATGGGAAGCCGGAGTAAGAGCGATATTGGGTCAGCAAGTGTCGATTAAAGCGGCGATTGGTCAGTTGAATTTACTGGTAAACACACTACAACCGCAAGGTATTACCCACTTTCCAACACCGTCTGAGGTCGCTGGTGCAGATCTGGATTTTTTGCGTATGCCCAGCAGTCGCAAACAGACGTTAGCCCGATTTGCTCAATTCATGATTGAGGGGAGCCAAGCTCCGTTAGATCAATGGTTGGCGCTAAAAGGGATTGGCCCGTGGACGGTGAACTATGCACGACTCAGAGGTGCGTCAGAGCCAAATTGTTTCCTTGATGGTGATCTTGTCGTGAAAAAGGCGTTAAATCAGTTCCCTCAATTGTCTGCAAACAGTGCTTCTCCGTGGGGAAGTTACGCAACTTTTCATTGCTGGAGTCACGCATGAGTAAAAGATACACAACACATATTTCGCCGCTAGGTGCGATCACCCTTCAAGCTGATGCAGAAGGGCTGTTGGGCGTTTGGTTTGAAACGCAAACGACTCAACCTGAGGAACTTGGCCAATATTCGCCCCAAGACCCAATACTTTGCCTCGCTATCAAACAGTTAGATGAGTATTTTTCGGGCGTACGCAAAGTCTTTGATGTTCCAATTTCGGCACTAGGAACTGCGTTTCAAAAGCAGGTTTGGCAGGCACTTACCACGATTCCATATGGTGAAACTTGGAGCTATCAGGATCTTGCTAATGCGATCGGTAACCCGAAAGCCGTGCGTGCGGTCGGGTTAGCGAATGGTAAGAACCCTGTCTCGGTGATCGTCCCTTGTCATCGTGTGATTGGCAAAAATGGCAAGCTAACGGGCTATGCTGGTGGTGTTGAACGTAAAGCTAAGCTGCTTGAGTTGGAGCAGGCTCAGTACAACAATTAGCCTGCGTAGTATGACTGAGATCCAGTTATGTTGGGTAAGAACCTGTGGCGATGCGGGGCATACTTGATAGACATTGATGTTATCAAGTATGCATTTTTAGCGTTTATCGCCGAGCTAATTGAACAAGTTTGAATTGAGGGTTAAATGCGCGGCAATGCTGGCGACATAACCCGCCGCAATGACAGGCATCCATTTTAAGTGGCCAAAGAAGGTGTATTTACCATGTGCCGCTCCCATCAGAGCGACGCCTGCAGCTGAGCCTATCGACAACAAACTACCCCCCACCCCTGCCGTTAACGTGACCAGTAACCAGTTACCAACGCTCATCGATGGTTCCATTGTCAGAACAGCGAACATGACAGGGATGTTATCGACGATTGCCGAAAGTATCCCGACCATGACGTTGGCCCACATTGGATCCCACTGGGTATACATCACTTCAGAGATCAACCCCAAGTAACCCAGTAAGCTTAAACCGCCGACACACATCACCACGCCGTAGAAGAACAGTAAGGTGTCCCATTCCGCATGGGATACGCGTCTGAATACGTCAAATGGCACCACAGAACCTAAGCGTTTAAGTGCGAGATCATCTCTATTTTCAATTGCCAGCATACATTTCTTATGTAAAGACGCCTTTAACGTTTTACGTAAAAAGAAGCCGAAGAACTGAAGGTAGGCTAATCCCATCATCATGCCGATCACTGGTGGGAAATGCAGTACGGCGTGGAACGCAACCGCTGTGGCTATGGTGAGGACAAACAAGGCAACAATTCGTCTTGCGCCGCGCTTAAGCTCAACGTGTTGATGAACCACATTTGGGCTAGTACTAGGCACGAAAATCGACATGATCGCTGCCGGAACTAAGTAGTTGACGACCGACGGGATAAACAGCGGAATAAATTCGGCAAACGAGACATGCCCTGCCTGCCATACCATAAGGGTAGTAATATCGCCGAATGGACTAAACGCCCCCCCGGCGTTTGCCGCGATAACGATATTAATACAAGCCAGGTTAATAAACTTGGTGTTGTCTCCGGCCACTTTCATTACGACCGCACACATCAGCAACGCCGTGGTCAGGTTATCGGCGATAGGGGAAATAAAAAACGCCAGAATACCTGTAAGCCAAAATAACGTTTTGAAGTTAAAGCCTTTACCTACCATCCAAGCTTGGAGTGCATCAAATAGACGTCGTTCTTCCATGGCGCTGATGTAGGTCATGGCAACCAGCAAGAACAGCAACAGCTCGGCGTACTCAAGTAGATTGTGTTCTAGTGCGACCTTAGCAACTTCAACTTGACCATGTTGCGAGTAAACAAAACCGATCATCGCCCAAATCACACCCGCGGCGAGCAATACGGGTTTAGATTTCCTCAGTTGCAGATACTCTTCCAACATGACCAGCGTATAAGCGAGCGCAAAAATAATCAGTGCAGCGTAACCTATGGTTGATTGCGTGAGCGGCAGTGCTTGGTCAGTGGATGCATAGGTTGAAAAAGGTAGAATGAATAGAGTAACGAACAGTAACCACGGCAATTTCATACTTTCACTCCTTTGAAAGCTTATTGTTTTTATTGGTTTTGTTTCCTACCTCATTTTAAAGAGGAATTGAGTTTCGATGTGTGAGATAGGTTTGATCTGGTTTAATTTCCATCAATGCTATGGCAAAAGGGCTGGATCTAGAGTTGACTGTTGAAGGCGTCGAGGAGCAAAGTCAAGCTAAATGGCTGGGCGCGGCTTTACATCAAGGCTATTTCTATGCAAACCGATTCCTTTTTCAGAGCACAGCTTACCGAGCTGTGAGTAAGTAATACGTCCACTCAAAGGTAAAGTGACTTTTGTCGGTTGAGATCTTTCAAAAGCGATTAGCCGCCTTTATATAAACTAGATTATTATCTTGTGACTAACTACGAATCGCCTAGCCGTTTTAGCTTTAGATCTAGGCGAAAAAAGCCACCGGAACGCACCGCATTTTGCGCTGAGAGGAAACTTGTGGATATTAAACTTATCGCGTTGTCGGCCTTATTAGATACGCTGCCTACTTATGCTGCTGATATATCTTTTACCGATCCCGTCGATCATCAATTCGACATTGGTGAACATCTCGCAGAGAATGCCGTTGGTTTCCTTCCGATTCCAGTCATTATCACCGAGCCTGCGATTGGTTACGGTGGTGGTATGGTGGGTTTGTTTTTGCATGAAACGGAAGAAGAAAAAGAGCAGCGTAAGCAAGCTGCTTTAGCCGCAATTGATGGTGGCGCTCAGCTCGTTCCTTCTGCGATGACGCTCTTTGGTGCTGTGGGGACAGAAAACGGCACATGGTTTGCGTTTGGTGCACATCGCCGCTCTTGGAATAAAGATGCGATTCGTTATGTTGGTGGTGGTGGTCTAGGTGTTGCTAATCTCGATGTTTATAAAAACCTGTCATTTCCTGGATTTGGCCCTATTGCGCCAATAGATAAAACCATAGCGATTGGTACCAAGACCAAAGTCGCTGTGTTGATGCAGCAGCTTCAGTTTAGAGTGGGTACGACACCTCTGATGTTAGGTGTTAAACAACTTGCTTCCATTTCCACTGTGGAGGCGGAAAACGAGTCACTCTCGACCGCGATGAAATATACATTGGGAGAAGAAGCGATCACCTCTGGTCTTGGTGTCGTTGCCGAATATGATACTCGTGACAACATGTTTTACCCAAGCCGGGGATTCATACTCAGCGCGGACTATATGATTTATGACGAATCACTCGGTAGCGATTATGAATATCGTCACTTCAACTTTGATGGCGAGGGCTACATTCCGTTAGCAGATAAATGGACACTCGGACTTGCAGGAAACTACCAGCATTTTGAACAAGAGAGTACTTTTATATCACCCACTTCTAAGCCTTACGTTGCATTGCGTGGTGTGTCGTCATACCGTTACCAAGGCGATGAAATCAAAACCCTGCAAAGCCAAATTACCTATGCGATTTCCCATCGCTGGAAAGTGTCTGGTTTCTATGGCGTGGGCCGTGCGATACAAGCGGATCAATCGGAAAAATCTGAGTCTGTACAGGCGGGAGGGGTTGGTTTTCGCTATCAAATCGCCCGTCGTTATGGTCTACACATCGGTATGGATTATGCGCGAAGTTCTGAAGAAAGTGCGGTCTATTTCAATGTCGGCAGTGGCTTCTAGCACTGTTGAATGACTTTATCCCAGGTTAGTTAATGACAAAGCCCGAGATATGCTCTCGGGCTTTTAGCAGCAGTTAAGCTTGAGAATGTTTTAAATGAACTTGCTCTTCTTTCACGCCCGCCATTGGATCGTTGAAGCGTGCTTCATCCAACGCACCTTCTGATTTAGCTACGATGACCGTTACTGCACTGTCACCAGTGATGTTCACTGCTGTGCGAATCATATCGAGTAAGCGGTCAACTCCCATGATCAGTGCGATGCCCTCTAGTGGTAATCCGACTTGGTTAAGCACCATAGCCAGCATGACTAGACCCACGCCAGGCACACCAGCGGTACCAATGGATGCTAAGGTCGCTGTCATGATCACCATTAGGTAATCACCCATGGTTAGGTCAATGTTGAATGCCTGAGCAATAAACGCTGTCGCAACACCCTGCATGATTGCGGTGCCGTCCATATTTACCGTCGCACCCAGTGGCACAGTAAATGATGATACTCGGTTATCAACACCCATACGGTTTTTCGCCGTTTCCATTGTCACCGGGATGGTTGCATTAGAAGAAGCGGTAGAGAATGCGAACATGACGGCATCTTCCATTTTCTTCAAGAAAGTAATCGGGCTAAGACCTGTAAAGCCTTTGAGCATCAAGCTGTAAGTCACCAATCCGTGCAGCAGTAAAGTCCCGGCTAGCACCAAGAAGTATTCTGCTAGATTTACAATTGCACTCAAACCTAAGCCAGTGAATAGCTTCGCCATCAAGAAGAACACACCATATGGCGCCAAGTTCATCAAAATAGCCACCAATTTCATGATCACTTCGTTAAGATCGCTAAAGAATCCTGCTATGCGTTCGCCCGGCTTACCTGCCGCACTGATAGCGACACCGAACAGTACCGCAAACACAATGACCTGCAGTGTTTTGCCTTCAGCCATCGCACTGATTGGATTGGTTGGGAACATCCCTATGATCACTTGGCCTAAAGATGGGGCTTCAGCCGAGCTGAATGAGCTCGCTGCGGTTAGGTCAGCGCCTGCACCTGGCTGGAAAAGATAGCCCATCGTCAGGGCAAGAGTGATCGCAACCGCCGTGGTCGCTATGTAGAACGCAAGGGTTTTGCCCCCCATTCGACCTAAAGTTGAAAGATCTTTTAGTGAGCTTGTACCACACACCAATGAGACGAACACCAGTGGGACAACAAGCATTTTCAAGCTAGCGACGAAGATCTGGCCGCCGACTTCAAATAATCCATTAACAATGTATGCATCGACAAATCCGTTGTCAGCAAAAAGACTGCGAATCGCAAATCCGGTCAAGATACCTGCAACCATACCTAAAATTACACGGCTGGTTAACGACATCGGTTTCTTGGTATTCATAGTGAACACTCCTTATAGTTATGCACCTTGAGTTCACTTCAAGGCGAGCAGGAGGTTAGCAGGCAGATTGATAAATAAAAAATCAAAATAATGGAGTAGAACTTCATGTGTGATATAGATCACTAGAATTTTATGCTAATTAACAACTTAATAACCAGTGAGTTCTATTTAATTATCCATTTGATTTATTTTGTAACAAAATACTTGTAGGCATTTAATAAATAAGGCTTTATTCACTTTTAGGCGTGAAGGTGCATATTTTAATAAAGTGATCCTCAATGACATACAAGCGGTTGGTTATGCGCGTGAGTCTCTTTGTTCTGACAACTAGGCGTGCAGTGGAGTGATATTTATGAATTGCGTTGCAAAATTACAGGTGATGTATACTTAATGTAAGAGCACACAACTTGGAGGTAATAAGGAAGGCAATGAATTGGCAATAGTAGTTAGATTGCCAAAGTGAGAAATGTAAAAAAAATCAGCCTAATGTGTGTAGCGAGTGACTATTGAGTGTTATAAATAGTGATGCGTATGTTGTTGTGTGATAGCTTCTATTGGTATTGGCAACTCTATAGTTAGGCTAAGCGGTTATTAGGAGGAATGATGCGCCCCATTCTGTATATTGAGATTGGTGATGTAATTTGGCAAATCATGCCGGACGGCACCTGGGAGCAGGCTCAAGCGAATTCAACAATAGAGCCCGATGTGTTGGTGATAACCCCATTGGTTTCCAATCAAGATGTGGTGTTAACACCAGAGCAAGAGCAAGCTGTAGAAGAGCAGTTAGCGCAGATTGTTGATGAGCTAACTCAATACACGTTCAATAATCGCACTGGTGAAGCCTATGCTGGCGCCAATCAACAAGCTAGCCAGAGTGCCTCTTTTATTAACTATGTCCAAGCCACTCTGCAAGAAACGCTCGCTCAAGCGGGGTTTGACACGCGACCCGACGATATCTTTGCTAATGATGATGAGCAACCAGAGCCGGAAGTTCTTGATATTTTAAATCAGAATGCACAACTGACGGTGGACATTCTTGATGGCGGTGATGGATACGAAAACCGATTTGAATCACCAGGTGTTGTGATTAAAGGCACAGCACTTAATATACGAGATGGTCGTATTGTCAATATCACCATTACTGATATCAATGGTAATACTGTTACCACTTCAGCGATCACCAATGATGAAGCTTACTTGGTTAGCGGTGTCAATTTAACTTCTCTTGCCGAAGGCCCTTTAAAAGTTAGTGCGGTGGTTGCTGATAACTTCGGCAACAGTGTCAGCGCCACGGACGATACAATCAAAGATACTTTGGCAGCTATTGACGTTGATTTTGATGGTGGCGGAGATGAGTACTATAACCAATTTGAAGTGAGCAATGGTGCTCTGTCTGGTAGTGTAAGTTTTGTTCAAAATGGACAGCCAATTAGTGTCCAAATCATTGATAGTTTAGGTCAGATAATTAAGTTGGCCTCCGTTGTTGATGGCGGAAACTGGTCTATAAGTGCGATAGATGTTAGCAGTCTTGCCGAAGGCACACTGACAGTGATTGCTGAAACTATCGACATTGCTGGGAACCCTGCAATTGCTCAAGATACGATCACCAAAGATACCCTAGCGTCTATTACTGCCAATGTTGAAGATGGTGGTGATGATGTTGTTAATATCACCGAAAAGCAAAGCCTGACCTTTAGCGGTGCCGTCTCTAATGTTGAAAACGGTCAACCGGTTCATGTGGTGATTACCGATAGCAATAACACAACACTCGAATTTGACACCGTCGTCATCGGTGGCCAGTGGAGCGTTGATAACGTTGATGTGTCCAGTTTTGTCGACGGTGCGGTGACTGTCACGGCAAGTACCGTCGATATTGCTGGTAACCCCGCCACCTATACCGATAACAGCACAATCATTGATACTAGCGTTCCAACCATTGACATCGATACATTGAGTGGATTTAGCGTTTTAGATTTCCGTCAAGGCAATCTGACTACCATGCAAGGTACGACGACTGGGGTTGATGCTGGCTTAATGGTGACGATTACTGTTTCAGACGGGACACTTGAACTGAGTTTTGAAGGCGTGGTGGATGGCAGCGGTGCTTGGTCTGTCACTGATATCGATACGTCCGCGTTAGATATCGGGCAAACATGGACAGTTGAAGCGTCGGTCTTCAACGCGATAGGTAACCAAGCTATTGACGATATGCCAACCATTGTGCTGCCTGACTCGCTCTCCTTTTCTGAGACTGTGGTGGGGATTTTTGGTAGTCAGGAAAAAACATCCGACATCAATATTGAGTTTGCTGAATTCGGCTTTTACGCCGATCAAAGCTTACTTGAAAACAACGTTACCTCCCAGAACAGTAGTATCACTGTCTCTATCTCTGGAGACAGCCAAAGTTTAGAAGGCCGTAACAATTCGAATGAATTAGTGTTTGCCGCTCAGATCGTTGATGGCGAAGTTCGTGTCACATTCTATCGTGCAATTGATCAGGGGACAGGGTTAGATTCACTCCAAACTGCATTGCTGATACAAGGTGTTCAAACCGACGCTGATGGGACAACGGAAACGGTCATTGCCCACTTGCCTATTACAGTCAAAGACTCCGACCCATTAGTGTTTGGTGAAAATTACACCATGACAGAAGGAACAACGTCGTCTGGTAACTTGCTCAACAATGATATCGACTTAGATACCCAGCTCTTAGTACGAGAAGTTGAAGTGGATGGTGTGACCAAAACGATTACTGGTAGTCAACCGGTCAGCTTCACCACCAGTGATGGTGTGTTGACCGTTTTTGCCAACGGTCAGTGGACGTTTGAGGCTTCGCGAAACCTGGACCATAATTTAGAGCATACAATCTCTATCAACTACATCGCTGGTGATTCTAGCAGCGATTTTGGTACCGCGACGGCTGAGATAAGCATCCTAGATGGGGGGGCGGGTGACATCCAAAATGGCAGTAACGCTTCTCAGGAGGCAAGTCTTGACGAAGGTGTACAAACCTTAAGTGCGACTTTTGCCGTGGACGCAGGCTCAGATAATCCTGATCCAGCCACACTTGAGTTTGATAGTGGGACGTTAGCGTTACTTGATGCCATGGGATTGCAATCAACGCTAGATTTAGCAGATATCAGTTATACATTGAGTGCTGATGGTAAAGTCATTACTGCGACGTCAGGAAGCGACACTATTTTTACATTGACACTGAGTGCGGTGGCAAATGGCGATGATGTAACAGCAACAGTAACGCTTGACCAATCTCAGCCTATCCTTCATCTCCTAGCCAGTGACGCCATTGTACTCCCTCTTTCAATCTCGGGTACCGATCTTGATGGGACACCACTTTTACCAGGCACATTTGAATGGATCATCCATGATGGACAGGATCCGGCTCTGTCGAATGCAAGTAGTGTCACTATTAATGAGAGCGATCTGGCTGCGGCACCATTGTCTCAAAACGGTACGTTTGAGGTATCAATTGGCAGTGATTATCTAGACTCGGTATTTTTTGATTTGGCCGATCAGCCAGCATTAAGTAGTGGGGGCCGAGACATAGTCTATGTTCTGAACAGCGATGGTTCCCTTTCTGCATACACCGAGGATCTAAATACTCGGTTGCAGCCAGACGAACTGGTGTTTAACGTTTATTTTGATCAGCCAATCTATGGTGGGGATGCGACCGTAACCTATACGGTTGAGTTGCACCAAGCGCTTGATCAATTGGATGGTAACAGCCAGATTCCGATTGTGGTCACGGCGCAAGACAGAGACGGTGACCAAACCAAGTTAACTCTCGATATTTCTGTGAATGATGGTGGAGCGCCAAGTATTGGCTCTGGCAATGTAGAGTTGTCTGAGGTACCTCGTGCTTCTGGTATTGATGCTGAAGCGACTGCAGAAGTATCGTTTAACGTCAGCGCGGCATTCGACCCATTAGTCTATTTGGGTTTAGCAGTAAGCACTGGTGAAGCGGTACTCGATTCCAATGGTGATGCCATTACCCACAATGGGCAGGCAGTCACTTGGCGTGACAACGGTGATGGTAGCTATGATGCGGTGATTGCAAACGGTCAGATAATTTTGAGCGTGAGTTTACCTAGCGATTTTATTTTAGGTTCAGGAGAAACGGCTTCAGTTGATGTACGTTTAGAATTGTATCAACAGATAGACCATATCGGCTCGGGCAATGACCTAAGCCTAAATATTCCAGTTCCCGTTTATACCGTAGATTCAGACGGCACCGAAAATACCGTGCAATCGAGTATTACCATCTATGATGGGGCGGATCCGCGCATTGAAGTGGCTGGATCAATTTCGGTTGATGAAGATGAGCTAACCAGCAGCAACCTTGACATTGGCAGTGAAACAGTGACGCCATCGATTACTCTACTTGAAGGTTCAGATGATATTGTCTCGTTAAATGTTGACCGCAACGGATTTGATGGACAAGGCTATACCAGTGGTGGCTCTGCGGTGAGTTTGAACGATGTCGACGTGAATGGCTGGTATTACGGCATCACTGCTTCTGGGGATGACGTTTTTAAAATTCGTTTTAATCTTGATGGTAGTGTTGAGTTTGAGCTGTATCGTCCACTCGACCACGATACTGGTCTTGGGGAAAATAACTTAGCACTGACCTTTGGCCTAACGGCGACTGACGCGGATGGTGATGTTTCCGCATCGGTAGATTACACGGTCAATGTGACAGATGATGTGCCGACATCTTATGATTCGACGCTAAATCTGGTTGAAGGTGATACGCAGTCAGGCAACATGATCACTGTATTCGATCGAGTGGGCGCTGACGGCGGTGAGTTAGTCAGTGTCTCTTACGATGTGGATGGTGATGGTAACGCGGAGCAATATCTATTCAGCGATGCAAATCCATCTTATACCATCGCGTTGTACAACCCGAACAGCCCTTCAGAGAGTTATGGTTCACTGACAGTCAACCGAGACGGAAGCTACACTCTGGTGACCAATGCCTCTGTCGATGCTGATCCGGCTTTGAACGACGCATTACAAATGGTAGTTAGAGATTTTGATGGCGATGAAGCGACGAGTACCGTGAGTTTTGTCTTAGGGGATAACGACGGTTTTATCCGGGTCGCTGATGCAGAAACAACGGAAGACAACAGTGTTACTTTGTCTATAGAAGTGTCGACAGGGGACATCGACCAACAAGAGCAAGTGACTGAAATCGCGATTAGTGAAGCCTCTTTGCAAGGTGGTAGCATTTACCTAGATGGAGTCCTCTTGACTGCTGTGAATGGCAAAGTTTCACTAACAGGAAGTCAACTTGATTCTAGTAATCCAAGCTTAGTGGTTCCCAACGGTACCTTGACCTACTTACCGCCAGAAAATCAATCTGACACCACCATCTCTATTTCCCTAGCCATTTCTGCTGTGATCAGCACAGATACTGTGCCAAGAGATCTCGCCGAAAGTCTTGATGTGTCTGTATTGCCGATTGCAGATACCCCTGAGTGGGGACAGTCGCAGTTTACCTACAGCACAATTGAGGATGCGGATCAAAGTTTAAGTCTTGATATTACGGCCAACTTGGTGGATTTAGATGGCTCAGAAGCGCTTAAGTATGAAATCACCAATATTCCCTCAGGGATAACCGTTACCCTCAATGGTACGGCAATAACCGAAGGAAAACAGTACACACAAGCTCAGCTAGATCAGATGAAAATCACGGCTGACGATAATGTTGCTGGCAGCTTCAATTTTGATATCAAAGCGATTGCAATAGAAGATGGAAATAATTTTGCCAGCAGTGGTGATAAAACCGCTGAAATTACCTCACAGGTGGTCGTTAATGTCCGTCCAGATGCCGATACCCCAACATTAGAAGTTAAGGACATCAAAGGGCTTGAAGATGATGTGATCAACTTAAAAGATTACATTTTGTCGAGCTTAACCGACACCGATGGCTCAGAAAGTTTACGTATTACCATCCAAGTTCCTGATGGCTGGTCGGTGGCTGGTGGTGACTATGTAGGTAACAATCAATATTCAGTGACATCCGATGCACTGGCGGCGGGAAGCGTTACTTTGGTTCCTAAGCAAGACATCAGCTCGTATACCGAGTCCTTGTCTATTGATGTGACCGCAGTATCCATTGAATCGACGCAAGATGGACTCATTCCGAGTAATCCTCAAGCTTCAAGTGCGACCGAAACGATCCAAATTTACTTAAAAGGTGTGGTTGATGAGCCAACGGTTGTTGATGGTGGAGAAGGCCATTGGCAATATGACGCCAACAGTAAAGTGATCAGTAACCAAAGTGATGTTTTAGAAGACCAACTAATCGCTCTCGACTTTCTTGTTCAGACGACAGATGATGACGCATCGGAAGAAATTAATATCCTGCTGACAGATATTCCAGACGGGACCCAACTTGTTGATGCTTCAGGCAACCCTGTGACTCTAACGATTGCTTCCATCGACGACATCACTGGCCCTGTGTATCAGGTGAGTAATGCAGACTTAAGTACCTTATACCTTAAACCAGTTGCAGATTTTAGTGGTCAGCTCACCTTATCTGTCATAGCAATTTCAACGGAGCCGGATGGGGATTCAGGTGAATACCCAATGACGGTTGAAATCGAAGTGTTGCCTCAGGTAGACCAAGTGGATGGCCAAGTGATCGCCACTCAAGGTATTGAAGATAGGCTGATATCACTCTCACTTGAGCCTTCGGTTGATGCAGACCAAGATGGAAGCGAGGCATTAACTGGTTATATGATCACCAGCCTAGATGCTGAGCTTACACTCTACTTTGATGGTGTTGAGATTGATTTAGGTACAGGGTTAGATTTAAGTACATTGCTTGATGCCACTTCCCCAACACTCGATAGTTTACTTGCCAGTGGACGGCTAAGCGTACTAGCAAGTGAAGATCTAAGTGGTGTATTTAATGTTGGAATACGCTATCAGGTAACAGATACCTCCGAGACTCTCGCAACAACTGAAAGCTGGATTGATGGTACACTAAGCGTAAATGTTAGCGCGAAAGTGGAGTTAGATACACGGTTAGAAAGTTCTGGAGAGCTTTACAGCAGTACTGACGGTTCGCCCGTAGACATTTCTGACTCTGTGATATTTGTTGATGAAGATCTCGATGGTTCTGAATATCTGGATTACATCATTATCGTCGTTCCAGATGGTTACACGCTTATCGTTGATCATCCCAATGGCGCTAGCCAAGATGGCGATGGTAATTGGCTTATCCCCGCTTCAGGATTAACCAGTGATACCTTCCAAGAAAGTGTCACGCAAATTTTAAATGGCGCAACGCTATCTAGTACGCAAGATACACCCGTGCTCGATATCGTAGTGCGAGCTAGGGTCCTCGATGGTAGCGACGATCGTTTCATTGATACGAGTTTTCAATTTCAGGTCACGGGAAATGACGGTGGTGGCGGAGGCTGTGATCCAGTTGGTACTCCAGGTAATGTACAGTCGGGTGATATTAAACAACCTGAAGGTGATGAAATAGACCTTTCCGGTTTGCTTAATAGCGATGTTGCGAGCGATCCAGACAATATATTGTCATTTTATATTCCCGCAGATTCACTACCTGAAGGGGTCGAAATTCAAGGCAGTGGCGTCACGGCGGAATACGACCGTTTAGGGAATGTCATTGGTTACTCGATTACTGCTTCCGCGTTGGACAGTTTAGTCCTGACGGGGGTAGATGAAGACTTTGCGGGTACCTTGATCTTTACAGTCGAAACCATTGAGACTTCGGGGTGTAATGGTACGTCAGTGACCACGGAACAAACAATCACGATTCAAATCACCCCTGTCGTCGATGATATCGCGGTTGAAGTTGATATAGACACTATTCAAGAAGATGCGGTGACCAATTTAGACTTGTCGTTGGTGTTAGGTGACAGTATTGAAACCGGGCAGTTGATAGAGGGTGAGGGTACAGAATCGACAGGTAAAGAAACCGTCAACTCGTTGATGGTAACGGTAACCTCGGGGGCGACATTATCGGGACCTGTTGACGTTCTGCAAGATAACGGCGATGGGACATGGAGTATCATAGATCCAAGCCGTTTAAACGAAGTCTCGCTCGTGCCTCCAGCACATTACAGTGGTGACGTAGTCATGACTTTCACCGCCAATATTACCGATCAGGCGACTGGGATAGCAGAAACAGATACCCAAGACAAAACAACCACGGTGACGATTCATATCGAACCTGTTGCCGATGAAGCTAACTTAGTCACGCAGAATGTATTGGGCAGTGAAGACAATTATATCTCCTTAGGTGCAATGAGTGCGTCACTGATTGACCAAGACGGCTCTGAGAGCTTGTCCTTGAGTATCACAGGTGTCCCAGAAGGCGCAGTGATTGTCTACAAAGTAGGCGATAGCTATGAGCTGGCCGCAAACAATGGAGGAGACGGCGGCAGTTTCAATGGCAAGGATACTTACGAATGGCAGCTAGATCCGACGCGTTTAGCGGATGTTTATCTCCGTCCACCTTTGGATTTTAGTGGTGATATACCTTTGTCATTGGAAGCGACCACGCAAGAGCTTGAAAACAGCGATGTGAACTTTACCAGTTCAGAGTTTACCGTCGGTGTTCTTCCTGTCGGCGACCGTGTTGAGCTGGTTGATTTGCCCGACACACTGAACGGCAGTGAAAATGATGGCGTTAATATCACCTTAAACGCTACTAGCTTTGAAACTAACAGTGACGAGTATTTGCTGTTTACCTTCATTATCGAGCCAAGCTCTGACGCGACTGCCCTCATTGGTTTAGATCGAATTCGTGTCGGCTTGCAAACTTCCGTTTTTTTAAGCACTGGTGACGGACGAGCCGTTGCTAGCGTGCAAGTAAAAGCAAGCGAAATAGATCAAGTCACGTTTTTCCCTGGTGATGCGTTTGGTGAATTTGATGTCACCATTTCGATATCCAGCTTTGACCAAGCCATAGTGCTAGGAAATTTAGAAAGTGATACGGGCGATGCCACGACGGAGAGCTTAACATTGACAATCACACCAGAGCCCGATCCTCCAACATTGACACTTGACTACGATACCATCACCGCAGACGCTGATGGCAACATTCCGCTCGGCCTCAATATTGAGTTAATCAATCCAGCCAGTAACGAAACGGGCAGAGTGATTATATCGGGTTTGCCAAGTGGTTTGGTCTTAAATGCAGGTACATTGCAAAATGGCAAGTACAGCGTGGACATGGATGATGTGGCGGACTTGGCTATCGTCGGGGGTTATGATGGTGCAGTTGATTTCCAACTTTCTATTGAACCGATATCAACGATAGGAAGTGATTCGGCCAGTGGCGTGGCGCAGGTCATTGATGTAAGCCTGCAAGCACCGAGCGACGTTTCAACCAATCTGTCAGGTACCAACGGAGTCAACGATCTCTTTGTTATCGGCCAAACGACAGGTACCGACACCATTAGCAGTTTTGAGTACAGCGCTGATAGTGACTCTATTGATTTAAGTGCAATTTTGAACGGAGTGACAGATGGTGCGTCTGCGGCATTACAGATCGATATTAGTGAAAGTGGTAGTGATGTTGTGCTCGATATCAAGCCTGATGGAAGTAATGTGCAGCAGTCGGTTGTGATTGCTGATGTCAGTCTCAACGATCTGGCGCCTAGTCTAAGTAGTGAAGCTGAAATACTGCAGAAAATGATCGATGATCAGAACCTCATAGTACAGTAAGGAATGAAAAGTAACGATATGGAACAACGAGGGGAATTCGACCCTTGGTATGAGGCTTTGCAGTGGTGGATAACGCATCATCATCAAAGCTGCCATCAAGATATTCTATTGACTGGGTTACCACTTGAAAACGGTCGACTCGATCAGCAATTATTTTTTCGCGCATTAGAGCGTGCGCAGTTGTCGGCAGCCTCTACCCCTCTGAGCAACCTTGAATCCTTCGCTTTGCCAGTTATGTTAATCGACAAAGAATCGCAACATCCTTGGATTGTGATTGAAAGCCATGAGCAGAACTATCAAGTGTGGCGAGCAGGCCAAATTCAGACCGTACCATTGAGTGAAATTAAGCGCAGAGCAGAGCAGACGGTTTGGCATGTAACACCAATAGCGAAGTACGACGAGCGTGTTGAAACTCTGCAACCGCGTAAACAAGGGCATTGGCTTTGGAGTGTCGTCGCAGAAGTGAAACCTTGGTATCGCGATTTACTGCTTGCCTCACTATTGATCAATTTGTTGGCGTTGGTTGTACCGCTTTTCACGATGAATGTATATGATCGAGTTGTGCCCAATCAGGCGTTCAGTACATTGTGGGTGCTAGTGATTGGCGTTGTGGTTGTGGTTATCTTTGATTGGTTGCTACGCTCGGCAAGGAGTGCCGTGACCGATGTCGCAGGACGATATCTCGATAACAAGCTTTCGGCGATATTGCTCAGCAAAGTTCTTGGTATGAAGTTAGAAAATCGACCGCAGTCGGTCGGCGCGTTTTCAAGACAAATTCAAGATTTCGATAGTGTTCGTGACTTCTTTACTTCTATCTCTTTGGTTACCTTAATCGATCTCCCTTTCACTTTACTGTTCCTCATCTTGATCGGTTGGCTGGGGGGGGCAATGATGTTTGTTCCTGTGATAGTCATGCTGGTCTTAGTTGGAATGTCTCTAGTCATGAAAGGCAAGATTGAGCGCACTCAGCAAGAGACAGCAGCGCTGTCGAGTCAACGACAAGCCCAACTCATCGACTGTCTGGTTTCTTTACCAGAGATTAAGCAAAACAATGCACAAGGCAGTATACAAAAGCGTTGGGAACAAACGGTCGCTCAGTTGTCTGATTGGCAAAATCGCTCTCGTTATTACTCAAACTTGGTCGCGCATTCGATACAATCTAGCCAGCAGATAGTGACCATCTGTTTAATCGTATTTGGTGTGTATCAGATTTCTGAAGGCGTGCTGAGTATGGGGGGATTGATCGCGATTGTTATGTTAAGTGGTCGTGCTGCTGGCAGCATTAATCAATTGTCTTTACTCATGCTGAGGTATCAGCAAACCAAAACGGCTATCGAAGGTTTGAACGCGATAATCGATTTGCCTCAGGAAGATCAAGAACGCAATAAGCTATCACAAGGTGAGTTTAAAGGCGGCGTACGTCTGGAGAATGTCAGCTATCAGTATCCACAGAGCCCAACTGCTTGCCTTACTGAAATTAATCTCTCCATTCGTTCAGGTGAACGTGTCGGTGTGGTCGGCGTAGCTGGTGCGGGTAAATCAACCTTACTTAGTCTCATTGCGAGGCAAGCCAATCCGGCGCAAGGTCGGCTTTTTTACGATGAGATTGACAGTCAGTTGTGGCCGACCAGTTCAATTCGCCATGCTGTGGGGTGGGTCGCACAATCTCCGCAATTACTTTACGGAACCGTAGTCGAAAATATTACTCTGGGTGAATTGAATGTCGATCAACAACGATTAAGTGATGCGATTCGCTTATCTGGTTTGGCCGGTTACCTTGATCGTTTTAGTCAAGGGTTAGAGACGCAAGTGGGTGAAGGTGGACGATTTTTATCCGGTGGCCAGCGGCAGGCTGTTGCTCTTGCCAGAGCGTTATATCGCGATTTTAGCCTGTTGATATTGGACGAACCAACTGCATCGCTAGATACAGAAGCGGAAATGCGTTTATTCCATAGCTTACAATCACTGCCACGTGACAAGAGTATTATTATCAGTTCTCATCGCCATTCATTTTTGTCGCTCTGTGATCGTATCTTGGTTATTCATCAAGGTAAGATTGTTGCCGACGGAACACCTGACGAAGTGCTGAATAAGAAAAAAGAGCCAAGCAAAAGACGAGTACGCTCAGTATCAGTCGTCAAAGGAGGCAAGAATGAGTAGTACCGCATGGAATAACACTCACCTTGCGTATCGTTCTCGGCGTTTGATTTGGCTTAGCAGCGCTTTGGTTGTTGCTATTATCACGTGGGCGATGTGGGCCAAACTTGAAGAGGTCGTGGTTGGAGAAGGGAAAGTGGTTCCTAGCCTTTCTGTCCAAACAATCCAAAGTTTGGAAGGTGGATTGGTGAAACAGATCCTAGTTGCTCAAGGGGAACGTGTTAAGCAAGGGCAGACTATCGCTATTTTGGACGACACGCGCTTTAAGGCAAGCTTTCAGGAGTCTGTGCAACAAGTTCAGTCTTTGATGGCACAAAAGGTGCGTATGGAGGCAGAGTTAGCTACGATACAGGTTCAAAGTTCAGATATAGATTGGCGTGAACAGGTGGTGATTGAGTTACAACCATTTGATCTTGTCGTAGGTAGCCATAACGCGCTTATTAATGAACGCGCCAACTACTTAGAGCGTATCGGTCAGCTTAAAACGGAACTTGAAGAATCTCGGTTACGTATCGAGCAGCAGGCGCAAGCCTTCAATGATACTCAGAACGCAATTCGAACCTTGAATAGCAGTTTAGCCATTGTTACTCAAGAGCGCGACATGTTGAGAGACGTAGTCGCAAGTGGCGCAGTTGCCGAAGTCGAACTGCTTAAACTCAATCGCGATTACGTTAAACTTCAAGGCGATATTGCGAGCTCACAAGTGATGGCTCAAAAACAAAAAGCAGCCTACGCTGAAGCCATAGCAGATAGGCGAAGCACCGCGCTTGATTTTCGAACCAAAGCGCAAGGGCAATTGAATGAAGTCTCAACCAAGCTTGCCCAACTGAGAGAAAGTCAGCAAGCGATAGCGGATCAGCTGAAACGTACTCAGCTCGTTTCTCCAGTCGATGGTCGGGTTAAAGAGGTCTTTATTCGCACTATTGGTGGGGTGGTGAAACCTGGTGAGCCTATCATGGAGTTGATCCCTGAAAACAGTGCATTGATTGTTGAAGCGAGAATTGCGCCTCAAGATATCGCTTTTGTTAGGACTGGCTTAGCAGCCATGGTTAAATTTAGTGCCTATGATTTTGTTATCTATGGTGGTTTGTCAGGTAAGGTAACCTATGTTAGTGCCGATGCTCTGCAAACTGAAGATGGCAATGCATATTACCGCGCTCATATCGAACTGGATGAAAACAACAAAGTGGATGACTTCACTATTATTCCAGGCATGCAAGTCGCGGTAGATATATTGACGGGTGAGAAAACCGTCTTAAGTTATTGGTTGAAACCTATATTAAGAGCGAAAGAGAATGCTCTTCGAGAACGATAATAAACACAAGGATAAATAATGCGTCTCAAATCGTTGTTCTTAGGCCTATTGCTCTCTGGGCCTGTGCACGCAATTTCCTTAGAGGAGTCTGTAGCACTAGCCATAGATTACAGTCCGGAATTGTTGGCTCAATACTCGCGCTACCAGTCAGTGGTCAGAGATGGAGAAGCAGCAAGTGGTTTGCAGTTACCCCAAGCGAACTTGTATGCGGCGGCAGGGTATGAAGAGACCCGCTACAACAGCGGTTCTTATATAGACTCCCAAGATCGAGGATTAACGCGTACAGAAATTGGTTTGAAAATTTCTCAGTTGTTGTTTGACGGTTTTAGTACAAGTGCCAACGTGGATCGTCTTGGTTATGAAGCTGAAGCGGAACGTTTGACGCTCATTTCCCGCGCTGAAAATGTCTCTCTTGATATTGTGCGCATTTACTTAGAGCTACTCAAAGCCCAAACCCTGCTAGAGCTTGCTGAGCGTAATGTTCGTGAGCATCAAGAAATTTACCAGAACGTTTTGGATAAAGCGCAAAAAGGCCTGAGCAGTAATTCAGATCTGGCTCAAATATCTGCTCGAGTTGCAACCTCCCAATCTTCGTTTATCGCCTCACAAAACAATCTGCTAGATTTGCAGACTCAGTATCTAAGGCTAGTTGGAACCATGCCGAATGAGTTGATTGATCCCGTGTTCGACGATGCGCTTCTTCCCAGCAGTGCTGACGTTGCAAAGAAGCAGGCGATTGATAATCACCCAGAGATCAAAGCTGCGGTATTAGACTTAGATGCGGCAAGGAAAGAAGTGCGTCGCGAGAAAGGGGGCTACTACCCCGAGATCAAGCTCGAGCTTCATGCGAACAAGAACGATAATGTGAGTAATGCCGAGGGGCCTGATGAAGACGCCAGACTAATGATCACCATGGACTATGATATTTTCAATGGCTTTTCAACCAATGCTCAAGTCGAGTCTTCCGCTTGGCGGGTAGAAGAAGCTCGGGCGATTCGTTTGCGTACCGAAAGGGAAGTGGCAGAAGGGACACAGTTGGCTTGGAATGCCTATGACTTGCTCGAAAAGCAGATGACCTTGCTCCAGCAAAACGTGGATGCGGTGAAGATTGCGGAATTGGGTTATGTGCAGCAGTTTAATGTAGGGCGACGCAGCCTACTGGATGTACTTGACGCAAAAGTCGAAGTATTCCTAGCAAGAAGAAATTACGTCTCCGCTAAATATGACCATACACTTGCCGCGTATAGATTGTTCAATGCAATGGGTATACTGACTTACGCTTTGAGGGTAGAGCACCCAGAAGAGTGGCAAGGGGAGGAAGCGCAATGAAAAAACGGTTAATTTTAAGCATTGTCGTACTTTTGCTCTCTGCATGTGCCCAAGATCCAAGTATTCATACCACGCGTCATCAGATCGACGATCTGCGCGATGATGACCGTGATGGGGTGATTAACCAGCGTGATATATGTTCATCGACACCGAACAACGTTGCGGTGGATCGTCAAGGCTGTACTGAATGGCAAATAGAAGAAAAAGCCAACGTGATTAGTTTTTTCTTTGCGATGGACCAAGATCAAGAAACCCAAGCACATCAAGCGCCTTTATCTCAGCTAATAAAACTGCTTGATCAGCACCCAAATGCGTCAGTGATCTTGCTCGGTGACACCAGTAGTGAAGCCAGTTTGGAATACAACCAAGCATTGGCAAAGCGTCGTACTTACACCATACGTATGATGTTAGAGAGACAGGGTATAGAGTCAACGCGGATATCAGAACAAGAATTCAGCCAAGTGACACAACTTACACAGTACTTACATGCTCGTAAACGTCGCACAATTGCGGTTGTAATGACAGACGTGCTGAGCGTAAAACCGACGTGGAATATATTCAGCTCAGAGCAACAACTGACCAAAAGCAATGTGAGTGAGGTGGATAATGAAAACTAACATGATGAAATTTATCTCAATGGTTTGCTGTGCTCTCCCACTTGGTTTTGTTGCGTCTCTACATGCTGAAGAGCCTGTGTCAGCAATCGCTGTCGACAGCCACATGGTCGAGCTAGTGAATGCACTGACGGACGGAAAGTTTCCTCGTCTCGATATTCTAAGCCGTGAGGACGTCCAAGCGGCGATGCTTAATCGTGAGGTTAGAGTTGGTATTAGTGCTCGGCGCTGGACGGATCTCGAGGTGGCTCAATTTGAAAAGCAGACAGGTTATCGTCCTACAGAGCTCTATTTTACTGCTGGAGTGGTCGCGATCATTGCTAACAATGACAATCCTAACCATGCTATCTCGTTAGACAAGTTACGCTCGGTGTTTGGTTGTCATCAAGATCTACTCCCTGCTCGTTGGAGCCAGTGGGGGGAAAGCAATGAAACGCCACTGATGCTACCTTTTGCTATTGATGAAGGGCTAAAACTTCACCACAAGTTTCACCAGTGGGTTACGTGTCGTGAGGGTACGTATGCAAGCACACAGTTTGTTGTAGACGGAGCAGCGCTTGAAGAGGCGCTTGATGATAGTGAAGCTGCATTAGGTTATGTCACTTACTCAAAGCGTTGGGAAGGATTCAAAACACTCTCTATTATTGATGACCGTGGAGAGATATTTGACGTGAACAAAGAGACGATTTTGTCAGGTCGTTATCCGTTATCAAGCGTATATTACCTATACATAGATTTGCCGCCACACCGAAATTATCTTACTGATTCAGAAAAGAAAATTGTAGGGATGGTTCTTAATGACGACAACCGAGAGATCTTTAATGAGTATGGATTTATCAGTTTGCCGTCACAGGCTATTTTGCGCAATTACGTCAAACTTGGTTTGCAGGAGCCTAGGGTAGAGCACGGCTACAAATAGTTTCAGGGTTAGTTTCGTCATTTGGGAAAATGGCGAGCTATAAAGCCACAGTTGTGCCAATAGCGCTTCTTCCTGCGATGAACGTATTGGATTTCATGAGACATTGCATTATGTTAGACGCATAACACAACAAATGATGAAATTATGAATACCGCTTTGCTGGGAATGTTTATTCCAACCTTTTTCTTTGTCTCTATCACACCCGGCATGTGCATGACGTTAGCACTCACTTTGGGTATGAGCATTGGCTATCGACGCGCGCTGTGGATGATGGCTGGTGAATTGGTTGGTGTAGGTTTGGTTGCGGTGGCCGCTGTGGTTGGGATTGCAGCCGTTATGCTCAACTACCCTTGGTTATTTGTTGCCCTAAAATTGATCGGCGGCGGTTACCTTTTTTATCTCGGAATCCAAATGTGGCGCTCAAGGGGCAAGCTCGCTCTCAACCTTAATGAGCAAGCGCCAGAACCTTCTAGTGATTGGGACTTGGTCGTTCAGGGTTTTGTGACCGCTATAGCCAACCCTAAAGGCTGGGCGTTTATGATTTCATTGCTGCCCCCGTTTATTGACCAAAGTGCCGAACTTGCTCCCCAGTTGATTGTTTTGGTGTCAATAATCTTGTTGTTTGAGTTCATTTGCATGACGCTCTATGCCACAGGCGGTAAAGGCTTGAAGCGTCTACTAGGTCAATCACAAAATGTACGTTTGATGAATCGCATTGCTGGCACCTTGATGATGGCAGTGGGTGTTTGGCTGTTAGTGAGCTAATCATGAGTCTATTTAAACGGATTAAGGTTGCGTTAAGCGACGCATTAGATTTTCAATCTCGAGTGTGGGTAGTGAGTGTGTCCGCTGGTGAGCATAAAGGGGAATCTTATATTGTTAACGAAGATAGCTTCCTTGAACCAATGCAGTGGATGAAACGCAAAGGGTACTCACTCGCGATGATTGAGCAAATCGACAAGATGCAACGATCTCAAATAGAAGAGTTCGACCTAACACACGTCAAGCATCGCTTGATGCGAGTGAAATGATCATCAGCCCCTATTTAGGGGCTGCTTTATACTCAAACTAGGCTTGTTGAGTAAGTAATGTACGTTTATCCAATGCACCGCTAAGCCGTGTAAGCATTAAAGCTGCCAAGACGATGACGGCACCAATCCAAGGCGTGTTCATTAGCCCCGACTGTTCAACGATGACACCTCCTCCCCAAGAACCCAGTGCGATGCCAACATTAAACGCCGCGATGTTCAAACCAGATGCGACATCAACAGCATCGGGTGCATACTTTTGTGCCAGATTAACCACATAGACTTGCAGTCCTGGGACATTACCAAACGCAAACGCACCCCATACCAGAATAGTAAGCACTGCTGCGATTGAATGGTAAGCAGTCAAATTGAAAATCATTAGAACAAGAGCTAGACCAATAAAGATCACTGTTAACGCTTTGATTGGTCCCATTTTATCAGCCATCTTGCCACCCCAGATGTTTCCGATAGCAACTGACACACCATAAACCAGCATGATCAAGCCAATCGCACTTGAGTTAAATCCGGATACTTGCTGCAAAATAGGGGCTAAGAAAGTAAAAGCCGTGAATGTGCCGCCGTAACCCAAAGCTGTAATGGCATAGACAAGTAACAATCTTGGCTGAGTCAGGACTTTTATTTGTGCCGATAGCTTAGCCGCTGGTGGCTGTTTTAAGTCTTTTGGCACCAGAATGGCACTGCCGATAAGCGCGATTAACCCCAGTACGGCAACGATAAGGAAGGTTGCTTGCCAGCCAAAACTTTGCCCAATGTAAGTCCCTAATGGTACACCTGTTACCAAAGCAACCGTTAGGCCAGTAAACATAATCGCAATCGCACTGGCGGCTTTATCTTTCGCGACCAAGCCAGTAGCAATTGTTGAACCAATTGAGAAAAATACCCCGTGAGCAAGACCTGTCAATAAACGTGCAACCACCAGCGTATTATAGCCGGGTGCTTGCCAAGCCAGCAGGTTGCCTAAAACGAATAGACTCATCACCGCTAGAAGGACTTTCTTACGCGGCCATTGACCCGTTAGCGCGGTTAAAACGGGAGCGCCGATGGCAACGCCTAAGGCATACAAACTGACCAGAAAACCTGCAGAAGGCAGTGAGACGGATAGGTCTGCGGCCATCGTCGGTATCAGTCCAACGATAACAAATTCGGTTGTGCCGATAGCAAAGGCACTTAAGGTTAATGCGAGTAGAGCAATTGGCATGGTGGATTCCATTAATAGTGTTATTGATGGCATGAATTATTGAAGATTAGTTATTTGCGAAAAATAGTGCTTTTATCAAATAACTTTTGCTATAAATGACAATAATGAACTTTTGGGAGACGTTAGATGCGTACGCGTTCAGATGATTTAGCGATTCTGCTCACGGTGGTCGATTGTGGAGGATTTTCCGCCGCGGCTGAAGTATTAGATATTCAAGTAGCAAGGGTATCGAGAGCCGTCGGCAAAGTAGAGAAGCAGCTCGGTGTCTCGATACTTAATCGCACCACACGCCGTGTAGAGTTAACGCTGGAAGGTAAACAGTTTGTGGATTCTGTGCGCCATGGACTCGACATTATCAAGCAGGCTGAAGAAGATCTTGTCACGCGTGGTGAGCTACCCAAAGGGCACTTACGTGTTGATGCTGCAAGTCCATTTGTTTTCCATCAGCTTGTACCGCTGATCAACGAGTTCCAGCAAACTTATCCAGAGATTGAATTAGTGCTCACATCCAATGAGGGCTTTGTTGATTTGCTCGAGCATCGAACTGATGTGGCGATCCGGATCGGTCGGCTCAAAGATTCGACTTTGCACGCCAGAACGCTGGGGAAAAGTCCACTACATATTGTTGCCTCACCAGACTACTTAGCAAAACATGGCGTGCCGAAATCGGTCAGTGATTTAATGCAGCATCAAATAATCGCCTTTACTGCGCCAAAAGTATTGAACCAATGGCCGCTTAAAGGGTTCCAAGCTCTTAAACCCTTTATCTCGTCTGGAAATGGTGAGGCGATACGTCAGTTGGCACTCACTTCTAATGGGATTGCTTGTTTATCGGGGTTCATGGTGCAAGAAGATCTAAATTTAGGTCGCTTAGTCTCTGTGTTAGAGCACGAAAAACTGCGCAACACAGAGCGTGAATTGGTCAATGCTGTGTATTACAAATCATCGAAAGTGGCACGGCGTATTTCAGCTTTTATTGACTTTATCCAGCCTCGGCTGACGTTATAGAAACACAGATTCAGACCATAATTAAGGAGCAAGTTATGATTAAAACAACCACATCGATTGTGGAAGGACGTCCGGTTCAAGATTACTTGGGCGTGGTGGTTGGCGAAGCGATTTTAGGCGCTAATATCTTTAAAGATATATTTGGTGCGATTCGCGATGTGGTCGGCGGCCGCTCTGGTGCGTATGAACGTGAAATGGGCAGAGCGCGTGAAATTGCATTTGAAGAGATGGAAGCAAAAGCGCGCGACCTTGGCGCAGATGGCATTGTTGGTATCGACATCGATTACGAAGTGATCGGTAGTGGTGGTAGCATGATGATGGTTAGCGTTAGTGGCACTGCGGTTAAATTTAAATAACGCTACTAAGTGTTGGTCAATTGCGGTCTAATAATGGTTGTAGACCGCAATGAGGAAACAAACATAATGAAAATTTGGGTAGATGCGGACGCGTGTCCTGTTGTAGTACGAGACATTTTGTTTCGGGCATCTGAGCGTACTGGGGTAGAAGTGACGTTAGTTGCTAACCAGTACATCCGCACACCAGCCTCACCAAAAGTAACCATGTTGCAAGTTCAAGCTGGTTTCGATGTGGCAGATAACGAAATTGTTAAACGCTGCCAAGTGGGCGACTTGGTCATTACCAGTGATATCCCACTCGCCGATGAAATCATTACCAAGGGCGGCCATGCACTGAGCTCTCGCGGTGAAATGTTTACCAAAGAGAATATTAAATCGAGACTTAATATCCGTGATTTCATGGAAACCATGCGCAGCAGCGGTATTCAAACAGGTGGCCCAGCTCCTTTGAGTCAGGCGGATCGTCAGCAATTTGCCAACCATCTTGATAAGTGGTTAGTACAATGGCAACGAGCGCAAAAGTAAGGTTATCGTATGGCGTTAGTGAGTCAGCTTTCTCTATTTATTGATGTTGTCCAGCAAGGCTCGTTCACCAAAGCGGCCGCATTACATGACATGGATAACTCCTCGCTATCGAAACAAATAAAAAAGCTAGAATCAGATTTAGGCGTTCAGCTCCTCAATCGCTCGACACGTTCATTTTCACTGACCCCAGCAGGGACAGAGATTCTCGAACAAGCACACAATCTTGTCGGCACACTCAGCCACGTTCAATCTATTGCGGATTCGTATCACGCTGAGCCCAAGGGAAGAATTAGAATCACCGCCCCTTACCATATCGGGCAAAACTTCCTTCGTCCGGTGATTAGACAGTTTATGCTGGCGTATCCAGATGTGGAAATCGAATTGCTACTGGATGATAAACGCTCTGATATTATCTCGGATCATTTCGATGTGGCTTTTCGCTTGGGGCGATTGGATGACTCCAGCTTAATTGCGAAGAAAATTGCCGATATCCGCGCCGTGATTCTCGCCTCAGAGAGCTTCATTCAGAAATACGGTGAGCCCAAGACACCAGAAGAGCTGGTTCAACTGCCATCGGTGGTGTACAGCAATCGTTCGTTGACCGTCGATACAATTCGTCTTAGTGAGCGGCCCGGTTCGAGTCATATTGTCAATTACAAAATGCGAGGTAAGTTAAAAGTGAACGATGTGCAAACCTTACTCGCATCAGTTCAAGATGGGCTCGGATATGTCACGATTTCTTCGTCCAATTTGAACCAGCCTATCAAAGCGCTAGGGCTAAAACCGCTACTTACTGATCATACTTTGTGTAACAAAGGGTTAGCGCTTTATGCACTCTATCCACACCGTAAACAAACCGCATTGGTGCGTGAATTTATCCATGCGGTACAAACCTATATTGGAACGCCACCCATATGGGAGAAACATATATGTGGATTTAGTCAGATGTACGTACCCGTTATAGCGTCAGCCTGATAATGACATTCAGCATTTCATCAAAACAAGGGCCTAATGCTTGTTCGTCTTCAGCGTGGCAATAGACACCTTCAAGTTGATCGGCGTGATAGTCATCAGCTAAGTCCGCATCATCTAGTAGTTTTGGGTCATTTGCCATCCGGAGCAGAAGATCTTCCCCTAATTCATTGTCTGGTCCGGCGGCTGACGTCAATGCAGAACCAAGACCTAAGGTGAAGACATAAATTCCCTCATTTCGTGCCGCTTCAGCCATATCTTCGACTAAGTTTCGCGCAACACGGTTGATGCGAGTGAATAGATCATTGGCAGAATTCGATGCAGGGCTATATTGATACACTGGGCGATATGGGTGATCTGGGTTTAACACTTTAAATTCGGTCGCATCTGCGTTGTGTGGTGTGTAGTAATCTGGTAACGATGCAATGCGATCATCGATATTACTTCCCTGATATCCAGATCCTGAAAGCTGGGTTGCGATTGCATTATGGCGCCATAACCCTCTAGGTGTACCGCTAGGGTCGTCACTTGAACGAATTGAACCCGTGTAGTTGGTACTAGTGCTGGTAAAGTCGAACTCCGACGAAAAAGTATTTGGGGCCCCATCGGTAAAAAATACGATCACTTTTAGATTTGCGGGGTTGTCTACGTTGCGAATTGAGTCAAGGGCAAGATAAAAACCTTCGGAAGCATTTGTGTATTGTGGGTTAGACCAGCTACCAAAATTAAACGCATCTATCGCAGACGTTATATCGCTTCGTACGTGCCCTCTACTAGACTGAAACGCAACTGGAACTTCCCCACCATAGGCATATTTGACTAGAGCAACACGATCGAAGTTTTCATTGAAGTTTGATATGAAGTCTTTTGAGCGTTCGATGACATCTTCAGTGACATCTCCAATTGAGCCCAACCTTAGAGATGTTGTGTTGTCCACGACCAAAACAAGATCGACAGGACGTCGTACTGTCTGGGCTGTTGCGTTGAGGTTGAGAGTACTGTAGCCAAACACACCCAAAAAAGTGGTGTTCACTTGGGCAGAGGCTGAGACATCAATTGAAACATTACCGAATTCATCATAGCCAAAAGAGAGTGTTGGGCTTACCGTGGTACTTTCATGGTAACCGTTAGGAAGGTTGGCAGTGAACATCTTGGCGGCGGCGGATCGAGCTGCGTCCTCTCCTTCAGATACAGCCCTAGCTGCCGCGATACCCGCAGCGTCAACCGCAGTAAATAGTTTTGCCTTGACTAAATACGCTCGCCCTGAATCAATCGCAAGCCCCGTTGCCAAAATTAAAAAAGGCGCGGCAATCACCGAAATAAGAGCAACCAGGCCTTTGTTTTTTTTCATTTGGCTAAATCGATGTTTGATAGTCATAATGAGTCCCCTTACAGGTAAGTAATGTCACTCATAATAAAGCTACTCGTGATGAAGAAGCTTGATAATGGCACGTATTGATAGTGTACTTCGACGACGTAAACTGATTCATTTGGATCGAGTGAAATAGGAAAATCATCAAGGGTCGGCGGGGGCGAATCAATGTCGCATTGATTGTCTGTCCAACTCGCGCACTCTTCCCACGTAGAGCTAGTATGGACAAGACCAGAGTCACTCCAACGATATTGTTCATTTACGTAAGGGTCGTCATCTTCTTGACCAGTAACCAAGGTAATATACATGATGCCATCGCTCTCGAGATCAAGAGTGCCGGTTGTTTTTGAAACTAATGTCATGATGTCGTCTGGCTCGGTAGAGCTGGTTCTCGAGACTAGGTTTGCACCTTCGCGAGTGACACCAATCAGAATACTGCTCGCTTGAAGATACTGTGTCACCTCAATAATGCCACCAATTAACAGCACCATAAATGGCGTTATTAGCGTCATTTCCACGGCGGCAAAGCCAGTTTGGCGATTCATCTGTTTCATCGCATGCCTCTAAAATGATTCGTTTTTCATCGCAGTGCTTACGGTAAAGGTGTAATTTCCCCCCTCTATAAATGGATAGATGAGCGGACTAGAAACTGGCCACTCGCAATCTAAGTGAATCGCGATGATCTCCCCTGATGCTCCGAAGCCGTTAACGACATTTCCATCGACGTCTTCAACTCGCAAATCTTGATCAATATTCATGACTTTGTCTAAGTAGCCATTGGAAGCCGTTTCAATCATTTGTTTCACAGCGGCGTTTCGGTCTCCTTTGCCATCAGGATCTAAGTCTGCACGACCAGTTACTGCGTACCTAGCCCCTTCACGAACCGCATTTTGCATAGTGAGTTTCACGTAGTTGTATATTGAAAGATCAACGATAGTGAAAAATATAGAGAAGAACACAGCAGCGACCAAGCTGAACTCGATAATCGCCGTGCCTGCCTGCTGTCGAAGGGAGGAATTTGGTGATAGTGACTTACCGAGGAGGCGCACTCTTGTAGTCTGATGCTCAATTGAATTTAACATAAAACACCTCGTTTTCATCTCGACGAAAGCGTTCAGCCCATACACAAGTATAGTCCGTAACTGATAGAAGTGTGATTTATATAAATCGGTGCATCTCTAACATTAGCTGGGGAACTGATTAGCATGACTTAGCCACATTAGTTTAGTTGCGAGTAAGTGCGTTAGAGCACACCTTGTTAGAAAAATAATTGCTATGGTTAAAAAGTGTACAAACAAAACTCAACGATGGAGGAGTAGCAATGCTCGGTGAAGATCACTCTCTACTTAAGGAATTTCCACAATACAAAGATGCAATTCTTGCCCTGGCAGAAACCAACGATGATTTCGCCACTATGATGCGAGACTACAATTCATTAGACAAAGAAATCCGCAAACTCGAAATGCGAGACTCGCCGATTAGCGACGGTGAAATGCATCAAATGAAGCATGACCGAGCAGAGATGAAAGACGCTCTCCACAGTTGGGCGCGATCGTTTTAATATTGATTTTCCATCAATTCCTATAGCCAAAAAGCGCCGTTGGGCGCTTTTGACGTCTATGCAGTAGAGGTTTTACGTTAAAGATATTGAGCGATAATGGTATTTAAGTCATCGACTGTGTTGGCGTAAATCATTCTATTTGACATGTACACCATTTTGTAATTTGAGCCGCTATAAGAACTTATGTTCAAGATTTATTTTTATCAAAGTATCAAGAGTAGTCATCGCCATATCAGTCACTCAGTACGGCAGCCAGTTATGTCATGAGCTTAGCATTTTATTAAAATAGAAAAAAACACATGCTATTTTATATCCTTAGAGAAGCAGTAACATGCTGGCGCTAGTGAAAAATAAATGATTTTTAGGTTTCAATTTTTGAGACTTTGCTTTTGGCTTCATTTGGGAGTGTGTATGAATAGAAAAACATTTTTTATCTTAAGTGCTATGTTTTTTTTACCTCCAGCATTTGCAGAAGATACGACGCCCGTATCAGTCGAAAATAACTCTGATTTAGGCGCATATATAGGTGCCCGAGCGGGTTATAACAGAATTGAACATAACTGCACTCCAGACTTTTCTAGTTGTGATGATTCGGATGCGGGCTTTGGCCTCTTTACTGGCTACAATTTTAATTCTTGGTTTGCGTTAGAGCTAGCAGCCACTGATTACCAAGATTACAAAACCATGTTAAATCAAAGGCCAGTACAATATGATGTTGAAGGGTATGATATTACCATGAAGCTAACAGCGCCTATTACTAAAAGCGTTGCGGGCTACGTAAGATTAGGTGGTAGTCGACTCGATATTGATAGAGTTGCCGACTTTGAAATGCCAGACGAGAGTGGTTGGACTCCGATGGCCGCACTAGGAATGGAATATCGATTAGCTCCAATGGTGTCGTTGCGTGCTGAATATCAATATTTGGATGATGTGGCAGGTAACCAAAGCCATTTTAGTTCTTTAGGTATTAGTTATCACTTTGGCAAAACTATGACTACGAAAGCAGTAGAGTCAATAGAACCTATCGAAACTGAATTGCTGGTTGTAGAGAAACCAAAAATCAAAGCTGAGCCAGTAGTACTACCTCAATTACCTGTGCTGTATTTTGAATTTGATAGTGCAACACTAAGCGAAGAAAATAAGAATAAGTTAGAACAGGTTGTTAAGTTTACAACTGAGTACCCTGAAACACATATCTGGGTGAGTGGCTTTACTGATCAGATAGGCGCAGATGCTTATAATAAGCGATTGTCACAGAGACGTGCTGATGCTGTTGCTGATTATTTAGTGTTGCGCGGTGTGCAGAATGTTAATGCTCAAGGTAAAGGCAAGTTTGTATCTACAAGCCGCCAGATTAAGAGTAAGGATATGCGCCAGGTCATTGTAATT
This sequence comes from Vibrio galatheae, assembly GCF_000967545.1. Lineage (GTDB taxonomy): Bacteria > Pseudomonadota > Gammaproteobacteria > Enterobacterales > Vibrionaceae > Vibrio > Vibrio galatheae. The sequence continues at coordinate 332,930 of NZ_JXXV01000018.1, read as the reverse complement.
TTGACTGAGGGTTCAGAGTCCAGACCAAGTGCTTGGTAGGTAAAATAAATTTGGAGTAACTAGTTAGAGGTGGGTATTAAGTTTGGCTATTGATAGGCTGTATAATCAAGAAACTTATTTCTGGTTTAAGAGCTTAATTACTTAACATAGCTAATGTGAGCATGGATGCTCAATTTTAACTTGTATATTTTCCAACATACTTTTGATGATTACTTCTCTAGTTTTTGCTCAGAATGACGGTGTGTCGATGAATTCCAGTGCAAATAACGATTCCTTTACTAATATATATCTAATCCTAAGTTCTCATACCTAAGTTACCCAGTGCAGTTGGATTTAGCTATCGCACTCTATGTTCTATACCTTGAATTTTTGTCCAACTAAGAATTTTCGTATTCTTAAAGTGCCTCGTTAATGGTGTTTAAATGATACGCCAAACCTAGACTTGTTATTGTAACAAGCATATGGGGTGTTAGATAATTATACTTCCAGACTAATCTGTATTCCTATTAAATAATTCAGCTTAATCCATATCCCTATAAAGTGGTAATATATCACTATTCTATAGTCAAATAGTGTTTTTTCCTTTTCAGTCTCTGGTTATTTTGTTCTAATACACATATATATACTTTTTGTATGGTTATTATTGTTGCTGTTTTTTATGGTTATCTGTGCTCATTTATTGTACATGTGATAACCAGTAACTAAAATAGAAGTAAGTTTAGTACTTCTCACCAGAGTTACAGCACAAGTTGAATTTTCTAAAGGAGTAAGATGCATGTTTGGAAGTTTGATAAAACGTTATCGTGAAGAGGTGGGCTGTACGCAGGCTGAGTTGGTCAGTCGTATCCAAGGCATAGAGAAATCCTTTGAATCATTAGATGAAATTACATTGTCACGCTGGGAAAATGGTCGAACACAACCCACACGTAAAAAACAAATTTTGTTATTAATTTATTTCGGATACTTGAAAGAGTTTAACAGTATTTATGGGGACGAAGCATCTAGATTTGGTAGGTTTGATAAAATAGTTGGAAAAAGATTTAGAGATAATTTTTCATTAAGTGACAGCCCTTACGTAGATTCATCAAAAAAAATACTAGTTAAGTACTATTCATATATTCCTGAAGAACGTGTTTGGTTTTATCTTGATTATGTTCAAAATATACATAAAATTAATACTGACTTGGATGAGTTTAAAAGTTTGGTGACTAAGACTAATAGTACAAATCTTTACGAATTTTATTCTGAAGATGGAAGAATGTTAGGGCATTTCTTATATTTTATTGTTGACTCTGAGATTATTCAAAATAAATTATCAGAAAAGATAAAGACTGATTATGTATTTGATAGGGACAGTTCCTTATACGTTCTAACTTGCTATTCATCTTCAAAAGACGTTTTTATGTTTCATAATAAAATTGTACTTGATGCATTGGTTGAATCCGAGATTACACCTAAATATATTTATGTTAAATGCTTTTTTTCGGAGTTGATTAATTTTTATGAAGGACTAGGAGGTGTAGTTGTTGTAAAAGGTCCCAGTGGTGAAGTGGGTATAAAATACCAAACTGGTAAATATCAGTGGCTATTATATAAGGTTGATGTTATTGAAATGTTGAGTTCAAAAATTTTCTATGTGGATGAAAATATCATTAATGATAAATTTTCAATTGAATATAACATCTAGACCTTAGTTTAATTTTAATTTTAATTTACTATATTATGTGTTTAATTTATAAACGTGTTCTTTACAAGGCCATAGTTTTGGCTATTCTAGATTGAGTTTCTTACTTGTTATATCATCCATTTTATCATTCAACGCATGGTTGTGAGATTCAATATATAAATCACTACGTTCGGTCAATTATCATCTTGTTATATAGACTAAACGACAATGGATGAAAATATTTTTACGTCAAATTATTCTCAGGATCTTCCTCACAGTTTAGGGGGTATCTAGTAATACAGCTCGTATTTACCTAGTTTTTATATAAACTCACAGTCTCTCCTCAATCGCCTAATGCTGTTAGCTAAATTTTTCCAGCAATAAGTGGGTATAGATAATCTCAAGGTTTCAATCAAGCGTAATTTTTCCCCGCTTCATCATTGAAAATTGACTGAAGATCAATGCAATTTACCCACTTCTCTTCTTACGTGAGCATTTGTTTACTCATGATAGAGGTATGGCGACGAAATCCAAATTCGAAGATGTCTGCTTGGCTTATTTAATGTGTCTCTGCCGTGGTAGATAGAAGCTCTTTGCTCACTATTGTAAGCTCCATAAGGCAATGGTTGCGATCTCTGAATGTAGCCTATTTCTAATGCCATGCGACCTAACGGAAATCGTTCCGTTTTTATAATCAACGTATTGAGTTCTTAACCGAAGCTGCATCCACCTTGTTTGAGTGTCATTATTTGAGGTTTTATTGATCTATGTCAATTAACGACTGCAATATTTTTAAAGCTAACCATGTTTTTATGCATGAAAGCCACTGTTTTTTCCAGGGGCATTGCCGTGCAGTTAGTGTTACCTTTATTAAACTTATTATAAATCAGTTGCTTACACTGATCTGTCTTTAGGGGGTAATTGAAGTTTGTGTCAATAGCAGAAACTGTTTCGAATGATTTTCAAAAGATATGTTGTGAGTTCTATATATTCTTAAAATGAACGAACAATCAATAAGCAAGGAACTAACGATGTGACGATAAATATTTTCGCATCAACTAGTTAAAATATAGAGAGTAGAAAACTATGAAAAAGACCGTTTCGTTATCAGCTATTGCAGCACTATCACTCATTGCATTAAATGCACAAGCAGCAAGTGTTGGTACTATTACATTCAACGGAGAGGTAACAGCTTCTACATGTAACGTTACTGTAGACAGCCAAGCGGCGGACGCTACAGTTCAGCTACCAACAGTAAGTACAAATTTACTTGGTGCAGCGGGTGAAACTGCTGGTGCAACTGCATTTAACGTGTCTTTATCAGGCTGTATGAGTTCATTAGACACGGCAACTATGTTCTTTGAGGCTGGTTCTTCAGTTGATTTAGTTACAGGACGCTTAAATAACACTAGCGGTAGCGCAAGTAATGTAAGCCTACAGCTACGTGATGGTTTAGCGCCTACTACAGTAATTAAAGCGGGTAGTGCCGAACAGTTAAATGATAACACGTATGCTAATATTCAATCAGGTTCTGCTGACCTACCATACATTGTTGAATATTACGCTGACGATGCAGCGACTGCTGGTACGGTTGTAAGTAATGTAACTTATTCTATTCAATATAAATAATTTCACTCTATTGTGATAAATGCGGGTAGGGCATATAGCTCTCCCGCTCTTTTTGTTTCTAAAAGTTTAATGTTTGTAGGAGCTACAATGTCGTTTGCGCGTTATTTGTTTTTTTCTTTGATTTGTTTTACTAGTTTTTCGACACTAGCGGGGGTGGTCATCAGTAATACAAGAGTGATTTATCCAGAACAAGCAAAGGAAGTAACGGTAAAATTGAGCAATATGGGTGAGAGTCCGGTGTTAATTCAAAGTTGGATTGATAATGGTGACGTTGAAGCAAATCCTGCATCCATTCAAGTGCCTTTTACTTTGACACCGCCAATAAATCGCGTGGATGCTGAAAAAGGGCAAACGCTACGTCTTGCTTACACGGGGTCTGATCTATCCAAAACTCAAGAAACGGTATTTTGGTTAAATGTTTTGGAAGTTCCAGCCAAAAATAAATCTATGACAGATAAAAATTACTTGCAAATGGCGTTTCGTACCCGAATTAAATTGTTTTTCAGGCCTGAAGGTTTAGCCGGAACATTATCTCAAGCCGCAAATAACCTTACGTGGAAAAGCTCTGGTACAGGAGTAGTAGTAAATAATTCGTCGGCATATCATGTTTCTTTATCAAAAATTAATGTCGTTGTTAATGGAAAAAATTATAGTACAGAAGGTTCAATGATCACACCAAACGGATCAAAAGCATTTACTTTTAGTGAGCTAAACAAAGTCCCTCGTAATAGCAAAATTATAATCAGATATATCAATGACTATGGAGCGGTAAAGCAGGTTGAATCCGTAATAAAGTAACGTTGTTCGTGTTGTAAGTTTTTTAATGTAGGTGCAGTATGAATATTCGTAATATTAATATTCTCTATAACCGTAAAGGTATTCAGGTTTTGTCATTTTCTAAAGTTAAATCTTTAGCTGTGTGTGTAATCTTGGCGCTATATGGCCAAACCTCCTATGCTACAGCGGAAGATGTTGAATTTGATCCTGCATTTTTGAAACTTAGTAACAATAACAGTGTCGATTTAAGTCGCTTTTCTGCTGGGGCAAATGCCTTGCCTGGCACTTATCCATCAAGTGTTTTTGTGAATAATCAATTAATAAAAACGGCCAATGTAACGATCAAGTCAGACGAAAGTAACGCCACTTGGCCATGTATAACAAAAAATATCATCAAAAACATTTCTTTTGATTATACGCGTCTTTCCGCACAATTCACTGCCAGCCTTTCTGATGTAGAAGAATGCATTGATGTGGCAGGATTGATCCCAGGTTCAAGTGTTAGTTATGACAGTAATGAGTCACGTTTGGATATTCAAATCCCCCAATTATATATGAAGCGTGAAGCACGTGGCTCAGTTAGCCCTGAATTATGGAGTGATGGGGTTCCTGCGTTTATGGTGAATTATAATGTCAATACATATAGCAGTCATTCATATGGGGAAGACTATCAGTCTACTTTTGCGAGTATTTCGACAGGGGTGAATATTGACGACTGGTACTTTCGTCAAAGCGGTACCATCAGTTGGGCGGATAGTGGTGTTCCCGAATACTCGGGCACTAACGCCTATATTCAAAGAGATATTACACCTTGGCAGGGACGCGTAACCATTGGACAGACTAATACATCAGGAAAGTTGTTTGATACATTGCCGTTTACTGGTGTCACTTTCAATACAGATGAACGTATGCTACCTGATTCACAGCGTGGTTACGCTCCAGAGATTCATGGAATAGCAAAAACTACCGCTCGCGTAACAGTGAAACAAAATGATAGGGTTATTTATGAGACTACGGTAAGTCCAGGTGAATTTCTAATTGATGATCTTTATCCGACAGGATTTGGTGGGAACTTGGAGGTCTCAGTGTTAGAGTCAGATGGCTCTGAGCAGCATTTTTTGGTTCCTTATTCATCAATGGCACAGTTATTAAGGCCTGGCAGTCATAGTTTTTCAGCTACCGTGGGTGAGTATCGCGATAGTAACTTGCAAGAAGCCCCTATGTTTTTTGAAGGCAGCTATCAAAGAGGTCTAACCAACTCTCTAACAGGCTACGCAGGTATTCAAGCGAACCAAGATTATTATGCTCTGCAAGCGGGTACTGCAATTGGTACCCCAATCGGTGCCTTTTCTGTAGACGTGACACATGCACGAACCGTGTTGCCAAGTGGACTGGATGCTGAAGTCGGCCAGAGTTACCAATTCCGCTTTAGTAAAAATATAACCGAAACCGGAAGTGACCTGTCGCTTGCTGCATATCGTTTCTCAACCGATGGTTACATGGACTTTCAAACGGCGATGAGAACACGAGATCAAATCTTACTTGGCAACGATGCTAGCAACGTCAATCGAGCTAAAAGTCGATTTGTATTGACAGCTAGCCAGCGTTTACCGCGTGGGTGGGGGCAATTTTATATTAGTAGTTCTGCCGAAAATTATTGGCAAGAATCGGGAAGATTTGAACAATACCAGGCTGGTTATAACAATCGCTACCAAGCTTTGACTTGGGGGGTCAGTGTTAACCGTAGTGAAGATGCTCATGGTGTCGCGCAAAATAATTTTCAACTGACGTTTAGCATGCCTTTAGGTCAAGCTGACTCTGGAACCGTACCACAGCTAAGAGCCACTCTAAATCGCGACACTCAAGGAACGGAACGTCAGCAAGTTAATATTTCGGATACAATTGGCGACAGCAATCAGTTTAGCTATGGCGTTACTGTAAACAATAGTAATCGCTCTGCCACGAGTGGTGATGTCAACTTGGGTTACCTTACGCCAGTAAGTAATTTAAATATGAACTATAGTGTCGGTGAGGACTATCAAAGCACAAGTGTAAGAGCTTCTGGTTCAGTGATTGTCCACTCAGGTGGTTTAACTATGTCTCCATATACGGGTAATACTTTTGCTTTGGTGAAAGCTGAGGGTGCAGAAGGTGCGAGAGTCTCTGGTTATTCTGGGATTCAGATTGATAGTAATAATTACGCAATTGTACCGTATTTGAATCCGTATCAAATGAACGAAATTTCTATTGATCCTTCGATGATGTCGAATAAGGTAGAATTACTAAATACTTCAGATAAAGTCTCGCCTAAAGCTGGTGCTGTGGTGTTAATTGAATACGAAACCAATAAAGGTACACCAATTCTGATTGACAGCATGGTGCAAGGAGTACCGGTTCCATTCGGTGCCACGGTATTTGATAGCGAGGGACAAATGGTGGGTAGTGTTGGTCAAGGAGGACAAATCTATGCGAGGGTATCAACGACAACAGGAAGGTTAAAGGTATCGTGGGGACAAACTGAGGCTGAACAATGTCAGTTGAACTACGCACTGACAGGAAAAGAACAAGCAGCAATTCCACGGTTTACAACAGAATGTAACCTTTAATTCGTATAATTTTAAGCGCGATAATGCAGAATATGTATTATCGCGTTTTTTATTTAGGTAGTAATAAATTGTACTAATTCAGACCTGATCTGACAGTTATCCACTTTTCGACTAGATTCTTTTCAGCCCAGATTGACTTCCCATCTTCTAATATTTCTATCGGCGTTCTGCCGCAGCACATTTTTCCTCGATGAGTACGATGATTGTTGTAGTAGTCTATCCATTCGTCCATATTTTTCTGCAACTCTTCCATTCAACAATACATCTTCTTTCTGAAGGTGACTTGGTAGAATTCATTCAATATAGTCTTGTGGAAGAGTTCGCAGATACCATTTGTCTGTGGTGACATCGCTTTAGTTTTAGTGTGATGGATATCATTGATGGCTAAGCAACACTGACAATCATGCAGAACGACTCGACCACAGTATTCGGTTCCTTGGTCGGTTAAGATTCGTCGCATAGTTAGTGCATGTGTTTCGCAGAAAGGCAGAACTTTTATCTGCTAGTTATTGGCGTTTTGTCGTATAGAGCTTAGCGAAGGCGACTTTGCTGTAAGTATCAACGAACGTTTGCTGATTGATACGTCCAACACCATTCAAGTTACCAACATAGAACGTATCTTGAGTGCCGAGATAACTAGGGTGTGCCGTTTCTATCTCACCACAAACTTAATCATAATGCTTTACGCTCTAGGGTAGCTACATGTTCATCTGTTAAGATTATGCCGTTTTCTGCGACCTGTTTTTCTAGTGCAATAACTCGTTTCTTGAGGTTTTCTAGGTCATTGTGAAGCTAGGTTGAGAAGCCCTGCTGTGTGTTTGATGATTGGATTGCTAGTATGAAGCATGAGAGTTACCTCTTATTGTCTTTGATTAGTGATTAAGTACTTTTAATCAAAGTGGGTAACTCTCTTCTTTTAAAATTGAAGGCTCAGATCTAGTCTGAACTAATACAGCTAATGATTATGGTTTGAGTTGTATAAACAGTAACTCTATTTGGTGACGTACTGAAAATATTGTTTACTCGCTCATAGATAATCTATGTTGACCAGTACTCCTGAATTTGCAGATCCGGCTTGTGCTTCCTCTTGGTATCTATAATAGCGAGCCGCTAATGGTATTTTAAAAGATGAATCAGTTGGTGGAGTAATCGTGAATATTTCACTACCATCCCATATCAGTTCCGGATTCAGCGGATTTGCTTGCAGGTTAGATGGACTTGCACCAATTTGTATCCCTATACCTTGTGCTGAACTAGCATCATTTTGCAAATGTATTACGTTATCCGTAACGCCATATATTGGCTGAAATGTAACTTCAAGTAGGTTTGGGTTCTTTGAATCGCCTTGGGCAATATCACTGCTATCGTAAATTGTCTGCCTATTCGCGTCACCATGGTAACCTGAAAAGGTGGGGCAATTTTGTAGTACAAATGATGAGTCTACCCATTCTGTGTAAGAACCAACATTTGTTAGTTCAACATCAAGCGAATGACTACCTAAATTAACATTCACATCTGGGGTTGTACAAGTACCGGTGCTAAAGCTAAGTGTTCCATTATAGTTAGTTCTATATAATTCCATGGGCAAACCTGTATACCCAGCTTTATCGGCTACTCTCCAAGCAACAGTCGGAATCAAAGATGCATCGACTACGGAGCCACTTGCTATGTCACCAGTTTTTACCAGCGATACACTAAAATTTCCTCGCATTGCTAAAGTGCCGGCTGAATCTACTATTGAAGTATAAGTTGTGGGGGACGTCGATAGCATAAATCTAGGGCCGCCAGCGATGTGCACCCATACAACAAAGCCTATCCCCGCAACATTGCTTGGATAAACCGGTCCGGTCCCTAGCTCCGTATTCATTATGGTTGGTGGTCCATTCAGTTCAGAGGTTACATAGACCTCGGTGTTAAGATCAAAATCCCCATCACAATAGATACCAAAAAAGTTTGTCATTTGAGTTCCCGCTTTATATATGATAGCGCCATTGGGAATTTCGGGGCCAATAAATGAATCTCCAGTGTTCAGTGTAATAGATCTGTACTGGGGCGTACTATACGCTGGCTGACAGTTTACATCAGCCCAAGCCTTACTTAGGGAAAGGCCTAGAATTAATGTATATAAGAGTAATCGATGCATAATTGAATGATACTTAATAGGTTTTTGATATTTAAGGTATATGAAGGCTATGACGTTTTATTGTTGCAGGTGAGAAGACAAATTTATTGAGTCTAATCAATAAAGCTTTTGAGTCTGCGTTTATAAGTTTCTTACTTTAAAATATCAGTTTTAGCACAGGAGCACATTAGCATTAACCAAAAAAACAAACGCTAAAATGCTATTGATTCTGACTGCTGTAGGTGCGAAGTTGCATTCCAGTTTTCAAAGCATGATCTGTATTACATCCTTCAGCCATATTGAATTTTGGGATGGGGCTGAAATAAGAGCGGTATTGAAAAATGATGGTAGTAACTTGAGATAAGTATTTTACGAATATGAGAAAAATTGGGTCAAGATTAATTGTATCAATATTTTTGTCTTCCTGTTTGTTTTTCATTGATACAGTCGAAGCAGCCTCATGCTCTATACCAATTGGAGTGAAGTACCAAACACCAACGATACAAATGCCAGATTCATCTTATGCAGGAGAAGATCTATCCGTTGGGGATACTATCTATCAAAGTAACATTCGTAATTCAGAAATGTCGACACTAAGCTGTTCTGACTCGGTAACCATATATTATGAGTACACGGTGAGCCAAGAACCTTTAGGTCCTGCGATATATTTAAATACTAGTAATTGGGGGACGGGTCCTGTTTACCCAACTAATGTGGCGGGTGTTGGAGTTGCATTTGTTAAAAGTAATCAACTATTTTCATCTTCAGATCCAAAGCAAACCTTATTGACGATGAACAGCACTAGAGCATCCGTCGGAGTAAGTCTAAATTTTAATGTTGTGTTAATTAAAACGGGGGACATTCCTTCAGGCTCAATTGTAGAGGCGTCGTCCTTTCCAACTGTTAATTATCGAATGGTTGCTGATACTGGGTACACAGGGCCACCATTGGATATGTTTTATGTGAATTTTGCTGGTTCGGTGCAATTTACTACATCTACGTGTTACCTGCCTGACACTACTATTGAAATGGGTGAGTATCAGATTGGCAATATTTTTACGGGACCTGGTGATACAACGGCATGGCGAAATTTTAATCTTCAGTTGCAAGGTTGCCCAGTTTTTTCTGGTTATTTTGGTTATGGTCATTCACAAACAATGATTGACTCTGATACATCTACGGGCACTAACGTTACAGAGACGCAGCTCAGAATATCGATTTCACCTCATTATCCGCTTCTGGATGAATCGTTAGGGGGGATGGGTTTAATGCCAAGTGAAGGTACGGCTACAGGGCTTGGTTTACAATTGGGTTATACGGCAGGTGATACCAATGTCACATTGAGTGAACCGGCGTCAATATGGACACCAGGAAGTGTTTGGTCTATGACACCGCCTAACGATGGGAGCAGTGTAATTCTGATACCCTTAGCGGCGCGATACTACCAAGTAGATCCGTTCGTTTCACCGGGACAAGCAACGACGAGCTTAACGGTAACGATTAATTATTTATAATTGAGTGATAAATTTTCCGCTATTTATTTATGGTAAAAAAATTATCAAAAAATGAGATTTTATCTAGGTAGTAACGTAACGGGCTGTAGTACTGGCAAGGGAGTTAGCATAAAAACGATTCACCATAGGGCGAATCGCTTGTATAAGGATGTATTTTTTGTCCGTTAATTCAATTCAATATGGTTAACATCTATACTTACTGAAGCCCAGTCTTTATCTAATTCACCACTTATTTTTATCTTGCGTTCTGGTGTTATCTTCAAACCATTAAAAATCTCATGGTCAATTTCAACTTCTATTTCGCCAGTATTATCTCGAAACATATAGTGCTCCTCTCGTAGCTGTCTCGTTATAAACCCCTCGACTGCAACCCATTGGTCATCTTTCATTTTTAGAATTGAGCTGACAGTCATTACTTTAGGCACCGAACCTGGGCCTTCAAACGCAGCTGTTGCGTTAAGAGACGCCACCACACACAAAGATACTAGTAGTTTTTTCATAAAATACACTCACAATAATAACCGTCAATGGAACCGTTTTCTCTTTTAGGTTAGCTGCTTTGCTTTATACTGTGGTTAGCAACTAGGTATTTGTAGGCAGTAAAAGTGCTAATTATAAAGTTCTGCTGATTCCGCTATGAGTTCATCCTGACAATGTGTAGCGAAGTAACGGATGCCTTGGCTATATGGAAATTAGTCAAATAAAAAATGGAAGAGAGGAATTAACATGAAATTTTTAAACCACTTACCAGTGATTACGTTAGTGTGTTTAGCGACAACAAACGTCTATGCTTCTAGTGATGGCTCTATTACTTTTGTAGGAGCGTTGACAGAGCCTACTTGTAATGTATCAATCAACGGTCAAGGTACTAATGCCACAATTCGTTTGCCTAGTGTGAGCGCAAGATCATTGGCGGCGCCTGGAGAAACGGCGGGTGCCACAGCATTTAGTTTTTCGCTTACGGATTGTGTTGGTTCAATGAATACTGCATCGGCATTTTTTGAAGCAGGCTCCGCCGTAGACTTGCGGAGTGGTCGGTTAATTAATAGCGGAACTGCGAACAATGTTAGCTTACAGTTAAGAGATGGCTCAGCATTAGCGAATGTGATTAAAGTAGGCAGTGCTGAGCAAGTGGAAGCCCTGACTTATGTGGATGTATCGTCTGGTTCGGCAGATCTTACTTATGTGGTTGAGTATTATGCAGAAGAGATGACTACTCCAGGAGTAGTGAGCAGCACTGTGACGTACTCAATCCAGTATAAGTAAGTAGCGATGGCGTTAGTTTGACATCTGTAGAGAAAGTGTACTGTGGCTTTAGCTATATTAACGGTATTATGCTCATCCTAGCTAGATGACCACAGTGCGCTAAAAAACCTTATCAGCACTTGGGAGTAAGCGATACTCAGGCTCCTTGAGTAAAATAAATTGTGCACGGTAGCCAGTATTCCTGTATAAACCCACATCTAAATTGGAATGGCTTTGAAAGCCAGCTCTTTTCGAGAACATAGCGATTGGCGTTTGAGTAGTGGCGAGCAATTTACGCGTTTTAGCTAAACGAAATTGTTTCCAAAGTCAGAAAAGCTAACGTCATAGTGTTTTAGTCAAGAGTTTATCGTTAATCAACTCCAAGCTACAATTACCTTCCCCTCACCGTATCAATCCTCTAGGAACACTTTATGATGACTGATGAAGAAAGAATTGAATTACAAAAGAACAATCCGCTACACGGTCTGAAACTAGAAACGATGCTGCAGGAATTAGTGGATTTCTATGGTTGGGATATCCTTGATACCGCCATGCGCTTTAACTGTTTTCATACCAACCCTTCGGTTGCGAGCAGTGTGAAGTACCTAAAGAAAACCGAATGGGCGCGAGAAAAGGTAGAAAATTTCTATCTCTATCGTTTTAAACGTATGCCGAGAGCGTCGAGTGAAGAGTATGATCTACCGCCACGCGCGCGCACGTTTCCAAATGGTCTTAAGCCTAAAGAGCCAATGGTACTGACGGTCGAATCAATTCTTAATTCTCAAGCGAAGGCGGCTTCCGCTCACAAAGCCCGTTCATCACGTGGTGGTCGCGGTCGACGCTAACCCACAATTGTACGACCTCGCCAGATATCGACTGGGTGTCTGGCACAAAAAAGCGTGAAACTATATTGTCTCCGTTGCGCGCTTCAACCACGCTTTTTCTATGTCATCCAAGTCAGATGACAGCTTGCGCCAAAACAATTCACTGTAGCGATTAAGCCACTCAATCTTACTGGTATCTGTAGTCCGAATTTGACAAGCTCGCCTTGCTAAAAACTCTGTCTCTTGTACTCAATTTGCGTCATTTCGTTTGCACTTAATATGTATATGGTTACTATATTTGTCTGATTAATAAGCTCTGGTTTAAATGCTAGGGAAATACTTGTCATCTTTCGGCCAGAGTCTGGTTTTGATTGATATTTGACTCAAGTAAAATAAGAAATGAGTCCACTGATTCTAAGGATTAAATGGAAGTTATGTCGCGCATGTTGAATGTTTTATTAGGTTTACTTACTGCATTAAGTGTCGTAGGTAATGTGTACGCAGAGTCGGATGCCAGTTACCCCGAAGGGTGGGAAAGTTGGCCTGTAGTAAAAGAATCGATGAACCTTCCTGCGGATACTGTTCTTCCTCCAGACACCTCCTTGTTTATTCAAGAATCTGTACGTGCGTATGCATGGATAAATGAAGGGAGAGGTTCACCATTAACCATTCGTGTTAACCCTAATAAACTTGAACAGTATAAAACCCATGGGCCTTATACTGATGGCCCTACAGTGGTCGCTGTTTCCGAAGTAGAAGGCATTATTTGGGTAACTGAGCATATTGGTGGGTTGGCACTGTATGGAAGCTATGATCGTCAGGGTCAAGACATCAGTTCTCGACACCCGTCGTTAGAGCCTAGCTTCTGTGCCAGCTGTCATACCACCTACAAAGACATCTGTATTAATGGCACTTGCGCAGAACCTGTACTCGCGACTTATACGGACAAATAAGAGTAGACTCGCGTGAGCGATCGTTTATTTGGTCGGCTAACGATAAACCAGATGCTGTTTGTCTCGCATCTGGCGCTCGTGCTATCGATTATTTTTGGTATGTCGTATAGCCGCTATCAACATGATTGGTCAGTCAAAGTAGAATATCTTGCGGATATGTCAGCCAGTCATCTCACCGCATACAATACATTTTTCTCTGGTTCAGTTGCGGGCAGAAACTACGCAAACTTGCTGATGCAATCAACGCTGGACAGTTTGAAATCGATTCCGAACTTAAAGTTTGCCGAGATATCGGGTACCAGTGATTACTCAAAGCAACCAGTTAAGGTTCGATACTCGATTGAAAAGAGTAAAGGGTGGCGGCTCGACGTCACAGTGCAAGAAGCCAAGCAGCTTGCTGAAAAGCTGAGTAGCCTCACTCAGTCGCTGGCAGCCACACCAGAAAACAATACCGTTCACATTAAGAAGCTTAACCACCTGATCAATAAAGTTAAAGTGGACTTAGCGGTCGTTGAAGATAATCTTCGCTTACAGTCACTGACTATCCCTACCGTACCGAGTGAGCAGCAAAATCAGGCTTACTACCTTGATGAAAAGGCCAATTTGTTGTTTGTTAAAGTGGTACTACGCAACAAAAACGGAGGCTATTTTAGAGCGGTTGTTGACGCATCCGCACTAGGAGAGATTAAACGTGAGCTGCTCACAGCTGTACTGTTTGAGGCTATGATCGCTCTGACCATTTCGTTTTTTTTGATTTATCTGGTGACATTTTGGCTTGTTAGCCCGGTTAAAACACTTGCTGCTTCAATGAAGCAAGATATTGAAAAAATTGACCAATCTCAGATACCAGAAATAAAGAGAGCAGATGAGATTGGTGACCTAGCTCGCTCATATTCCAGCCTGATTACTAAGATAAAAAACCAATTGCGGCTTCTCCACAATCAAACAGAAACGGATCCACTTACAGGGATTGGCTCGCGGCTTAAGTATCAAAAACATGCGGCAAAAACTATTCAAGCTGCACTGACTCAGGGCCAATACACTTACCTTGTCATGTGTGATATTGATAATTTCAAACTGTTTAATGATTCTTACGGTCACACCGAAGGTGACAACGTTCTGACGGAAGTCGCCAATACGATGATTAATCAGTTGACCCCACAGGAACTGGGATGTCGTTTAGGGGGAGAGGAGTTTGTTTTTATTCTCTGTGGTAATGACATCAATCAGCTCAAACAACGAATCGAAGCTTTAAGGTTAGCGATAGAGCAGCTAAACATTGCACATCGCAATAACCCACCGCATAAAGTTGTCACCATATCGATTGGCGCAATCCCTATTCTTTCGAACAGAGAAAGTGTGACTATCGAACAGTTGGATGAGTGTCTAAAACAGGCAATCGTCAAAGCAGACGAACAGCTATACCGTGGTAAAGAATATGGCCGCAATGTCGTCATGTACAGTGAAAAACTCATGATAGATTGAAGCAACGTAAAATCATCTTAGGTGCGACAAGAGTGACATTGAATTACAGGAGAGTGTATGCAAAGTTTTAGATCTGAGGATTGTTTAGACGTGCCACAAAAACGGACGTGGATTGATACCGATATCACGATAGGCCACTACAACGGACTTGTTCCTTGTGATGTCGATGATGGCTATGCACTTGGGGTGATGTTTCGTAGTCAAGAGATCGATATCGTTGGTTTGAGTTCTACACTTGGTAATTGCGACGATATTGAAGTCACGACTAAAATTGCCACTCAGTTTACCACTCAGTTTGGTCCAACCAGCCTCACGGTTTCCAAAGGTAGCCCAGTATTTTTTTCGCAAGCAGAAGGGAAAGCGCTTCCCGATGCGGTCGAGCACTTAGCTCAAGCCTTGCAACAAGGGCCATTGACCATACTTGCGATCGGCGCATTGACGAATATTGCGCTTGTTATCAAACATTTTCCTCAACTGATTCACAATATCGAAGAAGTGGTATGCGTGGCAGGGCGGAGGAATAAAGAGCAGCATTTTGTCACGAGTAAACGCCAGCTAAGACCATTTAGAGACCTGAATTTTGAAGTCGATCAAGCCGCGTTTAACGCACTACTAAACAGTGATGTTCAGCTGACCCTGATTCCTTTTGAAGCATGCGACGATATCTGGATAGATTTCCATGAGTTAAGAGAGATGAAGAATGGCAGTTCTCTTGCCGCGTATCTAGAGAAAGAGTCACGTATTTGGGCTTTAGAGTGGGCGACTCTCTTTGGTTCTAGCCACGGTTTTATTCCTTTTGATTTGGTCGCTGCCGCTTATGTTATTAACCCTGATTGGTTTGCAGTTAAACGTTGGCATGCGCAGGTGCAGTCAGGTCCGAGTGACACAAAGAATGATCAAGTAAAAGACTATTTGGTCTGTAACGAGCAGATCGAGACAGGGAAAGAGGTCAACTACGCGGTTGAAATATCACCGAGCGCAGAACAAGAACTATTCAAGCGCCTCACCCAAAAAGACATCAGCGGCTTTGTTCTCGGTCTATCTCATGTCAACATCATTGTCGAAGATGTAGATAGTGCCGCGGACTATTATCACAACGTACTTGGCTTTGAGCGTGCGGTTGATGACCAAGGGCAGAAGATGGATTATCGCAATGTATCAATGGATGAGTTTAACCAAGATGCAGGGTTGGCTAACCAAGATGTCGAGGTCGATGTACTCTTTTTGAAACATCCCTACGCGTCGATTTATCTCGAGCTAATGCGCTATCACCGCCCGATAGGAAAATCTGAGATTCCGCCTCAACCCAAAACCTATGACCTTGGTGGGCCAAGACACATTGCGCTTGAAGTCTCGAACTGTACCGCCGTATTTAACTATTTGAAGGCGCAAGAAGGCGTTACTATGATTAACCCTTCTCATGACTATCACCCTGAGAAGTTAAACGGGTTCCCGATCTCATTTTTCTACTGGGTAGATAAGTATGGGGTGCAGTGGGAAATGGAAGAAGGACGTCGAGTTGGCATTGCACGAGGGATCATCTAGATCGTAAAAATGATGAGATCGTACCTAGGTGTGTTCGTTGTATACGCCTAATCTTATCCCTTTCCACGCGCTTCATGCATGAAGCGCTTTTTTGTTGTTGTCATCATACTTGTGAATTTAACTTACCTCGCAAACGAACAACGACGTCTATTCAAACCTTGCCCTAAATTGGGAGGGGGTCATCTGTTTTACCGAGCGAAACTGGCGATTGAAATTGGAAAGGTTTTGAAATCCGGTTCTTTCCGCAACTAATGCGATTGGCGCTTGCGTGTTGGCGAGCAATTCACACGCTTTACCGATACGAAATTGCTTCAAATGATCAGAAAAGCTCACGCCAAAATGTTTTTCGAACAAGCGGTAGGCTGAGCTCTCGCTAATGTGGAGCGCTTGGCATAAGTCTGAGATGCGAATCGCGGCGTGGAAGTGATTCTCTATGTATTGGGTTGCTCGCTCTACCTTGCGGTGCGCTTCTTTATCCCCTGTAACTTGGCTGATTCGATACGGTGTTACCGAGAGTTTTTGTGCGTCTTTATCATCCGCTAACAGAACCAGTACTTCCATTACTCGCAGTGATTGATAGTGCCTATCTAAGCTTTCTACTCCAGCAAGCAGCTTAGCGACCTTATTGGCCGTTTGTTGGCTAAACTGCATGCCAAAAGCGGATTTTTCCAGCAGTGATTTTATGTTTCGAGCTTCGGGGACCATCGCTTGCAGTTTGTCTATCCAATGCTGCTTTAGCCACACAATAATCGACCGATGTGGTTTGTCTTCACTGCTCATAAGTTTACCGCTGAGCATATGTGGCAAGCCGGGTCCGTAGAGCAATAGGGTTTTATCTTCAATTTGCCCGACCGTATCACCAGCAAGGTAGTTTCCGCTGAAAACATTATCAGGATCCAAATACAGCACCAGTTCGTATTCAGTGTGATAGTGCCATGGGCAAGAAAATTCTTCGTTTGCCACGCGGCATTGATACTCGCGCACCAACCAATCGTAGTGGGGAGTATTGAGTACATTCTCGATAAACGGTTTCATAGTTTGGTCCTTGCTTTACCGCTGTAGAGTACGTTGGATGCGTTTATCCGTCAAAATTAAATCAGTTTTTGACGGATAAGTATTAGAACTAGCTCGAATACTATCAATGAAAAGATGTGACATTGAGTAAACTAACGCCGTTTACTTCACCTTGGACGAAAAGAGAGTCGCTAATTATGTATAAAGATAAAACTGCCATCTTGTTCATTTTTACTGCCTTTGTCGCAGGATTATGTGGGGCATTTTTTTATCCTCTGTCGAGTCTATTTATCGTTGAGGAGCTAGGCGCTACGCCGATGATGTTGAGTCTGTACATGGTATTGGCCGTAATGAGTTCGGTTGCGGTATCACAGTTTTTAGCCTCTCAGTCGGATAAGAACTGGCCGCGCAAAGCAATATTGGTTACTGCACTGATTAGTTATTTCATTACTGTGGTGAGCTTTATTTTTGTTCGTGAGTATTGGGTCGGCGTAGCGATTGCAACCATGTTTGGTAGTATCAGCGGTGCCGCTTTTGGCCAACTGTTTGCGATGGGGCGTGAATATGCCGACGAGAATGTGGAAGACAGCACCACGTTTCTTTCAACCATGCGTGCGGGCATGGCGATCGCGTGGGTATTCGGTCCACCGGCTGCTTTCATCATTAAGGCAAGCTTTGGCTTTGGAACGGCTTTTGCGGTGTCTGCTCTGATAGTTAGTATCGCGATAGGGGTGATTTTACGTTATCTACCTGATTGTAAGAAATCGGTTGAGCAAACGGAGCACAACTCACGTAAACCACTCTCAGCCACCAAAGTAGGATTGATTGCGCTCTATTGTTTTGCGATGGCACTAGCTTTTGCCGCTAATAACCTCTACATCACCAGTATGCCTCTCTACCTGTCACAAGAGTTGCAAGTCGATTCAAACTGGTTAGGTTTCTTGTTTGGCGCGGGCGCACTATGTGAAATTCCAGTGATGCTGTGGGCAGGGCGTTTGTCTGATAAAGTAGGGACAATCAAGTTATTAGTGATGGGGATCGTCAGTGGCGCGCTGTTCTATGTAGTGATGCTGACCAACACAAGTTTTGTTGCCATGCTCTGCGCCCAACTGCTCAACGGATTCTTTATTGGCGTGTGTGCAACCTTAGGAATGGTGGTGCTGCAAGATATGATGCGCGATCGCTTGGGAACGGCTTCAACGCTGTTTACCAATCTACTTAATGTCAGCGCGTTGATTGCGAGTCTTTCACTAGGTGTGGTGGGGGAGTTGTATAACTATTACAGCACCTTGTATGTCTCTCTATTTGGTTCGTTAGCCGCGATAGTGTTATTGGTACTGTTTAATCTCAGATTGAGGCATACAGGTGAGACATTAAAACCAGCTAAGGCTTGATAAACAGTAAGTTAAAATCTAAAAAGCCAAGTGCACTGCACTTGGCTTTTGACGTTTAAGCAAGTTTTTGTTCAAACTGCCTACGGTACATCACCATGTCTTCGATAGTCAGTACAGGCATGTTGTGTAGTTTGCCAAATGCGACGATTTCTGGCGCTTTTGCCATGCTGCCATCAGGGTTAGTGACTTCACACAGAACGCCCGCAGGCTGCAGGCCGGCCATTTGCATTAAGTCGATTGTACCTTCGGTATGACCGCGGCGAGTTAACACTCCCCCTTTGCGCGCACGCAGTGGGAACACATGCCCAGGTCTTGCCAGATCAGAAGGTTTTGCGGTTGGGTTCGCTGCTGTCTTAATGGTTGTGACGCGATCTTGAGCTGAAACACCCGTTGTTACGCCAACTTTGGCTTCGATGGAAACAGTAAACGCAGTTTGGTTAGCGCTGTTGTTGTTTGCAACCATAGGCGCCAGTTCAAGACGATCGGCTTGCTCTTCAGGCAGACACAAACAGACGATACCACTGCATTCGCGAATCATCAGTGCCATTTGCTCCGTGGTCAGTGACTCAACGGAATAGATAATATCGCCTTCGTTTTCACGATCTTCATCGTCAAGTAGCAGTACGCCTCGACCTTGTTGCAGAGCAGAAAGTGCGTTTTCTACGCGGGTAATTGGATCGCCGAATTCGGCAAGTAAAGATGACTGATTCATGGTTAACTCCTAAATATCACCAGAATCAGGGCATACATGAGTACTGAGGTAAAGCCCCTCAGCCAAACGAAATGCACCACGACATTGTTGAACGAGTAAGCTCAACTTATGATGGTGTGTTTTCATTCTCTCTCATCCGGACTATAACCGTCGGCTCTGGGTTTTCACCAGATCTGCTGACCTCGACGTATCGAGCGCTCGCGGGCTCACCCTATTATAAGGGAATACCGCCGGTGGGGAATTTCGCCCCGCCCTGAGAATAAATTAAACGTTTGCTAATATAGCGCTGGCGATTGTATCGGTTCTGCTTGGAAAAGCAATATCGTCAAACAAAAGCTCAGATCTGGTCACACTGGCTCGTGGTCAAGTGGTGGCTTTTTCGCCTGCAGTGGACTTTAGCTACGCAAACAATTTGTTTTGCTGACTTCTTAGTGTAAAAAGCCAACTCAGATGAGCTGGCTTTGGAGTGGGTAATGACGTGCAATGATTATCCGTAGGCAACACTTGGGAACCAAAGTACTAATTGTGGCCAAACCACCAAACAGATCAGCGCAACTAACTGGATGGCAATAAAGGGAATCACACCGCGATAAATATCTTTTAACGCGACGCCTTCCGGACAGACACCTTTCAAATAGAACAGCGCAAATCCAACCGGAGGGGTTAAAAAGCTAGTTTGCAGCGCCATCGCAACCAGCATCACGAACCACACTAAGCTAGGGTTATCCACCACGCCGTGTCCATCCAGCTCAATGCCAAGGCTAGCAATCACAGGAGCGAGCAAAGGTAGCGCGATCAAAGTGATTTCAATCCAGTCAAGGAAGAAGCCGAGCAGGAACACGATCATTAGAATGAAGGCGATGATTCCATATGGACCAAAGGGTAAGCCACTTAAGAACGACTCGATTAACTCATCACCACCCAGCTCGCGTAGGACTAAAGCAAAGCATGACGCACCTAAGAAAATCATAAAGATATAGGCGGTGGTGCCATAGGATGACAGCAATACCTCTTTGAGTACCTTGAGGTTGAGCTTTTTGTTATACGCTGCGAGCAAGGTAGCACCGAGTGCGCCGATCCCTGACGCTTCGGTCGGGGTGGCGATACCGGCAAATATAGAGCCGAGGACACATAAAATCAGTACCACAGTCGGAGTGATATCCTTGAACACTTGCAAGATCAAGCGCCAATCAACCGGCTCGACATGTTCTGGTACTGGCGCTTTGTGCGGGGTCATCTTACCCACCACTAGGATGTAGATGATGTATAAACTACCCAGCAGCAGACCCGGCATGATGGCGCCCATAAACAGATCGCCAACAGATAGGCCAAGTTGATCGGCCATGATCACCAGCATGATAGACGGTGGCAGTAAGATACCGAGTGTTCCGGCTGAGGCGACAGTGCCGAGCGCAAGTGGCAGGTGATAACCTTGACGCATCATGCTTGGCAGTGACATGACGGTCAGTAGCACCACAGAAGCGCCAATAATGCCCGTTGAGGCCGCCAAGATAATACCAATTGCCATGACGGTGATCGCTAAGCCGCCATGCACTTTGCCAAACAAAGCCTGCATTGATGACATTAACTTCTCGGCAATCCCTGACTTGTCGAGCATATTACCCATGAAAATGAACATGGGTAGCGCGACCAATATCCAGTTATCCATGATTTTATAGATACGGTTCACCACCAAACCTAGGCTGGTGTAATCAAGACCAGTAAAGGTATCAAGATAGATATCGGCAAAGTAACCAATCGCCGCGAACATCACGCCAACACCACCTAATACATAGGCGACTGGAATGCCAGTAAATAACAGCAGGATAAACGAGCCGAACATGGCGATCACAATCCATTCATTTGCTTCCATGATGTGCTCCTTGTTGTGCTTCGTCATTGAGCAATGTGTCTATATCGCGCAGTATTTTGGCTACCATAGACAACAGCAGCAGGCTAAAGCTGAGTGGAATGACGCCTTTGATTAGCCAGCGATAAGGTAAACCAGACGGCGAGGCCGAGCTTTCGTTGACTCGCCAAGCCTCATAGGCGAAATCGTAAGAGTGTAAAATGACAATCACAACGAATGGGATGGCTAAAAAAAGCAAACCAAGCAGGTCGACAAAGGCCTTTTTGCGCTCAGAAAACTTATGGTAGAAAATGTCGACCCGGACATGCAGATTGGTCACTTGCGCATAGGCGGTGCCAAATATCACCGCGGTGGCGTATAGGTGCCATTGCAGCTCCTCTAACGCAATTTGGCCGTTGGAAAAGACTTTTCTCAACACGACTTGAATGATAATAACGGCAACTAACGCGAGATTGGTCCAAGCTAACGCTTTGCTCGCCAAGTTAATTGTCCGTTCAATATGGCAATACATAGGAACGGTAGGGGTAGAATACAGCACCTTGCTCATTGGTGACTCCTTACAACCTTGGCCGACGCAAATGCGTCGGCCAGTAGGTCCAATTCACAGACAAGTTATTGGGCTTTCGTTTCACGAGGTAGGAAGCCATTGGATGCCCATAGAGCATAGCCGGCACGGAAGGTACTGAGATCTTCCCATACCTTATTAAAGAATGGGTCTTCGGCTTTTTTCTCTTCCACGACTTCCATCCAAGTATTTTTGAACAGGCTCAGCATCTCTTCGTTCCAGTAGCGGATCTCGACGCCGTTCTGCTTGGCTTTTTCCATCGCTGCAAATTGCAGTGCCTCACCTTCTGCAATCGAGTAGGTCATGGTTGCCATACAGGTCGTTTCCACAGCCGACTGCTGAACTGGACTCATCTCATTCCACGTATCCTTGTTGATCAACAACTCGAATACTGTTGATTGTTGGTGCCAGCCAGGGAAGTAGTTGTATTTAGCGACTTTGTGGAAACCTAGACGTTCGTCAATCGCGGGTTGAGAAAACTCAGAGGCATCAATCGCTCCTTTCTCAAGTGCGCCAAAGATTTCACCGCCCGGTAGCTGCACAGTGCCGACACCAAGTTTTTCCATCACAGATGCGCCTAAGCCATAAAAACGCATATTGAGACCTTTTAAGTCCTCAGGCTTATCAATTGGTTTGCGGAACCAGCCCGAGGTTTCAGGCGAGATAATCGCACACGGCATCACTTTGACGTTGAATCCGCCTTCGTCATACATCTCTTGGTAAAGTTTTAAGCCGTTGCCAAAGAACAACCATGCCATGAATTCAGGCGCTTCCGGTCCAAATGGGATAGCAGAAAAAATCGCCGACGCAGGAAGCTTACCTTGCCAGTAACCAGAGATCGCATAGCCAGAGTTGACTTTACCAGTTGAAACCGCGTCGAGAATCTCGGGCGGATTGACTAGCTTACCCGGCTCATAGATTTTCATCTTGATGGTGCCACCCGAGGTTTGACTGATTTTCTCAGAGAACCACTGAATCGGCGTCCCTAGCGCAGGTAAATGGCTACCAAAAGCAATCGGCGTTTTCAGCAACACCTTTTTATCCGCCGCTAAGGCATTCGATGTTGCGCAGACGGCGATCAGTGAGGCGAGTGCTACTTTTTTGAACTTCATGGAAGTCTCCTTGTTAGGCTGTAATCCTTTTAAACACGAGAAATGTGAACATCGCAGCGTTGTGAATGTTAATGTGATGTTACATTTGAGCCTAAGTGTAGGGGTGAGATGAAATCCGCTCTATAAGGAGAATTGCGCAAATTTAGTCGGTACTAAGTGCAATTTTCGATATAAAGTTTCAGTAAAACTACGTACAAGCATGGAGAGCAAAATGGGTTTCGTTAGCAACAGAAGACTGACTATCAATATCATTTTGCTTTCGATCGTGCCCTTAATTGTGGTGGTGTCTATTGTGGCTGGAATCTTGTTTGGTCAGGCAAAACAACTGGTTAGTGAACAAGTCGAGCTTACGAGGAAAAATATTCTTGCCGCGAAAAGGCAGGAATTGGTTCAGTACGTAGAAATGGCAGTTAAAAGTATCGAACCCTACTACCTAGATGAGTCATTAGCCCCCGATCTTGCCAAGCAAATTGTTGCTGAAAAGTTGAACCAACTCACGTATGGCAGCGATGGCTACATTTTTGTCTATACCTGGGAAGGCGATGCATTGGTACTGCCATACCAGCAGGAGCGCATAGGAAAAAACTGGTGGGATGTCGAAGATGTCAAAGGTAAAAAATTACTGCAAGAGCTGATCAAGGCTGGCCGTAGTGGTGGTGGATTTGTCGATTACTTGTGGCACAAACCGTCAAAAAAAGAGCCGTTACCAAAACTCAGTTACGCAGTGTCGCTCGACAAGTGGCAATGGATGGTCGGAACGGGCGTCTATATTGACGATATCGAAAGCCAAGTGAACCACATTCAAAATGGGTTCGACCAAAACATCGGCAAAACAAGCAGCGCGCTATTTGGGGTCGTGATTATCGCAGTGTCTGTCATTGCGGCGTTGGGCGCGTCATTAAACCTCAATGTGCGCCGCTTAGCTAACCAGCAACTCAGTGTACTCAATCAGCAAATTATTGACTCGCAAGAGAACGAACGTCGCCGCGTTTCGCGAGAGTTGCATGATGGCGTCAATCAATTGTTGGTCGCGGCCAAGTACCGCTTAGATAACGTTGCGCAAGAGAAGAATGAAGCCAAGAAAGAACTTGAGCTAGATGCAAGCAAAAATGCCATGGAACATGCCATTGTTGAGTTGCGGCGCATCTCGCGGGATTTGCGGCCTCCACAGTTGGATGATCTTGGTCTGGTGGCAGGCATCGAAGCCTACATCAACGAGTTACGTGAACGAACTCAACTTGAGCTGGTGTTTGAACATGATATTGATGGTGAAGAGTTCCTACCAGAGGTGGAAACCACGCTCTACCGAGTGGTGCAAGAAGCGTTGCACAACGTTGAAAAGCACGCCAATGCGCAGGGCGTGGACGTAATTATGCAGCGCGAAGGGAGAATGCTGATTCTTACCGTCAGTGATGATGGGGTGGGCATTCCTGCCAAGCTGCTCAAATCAGGTAAGCGTCATCAAGCCATATTTGAGCACATGGGATTGCAAAATATGAGAGAACGGATTCAAGCGATCGGTGGCACATTTACCGTCACCAGTGAGCAAGGACAAGGTACGGAAGTGCGAGT
This sequence comes from Vibrio galatheae, assembly GCF_000967545.1. Lineage (GTDB taxonomy): Bacteria > Pseudomonadota > Gammaproteobacteria > Enterobacterales > Vibrionaceae > Vibrio > Vibrio galatheae. The sequence goes on along the minus strand of NZ_JXXV01000018.1, from coordinate 308,325 downwards.
GAGCTTAAACATGGAGTTTGTATGATTAGACTGATATTGGCCGATGATCATCGTTTGATGCAAGATGGGCTAAAGTCACGGCTGGAAAGGGAAGACAACTTAGATATTGTTACCTGTGTAGGGACGGGGGTCGATGCCTTAGAAAGCACGCTGTCACTCAAACCGGATGTGTTGTTATTAGACATCAATATGCCCGGTCTGAATGGCATTGAAGTGTTAGAGAAGCTTGAGAAGAAGCAGTCGAATACGGCGGTGATCATGTTATCGATGCACGACAGCCGAGATTACGTCGTTCGCTCGGTGAAAGCTGGGGCGAAAGGCTACGTACTGAAAGATGTTGGCTCAGAAGAGTTGGTAATGGCAATCAATCAGGTGGCGCAAGGCCGTTCATACCTTTGTCCTCAGGCGTCCGATCGATTGCTGGAACAGATCAATGATAAACCTGAGCCCAAAGACGATACCTTAACCAATCGTGAATCGGATGTGTTGAAGGCGATCGTTAACGGCGCTTGCAATAAAGACATCGCTGATTCATTGCACATCAGTGTGCGTACCGTTGAAACCCACAGGCTCAGAATTAAGAAGAAATTGGGCGCAACATCAACCGCCGCTTTGGTGAAACTAGCGCTGCAAAAAGGGCTGGTGAGCGTATGACCACCAACTTGCTTTCAAGCCGCCAACCGATCCTAGATAAGATTGTCTTCTTTTGCGCCGTGATTCGCTTAGGCTCATTTCGTGAGGCATCCATTCAGCAAGGGATCTCTCCCGCAGCAGGCAGCCGTTGGGTCAAAGAGCTTGAAGAAGCGATGTCGGTTGAGTTGATAAAACGCAGCACGCGCCAATTGGTGGCTACGCAAGCGGGTCAACTGCTTTACGAGCGCTTTTCGCCGTTGTTGCCAGATATTCATAGCCTATGTGAAGAGGTACAAAACCTGGCTGAGGAGCAGCGCGGTGAAATTAAGCTCTCTTCAACACCCCTGTTTGCGCGCCAATACCTGACTAAAATTGTCGCGGAATACATAGCTATGCATCCTCAGGTTAATTTTAAAATCTTTATCGAAGCGGGCGAGTTCGATCCTTTAAGTATTGATTTCGCCTTTCGAGCCAGTGCAAGTTATGTCGGTGAGCCAGAGCAAGACTCGCTACTGATACGTCGTCGTCTACTGCGTGAACCTTTGTATCTTTGCGCATCGCCGCAGTATCTTGTTGAACACGGCATGCCAACCAGTCCGAGTGAACTAGGCCAGCACCGCTGCTTATATGCGCGCACACTAGTTGGGGGCAATCGTTGGTGTTTTGAGCACAATGGCCAAACGGAAATTGCGACCATTCGAGATACGTTAGAGTGCGACAACAGTGAAATGTTACTCGACCTCGCCCTAGAACATGCGGGAATTGCTTATTTACCCCACTCGTTGGTGAGCGCGCAACTTGCATGTGGCGAGTTACAGCACATTATGCAGCAATATCAGTGTGCTAGCTTCGATATCGACGTCTACTATCGCCCACGTACGCCAATGCCGGAACGCTGCGCCGGATTTAAACAGTATCTGTATCAGCGCGTTGCAGAGATGCAAAACCGCACCATTTAAAAATTTCAAATATGAAATTCACAATCTCTTTTTGTGCAATTAACAACCTGCGCGGCACGGTCTAATCTGGAATAAATCGTTAAAGAGCTTCGAATTTAACAAGGAAGGTTGAAGTGGTCGCAGAGTTAACAGCGGAACAAGCCGCGCAGTGGATCAATGACGGAGATGCTGTGCTATTAGGTGGCTTCATTGGTAGTGTGGTTCCAGAAGCCATTGAACGTGCAATCGGCGAGCGTTTTGCCATGTGCCAACAACCAAGAGATTTGACCTTACTATTCGCCGCAGGGCAAGGTGACGGACAAGGAAGAGCGGTCAATCACCTCGCTCAGCAAGGGCTGGTAAAACGAGCCATTGGTGGTCACTGGGGCTTGGTACCCAAACTGCAACAGCTCGCGGTCGATAACCTTATTGAAGGCTACAATCTCCCTCAAGGGATTATTTCTCATCTGCTGCGTGATACCGCGGCGGGTAAATTAGGCACCATTAGCAAAGTTGGGCTTGGCACCTTTGTTGACCCACGTGTCGAAGGCGGAAAAATTAATTCTGCAACCACACAAGATTGGGTTGAAGTGATTGATCTAAAAGGCGAAGAACATCTGTTCTACCATAAGCTTCCCGTTAATGTGTCTATTTTGCGTGGCACCACAGCAGATAAGAATGGCAACATTACCATGGAAGATGAGTGTTTGATCGTTGAGAGTTTAGCGGCAGCGCAAGCGGCCAAGAACAATGGCGGCAGGGTGATTGTTCAAGTTAAGCAGGTGGTAGAGGCTGGAACGCTCGATCCCCATGCGGTGAAAGTCCCAGGTATTTTTGTTGATGCGGTTGTGGTTTGCCAAGATCCAACAGAGCACATGCAAACCTTCGCCACTATGATGAATCCAGAATTTGTCGGTGTTGCCAGTGGTGATGACATTGACGCTAGCACTAAACCAAATCAGGTGAGCAAACTGGATGCCAAAACCATCATTGCTCGCCGCGCCGCTATGGAGCTAGAAGCCAACTCAATTCTTAATTTAGGCATCGGCGCTCCTGAGTACATTGCTCAGGTGGTGCAGCAAGCAGGCATCATGGATCGTTTCACATTGACCGTTGAGCCCGGAGCCGTTGGCGGTACCCCACAAAGTGGTCTGGATTTTGGTGCGTCTCGGCTTCCTCAGGCGATCATCAGCCAAGATCAGATGTTCGATTTCTACGACGGTGGCGGGGTCGATCAAGCATTCCTTGGCCTGGCGCAATGCGATCAAAAAGGCGACATCAATGTCTCACGCTTTGGTAGCAAAATTGCTGGCTGCGGTGGCTTTATCAACATTACTCAGAACGCGAAGAAGGTCTATTTTTGTGGCACCTTTACCGCACAGGGCCTGCAATTAGAGGTCAATTCACAGGGATTGACTATTATTCAAGAAGGTCGTCAGGAGAAACTGATTGATCAGGTCGAACAGATCACTTTCTGTGCCCAGCAAGCGTTAAATAGCGATAAACCCGTTATGTATATTACCGAACGGGCGGTGTTTCGTTTGACTCAGCATGGCTTAGAGCTGACGGAAATCGCACCCGGCATTGATTTACAGCGCGATATCTTGCAACAGATGACGTTCGATCCTGTCGTCAGTTCGTCATTAAAAATTATGGATTCTGCAATCTTTGACACGCAGTTTCGACTCAAACTTAACCAAGATGAATAACAGCTCATCTTGCTTCCAGTTGAGGCAAGCGTCTTTGCTAGCTGTACGTTTGTACTCAATTGATTTACTCGTCAGTTTTTTATTTGCCCATAAGGATTAAGACATGTTTGACAACAAAATTTGTCTGGTAACAGGCGCAGCACAAGGAATAGGTCGAGCAATTGCTGAAAGGTTTGCTCAAAATGGTGCCGAAAAGGTGTATGCCTTAGACATGAACGCGGACGGGTTATCCACGGCATTTTCTGATGTGGAAAATGTTGAAACTGTCACGATTAATATTTGTGACCGCGCAGCCATTGCCGAGCTCGTTGCCACCATAGAACAGAAATATTCGCGTATTGATGTCCTAGTGAATAATGCCGGTGTAACCCGAGATGCACTGATCGACAAAATGACCGAGCAAGAGTGGGACTTTGTCATTGATGTCAATCTTAAAGGGGTCTTCAATCTGACTCAGGCCGTTGCGCCTTTGATGATGGAAAACAACTACGGCTCGATTGTGACCATGTCTTCGGTCGTCGGTACTGACGGCAACATTGGTCAAACTAACTACGCCGCAACCAAAGGCGGCGTTATCGCAATGACCAAAGGTTGGGCGAAAGAGTTCGCTCGTAAAGGTGCACAAGTTCGTGCCAATTGCGTCGCGCCGGGATTTATCGAAACGCCAATGACCGCCGATTTACCGGAAAAAGTCCTCGATTTAATGAAACAGAAAACGCCGTTAGGTCGGATGGGTACCAAAGAGGACATTACCAATGGTGTGGAGTTTTTGGCCAGTGACAAGTCGAGCTTTATTACAGGGCAAGTGTTAAAAATTGACGGCGGGTTGGTGCTATAACATGAGTGATAAAGTCTATATTGTTGCGGCTAAGCGCACCCCGATTGGGACTTTTCTGGGTTGGTTGAGTTCGCAATCGGCGGTTGAGTTGGCAAGTTTGACCATCAAAGAAGTACTCAAGCAAGCAAAGCTAGCACCTGAAACTGTTGATGAAGTGGTTGTCGGCAATGTACTGGGGGCCGGGCAAGGTCAAGGTGTTGGTCGCCAAGCTTCGGTTTACGCGGGTATTCCGGTGACAACTCCAGCTTATACACTGAATATGATCTGTGGTAGCGGAATGAAATCTTTGCTCAATGCCATCAATTCTGTACGCAGTGGCGATGCAAATATTGTCGTTGCAGCGGGAACCGAAAGTATGAGCAACGCCCCTTTTGTTGTTGATGGAAAATGTCGTCAGGGCAATAAAATGGGCGACATGGCTATGGTCGATACCATGCTAAAAGATGGCTTAACTGACGCGTTTGGCGGCTATCATATGGGGATGACAGCCGAGAACATAGCAAAGCGCTACGAAATCAACCGACAAGAGCAAGACGCATTTGCACTGCGTAGCCAATCCAGAGCCGAGCATGCGATCAAGTGTGGTCATTTTGGTGCTGAAGTCGTCCCAGTGACGGTTAAATCACGCAAGGGCGAAAGTGAAATCACCACGGACGAACACCCAAGATTTGGCACCACTATCGATACATTGGCTGGCTTGCGCCCAGCTTTTGATAAGCAAGGAAGCGTGACCGCGGGTAATGCGTCGGGATTAAATGATGGAGCGGTAGCGCTAGTTGTTGCCAGTGGCCGGGCTGTCAATCAATACGGCTTAACGCCACTAGTTGAAGTGGTTGCAACTGGGCAAGGTGGCGTTGAGCCTGAAGTCATGGGGTTAGGCCCTATCCCAGCGGTCAAACAGGCGCTGCAACGCGCACAACTTAAACTAAGCGATATTCAGCGCTTAGAGCTAAACGAAGCGTTTGCAGCTCAAGCGATAGGCGTTATGAAAGGACTGAGTGAGCAACACAATGTGCCTTATGATTGGTTTGAAGAGAGAGCTAATGTCAACGGTGGTGCTATTGCCCTTGGTCATCCGATTGGTGCGTCAGGTGGTCGAATCGTCACCTCTCTGATTTACGAGATGATCCGCTCAGACACGCAACTTGGTCTCGCTTCTTTGTGTATCGGAGGTGGGATGGGCACCGCGCTGATAGTCAAACGAACCTCCACAGAGTAAAAACTGAATCTTTATCTAGATCTAGCCAAAGCTGAGTAGTGTCATCGCATACTCAGCTTTTTTAGTATTCTATTTAAGGCGGACAGCTACCGCCACGTTGTTTTCTGGTATGGCAATGATATTCGCCGGTTTTTCTATTATGGTGGCATCCACATACATCAGTGCCTCCACTATGTGCTATTTCAACTTTAGCGAGATATGCCGGCGGTTGAGCTGAAGCGTTTCCTATCGAAAAAGTGACAAATAATAGTGTTGCGGCGAAGTGATAGCTCATTAGTTTGACTTCCTTTATGTCCTAAGATGTAAACCAGTGTAGTCGTAATGACACTTATGAAAGGTGATAAGCATCTAGTTGTGTATGAAATAGAGTTGTTTATTAGCAATGAGTTTTCGCGCGCATTCTTGTTGGGTTGTTTTTATGCCTACTGGCTTAAGGGTTTCTTAAGTTTCACTCCTTACTATCCAAGAGAAATTGGACAAAACTAGTAAGGAATTCTGATGAAAAATACACTTGCAATGCTTATCTTTGGCTCATCCGTTTTGGGATTCATTCCGATGGCCGTCGCTGACCCGACTTGTACAACTGAGCCAGAATCACAGTGGATCGACTTCGAGCAAGCCAAGTCACAAGTTGAAGATATGGGTTATGAAATTAAGGTGTTTAAACGCACTGATACAGGTTGTTATGAGTTGTATGGCTACAACCAAGATAAGCAGCGCGTTGAGATCTATTTTGACCCAACCAATTTGGCCAAAGTGAAGGAAGAGATAGATGACTAGTGTTTTCAAATGGGATTGGCTAGTACGTCTCACTCATTGGCTAGTTGCAGCCCTTTTCCTAGCTAACTACTTTGCGCTAGAAGAGGGGAGTGAATTGCACGAGTGGGCAGGTTATACAATACTTGCGGCCATTGCGGTGCGTCTGCTGTGGGGAATTGTTTGTGACTCTCCTGCACGACTTAGTCGATTTTGGCCTTCACCCAAAGCGGCTGTCGATCACATCAAACACGCGTTGCTAGAAAGGAACGATAATCACCAAGGGCACAACCCAGCAGCAGCTGTGATGATTTGGTTGCTGTGGCTGATGATAATTTTAACTGCGTCTTCCGGTTGGCTAATGGAAAGTGACTTATTTTGGGGCGAGGAGTGGCTCGAAGAGGTGCATGAAGTGTTGGCGAACGTCACTTTTATCTTGGTCACCATCCATGTGTCGGCCGTCATCGTGATGAGCAAACTCAATCGCCGAGACTACATCAAGTCCATGTTGCCTTAACGGCTCAGTGTTGGGAGCGTGAATTTTCAGCGCGTATTTTCATGCTCCCTACATATCAACTCACCGAACTTCCTATCCAATTCTAGCTCTGTCAAACGGCAGTAAAACTTTGTCTCTGATACCACTTGATGATGTCGACAAGTGTGACACACGCCAAAAGTGAGCGTCTCGTTCTGGATCTGCATCTCAGCCAGCATCTGCTTTAAAAGCGTAACGCTGTCAGGTGAGGTTTGTTCCAGTTTGGAGAGTGGGCCTAAATAGCGATCCGGAGGTGTTAGTTGTTCAATGAGATCTCTTCCTGATTCAGTGAGGCTCAGGTGTGACACCCGCTTATCTTGTACGTCTTTTTGTTTAACCAACATTCCTTTCGTTTCAAGCAATGTAATTGACTGAGACAGTGTACCTTTAGTGATACCAAGAAACTCTTTGAGCGCTGCCGGGGTATCGCTGAATTGGTTGCATCGAGATAAGTAGCTCAAGATCTCTATATGGACGGGATGTAAGCCATAGCTTGAACCAAGCTGCCTAACCTCAGCTCTCAGCAAATTGCCAATTCTATCCAGTAACTCATACACGTCTTTACTCATACTGCCACCGTGAAAAAATAATAAAAGTTTTTAGTCGAAACTATATTGACAAATCTAAGTGTGCATGTAAATTAATATTTAGTTTCGATGCGAAACTAAATATTAATGACAGGAGTTAAAAATGAAAATTAGTACTCAAAGAAAGGCCCTTGCCACAATTGCATCTATTGTTGGTTTACAAACTGGAACTGTGGCTGCTCACCAAGATGAGCATATTATTGCTAGCTCAGATAACCGTATCCCAGCAAGCTTTGATCTGATTCATAGCAAGGTCATAGAGCAACAGGACCGTTTTGTTTTTCAACTGGAAGTCCGTGATCATATCGGTAGTTTGAAACCTGATTTCACAGGGGCGTTGGCTGGGGCGCAAGTGTATAGCTACGTATGGCCGACTAGCTTAGATTCATCAGCAATAGGTTTTGATAAAGAAAAAGGCATCGTCGCCCTAGCAGTAACTGCACACCCAGATTTTGACGACACGCCGCTATACGATGAAAATGGCGATGGAAACTTAACCAATGACGGTGACCAGTGGCATTCACATTGGGTCGTACTGGTTAAAGACGAAACCTGCGCGGGTGGTCTCAAAGTACGTGACATACCTGAAAACTCATCACCGACAGTGCCAGAGACATGGCCAAAGTTACCGATTTATATTGATAGCCCCGACTTTTCTCCTGAATTTACCACAACAGAGCTTCGAGTTGAGGTGCCCAAGTCATCGCTGACAACGGATAAAAATTTTAATTTTGACTCGGTCAGCGCGGTACTGAAGGTGAACGCAAACGTTCATGCACCGCTTCTTTGTGTTACCGAGGTCCATGATATTGCATCTGGTGATTTGTCGCTGCCAGGCCGTGTCAGTACTAAATAAATTAAAGACAATCTTTGGAGATAATATGAGCTTACACGTCTACGATACCCATACCACTACCCTTGAAGGCAAAAAATTGCATTTTGACGTGTTACTTCAACAACGCGATGCACAGAAGGCAATTGATGCAGCCAAGGCGTTCTTGGCGCTGCGGCAACTAGAGGTCGAAAGTTTGAGTTCAAGTGACTGTCAATTTTGTCACACCAGCGAGCAGTTCTCAGAACTTAATGAGCAAGTCAAAAAGAACGGTTACGCAATTATTACCTTAGAAGGATTTGAACAATAACTGACGCCGTGTTTATGTTTACAACAACCCTGTATTGTGTCGTTACAGGGTCAAATAAACAGGCTAGTTTAGAAAAATACTAAATTTGCAAATCAAGTTCCCATTCGTTGCCGTGATATTAGTTAACCCATGATATGCGCGGGCTTGGTCTATCAGTTCTAATTCTCAGGGAGAATGATGACACATCGATATGGCGGAGGTTTGCTGACCTCTGCTATGATCCTGCTATTTTGACCCCTTCTGTGCCAAACCTTGTTCCGCCTTCCTTATTTGAATTTCTTATCTTAAGGGTTTCTTAAGTTTCAAACGCTAGTCTGACGCTATCTAATTTGCAACAAGACTGAGTATTGAAGTGAAACCAGGACATTCCGGCATTATTCGCGTTCTCTACGCATCAAAATATTCTCTTTATGGGCTGCGTTCCGCTTGGAACCACGAAGCCGCTTTTCGCCAAGAGGTGCTGCTAAGCATTGTTTTGGTTGCTGTCTCTTTCCTGTTACCCGTGAGCAAAGTTGAGCATCTACTGCTGATCGCTAGCTTGGCGTTGGTCGTGATCGTCGAATTACTTAACTCGGCACTTGAAGCTGTTGTCGATCGTATTGGCAGTGATTGGCATGAGCTGAGTGGCCGCGCAAAAGACATCGGATCTTCAGCGGTGTTTATCGCGCTGTGTTTAGCCGCATTTACTTGGATCTATATATTGGTGTAAGGCATGAAACGATTATTTAGTGGTTCACCTTTTTCTTATGTTGGCCTTACAGCTTTGCTGGCGGGCTACTTTGCGCTGGTGGTTAATGTACCGGTTTACTCTGCATTGCTGGAAATATTCAGCGAGTTAGGCACAGTTAAAATCGGCTTTGTGGTTTCGATTCCGGTGTTCTTTTTTGCCGCCTTTAATCTTCTTTTCAATCTATTTAGCTGGCCGTTTATCACTAAGCCATATTTTGTAATATTGTTGGTGATATCTGCTGCGGTGAGCTATGCAGGGTTCAATTATGGCACTCTATTTGATTCGAATATGGTCGCTAACATAGTAGAAACAGACAGTAGCGAGGCGACTGCGTATTTGAGCGGTTACTCAGTCGCATGGATGCTGCTAATGGGCGTCCTTCCTGCGCTGTTGCTAATGTTACTGCCGATTGAAAAGCCGCGATCATTTTTTAACCTGCTGATGAAAAAAGCTGGCTCTATGGTGGCATCGCTATTGGTGATTGCGGTGATTGCAGGCTTATATTACCAAGACTATGCATCAGTGGGTCGCAACAATGCTTATCTTAGACAGATGATTGTGCCGACACAGTGGGTCTACAGTGTCACGAAATACGTCAACAAAACTTATTTGACCGAGCCGATTGAATATCAGCCGATGGGGATCGACGCTAAGCAAAGCCAGTCTGCTTTGGCTGCCGCTCAAGAAAAGCCAACCTTGATGGTGTTTGTCCTCGGTGAGACCGCGCGATCGCAAGAGTACCAAGCCAATGGCTACTCGCGTGCGACTAACGCCTATACACAAGCCTTGAATATGGTGTCGTTTCAGGATGTTGCTTCGTGTGGCACTGCAACAGCGGTCTCTGTGCCATGCTTGTTCTCGTCTTTAGGTCATGATAACTACAGTCGTGAGGTGGCTGACAATCAGGACAACGTGCTTGATATTCTAAAGCGCGCCAAGGTCGATCTATTTTGGTTAGAGAATGACGGTGGTGACAAAGGGGTTGCGAAGCACATCACTAAGCAAGAAATTGACCGTAAGCGCAACGACGGCTTATGCAATGGGTCAACCTGTTACGATATGGCGTTGTTGGAAAATTTTGACCAGCAAGTGGATAACATGCAAGGAAACCGCATGGTATTGATGCATGTTATTGGCAGCCACGGGCCAACTTACTTTCAGCGTTATCCACGTGAGCATGCGTTTTTTCAACCTGATTGCCCGCGCGCGGATATCGAAAATTGCTCGGTGGAACAGATCAGAAACAGTTATGACAACACCATTCGTTACACTGATTACGTTATTGCGCAGGTGGTGGACAAGCTCAAAGGCTTACAAGACAAATACAATACTGCCTTAGTATATGTTTCGGATCATGGTGAGTCGATTGGTGAAAATGGTTTGTTTCTGCATGGTATGCCATACGCACTCGCGCCCGAACAGCAAACAAAAGTCCCATTGATGGTTTGGACTTCACCTCAATTTGCACAGCAAAAAGGACTAGATAATCACTGCTTAGAGCAAGTCGCGCACTCGGAACATTACTCCCACGATAATCTGTTTCACTCAATGCTTGGCATCATGGATGTTGAAACATCCGTTTATCAAGCAAGCCAAGATATCTTTGCTCAGTGCCGCACACAGGGCGATGCAGCAGGGGTTGTCGCCAAATTGTGATGAGCTGTGGGAGCTGTATTGATGTATGCGCAGAAAAGGTATTTGAGTTTAAAAATCGCATTTCAGTACAGCAAATTGACTAGACTCCTGACCTAATCCCTTTTCGAATATTTCTACGCTAAAAGTACTAGAAATTGGAAAATGGCGACCAGTCACCTAAGCTAATGTTATCTTTCGTTCATCGTCCAAGGGAGCTGGTATGCCTCGGTTCTGGATTGGAATCGCTTCGTGGCTGTTTTGTGCGTCGACCTTTGCGTCAGCGCCGTTAGTATTGAAAATCTATTTTGATGCAGATAGAACCGGACACTCTGAGTCAGCACTCGCAATCGAGCAGGGTGTCAGGGTCGCGTTCTCGGAAGTCGGTAATCAGCTCAATGGTATTCCCGTCGAGTTTGTTGCCTTAGATCATAGGGGAAACGTTAAGCGCAGCAAAGCGAACATCCAGCGCGCTCTTAATGATCCCGCCACGATTGCTTTGGTCGCAGGCTTACACAGTCCACCGCTGATTAAGTACCGTGATTTCATCAATCAATCGTCTTTATTAACCCTTGTCCCTTGGGCGGCGGCAACGCCCATTACGCGCGGCACGCCGAGCGAGAATAATTATATCTTTCGCCTTTCTGTTGATGATTCCAAAGTCGGTAAAATTCTGGTTGATTATGCCGTTGAGCAGCAGTGTCGCCATCCTCATCTGGTGCTAGAAAATACGGGTTGGGGTAAGTCAAATTTTAAAGCGATGATGAAAGCGCTGCCGATGGAACTTGACAGTCAAACCGACACTTCATGGTTTGACTGGGGGATTGAAAATTCCGACGCGCGGATTATCGTGCGCAAAGCTCTTAGCGCTGGGGCTGATTGCTTATTGATGGTGGCCAATACCAGAGAAGGTAAGGCGATTGTTGAGGCGATTTCTGAAGTTGGAGAAAGACTGCCTGTGTACAGTCATTGGGGAATAACGGGCGGTCAGTTTTCACGTATTGTTCCCTATAACGTGAGGGAGCAAGCGCCACTGCGATTTATTCAATCCTGCTTTAATTTCTACAGTTCGACACTGACGGAATATCAAGCCCAAGTGTTTGAGCGTGCGAAAGCCATTTATCCCGACTCGTTTGCTAGCCTGAATATTGAAGCGCCGGCAGGGTTCGTCCATGGTTATGATTTGACAAAATTATTGATAGCAGCAGCACAAAACGTGCAGTTCGTCTCTGATACGATAACCAATCGGCGTACGCTAAAAACTGCATTAGAAAATATGGATATGCCTGTAGAAGGGCTGCTCAAAACCTATCATCAACCGTTTGAGTTGCCCAGTAGTACCAATTTAGATGCGCATGAGGCGTTGTCTGCAAGTGATTATTGCATGGCCTATTATGACAATAACAATGCGGTGAAATTACTTTAGGCAGCCAAAGGCTAAAAGGAGTGTGTAAGGTGGCGCAATGCTAATCTTTGACAAAAGAAATGGGATGCATTTGTTTTCGCTCTTCATCGTTGTTTGTTCTGCCGTGTTCTTTTCGGTTAGTTTGATTTTTGTTCAGCATCAAGCCTCTAAAACCGCACAAGTTGTCATTGATGAGAGTCTCGACAGTAAGCTCACCACGGTTGAGCAGTATGTCACCGAATATATACATGCGCGCGAGCAAATATTAAAAAACTTGGCGCAACACCCGCTTGTTTTAAGTGCTGTACTGGAAGGAATCGATAATCCGTCAGCGTTTTATGATCAACTAAAACGCTACAAACCAATCGGTGTGTCATCGTTTATTAATGTCTATGATTTTGTTGGTGAGAAAGTCTATTCTGATTTAGCTTTGCCAGAGAAGGTCACCGCTTTTATTGCTGATGGAATACAAGATGGAAGCCTACTCGTCAATCCGTCGTACTCGATTTTTGACCAAATGCAAAGCAACTACCTGATTGTTACCTTGCCTGTTGAATACAATAGTTTGCCTGAGGGGTTGGTGACTTTAGTCACGCCATTGGATGACAGTCGATTTTATTCTGGTTTTGGCAGTGATTCGCTGCACTGGTTTGGCTTAAAACAAGATCGATTCAATTGGAGTATGCACAATCCTAACGGCTGGTTGATAGAACAGAAACCAGTGAAAGATCTAGATTTTACGATTCTTTATTCCTACTCCCCACAGTTAATCACAAATGCGAAAAATAACTTTATTGAGAGTCTTTTGGTCGGTATGGCGCTGGCCACGCTGATCGCCATCGTCGCTTTGTTTATCTTTGGTCAACATGTGTTAGTTTCACCGTTTCAAGCTTTGTATAAGTCAGAGAAAAAACTGCGTAAACAATCGAAGCAGCTTAAACGGCGCGAGGCCGAGTCTGCCCGTTTGGCTCGCTTGGTCAAGTACATGCGTGACGCGGTGATCTTCGTCGACGCCAATAGCCATATTGTTTGGGTTAATGCGGCGTTTGAACAGCTGACTGGCTATACGGAAGCGGAAGCGTTAGGCCGCGATCCAGATAGCTTATTGCATGGAGAGTTGACCAGCCGATTGACCATAGATGAGATAAGAGAGGTCACTAAATTGTGGCAAAGCGGTTCGTTCGAGTTGATCAATTACCATAAGAATGGTCAGTGGTATTGGATTGAATTAACGTTGACACCGCTGTTTCAAGCTGATGGAAAACTGGAAGGTTATATGGCGGTCAAGCGCGACATTAGTCAGCGCATTGAGCTTCAAGACAACTTAGAGCAAAAGGCCATTGAAGCCAATGCTGCCAATATCGCTAAATCTAAATTCCTTGCCGCGATGAGCCACGAATTACGCACGCCGATGAATGGCATTCTTGGCGTTGGAGAATTACTTCAAGACACCTCGTTAGACCAAGAGCAAAAAGAGTACGTCGACACCTTGCTCAATTCTGGCCACCACATGATGACGGTTCTCAACGATATTTTGGACTTTTCTAAAACTGAGGCGGGGAAAGTCAAGTTAGAGCAAAAAAGCTTTCTATTGGCGGATATCACAACCAAATTGACCAATCTCTATACCCCTTTGTGTGCAGAGAAAGGGATTTACTTTGTCTGCCAATGCGATTTTGACGTCCATGTTCGTATCGCCAGTGATGAAACTCGGCTAATGCAGGTACTACAAAACCTGCTCAGTAATGCGCTCAAGTTCACCATATCGGGGCAAGTGAAACTGGCGGTTGGCATTGAGTTTAGTCAAAGCCAGCCGACATTGAAAATGAGCGTCAGTGATAGTGGAATCGGGATTAGCCAAGAGAAACAAGCGCTCATTTTTGATCCATTCAGTCAGGCAGAAACAGACACGACACGTCGATTTGGAGGGACAGGTTTGGGACTGGCGATTGTGTCTGAGTTAGTGAACGTCATGCAGGGCACTATTGATTTAAACAGTACGCTCGGCACAGGCAGTACTTTTACCGTTTCCGTACCTATCTCTTTAGCAACGGATGAATCAGCAGACCAAGTCGCCGATGGTCAGCAAACATATAACGGTACCGGCATGTGGGTTTTGATCGTTGAAGATACCAAAGTGAATGCAATGGTCCTAGGTCGATTCCTAGATAAATTAGGCTTTGAGTACGACATTGCGAGTAACGGCTTAGAAGCGATCGAGCAGGTCACCCAACGCGACTTTGATGTGGTATTTATGGACAACCACATGCCAGTTATGGATGGCACGCAAGCAGTCAAAGAGATATTAGGCCTTAAATTACCACACCAACCTGTGATGATAGGTTGTACGGCTGATGCCTATCAAGAAGCCAGAGATCAGATGATCTCGGCGGGTTGCTGTGATGTGATCACTAAACCAATCAGTTCGACGAGCCTCAACGAGATACTGTTTCGCAATGTCACCTCCAAGGCTGATTCAGTCGATACTAAGCAGGCTGTGTAGCGTTTGTATCGCGCGTTGATTTAAACGGTGGGAGATATCCTGGTTTGTGACAACATCATGTGTTTGCTATTTGAGCCCTTGCAACAAGAACAAAAATTGCTCTATACTCAGCGCATCATTTCTGTAGGAGATTACGCCAATATGTACAACTAACACCTGTTATCCATTTTTACATTGTTATTCGGATTTCACAGGGTTAGTCGGCGTAGCTCAATCTTCGCTCTATTCGAGCCAAGTCTTTTAAGACAATTCACATCATTACTTTGTATCGCTGTTTTTGCGATCTGTTTGCTACGCGCAGTGCCTAATCCTGTTCTACAGGAGGCAAATTATGCCAGTTATACAAGCCCATAAAATCAGCTATCACTTCGACAATGGAGAGATTCTTTTTCGCGATCTTTCTTGCACCTTGACTCATTCCAAGGTGGGATTAGTCGGACGAAACGGTGTGGGTAAGTCTATTCTTGCCGCGATTCTCACTCAGGCTCTGAGTCCTACTTATGGTCAGGTGGTACTCAGTGGCAAAGTGCGCACTTACACTCAGCTACCTTCTGCGTTGCTGGGCAGTGATTTAACTCTTGCTCAATATCTCGGGGTCGCTGATACGCTTGAAGCGCTGCAAAAAATTGAACAGGGTGCGTGCGATCAGCGTTGGTTCGATTTGGTCGGAGATCAATGGAACTTGCAGCACGAGCTAGAGTCACAGCTTGCTGAGATGCGTTTGCCGCAAGACGTTAACTTTCCGTGTGCTCAACTGAGTGGTGGACAGCTTGCGCGGTTGCAATTGTGGCAACTGTTTCAATCGAACGCAGACCTGCTGGTTCTTGATGAGC
Source organism: Vibrio galatheae (assembly GCF_000967545.1). Lineage (GTDB taxonomy): Bacteria > Pseudomonadota > Gammaproteobacteria > Enterobacterales > Vibrionaceae > Vibrio > Vibrio galatheae. The sequence continues at coordinate 292,865 of NZ_JXXV01000018.1, read as the reverse complement.
CGTCAAACCACTTGGACAAGCAAGGCAGAGAGTGGTTGCGTAACCAGATGAATGCGTTTTCAGGCCAGATACTATTAATCAGTCACGACCGATTTCTGTTGCGCGAGATGGATCAGATTTGGGAACTCTCAACCCTTGGTTTGGCTCAGTATGGTGGAAACTATGATAACTACCGGGAGCAAAAAGGGCTGGAAGTGGCTGCGTTGGAACGCCAGATCGACAGCGTGCACAAGGAGCAAAAACGACTGGAACGACAAACACAGCTAAATCGTGAAAAAGCTGAGCAACGACAGGCTCAAGGCATGAAACTACGCAGAACGGGTAGCCAAGCGAAAATTCTACTCAATGGGATGAGAGATAGCGCCACTGGGGCTATGTCAAATCGAGCCAAAAATGATAGTGGCAGACGAGAGCTGCTAAGCCAAAAGGCGAGTGCGCTTGAGCAACGCTGGGAGCAAGTGAAACCACAAAAGTTCTATATGAGCGATGCGCAAGACAGCCGCAAAGGACAGCTCGTATCGATAGTTGCAGGCGTTCTCCCTTTCGGCAGTAACGCGCCCATACATCTTCAGCTCAGCAGTAGAAGTAAGGTGTGGTTGCAAGGTAGTAACGGCGCGGGCAAATCGACCCTGCTGTCTGTTCTAAGAGGCGAACAGACGTTACTAAGCGGTGACTGTTTGATTAACAGCAAGGTTTACTATTTAGATCAGCATTTTGGCTTACTGCAAAGTAATCAAACCATGCTCGAAACCGTCATGGACATGTGCGTAGGGGTCTTGGAAGCAGAGGCAAGAACCCTACTTGCGGGGATAGGCTTTCGCCGTGACAGCGTATTTCGTAAGGTCGAGCAGTTAAGTGGTGGCGAAAAGATGAAGTTATCCATGCTGGTGGTCAGTCATCAACCAACCCAGCCGCTGCTACTGCTTGATGAACCCGATAACCACCTCGATCTCGAATCGAAGCAGTTATTGGCCAGCACTCTAAATCACTACAACGGAGCCTTTATTTTAGTCAGCCATGACGAAGATTTTGTCCATGAAAGCGGGGTCGGTAGCGTCTATCAAATGGGGAGTGACTAGATTAACCTCGACTTACAACACAAACTGAACGGTCACGGCGACAAAGGCATGGTCGCTGGCTTGCTTGTCGGTCTCGAAACTGGGGTTGATAAGGTGCGTATCGAGTGTCTGGTAGGCGACAACATCGGCCAGTGAGTAGGGCGAGTCAGGTTGAAACTCCGGCGAGAGTAGAACGTAGTCAAGCACATTGCCAGTCGCAAAGTGATAGTGAGTCGCTGGTCGCTGGGCTTTGTTATTGGTTTGCGAATAAATTTGCCAACTGTCTGTTAACTGCAGTGACTGCCCGCTGATGTCAGCGCTTGTGGTTAATAGGCTGGTGATATCACTGGTTAAGGCCTGATTCATATCGCCTAATAGCACAGTTGGCAGTGGGTGGTTGGCGTATTGTTGCTCCATAAACACTCTGAGCATCACCGCTTCCCAGCCTCGCTGTTGACTAGAGAGCCAGCGACCAACGATTGAGTGGGCTTTCTCGGGGAGGTGGCTTTCTGTTGCTCGTTGAGACTTTAAATGGCAGACATACACGGCTATTTCCCCAATGTCGGGAACATCGATAATCGCATAGAGAGGTTGCCGGCTGAATTTGGGTGTAGCAACGTGATAATTCTCGGTAATTGAACTTGGCGGCTCAACGGCTTGAATTTGCTTGATAGGATACTTTGAAGCCAATGCCACGACTGGATGAGAGTAGATGTATTCTTGTTCAACGTTTGGTTTATCCACCACCGCAAAATGGTGATAACCCAACTGGGAAAATAGCGCTTGTGCGGCCTCAATGCTAAAGACTTCCTGTATTCCAACAATATCGGCATCAAGTTTCTTTATTTGCTCTTTTGTCCAGCGACATTTCTCTTGCCAGGCATCTCGCTCATAGATGTTTTCAAAATCATAATAGGCACCGGGCGGCTCTATGAAGTTAAACAAATTGGCGGTCGCAAATGTCAGCGTTTTATCGGTCAGCAAATCAGGCTACTTTTCGTTAGAAATTTCATACAGTTTACTTGATATGACAGGAAAATGTGTGTTTATGTCAGTCTTATACTTTACATACCTTTACGCTCATGTTGTATTTCTTTACCTGCCAACGCCTAGACTAGAAAGACGTTGAGAAAACAAGGAATAACAATGGAAAATGTACCGAGAAACAGTTTATTAGCGTTAAGTCTCACTTTAGCTTGGTCAAGCTTTGCTAATGCCGATACGCTGACAACACCGATAGTTGATACTCACCAAAGTCAGTGTTTTGGCACCAAAAACGCCATGAGCACCTGTCCGTCACCTTCTGATTCGACTTTTGGACAAGATGCTCAGTACCAAGGTAACGCGCCCAGTTATAGCAAAAACAGTAATGGCACTGTACGTGACAACGTGACGGGGCTTGTCTGGACTCAGACTACCGATCTTAATAGCGATGGCAAGATTGATGCGAGTGACAAGCTGAGCTATCAGCAAGCTCTGGATTACGTCGCTCACCTTGACCACGCTGGATACAGCGATTGGCGATTACCTTCGATCAAAGAACTTTATTCTCTGATCTTGTTTGATGGCCAAGATCCCAGTGGTATCAATCAGCCGGGTAGTGTGCAGATGGTTCCCTTCTTAGATTCTCGTTACTTTGATATCAACGCTGGCGATGTTGATGCCGGAGAGCGCTTAATTGACAGCCAGTTTGTGTCGAGTACCAAATACGTTTCAACCACGATGAATCGAGATGAGACTGTTTTCGGGGTTAACTTTATTGATGGCCGAATCAAGGGCTATGGTATTTCTAATCCAAGAGGTGGCGAAAAAACTTTCTATGTCTTAGCGGTGCGTGGCAATCCGCACTATGGTATTAACCAGTTTGTCGATACAGGTGAAGGGGCGGTGGTAGATAACGCCACGGGACTTATTTGGCAGCAAGCAGATAGCCAGACGCAAATGGATTTTCCGCGAGCACTTGCCTATTGTGAAAATCTTGAGCTGGCAGAGCAAAGCGATTGGCGTCTACCGAATGTAAAAGAGCTACAGTCGATTGTGGATTACACTCGTTCGCCAGCAACGAGCGGCAGCGCGGCGATTGACCCTCTGTTTACAACCACGCCCATTACCAGCGAAGCAAAACGCCAAGACTATGCCAACTACTGGAGTAGTACCACACATGAAAACATGAGAAATGGCGCGAATGGTGCGTACGTCGCGTTTGGCTCCTCGTTAGGCTATATGCGTAATGCATGGATTGATGTGCATGGGGCAGGTTCTCAGCGTAGCGATCCGAAGACCGGCACAGCAAGCCAGTTTCCGAGAGGTCATGGGCCGCAAGGTGATGCGATTCGCATCGATAACATGGTGCGTTGTGTCAGAGGTGGCAATACAGTGTTTGTTCAGCAGCCGAGTGAGATAACACGACCTGCAGAGCGTTTTAAAAACAACGGCTCAGCGTCGTTAATGCCCGCAAAAGGCAATAAACCAAGCGGTGGGCCTAGTGGGCACTTCGCAAGAATGGATCGCAACGGCGATGGCAAGCTGTCACGGCTTGAAGTCAAAGGCCCGTTGGCTAAAGACTTTAATCGCTTTGATAGAAACAATGACGGTTATTTAACTCAAGAGGAGTTACCCGCGCGAAAGTAGCGCCAGTAACGGAGTCTAGTTAACAGACCATTGTTGGTTGCAAAACATTGGGCGACGCACTGGCTGTGCATCGCCTAGTTGTATGCTCTGGCTAGTCTGCCATTGCCACTAAACTGGTACGATAGCGCATCACATGTGACAAAAGCCGATTGACCTTTTTTGAGTGTGACCGTTTGCTGTGGCGTTTCAACAACCACCTCGCCATCGATGCAGAAAAGTACCTCGGCGCTTCTAACATAGAGCGTTTGTGGCGTCGGGTTAGAAAAAACAATATCAAAGCAAAAATCATCGACAGGAACAGGGTAAGTCAGTCGAGATTCCTTTTGCACCGGAGACATGATGAGCTTCGATGCGTGGGTGGTTTTTAGCGATAAATTCTCGATCAATTGCTCAATATCGATATGTTTAGCGGTTAAGCCAGCCCGTAGCACATTGTCTGAATTCGCCATGATTTCCAATGCGGTGCCTGATAAATACGCATGTGGGGTTTCGGCATGAAGAAACATCGCTTCTCCCGGAGCGAGCTCAATGATGTTTAACAGCAGTGGGGCAAACAGGCCAAGGTCATCTTGATAATGAACCATCAGCGTTCTGATCGTATGAAATGCTTCTCTCGACAAGCGGCTTTTGGCTGGCTTCTCAACCAACAATGAGAGCTGTTGCAAGGCTTGGCGTTTGTCAGCTTCGCACAAGGTCATTATATGGCTGAAAAAGTCACGCAGCCCCGCTTCGTTCGGCTGTTGGATAAGCGCGTCAACTAGTGGATTAATCGTTTCAATATCAATTTCATGAAAGAGGGCGGTGATCTCACTAATTGGCCTAAAACCATTAAGGGCGAGGAAAAAAGTCAGCGCGTATACCAGCTCGGGCTTATGGTTAGCGTCTTTGAAATTGCGGTTTGCCGCATCAAGAGGAATACCAAGTCGATTCTCACGCGCAAATCCTTGTTCAGCTTTCTGCTTACTCGGGTGCACTTGGATAGATAAAGGCGACTGCGCAGCAATGATTTTTAACAGATAAGGTAGTTCACCGAATCTTGCTGCGGTGTAACTGCCTAGCAAGTTGGGCGTGTCTCTTACCAACAGATCATTAAGCGGAATATCTTGTTCGACCACTTTAGAACACCCTCTGGGGTGGGCGCCCATCCACATTTCAGCTTGTGGTAGATGCTGAGGGTTGTCGATATTAAACATATCGTGGAGGGAGGTGACACTCCCCCAATCATAGGTTTGGATGACGTTGTTAAGCTTATAAATTGACATGTTCGCACTCACTTTTTTGAGGCGTTCAGCCTTTGCCAATAAAGGCTGAACCAGATTGTTACTCTACATCTAGCAGCCATTTTTGCGCTGGTGTTAATCGACTCGCGGTGTGGTCAGTGATCCACTTTTGTTGGTCTTGTTGCGGTGTGTCGTCGCGGTCGATGTACAAGCCGTGCAAGACTCGTCGGCGTGTTCCCGCATAGTTGATGGTGCCACCATGCCAAGTATGAGCGTTAAAAATCATTACACTTCCGGCTGGGCATTCAAGATACACTTCGTCTGGGTGTGCGCTTTCCACATCGTCTAGTACATCTTCCGGTAATTCAGGACGTAAGTGAGTACCGGGAATAATACGCGGCGCGCCATTTTCACGGGTGAGATCGTCAATCGCCCAGATGGAGTTGACCAAGTGCACTTTAGGGTAATCTGGTCGCGGCTTTTTCCAATCGGCATGCAATGGCTGGTGGCCGCAGTCAGGGTGTGCTTCTCGAGCATTGAGGCTTGAGATTTTAAATGCACCGCCAAAAATGTGCTTACATGCGGCAAGTGCCAGCGGGTGCGCCCAAACCTTTTCCCACACTGTTCCTTTGTTAATCAGGTTGGCAATGCGTGTCACACCTTCTTCTTGGTGATGTTCAATGGCCAGATTGTCACCTTCACGCTCGACTAGCATGTCGATGGTTCTGCGCATTTCTTCGAGCCAATCATCGTCAACCACATTGTGAATGACGGTGAAACCCAATGTATCAAGTTGGTGGATCATCTCGGCTGAGAGTTCGAGATCGGCGCCTAAAGCATTCAAATATTGCTGAGCGGACTGTGTCATGGAGGGTACCTTTTTTGCGTTCTTTTTGTACTGACTTTGATAACAAAGGTAATGGAGAACGCAGGCTTTATAAGCAGGGTAATTGTTCGAAATACTGGATATTTGTTGAGTGTTGAGAAAAGTGTGATTTGGCACATATCCTAATTGAACGCGGTCGCTTATCTTGTCTCAAGTTAATAACAGCAACGTATTGTGCCAAGTTGTCTGTTGTATTCGTCAAGGAAAGGATTCGTATACACTATCGATTATGCTAGACAAAACATATTTACTCGATGCGTTGGATCATTACGCAAAAAATACCCAGTCAATCAGCGATGTTTATTTTGCCGGGAACTTACCTTCACCTCCTCCATTGGCGTATCAGGTGCATTTTCCGCGCGTGGAAATGGTTTTAATCGGTGAGCTAGATATGGAAGTCGGTAACCATCTTGGCATTGACACCCAGTACACTCTCAAGCAGGGGGGCGTGTTGTACTTGCCTGCTGAAAGTTGGAACAAGCCAGTATGGGATAAGCCCGTTGTGACGTTGACCGTGATGGCGGGCAAGCAGAGTTTCGGCATGAGCTTACTCAGTTGGGATGGAGAGCAGTTCGATTCGGCGATCAAAGAGAGCGTGTTGCGTCGCGGGCCAAGAATTGGCACCTTCATTCTTAGTGCCATTGAAGAGTTTATAAAACAACCAGATAGCCAAGAGACGAAACGACTTTTGATCAGCTCTTTGCTCAGTCATATCCTTGACCTTATCGAAAGGCCGGTCGAAACTCCGTCGAAAAGCCATGCTTTGTTTGAGGCCGTAAGAGAGCACCTAGAGCAACACTATCACGAACCGTTAACGCGAGAATCGGTGGCAAAGCATTTTTACGTGTCACCGAACTACTTGTCGCAGTTATTTCAAAAAGAAGGGCTGCTTAAGTTTAACGAGTATCTGAATCATGTCCGGTTAGAGCGCGCAAAATATCTGTTGATTGAATACGATATGAAGGTCAAAGAGGTCGCGCATCGCTGCGGTTTCAAAGACAGTAATTACTTTTGCCGTGTATTTAGAAACCAGACCGCACGATCTCCTTCAGAGTATCGTGCGCAGTATTTAAGTTCGAGTATCAAAGCCACAGATTAGAGGATGAGTTCCGCATTAGGCGGGGCTTTGCGGATCTTTTCAATCGCGAGTAGCACCTCTGCGCTGTTACGCAAAAAGTGCGTAATAGAACAACGCACGACGCGGGTCTGACTAAACCGCTCAGCACCTTCAATATTAATATCTGCAATGATCACGGCAACATCGGCATCGGCAATATCAGATGCGGCGAGCTGGTTTTCGCTACCCAGTGCACCTTGTGTTTCAACCGATATTTTATACCCCGCTTTTTTGCAGGATTTTTCAAGCACTTCGGCAGCCATGTAAGTGTGTGCTACGCCACTGATACAGGCAGTGACTCCAACTATTTTCATATTGGTGGTCTTTTATTTTAGTTATATGGTAATGCCCAATGATTGTAATATCATTGGGCACGACAATGGTTATTTATTGTTAGTTTTATCGTTCACCGACCAAAAACTAAAGGCTAGATCACATTACAGCACGTCTAGCACATTGGTGTCGGCGCCATAAACACCTTCCCAATCGGCGACGAACCCCGCCACACCTGAATCCGTGAGAGGATGAACAAGCAATTGATCAAAAACATCCGGTGCGATGGTTACTGAGTGTGCTCCAGCCAGTGCCAGTTGATGAACTTGCTGCGTGTTCTTGAACGAAGCGCCTAGCACTTTTGCATCAAGATTGTAATTCTCAATCAGGGCCACCATTTCTGCGGCAACAGCAACACCATCGCTGCATATATTGTCTAGACGGTTGACATACGGTGCTAGGAATTCAGCGCCCGCCACTGCTGCCATTAGTGCCTGCTGTGGCGTTAGAATCGCAGTTGCGGTAATAAGGATCCCTTCGCTTGCGATCAGTTTCATCGCTTTGATCCCTTGCGGAGTCACAGGTACCTTAACGATGATTTCTGGGTCGATGGATCGTAGCGCAAGTGCTTCTTGCAGCATGGTCTCGGCATCTTTCGCCATGACTTGGGCATGTAACATGCGATCTGGGCCAATGCACTCACGAATATCGAGTAAAATCTCTTTCAACGGGCGATTTTCTTTGGCGACGATCGACGGATTGGTCGTCACCCCCGCCAGTGGGTATAGGTCAACCGCTTTGCAAATCGCTTTTATGTCAGCGGTATCAAGCATGTAAATCATATTGAAACTCCTGATATGAAAGGGAATGTTTAGATTCCCTCTAACTCTTTAACTTAAATGAAATGGAATTCTTTCAGGCATTTGCTGATCGCCATTTTGCTTTCAGTAAACGTCACCCCTTGCTCAGCGAGTTTGCTTGTGTTGAGGCGAACATCGCGTGTTTTAGGCGCATCACTCACTTGCAATATCTCGGCTAGACGCTGCTCTTGACCCAGCTCGGTTAGGATGTGCTGGGCAATCTCATAACGGCTGGCAGGGTTGTGTGCACCAGTGTGATACGTACCATATGGGATGGTAAAAATTGTTGGGAACTGTTCAATCAATTCATGCACATAGGTAAGGCCACGAAACTCGTTGCTGCGCTCTTTCATCACTGAACCACTGATCAATGCCTGCAGCGTATTCCAAACCACGTTCGGGTTGATGGTGGTATTACGCTCTGGTAATCCAAATAACCAGGTAAAGCGAAGAATCCACATTTCATCCAAAATTGAACGCAGTTCGTGCTCAGCTTCGAGCTTATTCTGGCCGTATACGGTGTCTGGCACGGGTTGGTCGTTTTCGTTGTATGGGCCGGGTTCGACATTGCCGTTGAATACTTGCTCGGTTGAGATGAAAACCAGCTTAGCGCCGTTGGCCTTACACGCCTGAGCAACATTGATAGCCCCTTGAACATTGACCTTATGGGCGATGTCTGGGTGCTGGTTGCAAAAATCGGTTACAGCAATGGCGGCGGCATGGATGACGTAGTCTGGTTTGAATTGGGCGAATGTTTTAATGACGTTGTCATTGTCTGTAATATCGAGCTGTTCTGCATCTAAACCAAGAATCTCAAACTCACCTTGATAACGATTGATAAAGCGCGTGCCAAAAAAACCTTTTGCGCCAGTTATGAGTATTTTCTTAGTCATGATTATCCTCCTATGATGACGTGGTAGCCGTGAGCCGCAATGTGTTGGCGAATGCTTTCCACCTCAGATTTGCTCGGAACCGGAACGTCTTTAAGTAGATACTCCATCCCCAAGGTTTGATATTTGTTTGCGCCATATTGATGAAATGGCAACAAGTGAATTTCGTTGATTTTGAATGGGCGTAAATAGCTCAGCACTTTGTCGATATTGACCAAATCCAAGGTGTATCCCGGGATAAGTGGTAAACGAGGGATCACCTTGACCCCAAGTTCGACTATGTGTTTAAAGTTGTTCAGCACCAGTGCCAAGTTAATACCGATAATGGTTTTGGCTCTCTGTTCGTCCATGATTTTGAAGTCAAACAACACCTCATCACAGAGCTGGGCAATGTGCCCCAACTGCTTAGTATTGCCATGACCGGATGTTTCAATTGCGGTTCTGTAGCTCAAGGCTTTTAAGCGGCGCAGTAGGGCAATAGCAAACTTAGGCTGGGTAAGCACTTCGCCACCCGATAGGGTAATGCCACCATTTGAGGTATTAAAAAACACGTCATCTTTGGTCACTTGCGCAATCACTTCATCTAACGTCATATCATGCCCGACTTGCTCCCATGCTCCACTTGGGCATTCATCGACATCCATGGCGCAGGTGTCGCAATGGATGCATTTAGATTCGCGCCGAAGATAAGTGGTACGATGCGATCTTGACTCTGGATTGGCGCACCAAGGGCAACTGAGCGGGCAACCTTTCAAAAACACCACAGTGCGAATGCCACTGCCGTCGTGCAGCGAGTAACGTTGGATGTTGAACACTCGCCCAGTTTCTTGCTGTGTTTCGCTGGTCGCCACGGTGTTACAACTCATGGGCGGTTCTGCGAATGATGTCATCTTGAATCTCTTTCGACAGTTCAACAAAGAACGCGCTGTAACCGGCAACTCGCACAACCAAACCAGCGTAGTCTTGAGGTTGCTGCTGCGCTTTGATCAATGTTTCGGCGTTAAGCACATTGAATTGAATGTGTTGCAGCTTAAGCTTCATAAAGGCACGTACAAAGTCAGACAACTTAGTAAGACCGTGTTGCCCTTCAAGAGTGGCGGGCGTGAATTTGACATTCAGCAGGCTGCCGTTCGAGAGCAAATAGTTGTCGAGTTTGCTGACCGACTTCAGCACCGCGGTTGGGCCAAGTTGATCTTTACCTAACATCGGCGATAGCCCGCCGTCGGCAAGTTGCTCACCGGACAAACGCCCATCGGCTGTCGCACCCACGACCGCGCCGAGTGGCACGTGAGCGGATACCGTGTAAGAACCCGGCGTGAATTTCCCTCCGCGTGGGTTGTCATACTGCTCAACTTCTTTGCAGAACAAGCGCAATAGTTCAGAGCCCAGGTTGTCGACCTCATCAACATCATTGCCGTACTTTTCGTACTTATTCATTAAGCGGGTACGAATGCGTTCTCCGTCAGGCACATCAAAATTGCTATTGAGGACATCGACGAACTCTTTAAAGCTGGAGCGTTGCTCGTCAAACACATAGCGTTTAAGGGCATGCAGAGAGTCAGACAAGTTGGCGATACCAATCCCCTGAACACCCGAAAAATTGTAACGTGCGCCGCCGTAGGTGATATCTTGACCGGATTCAATACAATCGCTGATAAACGAAGAGAGCAGTGGAACAGGCGCCCAATCACGGTGGCCGATGTCACAGATGTTTGACCCTTCCACCATCAGCTTAACGTAGTGCTTGATGTCGTGGCGGATCTCGCTAACTAAGCGGTTAAAGCTTACATCTGGATTGTCGGCATTACGTTGCACCACCAATTCCATCACCTTAAGCAGGTTGAACATTGCAATGTCATGCAAGCCGTAGGTTTTTCCTGGGATGGATAGCTCCACACAGCCGACTACTGAGTAATCACGAGAGTCTTCAAGCGATACGCCGCGATTTAAGAACGCTGGAACCACCACTTCATCGTTGAAAATTTGAGGTATGCCAGTGCCTAGGCGAATCGTCTCGGCCGTTTTCATTAGAAAGCCAGGGTCAATCAACTCGTTGACACGCACACCTAGGTTTGGTTGAGGCAGTTGCACACTTTGATAGGCATCTAAACACAAGCTCGATAAGGCATTGACGGCACTTTTACCCGTTTGACTAAGGCCCCCGAGTAATATGGTGTAACCCGTCGGAAATCCGGCAAAGAATTTGGCGCTGCTTGATGAGCGCAACAGGACGATATCGTTGGTTTTGATCCATAAGCTTTCGAGCAACTCTTGTAAAAAGGCAACCGGCTCGCCCGCTTCAATAGAGCGTTGGTAGAAAGGCAACATGTATTGGTCGAATCGTCCCAGTGATAGCGAGCTGGCATTGGACTCATATTGCAAAATAATGTTCATGTACCAGAACAACTGACACGCTTCGTAGAAAGAGTCTGGTTTTTGAGTGGCGATTTTATGCGAGATGGTCGCCATGGTTGCCAGTTCGTGACGACGAATCGGATCTTGGCATTCGCTGGCCATTGTTGTCGCTAGTTCCGCGTAGCGATAGATGTGACGAATCGATGCTTCAAGCAGCAATACCACCGAGGCGTAGAACTCGTTGTTGCTGTGCGTTAGCGCATGACCTTGCATTTCATCCAGCAGTTTGCCGAGACCATTTTCTAATAGCCGTTCAAAATCGATAATGATGTGACCTTGGCCTTTGTCGGTTTGGTTCACACTGAAAATCTTTTCTCCGACGGCATCTTTTACCTCGGTTGGGATTTGAGCATTGATGAAATCTTTCATTGAGCGCTCAGACCAGTAGCTCAGCAACTGCTCACGATAAACTTGTTTGTCTTGCTCAGAGATATAAAACTTATCTTGTGGGCGTGTTGCAAACGAATCCAGCTCTTTTTCAATCCAGTAGGGATCCATCTCCGGAGAGGCGATGCCCGCGCGCGCCTTGACGGTACGGTTACCTGCGATCAGTTCATCGTCACGAATTGAAATAGCGACATTATCAAGGACGTGCGCGGTGGCTTTGGCTCGACGAATTAAAGTGTGCTCGCCTTGCGTTGTCTTATGACTTTGCGTGTAAAGCAGGGCGCGCTCTAGGGAAATTTCCCGTTGTGATTCAAACAATGCCGATTTGAGACGTTCAATTCTTGGGGTGCTCATTTGCGGGGCTCCTTGCAATACCAAATAAGGTTGACGAGCGTATAGGACGATGAATGTTGATAACGAAGTCACCGAGTGCAGTAGTTCGCAGCGGTGACTTGGGTATCAAAACTCGGTTTGGTTTCCCCTCCAATTTTCGGAAGGGGAACCCATCAAGGGAAAATATTTAACGCCTGATTAAGCTGTCGCTTTTGCCAAATGAGCGTCAATTTTATCCATCACAGCGGCGGCACGTTTCACGGCATCACTGACTCCAATACGTACGATGGTTTTGCCTTCAAAGCGTTCGCTGTTTTTGATATCGATGTCTTTGGTCAAGATCACGACGTCTGCTGCTTCAATCGCACTGGCTGACAGTTCATTTTCAATCCCGATTGAACCTTGAGTTTCGACATCACAAGTCCAGCCTTTGGCTTTCGCTGCGCTATCAATGGCTTCTGCTGCCATGTAAGTGTGTGCTACGCCAGATGGGCATGCAGTAACGGCTACGATACGAGTCATAGTGTTGTTCCTTTTGTTGTGGTGGAGAGCAAGGCGATAGGATGAGTCATGATATGCGCCTTGCTGACTTTAGTGTGTTGGGGTAATTAACCGATTTCGATATCGAGATCTAAGTCGTCAGAGTTTTGTTTGTTATCTGCAAGCACCGGGCGACGTGCCTTTAGGAAGTTGACCAATAGTGCGGTAACAACTGAACCCACTGCCAACGCTGCTATAAATCCGAAGCGCCCATCAACAACTGGCAGGACAATCAAACCACCCCACGCGGCATAGCTTTCTACACCGATAAGTGCTGCGGTGACAGCGCCTGCTGCGGTACCAATCATAATCGAAGGGATGACACGTAGTGGGTCGCCAGCGGCAAATGGAATCGCACCTTCAGTGATCCCCATAGTGCCCATTAGGATAGACGCGCGGCCAGCCTCTTGTTCACTTGAGTCATAAAGCTTTTTGTTGAAGAAGGTGGCAAGACCCATACCGATCGATGGTACAGCCACGGCGACTGATGAGATCCCAGCAACGTTGTAGATGCCCTCACCGACACACAAGATAACGAATGCATACGCCACTTTATTGACCGGACCACCCATATCGAAGGCGATCATACCGCCCATGATAATAGCGAGTACCACGATACTTTCGTTCTGCATGCCTTTGAGGAAGTCTGTCAGAGCGGCAGTGGCTGCGCCAATTGGCTCACCAATCCCCCAAACAATGGCGCCAGCGGTAATGAAGGTACCTATGATTGGGATAACAAAGATTGGCATGATTGAGCGTGCAAATGCCGGAACTTTTATCTTCTTCAAATAGAAGACCACAATACCGCCAAGTAGGCCGGCAAAGATGGCACCGAAGAAGCCAGTGTTATACATGTTAGCGCCAATAAAAGCGGCAATAGCAGAAGGTGCGAGCGCTGAACGGTCGGCGATTGAGTAGCCGATGTATGCCGCCAGAATAGGCACCATGAGTTGAAAACCCGCCACACCAATAAAGAACAGATCATGTAACCATGTTCCTTCTGCTGGTACGGCACCTTCACCATATAACATGACCGACATCGCGAGTAGGATACCGCCTGCGACGACAAATGGGATCATATGAGACACGCCTGTCATTAGGTGTCTTCTGGTGTCCTTCAAGATGGTAAGTAAATCGTTCATAGACCTCTCCTTGGGTCAAATTGTTTTCATTGATCTGTTTCACGTTGGTAGAGCTGCCCGGGCTGTGAATCTAATATAGTGAGCATTTGTGCTGTCTAGTTAGAGGATTTTTATGCTATTTACTGGATATTTGTTAGGGTCTAGATAAAGTTTGATCTCTATCTACATTTTTGTCCAGACAGGCAATAGATAGCAGTAATGGAATAAAATTAATTAAAATCATATGTTTACTATTGTGTCTGGTTGGTGTGGGAGATTAGAACGTGTTTAAATTCACAAATTGAATAGTAAATTTGATGTTCTTCACAGTTAAGTTTTGATAATACAAAAATCCAGTAATTAGTGTTTTTGTCCAATGGTTGAACTGCCACGATTTGATATTGTTGTTACATCAACTCGGGCTGTTCGCCTAGAAGTCAAAAGGACAATATAAAATGAAAACCTTCTCTTTTTCATGTGAGCTACCGAATGGAGTTCATGCTCGACCAGCGAGCCATGTTGAAGCGCTTTGCAACCAGTTCCAATCGAACATTATTTGGCAAAATCAACGCACTGGTATGAGTGGCAACGCAAAAAGTGTGCTGTCTTTGATTGGCACTGACACACTACTGGGTGATGAGTGTTTGATTACGGTTGATGGACAAGATGAAGAGTCAGCAATCAGTCAGCTAAAGCAGTTTATCGTCAATGAATTTCCTCATTGTGACGCTCCGTTGCAAAATAACGACAACGGCGGCGATTCGGCCTTATCTCCATTACCGAGAAATTTTTCCAACCTCAATGTTCGCCACCAAAGAGGTCGCGCCGTCAGCGAAGGTATTGGTCGCGGTATTTTGACCATCATGGGTACGGTTAACTTTGATACCCTAGAGAATTTGCCCCAAGCCAACGCGTTGTCTAAGGAGCAAGCTGCGCTCCAGCTAGGCTTAGAGGCCCTCATCAAGTCGATGAGTATTCAGCTAAAAGCCGCTGAGCACACGGAAAGTGAAGTGATTAAAGCGCACCTGTCAATTGCCCGTGATGACGAATTTCAACAAACGGTAAAAAACAATCTGAGCGAAGGGTTGAGCTGTGCGGATGCGATAGTTGCAACCGCTAAACATTTTGGCGAGATGATGAAAAACTCAACCAGCAGTTATCTGCGTGAGCGCGAACTCGACATTCGAGATGTGTGCTATCAGCTGCTTCAGAACATTTACGGTGATGAGAAATTTGCGAGTCAAACTCAACTGCAACAACCAACAGTTTGTCTTGCTGATGACCTCACGCCAAGTCAGTTCTTAGAATTGGATAAATCCTTACTCAAAGGTTTAATTCTGTCCCATGGCGGGAGCACATCACATACCGTTATTTTGGCTCGCTCTTTCGCCATTCCGACCATTGTTGGACTCGATGCCAGTAAGTTAAGTGATGTGATTGGCCAGCAAGTTATCGTTGATGGTCATTTAGGCGCGGTAGTCACAGAGATTAACGATCCGATTGAACGTTATTACGCTCAGGAACAGAAAGTTAAAGAGATCGTCGCGACACGTCAGGCGAAATATCGCGATCTATCCGCCACCACCGCAGATGGCAAAGTGTTAGAAGTGGCAGCCAACATTGCCCATTCAGTCGAAGCACCTCAAGCGTTTGCTCACGGCGCTGAAGCGGTTGGGCTATTTCGCACCGAAATGTTGTACATGGATCGAACGTCGGCACCGGATGAAAATGAGTTGTATAACATTTTCTGTCAGGCGTGTGAGGCTGCGAATGGCAAATCGATTATTGTCAGAACGATTGATATCGGTGGTGATAAGCCTGTCGATTATCTCAATATCCCTGCGGAGAACAACCCGTTTTTAGGCTATCGCGCGGTACGTATCTATCCTGAATTCATTGAGATGTTCAAAACCCAATTACGTGCCATCTTACGCGCATCGGCTCACGGCAATCTAAAAATCATGGTGCCGATGATTTCGTCATTAGAAGAGATCTTGTGGGTGAAAGATGTGCTGGCAGAAGTACGCCAAGAACTGAGAAAAGATGGCGTTTCTTTTGCCGAGCGCGTTCCACTTGGCATCATGTTAGAAGTCCCGTCGGTCGCGTTCATCATCGACCAGTGTTGTGAAGAGATCGATTTCTTCTCTATCGGCTCTAACGATTTAACTCAGTACTTGATGGCAGTTGACCGTGATAACGCCCAAGTGACGAAAAACTACAACAGTTTAAATCCGGCCTTCTTGCGTACTTTGGACCATGTGGTTCGAGAAGTGCACCGTCATGGCAAGTGGATCGGCTTATGCGGTGAATTGGGCGCGAAAGGCTCGGTATTACCTCTGCTAGTTGGTTTGGGGCTGGATGAAATCAGTATGAGTGCACCTAGCATCGCCGCAACCAAAGAACGTATCGCAAAGCTTGATAGCCGCGAATGTCGCCAACTGCTAAATCGCGCCATGGATTGTCGCACGGTGCAAGAGGTCGAGCATGTGTTGGCCCAATTTAGAATGACTCAAACTGAAGCGCCTATGGTTTCTCGTGACTGTATCAGCTTAGGGCGCGATCTGCGTAGCAAAGAGGAAGTGATCAAAACACTCGCTGATAACCTGTTTATTACTGGGCGCTGTCGCTATCCGAATAAACTTGCGGATGATCTGTGGGCTCGTGAAGACGTGTTCTCAACTGGGTTAGGGTTTGGTTTTGCTATTCCGCATACCAAAAGTGAACATATCGAGCAGTCGGCAATCAGTGTCTGCCGCCTACCAAAGCCGATTGTATGGGGAGATGAAGAAGCACAATTCATCATTATGTTGACCCTCAACAAGCATGCTGCGGGTGATCAGCATATGAAAATTTTCTCTAAGCTAGCACGTAAAATTATGCACGCTGACTTCAGAGAACAACTCATGACGGCAACCAGTGACGTTCAAGTTGAAGCGCTGTTAAAACAAGAGCTTGAACTGGTATAACGCTTCCAACACCCTCGTTTGGCTGTGATGATCTCTCCGGACTCACAGCCTTTTTTAAAGGAATCGATTATGAAAAAAATCAATGTGGGTTTGGTCGGATTTGGTATTTCAGGGCAATGTTTTCAAGCCCCTGTCATTAGCGACTGTCCAGAATACAAGCTAACCGCTGTTGTATCGAGTAATCGTGATAAGGTCACTGCGCAGCTACCCCATGTGGAGGTCTACCCAGATCTCGATAGCATGTTGGCGCAAGCGGACATTGAGTTGGTCGTAATTGCGACGCCCAACGAATTGCATGTTCCTCAAGCGAAGAAAGCATTGTTAGCCGATAAACATGTCGTGGTCGAAAAGCCATTCGCTATCTCTTATCAAGAGGGGAAAGCATTGCTTGAATTGGAAGCCGAGTCTGGAAAAAAACTGACCGTCTACCAAAGTCGTCGATTCGACGGTGATTTCAAAACCATCCAAAAGCTTATTCAAGATGGACAACTGGAAGATATCCATACTTTTTATTCCAGCTACAACCGCTACCGCCCAGAAGTCAAAGTGCGCTGGCGTGAGCAAGATGTCGCCGGAGCTGGCATCGTTTATGACCTCGGTGCTCATTTGATTGATCAAGCGCTTACCTTATTTGGACTGCCCGATGAAGTGACAGCGCAACTTAGACAGCAAAGGCCGGGCGCCCAAGCGGTAGACCACTTTCACCTCGTTATGCACTACCCGCAGCGGGAAGTGATACTGCACAGTAACTGTTTAAGTACCAGCGAAGGGCCAAGGTTTCAGGTTTTTGGCCGTGAAGGCAGTTTCATCAAGTATGGCATGGATAGCCAAGAAGATTTCCTGCGTGAAAAGAAAGGCCCGTGTTCACCTGGCTGGGGGACAGAGCCGCAAGCACGTTATGGAATCTATACCGATGCCGATGGCAACGAACGTCAAATCGAGACAGAGCTTGGCTGTTACCAAGACTTCTATCATCAATTAGCGCAAGCGATTGAGGGCGATCATCCTGTTCCCGTCCCTGCCCATGAAGCGCTTAATGTCATTGCTGTTATCGAAGCGGCTTACCTGAGTTCCAACGAAAAACGCACGGTTAATCTTCAGGAGTGCATATGATTACCGATTTAAACCAGTTGTTAGCACAAGAAGCAGAATTGCAATTTGAACATTTTGATAATCACACTGCGTGGCAACTCGGTTGCTTGATTAAGCACAACGCTGAACAGAGCGAAGTTAATGTTGCGATAGAGATTGTTCGTAATCAGCACTGTTTATTTAGCTTCGCCATGCCGGACACTGCGCCCGACAATCAGTGTTGGATAGCACGTAAACGCAATGTCGTTGAACGTTATCACCACAGCTCTTGGTACATGGGGCAATATTATAAGGCGAAAGGCAAAACGATTGAGCAAGCCTCGCTCGTTGATGCTCAGCAGTTTGCCCCCTACGGTGGCAGCTTTCCTTTGATTATTCGTGGAGTCGGTGTGGTTGGAGCGATTTCTGTCTCTGGCTTGCCGCAATATCAAGACCATAAGTTAGTGGTTGATAGTATTGCTCAATACCTTGCCGAAAATGAGAGCAACAAGGAGGTTCTGTGAAGGTAAATAAATGGGTCACCGTCACCCTCAATCCTGCGATTGATTTATCAGCTCAGGCGCAAGATCTTGCACTTAATCAAGTCAATAGCGTCCAAGAGACAAAGCGCTATGCGGCGGGGAAAGGTATTAACGTTGGTAAGGTACTTAGTGACTTAGGCGCATCTGTCACCCTAAGCGGCTTCTTAGGTCGCCACAATAGCAAACTGTTCGAGACATTTTTTGCATCTAACGGCTTAAACACCCATTTCGTGATGGTAGACGGAACCAATAGAACCAACATCAAGATTCATGATACCAGTGGCGGCACGACAGACATCAACTTTAACGGTTTTAGGGTTGAGGAAAGTGATATTGCGGCGCTACACAAGACCATACTGGAATTGGCCACTGATCACGATGGTTTTATTTTTGCTGGTAGCCTGCCTGAGAATCTGAGCGAGCACATTGTTGTTGGTTGGATCGAAGAGCTAAAACAGCTGGGTAAAAAGGTGGTGTTGGATAGCAGCAAGAAGATGCTTTGCGCTGGTATCAAGGCTAAGCCTTGGCTAGTGAAACCAAACGAGACAGAAATCTCTGACTATCTTGGCCGCAAGGTAGAGTCGATGGAAGAGGCGGTCGATGCGGCGAGCGAGCTCGTGGAACAGGGGATAGATAATGTCATTGTCTCGCTGGGAGAGAAAGGGCTGATTTGGGCGACTCAACGCCAAGTGTTGATTGCTCAGCCGCCCAAATTGACACCCGTCAGTACCGTCGGCGCCGGAGACTCGGTTGTTGCCGGGTTTTGCTGGGCAAGTCAGTTTGATAACCCTGAAAGACAAGTCGCCAGCGCAACGGCTATAGGGGCGTTGGCTGTGTCGCAAACTGGGGTCGGAGTCGGATCGTTAGACGCTCTGGACGCAATGTTAAAGCAAGTTTTTGTTCGCGAATATGTAGGTTAAACACGGTTGGATGAGCGAATGAAATTAAGCGATATTGCCCAACTTGCTGGGGTGTCCAAAACCACAGCGAGCTACATATTGAGTGGCAAGGGCGAGCAATATCGGATCAGCCAAGAGACTCAAGATAGAGTTTGGCAACTGGCTCGGCAGCACAACTATACACCTAATTTGGCCGCGCGATCCTTACGTATCGGAACGAGCCGGTTAATTGGGGTGGTTTTGCCGAGCTTACATGAACCTAAAACCGTCCAGTCTTTAGCGCGGATAGAGAAGCTAGCGAGAAGTCTTGGTTTTAGGCTGTTAATTAGTTGTAGTGACTCTTCTGTCAGTAATGCAAATGCGCTAATTAGTGATATGATTAAACAGGTCGATATCACCATATTATTCAGTGAAATAAGATGTGGAGATACGCTTCAACTCAATACCGAAGTCACCTTCCTCAAAGCAGACAAGTTAACACGGCATTTAGTGGAAACGGCTCTCTCTAGTGATAGTTGATCACAAATCATCGATATCTCGACTACGCTTTGACTAGCGAAATCGATGATGAAGTTCGTGGGCTAGGGAACTTTGCCCCAGATTGCCCACATCCACCAATAAAAATAGATGAGTCTGAGTGACATCAAAGGAGGCTCAATTGAATCTAACCGTAATTAGTCGCACCATACTTGGTTTCAGTATTGTGGTGTTCTTGATGACCTTGTTGGCTGGGGTTGGCTTTTATGCTCAGCAACAATCATCACGGGCATACAGTGAGACGGCTGAAACCTTAATTCCCATTATGACGCGTAGTTATGAGCTTGCGATCATAGCGCAAAATGTGAATAAAGCCGTCAGTCAGCATGCGAGTGCACTGGATAGCGAGCAAAGGCAGAAGTTTGAACGAGAATTCTCTACTGCCGTCGAACAGTACAAGGCACTGAAAGCGTCATTAAATAGCTCTCTCGCTGATCAAGGGGAACTGAGTCGTCTTCTTGCACAGGCTGACCAAACTTTTTCACAAGCATTTTCTATCGGCCAAACTCAGATTGCTGCACAAAATAACCTAGTCGCCACTCGTGATATCTCTCGGGCGGAAATACAAAACTACACCGCGCGATGGATTACTTTTGCTGACGAAAGAGACGCTGCCATCTTACTGGCTAGTAACTTAGGTCTAGTCGAAAACTTTGCAGTTTCGGTGATTGCTGACAGTCTGACATTGGCGCAGACCACGCTTGGTGGGGTCAGCAATATTGAAAACTTAGATCTGCTCAATAGTATTAAACAAAAGCTCTCTGACAGCAGTTTGAAAACCGTGTCGCGTATCGAGAAACTGGCATCGATGGCTCCAGATTCAGCCGAGAAATTAAAACCTTTCGTGGAATTTCTTAACTACTCGGTGAATGATGAACGTGGCTATCTTTCACTGCAAATTAAACTGGTTTCATTGGGCGAACAAATCAACCGCAACCTTGCTGATATGGGCGCATTGGTCAATCAAGGCGCTGCGACGCTTGACCAATTATCCCGTTCGATAGATACGTTAGTATCCAACACTAACCAACAAGTCGAGCGCTCGTCACAATCGAACATGTGGATGACTTCGATACTGTTCATTGTCGCTATCGTGGTTAGTGTATTAATCGTAATGACACAAATCCGCAGCATCAGAACGCCGCTAAAAAGTATTACCAATGCACTCTCTGCGCTGGGTAACGGCGAACTCGGTCAACACATCGATCTTAAGAAAAAAGATGAGTTTGGTGAGATTGCTGCTGGTATCAATGAGCTGGCAACTAAGCTCGGCGGTGTGCTTTCTGAACTCAAAGAGAGTTCAAATACGTTATCGCAATCAACGCAAGGCGCGCTGGACGTAACAACAAGATCAGAAGAAATGCTGGAAAATCAAAAATTCCAAACCAGTTCGGTCGCGACTGCGGTCACCGAGATGGAATCTGCCGTCTATGAAGTGGCGCGAAACGCAGAGTCTTCTCTAGGTCAGGTATTGGCGATTCGCGAGTTAGCTTCTAACGGTAAAGCTAAAATGGATGTCTCAATTCATTCGATTGGTGAGCTGGACAGTGACATTAAATCTGCAGCGCAAACCATTGGTGAGATGAAGCAGGAGTCTGAGAATATTGAAGGCATTTTAGAGGTCATTACCGGTATTGCCGAGCAAACCAACTTATTGGCGCTCAATGCAGCGATCGAAGCGGCGCGCGCAGGTGAACAAGGGCGCGGTTTTGCTGTGGTTGCAGATGAAGTTAGGAACTTGGCGAGCAAAACGCAAAATTCGACCGAAGAGATTTATCGCATGATTCAATCACTGCAAAAAATCTCATCATCTTCCGTCGATATCATGCATAAAAACAGTGAAACAGCACGAGAAGTGGTTGAAAACTCACAACAAGCGGCAACGTCTCTCCTAGAAATTTCAACGGCAATTGACGCTGTAGCTAATATGAGTGAGCAGATCGCTTCTGCGGCGCAAGAGCAATCACATGTATCAAAAGAGATCACTGAGAATGTCGTCGCAATCTCGGATTCAGCTGAAGAGATTCACCAGCTTTCACGCGGTAATCGACAGACGTTTTCTGATCTGATGTCGCTGTCAGATCAGCAGGCGAAGATCACTGAGCAGTTCAAGATGTAGGATGGAATGATATGAAAAAGTTAGTACTCACATTGTGTATCTGCTCTGGATTTGCTTATGCTGACTCTTCGGTAGAAGTGTTGCATGGATGGTCTTCTGGTGGCGAAGCCGCAGCAGTAGAAGTGTTAAAGAAAAACCTCCTTGCTCAAGGTATTGAGTGGAATGATCTGAAAATTGCTGGCGCGGCGGGGGCCAACGCACAAAACTACCTACGCGTACGTGCCGCGTTTGGCAATCCACCGACCGCAGTACAAATGGGTGGCACCAAGTTAACGGAGTGGGCGTCAGAAGGTGTGATGGCCAACATCAATAGCGTAGCGCAGCAAGGTAAGTGGGATGAAATCGTGCCACCTGCATTGCAAAAGTTTTCTAAATACGACGGACAGTGGATTGCTTCTCCAGTGGGGATTCACCGGACAAACTGGATTTGGGCCAACAAGCAAATCTTTGATGATCTCGGTATTGATGTGCCTAAGACGTTCAATGATTTGATGGCTGCCGCGCGTATGATTGAATCGTATGGTTACGTAGCATTTGCTGGTGGCGGTCAAACTTGGCAAGAGGTGACCATCTTCGATAGCGCAGTGCTAAGCGCAGGTGGGATCAACTTCTATCGCAAAGCGTTCGGTGATTTAGACTACAACAGTTTGAACAGCGCGACGATGGCAAGCGCGTTTGACCAACTGCGCGAATATCGCACTCATGTCGATGTCGCCTATCCGGGTCGCGACTGGAACAAGGCGACAGAAATGGTAATGCAAGGCGAAGCCGCAATGCAGATCATGGGCGATTGGGCGAAAGGGGAATTTATCAATAATGGTAAAATCCCGAATCAAGACTTCCTTTGTTTCCAATACCCAGGCACCGAGGGCAGCTTTGTCTTTAACTCAGACCAGTTTGGCATGTTTGATGTGTCGCAAGAGAAGAAAAGCGCGCAAGACAGCATGGCAAAAGCGGTAATGGATCCCGGGTTTCAGGCGAAATTCAACCAGGTTAAAGGCTCTGTTCCGCCTAACTTGCAAGTCAGTGATGAGGGTTTTGACGCCTGTGCGAAAAAATCGATGGCAGACTTAAAACTGGCGGTTAAACAAGACACCATGGTTGGCAGTATCGCTCACGGCCATATGGTATCGAGCGAAGTTCAAAGCGCGATATACATGGTGGTCGGTGAGTTTATGAGCTCTAACATGAAGTCTCAGGACGCGGCCAAAGTGCTTGCTGATGCAATTGCGTTTTTGAAGTAGCCTTTACACGGCTGTGTAGTGCGGTTGCCAACGAATCCCCCATTGATTGTCGTCAATGGGGGATTCGTTTAAAAAAGGAGCGGACGTATGTATTTGAACAAAGGTCATAGGTTTCTATCGTTATACTTGTTACTCTCTAGTTATTATTCGAGTCTATGCATAGATAGGGAAGAGGCATTATATGAAATGGATGCTTGGAGTCTTGGTCACTCTTTGGACATGTTTGGCCATTGCTGAAACGCCACAGCAAGCGCAAGAGAGTGCGTTTATACATGTCAATATGTCTTTAGAGTTGGATGGCATTGAAAATGCGCTACAAGATACCCGTCACTCACTTGATCAAATCGGCGGTGCGCTCGATAGGATTGCACAAAGTGACAATCTAACACCACAGCAGCAGAGCTTGCTCGGCGACACCATCGACAACCTCAACCAACTGGTTCATCTTTCAAAAGATTCCTTGAATTCTCTACCAAACGCGTTCGAACAATCAAAACAAGCCATTTCTACCCAAAGCCAGCTTTTTCTCGACGATTTACGTCTTAAAGTGTTGATCACAATAGGGGCCATCGGGTTGGTTGTGGTGTTGATTATTGCCGCTATTGCTTGGTTTATACTTCGTCCTATGCAATCGTCGCTAGTGTCGGTGACGCAAAATATCTCGTCAATGGCGAGGGCAATTAAGGTAACGGCACAAGCACTTGACTCTATCTCCAGTCAACAGCACGAGATTGCTCAGCGATTAGAAGCGACGAGCAACCGCAATCAACATCAAGTCGAACAAAGCAAAGAGTAAAGGAATTCATCTATGGAACCACGTGTCAGTATCATTACGTTGGGTGTTCGTGATCTCGAACGCTCGTACCAGTTTTACACTCAGCTCGGTTTCCCCTCGTCTAAGAACCCTGAGGAAGGCATTGTTTTTTTCAAGACAGGCGGCGTGTGTTTAGCGCTCTACCCACTCGACTCGTTAGCGAAAGATGTGTCCCCCAATATGGCCGCGGTGAAAGAAGGCTTTAGCGGCGTGACGTTGGCACACAATACCCGAACTAAGCAGCAAGTCGATGAGGTATTAGCACTTGCCGTGAGCGCCGGAGCGAAGTTGGAAAAGCCTGCCCAAGAGGTGTTTTGGGGTGGTTACAGCGGCTATTTTTCTGATCCCGATGGCTATTTATGGGAAGTGGCTTATGCCGACTTCTGGCAGTTTAACCAAGATGGATCGCTAGTGATTGAGTAAGGACGTCGCGTGGAACTAAAACGGATACATCATGTTGCGGTGATCTGCTCCGACTACCAAGCATCTAAGCACTTTTATACCCAAGTGCTTAAGCTAAAAATTGTTGCGGAAAACTATCGTCCTGAAAGGGAATCTTACAAGTTAGATCTCGCTTTGCCTGATGGCGGCCAAATTGAACTGTTTTCGTTTCCCAATCCGCCACCTCGACCAAGTAATCCTGAAGCTCAGGGGTTACGACATTTGGCATTCAATGTGGATAGTGTTGCTGTGTATGCGGCGTATTTGCAGGCGGCTGATGTTGAGGTCGAGCCGATCCGGATTGATGAGTTTACGGGCAAGCCATTCACCTTTTTCAAAGATCCTGACGGCTTACCCTTAGAGTTGTACCAGTTGTAATTAGCTCAGCAGTTCACGCTTAATGACACTAAATACCCCTGCGTCTTTGTTGCTTGGGGCGTGAAAGCGCGCGATTTGCTTAATTTTAGGGTGAGCATTATCCATGGCGTACGAGTGGTAGCTCGCCTTAAGCATTTCGAGATCGTTGAGGTAATCACCAAAGCTCATCGTTTGCTCATAGCTGAAGTTAAGCGTGTTTTGCAGGTGTTCAATTGCTGCGCCCTTGGAAGCTTTGGCGTTCATCACATCAAGCCATATCTTAGCACTGACGACGACTTGATGCGTTTGACCGAAGGCTGTGTCAAACGTCGGGTAAACCAGCTCCTCTGTACCGCCAAAATGGCAAATCGCCACTTTAATAAAATCATCGTCAACATCGAGCAAATCCTCGACATATTGGCATTTATGGTAGTACTTAGCGAACTCTTCAAGTGCTTGCGGGTTTTGAGTTTCGATATATGCCGAGCGCTTGCCACACAAAACGATTTGCGCGTCAGCAATCGAGCGGGCTTGTTCGATAATTTGTTTAATTGATGCTTTGTCTATTTCACAGCTATAGAGCTCCTCACCTTTGTGCATCACCAAAGTGCCATTTTCGGCAATGAACATCATGCGATCTTTTATTGGTGAAAAGGTGTCCATTAGGCTGTAGTACTGACGTCCAGAAGCGGCGGCAAATATAATGCCTTTGTCTTCGAGCTGTTTATAAAGGCTGAAAAACTCAGGGTTAAGTTGCCCCTGTTCGTCGAGAAGTGTGCCATCCATATCGGCGGCAATAAATTTGATGTCTTGTGTCGGCATAGTAAGCGAAATCGTTCTATTAGCGAGGTGTATGGCCGATACGTTACCTGACTTTTTTGATGACTCAAGTGTTTTAGGTCAACAAACCGTAAAAAGCGACGCTCTAACTATCAAGCGCCGCTCTACTGTGGTGAGTTATTTTCCTAAATAGGCGACAATCACCTTGTCTTCACCAAGCGATCTTGAAAATACATAGGCATTTTCGTTTTTAAGCGTTTGGTGTTGACCTGCGCCAACAGCAGGGTGACTTTGGCGGAACTGACCTAAAGCTTGCCAGTGTGACAGCAGGGCTTTGCGCTCCTCATCTAACTTCCAAACCATGTCTGAACGGGTTCCTTGATGGAAGTCATCAGCGTAAGGGCCGAGCTCTCGGCCAATTTCGTCGCCATAATAGATTTGTATTGCCCCTGGGCTCAGCAAAAGGGCGTTGGCTGCATTGCGCTGCATTTCAAATGATTTGAAGCGGTTGAAGAACAGCTCAGTATCGTGAGATGACATGTAGCTTACCGGCGTAAAATCTGGTGTCGATTGAATCGAGTCTGAGTAGTTTTGGTAAACCTCTTGCATTTGGCTAAAGCAAGCCGCCCCTTTGTCGAGTTTCTTTTGCATATCAAAGTTGATCAGGGCATCAAATCCTTGGTCGGCATACGGCGAACGATAGGCTGAGTGGCCCCACACCTCGCCCATCATCCAAAATGGCTGTCCCGTTTTGTCGTTATTTTCACGCCAATGCTGCAAATTCTCGCTCGCGGCTTGTTTGAGCTTAAGCCACACTTCACCCTCGACATGTTTCACCGTGTCGACCCTAAACCCATCGATGCCGAAACGTTTTACCCAATCGGATTGCCATTCGACTAGATAGTCCGCTACCGTAAAGTTAGGTCTAGCAACAACGCGGGTTCCCGGATTGTCCAGCAGCCATTGAGGCGGTGTCACAGCATGAGTTGATTCGGTAATAAAATCAGGTAATCCGGCCAGATTCATCGTCGTATCACTACTACCAGGGCCTTGGTAGCCAGGGAAGGTAGCGCGAACCCAATCCGGTCCCCACCAGTGTTGCCACTGTTTACTTTGATAATCAACAGCTTGGTTATAGCTATGCCAGTTTTCCCCTTTTTCAGGTGCCCATGTCGCCCACTTATCTGGCATTTTAGACGTATCGACAACGTCTAGATTGTTGAATTGCATATCGGCGAGTGTTGCGTACCCAGCATGGTTAATGACGGCATCGAGAAGGATCTTAATGTCACGTTTATGGGCTTCAGTGACAAGCGTTTTAAGATCGTCTTCATTGCCAAAATTTTGGTCGAGTTTGGTAAAATCGCGCGTCCAATATCCGTGGTAGGAATAGAATGGGAAGCTGCCACTTTCACCGCCGCCCACAAAACCATGTACTTGCTCGACAATTGGCGACAACCAGATCGCGTCTGTGCCTAGGCTCTTGATGTAGTCAAGCTTTTCAATCACACCCTTAAGATCGCCGCCGTGGAAAGTGCCGATCTCCTGCTTGCCATCTTTCTGACGACCATAACTGAGATCATTGGCAGCGTTGCCGTTGTTAAAACGATCAACCATGATGAAATAGATATTGGCATTTTTGTAGGTAAACTTAGGTTTGGTCTTTGTTTGTTCTATAGGTTCAAGAAGTACCAATCCCCCGCTTTGTTTGGACGCTGATATGATTACGGTCTGATTGGTCACGGTAACTGTTTGGCCACTTAACGCATCTTTTAACACTGTACCGTCAGGGAAGGTGCTGCCGAGGTTGAGGGTGACTTCTTGACCAGTATTCGTTTGACATTGCACGTCTGGAATTGGGCGGCTGAAAGTTTTGTTACTTTTCTTCGCTTCTCGCGCAATCGTCAGTGTGTTGCTCGCTTGATCGAAAGCGAACGAGTAATCGCCACCAAAACGAATCTGGAGAGGCAAGACAGTCTCTGTGCCACAATTGAGCGACAGTGGTCGACGGAATCTAACTTTCTGCTCTTCCACACTTGCGCAGTTTCCTTCAATACCTGACACCGTTAATTGATATGTCTCTTTAGATAAAGACAAAATGACCGGTTCTGATGTTGAAAGCGGTGTGTCTCTGCTGGTGGTCGTGGTGGCGAGAGTAAGCATTGGTTCCGCTAAGGCGGGTAAGCTACATAAGGTAGCAAGCGTTATCAGATTAAGCTTGAACAGACTTTTCACGTTACATCCTTGAGGTTGTTATATTTTTACTCATATACGCTATCGCAAGGCGTAAAGCATGACATCCTTCCTTGCCTCTACGCCCCAAATTCTGAACTGAATCACATTCGTTTATTTCAGGGGATGAGTATCACTCAAAGGGTAAGTAAGAAACTACGTCAATCACAGCACGGAATGGTCTTGGCTTTGCTCGATCACGTCGTCATTTATGACAACAGCTAAACGAATAACGCCCCGAAGTCGGGGCGTTATTGCTGTAATTCAATTAGGTTGCTATCTCACTTTGTAGGTTGCAACAAAACTTTCTACTGCTTTGTTGATCGCGTGTTCTACCTCGTCTGTGCTTGGTGGCGGGAGGTGAGCAATCAACTGAGGCCAAAATACAACGGCTTTGATGCTACCCATATACTGTTCTATCGCAACGGAGACATCCGATATATCGAGTCGACCAGCTTGAATGCCTTGTTTTGCCCACTTCTGTAAACCATAAGAATCGCCGAGCGATTCAAACTTAGACACCAGCACCTTAGACGTTTCGTGGCAACGAATGCACTCAGCCATCACTAAGCGTGCGGTCATTTGATAGTCTTCATTGCCGAGGTAGCACATCTGTTTATGTGTCAGTTCGGTTAGCTGCCGCGCGATTGAAACAGAAGGTTCAAATTCCACCTCACATTGGTCATCAAAGCGACACATAAGCTTATCTACAATAACTTCAAATAGAGCTTCTTTGTTTGGATAGTATTTGTAAAGCGTGCGCTTAGATACACCAGCATGTTTCGAAATACCTTCCATACTTGCTTGCTCAAAGCCTTTTTTAGAAAAAACTTCGATGGCAGACTTAATGATATCTTCTTGTTTTATATCGCTTCTTTTTATCATGAAAAGTATCCAATACACCTAAAGTAAACGATGGTGTCTACTTTTAAATTGGTCGTGCGTAAAGTATACACCATCGTTTACTTTTTGGGATAGCTAACAGGTCATGAATATGAGTAATGTGATTAAAGCCTCAGTCATTTCAGTGCTAGATATGTTCGGCGTTGGTTCTTTTTCCAAGCTAACCAATGTGGGAGAAAGACAAAAGAGCGAACAGGTTAGAGCGCAACGAATCGCGACCTCAAAGCAATTTTCTGGCAGTAAAGTGATCGCACGGATGCCAAAAGTTGCTTCGCCTGAGAGTATGGCTGAAGTGATGTGGAAATTCTTATTCCAGCGTCGCTCCCTTAAACCCGCAGTAAAGTTACCTCATCATCAAGTTGACTTGGAACGTCTTGCACAGCGAAGCGAAGAAACGCGCGTCACTTGGCTTGGCCACTCTAGTCTATTTATCAATATCGATGGCAGCCGAATTTTGATTGATCCTGTGTTTGAATATGCATCGCCTTGGATTGCTAAAACCCTGTTCGACCGAAATGTTAATGCTCCTATAAGCCGCGAGAATTTGCCGTTACCTGATGCTATAGTTATTTCCCACGATCATTATGATCACCTAGAACAAGCGACGATTCGTTATTATGCCAACAAAGAAGTGCGTTTTTTCGTTCCGCTTGCCGTGGGGCGACTGCTGGAAAGATGGGGTGTGTCACCCAGTAAGATAACGGAGCTAGATTGGTGGGAGTCCGCTGAGGTGAACAGCATTAAACTCACTTGCACACCTGCTAACCATAACTCGGGACGAATAGGGATTGACTCTAATTCCACACTTTGGTGTTCATGGGCGATAAAAGGCCGAAACAATGCCCTGTTTTATAGTGGTGATTCAGCCTACGATACACATTTCAAACAAATTGGCGACAAGCTCGGCCCATTTGACATGGCGTTTATTGAAGTTGCGGCCAATGTTAAAGAGGGTAAGGGATTTCCTGTCGAGAACTGGGGGCACATGCAGGCAAGGCACACAGTACAAGCATTTCATGACTTGAAAGCCAATTATCTCTTCCCGGTTCACTGGTCGACATTCGAGTTGTTCTCGCATAAATGGGATGAACCAATGACGGATCTTATTGCGGAAGCAACCCTTGTTGATGCCAAATTGGTTACACCTATGATTGGTGAGACGTTACAACTGAAAACGGAGATGAAAACAAGTTTTTGGTGGAAAAAACAGACATATAATCTCGAAAGAGTCAAATTTAGCTATCAAAACTAGTCCTGTTATCTACTTGTTTTAAAAATTATTTTTACTTTTAGCCTGCTGTTTGCAGGCTTTCTTGTCTCCGCATGATTAAGTCTTTTGTTTTTATTGATTATTTGTATACTGGAAAAACAATAAATATGCAATCAGTTGGTGGGCGGGGGTTATGGATAAAGAACAAAGCTTATTTCAATGGCAGAGGGTTAAGCGATTTAACCTTCCTGTTTGGACTGTCCTGATCGGTGTATTGATCGCTCGAACCAGCTACTTTATGGCTTGGCCATTTTTAGTTGTCTTTCTATATCAAGATTATGGGGCGTCTGCGGTTGAAGTCGGCGCAATGCTCGCAGCCTCAGCGTTTATTGGCTCGTCCACTGGGCTTTATTCAGGTTACCTTTCTGACAAATTTGGACGTAAATGGTTGATGGTCGCAGGGTGCTTTATTGCATTCTTTGCTTATTGTGGTATCGCCCTCGCGACGCAGATGTGGCACTTCTATCTGCTGATTCTATTGACGGGTTTAATGCATCCCCTTATTGATGGGCCAGCAAAGGCAGTACTGGGTGACTCGCTGAAAGATTTGAAAGACCGAGAACTGGCTTTAAACACCCGCTATTTCTTACTCAATATTGGCGGCGCTGCGGGCCCGTTGATTGGAGTAACCCTCGCACTTTCTGCTCCACAGAGCCTTTTTTTAGTGACGGGTTTTACCCATTTTTTCTATGCGTTTTGGATTATGTTTGGCATCGAGCGAAAGAAATTTAAGCATGATCAACACAAACAGGCGTCGGCTCTGCCCAATTTTAGACAAACGTTGAAGGTCATCAGCCAAGATAGAATATTTGTTGTGCTTTTGTTCGCTAACTTGTTGTTGATGTTCGTCTATGCGCAGTTAGAGTCCTCCGTACCTCAGGTCATTGTTCGTAGTGGAATTGAAGATGCAGCAAAGCTGATTGCCATGCTGATGGTTGTTAACACCGCGACTATTGTTGTATTGCAATTCCCACTGCTCAAATTGTTGGAGAAATTACCACTCTTTTCTCGGACTCGAATCGGCATGGTGTTACTGACAGCAGGGCAAGTTGGATTTATTGTCTCACCGAATAATTCAGCCTTAGGCTGGGCGTTGGCTTGTTTCGTTATCAGTGTTGGTGAAGTGATAACCTTCCCGACCATTAACGTGCAGATAGACCGCCTTGCTCCGGCCCATCTGCGAGGTTCTTACTTTGGCGCAACAGCGCTCTACACGTTAGGGTTCGCAATAGGCCCACTTGTTGGTGGCGCCATGATTGAGTGGCTGGGTGCCACTTGGCTTTTTGCTCTCTGTTTTGTGGCATGTTTGAGCATGATCTGGCTCTATCATGTCGCTTCACATATGGAAGACAACGTAGAACGTGAGGTGGCATTGCAGTAGCCCGGTGCGGTGAATGGGCGACTGCAATGATTGGTTAAGACACAGGGTTTGAGTTGACTTCTTCTCCCGCATGTTGAGGTGGGAGATGAATCGTCTGGGTTGGGAAGGCTATATCTGCACCATGCTGTTGAATAATTTGGTAGATTTTCAGTAGCACATCCTGTTTGACCTCGTGAAAGCGAATCCAGTTTACTGTCTGTGTGAAGGTGTAAACCATTAAGCTTAGTGAAGAGGGGGCAAAGCCATTGAAATTAACGATCAGAGTTTGCTGGGTATCGATATCGGGGTGATTCTCTAGCATGCTTTTGATCTCGGCGACAATGGTTTCGACTTTCGCGCCATCTTTGTAACGAATACCTATGTTTTCATAGATACGACGATTGAGCATGCGTGAAGGGTTCTCTACCACAATATTGCTAAATACCGAGTTCGGAACGTAAAGTGGGCGTTTGTCGAAGGTGCGAATGATGGTCATGCGCCAACCTATCCGTTCAACCGTCCCTTCGATTTTTCTGTCTGGTGAACGTATCCAGTCGCCGACTTTAAAAGGACGATCAAAATAAATCATCAGCCCGCCGAAGAAATTAGACAGCAGATCTTTTGCTGCGAGACCAACGATTAAGCCACTAACACCACCAAAGGTAAGCAATCCAGATAAGCTTAGGCCAAATGCTTGCATTATGGTTAAAGCGCCAATCACAATGAAGAATAAACGTACCACTTTCGCAACCGCTTGTACGGTAGTCTCGTCTTTATCGCTGCGCGTTAGTACGTTCTCTTCAACGTTATTAATCAGGCGTAAAGTGATCCATAGGAATATGCCGATCACAAGTATCAATTTGAGAGTGTTCAACCAATCAAGGTTGGAACCCATATAATCGTCTAGCAATAAACCAGCAGAAATGGTCGCTGGCCAACACCAAATCAACACACTGATGGGTGTTTTGAGTGCTTCTAAGACCAGATCATCCCAGTAGAAGCGGGTTTTACTGACTAAGGTTTCTAGTCGGTTGTGTACGACACGCCAGATCACCCAAGTGCAAAGGCTTGCCAGGGTAATAAACAGAACATTGGTGTCCCAAGTCGGGAATCGCTGGGCGAATTGGTCGGAAATATTCGTGAGTAACTCGTTCATTTTAGATACTAATTTGGACGCGATGGGCAAAGTATATGTGTTTAGGTCGTACTAAACTAGTCAACCGACGGGAGGAAAGGGGGCGTTGTGATAGAGGCGTCACTGATTGCCAAAATGATCAGAGAGAGCGGCCCGCCGATTTTTCGCCGCGCCACCTCCTTGCATATCAATCGTATCTTCGAAGCCCTCTTTAATAAAACGTTGAGTTGGGCTATTGGGCTCCAATCTTTTCAACTGAGGAGAATCAAATGTGCCTGCGACTTGATAGATTGACCTACCACCACCTGTGTTAATGGTTATCCGTTTACCATCAAACTCGAATTGGGTCGCAATTAATCGGTCGTTGCGATAGACCCCTCTACTATTGAGGGTGAGGACTTCTGTTCTGTAGGGTGGAGCGCCGACCTCAATCCACCGACCATAGACGTGTTTTGGGTGCACATAGTCTTGGTAGCTGAAATAAAGCAACGAGCTGAATGCGACCGCAAGTGTGACAAAGATGATGATGAACACGGTCTTAAATACAGGGCTTTTTATCATGATGCTGTGAGATCTTCGTCTGGGATTCAACGTACGGCGGAGAACTAGCTTGTCGGAGTTTCTTACCGAGCGCAATCAGTGTTCAGAAAATTTTGAACTTCCCCCCATTTTACTTCAGCTTGCTGACGCCAGAACTCTCAACAATGCAGATAAAATGGTCTAGCGTATCAAAGAGCAGAAAAATTGCGGGCAGTAGAATTGCTCGATGGATATGTTTGCCGCGTTAGGATTCGTTGGCTAAGGCTATTTATTTGAAAAAGAAGAGATAATAAGAATTTAGTTGCCGGATTCAGATATTTCCGTTAAAACAAGCATTTTGATGGATAGACATTTAGCCCAAGGAGATCAATATGATTAAGGCAAACAGTTACTTTGAAGGTCAGGTTCAGTCACTTGGTTTTACACAGCAAGATGGCGACTCAAGCGTTGGTGTGATGGCCGTCGGTGAGTACACATTTGGTACGGCGGCCCCAGAAAAAATGACAGTGGTCAAAGGTGCGCTAACGGTGAAGATTGCGGGCGAAGAAGAGTGGGTAACATACCAAGCTGGGGAGTCTTTCAATGTCGCTGGTGATTCTTCGTTTGACCTACAAGTTCAACAACCGACAGCTTACCTGTGCGAATATCTTAGTAAGTAACCTTTAAATTTTGCGCCAAAACCACGTTTTTAAGTGGTTTTTTGCTATTTGGGATCCAGTTTACCTAACAATATGTGGAACTGACATACAATGAAGTGGCATTGATTGGCTAAAACGGATTCGGAAATTCCAAACAGACTCAGCGAGACAATCAAAACTGCTGTTACTGAGACTTGACTATAATTAATATGAAGCGGTCAAAAGAGAGGAGGTGCTTATGGCTGTTGTTCCAAAACACACTGACTCCCAACATCGATACGATCCAGATCAGGAGTTAACCGCAGATCAACTGCATCGCTTTGGTAAAGTCGCGCAAAAAGCGCGGGAGCGGCGCAAAGAGGAAGTAGAAAAACGAACTGTGTCTGCGGTGGCAAGAGCGGCGAGGGATGCTGCGTTGAAACCGGTTGTTACTCCTAAACGCAAGAAGCACAATACGGTGCGTTATGCA
Source organism: Vibrio galatheae (assembly GCF_000967545.1). Lineage (GTDB taxonomy): Bacteria > Pseudomonadota > Gammaproteobacteria > Enterobacterales > Vibrionaceae > Vibrio > Vibrio galatheae. Next base: position 258,817 of record NZ_JXXV01000018.1, on the reverse strand, counting down.
GCTTGGATGATCGTCGTAATGGCTGCGTCCTTGTGGCTGATGTACATGACAGGCTAACCCTGCTTTAGCGAAGTCACACTGGCTAATGTCACCTTATCGTCATCTGAGCTTTGGTCTTTATCTTGGCGATAGAAGCGGTACTGGTTTTTGCCACCATGTTTAGCGGCATACATTGCTTTATCTGCGCAGCGGGTCAGCTCAGCAAGTGTGGTGGCATCTTGAGGGTAGAGAGCAACACCAACGCTAATCGTGAGCTTATTGATTCTTTCTGACGCTTGTAAGCTGTCGGAAAAAAGGCCACAGATACGCTTTAATATCCCTTCTAAATCGTGTTTCGATTTCACATCGTATAGCAGTAACACGAACTCGTCTCCAGCAAAGCGGGCGATAGAGTAATCGTGTTTGTCGGTACGGCGATCTTTGTTACGTACATTATTTTTTAATCGTCTTGCAAAGTGTTGCAGTACTCTGTCACCAACATCATGGCCATAGGTATCATTGATAAATTTAAAGTTATCGATATCTAGAAACAGCATCGCCGTGACATTTTCACTGTTTTTCTTCTCTTCCAGTTTGCTTTGCGCCCAGTTTTCAAAACTCCACCGATTCGCTAGCCCTGTCAGTTTGTCCAAAAAGGCAAGATCTTCAATTCCCTCTTTGTACAGTGACTGAAGGTAGCCCATCACTTTGCAGTATTGATATGAAGCGATGTTGCACAGTAAACACATTGCCAAAAGACTAAACAAAAAAATGCCATGCGGCTTGCTGGCCGTGTATGGCGATGATTCTGAAAAGAGAAGCGCACCAACTACGATGAGCAAAAAACATCCGCTCATCGCAGCGCCGAGTTTAAAATTGTTGGCGAATACGATGATGGCAGTGATCGGATACAGCCATAACAAGCGCGCTGCGATACTTTGTCCGTAGAACACCAAAATTAGACCATGTGAGAAGAGTACTAAGCTTAGCAGAAGCCCACTGTATTTCGGCTTAGAATGCTTGATGAGGTAGGCAATATTCGCCAGAAGTAAAATGGAAGCAACCAAATTAATACTGGCATGGAAGTAATTGCTTTCGATAAAGCGAACCAAACTAAAGGTTAGGGTAATCGCGACGCACACGCCTGTACAAAATAAAATGACTTTGCGCCTTCGTGATGCGCGAATGTCTGCCATCTCTTCGATGTTATGTAAGGCAAGTTGCGGCATAGAGTTCCTTTGCGTTAGATTTATAAGCCCTCAACAAAGTTTAGAATAAAATTTCATGTCTGAACGAATCTACAACTAACAAGATATTAATAACCTCAATAACTTATACTGTCTAGTTACATACTAATCGGCATTGATGGTAAGACGTTTTATTGGGTTTTTGTTTAACTAACTGTATTTAAACGATATTTTTGTAATTTATTAAATTTTAGGTGTTATAAAGCGAGAGCTTGCTGCTTTCAAAAATCTGCTTTGTTTCAGACCGTTATAACAAATGAATCTATTAACAAGGGTTACTCAAGGGTAAATTCTCTTCTGATCCAGTTCCTTAACTGCAATACATTTTCGTTTTTAAGTTTGCTTGGTAAGCATGCAAAGTAAAATTTTTGATGAGGATTGAGAACTGGTTGTCCTACTTCGATTAAGTAGCCTTGCTGCACATCATCGCGGACAAATATCCGGTGGGTAACAAAGACACCGAGGTGACGAGTCGCCGCTTGAACAGCCTGAATCGAGGCATCAAATTTTAAGTTGTTGGCGGGATCCGGAATTGATGTACTGTTGGCTTCGCACCATACCGCCCAGTCATATTTTCGTCGATCGTTGGCGGCGATGATGGCAGGATACTTTTCAAGTAGGGTTTTAGGACAATCAATGCCTTTGACGAGCTCAGGACTAGCGACCATGATCAACTCATCATCCGCAAGCTTTTCACAATAGTAATCTTGCCACTCTTCAACATTGCCGTGGATGACCGCGATATCCACGCCTTCATCTTCCATAACAAACGTACCGACAAGGGTCGATATACGCACATCTAAGTTGGGGGCGTATTGGTTAAGCTGATTCACTCTTGGTATCCACCAGTGCATTGCCAGTGAGTTGACCATATTTAATGTCAAACGGTGAGAGTGTTTATCTTGTTTGAGTTGGTGAGTTGCGCGGCCAATTTGCTCTAGAGCTGGCGCGATACTCTTATAATACTGGCGACCCGATGCATTGAGCGTCACTTGGCGGCCAACACGGTTGAATAGTGCTTGGCCTAAATGGGTTTCCAATGACTTGATCGATTGACTCACTGCAGAGTGGCTGACATGCAGTGTCTCTGCGGCTTCTGTCATACTGCCAGCCTCCGCGACAGCAACAAAAGCATAGAGTGATTTTAATGGAGCAGGGACTGTTGATTTCATCTGTAAGTTTTTCTTACTAATAGTGTCAAAATTACTCGTTATTCATGGCTGGGCATTTTCTCTACACTCAATACATGAGGGAGGAATCTATGCCAAATCCGTTTTACCCGGTGCTATACATGTTGGCCTCAACGCTTAGTTTGTCACTAACTGGGTTGTTTTCCAAATACTTAGGCCAATACCTTGAACCCAGTTTACTGAGTTTTCTAAGATTCGCCGTGCCAGCGGGTCTAATAGTGCTGTTAACCAGAAAAGTATACCTACTGCCGAGAGGTAAGCTCAACCACGCCATTTGGGTGCGAGCCTTATGCATTGCTGCCTGCCAAGTTTGCTTTATTTATGCGTTAAATCATCTCAGTTTAGTCGAAAGCGTCGTGTTATTTGGTACCGGACCGCTGTTCTTACCTGTGTTAGAAAGACTAATATTTTCCACCCCACTCAAATGGGTGTCGGTATTGGGTTTAGTGTTAACCTTTTTAGGTGTTTTGCTTTTAGCAGGCGATGTATCAGGGATACATCTGCGAGTTGAACTGCTTGTTGGTTTGGCATCTGGGCTGTTTAATGCTGGATCTCAGTTGAGTCTATACCGCATCAGCAAATCCAACATGAACGCCTTCGAAATCAATTATTGGACATTTGTGTTTGCGGCACTGGTGATATTGCCCTACGTTGCGTTGAATGCCGTAGGCAATGAGCAGATGGTTGATACTTCGACTGCGGCTCCTGAACTACTGGTTGGGGTGATGTTGGCGGTGTCGCTGCTGATTATCAATACCCAAGTTTTCCGTTCAAAGGCGTATCGGCTCGTTGACTCGGGTTCCCAATTAGCACCTCTGATCTTTACCAATCTACTCTTTACTGCGCTGTGGCAGTGGTTGTTTTACCAAGAAAGTTACAACGCTTTGCAAATCGCGGGACTGGTATTAATGGTGCTCGCCAACATGTTTGTCGTTTTTGCGCCCAAGTGGTTGGCAAAGAGGCGCTTAGGCACAATTTAATCGTCGCCAAAAATGAACAGCCCCGCGAGAGTGCAGGGCTGTAAACGTTTATTGAGGAATTAATCCATACGGTGGACTAGAGAATACTTTTGGCTGCCCTTTGACCGTCGGAGCTTCGTTGACTTGTTGCCAGTCGAGTAACATGATCGCCAGTACATTACGATGCTCACCGTAGGTGATATCAAAATCGCCTGTCACGGAAGGGATCATTCCTCGTTCTAAATCGATAGAGTGTTGAATAGCGCGGCGGGTTTTTTCTACCACAGGGTCATCATCTAGTCCAGCTAACAGGAAAGTAATCCCAACTTCGGCGATGACATCCTCTTTTGCTCGTTTGAGAATGGTATCGATGTTGTCGCGAAAATAGTCATATATCCATTGATGTTGTTTTTCACTGATCTGGTGCTGGTAATATTCCGAGTCACCAAAAATGATATGTGTCATGCCGTAGAGCTTATTACCGTATTGCTGGTTAGACAGCGTCTTGTCAGCACTGTCCGGATAGGCTTGCTGAAATGCGCTAGTAAAAGCCGCAACAACGTCTTGTTCGCCAAGCTGTCGTAACCAATAGACTTGATTGGCAAGTTGCGCCGCCCACGCTTTTATCATCTCTTGATCGGTGGCGTATTTTTCGAAGTCGTAACGACGGATGATGGCACGTAGTTTTTCGTCCTGTTTGTGCTTAAGTCCATATTCATTAGCACGTGCCATTGAGCCAAGCAAATCAACACCAAGATAGAGATACTCGGGCATAGTCTTTGTCACGCCGTATCGTCTGACGCTGCGCTCGTCGGATTCTCCGACGTATCCAGAGAGTCGTTTGTTAGAATAATTAAGGATTTGCTCCGGTGTATTGATTTCAGCGGCAAATTTGTTCAGCCGACTCGCTACTCGGGCCATATCTGTCCACACTGCCGCTGAATATTTGTGATCGAGTGTTTGACGAAACATGCGCAAACCGTAGTGGCCTTCTTTAAACGCTGGCAGGGTGTAAAGCTGACTTTCGTAAGTCTGTTTGATCAGGTTCGCCGAGTCTTTAAACTCTTGGTTGGATTCCGCATACGCAGTGTGAGACACCACAATTGATAGACACAATCCGATTAACTGAGCGCGCATTTTTTAGTCCCGTAAACCACTATGAAGATGGGGAGAAAAGCTATCAGACATTGGTCAGTTGGATGTTATCTGTAAGTCAAATTTTCCTATGTATGACATTGAAATATTTCTATAACATAACAATACTCTGCCATTGGGAAAATCTATCAAATCGCTCGCTTGGTTGTATATTGGTTCAAATATCGTGAGCAAAGTGGAGAAAACCACCCTCACCATTAACAATTTTATCTATTTTCGATGAAAAATGAGACAATCTAATGTAACTTTTAAGTAACTAATATAAATAATAACTATCAGTTGCTCGGTTTTATTGTATCGAGTCTTGCTCGGTTTTCTTGCACGTGGGAATTTGGGGGGCGAATGGCCTTGAGTCCTGGCAAGCATTTCTATCTGAATGCTGTCTGTTTGTTTGTTTTTATTATCTCGATAGGGTTGGTCGAATCACTTGATCGTAGCCAGAAATCCTTTCTACGAGACAGCTTGTTCGCCAAAGCCAAAGAAGAGCTTTCTATTGTCCGCTCAGAATTGGAAGCAGCCATCGTGTCTGATATTTATGTGGTTAACGGCCTTTCCTCGCTAGTCGCCTCTCATGCTGAGTATGAGTTTTCAGGCTGGGATCTCATCGCCTCTAGTGTCATTCGCAAAAGTCGCCATGTACAGTGGTTAGGGCTAGCACCCGATGACATCATTCAGTATGTCTATCCCCGTGATGGTAACGAATCCGTACTTGGTCTTGATTATCGGACAGTGCCAAGTCAGTGGCGCACGGTACAGAAAGCCAAAGAGCTGCAAGAAGTTGTCATCGCAGGGCCGCTTAATCTGGTTCAAGGCGGATTGGCTCTCATTGCACGTGTGCCGATATTTTCTGATCCCCTTTATAAGTCTCGCTATTGGGGTGTATGCAGTGTGGTTATCGACCTTGAATCTTTATTTATCGATGCCGGAGTACAGACACTAGAGTTTCGCTACAGCATAGCCATTCGAGGTATCGATAGCTCTGGTGTTAACGGTGAAGTTTTCTATGGTCAACAATCTACTTTTGATGATGCGTTCGCTATTGAATCTGTCAATTTCCCATATGGTAGTTGGGTTATTGCCGCGTCCACTAACAAAGATCTCCTTGCTAGTCAGCCTTGGTATCAAGTTCATGCGGTTAGACTGCTTGGCTATCCGATGATCTTAGTGTTACTCGTTGCTTTCTATATGACGCTTCAACTCTATTCCGAGGCAAGTAAACGTTCACTGCAAGATGATCTTACATTGCTGCCGAACAGACGTTACTTCATGTATACGTTGCAAGAACACTTTGATGCGGTGAGAAAACGTAATCAACAAGATAAGTTTGCCATCTTAAATATCGACCTAGATAAGTTTAAATCGATTAATGACACTTATGGTCATGCTGCCGGCGACAAGGTATTGATTGCAACGGCAGAGCGCTTAAAAACCGTCTTGCGCGCGTCTGATGTGGTGGCAAGAATTGGTGGGGACGAGTTTTTGGTCTTGTTACCGCGCATAGCGAGCAGCGCAGATATCGATGTAATCAACATTGAATTGCAGAAATCAATCTGCCACACACCGGTTATTTACGAGCAGCACTTGATCAATTTGCAGGTCAGCGTGGGGTATGCGATCTACGATGAAAAATTTAGTGATGTAGAACAAATGCTTAAGCTGGCGGATTCACGTATGTATGCGGAAAAGCGCCGTCAGATGCAAAGAACCATCACAAATTAGTGAATTTCAACGGCAAGCTCAGTCAAGCCATGCTATAGAGTTAATAGGATGATTTTACAGGTAAAAGAGCATGAAGGAACTCTCTCAATGGCTGGCTGAATACGGAGAAAGCCACCAGAATCCTATTAACCAAAAGATCCACAAAATCGCAGTGCCAGGGATCTTTCTCTCTGTGGTTGGCTTAATCTGGTCAATCCCATCGATAGAGGTTTTTGGCCTAACTCTAAATTGGGTTTGGGTTGCGGTCGTGCCCGTGATGATCTTTTACTTCAGGCTATCGCTTAGTGTGTTTTTGATGATGCTAGGTTTTACTTTAGCCTGTATCTCGTTGGTGTGGTCGATTGAACTCATGCAACTCCCTGTGTTGCTGGTTTCATTAATTTTGTTTGCCGTGTTGTGGCTATTCCAATTTATCGGCCACAAAATCGAAGGCAAAAAACCGTCCTTTCTCGAGGATGTTCAGTTCTTATTGATCGGCCCTATTTGGGTATTCCGCAAGCGCTAGTCTCAGATGGTGATCTGCTTAAGTGAGCAGCAGATCACAATTCAGTTACAAATCATTTATTCTAAAACGACGATAAATAACAAATGTGATCAGTGTCGCGGTAAAATGCTACTTGTTACCGGTAACATTGTTCTTAACGTTACCGGTAACATTAAAATAATAATCGGTAGTTTACCCAGCCTTTGAGGCTCGCTTGGAAACAGAAACTCAACAAGGATACCCCTACAATGAAAACCATGACAAAAACTCTGCTCGCTGCCACGGTTACAGGTCTATTTGCTACCTCGGCGTTCGCTGCAGATTTTACTCTTAAGATTCAATCCTCAGATCCTTCTGGCGATCTTAACTACAAAGTTCAGCAAAACTGGGCAGAGCGCGTCGAGAAAATGTCTAATGGTCGTATCGATATTGATCTGCTACCAGTCGGTGCGGTGGTTAAGCACACAGAAACATTAGGCGCAATCAAAATGGGTATCCTTGATGGTCAAGTGACGGCTACGGGTTATTTCTCAGGCAAAGATCCTGCGTTCGGTTTGATTGGTAACATGGTCGGCGCTTGGTCAGATACCACTCAGCTACTGCAATACATGAACTACGGCGGTGGTAACGAGTTAATGACAGAACTGTATGCGCCTTATGGTGTGCAGTTTGTGGGCGCATCAACGACTGGGGTCGAATCTTTTATCTCTAAAAAACCGATTGATGGCGTTGATGACCTAAAAGGTTTGAAGCTACGTGCACCAGAAGGTTTAGTGCAGCAAGTGTTTGCAGCAGCAGGTGCAACGCCAGTTAACCTGCCAGGTTCAGAGGTATTTACCGGTCTGAGCAAAGGGGTAATTGACGCTGCTGACTATACAGTTTTCTCGACTAACCAAAAAGCAGGAATGAATGATATTGCTACCCATCCTGTTCAACCTGGTTTCCACTCACTGCCTCTGATTGATATCTCTATTTCTCAGAAAAAGTGGGACAAGATGCCAGAAGATCTGCAAGCCATTCTTAAGACTTCAGTACGTGATTTCTCTTACGACATGACAACTCAACTGAAGATGGCAGACCAAGCGGCTGTCAAAGAGGCTCAAGCGAATCCTAAGATCACTATTCATAACTGGTCTGACGAAGAGCGTAAGAAGTTCCGTGAAATTGCCAAAACACAGTGGAAGGTGTTTGCAGAACGTTCACCAAATGCACAAAAAGTGTATGACTCGGTAACGACTTTCCTCGAAAGCAATGGCTTGCTTTAATCCCATCACACCGATTTAGCTTCTCACAGGAGGGTTAGCGCCCTCCTAATTTTTTGGGAACATATTTTATGACAGACCAAACACCGCATACACCTCCTGAGCCAGACGAGCAGCCGAGAAATTTTGTTGATAAAGCCATTATTAAGGTCAGCAATCTCCTCAGTTGGTTGTTCATCGCGACAGTGTTTATCTCTTTTTATGAAGTGGTTATGCGTTATGCCTTCGATGCTCCGACGACTTGGGTCCATGAAACCGCTTCGTTTATTGGTGGCTCTTTGTTTATCGTGGGGGGCATCTATGCGTTTGCTGCCAATAAACATGTCCGCGTGGTTTTGATCTACGATGCGGTCTCTTGCCAAACGCGTAAATATCTAAACCTTGTCCATCATATCGTCGGGCTGGCTTTCGCTGGCATGCTGGCGTATGCCTCTTATTCTCTCGCTAAGGAAGCGTGGTTCACCCCTTGGGGAGAGCTTAGACTGGAGACCTCAGGCTCAGTTCTCAATGCCCCTTATCCTGCATTGCTCAAAGGTCTGATCTTTGTTGTTCTCTCTATTCTTGTTGTCCAGTTTGTATTGCACCTCATCCAAGAGATTATGGGGCTAAGGAAGAATAAAGATGTTTGATATGTCTTCAATAGGTATCGCATGGGGCAGTGTCTTGATGCTGGTCATGATGATTGGCTTGCTCCTGACGGGGATGCAATTAGCCTTTGTCACGGGCTTTGTTGCAATCTTCTTTACACTCTGTTGGTTTGGGCCAGACGCACTGCCTCTTATCGCGAGTCGTACCTACAGTTTTGCTTCTGGTTATGTGTTTTTAGCGGTGCCAATGTTTGTCCTAATGGCAGCGTTACTCGATCGCTCCGGGATTGCCAAAGACTTATTCGACGCGATGAAGTCGGTTGGGCGTAAAGTTCGTGGCGGCGTTGCGGTGCAAACTTTGTTGGTTGCGGTGCTACTGGCATCTATGTCTGGTGTGATCGGCGGAGAAACCGTGTTGCTCGGCATTTTAGCGCTACCGCAAATGCTCCGGTTAGGTTACGACCGCAAACTAGCGATAGGTACCACTTGTGCTGGTGGCGCTCTGGGTACAATGTTGCCTCCGAGCATCGTACTTATTATCTATGGTATGACGGCGAGCGTATCCATTGGTGACTTGTTTAAAGCCTCGTTCGTACCCGCGTTTATACTCGCTGGCTGCTACATCGCTTATGTATTGATTCGCTGCAAGCTTAATCCTGCGCTTGCGCCACTGCCAAGCGACAGTGACGAGCAAGATGAGCCTGAAGTAAGCTATTTTAAAGCGCTATTTTTCCCTCTGTTGTCAGTTGCCGTTGTTCTAGGCAGCATATATACCGGGATTGCGTCGGTGACCGAAGCATCTGCACTGGGCGTGGTCGGCATTATGATATCAGCGATTATTCGTGGTGAAATGAATGTCAAAATGCTTAAGGAAAGTGCCATCGCCACTATGCGTACTTGCGGCATGATCATGTGGATTGGTATTGGGGCGAGTGCGTTAGTAGGCATCTACAACCTGATGGGCGGGATCAACTTCGTGGAAGAAGTGATTCTTGGCCTAAGTGGTGGCAGTGCTATGGGGACGCTGCTCATTATGATGGTGATCCTGCTGGTTCTAGGCATGTTCCTTGACTGGGTTGGTGTCGCCTTGTTAACCATGCCGATTTTTGTCCCTATCATTACCGGTCTCGGTTTTGACCCAATCTGGTTTGGTGTTGTGTTCTGCTTGAATATGCAAGTCTCTTTCTTGTCGCCACCCTTTGGCCCAGCGGCTTTTTACTTAAAATCGGTCGCGCCGAAAGACATCAGCCTAGGTGAAATATTCACTTCACTATTGCCATTTATCGCGTTGCAGGTGTTTGTTTTGAGTCTGGTGATTGTTTTCCCTGACTTAGCGATGTGGTGGAAGTAACTCCACAGGTATGAATTATTCACATTCGGATTGGAACACCGCCTTACGAGAGCGTGAAGGCTAAGGAAAGTATTGTCCAATGAAAGCAAAAAAAATTCTAGTGATGGGCGTATCAGGTTGCGGTAAGAGCCTGATAGGTAGCGAAATTGCCAAGTCCTTAGGCTTACCTTTTTACGATGGTGATGATTACCATCCAGCGGAAAATGTCGAGAAAATGCGTCAAGGGATACCGCTATCAGATGAGGATCGTCTCGGTTGGCTGCATACATTAAATCGCGTTTACGTTGAAAATGACTCAGCCGTTATCGCGTGCTCAGCGCTGAAACCGGAGTATCGAGACATCTTGAGGAAGGATAATTCACAACTGGTGATTGTTTTTCTAAAGGGTGACTTTGACACCATTTGGTCAAGACATCAAAAACGAGACAACCATTATTTCAATGGTCAGAGTATGTTAAGAAGTCAGTTTGAGGCACTCTGTGAGCCGACAACCACCGAGGCATTACATATAGACATAAGGCAGCCAGTTGCGAGCGTGGTTGCACAGGCACTAAAGGCGATTGAGGAAGGTGAACAATGATGGATTCGCAGATCGCTATGATTGGCTTAGGGGTTATGGGCAAAAGCTTAGCGCTAAATTTGCTTGACCACGGCTTTAATGTCACAGGCTATGATATTAGCCAGCAAAACTGCACACGTGCGGCTGACGAAGCGCAGCCATTGTCGGAACAAATGGATAAAGGACAATTTGTATTAGCGCGTGACTTAACGCATTTGATTGAAAGCTTAGTGCCACCGCGAGTCATCGCCCTTTCTGTTCCAGCAGGTCCGATAGTCGATAGTGTCATTGAAGATCTTATTAGTGCAGGTTTAAGCCGTGATGATATCGTGATCGATACTGGCAATAGCTTATGGACTGACAGCGAGGCGCGTGAACATCGTTTTGCGGGTAAGCTACGCTTTTTCAGCACCGCCGTTTCTGGCGGAGAAGTTGGGGCTCGCTTTGGACCATCGCTCATGGCAAGTGGTGATAAAGAAGCATGGAACTATGTCAAACCTATGTGGCAGGCCATCGCGGCAAAGGTTGATGTGAATGGCCTTCCAGTAGGGCCGTTTGAATCTGGTGAAGCTTGCGCCGCTTACCTGGGGCCAGCTGGGGCCGGGCATTACGTAAAAATGGTTCACAATGGCATTGAATATGCGGATATGCAGCTCATCTGCGAAGCTTATTATTTTATGTCGTGTGCTTTGAACATGTCGGCGAATGAAATAGGCCAGATATTCAGTCACTGGAATCAAGGGGTTCTCAATAGCTACCTGATGGAAATCAGTGCTGAAATTCTACAAACGGCAGACCCAGTCACCGGGCGCCCATTTGTCGAAGTGGTATTAGACAAAGCGGGCCAGAAGGGGACGGGGTTATGGACAGCTGTCAATGCGCTGCAGCAAGGTGTTCCCGCACCGACGATAGCACAGGCCGTTTTTGCCCGTGCGCAGAGCAGTCAGAAATCATTGCGCACTGTGGCTTCAAAAACGTTCTCGGCTCAATTGAGTTCGCAAGGGGCACTGGATAAAAAGCAGGTTTTAAGTGAGCTGCATGACGCACTCTACTGCTCCAAATTGACTGTCTATGCGCAGGGTTTTGATTTGCTGAACGCCACCTCGAAAAAAGAGGATTGGGGATTAGACTTTGCAAACATTGCCAAGATTTGGCGAGCTGGCTGTATTATACGTGCGATATTCTTGCAAGATATTGCTGATGCGTATCTAACGAACCCTGCACTGGATAATTTGCTGCTAGCACCTGGTTTTGTTGAACAATTGCTTGCACGTTCACCCGGTTGGCGGGCAAGTATCGCTAACTCTGCATTGTATGGGGTCGCGATGCCCGCTATGAGTTCTGCTCTGAGCTATTTTGATGGGCTACGCAGTGACATATTGCCAGCCAACTTGCTCCAAGCTCAGAGGGACTACTTCGGTGCTCATAGTTACGCCAGAGTGGATGAGGATGAGAGCCTTAGATACCACTTATCTTGGAGTTGTAAGACGAAGCAGCAGATAATTGTCTAAAAACAAAGCGCTTACCTTGATGTAAGCGCTTTTTTGTTAGGTTCAACAAGAAAAATGATTGCAATAGTCGCTACTATGTTACCAGTAACAAATTTAATTTAGTGCGTAGTAAAACGTCATGGTTAGCAAGAAAAAAAGACCAACACTTCAAGATATCGCTGACAGAGTCGGTGTGACAAAAATGACGGTCAGCAGATGCCTGCGGGATCCGTCTCAAGTATCAGAAGCCATCAAAGATAAGATCAACCAAGCGGTAGAAGATCTTGGTTATATCCCCAATCGTGCCCCCGATATCCTATCCAACGCCAAATCTAACGCAATAGGCGTGCTTGTTCCCTCGTTAACAAACCAAGTCTTTGCCGAGGTAATGCGCGGTATTGAGTCTGTGACCACACCAGCAGGTTATCAGACTATGATTGCCCACTATAGTTATAGCTCTGAACTTGAAGAGCAAAGTATCGCCTCTCTGCTCTCTTACAATGTCGATGCCATCATTTTGTCAGAAAATTTCCATACTGCTAAAGCGCGCAAAATGCTGGAAACAGCGTCGATACCTGTGGTTGAAATCATGGATTGTTTCTCACCTAGAATCGAGCAAGCGGTCGGTTTTGACAATGCTAAAGCATCCCAAGCGATGACCGAAGCGATTTTAGCCAAAGGTCGTCGCAGCATTGCCTATTTTGCCGCGCGAATGGATGAGCGGACAAGGTTAAAACTGCAAGGCTACCGTCACGCGATGGAGCACGCCGGGCTTGAACCAATCAGTTTACAAACGGAAGACGCCTCGTCATTTACCCTTGGTGCCAAATTGCTAGGTGAACTTAGAGATAAATATCCAGAAGTTGACGGCATTGTGTGTACTAACGATGACTTGGCAATTGGTGCGCTGTATGAGTGCCAACGACGTGGAATATCAGTCCCAGAACAAATGGCGATTGCGGGTTTTCATGGCCATGATATTAGCCAAGCAATGATTCCTAAACTAGCGACTGTGATTACGCCGCGAGAAGAGATAGGGCGAGTAGCCGCAACGCAGCTTATCGAAAGGTTAAAAGGCAAAGTGACATGGGAGCCAAGCATTGATCTTGGTTACCAAATTGAAATGGGCGAAAGTATATAATTGCAATTTGCGAATTTAACCATTTGCAATTTGCACTGTCATGCGAATTGAAAAAGCCTTATGCGCATAGTTTTTGTGAAATAGATGAATAACTAGCCAGAAATTGGGCTGATAATGGCTATTTAAAAGTTGGCACGTATAATGCTTTATTACTAGTGACCCTTCTTAAGCCGAGGGTCACCTAGCCAACTGACGTTGTTAGTGAACCTTATTTGTTCACACTTATATATAGCCAATCACCTTTATTGTGATTGGCTTTTTTTCTTTTAGGCTCTTGTCACGCGGGCAATCAGCGTTGGCTTAAGCGTCTTGGCAACCGCTATAGCAACTTGGTTTTCGTGGGCAAACCGCGCCACGCGAACAGATTACTCGCGCATCCGATTCAATGCCTCTCTCTATCCAATTAATGTTGAGAATTTTCGCGATCGTGGTGAATTCTTTCTGCATATAACGCGGGATAGCGGCGCTTCCTCCGTTACTTACGCACAAAGATTTAAGCTCTTGTGCTAATTCAAGCGAGTTACCACCCTGAGCATCAATCGCTGGATTTAAATCTATCCCAGCACACAGAACTCTGTTGTTGCCAGCCGGATCGGTCATATTGACCGACTCACAGCAATAGATCCTTGGTTCATCACCAACATTGAGAATTGAGATTTGCGCCGAGCTGCCTTGCTGTGGCTCTGAGAGCCTTCTAAATACCGCCCAGTGCTGGCACGGGTCGTTGACCTTGCGCATATTTCCCCAAGGGAGAGGGATGCCATTGCCACGATAGACCGCTTTGAGCTTATTTTGTCCATATGCATCAAAGTAATGCCAATGAGGATAGGGCGACACTACCGTCATTCGGCGCATGGCGACCGATGGCGATACCCCGGCTTTTAGGTGGACGTCGATTTCATAGCCGCTGCGGTCAAGCAGTTGTCTGAATGGGACTTTGGGACACAATAATGCGCCAGCAAAAAAACTCGACTCGAAATCTCGCCATGCCTGCAAAATATCTTGAGAGTTTAGCTCGGAGGTTGGTGATGTGTGGCCGTTGTCTTCCCAACTATTAGCATGGCCAACAGAAAGGACACTTTTTAACCCCTCTTTACTATGTAGTACACAGTGACCAATGTAGACCGCTAAATCGTATTTTAGGCGCGTGGGGTACTGTTTTAGTACTTCGTTCAAGTAGATGGTGCCTGGTGGCTCAAAAAACGAAGTGACGATCTGTTTGGCGCTGACACCTAGCTCATCAACGACATCTTTTGGCGGGCGAGATATCCAGCGAATGGTTAATCCTAGGCTGCGCGCTATGTCCATCAGATCTTCTGCAGCAAGGTTAAGTCGTTTCAGTCCCACGTCCTCTGCTGCACGTTCAAGATCAGGAAAATGGTTTTGGTTGCTTTCTTGGTGCGCTCGGATAAGTAAGTGTGCAAACTGACGGCCAGTGATACCAGTCTGCGAGAGCATCTCGGGGATAGCTATTTGCAGTATGTCATTGGAAAACAAAAAGCTTGGTTCAAGCGCCATACCATTAATACCGCCACGGTTGCCTTTGTTTGGCGTAATATCCGCTTGCTCTGGCTCGTCATCCAAAAACCATGCGGGATCTTTTTGAAACACTTGTGCAATGACTTCCAGCATATCAATGCTAGGAACGCGCTTTCCGCGTTCAATCATCGACAAGTACGAGACCGAAGGGGCGTACTCTGGATTGACCCGAATACAGCGCGCAGACAGATCTTCCATCGTTAAGTGGTTGCGTTTTCTCAGGTTTCTAATCTTAGTACCTAAGAAATGAGACTGGCGAATTAGGCTTTTTGACACTGGCATTTTGTAAAATTCACACTGTAAAATTTTTGTTGTGAAATTGTAGTCAAAAATTAACTAGTATACAAAGTAAGCAAAGTCACAAAATTGCAAAACAGTTAAACGCTAGTTTGGAATATTTGCTCTAGACCATAAAAATTGTGAATTATCCGCGAGGGAAACGCTATGAACATGCTGACATTCGATAAAACAGAAATCCAAAAACAAAATAAACCATTTATCGCAGAAGCAGTCTTCGCGGTGGAAACCATCAACGCGAACCAAGCGAGCGAAAAGCAAGTTAAAGCAAAACAGTTGCTTGACCGTTTGTTCCCATTAGAGTGCAGTTCCCATAAAGATGTGACGGCATACGTTATCGACTACCATCACGTAATGGCTTACTTCAAAGATGGACGCCATAGTGGTCTTAGACACCCTAAACACTTTGTTGCTTACGTTGGCGACAAGGAAGATCCAAGTTCAATACTGTTCAGAGATGGTACCGGTAGCCATGTAGAAGTAACATTTGGCAATCACAAAGGCACGGGTTGTATTGAATTGATTGATATCGATGACATCCAATTAGAGACGTGTACAACTTTCTCGCAAGGAATGTCAGAAATGGCTGCGATGCGTCATTGGATTAGCTTGGTAAAAGGTGATGAAAAAGGCAAACCAAGAGCGTGTACAGAAGAAAAAGAGTACACCGCTAAAAATGGTGATGATTACCAGCTTGAATGCTGCTATACGATGAGATAGTAGAGATTGCGTCACAACAAAAAAGGATACCGAAAGGGTATCCTTTTTCTTATATGCTGCACAAAGTATTAAAAGTGCAGTTGAATGACTGAGGTGACTATCGCACCTGGGCGGCGCACTCCTTCAATTTCAACCTTAATTTCACGTTCGATTTCCAAGCCTTTGCGAATAGGTGTTACTTTTGACAATGTGCTCACTGCACGCACGCGGTTGTCTGCTTTGACTGGATAAGGAAAACGGACCTGATTAAGGCCAATGTTGACGACCATTTTCGCCGTCGGAAACAGGTTGTTTGCAGGATCCACGCTATCGGTTAATTTCGGTAACAGCGCTAATGTGAGAAAGCCATGTGCGATGGTTGTCTTGAACGGAGATTCTTCTGCGGCACGCTCTGGATCAGTATGGATCCATTGCATATCTTCAGTAACTTGAGCAAATTGATTAATACGCTCTTGAGAAACATCAAACCAATCACCAATGTGAATGACTTCACCTAGCTTAGATTGTAACTCGAGATAAAGCTTTTCTGCTTCTGGCTTTAATTCAATTGGTTTCTGTGTAGGCGCTTCTACTTCATCGTTGACCGCTGGAGCATGAAAATCACGTAGACGAGTAAACAGGTGGCGGTTATGAGCTTTGTTAACAATCTCTCCCCAGTATTCACGCACAGTTGGAGTCATCCACTGCATAAACTCTGATTGCTGCTTTGAGAGTGTTTCACCACGATGTTTAAATAAGTCTGCGACTTTCATAAAAACCTCAGAAATTGACGACGTTGCTCAGTTATTTACATAATTTTGAAACAGTTCACACTATTGTGCAATCATTTTCGGGCGTACACCTGTTGCTTGAAAGGTGTTTTTCTTTTTATTTTCAATTTCTTACCAATAAAACACTATTTTATTAAATTGGGTGTTTTTAGAGTACTTACCCCACAAACAGAGTCAGTGATATGCTTAAAGTCACAAAAAAAACCTGAGTAGCTGTCTAGTTTATCAACACTTAAAACATAGTGAGTGATTTAATGCTTTACAAGTAACTAGGCAATACCTAATATACGCCCGCAACGGAGAGATGGCTGAGTGGTTGAAAGCACCGGTCTTGAAAACCGGCATACGTTAATAGCGTATCTAGGGTTCAAATCCCTATCTCTCCGCCACATTCAAGAAAGCCGCTGTTTTTACAGCGGCTTTTTTCGTTTCTGGCATACAGGGTTTTATTTTATGTATGACGAGCTGGAAAGTTCAGCTATCTGGGCACTACAACTTAGCCCAGATAGCGTTGGGGAGCTGATCAAAAGTGCTTCACGAAATGATCATTTCGAATGGCGTTTCCCGCTGTTAGACAAATTTCACATTGACAGTGTAATGCTGCCCAGCTTGAAAATTGCTGATAACATGCGTCTTTAATCGTTCTCCATTAACGGTTAATGAAGTTTCAGATTCGTTTTTAACACGCTCATAGTTCACGGTAAACGTCGCTTGTCTGAATGTTCTTGTTACGGACAAATGCTCCCACGATTGTGGGATCTTAGGAGTAACAGTTAAGCCTTCTTTACATCCTTTTAGACCTAACATCTCTTCAATCACTGCACGATAGAACCAAGCACCAGTACCAGTGTTAAATAGATTGCTCGAACGACCGGCAGCACTAGGGTATTGGTAGTAGGCACCCCTGTAATAGTTGGGTACATAGACAGGTAATTGACCACGTTGTTTAAAGGTTGGACATTGTGGATCAGCAATCATTTTGCGTAAAACGTTAAATGCACGATCAGGTTGGTTGATATTGTAGAGGCTCGCCGCATAGAAAGCAGCAGCATGGTTGTAAACCGAACCGTTCTCTCCTGAACCGGGCCACTTTTGAGTTACGCGGCCGACATCTTCCCGCATTGCGGTAAATGCAGGGGCGCACAACATGACACCATATGGCGTATCTAGTTGTTCTTCAATTGCTTTAAGCATCTGTGACTTTTGTAGCTCGTTAGGCATATTGGCTAAAAATGCCCAACTTTGGGTGTTTAAGAAAATACGACCTTCTTTGTCATCAGGTACACCAAATGTAACGCCGTCATCAGTAATTCCTCGTGCGTACCAGTCACCTTGCCACAAATGCTCATCTGCAATGATGGAAAGCTGCTCAATAGTTGACTGATATTCTTGTATTTTGCTGGAGGTATTATCTTGATGTGAAATCCTCACCCAGGTTTGCAACGCAAAGCTCAATGCTTGGGTTAGCCAGCCCGATACTCCCTTGCCTTTATGGCCGACCATGTTCATTGGGTCACACCAATCGCCTTGTGCAATATAGGGCATTCCTCTGTAATCGCGGGCTTGGCACATATGATCCATCGCTCGGTTCATATGCTCCAGAACAGAATGTTTTTCATCTGAATCTATCCATGCGACGGGTTCCTCGAGGATAGCCCAGTCATTTGTCTCGTTAAGATAGGCATCTAAAATGAGCGTCAGCCAGACTGAGTGATCAGTGTGCGGAATTTGATTGATGTATTTAAGTTGTGCTTCTGGAGTTAGCAAAATACCATCTGGCATTTCTCCATCAGATTTCTGTTGAGCAAGAGAAGTAAGAATCACCGTTTTGGTTGTTTCACTATTTACGTAGGCCATTCCCATACCATCTTGCAGATAGTTTCTCGTTTGAGGGTCGGTGGTTAATCGATTAGTATCTCCGTGATAGAACACTTGGCGAGGTAGCCAGTGGTTCACAAAGTGGTCAAATGCTTCATCTGGGGAGGAAATATTAATAACCCCCTTTCCAGATTGGATGTACTGAGCATATTTTTCAGTTTGCTCTTGCTTTGAATTGCCTAGAGTGTGGTTCTTTAGGTTTTCAATTTCTGTTTTATCAAGCGCAGGACCAAATACGAAATTAAATTCTCTTGATTCGTGAGCCTCTAATTCAAGTTGGAACTGCATGGCGCAAGCTGGCATTTCATAGTGACAAGGCTGATTTGATAAATTGGCCAATGAGCTGAGTGCATCAGGGTTGTGTAAACCGCCTTGTCCTTCAAATCGAAGTCCACTTGTTTCTACGTAGTTGGGCTTAACGTCACTAGCTAAAAATGTGATGTCTTTCAAGTGTTTATTTTTGGCGTAGTCTTCAAGCTTTTGATATGGGGTTATAGAAGTGCAAACGATGGCGTTGAGTTGGTCATCGTAATGCGCGCCCATGTTCATCCATGACATATAGCCAACTGGGAAATACGGAATTAAGGAAATGTTTCTTATCGCTTTGCTGTTGCTGGTGACTTTTACCTGCCACAGTTCTGCGGCGAATTCTTCACTAAGAGTCAGGCACAGTTCGACGCAAATGTCGTTGTGCTGCACTTTCCATTTGATATCACTTAAACCAGGTAGGAACTCAAAGCTATCCAATGGTGCTTTGATTGGCGCAAACGGAGCAGAAAATATCTCACCAGACTGATCATCTCTGAGATAAAAAAAACGCCCAGGATGGTTGGCAAAATACGGTTGCTCTGGTTGCATGAAGCTTGTTGCCGCCATACTCGGCGTATGGGCGTACTTCTTGGGTTCAGGGTTCATGTACTGTGCAACGGCATATCCCTGACAGTTCATATGAATCATCATATGCTTGTTCCACAAGTAGCCCGCAGAGTTAGGAACTAGGGTAGGGTCTGTCAACGAGAAACGCTCACCACCCTTGACATACTTCGTCATTTCTACACCTTTCATCTTTTTGGATTTAGTATTTGAGTCTTGTTCAATCTTCTCATTTGAGTTGTTTCAAGCGTTGTGTTGAGTCTCGGATTGATAATTTAGGTTCAAAGTGGTTTTGCACTGGCAGTTCTTCGCCGTAGCATAAGTTAAGGATCTGATGGCAGGCGTTGCGAGAGATATCTTCGAGTGGCACATGGATGCTGGTCATGGAAGGAGACGTAAACTCTGCGAGATCGATGTCATCATAACCGATCACCGAAATATCTTTACCAGCCTCTATTCCATGTTTCTTCATGGTAGAAATTGCCGCCATAGCACTGTTGTCGTTACCACAAAATAGAGCGGTAAAAGGCTGCTCTTTTTTGAGTAGTCTTTCAGTTGCTTCCGCACCTTGCTTGAACCCATAGCCGCCACATTCGATTAATTCTTCATGCATCTCGATACCTGATGATGCAAGTTCGTCTAGAAATCCTCTATGGCGACTTTGCGCGTCTTGTGCGTTCATTCGCCCTGTAACAACGGCAATTTTAGTATGGCCGAGTTCAACCAAGTGCTGTGCTGCCAAGCGGCCACCTAAGTAGTGGTTGGGATAGAATGTTTTCTCATTCAGTGCATCTAGACTGCGATTGATAAACACGATTTTTGGATAGCGCGCTTCTATTTTTGCCAATTCAAATACGGAGAGTTCAGGGCAAGACATGAGTATCCCGTCGCAGTCGCGTTCGATCAGATAATCTAAACAAGCAATACGCTCTTCGTCGGTTTTTGCATCTTCAGCGTTGGCTAAGATTATGTGCTTATCTCTTTTGCGTAGTTCACGTTCAATGGTTTGCAGCATTTTTCGGTGGAATGATCCTGAAAACGAAGGAACCCACAAACCAATGATATTTGATTTTTTTGAAGACAGTGAGCGAGCGATACTGTTTGGTCGATAGTTTAATTCAGCCATGGCTGCGGCTACCTTTGAGCCTGATTCCGCGGATATGGATGCATTTCCTGAAAGGTATCTGGAAACGGTTCCAACTCCGACGCCTGCCAGTTTAGCTACATCTTTAATAGTTGCCATTTAATCTAACTCTTTAAGCTCGTTTTGACTTGTTTTCATTCATACTAGTGCCAATAGCTCAATATTTATAGTGTTTTTAGACCAATTTATGGCCTTGTTAAGTTTTTGTGACCAACCCCCCATGTTAGATAACAACTCCAAATATTTAGTGGAACAGTGACAGCTATCAGGATATAAATTCACCCGATTGGAAACGATTCCAAATAAATATAATGACCAACGAATATATCCTATTTCTGACGACACAATAACGAAACTAAAGGTACTCTCATGATGAAAAAACTCTCACTAGCGGTAAGTTTTATACTGGCTTCATCTCCTGTTCTTGCTAAAGAAGAAGCGGAAGTGATGCATTGGTGGACGTCTGGCGGCGAATCTGCAGCTATTCGAGTATTAGCTGATGCATATGAGACAGAGGGAGGTACTTGGAAAGACAGTGCCGTCGCTGGTGGTTCAAATGCGCGTAGTGCTGCGATTAACCGCATGATTGGTGGTTCACCGACGACCGCCGCGTTATTTAATACTTCTCAGCAATACAGAGAAATGATTGCAGAAGGCATGCTAAATAATATTGATGAAGTGGCAAAATCGGATCGTTGGGAAGAGATCTTACCTAAACCTACTTTAGATGCGATCAAGGTTGACGGTCACTTTTACGCCGCTCCGGTTAATATCCATATGCCAGGTTGGTTCTGGTATTCAAAAGAGGCGTTTGAAAAAGCAGGAATCAACTCAGAACCAACAACGATCGAGGAATTCTTCTCTAGCCTAGATAAACTTAAGTCTGCTGGTTACATCCCACTCGCATTAGGTGGTCAGAATTGGCAAGAGAACCTGTTATTTGCAACCGTGTTAAGTAACGTGGGTGGCAAACAGTTGTACTTAGACGTATTAGGTAAACGTGATAGCAACACATTGAACTCTCAGCAGTTTAGAACGGTTGTTGAAACTTTCCTCAAACTGAAACCTTATGTAGATGCAGGCTCACCGGGCCGCAACTGGAACGACACTACCAACTTAGTGATCAATGACAAAGCGGGTATTCAAGTCATGGGTGACTGGGCGAAAGGCGAATTTACTCAGGCCAACAAAGTTCCAGGTCAAGATTATGGTTGTTTCCCAGGTCTAGGAGATGAGTCGCTGTATATTGTCGGTGGTGATGTTTTTGTCTTCCCTAAAACGACAGATGCTCAGCAAGTGTCAGCTCAGAATAAGCTCGTGGAAACTATGTTGAACCCTGAAACGCAAATCAAGTTCAACAATTTGAAAGGCTCGATTCCGGTACGAACCGATATTGATGTATCAAGCATGGACATCTGTGCACAGAAAGGGGCTCAAATACTGAAAGTGGCCTCTCGCCAAGTACCAGACGGCTCTATGTTGATGGAAGAGTTCCGCTATGGCGCATTAAAAGACGCAGTCACCGAGGTTTGGAATAGCCAAGATATGTCTACCGATACAGCGGTTTCTATCTTTGCTCATGCTCTAACTAACTAGTCTATCTAAGGCGCATGTACTGCGCCTTTCCTCTTAAATTCTGCTCTCATATTTTCGTTCGAAGGAGTCATGAATGAATATCGTCGCCTTTCAAAGGCATCTTAAGCGAAACGCTTTCGCATATATCGCTGCATTACCTATGGCACTGACTGTGTTTATTGCTTACATGGGTACGATGTTTTGGTCGGTTCGTCTCTCTTTTACTAGCTCAAGGATGTTACCAAAATCTGACTTTGTTGGATTTTCGCAGTACGAAAGATTGTTTAGTACTTCACGTTGGATTACGTCTTTAGAGAACCTGTTGACCATCGCATTCTTGTTCTTGGCGATCTGTTTCGTGCTTGGTTTTCTGCTTGCCGTATTCATTGACCAAAAAATAAAAGCTGAGAGCTTTTTCAGAACAGTATTTCTATTCCCCTATGCGATGTCTTTTATCGTCACGGGATTGGTTTGGCAGTGGATTTTTAATCCACAGCTCGGCATACAAAAAACGGTTCAAGAGTTGGGGTGGGAGTCATTTCAATTTAATTGGATCGTCGATCCTAATATGGTGCTCTATACCGTCATTATTGCCG
The DNA here is from genome assembly GCF_000967545.1 of Vibrio galatheae. Lineage (GTDB taxonomy): Bacteria > Pseudomonadota > Gammaproteobacteria > Enterobacterales > Vibrionaceae > Vibrio > Vibrio galatheae. Next base: position 236,302 of record NZ_JXXV01000018.1, on the reverse strand, counting down.
CAGTATGGCAGGGTTCCGGCTTAGTGATGGCTCTGCTACTTGCTGGCTTACGAGGAATTGATGACGATTTATGGAAAGCGACAAAAATTGATGGCATTCCTGCATGGCGAGTGTATCTCAGTATCATCCTACCTATGCTACGTCCAATGATTATTACGACGGTTGTTCTGCTCTCAATTAGCATCATTAAAATGTATGACGTCGTGGTCGCGATGACCGGAGGCGGTCCTGGTATTGCGAGTGAAGTGCCAGCTAAGTTCATCATGGATAACTTGTTCGAACGTGCCAATATCGGTATCGCAACAGCGGCATCAAGTGTCATGTTAGTGACAGTTCTATGCTTGATCGCGCCTTTTATCTACTCAAATTACATAAAAAAGCAAGGTAGGTAACTTATGTCCACCACACTTTCACCTACACTTTCCGCTCCGGCTACAAAGAAACGCAGCTCAATAAAAGCGAAATGGGGCAGAGCGGGAGTCTATGGCTTTTTGCTGCTAACAGCGTTGTTCTTTCTATTACCGCTTTATGTGATGTTAGTTACGTCGTTTAAAGAACTAAGTGAAATTCGTGTTTCTTCTATTTTTGCGTTACCGGAGCAATTTTCTTGGGATGCTTGGAAAGTGGCTTGGAGTAGCGCTTGTACAGGTTTGGAATGCCAAGGCTTGCAGGTCGGCTTTTGGAACTCAGTCAAAATTCTAATCCCGAGCGTTGCCATATCTGTTCTGTTTGGTGCAGTAAATGGTTATGCCTTGTCATTTTGGAAAATGAAAGGTGCAAATTTACTGTTTGCTTGCTTGCTGCTGGGGGCGTTTATCCCATACCAAGTTTTTATCTATCCGTTGATTCGCGTCTATGCAGATATCGGCATCTACGGGACTTTAACGGGTGTAGTTGTTTCACACGTCATTTTCGGCATGCCAGTAATGACTCTGCTATTTCGTAACTATTACAGCACGTTGCCTTTGGAGCTGTTTAATGCTGCACGCATTGATGGCGCGGGATTCTTTAAGGTGTTCTTTACCATTATGTTACCCATGTCTGTACCGATTGTGATTGTTGCAGTGATTATGCAGGTGACCAACATTTGGAACGACTTTTTAATCGGTTTGGTGTTCGCTGGTAATGACAATCTTCCAATGACCGTACAGCTCAACAATATTGTCAATACAACGACCGGAGAACGGGCATATAACGTCAATATGGCCGCGACTATTTTAACTTCACTTGTACCGCTGATCATTTACGTCGCTTCAGGACGCTGGTTTGTTCGTGGTATCGCTTCTGGCGCAGTAAAAGGATAATTCTTATGGGTATGGTAAACATCAACAAGCTTGATATCAGCTACGAAACGACGCATATCGTTAAACAGCTTGACCTAGCAATACAGGATGGAGAGTTTTTGGTTCTACTTGGCCCGTCTGGGTGTGGCAAGTCTACTCTACTCAACGCGATTGGTGGTCTTATTGATACCAGCGGTGGCACCATTCATTTTGATGACAAAGACGTAACATGGACGGATCCCAAAGATCGCGGCATCGGAATGGTATTTCAATCTTACGCTTTGTATCCAACCATGACCGTTGAAAAAAACATGTCGTTTGGACTAAGAATCGCTGGTGTAGACAAACAGACAATCGAGAAAAAGGTGCAATGGGCGGCCAAACTGCTCCAACTGGAGCCACTACTAAAACGTAAACCTTCCGCTTTGTCTGGAGGGCAACGACAACGAGTAGCGATTGGTCGAGCATTGGTACGTGATGCGGATATCTATTTATTTGACGAGCCGTTGTCGAACCTAGACGCAAAACTTAGGGCAGAACTTCGTCTTGAAATTAAAAAACTCCATCAAACTATCAATTCGACCATGATCTATGTCACCCATGATCAAATTGAAGCGCTGACTCTAGCTGACCGTATTGCGGTGATGAAAGATGGGGTCATTCAACAACTCGACACTCCAGATAACGTTTACAATAAACCGAATAATTTGTTTGTTGCGACATTTTTGGGGTCGCCAGCGATGAACTGTATTCAGGGGCATTTATATCTCGAAAACGGGAAAACAACCTTTTACTCCGATGAGTTGATATTGGATGTTAGTGATTATCCATTTTCTCAGCCGCCAGAACATGGGCGCGCGGTAACTTTTGGTGTTAGGCCAGAGCACATTTCAACCCTTGATGGTGAGCAATCGCTCGATAATGTACTTACTGGCAGTATTGAGTTAGTCGAACCAATGGGCTCAGACACTCTTATTTGGACGAAATTCACCAATTCTCACACCTTATCCCATCGTGCGAGTACCGAGAAATCGTATTTTGTTGGTGAGAAGGTGAGTGTGCAGATTGATGTATCCCGATGCTCAATTTTTGATGCAGGAACAACCTGTCGTATGTAACTTCAAACCGATCGCTAAAGCAGTAATATAGATATGAATAAACAGAAAGTGCTCGTTATGGGTGTTTCGGGAAGTGGAAAAAGTTGTATAGGAGAGCGCCTCGCTAAATCGCTTGGTGAGACGTTCTATGATGGCGATGATTTCCATCCACAAAGCAATATAGACAAAATGAGTCAAGGTATTCCGCTGAACGATGAAGATCGGCAGGGCTGGTTAGAAACCCTGAATCGACTATTTGTATCCAATGGTGGCGGGGTCATTGCTTGCTCCGCTTTGAAACCTCAATACAGAAGCTTGCTCATAGAAAACAACCCTGAGCTAATCACCGTTTATCTACGAGGCTCTTTTGACACCATTTGGGCGCGTTACCAAAAGCGTAAGGGGCACTTTTTTACCAGTAAAAATATGCTCCAAAGCCAGTTTGATACCTTGGTAGAACCTAGCACGGAAGAGGCGATATTCGTCGATGTCGAGCAAAATGTTGACCAAGTGGTGGAAAAAGCGCTCTGTGGTATTCGTGATTGGTCTGACAAACTTGGACAGCAAACCGGGGCCTAAACGTCAATCAATCAGTTAGCAATTAACGGACGGTTTGCGTCTCCGTTCGTTAGTTGTGCTCTACAGATACAAAACTGATTTTTGCTTTAGCTAGTGATTGAGCGTTCCGTCACTATCTGCAGAATAGATTTGTCTAACTAGCTATATTATTGTGCTAACTACAAAGCAGGATGTATAGGTAGACGTATTGAATGGAACACACGAGCAATTACGATCACTTGGTTCATATTAAGAGTCATGATGAATTAGCACTGTATGAATTGATCCCAAATGTGGTGTGGTTTTTCGACCTCGATAAGCATGGCTGGTGGTGGGGTAATCAAGCTACGGTTGATTTCTGGGGCTTAGATGATGTCCAGCAGTTGATTGATAAGGATTTGTCGGGCGACACTCAAGGCGCAAAAGATCGCACGGCCCAAACGTTTGAACTGGCCGTTAAAAATGGCCTCACCATTGATCCTTGGACCACCTACCCGAACGGCAAACCTAAAACCGTGTTCATGATGCATCGCGCTGTGTTGCTTGGGCCTGAAAAACACCGCGGTATCATTGCTTTTATCAACGAAAAAGTAGAGCTGGGCGAACAACCAGAGAACCTACTCTTGGTGGAAGCAATGCGTTATACACGCGTCGCGGCGACGACTTTTACCGATCAAGGTGAGGTTGTTATCGAGAACCCAGCCGCCACAGAGGCTTATGCTCACCTTAATTCTCAACCACTACCAAAAGGTGTTAGCGCCTTTGTCGCCCGTTTTGCAGACCCAGAGCAAGGCAGAGAATGTCTCGCCAAAGCGATAGCAGATCAAGGTGGGCGCTGGGATTACGTGATGCGCACAACTCAAGGTGATAGGCAGCATGCGTTGGATGTGCGTCGTACACGGCATCCGCTCACGGGTGAATTCTTACTGCTCGTCGTGGAATATGACGTGACCGAACTCTATCAGGCTCTGCAAGAAGTCGAACAAGCGCGCAAAAAACTTCACGATATCGCAATGACCGATACCCTGACTCAAGTTGCTAGTCTCCACCACATGCAGGAAGTGGCGAAACAGGCGTTAGATGACGCGGCGCAGAAGGGTGAGCGGGTCAGAGTATTATTTATCGATCTCGATGGCTTTAAAGAGATCAACGACCAATATGGTCATGATATTGGTGATGAGGTTCTTAAAATCGTTGCTCGACGCATTCAAGCGAGCATTCGCGCATCTGATATGCTCGCGCGGATTGGCGGTGATGAATTTGTCATCCTCCAGTTTGGTGTTGAAGATACTGAGCAAGTGGCGGCGAGAACCTTATCTCATCTCGCTGAACCGATTGCCGTGCAAGGGGGCACCATTAAAGTGAACGCCAGCATTGGTATCGCGTCCTATCCTGAAGATGCTGACAACTTAAAAGACCTACTTAAGCTTGCTGATGATGCGATGTATCAGGTGAAAAGCTCGGGCAAAAATGCCTTCTTATTTGCTTCTGCGTGATCATAAGGGCGACGACAAATGGCTTTGTTAGAGGTTCGCCCTAACTAGTGAGTTTACGTTATCTGTTGGGCATCCAAGGCTTTAACAATCGTCTGCCGAAGACGTTGATTAGCGCTCCAGTTACAATGAGCCCACCGCCTAAGTATGTCCAGAATGAGGGAACTTCGTTAAATAACCAAACGCCGATCAAGGCGGAAAATACAATCTGAATATATGAATAGGCGGAGGCTTTGCCTGCAGCTTGAGTTTGCATTGCTTTGGTCAAGCCGTATTGGCCAATTTGAGTAAATACGCCAACCAGGAACAGAATAAATGTCAGCGTTAAACTGGGCCACACAAACTGATCCCAAACTAAAAATACCGAGGTCGGCAGAGCAACCAGTGGAAAGTAGAAAATAATCACTGAGCTGTCTTCTGTTTGGCTTAACTTCCTGACAATTACGTAAGCAATCGAGCTACCAAATGCGCCTAGCAGGGCGGTCACAATACTTAATGGCGGTAACTCAACACTGGCGTTATTGTTGATGCTTGGCTGAACCATCACCCAAAGGCCTGCAAGACAGAAAGCAATACAAATCACAGTTGAGGTTTGAACTCGTTCTTTGAGAAATAACACTCCGAGCAGAGCAGTAAATACCGGATGAACGTATTGCAAGATAGTCGCTTCAGCGAGGGGTAGAGTGGTCACCGCATAATAAACACACATTAACGCTATGGTACCAACCGTGCCGCGAACAAAGAGTAATGGCTTGTTGTTACCCCAGACACAAATGCCTTTACGCTTGACGTCTAAATAGCTGATTATCAGAGAAACCAAAGCACGTGCAGCCACAATTTCAAATAGCGGGATGCCGTAGTTGCTGACGTATTTAACGCACGCAGACATGAGGGCAAAACCCAGCGCGGAGAGAAGCATAAAACGGACCCCTGCAGGGATCTGATTGAACAGTTGATTCGGCATGTTTTATTCGGTGTTGATGTCAGTAAGGGAGGCTTATGCCACCCTTATGAAATGGGTTCGGTTTACTTATTGACGGCTAAATACGTACCGGCGGCGATCATAATACTTCCGGCGCCTCGATTCATCCTTTGCTGGGCTTTCGGTGTTTTGATGACTTTTGCCAGCTTACCTGCACCAAATGCGACACTCATGATACCTGTCATTAAGGCCACCATGGTCAGCCCTACCGCAAGCGCAATATCTTGGTGGCTCAACGAGGTCAAATCCATAAATGTCGGCAAAAATGAAATGTAGAACAAAATCACTTTCGGGTTCGAGGCTGAAATCAGAAAGCCTTGCACAAAACCCGCTAAAATAGACTGCTTATTGACCGCGGTGTTTTGTTCCAAAGCATCCGTCGCTTGTGGGAGCGATTTAATCATTTTATAGCCAAGATAAATCAGATAAGCCGCGCCTATGTAGCGGATAGCGATAAAAAGCGTTGCCCAGTTTTCTGCGATAGCCGCAAGACCAAAACACGCGAGTAGAAAATAGATCACATCGCTGACAACCATTCCGGCAGATAGAGCGATGCAGTTTCGCGCGCCAGAAACTATCGCTCTGGCAATAATAGCGAATACACCAGGGCCGGGAGTGATGCTGAAAATAAACATAGCGATAAAAAAGGTAACGGCGCTTTCGACACTCATAAACCGGCACTCCAGTTGTCATTGATTTTCTGCACACTAACACCGTTTGCCGAAAATGAAAATGACTATTGTTGGTACTAAGATTGTGCAGCGGCAGAGCCCTTATCTCTATATATCTAAGGTTCCACTCGCGATATTTTGATACCAACAGGGCACAACGGTTTTGTGACCGAGTGAGATTTGTTATTGCGATAGATTGATATTGCATATATAAATCATTGTTCAATATATCGTCTGATTGAGAATCTAGCTCTACATCCTGTCAGCCAGAGCAGAAAGGAATTTGTTGTGGAATATCTACTGTCTGTCGCCTTGTTTGCGATTTCTTCATCGGTCACGCCGGGGCCAAACAACATTATGGTGATGACGTCAGGGGTGAATTTTGGTGTTCGCCGAACCTTACCATTGCTGCTGGGCATTTGTATTGGCTTTACCATCATGTTGCTGCTGGTTGGTCTCGGATTCGGTCAGATCTTCAGTCTCTTTCCGCAGCTTGATTTGCTGATTAAGTCGTTAGGTACCTTGTATTTACTCTATCTTGCATGGCAAATCGCTCGCTCAGGTGAAGTTTCATTTGGTGGGGAAAAGGCCAAGCCGTTTGGTTTTGTAAAAGGCGCGTTGTTTCAATGGATTAACGCGAAAGCTTGGGTGGTTGCCATTGGTGCTATTTCCGCGTTTACCACCATAGGGGATGCTTACACCTCGCAGAACCTGACCATAGCGATGACGTTTTTTGTCGTTTCATTTCCGTGTGTTGGGATATGGCTGATGTTTGGCTCGCTGCTTCGCCAATACCTAGCCAACGCCACCTATTTGCGCGTATTTAACCTGACTATGTCAACGTTGTTGGTCATTTCTGTCCTGCCCGTAGTGCGTCAAATTGTGTCTGAGTTGAGTGCGATTTAGCGCAAACAGCCGTGCTGAAGTCGTGTAATTGAATGTATTTACGCTTAAGTAAGAACAAGTTACATTAGACGAAATAACATCAAAGGATAGAAATATGAGTGCTCACCTCAAGCAGCTTTGTCATACCCATTTACCCGGTAATAAAGAAGATTCGCCAGCGGAGCATTTCAGACAAATGGCACAGTGGTGTGAAGACAACCATGTCAATCATGATGTTTATGGTGAAGGCGAGACCATACAGGCATTCGAACAAAAAATTGCAGACTTGCTTGGTTATGAAGCTGGGCTTTTTGTTGTTACGGGTACGATGACTCAGCCGACGGTACTTGAGTTGGTGACGAAACAAAAACGCAATCCAATCGTTGCTATGCACCCATCTAGCCATGTTTATGTTCATGAAAGACAAGGCTACCAACTGCAGAATCGCTTCAATATTTTGCCGATCGGCGACCCCTATCAGACTTGGAAACTCGAAGACCTCCAAGCATGGCCAGATGAGATTGCGGCGGTACTTTATGAACTGCCGATGCGAGAAATTGGGGGTCAATTACCGTCTTGGGATGAGCTGGAAGAGATCAAGTCCTATTGTGCAGAACAAGAGATTCACCTGCATATGGATGGGGCTCGGTTGTGGGAAGCCGCGGCTTATTACCAAAAAGAGTATCACCAAATTGCGCAAGGCTTTGATACAACGTATGTGTCATTGTACAAGGGCGTCAACGGATTAGGTGGGTCGATGTTATTGGGCTCACGAGCGTTTATCGATCTGGCAGCAATGTGGATGAAACGCCAAGGTGGCAATCTTTATCATAGAACACCTTACATCGTCTCTGCAGCCATGCAATTTGATCAAAGACTAGCAAGATTGCCACAGTTATTTGAGCGCACAAAGCAGGTGTATCAGATCATTGAAGAGTTTCCGACGCTGGCAGTGAATCCGCCAACACCACAGTCCAACATGTTACACCTTATTCTTCCTTTTAGTTGTGATGAAGCAAAAGAGTTGCAGCAAGCGTTTGCGACAGAAAAAGGCATTTGGTTCGGTAACCCTCAAGTGACGGGGCATCCTAATCAGTCGGTGGTTGAATGGTATGTGGGTGACAACTTACTCAACCTGAGCGACGAAGAGTTAAGAAGCTTTTTTACTGAACTCACGACGGCCTAACGAACTAAAACTGCTCGGAAAATTGCCCGAGCAGTTTCAATTCTTGCAAATTTCCCTACCTTAAGGGTTTCTTAAGTTTCGCGATTTATCTTACTGATAACGAATCAGGATTAGGTGATGCGAATGAAACCTCAAACTCAAGCTTTACCAACAGATTTTCAGCTCGATATTGTTCACCCGTCACACGGCTTATGGCATGACGTTGTTGATCACGTTTCAGAGCGCTACCAACAAGCGTTTAGTGCTGACCTTAAAGTGTATATGCCCGCCTATCTTACCTTGCTCGATAACGATGAGATTGCGTCGGTGTGCGGTTTTCGTATTGCTGCCGATGAGCCTTTGTTCCTTGAGCAGTACCTTGATGCGCCAGCACATGAAATGATCTCCCAGTTGTTTGAGCAATCCGTTGAGCGCAATAACTTAGTTGAGTTTGGACATTTGGCGTCGTTTGCCAAGGGAATGTCACCACTGCATTTTTATTTGATTGCTGAGTGTTTGGCCGAAAATGGCTTCGAATGGTGCATTTTTACCGCGACGGATCCTCTGTTCGCACTGATGTCACGCCTTGGGCTAGAGCCGCGTTTAATCACATGTGCGGATGCCAACAAAGTGGTCGATGCACAGAAAACTTGGGGTACTTACTACGAGTATCAGCCCAAGGTTTATGCCGGAAATCTTATTAAAGGCTTGCAGCGTCTGCGCCTAATTCAGCAAAACCGTCGCAAGCAGGCATAGGAGAGCGCACCATGAACGCCATATTAAATGCTATAGAAAAGTGGGCACGCGAGACGCCGGACAATATTGCCTTTGTCGGCTCTGGCCTTAGCGGCGAGCCTTTACCTGTGACCTACAAAGAACTTGTGGATTGTATTCATTATACCGCGCATCAACTGCAAGCGATGCAGGCACAAGCGATTGCTCTGCGCGCAGACAACAGCCTAGGGTGGGTTGTGGTCGATTTGGCCGCGATGTATCTCAATGTAGTGGTGGTTCCGATTCCGACCTTTTTTTCTGCTTCGCAGGTTGAGCATATCTTGCACAGTTCCGCGGTCGATGCACTGGTGGGCGAATGGTCAGTGAATGAGGGGGATTATGTTGGAGAGCGAATCGAGACAATTGCGGGATTGGCGGTTTATGCCCACAACATGGCGCAAAGTGCGAGTTATTTACCAGGAACACAGAAAATCACTTTTACCTCGGGCTCGACAGGCGCGCCGAAAGGTGTGTGTTTAAGTCAAGATAACGTGTGTCGAGTGGCTCAGTCGTTAGCGACGAGTGTTTGTGGAGAAGCGACGCGTCACCTTATTGTCTTGCCGTTATCAACTTTGCTGGAAAATATCACCGGTGTTTACGTCCCTCTGCTGTTGGGTGTCACCTCTTATGTGGTTTCAGGTGAGCAAACGGGGCTGATGGGCTCAAATCAGTTCGATGTAAAGCGCTTTGCTAACGCGCTTGAACAGTATCATCCACAAAGCCTAGTACTCACTCCCGCGTTGTTATTGGCCCTTATCTCAGTGGTAAAACAGCAACCGAGTTTAGCCGAGACATTGAAGTATGTTGCTGTCGGTGGCGCGCGCGTCTCTGCTTCTCTGATTGAAGCGGCGCAGCAACTTGGCATAGCCGCTTATGAAGGGTATGGCCTTTCAGAATGCGGCTCCGTGGTGTGTCTTAATACGCCCAAGGCACATAAAGCGGGATCGAGTGGGCGAGTGCTACCTCACCTAAATGTCCGAATTGCTAAAGACGGCGAACTGGAAGTGAAAGGCAACAGTGCGCTGGGTTACTTAGGCGCAGCGTTTACGAGCGAATGGCTAGCGACGGGGGATTTAGCTGAAATCGACGCGCAAGGTTTTGTCACCCTGTTAGGACGAAAGAAGAATCTTATTGTGACTGCGTATGGACGTAATGTGTCACCTGAGTGGGTGGAATCCGAAGCGGTCGCTTTTTTACCCAATGTACCGTTTTTTGTCATTGGTAATGACCAACACACACTGTGTGCGATTACGCAGCAACAGCCAGATTTAGCGCAAAAAGTGACTGCGCTTAATGCTTTGCTTCCTGATTACGCCCGTATTGGCCGTCTATTGGTATTTGAGAATATCAGTCAGGTAACCCAATGGTTTACCGCCAACGGCAAAATTAGACGCAATCAACTTGAGCGCGATGCGACCCAGCTGTTGGCAAACAATCAGGTCGAAATGCTGCTTGATGGTCAGTCAGTGACACGAATTGATATTGCTGCGCAGCAGCTATTAGCCTCTTAAGGAGAAGAATATGAACACTTTTTTTAGTCAGCTACAACACCATACGGCCAAGGCTCAGCAGGCGATGCTCAATGCCCCTGTGATTGCAGAAGTTCAGCGCGGAAACATTGATAAAGAAATGTATGTTGCGTTTCTTACTCAGGCTTACCACCACGTTAAACATACCGTGCCGCTATTGATGGCCTGTGGTGGTCGGTTATCTGCTGAGTATGAGTGGGTACGAGAAGCACTGGCCGAATACATTGAGGAAGAGAAAGGTCACCAAGAGTGGATTCTTAATGATATCAAAGCTTGCGGCGCTGATGCCGAGCAGGTGCGCAATAACATTGGTCAAGGATGTGTTGGACAAGCTATTGAGCTTATGGTGGCTTATCTCTATCACAACATCGACCGTCAAAACCCTTTAGCGCTGTTTGGTATGGTTTGGGTGCTTGAAGGTACCAGCGTGGGTATCGGTGGACAAATGGCGCAAATCATCCAGACGCGTTTAGAACTGCCGGCAGAAGCGATGACTTATCTCGTCTCCCATAGCGTCTTAGATCAATCACATTTGCAGTTCTTTGAGCAGTTGATGAATAAGATCACTGACCCAAGGGATCAGCAGGTGATTATTGACTCAGCTAACATGGTGTTTGACTTATATGGGCAGATGCTGCGTGCTTTACCTGTGCAAACCACCCAACAAGCGGCATGAGGTGAAAGATGAAAATTGAACACAGCCATATTATGCTGACGGGTGCGTCGGGTGGGATAGGACGCGCGATAGCAACTCAGCTCGCTCAAGCAGGGGCGAGGCTCACGTTAGTGGGGCGCAGCGAAGATGTTTTGCAATCGTTGAAAGCATCACTTGAACACAGTCAGCAGCATCAGATCTTAGTCGCGGATATCACTTCGCCGCTTGGCATTGCCGCCATCAACGAATACGCCAAACGTGCGATTGTCGAACGCGTTAGAATCAATGCTGTGATTAACAGCGCAGGCTGCAATGAATTCGCGTTACTGAACAGTAAATCGCCACAACAAATCGAGCAAGAAATCAGCCTCAATCTGCTTGCGCCAATAATGGTTTGTCAAACATTGATCGGTTCGCTCTCCCAACCGGGCGTAATATTAAACATAGGCTCAACCTTTGGCTCTATTGGCTATCCAGGCTATACCTCGTATTGCGCCGCCAAGGCGGGGTTGCATCGATTTTCAGAATCTCTCGACCGAGAACTCAGCGGCAGTGGTATTCGCGTACTTTACCTTGCCCCTAGGGCTACCGACACGGCGCTGAACAGCAGTGCGGTGACGCAAATGAATCAAAAATTGGGCAACGCAACGGATTCACCGCAATGTGTCGCACAGCATGTGCAGACCATGTTGGAAAAAGAGATCAGTGCTAAATGGATTGGTTGGCCGGAAAAGCTCTTTGCGCGTGTGAATCAAATTTTACCCGGCGTGGTTTCGTCCGCTATCAATAAGCAGAAAGAAACCATTCATCAATACGTTAATCGTATAAGTCCTTAGTAAGGGAAGAAAAATGAGTATGAAACGAGTCTTAACTATCTCGCTAGGGATAGCCATATTGAGTTCATCGCTTGCCAATGCCAACGAGTTGCAACTGCAAACAGTGCAAAAAGAGTGGGCACTGTGTCAGTACAATAGTGGCGGTGAAGACGAGCAGCAGCAATGCCTTGAAGCGGCGATCAATAAAAACGTTCAGTATCTTAAACAGAGCCCAAGCGATCCTGAACTAACGGTTTGGTTGGCGATCAATAAAGCGTCACTGGCAGGCGCAAAAGGTGGACTAGGCGCGTTATCACTGGCAAAAGAGGCTAAAGCTTTGTTGGAGCAAGTGATAGAGAGTGCGCCAAATACTTTGAATGGTTCGGCATACACCAGTCTAGGTTCCTTGTATTATAAGGTTCCGGGATGGCCAATTGGCTTTGGAGATGACAAAAAAGCCGAACAAATGTTAAAAAAAGCGTTAGAGATCAATCCTAAAGGTATCGATCCTAACTACTTTTATGGGGACTTCCTCGCGCAGGATGGGCGAAAAAAAGAGGCGAAAGCTTACTTAACCAAAGCCCTACAAGCCGCACCAAGAGCCAATCGCCAGTTAGCGGATGAAGGCCGGAAGAAAGAGATAGAGATAACAATGGCGAGACTTAGATAATTCATGCGTTTATTACTGGTAGAAGATGATGCCCTGTTAGGGCAGTCGATGGTAACGTCGCTAAGCCGACATGGGTATACGGTAGATTGGCTAGAAAAAGGCGCCGGAGTGACGACCGCGCTCAAAACAGAGGCGTTTACCGCTGTGATCCTTGACCTGACGCTTCCGGACATTGATGGCTTGCAGGTCTTGCGAGCCATTCGTCGTGAAGGGTTTGAGTTGCCAGTGATGATTTTAACCGCGCGTGATGATATTCGTGATCGAGTTCAGGGCTTGGATGGCGGAGCTGACGACTATCTGGGTAAACCTTTTGCACTCGAAGAGTTGTTAGCGCGGCTTCGGGTGTTAATTCGTCGTCAATCGGGCAGTGCGGATGAAAACATCGTGATTGGGTCATTGAGTCTTTCTCTTTCCGAGCAGAGTATCCGTTTTGCTGATTCTCCTCTTAAGCTTACGCGCAATGAGTTTAAAATCTTAGCCAGTTTGATGACGAATGCGGGTCGTGTTCAGAGCAAAGAGCAATTGCAACAATCACTGCATGGTTGGGATGAAGGCTCAAGTGACAACGCGATAGAAGTGCACATCCATAATTTACGCAAAAAGGTGCCAGATGTTGCGATCAAAAACATTCGTGGCGTAGGGTACATCCTTGAAAAGTGAGAATTTCGAACGTAAAGCGCCTTACTCAATAAAGCGCCAGTTAACACTCTCAGTGACCATTCTCGTCAGTGTGCTACTGATGATTTCGCTCTACTTTAGCTTTCAATCCGCCAAGCATGAAGTAGAAGAAGTGTATGATGCTCGTCTAGGACAGTCGGCCAAACTGCTACTATTGGCCGTATCACTCTCTAAAAATCAAAACGACATCATTGACCATCGGCATCAATTTGATGCTTGGATGGATAACATTCGTCAACTGGCTGCCAATGATGATGAAGGCACCGTCTATGGTCACCCTTATGAGCAAAACTTGGTGTTTCAATTTTTTAGTAGTGGAGAACTGTTATGGAGCTCGATAGACGACTTACCAGCTTTGTCGAAATCCGCCCAGGACAGCGGTTTCACTGACGTTGATGTAAAAGGGGAAGCGTGGCGCACGTTTCAACTTACCTTTATCAACGAGCAAGGAATAAGTGAGTACGTTGTGGTGGCGGAAAAACATGCGATTCGTCAGGAAATCATTAACGAAATTGCACTCGCTACCTCGATTGAACAGATGTTTCTATTGCCCGCACTGTTAGCGGTTTTATTGTGGTTAATTGCCAAATACCTCAGGCCAATTGATCAATTGCGCACAGCCATCGCGCTGCGAAACGCCCATCATCTAGACCGAATTCATGTCAAAGATCATACTGTTGAGCTTGCGCCTCTGGTTGATGCCCTCAATACATTGCTGGAAGAGCTTGAGCTCGCTTGGGAGCGAGAAAAGCGTTTTACACGCGCTGCCGCACACGAGTTAAAAACGCCGCTCACCATCTTGAGGCTTAACGTTGAAAATGCGCTTGCTACTGATGAGCCAGAGCAAAAACAGCAAGACTTGCATAATATTTTGCTCGGAATTGAACGTACTGATCGGCTAATCCAACAGCTGTTAACTTTAGCCAAGGTGGAGACAACTTCTGAGCGCGCGATTGATTCGGTTGATCTCAATGTTTTACTCCAACGCGTGATTGGCGACTTGGCTCCTTTGGCATTAAAGCAGAATCAAGACATTTGCTTAGAAGGCCGCTGCAGTAAGTTTCTTGGTGACAGTGCGCTGCTGGAAGTTTTGTTTAGAAACTTGATCGACAATGCAATCCGATATTCTGGATCAGGCAGTGCAATCCGTGTCGTTTTACATGAGAAAAATAGCGTAATTGAGGTTCAAGTTTCTGACAACGGCCCTGATATTGCTCCCGTTACTCGTGAGCGATTATTTGAAGCGTTTTACCGCGGGCAATCTGATCGAGGCGATGGTGCAGGGCTAGGAATGGCAATCTGTAGAGACATAGCAACGCTGCATAACGCCAGCTTAGAGCTAATGCCACGCAGCGATGAAAACAATACGTTTGTTGTGCGTTTTAGTCATTCCAATTAGTGATACCTCTTCGCCCGAGATCTGACGCGAAAACTGTAATCACGCGCGAATCATAAATACTTGCTGTTTTTCTCTATTTATTCACACAGCAAGCTCGATGGTTTTTACTAAACTTCCATAGCCGCCGGCCATTAAACGGGTGATCTCTGACCCCTGTGTTTCTAAATCAATGTTGATTAAGCTGGCTGATTTTGGGGTCATATAAGCGCCTTGCTCAATACTAATACTGGTGTCAGATAGGCCTTCATACTGATACAAGAAACATGCGAGTGGACCAGCTGCCATGCCTGTCGCGGATTCTTCTTCAATACCATAACGTGGAGCAAACATGCGGGTTGTCGCGTGGTAGAGGGTGGCACTTTTATCTGTGGTGTAGACATAGAAGCCAATCAAGTCGAGATCATCGCTGATCGTGTTGATAAGTCCTTGGTTGGGGATGATTTTACTCAGCGCCTCTCCATTAGCTACTTTAATGATTAAAAAGCTATTTCCCGTATTGACGCGGGTAATGGGTACTTCTAAACATAAATCTTGTTTGTCGAGTCCCAATGCGAGCTGGATATCTTCGTGAGTGTATTGACCTGCCAAAGCATCAGGCAGTCAGGCTTCTTAACTAAGATTGGTCCGGCGGTCAAAATAGACGCCAGTTATTGGATTGTATGCAAAGCCGAGTTTGCCCAAACTGAGCGCTACAGCAAATTGAGAAGCTGGTTAAAGAGTCAAATTAAGCAAACCTTGGATGTTTGACTCGTCAACGAATAGCCGCCACTTTTGGTCAGCAATCCACTAAGAAGCGATGGATTGTTGCTGCGTTTGTTCAATGGCAGCCATCAAGTGAGTGTATTCTTGGCTGCATCGCTCAAACACTTGCTCAACCCGTTCAAAGTTTACGCTTTCAGTCCGACGTACTTCGTCTTCGAGCATAGCCATTAGGGTGAGCAACTCTTCAGCACCGATGTCACCGCACAGCCCTTTGAGCTTATGCGACCAGTGGGCAATTTCGTCGACTTCGCGCGCGTTGATCGCTTTGTGTAACAACTCAATATCTTTGGCTGCATCTTGCTGGAAAATAGAGACAATTTTCGTAAACAGTGCTTGGTTTCCGCCCAAACGCTTCAGTGCGACGTCTTTGTTCCAACCGGAATAGTTGTCTGGCAGTGGTTTGCTTTCTGTTCTCGTTAACGGTTGAGTCGGTGCAGTATGACGACGGTTTAGTGTCCAGCGCAGAATTTTTTCAATCAGTAGTGTCGAGTCGACAGGCTTAGTAATGTAGTCGTTCATTCCGTGAGCGAGACACTTCTCTTCTTCGCCAGAAAAAGCATTAGCGGTCATTGCGATGATTGGGATATCAGGGCCACCGTTAAACTTGGAGTTAAGCCGTAACGTTTGCGAACATTCGTATCCATTCATAATCGGCATCTGGCAGTCCATCAATATACAATCAAATGTGTTGCCATCACGTTCAGCCTGCTCTATACAGCCCAACGCCTCTTGACCGTTCTCAGCACATTCTACCTTGGCACCGAGCGGAACTAAGAAACCTTTGGCGACTTCCTGATTTATCTGATTGTCATCGACGACCAAAATATGCAGGGCGGATAAATCGGCTTCTAACAATCTCTGTTTCGTGTGGCTGACGCTCTCTTTAACGGTATTAAATTTACCACTCAGTGCGGTTAACAAATCGGTGCTAAGCAAAGGCTTAGAAACTATAACTATATTTGGGTTGCCGGCAACCAAATAAGGCGGCATGACGCTCGAAGCATTTAACTCAATGACTTGTAGGTCTGCCTTGGTATTGTCTGCGGCTGCCGCATCAACGATGGATTGATAATAAGGCGAGTGTTTCTCTGTAATAATGGAGTCTAACTGCGCGACCCAGTTGTCGACAGGCTCAGATACCGCTTGATGGTTCGCTCCCCAATTGTCTAACGCCCTCTCTATCACCTCTGATAAAGCGTTGTCTGAGATGGCAATGCCAATGGTCGATCCTTGCAACTCATGCTCACTGCTCATAAGCTCACAATCCGCGACATCGATATCGATGTAAAAATAGAAATGGCTTCCGATGCCTTGCTTTGATTCAAAATCGATGTGCCCATTCATTAACTCACATAACTGGCGACAGATAGACAGACCAAGCCCTGTACCACCAAACTTGGCCGAGGTCTCTGGCCCTTCTTGAGAGAAAGGTTGGAACAGACGATGTTGATTTTCTGCGGCGATACCTATGCCACTGTCTATCACGCCAACATTCAAGCGCACGAACTTATCCTCAATCACTTCTGTTGAGGCAATGACTTTTATCATCCCTTGTTGCGTAAACTTAATTGCATTGTTCATCAAATTATTGAGAACTTGCTTGAGTCGGTTGGGGTCGCTGAGCACGGATTGGTAGTGGACTTGTGTGGTATCTAAAATGACGTCTAAGCCTTTTTCGTACGCTTTGACGGCATTGGACTGCACCATAGTTTCAATCACGTCGCGAGGCGAGAACGGCTGATAGTGGACTTCTAACTTTCCTGATTCGATTTTCGACAAGTCTAAAATGTCGTTAATCAACAAGGCTAAGGTGCCAACCGAGCTTTCGGCCATGGCTAAGTAGCGCTGTTGTTCTGGGTTGAGAGGGCCATTTCTTACCAAACTGAGAGTGCCGACCATGCCATTAAGTGGGGTGCGCATCTCGTGGCTGATAGTAGAGATAAAATTACTTTTAGCTTGACTGGCTTCTAATGCCTTACCGTGGGCTTCTTCGAGAGCTTCACTGTGTTGTCTTATCTCTTCAGTGCGTTTATCGACCTCTTTTTCAAGCTCGGCATTGTATTGTTTTAATTTGTCCTGCGCTTCAACACTTTCGGTGACATCACGGGCGGAAATTACATATGAATCAATTTCTTCAATATTCCGCAGAAATACGGGTGAGATGATGACATCGATATAGACTTTTCTCTCTTCGCCAAAAGTGACGCTGTCTTGGAACTTGATGACCGTCTTTTCGTTTTTACACTGTTCAATTTTGTCCATCACATTCGCTTTATTAAACCATATTAGTTTGGAAAGCGGTCGATTTAGCGCCATATTGGATTGCACATTAAACAGGTGTGATGCGGCACCATTCCACGTCTTTACCTGCCCTAAAGGAGAGACACAGATAACGGCATCAACCGAGCTATTGATGATGGCCTGAAATATCGAGTTGGCTTTGTTTAACTTCAAACTGGAAGAATATGAGCGATAAAAGAAAGCAAGTACTGTCGCAATCACTAAAACGGCAAACAAACCCAGATAAAGAATTTCGCTACGGCGATGGCTGATCTCTGCCATTATTTTGTTCTTAGAAATCAAACCATAGACATACATTTTCCTTTCCATGTCGTTGCCAGTAATGAGGGTGACTTTATGGGCAAACCACTGCTCTTGCGGATCGCTGAGGCTGATCAGCGTCATTAAGTGTGAGCGACTCATTGGTTCTATATGGTAAGAGCTTTCTAATGTTACCTCGGGAGCAAGCTGTCTGGTAAACGCCAACGCATTATCAGAAGACGATATAAAATATCCGTCGCTGTCAACTATCCATGAAGCGTCGAGCGTTTTGCTGTCTTTGTAGAGTGCGTTGAAGAGTTCAGTGCTGTCTATGTTCATGATAATAAAGCCAAAGCGATTACCATTGTCATAGAAAATAGGCAGAGCAATCCGATAAGTCGGTTGCAACGGGTAAGATATTTTTCCGTACTCTTTATTAAGATTCACTGAACTAACGTACAATTCACCCGCCCCCAATTTAGCAGAAGGTTCATAGTAAGGTTCATTACTCTTGTCCTGAAGGCGAGATTCTCCAACGACAATAACGCGTCCTCCATCTCGGTCGACGCGCAGAAATTCATGACCTTTATCCTCAACGGAGATGATGCGTAATTGCTTGATGGCCGGATCGTTTTCAATCCAAGATTTGAATATTACCGATAAACGAGATTTCCACTGCTCCAATGTGGTGTTATCAAGTGCATCGACATTATTGTTCGACAAGGCGCGCGTAATACCTGAAATGGGTGGGGTTGAATGTAAAAACTTAATCACGCGGATATTTTGAAAGATGTCTTGCTGAACCGTGTTGACCTTCTCTTCGGTTTCAATTTGCAGCGTCAAAGCGGTTTCCTTAAGAATCGCTTGAGCAGAATTTTCTGTATATCTATAGGTTGCATAGAGTGTTAAAGAAACAATTAGAGGAAGGATCAACCACCATATTTTCTTATTCACCATCTGCTATCCTTACCTTCACTTTCCCGTTTTGTGACATCGCACTTGATGTGGTTGCCGTCACTTTTGTTATTGAGCGCTAAAAACGTTGCCGAGAAAAAATGCTAAATTTTTCAAGAAACTTATTGAGTCAAGTGTAGTACATAAACTAGGGAGTCTCGTGTTAACTGCATTATCAATTAGGAAGTGAGAAGTTGGTACGTTTTTTCGTGATTTACGATAGGAACGACGACCTCTAAACTAAAAACAGTCAGTGGATCTCCATCAACGAGCTAGAGCTGAGCAAATGATTTACTATAGGGACAATAACCGCGACTTAGATCATCTGGAGTAGATAATGTTGATTATTTTTCGTAGCCCTTGCCACGCCAGTATCACCATGTTCGGTGATGTTGCCCTTAGTCTAATTAAAATGATGGGTCACAGTGGCTCAGTACCCGGAGCGATTCTTGCCCCCGATATACCTGTAGCGTTAGATAAACTAAGCGCTTCACTGTCTAAAGCCGCTCAGGTTGAAAAGAGTGAACAGCATGACATCGATGACGACGAGCAATCGGAGCCTGTGGTTTCGATTGGCCACAGAGCCATGCCATTGATGGAAATGCTAAAGTCGGCCATTGAAGACCAATGTGACGTCATGTGGGATCATCAATGAACCGTGCAACCTTGATTAACGCGAAAACTCACCGGGTGCTAATCCCAGTGAGTATTCCGTTGCAGCTTTCTATAACGCCTGTTCAGACGTGATGGTTGGAACTCGAACCGAGACCGCGTTCAGCGCTATCTTGTGAATCATCTCATCAGTTGCGGTACAACAATCTTCAACAATAGAAAGCTGATACTTTTCTGCGCTTTTGGACAACACAGTGTGGGTCACGCAGTTAGCGAATCAAGTCAGCCTCACCGAGCGCACATTACAAAGGCGCTTTCAAAAAGCAACTGGACACAATCCTAACCAGTACCTTCAAAGGCTTAGAGTGCAGAATGCGTGTGATTGTTTAGAAAGCACCTCACACTCTTTTGAGCTCATTGCCAATCAAGTGGGCTACGAAGATATCAGCGCATGTCGAAAAGCGTTCATCAATATTGTCGGATTAACACCACGAGAGTTTCGTAAGCGGTTTTGAGGTATGTGGGATGCAAAGTCCTCGTCATGTCGTGAGCTGGGGCTTTCTTTTGAATTAAACGTTTTTAAACGGGTTTTAAACACAGCTATAGTTCTAAATCACAGTGATTACAAAGAAAAACAATTATGAGTGATATAAAACCGTTAGTTGATTCAATCAATACTCAGCTCGATCAAATTGAAAATCATTTTTCCTCTGTAACTACAAACTATACAGATCAACATTACTTAAATGCGCGTCAATGGAATATGCCAGCCGTTACAAGTACGACACTGGGTGATTCTATTTTAGTAGCAAGAGAACTGGTAACCAACTCATTTTCAGACTCAGGTGTACTGGGTGGCTTAGTGAATAGAACAGAGTACATAGAGCAACTAGATCTTATGCTGAAACATTTTGTATCCCACACACTTCCGCAAGCAAACAAGAGTGCAACCAATATTATTCACGGAGTAACAGCAATATCTAACTCTCTTAAACATTGGAGTGATAGTGTTGAACTGAATATAGAAAAATCAGAGTTGATTGAACTGCGTACAAAGGTCAATGATTTGGTTGAAGAACACTCAGAAGCCTATAGCGATATATCTGGCTTAGCGACCGATATAAGAAGTACGCGGACTCGAATCGAACACATCAACTCAAGTGCACTAGATGTTGAAGAAAAAGTGACTCTCATAAATAAGGCGCATGAGGAGCTTAAAAGTCTGCCGAACACCTTGCATGATCTTGAGATGAGAAAAGATGAACTCACTCAACTCCATGACAGTTCTATGAAAACAGCGGGTAAACTGGAAAGTGATCAGAAAGAAATGCTTGAGCATCTAAAGTCGATAACTCAATGTCATGAGGACGCTGCACTATTAGTGAAGCAATGCAGAAATGCGCGCATGCTAGCTACCGCTGAAGGGTTGTCAGCAGCCTTTGAGAAAAAGGCACAAGAACTCAAGCAGACTATGAGTTACTGGGTTATTGGTTTGATCATTGTTTTATTATTTGGTGCTTCATTTGGATACAGTCATGCTGTGCAGTTATCTGCATTATTGGAGAACGATAAAGTGTCCGATTCTAGGATACTGATAAAAACCATGCTATCTGCTCTGTCACTAGGTGGCCCTCTGTGGTTTGCGTGGGTAGCAACCTCCCAAATCAATAAATGCTTCAAGTTGTCTGAAGATTACTCGTATAAAGCTTCAGTAGCCCGTGCATATACAGGCTTTCAAGAAGAATCTAAACTCTATGAAGATGAAGTTAGCCAGGCTGTTTTTGAGCGTACCATTTTGGCTTTTGGTGCTCCGCCTCTACGATTAATTGATGGCGCTGATCACAATAGCCCCATGCATGAAGGATTAAGCGCAGCATCTAACGCGGGAATGTTTAGTTGGTTTAATAAAAAAAGAAATGACCAATCAGACAAACCTAGCGACAACGCAGCGTAGTTAATTTCAAGTATTCGTTAGTGCTTAGAAAGTTTTACTATTAATATGTATGAAACATGAATGATAGATGAGACATAATAGCTGTCTAGAACAAGCCATCAAAGTTCTAAGCTATTTACTGTAGTAACTAAATCAAAGTTAGAATGAAATAAA
This sequence comes from Vibrio galatheae, assembly GCF_000967545.1. GTDB lineage: Bacteria > Pseudomonadota > Gammaproteobacteria > Enterobacterales > Vibrionaceae > Vibrio > Vibrio galatheae. The sequence goes on along the minus strand of NZ_JXXV01000018.1, from coordinate 214,672 downwards.
AAAGCGAACCAATTGGTTCGCTTTTTGTATCCTAATTATCGGTAGAACAAAGATTTAATCTTCGTAGTTGTCGATACTTGGGCAAGAACATATTAGGTTACGGTCACCATAAACGTTGTCTACGCGGTTTACTGTTGGCCAGTATTTCCAAGACTTAGTTGCAGGTGATGGGAAGCAACCTAGCTCACGTGAGTATGGGCGATCCCACTCATCCTTTGATAGATCGACTTGCGTGTGTGGCGCGTTTACTAGCGGGTTATTCTCTAGTGGCCATTCGCCATTTTTCACTTTTGTCATCTCTTCACGGATGGCAATCATCGCTTCACAGAATCGATCCAACTCTTCCAAATCTTCAGATTCTGTTGGCTCGACCATCAATGTTCCTGCAACCGGGAAAGACATGGTTGGTGCGTGGAAACCATAGTCCATCAAGCGCTTAGCGATGTCTTCTTCACTAATGCCTGTTTCTTCTTTCAGTGGACGAATATCGATAATACATTCGTGAGCCACGCGGCCGTTGGTGCCCCGGTAAAGAACAGGGTAGTGAGGACGTAAGCGCTCCATCACGTAGTTTGCGTTCAAAATAGCGACTTTGGTTGCGTCTGTTAGGCCAGCTTCGCCCATCATCGCGATATAAGCCCACGAGATTGGCAGAATTGATGCGCTACCAAGATCGGCCGCTGATACTGCGTAGTCATCACCTTCAACACCGTTTTCGATGTGGCCTGGTAGGAATGGGGCTAGGTGCGATTTCACACCGATAGGGCCCATACCCGGGCCGCCGCCGCCGTGAGGGATACAGAAGGTTTTGTGCAAGTTCAGGTGAGAAACGTCAGAACCAATAAAGCCCGGAGAGGTTAAGCCAACCTGCGCGTTCATGTTAGCACCGTCTAGATATACCTGACCGCCAGCCGCATGAACCATCTCGCATACTTCTTTCACTTGTTCTTCGTATACGCCATGGGTAGAAGGGTAGGTGATCATAATGCTCGATAGATTTTCTTTGTGTTTTTCAATCTTATCCGCTAAATCGCTAATGTCGATGTTGCCTTCGTTGTCACACTTAACCACTACCACTTTCATTGAAACCATCGATGCAGTTGCAGGGTTAGTGCCGTGCGCCGAGCTAGGTATCAGACACACATTACGGTGACCTTCACCACGGCTTTCGTGGTAGCGTTGAATAGCGATAAGACCTGCGTATTCACCTGATGCACCCGAGTTAGGCTGAAGCGAGAATGCATCGTAGCCTGTGATCTCACAAAGTTTTTCTTTAAGATCTTTTGCAAGAGCTGCGTAGCCAGCCGCTTGATCTGCCGGTGCGAACGGGTGAATAGAACCAAACTCTGGCCAAGTCACCGGGATCATCTCTGCTGCTGCGTTTAACTTCATGGTACAGCTGCCGAGTGGAATCATACCGTGCGTTAGCGAGAAGTCTTTGTTTTCAAGCTGTTTTAGGTAACGCATCATCTGCGTTTCACTGTGATGCGTGTTGAACACAGGGTGAGTCAGGTACTTTGATGTACGACGAAGTGCTTCTGGGATAGCGGCAAATTCGTTGCTGGCAATTTCTGTTGATAGCGCTGCGATATCTTCTTTAATACCGAATACGGCGAATAGCGCTTCTACGTCTGCTGTTGTTGTCGTTTCATCAAAACTAATACCTAACTTGCCGTTTAGTTTACGCAAGTTTAGATCTGCTGCTGCGGCTTTGGCATAAAGCGCGTCAGTTTGTTCACCAGAGTTAATCGTGATGGTATCAAAGAAGCTGTTGTGCGCGAGTTCGAAGCCCGATTTTGTCAGACCTGCTGCTAGGATAGCGGTCATATGGTGAGTACGACGAGCAATAGTACGTAGACCTTCTGCACCGTGGTATACCGCGTAGAAAGAGGCCATGTTGGCAAGTAGTGCTTGAGCGGTACAGATGTTTGACGTTGCTTTCTCGCGGCGGATGTGCTGCTCACGAGTTTGCATAGCCATACGTAGTGCTTTATTACCGTTAGTGTCGATAGAGACACCGATAATACGGCCCGGCATGGTGCGTTTGTGCTTATCACGCGTTGCCATAAATGCTGCGTGAGGGCCACCGTAACCCATTGGTACGCCGAAACGCTGCGCGCTGCCGATAACAACATCTGCGCCCATTTCACCTGCTGGTTTCAGCAGTGCTGAAGCAAGTAGATCCGTCGCAACGGTAACCAGTGTTTTGTTTGCTTGTGCTTTGGCGATGATCTCGGTGAGATCGCGGACTTCACCTGTTGTACCAGGGTATTGAACCAGAGCACCGAACACGTCTTGCTCTGGAAGAGATTCTAGAGAACCAACTTGAACCTCAAAGCCGATGTACTTCGCGCGAGTTTTCACCACTTCTAGTGTCTGTGGATGTACGTCGTCTGCGACAAAGAATACGTTACTCTTGCTCTTACCCGCACGCTTACAAAGCGTCATTGCTTCAGCGGCTGCAGTTGCTTCGTCAAGCAGTGAGGCGTTAGCAATGTCCATTGCCGTAAGGTCCATCACCATCTGCTGGAAGTTAAGCAGAGACTCTAAACGACCCTGAGAGATCTCTGGCTGGTATGGTGTGTATGCTGTGTACCAACCTGGGTTTTCAAGTACGTTACGTAGAATAACGTTTGGCGTGAACGTGTTGTAGTAACCCTGACCGATGAAAGTGCGCTTTACTTGGTTTTGGTTGGCAAACTCTTTCATTGCAAGCAGCATGTCTGCTTCGCTTTTCGCTTCGGCGAGTGTCATCGGTTTTTCGAGACGGATCTGAGCGGGCACCGTTTCTTCGATAAGTGCGTCAAGGCTTATGGCATTGATCGCGTCCAACATTTTTTGTTGGTCTGATTTGTTTGGGCCGTTGTGGCGAGCAACGAACTCATTTTGTGTGCTGAGGCTTTGAAGTAATTCAGTCATTGTCCTTTACCTACTCCGTGTTCGGGTAACGGGTATCATTACTGATATGTCTATTTATACGCCCGAACTTAGAAAAAAAGCTGCCACCCTAATCGGGGGCAGCTTCCTGCGTTTTCCTATTTACTCGTCTTCGATTGAGTTTAGGTATTCTTCTGCGTCTTTTAGGTTGTCGAGTTCAGATGCGTCTGACATCTTCACTTTAACAATCCAGCCGCCTTCATAAGGTTCTTCGTTAATAAGCTCTGGGCTGTCTTCTAATTCTTCGTTGATTTCCACGATTTCACCCGAGATTGGTGCGTAGATATCTGAAGCTGCTTTTACAGACTCAACCAGAGAAAAGCTATCGCCTGCTTCAATTTCATCTTCAACTTCAGGTAGGTCAACGAATACTACGTCGCCAAGCATTTCCTGAGCGTGTTCTGAAATACCGATAGTTACTGTGCCGTCACCGTTGTCACGTACCCACTCGTGGCTATCTGCAAACTTCAGTGTTTTGTCCATTGCTTAATCTCCAAAAAATAACTTTGATTAATTTGTTTATTGGTAAAGTGGGAAGCGAGCACACAGAGCTTTTACTTCTTTACGAACACGTTGTTCGACCTCTGCGTTACCTTCAGGGTTATCAACCAACCCGTCGAGAACATCGCCAATCCAATTACCGATGAGTTTGAATTCTTCAGCGCCAAAGCCGCGGCTTGTACCCGCAGGCGTACCCAAACGGATGCCCGATGTAATCATAGGCTTCTCTGAATCGAATGGGATGCCATTTTTGTTACATGTGATCCCTGCACGTTCCAATGCTTCTTCGGTCTTGTTACCTTTCAAACCTTTAGGGCGAAGGTCAACCAGCATTAGGTGCGTATCTGTTCCGCCAGTCACAATGTCACAACCGCGAGTTTGCAATACTTCAGCGAGAACTTTTGCGTTGTTGATCACTGAATCAATATATGTAGAAAATTCAGGGCCCAATGCTTCGCCAAATGCGACAGCTTTAGCCGCGATTACGTGCATTAATGGACCGCCTTGTAGCCCAGGAAAGACCGCTGAATTGATCTTCTTAATAATGTCTTCGTGGTTGGTTAAAATCATACCGCCACGTGGGCCACGTAATGTTTTATGTGTCGTTGTTGTCACCACATGCGCATGTGGCAGAGGGCTTGGGTGCGCGTCAGTCGCAATAAGACCAGCGATGTGCGCCATGTCGACCATTAGAATGGCATCCACTTCGTCTGCAATCTCGCGGAATTTAGCAAAATCAATCGTACGTGGAATAGCACTACCACCTGCGATGATCATTTTTGGTTTGTGCTCTACGGCGAGTTCGCGCACTGCGTCGTAGTCGATCTCAAGTGTTTCGCGGTCTACGCCGTACTGAACAGCATTAAACCATTTACCAGATAAGGCTGGGCGAGCGCCGTGTGTTAAGTGACCGCCTGCGTCAAGAGACATACCTAAGATGGTGTCACCCGGTTGAAGTAGAGCCAATTTCACCGCGCCGTTGGCCTGTGCGCCAGAATGAGGCTGAACATTGACGTATTCACACTTAAACAGCTGTTTAGCGCGCTCAATCGCAATCGCTTCTACTGTGTCTACGTGCTCACAGCCACCATAATAACGACGACCAGGGTAACCTTCTGCGTATTTGTTAGTCAGGCAGGTGCCTTGTGCTTGCATTACTGCCTTAGAAACAATGTTTTCAGAAGCAATAAGTTCAATTTGTTCGTTTTGGCGCGTGAATTCCGCTTGGATTCCAGCGAAGACGGCGTCGTCGGTAGCAGCAAGATTAGTCGAGAAAAAGTTCTCTAGGCTGTGATTTTGAAACGGTTTGTTCATGGTAGATGACCTTCCATTCGTGCCAACGAGCTATAGGTTCACGTTATTGGTTCTCGTTGGTTCTACTTCTATTACTACTCTTCTCTATGTAAGAGCAGGGTGATTTTTCAACCCCGAAATGGCGGGGAAACCGAAACAGAGTGTTGAAACTGTTCGACACAAAGTCCGGAAAAAACATCTCTACAACTAACAAGTTGGTAACATAGCGGTTGTCAGATAAACAATCAACCAAAAATTTCCTATTGGAAACAAGGTTTCTGTTTTTGTTAACAAGAGCACGGTTTATTTCTTGAACTAGCCTTTCTTCCACTAGCTGCTTCGTGCACAATAAAAATGAACAGGAAGTCGGCGAAAAAAAAGAGGGAAGCATGCCCGAAGACATTTATGATGAGTATCCATCTTTGACTCTGGCAAAAGAGTCCATTGATGAGAACATTGAGCCATTAAAACTTGGGCAGCGAATAAAAGAGATTCGTGGCAAGCTTGGGATCACACTAGAAGAGGCGAGTCAGCGCACTGGATTGGCGCGCTCTACATTAAGTAAAATAGAGAACGAACAGATCTCGCCAACGTTCCAAGCGATGCAAAAACTCGCTGTTGGTTTACAGATTGATATGCCTCAACTCTTTGAGCCACCTAGGAAAAAAGTTGCTACTGGCCGTCGGGATATCACTAAAGCCAACCAAGGAAAGCCTCACCCAACACCGACTTATGAGCATGAGCTGTTAGCCACACAGTTATCGAATAAAAAGATGATGCCGTTTAAAAGCCAAGTGCATGCGCGTAGCTTTGAAGAGTATGGGGATTGGGTACGACACGATGGTGAAGAGTTTCTTTTGATCTTATCTGGCACCGTGATGTTCTACTCGGAGTTCTATGAACCGGTTGAACTCAGTGAAGGTGACAGTGTGTACTACGATGCCAATATGGGACATATGTTGATCTCAACCAGTGAGCAAGATGCGCACATTCTTTGGGTTACGGCTAAGTAATGTAATTTAGGTGTAAATTTCCTATAGTGAATGCAACCGTTTGCTATTTGATTGTGTTGGTATGTAATAACGCCATTTTGGATATGTTTTATCCAGAATGGCGTTTTTGATTTATCTCTTTTGATGTGAATATGATGTTAAATGTCACATTTTGAATGCTTGTCATCATCTTAAGAGTGCAAAATGTCTACGCTCGTGTTTATTATTGGAAACAAGGTTTCCTTGTAAGGAAAGCGTACCTGATTAAACGGAGACAATAATGACTCAAGAACTACTCAAAACCCCTTTGCACGCACTTCACATTGAAGCTGGTGCTAAGATGGTTCCTTTCGCTGGCTACGATATGCCTGTTCAGTACAAACTCGGTGTAAAGAAAGAGCATTTGCATACCCGTGACGCAGCAGGGTTATTCGATGTATCCCATATGGGGCAATTACGTTTACATGGTGACGGTGCGGCAGAGTTTCTTGAGTCATTAGTTCCAGTAGACATTATTGACCTAGCACAGGGCAATCAGCGCTACGCTTTCTTTACCAATGACGATGGCGGTATTATGGATGACCTCATGGTGGCAAACCTAGGTGATCACTTGTTTGTCGTCGTTAATGCGGCTTGTAAAGAGCAAGATATCAACCACCTCGAAGCGCACCTGCCTTCGGGTGTCGAACTGGAAGTGATCGATGATCGCGCGTTGTTGGCTCTCCAAGGTCCTAAAGCGGTTGATGTACTGAAGCGTTTTAATGCTGAAGTTGCGGATATGCTGTTTATGGATGTTAAGAAGCTCGATATTTTGGGCGTCGAGTGCATTGTTAGCCGTAGCGGTTATACCGGTGAAGATGGTTACGAAATCTCGGTACCAAACAGTCATGCTGAGGAGCTGGCTAAAAAGCTCACTGCAGAAGACGAAGTAGAATGGATTGGTTTAGGTGCCCGAGACTCATTGCGTCTTGAGTGTGGTTTGTGTCTATACGGCCATGACTTAGATACGACCACCACACCAGTGGAAGCAAGCCTATTGTGGGGCATTCAAAAAGTTCGCCGTATCGGTGGTGAACGTCAAGGTGGTTTCCCTGGTGCAGATATTATCCTTAATCAAATTGAGACCAAAGATGTAACTCGTAAGCGTATTGGTTTAGTCGGTCAAACCAAAGCCCCCGTGCGTGAAGGTACTGAGCTGTTTGACGCTGAAGATAACAAAGTCGGCATCGTGACAAGTGGCACAGCAGGCCCGAATGCAGGAAAGCCGGTATCAATGGCGTATGTTCGAGCCGATCTTGCGGCGATTGGCACAGAGCTGTTTGCTGATGTCCGTGGTAAAAAATTACCGATGACAGTAGAAAAAATGCCATTTGTGCCGCAAAGATATTATCGTGGCTAATGGTTAGTTTACATATATTTGCTAAGCCTCTCGTATAGAGGCTTTTTTCACTCTATGAGGCTTAAACGATTGTTTCCTGTGCCTATATGCTGGAACATCATTTTCAACGTAAATAGCCTCGTTTTATTTACGGTAATCTAAACTTATTAAGTGATTAAGAGATAGGAAAAAGCATGAGAGTGTCGGCGCTGCTAATTTGTCTTCTGATGTGTAGTCGATTGAGTTATGCCATTGACGTTACGCCTTACGTTGTCAATGGCACAGACGCCAACATTGTCGATTACCCTTCATTTGCCAGCCTTTTCTATCGTACTGATAGCGTCTACAGCTCGTCTTCCTATTGTGGCGCGACCATGATCAATTCTCGCTATGTTCTTACCGCAGCGCACTGCATATATGGCGATGAGGACACAATGCTTTACACCGTCGTCACTCCTCAATTGGACGATGAAAGTAACTTTCTCTCTAACCAGCAAGAAAGGGCGATCGAGTTTTATTATCCTGACAACTATGTCGATTCCGCTAGTGAATATTGGCCCAATGATATTGCGATTATCAAACTTGAAACCCCCCTTGCCGTGTCTAACTACTCATCTTTGCTCAATACCTCGATAAACAATACGTTTTCTTCTAGCGATCTTTATAAAGCAATTGGTCATGGCTTAATTGCCGGTAATGTCTCAGGGGGCACCAATTTACTCGAAGCGACACTGACGTATGTGGATACAGCAACCTGCCAAGCGGAGTATGGAAGTAAAATAACCTCTAGCCAGCTATGTTTTAGCGGTGCGATAAATGCGGGCTATCGCAATGCCACTTGTCAGGGGGACTCTGGTGGCCCTGTCTACTGGTATAACGGCACACAATATATTCAAATTGGTATAACGAGTTTTGGCCCTTCAACGTGCGGTGACGCCAGCGTTAATGTCACGTCTGTGTTTACTGACATCTATGATTATCAGTCATGGATAGCACGGGTGTTAAGTGGAGTGGAAACGCCGAAGGCCTATGTGACGACAGTTAATGGCGTGCGAACCTTAGCGACTAATGCGTCTGGTGTAGCGGTTGTGACATCTGAAGGGGAGAGCGGTGGCGGTTCCAATGGTGTCATCATTCTCGTTTGCTTAGTGATCATTCTTTTGGTGCGAAGTGCTGGTGTATTCCTATTGCGCATATTCAATCCACCCGCTTCTCATAAATAAGAATGTCAGAGTAATTCTTTGAAACTAAAGGACGTTATGTTAAATGTTGAAAAATTGCTTGAGATACAAAGTTGACTATTTTGCGCTAAACTATAGTTTGAGTTATTAAATGTCAATTAGGTATTGTTATGATGAATAATGATGAGCACTATAAAATTACCCTTATTTCTGATCTAACCATGCAGTCAAGGCTGTTAAAAGACTCGTTGGAGAGAGGCTTATCGCTACATGTGGCGATGGTTACTTCTGATGGATTAGAACAAGGGGGCGCTCAGTTGGGTAATCTCGTCCTTATTGACTACCATTATCTTGATGACAACAAATTTGAAGCGTACAACCAAGCTAAAGGGGAATGTACCCATTCAGTGAAAGAGATAGTGTTTAACTGCCCTGACGAAGCCCCTTCAAGTTACTTGTTCAAATGGCGTAACTTAGTCGGCGTGTTTTATGTTGATGACGAAGTATCTATACTGCTCAAAGGGATGGAAAAGATCATGAACGATGAGATGTGGCTGTCACGCAAAGTTGCTCAAGATTATATCGAACATTTCCGCTGTGCAGACGTGGTGACGACTTCTCAAACGTATACAAACTTAACTAAGCGCGAAAAAGAAATCATGCGTTTGCTCGGTCACGGAGCTTCAAATATGGAGATAGCTGAAGAGTTATTTGTCAGCGAAAATACGGTCAAAACTCACTTGCATAATATCTTTAAAAAAATCAATGCTAAGAACCGCTTACAAGCCTTGCTCTGGGCAAACAATAATGTAGCGTTAGAAGAAAGGGTATAGCAAACAAAGGTCAGACTTCCATCTGACCTTTGTTTTACAACGGTCAATTAAAATACACAATGCTTGGCATAGCTGGTTGCATCGTTTGTACTCCAGTCTCCTTTGGGTTTTTCTTCCAAGTCATTGCACCAAGCTTCACTGCCTATCGCATCTTGCAGCAAACAATGCTTGGCATAATCTATCGCTTCTTGAGCCTTCCATTCACTTTTCTTTTTTGTCGCCAAGTCATCACACCAAGCTTGAGTACCTACTTCTTTTTGGCATGCACTCAGAGTGGTAAGTACAACGAAGGCAAAAGCAATTTTTTTCATATTTAGTTCCAAGAGTATTTTCCTCACACTATAGCGAAGATGAACACAAAAAGTGAGACCAGCAAGTTAATAAGAATACGATGGCTGACTTCAACATACATCCAATCGCTATATTTAAAGACGTTTATCTCCTTGGCAACCTGCCACAAATTTAGATTGCTAAAGGTCGCATAATGACGATGAGGTATTGCTGTTTTTTTGAATAATATCCTAAACTTATCTATGCCCGTATACTGCCCAACACACCTAAAAGTAGCGTTCTTTCTCTCGTTTTTACTGATAGGTTATAAACACGGCACAAAACATAATGATAGAGCCAGCCCATGATTTGGCTCATTTCGTCTTAAGCAAGGATGAGAAGATGAAAAAATTAGCAACTTTTATCTATGCTGTACTGCTATCGTCAACCGTTTCTGTTTCTGCTCAAGCCCAAGATAAAATGGCGATCGTTTTTTCCACACTCAATAATCCTTTTTTCGTGACGATGAAAAAAGGCGCCGAAGAAACGGCCAAACGGTTAGGCTATGATCTTATCGTGCTGGATTCAGAGAATGACCCGAAGAAAGAGCTTGCGAATGTTAAGGAAACAACGGTTCGTGGTGTAAAAGCAATCCTCATTAACCCAACCAATTCAGATGCGGTGGTAAATGCAATTCGCCTTGCCAATCGCTTGAACATTCCGGTACTAACCTTAGACCGCGGAGCCAATGGCGGTGAGGTCGTCAGCCATATCGCGTCAGATAATATCGTTGGCGGTGAAATGGCGGGCAACTATATAGTTGAAAAAGTCGGCATGAAAGCGAAGGTCATTCAACTTGAAGGCATTGTTGGTACGTCAGCCGCTCGTGAGCGTGGTGAAGGCTTTATGCATGCAGTGAAAGGGAGTGAAATGAAGCTGCTGGCGAGTAAGTCAGCAGGTTTTGAGCGTGATAAGGGCGAAAGTGTGATGGACAACCTGCTAAAAGCTAACCCCGATGTACAAGCTGTTTTTGCCCATAATGATGAAATGGCGCTAGGCGCAGTGCGAGCGATACAAGCGTCGGGCAAAGAAGTGATTGTGGTTGGGTTTGATGGTACAGATGAAGGTATTGAGGCTGTAAATCTTGGTCAACTTTCCGCTACGGTAGCGCAACAGCCAGATCTTATCGGCGCTTTGGGTGTAGAGACTGCGAGCAAGTTTCTGAAAGGTGGACAAGTCGATGATTATATTCCTGTCCCGCTAAAAGTGATTGCCAGATATTAAGCTATCGTCTGGCTATTTCTATGTCAATTTTTATCGAGAACTGAGCGAGTTGGCTGTCCAGCTTCTCGAAATCTATATGCAAAATATAGGTCTAACGTTTGAAAATATTAGCTTACTTATTGATTTTAAAGAGACTTCAAAGGAGCTTGTTTATAACCTTGCTAATGCAGTCGAAGCGCGTAGTCGTGAGACTGGGGCGCACGTTCAGCGTGTCTCTTTAATATGCGAACGTCTTGCCCTGCTATATGGTTTATCCGACCACGAAGCAAACATGATTAAACATGCCTCTCCTTTGCATGATGTCGGCAAGGTTGCCGTTCCTGATTCGATACTTCAGAAACCCGGAAAATTGGATGCGGACGAGTGGGAGATCATGAAGAAGCATGTTGATTACGGCGTTGAGATACTCTGTCGTTCACAACGGCTATTGATTACATGGTCATTGGTTTTGAGGTGTGAGCGGAGAACTTTGAACGGAGTTCGCGCATTTGATTTACAAATCATGGGAATATAGATACAAAGAGCAAAAGAATTTGTAATTGATGACGATAAGTTAGAGTGATCAAATTAAGAAAATAAGACTATGAGCGGATCAACCAGTACGATTTTAACAGAAAGTGGTACCAATGAACTTGAAATTATAGAGTTTCATCTGGTGAAAGAACTGCCCAACGGCAGCAAGAAGACGTGCTATTACGGTATTAACGTCGCCAAAGTGAGAGAGGTTATCCAAGTACCTGAGACAACGGATTACCCAAATGCTCAACCTCACATGGTCGGCGTCTTTTCATCGCGAGACATCCTAACACCCTTGGTTGACCTTGCCGGGTGGCTGGGTGTGCCAACGGCGAGAGATCTAGAGAAAAAGTTTGTTATCGTCACCGACTTTAACAATATGACCAACGGTTTCTTAATTGACAGTATCAGCCGAATTCATAGGATCTCGTGGAATGATGTTGAATCGCCTAGCCAGTTTTTGGAAGCGGGCGAACAAGACTGTGTGGTTGCTGTTGTGCGTAAAGACGGCAATTTAATTATGATTCTCGATTTTGAAAAGATCATCGCCGACATCAACCCAGAGCTTAGTATGGAAAAATACGATGTGACGGTTGACCGTAGTGTTGACCTTAACCAACGAATGGTAACCAAACGCAATGCAAAAACCATTATGGTTGTGGACGATTCGGCATTTATCCGCTCTCTGATCCAAGACACGCTGAGTTCTGCAGGGTACAACATCATTTCATGTAAAGATGGTGGTGAAGCGCATGAAAAACTGATGGGACTGATTGAAGTCGCCAAAGAAGAAGGCTTGCCCGTCAGTGAGCTGATTGATGGTGTGGTAACAGATGTAGAGATGCCACGTATGGATGGGATGCATTTAGTAAAACGTCTACGTGATAGCGATGCATACGCCACCATGCCTATTGTTATGTTCTCTTCTTTAATGAGTGAAGATAACCGGGCTAAAGCACTTGCACTGGGTGCCAATGACACCATCACTAAACCTGAAATTGGCAAGATGGTGTCGATGATTGATAAATATGTGTTTGGTAAAACGAACTAACAGAATTTATTGATTATTTGTCCCTTTAGTGGGCGGCAAGCTGGTCAACATAATAAGAGAGGCTCATCGTGAGCCTCTTTTCTGTTGGGAACTTTTACACCTTAAAAAAACCAAGCTGTTGCTTTTGATTTTCTGCTAAGTTAGATAATTCGTGACTCGCTGCGGCTGATTGAGTAATACCAGTGACATTTTGGCTAACGAGCTCATAAATGTTACCTAGATTTTTGTTAATGTCAGACGTAACTTGCCCTTGTTCTTCAGAAGCGACCGCCACTTGAGCATTGAGTGTCGTCAGCTCGGAAATAGAACCACTAATATCACTCAAAGCTTGGCTGACTTTTTCTGCTTGCTGTTGGTTTTTAGACAACATATCTAAGCTGGAATTCATGCTGTCATTAGCACTGCCAGATTGTTGCTGCAGTTCTTCAATAATGGTTTGAATTTCTTTGGTCGAGTCTTGCGTTCTTGCTGCCAGCATGCGTACTTCATCAGCCACTACAGCAAAACCACGACCACTTTCGCCCGCTCGTGCGGCTTCAATCGCTGCGTTTAGCGCAAGTAGGTTGGTTTGCTCAGAAATACTTTGAATAACTTCAATGACCTTACCTATCTGTTCAGACTGCTCTTTTAGCGAGCTAACAACAGTTGCAGCCTGAGTGAGTTGATGCGCCATTTTTTCGCTGTCACGAGTGTTTTGTTCGAAGGTAGCTAAGCTTTCGCGTGCGAGTTTGTCCGCATTTGAGGAAGCTTGATCGGCGAGATTCGCATTTTGCGTGACCTCAGCAGCCGTTCCTTCCATCTGATTGATTGCCGAAGCTACTTGTTCGACTTCGTTTTTCTCTTGGTCCGAGTTGGCACTTGATTGGGTCATCACAGCCGCCAGTTCAGTAGACGCAGACGCTACGTCGACACTGATTCGAACTAATGAGTCGACAGTAGTTTTTAGCTGCACTACGGTGGAATTGAAGTCTCTCGAAAGCGCCGTGATTTCGTTGTTGCCCTCTTCGGTGACTGAAACCTTTAAGTTACCTTGTGCCAGTTCTTGCATCGCTTTTTGCAGCTTGGTGATCGGATTGACAATAATTCCGGCCAATAACCAACTGATTGCCAACGCGCACAGTAATACGATGCTTAAGCCGAGTACGGAGTTCGTCAGTACTCCAGAGTGAACCTGTTCATTCTGCTTTACATCTTCTAACGCGAGTTGATTCAGTTTGGCAGAAAGAACCTCAATTGCGTTTACCATCAGCTTGCCTTTGTCACGATAGATGGTTGAGGCTTGATCGTACTCGGCTTGAAAATCGTTCGAGATGGATGATTGCTGATGTTTACTCTTCAATAATGGAATCATAGTGTTAACGGAATAGCTAACGTAACCTTCAATCGCTTGTTCCATTTGCGCTACTTCGCGTTGAAGCCCTGGTACGGTGCGTAATGAGTCGAGTCTACGCAAGCTATCGTTTTGGTTCTCAAGCAAAGTGGTGTGTAGCTGAGCAACGTCTTCGGCTCTAAAAAGGCTGTAAATCGCCTTGATACGCATTCCATAGGTGTTATCGATGATTTTGGTCAGTTCATCTTTGTGTTCTACAACGTTTTCGGTAGATACCATCACCTGGCTGAACGCCTGTTTTAAACTGGAAGTGCTAAAAGTAATTCCGACAATGAGTAGTAATAATGTGAATACTACAGGCACGACGACCTGCAGTTTAATGGATAAGCCGTTTAGTAACTGGCGCATTTAGAGTCCTCTTCTGTGAAATAGCAATCGTTTATTATTCTTATAATACGGGCGATTTTAATTCGTTTAATGTATGAATTAAAGACGAAATACTCGTCTTTTTTGTAAACATCGATTTCGCATTATGCAACTGAATTTATTAGCTTTTTCATGGGCTAAAAAGTGTTCTATATCAGCAGCTATGAATGTTCGGAAAGTGTCTGGTAAACGATATGATAGGGACAATGGTGTTGTGCGAGGCAAAAACAGAAAACTATCATCTGTCATACAGGCTTCAACGAAGTGAAACACAACTGTCATATTTGAGTCCTAAAGTGGGCAGCGTTCAAGTGAAACACAACGGCAATAAAGCCACTTAAGGAAATTGTGATGAAAAAGACAGTAATCGGTGCAATCGCACTTCTAGGCGCAATGGCAGTGACTTCAGTTTCTGCTAAAGAAACTATCTCTGCAGTGGGCTCTAGCAGCGTTACTCCACTGATGGAAGTTTTCTCTGAAACATACATGAAGTCAAACTCTAACGTATTTATCGAAGTTCAAGGACCAGGTTCTTCAGCTGGTGTTAAAGCAGCGAAGAATGGTTCAGCGGATCTTGGTATGTCTTCTCGCAACTTGAAAGCATCTGAAAAAGAGCCTTCATTGAAAGAAGAAGTGATTGCACGTGATGGTATCGCAGTCGTTGTTAACCCAAAAAACAAGCTTTCTGGTCTAACTGGTGAGCAAGTAACGGCTATCTACAAAGGCGAAATCACAAACTGGAAAGACGTTGGTGGCGCAGACAAACCAATCGTTGCTATCACTCGTGATACAGCTTCTGGTACTCGTGGCGCATTCGAAGACATCATGAGCCTTAAAAAGAAAGTATCTGGTAAGAAAGTTTCTGCAATTTCTCAACGTGCTCAAGTTGCTAACGGTAACGGTGCGCTAAAAACTATGGTTGCGTCAAACCCTTACGCTATCGGCTACATTTCTCTAGGTACAGTTGACAGCTCAGTTAACGCGCTAGCAATCGATGGTACAGCCGCTTCTGTAGACAACGTTAAGAACGGTTCTTACAAAGTTGCTCGTCCTTTCCTTGTACTTTACAAAGAAGGTAAGCCTTCAGCTGAAACTAAGAAATTCCTAGACTGGATGCTAACACCTGAAGCTCAAGCGCTAGTTGACCAAAAAGGTTACATCTCAGTTAACTAATTAAGTTATACCCCATTAATTTGCTCAGCCCACCTTTTCGGGCTGAGCGTTTTCTATCCAATTCGATTCTGCTTTGCAGCTCGAACTGTGAGAACTTCGTATGACCATCGCAAATAGTGAAAAGCTTATGAATACTGAAGCGACTAAACTAAATAAGTCAGGTCTACGTGCCCAGAAGCGCGTGGATTGGAAAGAACGCATTTTCCATGGACTGTTTCTAACCAGTGCGGTTATCGGTATTGTCTCCCTAGCGGTTATCGCCTACTTCATTGTTAAAGAGAGTATTCCTGCATTCCAAGAAGCGGGTGTATCTGGCATAGTTCTAGGCCAGGACTGGTTACCACCAGCATTGTACGGTGTTGCAACTATGATTGTTGCATCGATTGTCTCTACGCTTGGTGCTGTAGTTGTGGGTGTGCCAATTGGTGTTCTTACCGCGATTTTCATTGCTGAAATTGCACCAAAGCGAGTGGCCGATATTATTCGCCCTGCGGTTGAATTACTTGCTGGTATCCCTTCGGTAGTTTACGGTTTTTTTGGCTTAGTTATCATCGTTCCACTGATTCAAAACATCTTCGATGTGCCTGCGGGTAACACCATCTTGGCAGGTATTATTGTGCTAGGTGTTATGATTCTGCCAACCGTTATTACGGTTTCTGAAACTTCGATTCGCGCAGTACCAAGAACCTACAAAGAAGGCTCACTGGCGCTCGGCGCTTCAAAAATCTTTACCATCTTCAAGCTCCTCGTTCCTGCAGCACGCAGCGGTATTATGACAGGTGTCATTCTGGGTATTGGTCGCGCACTTGGTGAAACAATGGCCATCATTATGGTGATGGGTAACGCACCAGCGATGCCGGAGGGTATTCTAGATTCTGCTCGTACGCTAACGGCTAACATTGCGATTGAAATGTCTTACGCGAGCGGTGTCCATGCCAATGCACTGTACGCAACGGGTGTTGTGCTGCTGGTGTTTATTATGTCTCTTAATGCGGTGTTGTTGTACCTTAACCGCGAAAAGGCGAGGTAATGATTATGTCTCAAGTTACTCATTCAAAGCTTTCGACCATGAACAAAGATAAACTTAAGAAATCCCGCCAGCTAAAAGACAATGTGCTTAATGGATTTGTATGGGCGGCAGCAGCCTTAACGGTTGGCTTCTTGTTCTGGATCATCTGGTACATCTTGTCGAATGGTCTTCAGCATGTCGATTGGAATTTCATTTCCGATGATTACACTCGTACGGGTGAAGAACACGGTATCTTCCCGATGATTGTTTCGACCATTTATATGGTTATCGCATCCATTGCTGTGGCGGCACCAATGGGCATCATGACCGCAATTTACTTAACTGAATATGCGAAAGTCGGCAGTCGATTAGTCAAGATTATCCGCTTTTGTACCGAGTCTTTGGCGGGTATTCCTTCGATCATCTTTGGTCTTTTTGGTATGACGTTCTTCGTTGCGATTTTGGGCTTAGGGTTTTCGATCTTATCGGGTGCATTGACACTGAGTATCTTAATCCTGCCAGTCATCATTCGTACAACAGAAGAAGCATTAATGGCTGTACCACAAACTTATCGTGAAGGCTCTTATGGTCTCGGTGCTTCTAAAATTTACACCATCTGGCGTTTGATTTTACCAAGTGCAATGCCAGGTATCTTAACTTCGGTCATTCTGAGTATTGGTCGTGTAATTGGTGAATCTGCCCCGGTTTTCTTAACGGCGGGTATGGTGGCACGTATTCCGGATTCATTACTCGATTCTGGTCGTACGTTGACTGTTCACCTCTACAAATTGACTACTGAGCTGTTCACTATTGAAGAGTGGAACCAAGCTTACGGTACAGCGACAGTACTTATCGTGGTCGTACTGCTTATCAACACAGTGACAAAATTGATTGCACGACGTTTCAATACAGCGACTTATTAACAAGCGCTGAGATTTAAAAGATTGATACAGACAGAATTGACGAATTAAGAGAACAAAACATGAACAAGTTTAATATTGAAAATCTAGACCTATTTTACGGCGAGAACCAAGCACTTAAGTCCATTAACCTGCCAGTACCAGAGCGTCAAGTGACGGCTTTGATTGGCCCATCTGGTTGTGGTAAATCGACGTTACTTCGCTGTTTGAACCGTATGAATGATTTGATTGAAGGTGTGAAGATCACCGGCCGATTAGAAATGGATGGTGACAACATCTACGGTAATGTGGATGTCGCCGATCTGCGCATCAAAGTAGGGATGGTATTCCAGAAGCCAAATCCATTCCCAATGAGCATTTACGAGAACGTGGCATACGGTTTGCGCGCTCAAGGCATCAAAGATAAGAAACATTTAGATGAAGTCGTCGAACGTTCACTACGTGGCGCGGCACTTTGGGATGAAGTGAAAGACCGTTTGAAATCTCATGCATTCGGTTTGTCTGGTGGTCAGCAACAGCGTTTGTGTATCGCTCGCACCATCGCGATGGAGCCGGATGTGATTTTGATGGACGAACCAACATCAGCGCTTGACCCAATCGCAACTCACAAGATTGAAGAACTAATGGAAGATCTGAAGAAGAACTACACCATTGTTATCGTGACTCACTCAATGCAACAAGCGCGTCGTATTTCCGACCGCACCGCTTTCTTCCTAATGGGAGAGCTAGTAGAGCACAACGATACTCAGGTGATCTTTAGTGAACCAAAAGACGATAGAACTCGCGGTTACGTAAACGGCGATTTTGGCTAATACACTTTACTGGCACTTAGATAATAACTATAAGCGATGGTACTTTGCCCCTCTTTATGAGGGGCTTTTTTCGTTTAGAGGCTTATTTATCAAGTGGTTCTCTTAGCTTAAGATTCAACAGTAATCTCGCAATGTTTATTGATAGAGAATACTGTCTGAGTCTTAGAGTCGTTAAGAATGACTCGTATAGGGAATTGCTGGGTGTCCAATGAAGTGCTAACTCGAGAATTAGGTGAGAGAGAGCTACGAATAGAGTTTGGACCTTGAAGCTGGATTGAACTGCCGCTAGGTGTATTGCTATTAGCGACAAAGGTGAGCTGAGTCACTTTACTCGAAAAGCGACAAGTCAGTGTCACGAAATTATCTAGGACGTGAGTAATGGAAGCTGCCATTGTATAACTCGGGATCGATAAAGCGATGCCTAGGAGCATCGCTTTGGTAGGTAAACAACGAATCACTGACTAATACTGGTTGATAGTAACTGTGTTACCAACAGCATTTGAACCAGTGACCAAAGCCACGTCTTGAGCTGTTTGCATAATGCTGATTGAGTTGAAGCTAGATGCTGTCATATCGACCGTGGCTAGAGAGTCGTAGCTAGTTTGGTCAATATCAACTTCGTTACCATTACTGTAGTATCCAAGTTTAACAGTAGCCGTGTTGCTTTCATCCTGATCGATGGAGATGTCGTTACCATTACTTCCCCAATAAACTTCAACAGTTGCAGTATTGTCTTCACCTTGGGTAACGTCTACGTCATTAAAGCCACTTCCTCCAGACAAACTCACTGTTGCGGTATTGTCTTCGCTTTGAGTAACGTCTACGTCATTAAAGCCACTTCCGTTTGAGATGTTTACTGTCGCAGTATTGTCTTCACTTTGAGTAACGTCTACATCGTTAAAGCTGCTTCCGTTCGATATACTTACAGTTGAGCTGTTTCCATCCTCATTTTGAGTGATATAAATCTCATTTCTACTTGAGTAATTTGAGACGTCAACATCAGAGGTGTTTTTGTTAAAAAAGCTACCATCAGTCTGTGTGATTTGAATAATATTACCATTTGATCGATTCATGACATCGACATCTGAGTCACCACGTTTACCGTTTTGCGTCGTTGTAATCGAGTTCCATCTACTACCGCTTACATCAACTGTAGAATCATTGTATCGGCCATCTTGATCGATAGTTACCGTGTTTTCAAAGGTGTTAGTCATGTTGACTTGTGCATCATTACCGTCATCCCATGGGAAAGGGTTGCTAGAGACTTGGGTAATCGTCACCGTATCTCCTACAGCGCCCTGAAGATCCACGGTTGCATCATTTTCTGCGTATACAGCGGTTGATGCGAGAATTGCTGAGATTGTAATAGCTAACTTTTTCATGAATAGTTCCTTTTTGTCCATTTATTATGGTCTTATCCTTTACGCTGTGCGTCATTGCTCAACGTAAATACTGCGATTCATAGAGTTTCTGATGAATATGAAATCATTCCCACTCTGTTCAATTCCGTAACTTGCGTTACTTTTATCTAATACAATGGCGACGTTGTTATCATTGGCTTGAGAAATACTGATTTCACTTCCTTCATTGCCTAAGCAAAAGCGCCCGCTGCATTGATTTAGATAAGCTAAATTGTTATTTCCATCTTGACTGATATAGCCGGTATGATACCGACCTGTTTGCTCAAGAACGGCGATGTTGTTTTCTCCAGACTGTTCAACCAATGCGGTATTACTTGAACCAATTTGGGTTACAATCGCGGTGCTTGAGTGAGCTCCGTCTTGAATTACCTTAGCTTTATTTGTGCCGTTTCCCTTTCTCACCTGACCAATAGCAACGTGTGAATTGGAGGTACTAGTTAGGGTGACTTCTGCATAATTTCCCGGAGAAAGAACCAAATCTTCGAGCAATCCAAGCTCATCAGAACCTTGAAACTCGCCAAAGATATTAGACATTTCATCCACATCTAATTGGGAACCACTATATGCACTCGCCGTGGTTAATATAGATAAGACAACAAAACCATTACGTATAAATTTAAGATTTTGCACCTTAGCCTCCGTTAATTAAGTATTGACGAAAATCGTCAAACCCTTAACTCGACACTAATTATGGTTTTACCAGAATTAAACACAATGAACTTAAATTTGAAATTTGCTGATGATACTTCTCTTTGGTATTAGGCTTAGTAAATGGGAAAGTAAACTTAAGTTTAATTTTTCGTTTTTTTGACGGGTAAAAAAGTTTATTTGCCTCATAACTTTATGATTTAACTATTTTTTATAAAGTGTTTGAACTGAGGTAAATAATGGGTTTGAGTTGATTTGGATCATTGTTTGATGTCAAAGTCTCATTTTTAAGACATCTGGTATTGAGGTTGAGGTTTACTGTTATACTTAGTTTTGTTGAGTTAAGTTATATATGGCCTTGTGAGAATTTTATATTGTTGGGTGTTTATGGTTGATGTTAATTCCGTCAAAATAATCGTATCTTTGCTGTTGTTTTTCTTAATTTTTCCCTTTTTCGTATTGGCCGAGGAACTCGGATCTGATAATGACGAAAACAACAAACTAGCGGTACAAGAGCAGCAGTTTACAGCAGAGGTACAAGGCTTAATTGTGGACCGGACCATGACAAGGTTAGGTGATGATTTTTATTTCTTCTTTTCCCAGTATATGAATGACCGACATGGCTCATTAGAAGAGAATTTGGTGGTGAAAGAGCGCCCAACCGCTTTGTCAGGCAGCATTATAAGCGTTCTACATCGCGATAAAGTTTTCTATCGCACGGCATTGTCTCCTGGACGAAAAAGCGCTCAGGATAAAGCAAAAGAAGCTTTATCTGCTGCTACAAATTACCTTTTAAGGTGGAAGGCTCAGCGTGAATATCAAGATACGTTTGATCTAGATCGTGATGAGTTTTAAGGAAATAACTATGAAACGGAAATTACTTCAGCGATGTGCAGCTGCGGTTTGCTTTTTTGCAGGCACGTCTATCGCGTCAGAGCTGGTTTATACCCCAGTGAATCCGAGCTTTGGTGGCAATGCGCTTAACAGTTCCCACTTGTTCAACGTTGCTAACGCAATTAATCACTACAAAGCACCGAGTGATGAATTTGGCTTTGAAGAAGAATCAGCGTTAGACAGGCTTGCCAATAGTTTAGAGTCGAGATTGATCAGTCAGTTGCTTGCTGATGTGGGTAACGGTAATACAGGTCAGTTGGAGACGGATGATTTCTTCCTCAATATTGTCGATGACGGTGGTACTTTGATTGTACAAATCGTTGACAAAATTTCAGGTGAGTCAACAGAGATTAAAGTCGCGGGCTTAAACCCAGATTGATCAGCTAGATAGTTTTGGAGAATCCCATGCGATTTCTTACTCTTGTGTTGTTTTGTGGTGTTTTATCAGGTTGTGCAACATCGATGAATGTACCAGATGTGGACGAGGCGCCAACTTTGATGCCCCGTGGTGCGACCTACAAAGATTTGATCAATCTACCAGAGCCTAAAGGCAAAATACTGGTATCAGTTTATGATTTTCGTGACCAAACGGGTCAATATAAGCCACAGCCAAACAGTAATTTCTCAACCGCAGTTCCTCAAGGGGGGACGGCTTTGCTGACAGCCTCATTACTTGATTCTAAATGGTTCATTCCACTGGAGAGAGAAGGTCTGCAAAACTTGCTAACGGAACGAAAAATTATACGTGCGGCGCAAAAAAAGGGCGAAGGTGTAGCTAATCACGGCGATGACTTGACCGCGCTTAGTTCTGCCAACGTTATGATCGAAGGGGGAATTGTTGCCTATGACTCCAACATCAAAACTGGCGGTATGGGTGCACGATATTTAGGTATCGGTGGCTCAGGACAATATAGGGCAGATCAGGTAACAGTAAACCTACGCGCAGTCAATGTAAGAACGGGGCAAATACTCCTTAGTGTTACGACGAGCAAAACCATTTATTCACACGAGCTGAGTGCGGGTGCCTTTCGCTTTATCGATTACCAAGATTTGTTAGAAGTGGAGCTGGGTTATACCAATAATGAGCCTGTCAATGTAGCGGTTATGTCTGCAATCGATTCAGCTGTCATCCACATGATTGTTACTGGTATTGGTCGTGGGCTGTGGCAACCAGAGAGTCGTGAGGACTTAAATCACGAAGTACTTAAAAAGTATGCTCGACAGACCCATCAGATTTTATAGTTGATCTCTCGGAGTCGTCTTTTTTGGAGGTGTGTTTCCTGACATACATTTTGTTGTCGGCAATATTGATGAGTTCATTGAGATCATTGGAATCATCAGGGAAGCAAGCACTGCCAACACTGGTACGTACTTGGATTGCATTTCCGTCGGTAACAATCACTGTTGCGTGCATCCGCTGGTGGAACTCATTGGTAATAAGTGCAATTTCATCTTTGTTGAATGTATCGCTGAGTATCGCAAATTCGTCTCCCCCGATACGGTAGCAGTTTGCCCCTAGGCTGTTGATTTTCTCGGCAAATGCTTTCAAGACATGGTCGCCAGCTTGGTGGCCGTATTGATCGTTTACTTGTTTAAAACCGTCTAGGTCCAGAATAAATAGGCGAAATGGCTGATGACGAGAGATCTTATTTCTTAAGTCGTTAAACAGCGCGAGTCGATTTGGAATTTGCGTCAGTGAGTCTGTTAGGGATTGTTCTCTGTGGTATTCCGATTCCTTATGCAAAATATAGGCGGCGAACAAGACGCCAAAAATCAGTAACAGCAACGTTAACAGTTGCATGTTGAACAGTTCCCTCGCCTGATCCATCTGATGTTGGTACAGCGAACTGCTTACTCTGAAGTTGGTGTTGACGTAGTCAATGATCTCTAAGTACAAGGCTTCAAATTGTTGTGCTATATCGATATTGTGTTCTGGGATAGCAATTAATTCTAAATTTGGTTCCAGCGCCTTAAATCGTTCAAACAAAGGGAAAAAGACCGACTTTGCTCCGGGAAGGGTAAGGAAATTACTCGATTCTTGATTGGCGATGAGTAGGTCAAAGCGACTCCAGGTCAATTCGTACTTGAGTAGTGCACTTTGCTGGTAAGAGTTGCTGTAGGGAGCGAGTGCGAGCGAAGATTGAAATTCGGCGTACTCTTTGGTCAATTGGAATAAGTACCAAGTAGCCTGACTTTGTTGCGAGTTTAACGACTTTGCATAGCTGCGGGTCTCAGAGAGGAAGTAGAGGTTGGCAATAATCAGCACACCACTTACAAAGAGCAGTAAGTACTTTGCCCTTCTAAGTAATGGTGGGAGTGGGTTGTTGTTTTTCTTATTTTGCATTTGCCTTTCTATGCACCAGTATTTCGTCTATTTGCCATACCATTTGAGAGTGAAACGCTGCGTTATTGATTTCTGGGTTCCTGTCTAAGTTAAAGACTAGCCAATACGGCCCTTTATTTCGAATCTTCATGTTTTTGTCGTTCATTTGATAGGCAATGATCGGTTCATACTTCACTATATCTGCTATCTGAGAGCTTGCTGCATAGTCATTGAGTGCTACAAATGATACAGAAAGAGCATCGTTAATTTTTAGGTGGCGTAAGAGATCAGTGACTTTAAATCCTGTAAATTTGTTTTTGTCTGGGTACCAAGGCAGATGTGTGGAAAAAGAAGTGGGCGAAAATTGAGTCGCGATATCATTGTCGGAGAATACGGCTGCTTGTTGGTTATCTACGCGGATAACAAGCTGAGAAGCTTGTGTCTGTAGACATATGAGCAATGACACAAGAACGAGTGACCATCTCATAAACACCCCCACATTTTGGTTTATTATGTAATGTGTCAGTAATTATAAGATGAGATTAGGGTAAAAGGAATTCCTATTACAAAAACAAATGATTGTCTATGGTCACTTTGTTGTAGCAAGAATGAAAAAGCCCCCGAAGGGGCTTAGCATTATTGATTAGAAAATCATATGGGCTACACCAGCAATCACAGGCAAGGTGATGAGTGTACGTAGGATGAAAATCGCGAATAGCTCGAAAATATTAACCGGAATACGGCTCCCCAGCAGTAAAGCACCAACTTCAGACATGTAGATCAATTGGGTAACAGACATGGCTGCAATCACAAAGCGCGTCATTTCGTTATCAATTGAAGCGGCCAAAATAGCCGGAATAAACATATCAGCAAAACCAACAACGATAGTCTCTGATGCGGCTACTGCTTCTGGTACACCTAGCAGCTCTAAAAATGGAATGAAGGGTTGACCAAGAAGGCTAAACACAGAAGTGTACTCCGCAACCACCAACGCAATCGTGCCTAAACCCATCACCACAGGTAGAACGCCAAAGACCATATCTACGGCATTTCTCACGCCTTCGCCGAACACACCTTTTACCGACTTGACTTGAGATGCTTTGTTCAGCGCCAAGTTCATACCCCATGAAAAAGTTGTATGGCCTTGTGGGATAGCATCGGCATCTTCGTCTGGCTTTGAACCGTCGATGAAAGTGTTCTTTTTATAGCTAAGTGGAGGCAAGCGCGGGATGATAATAGCGGCAATGATGCCAGCTAAACAAATTGCACCGTAAAAAGGGAGAAATAGGTGCTCTAGCTCAACTTGCGCAATGACCACTAGACTGAAAGTGATAGAAACCGCTGAAAAGGTAGTTCCGACTACAGCCGCTTCACGTTGTGTGTAGAACTTATCTTCGTATTGCTTACTGGTCAGCAAGATACCGACAGAACCGTCGCCCAACCAAGATGCGATACAGTCGATCGCACTTCTTCCTGGGAGGTTAAACACTGGGCGCATTACTTTGCTGAGAAGTGTGCCAAATAGCTCTAGCAGACCAAAATTAAGCAGTAGTGGTAGCAATAGACCCGCAAAAATAAACACGGAAAATAGTGTTGGCAGCAGACCTTCAAGTACCAATCCGCCAGTGTTTTCTTGCCAAATCTCATTAGGGCCAACTTTAAAGAAGGTCATAATAACTGCGGCACCACCGATCAATCGTACCGCTAGCCAAATTGGACTTGGATTGAACAACCCGTTTAAAAAGTCATTGTTGGCGATAAATGCGGGCGTCTTGATTCGACACAATAGCGAAGTAATCGCCATAAAAGCGATAATCGCAGTGACAATAGCGACTAGGTGATCACCAAAAATGGCTTGAATCGACTTAGCCAATACGGCTACTGGAATTGTGATATCACCTTGATAGCTGATCGGAGCCATAAAAACGAATAGGCCGATCAATGAAGGGATAAAGAACATCCAAAAGTTATTTCTACTTTTAGGTTGTTCAATAGTGTTAGCGCTGTTTTGCATATGTTTCTCGAATTACAACTAGTTAAATACTTTAGCCACTGCCTGTGGCATATATATTCACTAAACATCCATATATTATCAAATTAGCGCAAGATTAATGGCTTTTACGCATCCTTGCAATACTATTCAATATATATTGCTAAATATTCATTATAAAACGTTGAATATTTATCATTTAGTGGTTAAATGTGTCGATAATGTTAAATTGTTTGTTGGTCTGTTTCAAGTGTGAGAAGCACATTATTTATGTGTGTGATGATTTGCAATAAACCGCCAATAGGTAATTGCGAGTACAAACGCGAGGCATGCAGGGACGATCAGCGCTGTAATCGCGATGGTTACATAGAGCTTTGCGCCCAAAATGCCGCCTAATAAAAATCCACAAAAAATGAACATAAATAGCTTTGCTTTACGGTAGTCAAAACTCTCGCCACGCAGCTTGGCGCCAATCATTAAACCAAGGTCGGTGATGATCCCCGTCATGTGTGTTGTGCGAACAATAGCGCCGCTAAAGGTGGTAATCATGGCGTTTTGCAAACCACAGGCGGCAGATGCAAGGTATTGACCAGATTGATGGTTTTGCTCTAATAGCCAATATGCGTTAAACAGTAATAGTCCTTCTACGCACAGTGCGATGCCATAGCGACGGCCGAATCTCAGTGCGGTACTTTCGATAAATACCCCGCTTAACACGGAACCGAATAAAAAGCTGATTAAGATAAGGAATAGGTGGCCCGTTTGTGGATCAAACGCCTCTATTGAAGTTCCAATCAGCGTTACCGTGCCTGAAATGTGTGATACGGCTTGATGCTGAAAGCCAAGTAACCCAATAGCGTTTACTGTGCCAGCAAGTAAAGCGAGCAGAAAAGCGCCATATTCTACCCAGCGAGGAAGTTTAGTGATCAAATTTGGCTCCTTACTTAAGGGCGCAATTATAGAGGGAAGTGAAGTATATCGACAGGCGAAAGTCGCAAAGAAATTTGATCGGCCGCAACTAAAAGATTAAAGGTAGTGTTCCATCTGGCAATCAAACTTGACCCAACCATGGATACGCTCTTCATAGACAGAAAAGCTAGGCGTCGGTAAATCTTGCTGATTGAAAACACCGATGGGGATGACCCGGTATTCTGGTGCGGCTTGTAGTTTGAGCATCATGGTTGTACTGCATCTCGGACAAAAAGAGTAAGTGACCTCATTACCAGAATCACCAATGCGAGTATATTCCACCAGATCGCCGCTAAACGATACCTGCTCCTTATAAAAACGTGCTTGAACACCAAACACGCTCCCAGTTCGTTTTTGACACTCAAAACAGTGGCAAACAGCAGTGCGCAAAGGTTCTCCGCGACAGACAAGGTTAACTTGACCACAACTGCAATCGGCCATTCTAATTTTCTGTTGCTGTTCCATTTTAACTCCTAATCTTACCCTGATAACATGGCAACGAATTGAATGAATCTGGTAATAAGACCTAAACAAAGATGAAAAAACGCATACTGCCTATCCCGCTTATCCTTTTGATTCCCATCGTATTGCTAATTATAGTCACTGCAGCAGGTGTCTACCGTTTTAGCCTAACTGATGATGAGATTTTAGCCAAGTTTCCAACTCAAGCGGCGAAAAGTGACGCTGTTATGCAAAAGGTTTTTGGGATTAGAACGGTCAACCCGTGGACAGTTAAAGTACCTGAGAGCCAAGCCTTTACTTTTATCGATGACATTGAGCAATTCCCCTTGCTTAAAGGACACTATGAGGATGGCGCGCAGCGCGGCATCATTGTTATCGATAGCCGAAGAATTATTGAAATAGATTCTAAAACTTTTGTCTCGACGCTGGCGTTGTCTAATCAAGGAAGTGGGACTTTTTATTATCTCGTTGTCTCAATCTATGATGAGTTTAGGCAGAGAATGGTCACGACCGATTCCGTCTTTCTTGGCGACAGAATTAGCGTTGAACGGCTGTCATTTGAGGAGGGAGTCGTCACGGTCAAACTCTTGGAACGTGATGTACATCAATCGATGTCTGAAGAACCTTCACAATTAACCACTATACTTTTCAAGGTAACTGAGCAAGATAGCTTAGAAAAGCAATAGTTAACCGTATGTGAAACAGTATTGAGTATGTGTGATGGATTGCTTATTATTTGACCTAACAAGTTATGAGATGGAATTTTAACGTCGTTAATGGAGTAAACTATGATCAATAAACGTTTTTTTAAAACGAAAGATGAAGTCGAAGTTACCTTTGAACTTGCAGCAGAGGAAGTAGGTCAATCCGTCGCTATCGTTGCAGACTTTTTAAATTGGCAACCAGCCGAAATGAAAAAAGTGGCAAAATCAAAAACATACAAATTCAAAACTCGCTTACCCAAAGATAGCCAATTTGAGTTTAGATATTTAGTCGATCAGGATAAGTGGCTGAACGACCCTGAAGCCGATCAATATCAACCGAACGGCTTTGGTGAAGACAATAGTCTGGTGTCAACTTACCAGTAAAGGAAATCACTTTAGTCGTAAATTCTAATTGAGATCAATAAAGGCGCTTTTTGCGCCTTTTTTCGTTTAAACCTGACAATTCGAAGGTGACAAGTTCTAGATAAATTCGTAATCTTAGGCCTTTGTTTAATTCAGGTCATAGGTCAAATTGTGCTAACTAGAAGTTTGAAGACTCGCTTCCAACGGCTGTCTAGAGCTAAAAGAATGATGGTTGTAAGCCTGCCCGTACTGGTCGCTATCGCCATAGCGAGTGCGCCTAACAATGACAAATACCACCGCACTATTGATCTTGCGTTACCAGAGTCCACGCTTGTAAATGACTTTTTTTTCGATGGTGGCATTGCAAATGATGTCCCTGATTATGAATATGAAATTCGTACGGGTGACAACTTAAGCTCTATCTTTGAACAACTGGGTTTTGGCTATAGTGAGCTAATGAAGATCATGGAAACCGATCTCAACTATCTCGCGTTAGATACCCTTAAGCCCGGCAATACGCTAAGGTTTTGGCGTAACGAAGAAAGCGGCCATTTGGGTAAAATGGAACTTGAGTTTAGCCTAGTTGAGCGAGCGGTCTACAGCCGTCTTGATGATGGCAGTTACGAATTCACTGACGTTAAGATCCCGGGGACTTGGAAACCTTTTCCGATGATTGGTGAAATCAACGGGAGTTTCTCACAGTCTGGCAATGCGCTTGGTTTAGGTAAAAGTGAAATTGAGCAAGTCGTCAGCCTACTCAAGGACAAGATTAACTTTGCGCGAGATTTACGCGCCGGTGATAAGTTTGAAGTGGTGCAATCTCGTCAGTTTGTTGGAGAGAGGCTAACGGGCAACAGCGAAATCCAAGCGATTAAAATCTACAATCGTGGTCGTGTACTGTCTGCTTACTTACATAGTGATGGTCAATACTACGACTACAATGGTGAGAGCCTACAACGCGCGTTTCAGCGTAAGCCTGTCAACGGTGGATATCGACTCAGTTCGAATTTCAACCCGACACGCAAGCACCCAGTAACGGGAAGAGTATCTCCGCACAACGGGACAGACTGGGCGACGCCAACAGGAACGCCAATCGTCTCTACTGGCGATGGTGTGGTTATCATGACGCGCAAACACCCGTATGCGGGCAATTATGTTGTTGTCCAGCACGGCAGTCGCTATAAGACCCGTTACCTTCACCTTAGCAAAATTTTGGTGCGCAAAGGGCAAAAGGTCTCTCGTGGACAGCGTATCGGTTTATCGGGTGCAACAGGCCGTGTGACTGGTCCGCATATTCATTACGAGTTAATTGATCGTGGAAGACCTGTCAATGCGATGAAAGCGAACATCCCGATGGCAAGTTCAGTGCCGAAGAAACAGCTGGCATCGTTCCGTACCCATCGTGATGAGATGGACAAGATGCTCAAACAAAGAGAGTTAGAGATTGCCAGCCAGTCACATAACGATGTGACTAGCTAAATGCATTGCTAACAAACAAAAAGGCTTCCAACAAACTGGAAGCCTTTTTTAATCGTTATCAACTGTTAGCGGTTCACTTTGCCCAATTGTAACCAAGTATCGATCACTGTATCTGGGTTAAGGGATACCGAGCTGATCCCTTGTTCCATCAACCATTCGGCAAGATCCTCGTGATCAGATGGGCCTTGACCACAGATACCAACATATTTACCCGCTTTGGTTGCAGCATCGATTGCCATTTTCAGCATCGCCTTGACAGCTGGGTTACGTTCGTCAAAAAGATGAGCGACGTCACCTGAATCTCGGTCAAGTCCGAGGGTCAACTGTGTCATGTCGTTGGAACCAATAGAGAAACCGTCAAAATACTTCAAAAATTCATCGGCAAGAATCGCATTAGATGGCAGTTCACACATCATTATGACTTTCAAACCCTGATCGCCACGGCGTAGGTCGAATTTGGCTAATAGGTCAATGACCGAAGCGGCTTCGCTTGGTGTACGCACAAATGGAATCATAATCTCGACGTTTTTGAGTCCCATCTGATTACGCACCCGACGAATGGCTTGAGTTTCCAGTTCAAAACAATCCTCAAAGACGGGAGAGATATAACGCGACGCACCGCGGAAACCAAGCATTGGGTTTTCCTCATGCGGTTCATACTCTTTACCGCCGACAAGATTGCTATATTCGTTCGACTTAAAGTCAGACATACGGACGATCACACGTTTTGGCCAGAAAGCGGCAGCAATGGTCGCAATGCCTTCGGTCAACTTGCTGACGTAGAAATCGATAGGGTCTTTGTAGCCTCGAATACGCTGGCTGATTTCTGCTTTGAGCTCTTCACTCTGCGCATCAAAATTCAGTAGTGCTTTCGGGTGAATACCAATCATCTTGTTGATGATGAATTCAAGGCGGGCGAGGCCAACCCCTTCATTAGGTAATTGGGCAAAATCAAACGCGCGATCTGGGTTACCGACGTTCATCATTACCTTTGTTGGCAGCATTGGTAGTTCGTCGACAGCAGAGCGTTTAACCTCGAAATCGAGTTCTCCTTGATAAACGTACCCCGTTTCCCCTTCAGCACAAGAAACGGTCACTGTCGCGCCATCTTTAAGATCACTGGTTGCGTGTCCACAACCGACGATAGCAGGAATACCTAATTCGCGTGCAATGATCGCTGCGTGGCAAGTACGGCCGCCTCGGTTGGTGACAATAGCGGATGCCTTTTTCATCACTGGTTCCCAGTCTGGGTCTGTCATGTCAGTGACCAACACATCCCCATCTTGAACCAAAGACATTTGATCCAGAGAATCAACTAGGCGAACCGTTCCTGAGCCGATGCGTTGACCAATCGCACGACCTTCAATTAATACTTCAGCCTTGTTGTTTAGTTCGTAGCGTTCGATAACGTTTTGTTCATTTTGCGAACATACCGTTTCTGGTCGAGCCTGAACGATATACAGTTTGCCATCGATGCCATCTTTCGCCCATTCAATATCCATAGGACGCTGATAATGTTTCTCAATAATCATCGCTTGTTTGGCAAGCTCTTTGATCTCTTCCTCGGTCAGCGAGAAGGTTTGACGCTCTTGCGCATCGGTATCAATGATGTCGACTTGTTTACCAATCTCTTGATTGGTTGAGTAGATCATCTTGATAAGTTTTGAACCAAAGGTTTTTTTAACAATTGGATGCTCTCCGGCTTCAAGTAGCGGCTTGTGAACGTAGAACTCGTCAGGGTTGACCGCACCTTGTACCACCATCTCACCAAGTCCCCAAGATGAGGTGATGAAGACGACTTGGTCAAAACCCGATTCAGTGTCGAGAGTGAACATGACACCTGAAGACGCTTTGTCTGAGCGAACCATACGTTGGATACCCGCTGAAAGCGAGATACCACGATGATCAAATCCTTGGTGAACACGGTAAGAGATGGCTCGGTCATTGAACAAAGATGCATACACATGCTTGGTCGCTTCAAGAACAGCATCAATTCCTTTGACGTTAAGGAAAGTTTCTTGTTGACCAGCAAATGAGGCGTCGGGTAAGTCTTCTGCAGTCGCTGATGAGCGAACGGCAACAGAAAGCTCTTGGTTGCCATCAATAAGCTGTTGGTAGTTTTCACGTATATCCTGCTCTAAATCAGCAGGGAAGGGGGCTTCTAAAACCCATTGACGGATGGTAGCACCTGTCTTGCGCAGAGCGTCTACATCATCAATGTCCAGTTCATCTAGCAATTGGTGGATGCGATCGTCCAGTCCTTCGTAATCTAAGAACTGGTTAAATGCATAAGAAGTTGTCGCAAAACCGTTGGGTACAGAGACACCAGCATTAGCGAGGTTTGAAACCATTTCACCAAGCGAGGCATTTTTACCGCCGACTTTGTCGACATCTTCCATCGATAGGCCATCGAACCAGAGGGTGTTTTTTTGCATGTCTTTCTCCAGAAACATTGCAGCGTAGGGATTTAAGGCAAACGATTACGTAAAAGCTGAAAAAAATTCGCAGGGAATTTTTAAAGCTGTGGGGGCCGTAACAGCAAGCCGGGTTTTATTATCGATATTATGGCTACTATCCTACTCAAAAGAATTTGAAAGTTTAAAATAAAATGCAAACTGATATGCAAAGTCGTGATGTATTCTATGTTTCTGACGGTACTGCCATTACATGTGAGACATTGGGTCATGTCGTTTTGGGTCAATTCCCGTTTAAAGCCAACGAAAAAACCTTCCCTTTTGTTGAAAGTGCAGACAAATTAACTGATTTATTAAAAGAAATCGAAGCTTCATACTTACGCAATGGGGTCAAACCATTGGTTTTCTTTTCGATGGTGATTCCTGAGTTGCGCCAACAATTGCTAGCGTCGCATTCCTATAGCTACGATGTGCTTGAGAGCATAGTGCAAAAAGTGCAAGACGATATTCAAATGCAGCCTAAGCCGAAATTGCATCGTTCGCGTAGCGTCAGCCGCGATTCAGACAAATACTTTGATCGTATTGCTGCCATTGAGTACACCTTAGCCCATGATGATGGTATTACCTTAAAAGGACTTGAGGATGCCGATATTATTTTATTGGGTGTCTCGCGCAGCGGTAAAACGCCTACCAGTCTTTATATGGCGATGCAGTTTGGCCTGAGAGTCGTCAATTACCCCTTCATCGAAGACGACCTAGCGAGAATGAGACTACTGCCTGAGTTCGAGATCCATCGCCACAAACTGTTTGGTTTAACCATCAACCCTGAACGATTGACTGAAATTCGTGAAAATAGATTGGCAGGCAGTGAATATGCAAGTAATGAGCAGTGCCTGCACGAACTGCAAACCGTCGAAGCGCTGTTTCGACGTGAGGCGATTCCCTACATCAACACTTCGTCTTTGTCGGTCGAAGAGATTTCAACGCGTGTGTT
Organism: Vibrio galatheae; assembly: GCF_000967545.1. Lineage (GTDB taxonomy): Bacteria > Pseudomonadota > Gammaproteobacteria > Enterobacterales > Vibrionaceae > Vibrio > Vibrio galatheae. The sequence goes on along the minus strand of NZ_JXXV01000018.1, from coordinate 182,105 downwards.
AGAAAGAACCGGCTTACGTCGTCGACTACTGTGAGTCCTTATTAGCGGTTCTGTCTAAACGAAATTGCCTGTCTAACAGTGTTTTTAGTTGCTCTCGCTCAGGCAAGTGCCGTGATATGAGCATGTAAAACTTATGTGGTTCCATATTTGGAACCGCTTTGTACACGAGAGGAGGGGTAATATGTTCGATTCCCCACTTTCGTCGTGTCCCTTCTAGTATCTCTTCCCAACTTAAATAGACGTCACACTCACCCGTTTTGAGCTTTTCGGTGATCTCCCTGATTGAGTTACCAACGCTTTCAATACCGTCAATATTAAAGTCGTGATAGTTATAGCTGTGTTGTCCGCAAACACGATACGCAGAAAGCTCTTGGCTAGTCGAGATGGTTAAACCTTGTGGAAACAGTTGTGAAGAATAGATATAGAGCGGTGTGATTGTGTAATACCATTCGGTGTAGAGGTAATCTTTTTCGCGTTCAGGGCTGTAGGAGGCACTGACCACCAAATCGTATTCATCGTGCTTTGCTCCCCGTAAACACCGTGACCAAGATGTTAATACCAAATCGTATTTGACCCCATGCCTAGCGAGCGCGCGGTCTAAAATCTCAACATCATAGCCATGTATCTCTTCATTTTGCACATAGATATAGGGAGGCCAATCAATTGCATCACCACAAATTCGCAGATGGGGGAGATTATTGTGCGGAGCAGCATGCAGCCCAAAGCCAGCCAATAGGATAAGAGCAAGAACAAGAGGGCCAGTTTTCCAAACCATTGTATGACTCCTTTCAAGTACAATGACTTGAGTATAGCCAAGGTTAACTGACCCTTCTAACTGGTTTAAGCCGCTGGATAAATAAGAGGGAACCCTAATGTTGGATGCGCAGCTACGATAGATTCATAGCCATAGACATGTTTGATGAGTTCGGGTTTTAGCGCTTTCCAAGGTGTAGCGTCACAAACGAGTTTTCCATTGTGGAGCATCACCACGCGATCTGAGTATTGAGCCGCCAGATTCAAATCATGCAGCACTATGATGACTGCTGTGTTGTGTTCGTCGGCGAGATGACGGGCGATTTTTAAACTGTTGTGCTGGTGGGCGAGATCTAAGGCTGATGTCGGCTCATCCAGCATAAGGATCTTTTTGTTTTTTGCTTGGTCAAGTTGTACCAGCACGCGTGCGAAGTGAAGGCGCTGTTTCTCTCCGCCTGATAGTGAAGGGTAAAGGCGCTCACGCAAATGAGCCACATCGGTCATTTGCATATATTTGTCTGCCAACTGCTGAGCGACTTTGTTGGGGACATTTAAGGGAATGGCACCGAGCTGGACGACTTCGTGGGCCAAAAAGGGAAAGCTTAAGGTGCTGTGTTGTGGCAGCATAGCGATATGTTTAGCCAGTTCACTCGGCTTCCACTCGTCGAGAGGTGAATCAAAGTAGCGGATGTCGCAGCGAGAGGCTATTTCACCACTTAGCAGCTTGAGTAGCGTACTTTTTCCAGCGCCATTTGGCCCCAATAGAGTGGTGACCTCACCAGCACGAATATCAAGGTTAATGTCATCCAATATTTTGCGCGACCCAAACGTCATGGAAATATGTTTACCTGATAAAACCACATTACTCATCAGATGATTTTTCCTTTTTGTTGGAAGAGTAGGTAAATGAAAAATGGCGCGCCAATCAAGGCCGTAACAATGCCGACAGGAAGCTCTGCAGGCGCAGCGGCAATACGTGAAAACATATCAGCGAAGGTCAGAAGCAATGCACCCATGACGGCAGAAATAGGCAGCAGAGTTCGATGATCCGGCCCCGATAGCATTCGACCTAAATGCGGAATCACTAAGCCAATAAAGCCAATCATGCCTGAGACACTGACCGTGACTCCCACACCAACGGCTGTTAATAGTATCAACTGACGTTTAAGCTTTTGTACTGGGATACCAAGGTGGCTAGCTTCAGCTTCGCCCAAGAGCAACGCGTTCAATGACATCGCTTTGCGATTAAAGATGAGCATCAACACCATGAGGGTAAAGGCGCACAGCGTTATGCTCATCCAATTGGCCGCCGCTAACGAACCCATTGACCATAGAGATAAGTCGCGCAGCATCTGATCGTCGGCGATGAAATTCATATAGCCAATTCCTGCACCTGACAGCGCGCTTATTGCTACGCCAGCCAATAGCATGATTGTCACCGATGTGCCCATTTTACTGGTACCGAGTTTGTAGACCAGCACCGTTGTCAGCGCCCCGCCGAGAAAAGCGAACAATGGCAGTGCCGCTAAGTTCATAAATTGGGGGAACTGTTCACTCAGATCGGCGAATAGGACAATGGCTAGTGCTGCGCCTAATGCCGCACCGGCTGAAACCCCAATAATTCCCGGCTCAGCTAGCGGGTTGCGAAACAACCCTTGCATTACCGTGCCACACACAGCCAGTATCGCGCCCACAAGCATGCACAAGACTGTGCGTGGGAAACGGATCTCATGAATAACTAAATTGACGTGAGGGGCGAGCTGATCCGATTGCAACAACAAGCTCTGTACACTGTCTGAAAAACTGATATCCATTGGTCCAACGGTGACTGAGCTGATTGCCGTCACCACCAAAGCGGCAGCAAAAAGAATCAATAGCGTAGGGAGTGGAAATTTGCGTAATAGCATGGCTGTATTCGTTATTTTAAAAGTTGACTTAGACGCTCGGCTTCTTGCAGGCTTTTTAGACCCAGTCCACCCACCAGTGCGTGACCATCAATGGCAATAAATTGTTTATTTTGACCCGCTGGCGTTGCGGCGAGCATCGGCATTTTGTTGAGTATTTGTTCTGCACCACCCAGTTTTCTATAGCTACGACCACTGACTAAAATTATGTCTGGCTGCATTTCGACCATAGCTTCGGCTGAAAGTGGCTTATAGGCACTGAGCTGCTTGGCAGCAGGATTGATTCCCCCTGCTAATTCGATGATGGCATTGGGCGTAGTGTCGCTTCCCGCTACGTTGGCTGGTCTACCTTCATGAATGAGTAGGAACATCACTTTTTTCGCTGAATTATGCTGCGCCTTGTTGTGCGCTAAACTGGCGAGCTGTTGCTTGACTTGCTGTTTGAGCTCTTCAGCTTGCTGGCTAGCGTTGGTGAGTGTTGCGATCTCGTCAATTCGCTCTAGCAAACCTTGCGGTGTAGGCTTAGTGTTGACGATATTGACCTCGATATCAGCACTACGGAGTTGGCTGAGTGCTGTTTCTGGCCCCATTTCATCCGAGCCAATCAAGCGGTTGGGTGCAAGGGCCAGTAAACCTTCAGCAGATAAGCGTCGGTGATAGCCTATTTTGGGTAGGGTCATTGTGTCAGGCAGTTGACTCGTGACGTCGACGGCAACCAGCTTATCTTGCTGGTTAAGTGCTATCAGTAACTCGGTGACTGCACTGCCAGCACTTACTATTCGTTCCTCAGCGTATGAGGTCATGGCAAGCAAAGAGAAGGCTAACGTGGTCATAGTTTTGACTAATGGTTTTTTGAACATATTGAACTCGATTATTTGGTTTCTTCCGTGAGCAGTTGTGTCGCTTGGATACCGTTTTGTTGTAAAAAGGCGAGCAGCTTAACTAAGTGTTGAACTTCGGCGTCTTTGTCTGCCCCTATCACGATAGGTTTGTTATTGGTTTTGTACTCTTCTAGCAATGCAAGGGTGAAGTTCTCCCAGTCGATGTATTGTTTCCCCTCAATTGCCCAGTGAGGTTCTTGCTTAAGGATGTTGACGGACAAAGATTGAGTGTCCACTTGGGACACCGTTGGTGAATCTGTGGTCGGTAAATCAACCTCAAGTGATTCGAGCTTGACTGCGGCTGTCAGCATTAGAAACACCATGACAATAAAAATAATGTCGAGCAAGGGCGTAAGATCTGGTGTTAGCCCGTATCGAACATCGTCGTTTTTCGCCTTGATCATGAGGCGTTCTCTAGCGACGAGTGCAAAGATGCTGTCGCGTGCTGAGTTAAGGATTCATCTGGGGATACGTGCTGCAGGCTGATCCCTTCTAACCATAAGTTGACGTAGTTCAGCGTATGTTCGAGCTTGGCTACTACTTTATCTGCCCATAAACCTAAAAGTTGCGCGCCCGCGATTGCAGGTAATGCGATCAGTAGCCCTGCCGCCGTCGTTCGCATGGCCAAACCAAGTCCATCCGCGAGATCATTCGGAGTAATATTTCCGCTTGATGCGGCGACACCTTTGAACATCTCTATTAAGCCGAGTACGGTGCCAAGTAGCCCGATTAAAGGGCTGAGTACGCCAATCAGGGTCAGCAACCTAAGCCCCGAGTTCAGTTGGTGACGTTTTTCCTGGAGCCACATCCCCGCCGCATCTTCACGTAGCGACTTGGCGAATGAGTGATGAGCGAGCAACATTGCGACGCCCTTGTATAACAGTGGACGGCGCGGTGACAGCTTTAACGCCAACGATTCAATCTGTTGGCTGTCGGTTGGGGTGATTTTTTTAAGCTCCGCACGTATGGTGCGTTTTCCAACCCCTAGGCTGATCATTACTTGAAATAATCGCTCGGCAATAATCATTAATGTCAGCGCAGAGCAGATAATCAAAGGCCATGTCATCAGGCCTAATTGCTGTTGTATTTGCTGTAGTTGTTCCATTTTTAATCCAACTTAAAACGAACTGGGATTTGTACGCGGTGAGCCATTTTTTGCCCATCGACTGAATGAGGAGAAAAACGCCACTTTTTGATGGCGACGAGGGCGGAATGATCGAGCATCTCTGCGCCTGACGAGGTAATTAAAACTTGTTTGATTTGGTTACCTTGCTCATCTAGCCATATTTCGTACAGTGCGACGCCTTCAACGCCCCGCTTTCTTGCCAAGCGAGGGTATTTCGGTGCAGTTGGGCGCGTCACAAATGAAGGTTTGGTAATTAATACTGGTTGAGCGCTAGCACCTTGGTTGACGACTTGAGTCTGTGGTTTGTTTTGTTCGGCTTCGCGCTTTTGGTCATTTGGTCGAACAGGTTGTTTGTTTATCGTCTGCTCAGGGGAAGGCGCTGTCTTGGTTTTTGGCATTTGTTTGGCAGTTTTTTTCTCTGGAGCTGGTTTTTTGTGTGCGATCTTGCGCTCTACAGGCGTGGGCTTTTGCGACGTCTTTTGGTCTTGGGTTGTTGTGAGCGCTTTTTCAATTGGCTCCGCAGTGGGTTTGGTCGCTGTAACTTCAGGTTTTGTTGGTGGCGTAACCGCTTTGAAATTGATCGATACCGTGTGCGATTGCGTTCCAGCAGGCATGGCAAATGCTTTGGGTTCTTGTGCGATAAAAACGAATCCAGTGTGGATAGCTAGAGATAGGCTAGCAGCCATTGTGTATCGTTTTATGTTCACTCAGATTCTCCAACTAGCAAGATAATGTCCAGACAGCGGCAGTATTACTTAAAATGCAAATAAGATCAATTATCAATTGCATTATCATTAGCGTCAATTTATGATCTGTTGCAGTGAATGTTGTTTTTAACGTGAAGCTCGTTGTGACAAGCGTTAAGAGAAGTATGAAATGCTTAGTATTGATAAATTTGATGAATCCATTTTGGCGGTCAAAACCCCCGATCCGTTACGCTTTGCCTTTGCACGCAAATCTTCTCCTCACGCTGGAGTAAGGCTGAAACCATTAGCCGTTGATGAAAAAGAGCGCGCATTAAAGCAATTATTTGCTGCTGATGGAGAGAAGAGTCATAAACGCTGTCTATACATCCATGTTCCTTTTTGCCGCGTTAGGTGTACGTTTTGTAACTTTTTCCAAAATGCGGCAAGTCGTCAGTTGGTTGATGATTACTTTGAAGCGTTGATGCTTGAGATTAAGCACAAAGCTTGGATGCAATGGACGCAGGCGGGTACGTTTCATGCGGTCTACGTTGGTGGAGGAACACCAACAGATCTATCTGCTCAGCAAATCGAGGCACTAGGTAAGGCAATTCGCCACTATTTTCCACTCACCGCCGATTGTGAGATCACCTTAGAAGGCAGAATCAATCGCTTCAGTGACGAAATGTTTCAGCGCGCTTTAGAAGGTGGATTTAATCGATTTTCATTTGGCATCCAGAGTTTTAACACTCAAGTAAGACGTAGCGCAAAACGGTTAGACGACAGAGAAACTGTGTTGGAACGCATCACCGCCTTGAGCGCAACTGAGCAAGCGCCAATCATTCTCGATCTACTGTATGGCTTGCCTTATCAAACTATCGACATTTTCGAACAGGATTTAGCGGACTATCTGTCAACAGGTGCGCATGGCATTGATTTATACCAACTGGTGGTTGGGGCAAACGCACCGATGTTAAATTTGGTCGAGAAAGGCAGAATACCCTCGCCTGCAACAACGCCAGATAAAGCCTCAATGTATGAGTTAGGTTCGCGATTTATGCAAAAGCATCATATGCGCCAATTAAGTGTTAACCACTGGGCGAGAGATAACCGAGAACGTAGCCAATACAACTCGTTAGCCAAAACTTACGCCCAAGTGTTGCCCATCGGCTGCGGTGCTGGAGGCAATATTGGTGGCTACAGCATGATGAATCACCGCACCTTGGATACGTATATGAACGCAATAAAGTCGGGCGACAGTGTGGTGGCAATGATGACCAAGCAGCATGCTCTCGAACCGATATTTGCGGCATTAAAAGCCGGTTTTGATCGCGGTGTTGTTTCACGTGCGATGATGCCAGAGTTCGGTGCTTGCTCATCATATGACTATTTATTGCCTCTATTTAACCATTGGCAAGAAAAAGGCCTGCTGCAGGTTCAAGGTGATTACTTTTCATTAACCATGGCAGGGCAGTTTTGGGCAGTCAGTCTCGCTCAAGCATGTATTCAAGTACTACAGTCTACTTATCAAGAACAAATCGCGCTCGAACCCGTCGCGATGTAAATGGAACTATTATGCAAACACTAAAACAAAAGGTCGCGCAACTTATTGAACAGGAACCAACCCTTCTTCCTGCGGCGATAGCAGAAAAACTCGATATTTCGGAGTTTGAAGCTGTTTCGTCGTTGCCAGAAGAGATGATCGCGATTGTCGATGGCGAGCAAGCATTGCCAATCATGGAAAGCTTGGTGGGTTTCGGCCCAGTCACGACAATTGTGCATTCATTTGGTTCGATTTTTGAAGTAAAAGCCCCGTTTCCAAAAGGAAAAGTGGCACGTGGCTACTACAACTTGATGGGGCGTGACGGTGAGCTTCACGGGCATTTGAAGTTAGAGAACATCAAGCACGTCGCTTTAGTGAGTAAGCCCTTCATGGGCAGAGAAAGTCACTACTTTGGCTTCTTTTGTGAAGCGGGAAACAATATTTTTAAAGTGTATTTAGGCCGTAATGAAAAGCGCGCATTGATCGAGTCTCAAGTCGCAACATTCAAACAATGGCAGCAAGAATTCAAAAAATAATCACCACTAGAATTAGAAAAGTAAGTTTAGGAGCTCAACATGGAACAACAAGTGAAACAAGAACGCTTACAAGGGCGATTAGGGCCAGAGATTAAAGAATTCCGTCAACAGCGCCGCACGTTGCAACTCGCCACTGTGGATGAGAATGGTCGCCCTAATGTCAGTTATGCCCCTTATGTACAGAACCAAGATGGCTATTTTGTGTTGATCTCAGAAATTGCACGTCACGCACGGAATCTGCAGGTTAATCCGAATGTTTCGATCATGATGATTGAAGATGAAGAAAGTTCGAAACAGTTGTTTGCCCGTAAGCGCTTAACTTTCGATGCAGTTGCGTCTGTGGTGGAACGTGACAGCGCTCAATGGACTCAGGTCATTGCGCAAATGCAACAACGTTTTGGCGAAATCATTGATGGCTTGAGTCAACTGCAAGACTTCGTGCTATTCAACCTAAAAGCTGACAAAGGCTTGTTTGTTAAAGGTTTTGGTCAAGCCTATCAAGTATCTGGAGATGACCTAGTTGACTTTGTGCATCTACAAGAAGGGCACAAAAAGGCGTCGAACGCCTAGCCAATCACAATAGGAGCCAATAAGGCTCCTATGATCGTTGCTCATATCTATGCCCCAGTTGGTTAAAAGCTTGAGTCCGGTTGAGTGAGAAACTCAATTTCTTCCTCGCTACTTTGTCGACCCAGAATTTGATTCCGATGTGGATAACGTCCAAAGCGGTCGATAATAAGTTTGTGTTTGAGTTCGAACTGGTAGTTGTTCTCCATGCCGGGTGTGCTAAAGAGCTCAATGGCCTGTTGATGAATTAGCGCGGATTCGCTATGCATAAATGGCATATAAAGAAAAGCACGTTGTTCTATGGGCAGTGCTTTGTCTAGCCCTTGTGCTATCGCTTCTTGCGCTAGGGCGAGAGCGAGTGGATCTTGAGCAAATGCGTTGGGCGTACCTCGGTAGATATTACGCGAAAACTGGTCGAGCACGATAACTTCTGCTAAGCGTCCATCTGCGCTGCCTCGCCACGTAAACAGTTCACTTTGAGACGCACGCGTGAGCAAAGCGCCAAACCGAGAGTCTATTTGAACGTCGAGTTCTGGACTGCCCATAAACCAGTCTTTGGCGTCCAATTCATTAAACCAAAAATCGAGAACATCTGTTGAGCTGGGTAGAGTATTCATAATCGTTCCATGCTCTTAGTGGGTTAATTGATGATGGATAACAGAGGCGAGCTTTTCAACTCCGATTCGCCATTCCGGATTGGATGTAAAGTTTGAGCAACTAAAACGCACACAGTTCTCATATTGTCCTGAGGTGTCGAAAATGGTACCCGGCAAGATACTAATCCCTATATGTTTCGTCTGTTGATAAAGGTTATGGCTATCCAACCCTTCCGGTAGGCTAAGCCAGAGTAAAAAGGAACCTTGTGGCAATATGGCTTTGTATTTGTGTTTCAAACTTGGGTATTGATCGAAGGCGTTACTCAATTCTTGCAGCAACAAACGGGTATTGTTTTGATAAAAACGACGCATTTTATATACATGCTGGCGATATTTTCCTGAGCTGAGAAAATCAGCCACGGCAGACTGCATCAAATTTAAACTTCCCATATTATCGCAGACCAGAAATTTTTCGATTTGTGGTTGATATCGACCAGCCAAGATCCAACCAATACGCAAGCGTGAATCGAGCATTTTTGAAAGCGAATTGACGTAGATGACTCGATCTCTATTATCAAGTGACTTGAGTGGCGCGATCCCTTCATCAAAGGCGAGTGCGCCAAACACATCATCCTCAATTATGGGAATTGAGCCACTGACATCAAGTAGGGCGAGTCGCTTCTCAAGTGGCATTCGCGCACCAGTAGGATTGGTAAAGTTGGGGGTAACTAAGATAACTTTGACGTCCCATTGGTTAATCGCTTCTTGCAACGAATCAATATCGAGCCCAGTTCGCGGACAACTGGGTACCTCGATCACTTGCAGCCCCAATGACTCCATCAACAATAGATTGCCAAAGTAACAAGGCGATTCTACAGCAATGATGTCTCCTACTGTGGTTAATGCCCGCAATGCTAAACTGATGGCTTGCTGCGCTCCATGAGTGATGGCAATTTCATTCGTTGCGACCTTAACCCCCAAATCCTGACTGATTTTACTCAAGTGCTTAAGCAGTTGTTGGTTTCCCGGTGGTAATTGATAATGACTTGGTGTTTGGCTTTGTCTGCGGCTGTGACGACCAATCTCTGCATACAGGCTTCGAATCGCAGGAGTGTCGATATTTGGATGTGCGGAACCTGTCGCCAACAATTCTTTTTCTGGGGAGTAGGTCAATATTTCTTTGCACACGGAAAGTAAATCAACATTGCTTGGCGACTGAGTCAGCGTGCTAGACAAGGTGTTGGGGCAAACACGGTAGCCAGATTTGGGCACGGTATAAATCACACCTTGGGCTTCAAGCTCTTGATAGGCGCGAATGACAGTATTCTTACTGACGGTAAGACGCTGACTCAACGAGCGAATTGAAGGGAGCTTCTCATTGTCAGCGAGCATCCCAGAGTCAATACGCTGCTTAATGTGATGCTCAACCATCAGATACTTATTGCTTGCATTCATAAACTGTACCCAATAAATAACTCAAATCTGTGCCTTTAAGCTTTTTCTGTACCTATTAAAGTAGCCTGATAATAGAGAAAAGATCCAGAGGAATATTCATGTTAGTTAGACTTATCCCATTTGTTTTTGTCGTGCTGTGGGCGTCTGGCTTTGTCGGCGCAAGGTTTGGTTTGCAATATGCTGAGCCAGCAACTCTACTCGCGTTGCGCATGGTATCGAATGTGGCTTTGTTCCTCGTTTTGATTGTGGTTTTACGCCGTAAACTTCCTACCGGTAAAGCGATGCTTCATAGTGCTATCGTGGGAATGTTGATCCATGGTTTCTATCTAGGTGGGACTTATATTGCTATCGATCTTGGCATGCCTGCTGGATTGAGTTCACTTTTGGTTGGGTTACAACCCATTTTAACGGCGTTGCTGCTGGTTTCGATGGTGGGCCACTCGTTCAAAGCCTCTCAATGGCTCGGTCTATTGCTTGGTTTTGTCGGAATTAGTTTGGTTTTGATGGGCAAAGTCGATTGGCAAGACGAAGCCCATAAAACTGCGGCGGTGACACTTTGCTTGATATCGTTGTTGGGTATTACCTTAGGAACCTTGTACCAGAAAAAATTCTGCCAAGGTGTCGATATGGTTGGCAGTGCGACCGTTCAGTATTTTGCGGCAGGATTGATGTTTATTCCTTACGCGTTGAGCTTTGAAACCATGCACATAGATTGGAGTTACCCGTTTGTTTTTACAATGATTTGGCTTGTGGTCGTGTTGTCTTGTATTGCGATACTGCTGCTACTGTACATGGTTGAACATGGTGCTTCATCTAGTGTTGCCTCTGTTTTCTATCTCGTACCGCCAACGACAGCGATTCAAGCATGGATTATGTTTGGTGAATCTTTTGATAGTTTGGGTGTGTTCGGTTTTATGTGTGCCGCGGTTGCAGTATACCTAGTTGCCAAGGCGCCAAGCTTCGGTACGTCAAAGAAGTTAGCCAAAACTGAAGCGCTCTAGCGATCGTGATTTAACATTTCGACAGCTATATCTTGCACGAAGCCGAGGAAAAATTTACCTGTGTGCTGTTGAACTCTTCATCTGTGAGCTAAGTTTAATGTGAGGTGGCTCACGGAGGGAAAGTGTTGTGAATCATAGTCATGCTATTCATCATATTTTGATTGCGAGTTTGGTCTGGCTGTTATCCCCCCTTGCATACGGCAGCGTGGACGATTTACGCCAAGTTTCATTTTATACCGAGGCGTACCCGCCAGCGAATTATATGCAAGGCGATAAGATAACCGGTTACTCAGTGGACATTTTAACCGAGGCAAGTGCGTTGGTCGGTGAGCCGATAGCACTCTCGCAAATCACACTGCAACCGTGGGCAAGGTCATATCGCACTGTGTTAACCCATGAAAATTCGATACTGTTTTCGACCACCCGTTCTGAGCTCAGAGAAAGCCTTTTTCAATGGGTTGGGCCTATTGTCGATATCAAAGTTGTGTTATTAGCTAGAAAAGACGCCAATATTAAAATTGAAAACCCGTTAGATATGGCGTCGTATCGAATCGGTGTCATCAAAGATGATATCGGGGAACAGAGCTTGATTGAACTGGGTATTCCTAGAGATGCCATGCAGGAAGCGATTTCTGTGTCTGTATTGGCTGAACAACTAATGAAAAAACGCATCGATTTGTTGGTTTATGCAGAGCGCGCAGCGTATTGGTGGGCTCGTCAGGCAGGCGTCGATCCAGAATTGTTCGAGCCTGTATACGTGGTTAAAGAAGGCGATGTTTATTTTGCTGTGAATCGAGATACGGATAAATCGGTTGTTGATAAACTGCAGCGTGGGTTAGAACTGCTTAAGATGCAAGGTGAGTCAGGTAATAGTCGATACCAAGAAATTCTCGACAAATACTAGTAATAAAAAAGGACAGCGCTGTGGCTGTCCTTGCATTTATACAACGGCCTTTTTGACAAAGTAAGGGTTGTCGTATTTGTTAGGGTTGCCAAGCTCTTTGACCACCAAACGGTTCCAGAGCTGGGCGTCAAACTCGTTTTTAGGGATAGAAGGGTAGAGCGTTTCGGCTTCTTCCATCGCATAACGGGTAAACTCTTTTTTCTTAATCTGGTTGTATTTTCTAGCGATCCGATTGTGTTTCGCTATCCACTCTTCCTTGAACGCAATCATACCCGGTTGGGCGACTTCCAAAGGTAATCGAGACAAGTAGATCCGTTTATAGGAGACCTTGCGATTCATCATCGTACGCATCGCCGTTTGGATGTATTTACCATGATTGGTGATCGAAATATCATTTTTATCGAACAGCTGGACGCTCCAACCCGACGGAAAAAAGTTAGGCTTTTTGTATTGCTGATTTCGAACTTCGATTGCTTTATGCATGACAAGATCAGAAGTACCGTTGAACGTCTGCTGCCACTTACCTATGCGTATTTGTATAGCTGTCGGCAATCGATAAATATTGGTGAATTTATCTTGTTCCATAATATGCACACTATTAAACGTCTATCAATCTAACGACGAGAAAAGGTGACAATTAAGACACCTTTGACAATGCTAGTACGGGTTCGCCACTGGTTAGGATAGAGATAATTACTAGGCTATCGTCATCCAGCGTATGCTGAAGTTAACTTGTGGCGGCTTACTTTAGCGTTAGATTATACATGATAACAGATTGCTGTGCGAGATATGACCAGTCAAAGCTGTGTCAATTAGTAACAAAGTGAATCGCTTACCCAGCCAGGGTTAAGTTAAATGCTTAGGGCGCGACGGCACCACCTAAGGTTAAATTGGTCGGCCACTTAGAAATACGGTTTCCTCCGAGGAAGATATTGCCATTCACTGTCATAGTGTCAGGAAATTCACTAATGTTAGAACCTCCAATATATAGGTTGCCCTCGACGATGAGTCCTTCTGGTAAGGTTTCTAGAGGCGTTCTAATCACACTGAGATCGCCTTTGACTCGTAGTCGTGGAGGAAGTGAATTGAGTGGTGTATCTGTCAGATTGATGTAGCCGCCTACTTTAATACCAGAAGGCCAGCGTTGGATTTGCGAGCCTAACAGATTTGCGTAGCCCTTGATTTGAACTCCTTTATTTATCTTACTTAGGCCACAGTTGGTTGCGGTGAGGCTGCCTTGTATATCTAAGTCTTGAGGTAAGGATTTGATTGAGGTTTTAGCTATATTGAGATTACCCTTGATGACAAGCCCACTTGGAAGTTCGGTATAGGGCTTGTTACGAAGATCTAAGTTCCCATAATTATCGAGATGATTGAGAATACGAAAGGGATCAAGCGCAGCGCTGTGTGCGTTGGTTGAGCCTACAAGCAATAAAATGGTAAAAAAAAGGCGTAACATAGTCTTCGATGTAGAGACAGCTAATACTTAATAATAAATCTCGCTTCAAATAGATCAATAATATTAATGTGTAGAGAAAGAGAAACGGGCTGAATCGCCCGTTTTTAGCCTAGGAAAAGACGCAGGTTATCGCGCTAAAGAGCGACTTTTCAGTTCAAAGATGAGTTTCTCGGCGCTAACTTCAAACTTAAAGCGAGCGGTAAGCTCTGTTGAATCTTCAGTGACTGGAGAGATTTCATATTCGACGTTGGCGCATACTTGTTTCGCCATTTCAATGTATTTGTTTAATTCAGCTTCGAGTAGTGTCTTACCTGCTGCAAAGATTGAAACCTCTGCAACATCATCACCTTCTTTAATGATGAAGCCGATTTCTCCTGCGCAGCCGCAGGCTTCACAAACTTGTTCTGGTTCGGTGCTCATCTCAATTAAATCCTCTTACAAATAGTAAGGCTATATTAACCAGTAATTGGCAGGGAATCTATAAAAAAACGGTGTGCTATTTTGACTCGAAGTCGCAGCATGATTGATTGGCTATAGAGATTTATTACCGTTATATGACATGATAATTATTCACATTTAAGTGTGATGTGAGTCAATAAAATACGAAAATGCGTGTAGGTATTATGTCAGAATCTTATCCAATTAGTTGTAAGCATCAAGATTTTGTAAGATTATCGGCCGTCATTATTATATAAACAAAAAGATAAATTCCCTGGGTTTCATAAAATCCATCAATGGTGTTTTTTGTGAAAATTAGCTTGCACCTCACTACAATTAGATGAGCCGTATGGTTTAATCGGGTGGAATCCTTTTCGGTGATGTCTGACATGCGGCGTAAATCTCAAGTAAGTGCCTGGGGATGTCAATAATTGCAGACGGATATACAGAGAGAAGAACCTAACCATGCCAAAGCGTAGTAAAGAAGATACCGAGATCACCATTCAGAAAATTATGGATGCGGTAGTTGACCAGCTATTGCGATTAGGTTACGACAAAATGTCGTACACAACATTGAGCCAACAAACTGGAGTATCCAGAACGGGAATTAGTCATCATTTTCCTAAGAAAACAGATTTTACCGCTGCGCTCGATGGTCGTATTTTTACAATGTTTGTTGAACATATTGAGTTTGACAAAGGCGTTAGCGAATTTTCATCTAGCTGGGTTTCGGCGTTAGATAATGACGAGTTTCGCGCCATTCTTCGCTTGATGTTCCACCACATTGTGACATCGCAAAACTCGCATGAGTTTGCAAGCAATGCTGTCCAACGTTTATACACGGTATGTGAAGAAAAATTAGGCCAAGGTAGCGCGAAAGAGCTTGAGTGGTTGATTGGTAAATCACTGATTCGTATGACTCAATAAAGTTAACGTAGTAAGCCTTCTTTGGAAGGCTTGCTGCTCTCACCCTTGGTTACCTCTCGACAATTATTTAGTTTCTATCCCATTTTTCTGACTACGCTCTTAATCTACATTTGCTAATTTATAGGCGAATAATCGCTCTAAACAGCCAGGCTGCAATTGTTTATTCAGTGAATCCGCACAGCGAATCACACAACTTTCTTGACGCACACTGTATACGACTCAATACTTTACCTAACAATAAGGGTGGAAGTTCCAGTCAACACATATGCATATCAAGGTGAGACAAATCACTTTAATCAATTTACGTGTCGCTGTTGTCCCCGGTACTCCACTGTTTTTGTTACACTCAATAAAGAAACAAATAATAGATAGGAGTAGGTGTACGCATGTCTTTTCCGGTACTTATATGCGATGACTCCGCTTTGGCGAGAAAACAAATGGCTCGCTCACTGCCTGCTTCGCTTAATGCTGATATCAACTTTGCTGTTCACGGTTTGGATGCACTAGAACAGTTAGCACAAAACGAATTCAAGCTGATGTTCTTGGATTTAACTATGCCGGAACTGGATGGTTTTGGTACGTTGGAGGAAATGGGTAAGCGCGCATTTGACGTGCCTGTTGTGGTCGTTTCTGGCGATATTCAACCTAAAGCTAAAGAACGAGTCATGGCTCTCGGCGCGAAAGCGTTTATTCAGAAGCCAATTGACAAAGAAGCGCTCAACAAGGTGCTTAAAGAGTTAGTTGAGCCTGTAACTCAGCCACGAATTGTCACTCCGGTTTCCATTGAGTTGCCTATCTTACGTCGTCGTGACATCTATATGGAAGTGGCCAACGTTTCGATTGGCCGCGCGGCTGATGCTCTGGCAAGGCACTTTGACGTATTTGTTCATTTACCCCTACCTAATGTGAATATTTTTGAGGTCAGCGAGCTACATATGGCGCTACGCGACCTCGCAGAAAATGATCAGGTTTCTGGTGTCTGTCAAGGGTTTAGCGGGGAAGGGATCGCAGGTGAAGCCTTGGTATTGCTCAGTGATTCGAGTGTCAGCGACCTGAAAAAATTGATGAAAGTGCCCGCTGATAGTGAAGAGCTTGAAGAACTTGAGCTGTTAATGGATGTGTCTAATATCCTTGTGGGTTCCTTCTTAAATGGCTTGGGTGAGCAGGCCGAAGTACGCTTTTTCCAAAGCTCTCCGGTTTTGCTCGGGCAACACATATCGATTGACTCAGTGATTTCCTCAACGACGGGTTCTTTCAGTAAAACCATGACATTCGAAGTCAGTTACACCATTGATGGCACGTCTATTCGTTGTGATTTGTTGTTTATGTTTGTTGATGAGTCGTTACCACTTCTTGATAACAAACTTTCGTACCTAATGGAGGACTTTTAATGTTATCTCTTCCTGCTGAATTTGAGCAGTTCCACTGGATGGTGGATATGGTGCAAAACGTTGAATTGGGCTTGGTGGTTCTTGATAGCGATCATAATGTCCAAGTCTGGAATGGTTTCATGACTCACCACAGTGGCATACAGGCGCACGACGCGATTGGTAAGTCTTTGTTTGAGTTGTTTCCTGAAATTCCAAAAGATTGGTTTAAGTTAAAAACAAAGCCAGTCTATGATTTAGGGTGTCGTAGTTTCATCACATGGCAGCAACGTCCTTATCTTTTTAAATGTCGTAATGTTCGTCCCGTGACGCAGCAAGCGGATTTTATGTATCAGAATATCACCTTGAATCCTATGCGTACTCCAACAGGTGAAATTCGCTCCTTGTTCCTATCAATACAGGACGCAACTGCGGAAGCTTTAGTGTCTAAACAACCATAATATCCAGTCAACGCCGAGGTGTTCCTTGGCGTTGTTGTCTACTCTTATCTTATCTCACTGATTGCTCATTAAACTATGAAACCTGAACTTCCGTTATCGCTCTATACCGGACAACAAGTCAAATTGGGTGAATTACAAGCCGCCAAGTGTGCTGGTGTTGAGATGTATACACTAATGTTGCGCGCTGGAGACGCCGTATATGGCGTGGTTAAGCAGCAATACCCTAACGCAAAGAGAATCTTAATTTTAGCTGGAACAGGTAACAACGGAGGCGACGGCTTTGTAGTAGCGAAACTTGCCAAACAGGATGGCTTGAAAGTAGCGACATATGTCTATGGTGATGAGTCAAAAATTTCTGGTGACGCGCAAACAGCCAAACAAGAGTGGCTCGCTAGTGGTGGAGTGATTCGCCCTCTAGAGATGCTGAATTGCCAACAACTGGAAGCCGACGTCATTATTGATGGTTTATTAGGGACAGGGCTCACTGGAGAGGTTCGAAAACCGCTGCAACGCATTATTAAACAGATAAATGACACTCATTTGCCAGTCGTAGCGATAGATACGCCTTCTGGACTGAGCTCTGAGACAGGAGATGTTTTGGGTGATGTTGTCGTTGCTCTACATACTGTGACTTTTATTGGCGTTAAACAGGGGCTAACGACAGGTCAAGCAAGGGCGGTGGTAGGAGACCTTCATTTTGCCGGTCTTGGGATCGAAAAGGAATTTCAGCGAATAGCTAAAGCCAGCAGTCAGTTTATTAATCCTAGCCAGTTTAAAGCCGCACTGCCTACACGTCGGGCAACCGCGCATAAAGGAGATAATGGTCGAATACTCTGCCTTGGGGGCAATAAGGGCTATGCGGGCGCAATTCGCCTCTGCGCCAGCGCTAGTGTCAAAAGTGGTGCGGGGCTGGTTCGAACCTTATGTCACTCAAGCTCTGCATTGCCTCTTCAAGTAGCGTGTCCAGAAGTTATGACGCAGGCATGGGTAGAGGAAGACGAAGCTCTGCAACAAGCGTTAGCCTTTGCTGACGTCATTGCAATTGGCCCCGGGCTTGGAACAGATACTTGGGCTCAAGTTTTATATCAACAGGTGACAAACTGCCAACTCCCTAAAGCGGTGGACGCTGATGGTCTCAATTTATTGGCTCTACAACCTCAACATGATGCGCTAAGAATTATCACACCTCACCCAGGGGAAGCTGCGCGGCTATTGGCATGTACGACACGTGAGGTTGAGCAAGACCGCTTTAAAGCCGTAATAGACTTGCATAAAAAATACGCTGGCGTCGTTGTGTTAAAAGGGGCCGGTACCTTAGTGTATGATGGCCAAGATATCTATGTTTGCCAAGCTGGCAGCCCTGCAATGGCGACGGGGGGAATGGGAGATGTGCTCACTGGTATTATTGCTGCATTAATTGCCCAAGGCATGTCATTACCTGATGCGGCTAAATTTGGTGTATTAATCCACAGTGTTGCTGCCGATCAAATCGCCCAACAAGTCGGTCAGATCGGCATTTTAGCCAGCGAGGTGGCTGAACAAGCCCGTAAAGTGATTAATAGCTGGTTAAGCTGAGTACATTTTAAACTTTTCTCAATCAATTCTGTGACTTCGATTGTTATTTCGCGCTGATCCGTTACAATACGCGTTCTTTCCTGAATTGTGCATCCGTATTTGCGCACAAAAGGACAAGGACACTCGTCTTTAATTCTCAAATTCATATTGAAGACACGTTTTAAATTGCATGTGTTGCTTGGTGTGCAACACCACTGTAAGGACAGTTTAATGCCTATTATCACTCTTCCTGACGGCAGTCAGCGTCAATTTGACAACCCAGTTTCTACTCTTGATGTCGCGCAATCTATCGGCCCTGGTCTTGCAAAAGCAACCATTGCTGGACGTGTTGATGGAAATCGTGTTGATGCCTGTGATCTTATCGAACAAGATGCTAGCTTAGAAATCATCACGGTAAAAGATGAAGTAGATGGTCTAGAAATCGTTCGCCACTCATGTGCTCACCTTCTTGGTCATGCGATCAAGCAGCTTTTCCCTGAAGCGAAAATGGCGATTGGTCCGACTATCGATAGTGGTTTTTACTACGATATCGACTTAGAACACTCTCTAACGCAAGAAGATCTAGAAAAGATCGAAAAGCGTATGAAAGACCTAGCTAAGACCAAATACCAAGTTATCAAGAAAAAGGTTAGCTGGCAGGAAGCACGCGATGCATTCGAAGCTCGCGGTGAAACATACAAGATGGAAATCCTAGACGAGAACGTATCTCGTGATGATCGTCCGGGTCTTTACCATCATGAAGAATACATCGATATGTGTCGTGGTCCACACGTACCACATATGGGTTTTTGTCAGCACTTTACGTTACTTAATGTAGCGGGTGCTTACTGGCGTGGTAACAGTGACAACAAGATGCTGCAACGTATCTATGGTACAGCTTTCCACGACAAGAAAGCGCTTAAAGCGCATTTAACTCGCCTTGAAGAAGCCGCGAAGCGTGACCACCGTAAAATCGGTAAGCAGCTAGACTTGTTCCACATGCAGCAAGAAGCGCCAGGTATGGTGTTCTGGCATCACAATGGTTGGTCTATCTTCCGTGATCTAGAAGTATTCATCCGAACTAAGCTAGATGAGTACGGTTACCAAGAAGTAAAAGGTCCACTAATGATGGACCGTGTGCTTTGGGAACGTTCGGGTCACTGGGACAAATACGCAGATGCCATGTTCACAACTTCTTCTGAGAACCGTGAATACGCGATTAAGCCAATGAACTGTCCGGGTCACGTGCAGATTTTTAACCAAGGTCTGAAGTCGTACCGCGACCTACCGTTACGTATGGCTGAGTTTGGTTCATGTCACCGTAACGAACCATCGGGTGCACTACACGGAATTATGCGTGTTCGTGGCTTTACTCAAGATGATGCACACATCTTCTGTACAGAAAGCCAAATTCAAGAAGAAGTGACTTCTTGTATTAAAATGGTTTACGATACGTACCAAACATTTGGTTTCGACAACATTGTCGTGAAGCTATCAACTCGTCCAGAGAAGCGAGTTGGCTCAGATGAGATTTGGGATCAATCTGAAGAAGCACTTAAGCAATCTCTTGAAGCAATGGATATTCTATATGAAATTCAAGAGGGTGAAGGAGCATTCTACGGTCCTAAGATCGAGTTTACACTTCACGATTGTCTAGACCGTGCATGGCAATGTGGTACTGTGCAGCTAGATTTCAACTTGCCAGGCCGTTTAGGTGCAACTTATGTGGATGAAAATAACGAGCGCCAAGTGCCAGTTATGATTCACCGTGCGATCTTAGGTTCACTTGAACGATTCATCGGTATTTTGATTGAAGAATACTATGGCTTCTTCCCAACATGGTTATCGCCAGAACAGGCTGTAATCATGAATATTACCGACAAGCAGTCGGATTATGTTCAGGAAGTGGCACAAAAACTACAAAAATGTGGAATTAGAGCTAAAGCGGACTTGAGAAATGAGAAGATTGGCTTTAAAATCCGCGAACACACTTTGAAGCGTGTACCGTTTATGCTTGTTTGTGGCGACCAAGAGATGGAAGCTGGCGAAATTGCAGTACGTACGCGTAAAGGCAAAGATCTCGGCAAGTTTAAAGTGGATGACTTTATTTCATACATCCAAGACGAGATTTCAAGCCGTAAGCTCAATCTGGAGGAATAAACTATTAAAGGCGGAAGACGCGGCCAAGTACCGGCCAAACAAAATGCTCATCGTTTAAACGGTGAAATTCGTGGCGTTCGTGAAGTTCGATTAACTGGCGCTGATGGTGAATCAGTTGGTGTTGTTTCTATTCAAGAAGCGGTAGCAGCAGCTGAAGAAGCAGGCATGGATCTAGTAGAGATCAGCCCAAATGCTGAGCCACCAGTATGTCGTGTAATGGACTACGGTAAATTCCTCTTTGAGAAGAGCAAGTCTGCTAAAGAGCAGAAGAAAAAGCAAAAACAGGTTCAGATTAAGGAAGTAAAATTCCGCCCTGGAACTGATATTGGAGACTATCAGGTAAAACTACGCAACCTGACGCGTTTCCTTGAAGACGGCAACAAAGTGAAGGTAACAATTCGCTTCCGTGGCCGAGAAATGGCACACCAAGACATCGGTGTTGACGTTCTTAAACGCTTGAAAGAAGACACTGCAGAACTTGCTGTAGTGGAATCTTTCCCAAATCGTATCGAAGGCCGTCAGATGATCATGGTTCTTGCCCCTAAGAAGAAGTAATTAACGGCTTTACAAGTAATGAAACTCTGCCGTATTTCCTTTGCAAAAAGGCCGAAGCGGTAGGGTTTTATTCGCCCTAATTACTATTGTTTATACAACTCAACAATGCGGAGTTATTCATCATGCCTAAGATGAAAACCAACAAAGGTGCTGCTAAGCGTTTTAAGAAAACTGCTGGTGGTATTAAGTTTAAGCACGCTACTAAACGTCACATCCTGACTAAGCGTACTACTAAGAACAAGCGTCAGCTACGTCCAAATGCAATCCTTCCTAAGTGTGAAGTGGCTGCAGTTGCTCGTATGCTACCATACGCATAATTCTTTTTAGTTTATTAATCGTTTAGTTTAGGAGAAGCATAATGCCTCGCGTAAAACGTGGTGTACAAGCTCGTGCACGTCATAAGAAAGTTCTAAAACAAGCTAAAGGTTACTACGGTGCACGTTCACGTGTTTACCGCGTAGCTTTCCAAGCAGTTACTAAAGCTGGTCAATACGCTTACCGTGACCGTCGCAACAAGAAACGTCAATTCCGTCAACTATGGATTGCACGTATCAACGCTGCATCTCGTCAAAATGGTCTATCTTACAGCCGTTTCATCAACGGTCTTAAGAAAGCATCTATCGAGATCGACCGTAAGATCCTTGCGGACATCGCGGTATTCGACAAAGCTGCATTTGCAGTTCTAGTTGAAAAAGCGAAAGCTGCTCTTTAATTAGAGTAAGTTTTTAGGATTAAGAAAAGGAGAGCTTCGGCTCTCCTTTTTTGTATCTGAAAATCCTTCATATTCCTATTTTTAGGGCTTTTTTATTAAGTTATCTCCCCGTTGCTAAACGCCCTGTTGCTTAAGCGCTTGATTGTGTACGATTACGCATCAAAGCCGAATAGGTACATCACAGACGATGTTTAGCTGCAGTCGCTCGAACGACGCTTCGGGTGCTCTTAGTCTGTAGTCTGCAGAAGGAGTTAATGATGAACGTAGAGATCTATCAAGTTGATTCGTTTGCCTCAGGGCCATTTCGAGGCAATCCCGCTGGGGTATGTATAACCGAACATCCGTTACCAGAAGAGACAATGTTTGCAATTGCTGGAGAGATGGCGGTGTCGGAAACCGCATTTCTCACTCTTAGCGATATGCGGCTACGCTGGTTTACACCCAAAATCGAGGTGGTACTGTGCGGACATGGAACCTTGGCTGTCGCCCATATTCTCAAGCAAAAAGGTAAGGTTGAAGATGGGGATTGCATCACTTTTAACACGCTCTCTGGTCCACTCACTGCCCAATTCAAAGGGAATCTTATTGAACTGGATTTCCCAGTTGCGAAGCTTATCGCTAGTGAAACGGCTGACCCTACGTTGATAGAGGCCTTGGGCTTGAAATCTGAACAAATATTATCAGTGGCTCTGTTTGACACAAAAGTACTGATATCGGTATGTTCCGCTGAGGTTGTTAATAAACTATCCCCTAATTTTGACGCGATGAAACGGCTAGAAGGTCGTGGTGTAGTGGTTACCGCTTTAAGTGACAATAGCAACGTGGATTTTGTCTCACGCTACTTTGCTCCATGGGTCGGTGTCAATGAAGATCCGGTGACAGGCTCTGCACATTGCGCGTTGGCTGTGTATTGGCAAAAGGTGTTAGGTAAAAACCAGTTCCATGCCTACCAAGCCTCTGCTCGCGGTGGTCATATTAGTATTCAGATTGACGGTGAGCGGGTAAAGTTGAGCGGTACAGCTCACACTGTCATTTGTGGGCAAATGCATTTGTAATAGAACGCTAAGAAGGATAGAAAAGTGCTTGAGTTGTTTAAGAAAGTGCTACTTATTAACCTCGTTGCGTCAGCGTTGGTTCTAGGATTGTCGCAATATGTTGAATGGTTTCAAACGACCAGATTGATCGATTTTCTATTTGTGGTTGTCTTCATTATATGGGGCTTGGCGAAACTAATGTGGGATGGTGGAAGGCACAGCAAAACAACGTGCTATGATGACGCCAAAACAGACAGTGTTTATAAGATGGTAAGTGATCACGATTTCAAAAAAGACGAGCAAGAAACCAGCCGACAAAATTATCAAGACGGGTTTGTGTTGTTTCTAGCTGGTATACCCGCCTTTCTAGCTTGTTTGTATTTGCAGTTTATTGCCTAGTTTGCTAGCTCGCGATATTCATGGTTAAGTTCAAGTCTAATGAAAGTTTGGACAGTTTGTCTTTTAGTACGCGCCGAGTTTTATCTAACTCGGCAACCTCAACTTGCTGACCAGCTGAATGGACATCTAGATTGACACGTAGTTCTCTTCCTACTTTGGTGACAGCCGCCACTTTCAGATGTTGAGATACTTGTCTGTCGATTGCCGATACTTCTTTGTCAACAACATTACAAATAGCTTCGTCTGGCTTCATCATCAACAATTCGCGAATAGCGCCGATAAACATGTCAAACGGTACTTTGATAAAGTAGAACGACATTAAGATCATCATCATAGGGTCAGCGTAGACCGCGTACTCTGCAAATGGTGAGACAGACACCAGCCAAGCACTAATGAAGCCTAAGGTTACTGCTACGCTCAGTAGTGTATCCATTTGCCACTGCTTGCTTTCTGCCTCAATCAGACCTGAAGAAAAACGTTTTGATTTACTGGCGATATGCCACCATGCATAGCCACAACCTAACACGTTGACAACCCCAAAAAGAGTGGCGATACCCGCGTCGACTTCTCTACCGCCGGTGAACATTGCTGTAATGGCCGAGTAAAGCGAGAAGCTAACGATAGTGAGAATAACACTGCCTTTTATGGCGATGACGATAGGCTCTAATACCGCTTTGCCAAAAGGAAAGTGGCGTTTTGATGGTTGTTGAATAAAGCGAGAAACTGCCAGTGACAATAAAGTTAACAGTAGGCTAACTAAGGAATATACTCCATCAAAAACGATAACCAGCGATCCCATAAGTAAACCAAGCACAAGTCCTGCACCCGCAAAGCCTGATGCAAGCATCGCTGAGAAGGTAAGGATTTGTTTTTCGTTTAAACTTGTTCGGGCACACATAATGCGATCTCTAATTAATTTACCCTACCAGTGTTCTCAAAATCGATGGATTTAACAAACACTATCTGGCTAATTAGTATGCCGTATTATTGCGGTCTAATGTAAATTAGTTATTTTTCAGTTAGTTAATCTGAATTTTTTGTGTCAATAAAATTGGCACTGACTGACGCGATTGCTCAGATATTGCCTAGAAGTCAAACAAATACTCGTTGAGTTTGTCTGCCAACCAGGACATTCCAGGATGTTCCGCCATGCCTGCAGAGGTAAACATGCAATAATCTTCCTGAGTCAAACCGTAGGTATGTTTAATTACAGCGAGTTCTTGCTTTCTTAATAAGTGTCGGATAAGCGGTTCGGGCAGTACTCCCCACGCGTCTTCTTCTAAAATAGTATTCAGCATATAGTCAAAGCTTGAGAACCCGATATATCTTAACGAGAAGGGTTGTAATTCAGGGTTGTCTTTCTCATTGAGATAAACCATCACTGCTTGCATCGCATTGCGCAGTTCTTCATCTGACACTCGGCGAAGACGAGCAAGTGGGTGGCTTGTCCGACAGACTGACATTAGCCGGATTTTGCCTAAAGGTTGAAAGGCCACTAATGGGTCGTCAGTGCGTTCATAGTCGACACCAAAAGCGAAATCTACCTGAGATGTTGCGACAAGATTGGCTAAGTCACCGCTTGATGCTAGAACAATATTGAATGCTGTCGCAGGGAAACGATTATTGAGACGATGGGAGAGATCTTGCCATAACTCGTCGGGGAGAGAGTCGTCACGAGCGATCCAGACCTCGGCGTTAAACTCGCCAGAAACTTGAGCACATGTCTGGCGAATACGTGAAGCGGTCACCAGTAGGTTTTGACAGTCTTTGTAAATCGCTTTTCCGGCTTCTGATAGGGTGAGGTTGTTACCGCTACGAACGAACAATTCGACATCCAGATCCTTTTCTAACGCCTTAAGCGCCATACTGAGTTTAGTACGGTTGCACTCAAGCTGGCGTGCGGCTTCGGAGACTGATCCCGCATCGGCGACGCTGCAAAACGCTTCTATTTGCGATAAGTTCATCTTTTGTTCAATTTGATTGGCTTGATTTCGATATTATATTAATCGTAGGTAATTGTCTGTTTTCCGCATTGAAATGCTATGAATTTCATGCAGTTTTGATACTCTTGGGCGACGCCAAGTGAATGTAGTAACAGGGAGATCATGATGGCTAACAGTTGGGACGATGTCGCGCTAAATTGGGATGCAGATACTGCGACTAATGTATTTGCTGACAAAGCGTTTGAGTCGCTACAGAAAGTTGTTGATATTAAAGGATTACATATTCTGGATTTTGGTTGTGGTACGGGCTTGTTAAGTCAACGATTATCACCACAAGCAAAAGATATAGTCGCATTAGACGGCTCTGAAGCGATGATAGAGCAACTTGACAAAAAAGAGCTCGCCAACGTCGAACCTGTTGTTGATATACTGACTCGCGGCCTTGTTGCTATGCACCCTGCATTTCGTGCTCAATTCGATCTGGTTGTTGCCTCTTCAGTGTGTAGCTTTGTGCCGAGCTACTCAGATTCAGCCGACATCATATTTAGCTTGCTTGATGAGGGCGGCTACTTCATTCATTGGGATTGGTTGTCGGACAAAGATGAAGTAGGCGGTATGACAATCACACACGCTCAACAGGTTCTATCTAGCGTCGGTTTTAGTGAAGTGATTGTAACGACGCCATTCGATGTCGATACTTCAAATGGCACTCTGAAAGTGTTAATGGCGGTTGCGAAAAAATAACCACCATCAGTTTTGTCTAAGAAGCCCAGCATAAACGCTGGGCTTTTTGTTTAAATGACAGTGCTATTTTGATGTTTCTCGATTTCATCCAGTACCCATGGGTTGGCGATGGCCCCTTTATTTTGAATTTCATTGCCATGGAGCACTTGCTTGACGGCTAACTCGACCAGTTTGCCTGACTTCGTTTTAGGTACTTCACTAATTGGATAGATTTCTGAGGGAACATGGCGTGGGGAGCACTGCACTCGAAGCGTTTGTTTAATGTTGGTAACTAGCTCGTCATTGAGTTCATAGTCAGGATGAACTTGGACAAATAAGACAATTTTTTCATCACCATCTATTCGTCTTCCAACGGCAATAGAATCTTGGATTTCGGCTAGTTGGTTCACTTTCTGATAGATTTCTGCCGTACCAATACGAACCCCGCCAGGGTTGAGTGTCGCATCACTTCGTCCGTAAAAAATCATCCCGTTACGCGGCGTCATTTCAACGTCATCGCCATGGTGCCAAGTGTTGGCGTATTTATCCCAATAGGCTTGATGATATCTTGCGCCGTTATCATGCCAGAAACCTAAAGGTTGATTGGGGAAGCTATTGCGGCAAACGAGTTCGCCACGCTCCGAGGTGACTTCACGACCGGAGTCATTAAATACTGCTACATCCATCCCCAAGCCAGCTCCTTGGCATTCGCCGCGATACACAGGTGACATCGGGTTACCCAAAACAAAACAGCCACAAATATCGGTACCTCCGGCTATCGAAGCAAGGTGAATATCGACCTTAATATTGGAATAGACATAATCAAATTGCTCTGGATACAGTACTGAGCCAGTCGAGCACAGAGTACGTAGAGAGTTAAGTGAATAGCCGCTGCTAGGATTGAATTGGGTCTTTTCTAGTGCTTCTAAATACTTGGCTGAAGTGCCAAACAAAGTCACATCAGCCTCATCACAGAGTTGCCACAGTGCATTCTGGTTTGGATACATGGGGCTGCCATCATAGATCACTAAGGTTGCACCGCTGGCTAGTGCAGAGACGTGCCAGTTCCACATCATCCAGCCACATGTGGTGTAGTAAAAGACGCGATCTTTTGGCTGAATATCGCAGTGAAGCTGATGCTCTTTGAGATGATTTAGAATTGTGCCGCCTACGGAGTGCACAATGCATTTCGGTTTGCCTGTGGTGCCCGATGAGTAGAGAACAAATAGCGGGTCGTTAAAACTGATCCTTTGGAAAATCATTCCGCGCGGTAAATAACTTGCAAGAATGGCTTCCCAGTCTGAATAGCTGTCATTCAACATTTGTTCGTCGAGTTGAGATTCCAAATAATCAATTTGGCACGTATTCACTATGCTCGGTATCGCCTCGACGATTTGGCGGTTCTTCTCTTCCATATGAAAAGTCTTGCCGTTGAAGTAATACCCGTTACAGCAGAACAGAATTTTAGGCTGTACCTGACCAAAGCGTTCGACAACACTCTCGGCACCAAAATCAGGAGAGGTAGATGTCCAGATCGCGCCTAAACTTGTCGCCGCCAACATAGCAATGACCGTTTCTGGCATATGCGGTAGATAACCTGCTACGACATCACCTCGCTCGACGCCGTTTTGTTTCAACCATTGTTGGAGGATAGACACTTTATCGCACAAGCTTTGCCATGAAATTTTCTCCGCATCACCTCGTTCATTTTTGAACCAGATCGCGATGTCTTCAGGGGCTTGATATGCGTAGGCGAGTAAGTTTTCCGCGTAGTTTATTTGTGATTGAGGGAACCAAATCGTATCTCTACTTGGGCTGAATGCGCCCCATTTCGCGAGTCCTTCGCCGAGAATACAATCGCCTTTGTACCCTATGACATCACAAAACTGCCACACTTCTAGCCAGAAATCTTTCTTGTGCTCAACAGACCAACGATGCAAGTCTGAATACGATTCAACACTATGACCTTGAATATTAATGTGTTTGATGAATTGGTTCAGATTAGAAGCTTCAATTCGCTCGCGACTTGGTTCCCAAATAGGAGAAGGGCTGCGCTGCTGTGAGTTAGACATGACATCCTCGTCGTGTTGTTCTTCGTTATTCAAATAAGCTTTGATGAAAATGTGGTCAAAGTCAAACATCTAGGTGTACTTCAGCTTTATGAAAAATAAGCAAAAAGCCGTCAAATGTAAAAAAAATGTTACAGAAAGAGTGGGAGGGAGAGATGGCCTAACAAATTGTCACCGACCCATCATGGCGATAGGCTTAATGTAACGGATTTGTTAATGGGGCTAGGTATGGCACAGTATCATTCTAAACCTGTGAGTGAACACGGGATTGTGGAGTGGAGTTCTGAAGAAAATGACGTATGGCGTGATTTAGTCAAACGTCAACTTAACTTGGTCAAGCAGCGTGCCTGCAAGGAGTATCTCGCAGGTCTTGAGCTTCTCGACCTACCTATGGATAAAGCACCACAGATTGTAGATATCAACCGTGTGTTGAAAGAGACCACAGGATGGCAAATTGAACCCGTTCCGGCACTGATAAACTTTGACCGATTTTTCGCACTGCTTGCAGAGAAAAAGTTTCCAGTCGCCACTTTTTTACGCAGTCGAGATGAATTCGACTACCTGCAAGAGCCGGATTTTTTTCATGAAATCTTTGGTCATTGCGCCATGTTAACCAACCCAGAGTTTGCTGAGTTTACGCATACTTATGGGGTTTTGGGTCGTAATGCCAGTGACAAAGAAAGGGTATACCTAGCGAGGCTCTATTGGTTTACGGTTGAGTTTGGTTTAGTCAGAGAAGGCAATGACACTAAGATCTATGGCGGAGGTATTTTGTCTTCGCCTGGTGAAACCGTTTACGCTTTAGATGAGCCAGAGGCCTTGCGTGAGGAATTTGATATTCTCACAGTACTACGTACCCCTTACCGAATTGACATTATGCAGCCTGAGTACTTTGTGTTGGACAATATTCAACAATTGTACAAGCTAAGCAAAATGGACTTGATGTTCTATGTTAAGCAAGCGATGCAGGTTGGACTTTTACCCCCACTATTTGAACCAAAGGAAGTAACACATGCTTGATGAATTACGTTGTGAATCTTGCACTAGCAGTGCAGTGGCGTTGGGTGCAGAAGAGAGAAGGCTACTGCTGACAGAGTTGGAAGATTGGCAGATGTTGGAGCGCGATGGTATTCCTCAGTTAGAAAAGGTCTATAAGTTCAAAAACTACAAACTGGCATGGGAGTTTGCCAACAAAGTGTCGCAGCTCGCTGAGGAAGAATTTCACCATCCTTCAATATTACTAGAGTGGGGAAAAGTGACGGTGACATGGTGGAGTCATTCCATCAAAGGTTTACATCAAAACGACTTCATCTGCGCTGCTAAGTGCGACGGACTCGGCTAAGCAGACATTGCTTTCCTTATTATTCCTGATTTTGTAGAGGCTTTGGTTTAGCATTTTCCAAAGCCTCTATTTCTTTTGTGTAGCGTGATTCGATGATGATGAGTTTTTGAATCATCTCCTCTATATCTGCCGTTAGTGCTTGATTAAGTTCAGCGTAGTTCCAACTGATGATGACATTGGATTGTTCACCTATGCGCCGGCAATGCTCGCTTATTGCTCTCCAAAGTTGTGATTGAGCCTCAGCCTGAGTGGTTAATCTTGCTATGGTTTGTTTTTCCTGTTGAATTTGCTCGATGATGGTCAATGAAGCTTCAATTTGAGTCTGCATCTGTTTGTGAAACTCTGAATTCGGGCTTAGCCATAACCCTTGTAATTCTTCGCGACTAAACTCTTGATAAAGAAATGGCTGAATTCGATGGGCTTGCAATAAGGTATTAAAACGTGTCGCGTGAAAGTTATATTCTTGTTCGATCTCTTGATGATGTTTGAGGGCATGGTTCCAAGAATCGGCGTTGCAACGCACACTATTTCCCTTGCAAGGTAAAGTGATAAGCAATGCTGCCGCTATAATTAAATAGTTATTGTGCCATTTCATTATGATGGTCGTGGAGTTTGCAACCTAATTAGTATAGGAAAAGAATCAAGGTGATATGAAAAAGCTAATCATGCTACTCCTACTGCTGGTCGGTATTGCTTGCGCGGCTGGTGGTTACTACATCTTCTACTACAAACCGCAACAAGACGCGCTTGCGCTGGAAAATATGCCAGTAGAAGAGCCGCCACCCCCAATTCTCGAGGTTGAAGAAGAGCCTGTCGTAGAACCTGCGCCCCCCGTTACCGACTATTATGTTAGCCCTCCTAAATTGGGGGTGCGTGAAACGCCGGATGAAGCCGCCTTTATTGAAAGTGTCGTCTATCGGGGTGACAAGCTACATGTGCTTGAAAAACGCGACGGATGGGGTCGCATCTCTCCTTACTATGTATACGAAGAAGGCGGCCCTGAAGTTGCAGAGTGGGTACCTATGTCTGCACTGTTGGAGGTGGCTCCTACGATAACGAAACAGGAAAGAACCGAAACAGTCACCACCTATATAGAAAACTCTGACGACTTTAAGCATCACTTTGAAATGTTTATTCAATCGACTGATCAACTGCTCAAAGAGGGGACTTGCACCCCGGAAGACTTTGAAGAGACCAAAGGGTGGATACGGTCTGTGACGTTCGAAGAGGTTGATGCCTACTTTGTCTATTGCGGTGGTTTGAAGCAAGCGAATAAAATTTACTTGAACGTTAGAACTGGCAAAATTTTCTACCGATAAGTAGCGAGTTGTATGCGATCAAATTTGAAATGTTAGCTTTTAGAATATTTTAGTTGTTCGGCGCTGGGCTTCGCTCTAGTATCACCTTGTTTCCTATCATCAGGCCTATCAATGCTTCAACGGATTGTTTCATATCTTTGGCTTTTTACCTTAGCGCTAGCAATGCCAGCGCAGGCATTTGCTTATCTGCTACAAGCTGAAAACGAAGCCGCTGCGCGTCTAGATAATCGTTCACACGCATTACTTCCGTTATCGAAAAGTGGTGCTCAAGCGTTATTTGATCAAGTAAAGCGAACTTCCCAGCCTGAGACTCAATCTGACCAGTCTCACGATTGGTTAGCATTGATTACCACAAATCGCTTGCTGGCGGTTGCTCGCTACCTTGACGAAAATGAAACACCGTCAGGCACTGATTTATCTAGTTTTGAACCTATCGTTCCCGCGCTGTTTAGGCTGTATCAACTTCCAAAATTAAAGACTGGTTCAGGGCTCGTCACACATTACTCCTCTTCCTATCGCATATCGGGATGGAAAGAGTCCAATACCCTCTATGTTGCTCTCAATGGGCATTATTCACTGACTTTCTCGCTTACATAACCGAAGTTTTACCGCTTCTTATTTATTCCTAGGCCAGATCTATCTGCGCCAAGTTAAGCAAAGAAATTCTATGAAAATTAATCCCATTAATAAGGCGAGTTCAGCGCGTCTTATGAACCGTTATTCCGCGTGGAAATACGTGGTTCTTGTTGCCACTGTGGTTGTGCTGACCTTAAGTGCTATCCCTACATGGTATGGTGAAAAACCTGCGATTAAAGTTACAACGTCACATGGGTTGGGCGTCAGTATTCCCGAGTTGCAGCAATATCTAAATCAGCGTGATATCGAAGTGGCGGAAATCCAGCAAGTGGGCACGGCCACCACACTGGTGTTTGAAAATGAAACCCAACAAACTCAAGCTCGCCAAGCACTCGATTCATTGCTTGGTAAAGATGATTTAATTACTTTCTCGTACGTCTCTGTTGCGCCTAAATGGTTAGGAGAGTGGGGGTTTAGTCCGATCAAATTGGGGCTGGATCTGCGTGGTGGTGTACAGTTCTTATTGAATGTCGATATTGATAAAGCATTTGAAGAGCAACGTAACAGCTTGATGGATGAAGTCAGGGACTTCCTACGTCAGGAGCGATTACGCGGCGTGCAAATATCACCTGTCACCATGGAAGCGTTTGATGTGAAAACTGAATCAGATCAAGTGCTTGGCGTCGCAACTACTTTCTTAATGCAGAATTACCCCGATTGGACCGTCACACGCCACTCCGATTACCTAGCAGTGAGGCCAACACTAGAAAGCAAGAATGACTTTCAGGCGGTGACCATCAAGCAAAACCTGAAGATTATGCGTGAACGAATTGAAGAGCTGGGGATTACAGAAGCCTTAGTGCAACGACAAGGCGAACACAGTATTCGAATTGAACTGCCTGGTGTACAAGATCCATCGCTTGCGAAAAATGTGATAGGCGCAACCGCAACGTTAGCGTTTCACGAAGCTCGTAATCCATCAGAGGCTAACGCATACGGTGACGTAGTGCTCAGTGACAATGACGGGCGAGATGTAATTTTGGCTAAACGTCCGGTGCTCACTGGTGAGCATATTATTAATGCTCGTGCGGGCGTGGATAAAATGGGTTTTTCCGAAGTGAATATTTCGCTCGACCACGCTGGTGGCAAAATCATGAGTGAATTTTCAGCAGGTCATATTGGTAAACCGATGGCGACTGTGTATCGCGAATACACCACCAACGCTAAAGGCGAAACCGAACGCACCGAACGCGTGATTAGCGTTGCGACCATCCAGTCTCAATTGGGCAGTCAATTTAGAATTACTGGTGCTGGCTCGATGGAAGATGCGCAAAACTTAGCACTATTACTTCGCGCCGGATCACTGACCGCGCCTATAACGATAGTTGAGGAGCGTACTATCGGTGCATCCCTTGGCGCAGAAAACATTCAAAACGGTTTTGCGGCTCTCGCGCTCGGTTTAGCGATGACCCTGACCTTTATGGCACTTTGGTATCGTCGTTTAGGTTGGGTTGCCAATGTTGCGTTGCTGATCAACATGGCCAGTTTGCTGGGGATGATCGCGCTTCTTCCTGGCGCGGTGCTGACTTTGCCGGGTATTGCAGGTTTAGTTTTGACAGTCGGGATGGCGGTTGATACCAACGTACTTATTTTTGAACGTATTAAGGACAAGCTGGCGGAAGGGCGCACTTTTGCTCAGTCGATAGACCTTGGCTTTGGTAGTGCATTCAGCACAATCCTTGATGCCAATATTACCACCATGATCACTGCCGTCGTCTTGTATTCGATTGGCAATGGTCCGATTCAAGGCTTTGCTCTGACATTAGGCTTGGGTCTGCTGACCAGTATGTTTAGTGGTGTGTTTGCATCGCGTGCAATCATCAATTTGGTTTGGGGACGTGACGCGCGTCGTGAGGTGAGGGTGTAACTATGGTTGAATTCTTTAAACAGCGCATTCGTCGAATCCGCTACATTACCAACTTCGTTTCTTTTGCGCTGATGTTGGTGTCACTCATCGCTCTGGCTGTCAACGGACTTAACATGGGACTGGACTTTACCGGAGGCATGGTCACTGAGGTTAAAGTTGATGCTAACATTACCCAGCAACAACTGGTTGAACGTCTGGAGCCACAACTTGGTCAGTTTACCAATGTGACTCAGTCGGATCAGGTTGGGCGATGGGTGATTCGTTACCCCATTCCACAACAAGATCAGCAGATTACCGATTTCACCGCGACGCTTTCACCGATCTCTCACCAAGTTGAGGTGATTAGCAATAGCATGGTTGGCTCTCAAGTCGGGCAAGATTTGGTTGATCAAGGTGGTTTAGCCTTAATGATCTCAATGTTGTGTATCTTAGGTTATCTGTGCTTTCGTTTTGAATGGCGGCTGGCGAGTGGATCTTTGTTGGCGCTGATTCACGACGTGGTTTTGGTACTTGGCTTTTTTGCTGCTTCACAAATGGAGTTTAACCTCACCGTGTTTGCGGCCATTTTAGCAATCTTGGGCTATTCGCTAAACGATTCCATTATTATCGCCGATCGAATTCGAGAGCTGCTTATTGCGAAACAGTCATCTTCAACTGAAGAGATCAATGACCAAGCTGTGATCGCGACGTTTTCGCGCACTATGGTGACCTCGGGGACAACCTTAATGACGGTGTCAGCACTGTGGATAATGGGCGGCAGTGCGCTACAAGGTTTTGCGGTCGCCATGTTCATTGGCATTTTGTCTGGTACTTGGTCTTCTATCTCTATGGGCACTGTGCTGCCAGAGTGGCTAAAACTGGCACCAAAGCACTATTTGCCTGTCGAAATAGATACCGCGCCTTAATCTTGCCATACACATAATTGATCCCCAAGGTCTCGCTTGGGGATATTTTGTTTATGATTATTGCGTGTTAGCCGCTAAGAATTGAGTAAAGCTTGCCCAAGATTTTTTGTCGGCATCTTCTCGATAGCTAGGGCTACCAAACACAGTGAATGCATGGGGTGCGCCACTGTAGGTAATCATTTCATGCTCAACGCTAGCGGCTTCCAGTTGCTCTGCAAGAGAAGCAAATTGTGACATGGGGATAGCGGTATCTGCCGTGCCGTGAAGGATCATAATAGGCGCTTGAGTTTGCGCGTAAGATTGACCCTCAGGTGTGCCGAGACCTCCATGGAAGGTTACGAACCCTTTCGCTTTCATTCCCGCGCGCGCTGATTCTAGTACTGCTGCACCACCAAAGCAGTAGCCCATCACAACCGTATTGTCGATGTTACCTCCAAGCGAAGCAGCGAAATCAAGACTGCCTTGCATAAGTGCGCGGAGCTTATCTCTATCTTTATACAATTCACCAGTGTGCTGCTGCTTGTCTTTCACTTCTGTTGGTCTAACGCCTTTGCCAAAAAGATCCACAGCAAACACGTTGTAGCCTAATTCGTTCAGCATTTCGGCGCGCTTCATTTCATAGTCGGTCAATCCATCCCAATCATGTACAAGCAGTACCAAGGGAGCATCATTGTTTACCTTTGACCAGTAGCCCTCGTATTCGCTGCCTTTTACATTGTAAATTTTGCTCTCTCCTGCATAAGCAAAAGAGGAGAGTAATGCCAGAATAAGCCCAATAGTTGTTTTCATAGAACACCTCCGTTGTTGTAGAAGTGTAGTACGTAAATAACAGCCAAAGGGTAGAAACTACGTTTCGACTCCGCTTACTAGTAACGCTGTTTTATGAAGGGAGTGAGATTTGATTTGTTGCAATCGGCATAATCTTCTGTTCATCCCGGCCGCGTTCTGAGTTCAGTTGAGGCTCTTGTTGTGAAGTCGTGCTCTCTTCACGCTCTTGCTCTGAATAGTTTTTTACAACAAAGGGGGTCAGCATAACGCTAGATGGAAAGAATCGTTTCACTGTACCTGTCTCCTAGAAGTGCAATATCGACGTTATTTTGGATCTAGGAGAGAAGGGGGAATTTGTTTTACATCATAAACTTGCTGAGATTGTCACTGTAGAGAAAAATCTGAGTCCAGAATCACATTAAACCTTAGGTTACTCAAGATTTAGCGACTTATCCCAGTATGGTGTCTCGGTGCCCAGTTTCTCAGAGACAAAATCAATAAATGCTCGAACTTTCAGTGGCATATGTTTTCGCTGGGGAAAAACCGCATAGATTGCATGATTTGGTAGCGCATAGTCAGGCAAGACCACCTGCAGTTTGCCAGCCGCAATATCCTTACCTGCAATGAAGGTTGGCAAATTTGCAATCCCGCTGCCGCCAAGTACTGCCCGGCGAATCGCTTCGCTATTGTTGACGACAAGTCGTCCTTTGGGAATCACTCTAAACTCATTGCTGGATGAAATAAGAGACCATTCACTGCCCCCACGATAATAACTGTACTGTAAACAGCTGTGGTGTGAGAGATCACTGGGTTTCTCGGGGTTACCGTTTCGAGATAAATACTCTGGCGCTGCGCAAAGAACGCTTTTACACGGGGCAAGGCGTTTTGCTATCAGGTTCGATAATGGTAGGTGGCCAATCCGGATTCCCACATCAAAGCTCTCTTCAACCATATCGACCATGCGATCTTCAAGATTAAGATCAATTTCCACGTCAGGGAACCGATCAAGAAACTCCGCTATCAATGGGGCAATGTGCAGCACACCAAATGACATTGGCGCGGTGATTTTAAGTGTGCCTCTCGGGTTACCTTGTAGTTCAGAAACGGCATCAATGCCTTGTTTAGCTAAACTCAGAGATTGTTCAACATAGTCGTAATAACGTTGCCCTGCCTCGGTTAAACTTAGCTTCCTTGTGGTGCGGTTGATCAGCCTGATACCCAACTCATCTTCTAACTGAGTTATTCGCTTGCTAACCGCAGATTTGGTGATATTGAGTTTACTCGCCGCAGTGGAAAAGCTGCCGCTTTCAACCACCGTCACGAAGATGGGAATAGTAGAAAACGCTTGCATGGTTAACCCCTAGTAAACAATAAGTTTCTATAACAGTGTATTATCATCTATAAGAAAACAATTTACACTAGCTCCGCGATGTTAAGGAGAAAATAATGAAGTACGATTGGATCTTATTTGACGCTGACGAAACCCTGTTTCACTTCGATGCTTTTAAAGGGATGCAACTGATGTTCTCTCGTATCGGTGTCGAGTTTACACCGAGTGACTACGACCATTATCAGAGTGTCAATAAGCCTTTATGGGTTGCCTACCAAAATGGCACCATTGATGCGCAAGAGTTAAAACACACACGTTTTCAACAATGGGCAAATCAACTCGAAACCACAACCTCTGAACTTAATCTTGCGTTTCTTCATGCGATGGCGGATATCTGTACCCTGCTTCCAGGGGCGAAAGAGCTAATGGATGCTCTATACGGCAAGGTGAAAATGGGCATTATCACCAATGGTTTTACTGACCTTCAGGCGGTCAGGCTAGAAAAAACCGGCATGAGCCAATATTTCGAGCATGTGATTATTTCCGAACAAGTTGGTGTCGCCAAGCCTGACGCGGCGATTTTTAGCCACGCGCATGAGAAAATGGGCGCGCCGTGTAAGAGCAAAATATTGATGGTCGGGGACAATCAACACTCAGATATCTTAGGTGGTCTTAACTTTGGTATTGAAACTTGCTGGTTAAACCGAGCGGATACACCACAGGATGAAGCGATCACCCCCCACTTTACCGTGACATCTTTACACGAATTAAAGCAGATTCTAATGGCTTAGCTGGTTAGCTAAATGCAGCGCAAATGGTTTGTCACTGTGAACGAATAGCAAGCATTTGATAGTCAGTATTTGTAACGAGAGTTTTAGTTCAAAAAATTCACGATAAATACGAAAAAATATGAATGCAGTGGAATAGGTGTGCTATAGGTTTTAAACAAAGAACAAAATAAATAGAACCGACTAACGTTGTTGCTAGGGAAGAAATATCCATGTCTATTCAAGGAACCATCTCTCAATGGGACCAGAGTAAAGGTTACGGCTATATTTCGGTAGATAACCAAGATACTCAGGTCCGATTCCATATTAGCGATCTGGCTAATGTCTCCCAGTTGCCCAATGTCAGTGAGCGAGTGGTGTTTAGACTCGGCACAGACCAAAATGGCGTGATGAGGGCGGTCGAGGTTGAGCGGCCTGTTGTGTTTAATTTTTCTTTAGCCATTGCGGTTTGGTTTTGCAGCACACTGGTCGGCAGTGTCGTGATTTTAGATTTCCCGGTCATTGCTTGTGTGTTTTATTTCGCCGTGAGTGCGGTGACCTATACCGTGTATGCGTTTGACAAACATGCGATGCAAATCGGTAGCTGGCGCATTCCTGAGATTACTTTCCATATGTTGAATTTAGTTGGAGGGTGGATAGGTGCCTTGTTTGCGCAGTCTTTTATGCATCACAAATACAGTGACATTGGGTTTAAGTTCTTGTTCTGGACGACGTTGATTTTAAATCTGCTCATCTATTGCTGGTTCAATACCGATGAAGGTGCAGAGGTGTTAACGCAAATCATAGCTCGGTATCAAATGCCGTAATAAGCATAAAAAATAGGGCGAATCGCGCCCTATTTTTCGTTGCCGTATACAGTTAAGGCCTTTCGCCTGCTGCTAAGCGTCGTTCAATATCTGCAACCACCTCAGGGAAGTCAGCAATAGTGTCAATTAGATAGTGCGGTGAACTCTTGATAAGTTTCGCGCGCGCTGTTTCGCGGGCTGTACTGAGTGTGGCTTCATCTGCGACCTGATACTCTTCAAACGTAAGTCCCGCTTCGTTTCCCGAAAGCAGCAAGCCCACTGTCCACATCCCAGCGTTGTGGCCTTCTTCGATGCCCGGTGCCGCGTCATCCACTTTGATACACGCATTCACGTCTGTTACGCAAAGTTCTATTACATTTTTCAGCGCCATAAATGGAGCAGGGCGTCCACCTTGTGGCAAATCATCGGTTGCGACCACGTAATCTGGTTTGTATCCATAATCGGCGGCCTCCGGGATCAGAACGTCCATCACTTCGCGTGGGTAGCCCGAACACGAGCCTATTTTAATGCCTTTGTCTTTGAGGTTATTCACCACGTCAATCGCATTAAGAATAGGCGCTGCGTGATCCGCTACTTTGGCTTTTTGCAGCGGCATAAACGCGGCGTAGATGGTGTCGATATCTTCGCTGGTCATTGAGCGACCGAATTTTTCATTCCAACGCTTATCAACCGCAGGAATTCGACCGACCGCTTGAATATGATCCCATTTTCCGAGTCCCATTGGCTCGCGTGCTTCTGCGAGGTCAATAGCGAAATCGAAACCTTGTTTGAATGCTTCAACAAAGATGCTGGTTGGCGCGAATGAACCAAAATCGACGATGGTACCAGCCCAGTCAAAGATGATTGCTTGAATTGGTGATTTGCTCATGTTTATTCCTTTTGCCTTGTCACCGCAGCTTTTTGCGCGGCGACTGAATTAAGTTACGAGTAATTAAAGTCTTTACATACTTTGGCGATGGCTTGCTCGAAGATCGCCAAGGCTTCACTGAGTTGTGCACGTGTGATGATTAAGGGGGGACTGAGCTGAATCACGTTGCCCTGAGACACCTTAAAACTCAGGCCATTATTGAGGCATTGGTACAGTACCGCTTCGGCTTCATCAAAAGCGCGCTGCTTTTTTTGGTGGTCAGTGACCAGCTCAATGCCCCATAACATGCCGATACCACGTACATCACCAATCACTGGATATTTGTCTTTCATTTCCAGTAGCTTTTCACGCATGAACTGGCTGTCAGCTTTGGTTTTTTCGAGTAAACTCTGCTGCTCGATTGCTTCCATGGTCGCCAGCGCCGCCGCGCAACCAATTGGGCTTTTCTCATGAGTGTAGTGGCCCATCGAGATTTGCTCGGCGGTGTTGTACTTGTCTTTGGTGATCATGGCTGCAATGGGCACTAAGCCTCCGCCCAAGCCTTTACCAATGCACAGAATATCGGGCTCAATGTCGTAAGCTTGGTGGGTAAACCATTCGCCACTGCGGCCCATGCCGTTAGGGATGTCGTCGATGATCAACATGACATCGTGCTTGTCACAGATTTCACGAATGCGCTTCCAGTAGGCTTTACTTGGCACTTGAACATCTGTGTTGCGAACGGCTTCTGCGATGAAGGCTCCCACACCACCTTCCTTTTCAATCACGTATTCAAGATAGTCGGCGTAATGGACATCGCTACCGTCAGCAACTGGGAAAGCGCCACGATAAGAGACTGCAGGTGGAATACGCTCGACACCAGCCATTAATGGCCCCATGCCTTGACGAAAACAGGCTTCGCCACCTACGGAAATGGCATCTAATGATGCGCCGTGGAAGGAATCCCACAGCGAGACTACTTTGTAGCTACCTGTGATGTGACGTGCCAGCTTCAGCGCCATGCCAACCGCTGATGTTCCTCCCGGTGCAAACAACACACGGTTAAGTTTTCCTCCACAGATTTGGGTCAGTTTCTCTGCACACTTTATCGCGGTCTCGTTGGTAAAACGGCGCGGCGAGAACGGCAGTTTGGCTATTTGCTCTTGCACACGTTTAATCACATGCGGATGAGCGTAGCCCAATTGATGAACATTGTTGCCATGGAAATCCATGTACTTTTTGCCCGTTGCATCTTGGATATAGATACCTTCTGCGGCCTCTAACGTGTCGAGGCAGGGCGTTGACATCGCTTGATGAAGAAACACATCACAATCACGCTTCAATAGCGCTTGTGTTCTTTCATCGTTCATCGCTGCATTCCACGCTTGACGAGCCAAGGTGGTGTTGACATCACCTTCGCTGCGAAAATGGGTTGGCTGTACAATTTTATTCATCGCGGTTTATCTCAGTTCGCTAGCACTTGAACGGGTACGTCTTGCCAGTACATTGCATTCTTAACAGCACCAATCAGACGCTTGATATCACTCGGGTAAACTTCACCTATGTTGCCGATGCGAAAGCAATCTGCGTTAGACACTTTGCCCGGATAAATGACGAAGCCTTGCGATTTTAAACGTAGGTAGAACGTTTTGAACTGATAGTCGCAATGCGTTGGCGAGTAAAACGAAGTGATGATCGGTGAGTGCAAACTATCGTCGAGTAGTGGCTCAAAGCCGAGTGATCGCATGCCAGCCACCAGTGTGGTTTGGTTAGTCTGGTAACGGCTGTGTCGAGCTTCCACGCCGCCTTCTTGCTCAAGTTCTAGCAAGGCTTGGTAGAAGGCGCGAACCGTGTGCGTAGGAGACGTAAAACGCCACTTGCCGTGGTTCACTTCCATGCAGTGCCACTGGTCGTAAAGATCAAGGCTCAAAGAACGCGCCTGACCTTGGCACTTTTCTAGCTCAGTTTGTTTCGCAATCACAAAGCCAAACCCCGGTACGCCTTGAATACATTTGTTCGCAGAACTGATCATAAAGTCGATGCCAAGTTCTGCGATATCGATTGGAATGCCTCCGAAGCTCGACATGGCATCCAGAATCACTACTTTATTGTGCGCTTTGGCTATGCGTGCAAAGTCTGCAATCGGGTTTAGCATACCTGTGGTGGTTTCACAGTGAACAATCGCCACGTGTGTGATAGCAGGATCCGATGCCAATGCAGTTTCCACCTCGTTCAAGTGTGGCTGTGATGTTTCGCCCGGAGCAACCACATGGTATGGAATATTTAAATACTCAGCAATTTGGGCAATGCGCGCTCCGTAGGCACCGTTATCAACAACCAACAACTTTCCTTGTTTACCAATGGCACTGCCTATGGTTGCTTCGACAGACGCCGTCCCGCTGCCTTGCATCAAAACGCTGGTGTAGCCTTTTTGTTTGGTTGCCAGAGTCACTAGCTTAGCGCGGATCACCTCTACGATCTCTTTGTTGTAATCATCATCCCAAGTGCACCAGTCTTTCAGCATGGCTTCACGTACGGTTTCAGATGTAGATAGAGGACCTGGGGTCAGTAGTAGGTATTCGTTTTTCATCTCAATTTCCATTCAATAAATTGGTATATACCATTAATTATAAGTTACTCTACCAAGAGTGAAAAACAGCAGTAAATAGACAACAAGGCAAATTAATAAAACTTTAATATTAAAAAAACTGATCCACACAAAGAGTACTCATTTTGTCTATTGTTTAATAAATTGCCATTTTTTGTTCATTTAATCGTAATAAAGCGCTTTTAGGGTGGAATACATCAACTGGTACATACCAGTTATGTCAATGCAAACCCAGATAGTCTTTAATGGAGAAGATGATGAACAACCGTTTGATGAAAGGATCGCTAGCTGCACTTGTATCTCTGCTGGCAACAAATGTAATGGCAGCACAGGAAGTGACGGTGTACACC
Source organism: Vibrio galatheae (assembly GCF_000967545.1). Taxonomy (GTDB): domain Bacteria; phylum Pseudomonadota; class Gammaproteobacteria; order Enterobacterales; family Vibrionaceae; genus Vibrio; species Vibrio galatheae. The sequence continues at coordinate 140,789 of NZ_JXXV01000018.1, read as the reverse complement.
GCTTTCGAAACTGACATTTTGGCTAAATACAAAAATGCCTTTGAGCAGGAAAACCCAGATATCAAAATCAGATGGGTTCGTGACTCGACAGGTATCATGACGGCGAAATTACTGGCAGAAAAAAATAACCCGCGTGCTGAGGTGGTGTGGGGGCTTGCTGGTTCGTCGATGGCACTATTGAAAGAAGAAGGTATTCTTAAGCACTACACACCCAAAGGTTTAGTGGATTTGAACGCAAGCCTGAATGATCCTCAATCAAACCAGGCGTGGTTTGGTAACGATGCATTCTTTAACGCTGTATGCTTCAACGAAGCCGTAGCAAAACAACTCAACCTACCTAAACCAACGTCTTGGGAAGATTTAACTAAGCCGGTTTATAAAGGCCATATCGCTATGCCAAACCCAGCCTCTTCTGGTACGGGTTACATGCAGGTGTCTGCTTGGTTGCAAAATATGGGGGAAGACCAAGCGTGGAACTACATGAGCCAACTGGATAAGAACATAGCTCATTACACGCACTCTGGTTCTAAGCCATGTGTTCAAGCCGGCATGGGTGAAGTGGCTATCGGTATTTCGATGGCAAGCCGCGGCGCGAAGTTGAAAACACAAGGCGCACCGCTTTCGGTTATCACACCAAAAGGCATTGGCTGGGAATCAGAAGCTGTGGGCCTAGTTAAAGAATCAGATGCAGCGAAGCGTGTGGTTGACTGGTCAATTTCTAAAGCAGCGAACGAGTTGTATGTTGAAATGTACCCAGTGGTGGCACATAAAAACGTGAAAGCAACAGTTTCTAATTTCCCAAATGTTCAAGATAACATGGCTAAAATGGATTTTGCGCAAATGGGCAGCAAGCGTGCAGATATTTTAGCGGCGTGGTCGGCGAAGTTCGACGCGAAATCAGAGCCAAAATCGTAACGATAAATGCAATCGCGAGTAAGGAGAGCAAACGAGCTCTCCTTTTTTAGTTTTCAGCCGCAGCATTGAATGAAGTTGGTGCGTGTCATTTGAAAGTGCGCCCATACCATTCATTTTACTGTCATCTTTACTCTATAAATTTGTCATGTCAGTGACATAAACTCAATGCAATATTGGTATATACCATTTAGAGAGTGTGTTATGTCTACTAACCGACCTTACTTACAAATAGAAAACGTGGTGAAGCAATTTGGTCAGTTTACCGCGTTAAAACAGATTTCCCTCGCGATTGAAAAAGGCGAGTTCGTCTGCTTTCTTGGCCCTTCGGGTTGCGGAAAAACAACACTTTTACGTGCCATCGCGGGGTTAGACCTGCCAACGTCAGGTGCCATCTACCAAGGCGGACAAGAAACGACGTTTTTGCCACCCGAAAAGCGTGACTTTGGCATTGTGTTCCAGTCTTATGCACTGTTTCCTAACCTAACGGTTCAAGAAAATATTGCCATTGGCTTGAAGAACCAAGGACTTTCAAATCAAGAAGCCTTACATAAAGTGGAATATTGGTTAGAAATGATTGGACTACCAACCTCAGGAGAGAAGTACCCAAATCAGCTTTCTGGTGGTCAACAGCAGCGTGTTGCCTTGGCTCGTGCGTTGGCTCTTTCGCCAGGTCTGTTACTACTGGATGAGCCCCTTTCTGCGCTTGACGCTAAAGTTCGTGTTCACCTACGTGATGAGATCTGTAAGCTGCAGCGCAAGTTAGGTATTACCACAATTATGGTCACGCATGATCAAGATGAAGCCCTGTCGATGGCAGATCGTATTGTTGTGATGAATCATGGTGTTATCGAACAAATCGGTACGCCTCAAGAAATCTACCAACAGCCAGCCACTCGTTTTGTTGCGCAGTTTGTCGGCAGCATGAATTTTATCGCGGCCTCGGCTGTCAGCGATACCCAGTTGAGAATCGCTGAGTCGTTGATTCTTGCTCCTTTGATTGAAAACAAGTCTGTAATGCGAGGAGACAACTTTGATCTTGCGATTCGCCCTGAAAGCATTCATTTTGCGCAAGAGTTTAATAATGCACTGCCAGTTAAAATTCGTGAGAAAGAATTCTTGGGCGCCTTCTATCGCTTTGACTGCGAACTTCTGCATGATAAAAAAGCGGCGTCGATTATTGTTGACGTACCAGGAGAATTGGCTGGCGAGCTAAAATTGCATGTTGGAGATATTCGTTATGTCCGGCTCTCCAATCAAGGTGTGCTTGCTTATCCAAGATTGAGCACCAATGGCGACAGAGCGATCGCGGCTTAAGGTGGCGTTGATGGAAGGTGGAAGTATGTATAATTCGAATCTCAATGTCATTCCGGCGCGCGCAAAGTCATGCCTTGATAGAATCAGTAAAGATAACCTTGTGCTATTTGGGCTGTTGGTAAGCCTATTTTCATTGCTAGTGATCTTCATCGTCATGCCTTTATGGGCAATGCTAGTCAAAAGTGTGCAAAATGACCGTGGCGAATACGTTGGTTTGGATAATTTTTTTGCTTACTTTGCTAATGACAGCTTGTGGTACTCGGTTGGAAATACTTTTAGTTTGGGAGTCCTAGTCACGACAGTGGTGGGTGTGTTGGCATTTGGCTACGCCTTCGCATTGACACGCTCTTGTATGCCTTTTAAAGGATTGTTTCACGTTTTGGGTAGTGCACCAATCTTGGCACCTTCGCTTCTTCCTGCGATTAGCTTGATATTCTTATTTGGTAACCAAGGTATAGCAAAAGGTATGCTCGGAGGACAATCCGTTTATGGCTTGATTGGTATCGCGATAGGGTTGATATTCTGGACGTTTCCCCATGCATTGATGATTTTGACGACGTCGTTGAGAACGTCTGATGCACGGTTATATGAAGCAGCGCGCGCACTAAAAACGTCACCACTAAAAACGTTTTTTGTTGTCACACTTCCAGCCGCGAAATATGGCCTAATCAGTACGCTGATTGTGGTATTCACCTTGGTTGTGTGTGATTTCGGTGTCGCTAAAGTGATCGGCGGCAGCTATAACGTGCTTGCGACGGATATTTTTAAACAGGTGGTCGGTCAGCAGAATTTCTCAATGGGCGCTGTTACCAGTATTTTGTTGTTATTGCCTGCACTGATGGCCTTTATTGCGGACCGCTGGGTGCAAAAGAAGCAAAAGAGTTTGTTTGATACAGGTTCTGTACCTTATCAGCCGGAACCGAATAAAGTAAGAGATGGTATTTGCTTTGTTTACTGCCTGACTATTTCTTTTGCCGTCATTACTGTACTTGGCATGGCGATTTATGGCTCACTTGTCACATTTTGGCCATGGAACAAAGCACTAACACTCAATAACTATAACTTTTCTGAGATGAGTACCTATGGCTGGTCGCCTTACTTTAACTCGCTAACCCTTGCGAGTTGGACTGCTATTGTTGGTACGATGATTATCTTTGTTGGCGCTTATTGTATCGAGAAAGGACGCGCTTATTCACCTATTCGCCAAGTAATGCAGATGTTAAGTGTTGTGCCAATGGCTGTGCCGGGTATGGTGCTAGGACTTGGTTACATATTTTATTTCAATGATGCGAATAATCCTCTTAGCGTTCTCTATGGTGGTATGGCGTTTCTCGTTATTAATACGGTCGTCCATTATTACACGGTCGGGCATATGACCGCTGTTACCGCACTGAAGCAGATTCCAGCAGAGATTGAAGCGACGGCGGCGTCAGTCAAGCTGCCCCAGTACAAGTTATTTTTTAAAGTTACATTACCAGTGTGCATTCCGGCGACGCTTGATATTGCTACCTATTTGTTTATTAATGCATTAACCACCACTTCTGCGGTAGTATTTATCTATTCGACCGATACCATTCCAGCCTCGGTGTCAGTGTTGAACATGGATGACGCAGGTCAAACAGGTGCGGCGGCGGCAATGGCAGTCATGATTATGATGTCTGCAGCGGTGGCTAAACTGGTTCATATGACTTTAGGCAAATGGTTAGAAACGAAAACGCAAGCTTGGCGAAAAAGGTAAGGAAACAGTGCAGTACGTAAAAATTAAAGATTCAATAGTCGAACAAATTGAATCGGGTATGTTATCACCAAGGCAGAAACTTCCTGCGGAACGAAAACTGGCTGAATCCTTTGATACCACAAGAGTGACCTTGCGTGAGGCATTATCACTGCTTGAAGCAGAAGGAAGAATCTATCGAGAGGATAGACGTGGTTGGTTTATCTCTCCGTTGCCACTTAGGTATGACCCGACTCAAACGCTAAACTTTAGTAATATGGCGAAGTCTCAGGAGCGAGTGCCCAAGACAGAATTGGTCGCAGCAAAAGGTATTTTGGCCAACAAACAAGCGGCTCGTTTGCTTGACTTACAACCTTTTTCCGACGTTTATCGAGTTGATCGTGTGCGCTATTTGGAAGACCGCCCAGTATTGTATGTTACCAACTATATTCGCCCTGAGCTGTTTCCTAACCTGCTTGATTTTGACTTATCCCAGTCTCTTACCGATATTTATCGGGAACATTATGGCGTTGTATACCAAAAGATTCGCTATCGAATCACGACAAGCACCTTACTTGGTGAAACCGCGCAAGCGTTAAGAGCCACCTCGGGTACGCCCGCTATGGTGGTTGAGCGTGTTAATTACAATCAAAATGGTGAGCTGATTGATTGTGATATCGAATATTGGCGACATGATGCAATTAGCATAGAGTCCGTCGCTCAACTTCAACGCTAACTAGAGTTTTCAATTCGGTTTCTGCTGTTTGGCAGAAGTCTTCTTTTATTTCGATTTATCGCTTCAATAAGGGAGCAATATGTCACTATGGGCGATAGCTTTGGTAGTCATATCGGCGTTTTTGCATGCGGGTTGGAATCTACTAAGCAAAAGCAATAAATCGTCAGGCACCGCGTTTTTTCTATCAAGCTGCGCGGCGGCATCTTTGGTATTGGCGCCCTATATCATTTGGTACTTGAGCCAAGTGGGTCTCAGCCAGATACCTAGCGTGTTTTGGTGGGTGTTGCTCGTTAGTGGTGTTGCCCAATGCGTGTATCTGATTGGGCTTGGGCACGCATATCAACATGGTGATATTGGTGTGATTTATCCCATCGCTCGTGCTTTACCTGTGTTAATGGTCGGCGTCGGTACTGCAGCACTCGGTTATCAGCTTAGCCCACAAGTATGGTGCGGATTTATATTGATTACTTTCGGCTGTCTACTTGTACCACTGAGTACACTGCACCAACAGCAATTAGCTCAATACCAAAATATGGGGGTTTTCTGGGCCATAGTCGCAGCGATTGGTACCACCGGATATTCGATTTTAGATAAAGAAGCGCTACACATTATTGCGGTACTATCCAGAATTGTATCAAATCTACATTCGGCGATTTTCTATTTAGGCATTCAGTTTTGGGTGATTGTTGTGATTATTGCCTTGTATCTCGTAATCACACGTCAGTGGCAGCAGTTTTCCCAAGCGTGGAGTATAAGAAAACCGTGTGCAATGGCTGGTATCATGATGTCAACGACTTACGGCTTAGTGCTATACGCTATGACGATGACAGAAAACGTGAGTTACGTGGTTGCACTTAGGCAACTGAGCATTGTATTTGGCTTGATTCTGGGTGTGTTGCTGCTTAAGGAACGCTTTGCTTTAGCTCGATTTCTTGGCACTGGTTTGATCTTCAGCGGGTTGGTTTTGACGGTTGTGTAATCAATCTGGTTAAAAAGGCGGAAAAATTAATATGATATTTAGACTTTGCATTATAACCAATCACTCTAAATAGGCATCACTGCTATTTCGCTTGTTTGCCAGAACGCCTAATAAGCGATTGAAGTGGTTATCTTAAAACCACAAGCATATTGCGAGCCGCTAAACCCCTACATCTAATGGTTGAATTATGATTTACCTCAATTCAAATTATTCGAATGAGAAGTGCAATTATTTCTAATTCCTTCTGGTCTGTTGTTACGTACTATCTAGTTAATCGTGTGCATCAATGTATTTCGATTTTTTGATTTCTATTTTAGGTAAGTAAGGCAAGCAAGATAAGTAACTAAGGAGTCAGTTATGATTAAGTTAATGAGTTTAGCGAGTATAGTCTTGTTCAGTTCTGTCGTTGTGGCAGGTTCAGGTGGTGGGTATACGACCAAAATGAAAAGTGAAACGATGAGCGGTAATCCTGTGGCGTCAAGAGAAGCTGCTTTGGCTGCGGGTAAAAGTATGATTATGGATATTAATGACAAATCTCCATATGAGTTGAGTCGTTCAGTTTCTTATTCAAGCAATGACCAAGTCGACGTAAATTCGTTTGAACTGCGTGACTCACAAGTTACGGTTAACGAAATTGTTACTAACGAAGGTGACATCGCGTTTCAACCTGTAATCAAAGTGAATTATGAGTTTAGAGCTAGAGATAGAAACTAAGGTACAGAATTCCGGTTTCTGCTAGCAAAAAAATACAAACCCAAGCTTATAGCTTGGGTTTTTTCGTCTAGATGGTAAAGAAAGATTAGCCTTCTGCTTCGACCATCTCTGGTTGCTCACCAGCACGTGCCACATCAAGCATCTTACGAATAACCAGCGAAGAGACCAGTGCGATAGCCACCATTACCACAGCAAGAACAGTCAGCAGTTGGAAGTAATCCCCATACACAGTTTGCACAATTTCTTGGGTAATCTCTTGGCCTTTTTCCAACGCGATAGAAGTCGAGAACACCGCACCGACAATACCACTTAACGCCATCGCCACAGAGAACAGCGACACTGAGAAGCCTTCGATGTGCTTTGGTGCCACTGACAGAATGAAAGCAACGACCAAGCTACCGACGATCACTTCTGCAAATGCTTGGAAGAAATGAATCGCTAGGAAAACTTCTGGGCGAATGACGACATCTTCCCCGATGTTTGTCACTGCCATGGTTAAAATACCAAACGCAATTGCAGTTAAAACAAACGCAAAACCGATTTTAGTAGCTGTCGAGAAGTTAATACCTCTTTTCTCAAGGGAAGAGAAAGTCATAGCAATAACTGGACCCGCAACGATACACCATAGTGGGTTCATTGCCATTGACGCTTCGGGTGCGATTGGAATTAGGTTGAACAAGTCACCACGCATGGTATTGATCGTTACCATAGTCATTGAGGTCATCATTTGACCGTAGTAAACAAAGAAGCAGGTAGTGAGCACTGTCATAATCAAGATAGTGCCCATCTTGAGCGCGTCTGATTTCTCTGCTTTGAACATGAGTGATACAAAGTACAAAATAGCGGCAGCACCGATGGCGTAGACAATGTTTTGCCCGATATCCATGTTAGAGAACATGAAGAACACCAAGCCAACCATAGCTGCCGATAAGCCTAAGAAGGCGATCCAGTTTTTAGTGCTTACTGGATTTTGGTCGATGTCAGCACCAACATTCACCAATTGTTTGTTAAAGACAACCAGTACTGCAAAGGCAAACCCAGCCATAACAGCAGAAAGCGTAAAGCTACCATGGAAACCAATCACTAATACGAACATTGGGAAAAGGTATTGACCTAAAAGAGCACCAACGTTGTTTACCGAATAGTTAACAGGGTATCCATTTTCAAAGTCTTCTTCGCTGGCAAAAGTACGTTTGTAAAGGCTAGGGTAAGACGGAGACATCAAGCCACGTGCGTAACTGGCTAATGCAATACCGACAAGCGCTAATGGTACATTGGTGGTTGATGCACCTAACACTAGCAATGTATACCCGGTGGCAAAGGTTCCATAGGCAATCGTTAATGAGCGATAAGCACCTAAGAATTTATCCGCGATAAATCCGCCAGCAATAGCAAACAGTGGACCTATAGATGAAAAGGCGCCGACAACCATCATGGTATCCGCTTCACTGTACCCTAGATCTTCTAAGAAAAATCGGGTCAAAATAACCATTACACCATAGAATGATAAACCAAACATGGCTTGGCAAAACATCATTGATTTGTTGAGTTTATTCCACATAATAATCTCTCTTATTGGCTATAATTCAGCAATAACATCTGCATAAATTATAATTAGTGGCATTTAATAAATTGAAACAATTATCGCAGAATGCACTTTTGATGCACGACTTTTTCTCAAGTTCGCATAAATATTTGTAATGTAATTGATCCAAATCGTTTGCGTGAAGCAGCTTTCCTTTAATTTTCCCAGTCAAAGAGACAATCCAGCACAGTAAAGTGTTTTTTTCACGTAAGGAACTATGCTAGCCTCGTGCCTTATTCGGCCAATGTATAAGGAATGTCAGCATGAAGATTTTCAGTAATTTCGATAGTGGTAGTATCGAAGTAGTGAGTATCGAGAATAAAGATCAGGTTCAACTTAAGATCCCTAATGACAACCAATCTGAGTTCTATCAGTGGTTTCATTTTCGCCTAGAGACACAAGCAGAGCAGTCTCATACGATTCAATTACTCGATTTAAAAAACTCAGCGTACCCAGAAGGCTGGAATGGTTACGATGTCGTAGCGTCATACGACCGTGAGGAATGGTTCCGCATTCCTGCTGAGTTTGATGGTGACACCTTAAGGTTTACCGTTATTCCTGAACGTAGCTCGATCTACTTCGCTTATTTTGCACCTTATACTTACGACCGCCATCTCGATCTTATCCATATGGCGCAAAGTGCACATCACTGCAGATTAGAAACCTTAGGCAGTACGCTAGATGGCAACGACATGAGTTTATTGACGTTTGGTGAGCCAGAAGAGGGTAAAAAGAAAATTTGGCTGATCGCTCGTCAACATCCGGGTGAAACAATGGCTGAGTGGTTTATGGAAGGTTTTATCCAAAGACTGCTTGATGAAGATGATACCAGTGCACGAGCTTTGCTTGAAAATGCGGTGCTTTATGTCGTGCCGAATATGAACCCAGATGGCGCGATCCGTGGTCACTTACGCTGCAACGCAATCGGGGTTAACCTCAACAGAGAGTGGCAGACGCCGTCAATTGAGCGCAGTCCTGAAGTCTATTTAGTGCGTCAACGTATGCTGGAAACGGGTGTGGATATGTTCCTTGATATCCACGGAGACGAAGCGATTCCATTTAACTTTGTGGCGGGCTCCGAAGGTATCCCATCTTATGATGAGCGTTTAGCAAACCTTGAGAGTACGTTTAAACAAGCGTTACATACAGTGACACCAGAATTCCAAGATCAACATGGTTACGACAAAGATGAACCAGGTAAAGCGAACCTGACCGTTGGTTCAAATTGGGTTGGTGAGCAGTTCAAGTGTCTTTCTTACACGGTCGAGATGCCATTTAAGGACAATAACGACTATCCTGATCCACTTTATGGTTGGTCACCTGAGCGTAGCGTTAAATTTGGCCACGATATGCTGGCAGCAACACTTGCCATGGTCGATAAGATTTAACTCTTACTGGATTAATACAACAAAGGCGCGAAAATATCGCGCCTTTGTTGTTTCTAAAGTGTTATTCACAAGGTGGAGCCATATGAATGACCGCCAGGCCACCTAGCGAGGTTTCGCGGTACTTCTTATTCATGTCTTTACCTGTCTGGTACATAGTTGCAATCACTTTGTCGAGAGAGATAAGGCATTTACTGGTTCGCTTAAGTGCCATTCGCGACGCGTTGATTGCTTTCATTGCACCCATTGCATTGCGTTCTATACAAGGCACCTGAACTAATCCGCCAATTGGATCGCAGGTCATACCGAGTGAGTGTTCCATCGCTATCTCAGCTGCAATACAAATCTGTTCGTTGCTACCGCCGCGCAGTGCGGTTAATCCGGCAGCAGCCATTGATGAAGAAACGCCGACCTCGCCCTGACAACCCACTTCTGCCCCAGAGATGGAAGCATTGGTCTTGTACAAAATACCAATTGCGCCTGCGACGGCAAGAAAGTCTTTAAGCTGTTTAATGTCGAGCTCTTTGATAAAACGATGGTAATACATTAAAACCGCAGGAATAACACCAGCCGCGCCATTGGTTGGTGATGTAACGACTTGCCCACCTGCGGCGTTCTCTTCGCTCACAGCAAAAGCGAACAAGTTGATCCAATCCATTATTTCCATTGGGTCGTTTTCAATCGCGGCGTTGGCTTCAAGCTTTTTGAGTAGGTTGGGCGCACGGCGGGTGACGTTTAAGCCGCCTTCAAGGATTCCTTCAGTATCAAATCCACGTTGCATGCATAAAGACATCACTTTCCAGATTTGGTCAGCTTTTGCAGTAATCTCATCGTCACTAAAGAAATTTTGCTCATTTTTCAGGATCATTCCGCCAAGACTTAGGCCATTTTTTTCGGCCATATCGAGCATTTCATCCGCACTGGTAAATGGGAAAGGGACTTCAACATTGTTCGCTGAACCGCCTTGTTCGAGCTCTTTTGCGGTGGCAATGAATCCGCCACCGATGGAGTAATAGATCTCGTGCACTAAGTTATTTCCGTTTGCATCATAAGCGGTAATCGTCATCCCGTTTTCGTGCAATGGTAAGTTGTCACTGTGGAATAAGATGTCGTTCCCATAGTTGAAATTGATGGCGTGAGTCCCTGAAAGCAGTAGGTTACCTTGATCAATGGTATTGGCGAGCGCTTGTTTGGCGCTGCTCATTTTTATCGTGTCGGGCTTGTTTCCCAGTAGACCTAAGATCACGGCTCTATCTGTGTGGTGCCCTTTGCCTGTAAGAGACAGCGAACCAAACAGGTCAACTTGAACACGAGTCACTTGTTCTATTGATGAAGCAAGAAGGCGAGTAAAATGATACCCTGCAAGCATTGGCCCATTGGTGTGTGAGCTTGAAGGACCAACGCCTACTTTGAAAATATCAAATATTGACAGCATAACTTTTACTTCCTGTTGTAGTGGCCCTTGTTTCAGGCTCTTTTATTTACCAGTATGGCACGTAAATGGGGATAACGTCTTGTTTGTGACTTGTTAACAAAATATTAACCTGCAATAAGCTAGCGACAAAGTAGATGCTTGTACAGTTTATGTTGAAGTCGGTAGGAATAATTGAGACATGGATAAATAATGGACATTGAAAATGTGGTGTTGGTACTGGGTAAACGACTCGCAAACAATGTGCTGACCAGCGAAGGCAGAACGCGTGTTGAAGCGCTATCTAAGGCGTTAGATGATAGGAACTTGGCATCGAGCGCGGTAATTTTTTGTGGCGGGATGACGGGGGAACAGACGCAAACAGAAGCTCAGGCGATGTATGATTACTTCTTACATGTCCATAAAGGCAACAAGCCGCGTCATATCATACTTGAAGGTAAATCGACCAACACCATTGAAAATATCACCAATGCCGCCCAAGAATTGGTTAGCAGTAAAATGTGCCGTCAGGGGCAGGCAGTGACAGTGACTTTCATTTCTAATGATTATCACCTTAAGCGTATTTTCGAGATTCAAACTTTAATGGATGAGCAAGGGTTGTTGAGAACGCTCAAAATGCAGTGTGCTCAGAGTGGGTTGACGCTTAACATTTCGACTTCGATATCTGACCATATCGCCGAACCATACCCACATAGCTCGACTGCTGGGCAAGTGTTTTTACTTCTCGATGAGATCACCACTTATAGAGTGTACTTGGAAGGGGTAAAGAGTAACGTCTTTAATAGGCCGCTTCCACAGGTTCGTGAGCAGCCCTATAAGATTGCATGTTATGCGTTGAAAGAGTTAAACCATCTAATTACTGACGCTGATTCACTGCGGGCGCTCGGTATCATCAAGTCTGCGGTTGACGCAACTGCGGCGGATGTTGATTACGGGCAAGCTTGTGAACAATTAGCACTGCTAAATGACAACTTGATTAAGCTCAATCGACGCTTTGACCCTGAGCAGCAAGGCTATGAGGACGGGATATAGAGCGAAAGAGAGCGCTGGGATGGCGCTCTCTTTCCAATCATTGTCAGGTTATTGGCCATCATGGTTTTGGCGATAATACTCCCACTGCTCAACACTTTCACCGTTTTCCAGTAGACAGTAAGTTACGCGTATACCATTTTCGGTTGCTGCACCTAGCTCACCACCTTGTTGCACACAGTAAACGGAGGCTGGGTTAGCGACAGAAGTGTATTCTTTAACGTCATACTCATCCGGTTCATTTGCACAGCCAGCCAGTAGTAAAACACCCACGCAAGCCACAGCAAAACTTAGTTTATTCATAACAAAACCTATATAAAATCAATTGGTAGCATATCGATTATAGAGCACAGGACGAAAAACTCTGTCTAGAGTTTGTTAAAAGCTTCGTGATGTCTAATATTAAAAGGAGTTGTACAACAAAGCAGTAGAACATGCTGTAATGTTTTGGTATGACTGAAAAATTCCCTGAATAAAAAGATTAAGCATAGGAAATGCCAGATGTCGGATCAAAAATATCGACTTGTAACACGAAGTGACTTTGACGGCCTTGTTTGTGCCGTGCTGTTGAAACAGCTGGATCTTATTGAGGATATTAAGTTCGTTCATCCTAAAGATATGCAAGATGGTGTCGTCGACATCACTTCTCATGACATTGTGACTAACTTACCTTACGTGGATAAGGCTCACCTTGTCTTTGATCACCATCTTTCAGAACTGATACGTAACCCTGTCAAAAATGATAACCACATCATTGATCCTGACGCTCCTTCGGCGGCGCGGGTCGTGTGGGATTACTATGGTGGCGAGCAAGTTTTTCCAAGTGACTGGCAAGATATGATGGAAGCTGTCGATAAAGGTGATTCCGCGCAGTTTACCCGTGATGAAGTGCTGGATTCGACAGGATGGAATTTATTGAACTTCCTTATGGATGCTCGCACTGGGCTCGGGCGCTTTCGCGAGTTCCGGATTTCTAACTATACCTTGATGATGGACTTGATTGAGTACTGTAAAAACCATTCGATCGATGAAATTCTCGCGTTACCTGATGTGAAAGAGCGTATCGATCTCTATCGTGAACATGAGAATCTATTCAAAGAGCAGATTCAACGATGCGCAACGGTTTATGACAACCTTATCTTTCTCGACCTGACTGGGGAAAACGTGATCTATGCGGGCAACCGCTTCATCATCTACGCCTTGTATCCACAGTGCAATATCTCTATTCACAAAATGTGGGGATTCCAAAAACAGAATACTGTGTTTGCGACCGGGAAATCTATCTTTGATCGTAGCTCTAAAACCAACGTTGGTGAGTTGATGCTTAAATATGGTGGTGGTGGACACAAGGCCGCCGGAACATGCCAGATTAGCAATGATCAAGCGGAAAGTGTGCAGCAAGAGCTGATAGCTGCCATCACATCTGACGGCTAAGTAATTTCTGATGTAAAAAACGCCCCTAAGTTTTTGCTTAGGGGCGGTTTTTAATTGTGGGAACGAATAACAGCTTAAATTGGCATAACGCGGTTACGACCTAACTCTTTCGCCTCGTAGAGCAACTTGTCCGCGCGTTCGATGAGTGACTCACCTTTCTCGCCTTGCTCTAATTCCGCTACGCCCATCGAAATCGTAATGTTACCGATTTGTTTGCCAGTCCGGCGATCTTTCACCGACAGTTTCTCGACTGCGCGGCGTAAGCTTTCACCAAACTGCCTCGCAATGCGTAGTGATTTATTCGGCACAATCATGGCGAATTCTTCACCACCAAATCGATAAGCTTGAATACCATCACGGCAACTCAATTGAAGCCTGCGAGCAATTCCTTTAATGACAGTGTCACCAAATAAGTGTCCGTAGGTATCGTTGAACACTTTAAAGTGGTCTATGTCCGCCAAAATCAAACACATCTTCTGTTCTGAACGGCAGAGGGTGTTTAAGTCACTGTCGAAAGAGCGGCGATTGTACAAACTGGTTAATGAATCAAACAGCGCATCTTGCTGAACAGAAGCGAGTTGAGTCTTCAACTGATTAATTTCTCTGGTCGCAGTTTCAAGCTGATCGTTTAGAAAACGAGTCGAATGACGAATCTCGCGAGATTCTGAAACCAGCTGGCGGATAACCGTCATGACTTCGTCCATTGACATGGCTTGGTCTTCAACGCGCTCTAAATTATCGAAACTTTTGTCAATTAATTGTGAAAACTGAGAAGTGTCAGATAGGGTGTCACTCATTGAACGCGATACTTCGTTGACTAAGATTTCGATATTATTGCGCAGATCACGCATGTCGGTTTCAGTACGGCTAGCAACATATGTATTGTAAAGCTGTTCACTGGCTGCTGGGGGGCAGATGCCAAAATTTTCAACGACGCTATCGAGTTCACGATTTAGCTGCGGAATAGCATTGTCCACGTATGTGTACCACAGTGCATAGTTAGCAGGTGTGGCGGCTACGTAGTTTTTCATCATCAATGGGACGGCTTTTTTAAGGTTTTCCGTCGATTTCTTGAAGTCGTCGTCTGTCATTTGTTAGGAATAATCTTATTTCGACACTCATTACACTAAGAGTAGCGGATTTCTAATTTAGATGTATGTTTAGTATCAATTTGCAATGATAAATTAATACGTTATATGAACTTTAGCACAACTGTATGTCTCTATTGGTACATTATAGCGACATAAACTTGGAGTTGCCTCAGTAACTCCGAAGCAAACTTAGCTAAACGCCATGCGGTACTTCTTCTCGAACGTTACCTGATTCCAATTTGCTTGCACCACGCAACATCGCTTGAATTAGGTCGGCAGCGTTAAATTTTTCTAGCGCTTCATGAGCACCAACTTGCTGGGCGCGGTCAACGCATATTTCACTTGATAGTGACGTGTGCAGAATCACGTAGCTATTTTTAAGCTGTGCGTCATTCTGCGTTTCAAACGCGAGTTCGTATCCGTCTAGGCCTGGCATCTCGATATCACTAACTAGTAAATCGATAGGGCGACCTGCGGATGCCTCTTCTCGCATTAAATCAAGGGCATCAAGACCGTTGTTGCAGATCTGGTATGAGATATTAATGCTATCTAGCGCATCAGATAGCTGTTTGCGCGCGATTGAAGAGTCGTCAACCAACAAAATGTTGAGAGCTTTCAAACGCTCACGCTCAATGTCGGTGAGCATAGGAATATTGGTCGACTCGTACTGAGGATAGATCTTAGACAGCAGTAATTCGACATCGAGCATCTGAATAATTTGACCGTCGAAACGAGTAATGCCAGTTACAAAAACGTTTGAGCCGGCACTTTTGGGCGCTGATTCAATCGACTTCCAGTCACATTCAATGATTTTTTCTATGGAACGAACCATAAAGGCGACGACTGTGCGCAGACAGTCAGTGACTATCAAGTAGCACGATTCGTACTCTTCCGGTTGAATAGGGCGAAAACCAATGGCGGCAGGCATATTAATCACAGGGATGGTTTTACCACGAATGGTTACTGTGCCAACCACGTGATGATGCGAATAGGGGATCTGTGTGGTTGGTTGGAATGGTACAATTTCTCTGACTTTCAGAGTACCAATAGCGAAGAGTTGCTTACTTTGCGTTAAAGTAAACATCAGCATGCCCTGAGACTGATTTGCTTTACTGACTGGTTTTGCCATGAGATTCTCATTCGGTCGGTTATTCATGTAAATGGTAACGGATTTGCCCTGATGATCAATGGGCACTAATCAAAATTGTATCCAAACGTCGATAAGATAGCCATTCAAGATAAATAGCGCCATTTACTTGGGTGAAGATCTCGTTTTATTGGGGTACAATTCGCAGATTAAGTCATATATACAGGCATCCACATGGCTAAAACAGCTCATGCCCTTCACATTTTGGTCAAGCATAAAGAACAAGCTGAAGACATTATCAAACAGCTTAAAAAAGGTGCAAAATTTCAGACGCTCGCAAAAAAATATTCCACCTGTCCATCCGGTAAGAAAGGTGGCGATTTAGGCGAGTTCCGCAAAGGACAAATGGTCCCCCAGTTTGACAAGGTCTGTTTTTCCGGTGAAACACTGGTTCCACACCTAGTTAAAACTAAGTTTGGTTGGCATGTGGTAAAGGTTCTTTATCGCACCTAACAATAACACTCTATACAGAAATCTTAGCTCTTTTATTAACGTCTAATCTTACGATTTGTATCCGCTAATATTTTCTTGGTTCATGGCTGTAACGATAGAGCCTATCTCAGTTGGTTCAACGTTGTTAACTATTGTACTGTTTAGTCGGCTGGTAAAGACGACGTTGTACAAATATCGATAGATGTATTGCCATTGATGGAGCCGTTTTAGGCTAATGCGTCTAGCGTATTGAGGGGAAAGCCACAGGTTAAAACTGTTCCAGAAGTGTTGATTCCAGTCGGGGTTGGAAGGCAAAATTTGGCTAATTTTGTTTGTGTCATTGGTTAGTACCCCGATACCCGCTTGCCAACTACCATGTAAGTTTTCAATCGCTAGGCTATACCATTTCTCGTTCCACCAACTCATATTTCTGCTGATTGTCTTCGACTTTGTACTATCTGTATTGTCGGTTAGGTGGCAATAATATAAGTCTGTATGACCATTTCTTACTTCGTTACTGAAAGCGGTGATAGAAGCTCCTCGTAAAAAGCTTTCATGTTCGAGAATAATTGCTGATGGTGGCATTTTATTTGTCTTCATGTACAAGTTTTGGAAGTGGGCATGAGCGGCGTAAACCGGGCGAAGTATCTGTGCTTCTTTTGATTTAGCATGGCATTGGAGGCTATACGCCAGTTTATCAAACTGGCTGCGAGCCAATATTTTACTGTAAGTGATCTCGGCTTTATTCAGTACTTCAATATCACTTTCTAAGAGGGGTTCAACGTGATCGAGATGATAGAGACTCTCTTCTAGCACTGATGGTGTGAGCAGGGTATCGTCATACAAAGCATTGTCATTGAACAACACCATATAACCGGATTGAGAGTCCACACTTGAAAGCGTCCAAAGGTGAGTTTCGTATTGTTGATGATTGTTGTGCTGTAAGCCTGAGCGGCAGACCTGTTTTGTCGTGCGAGTTTGGATAAAAGGGAAGTTGGCTTTTTTCTCCCAATTTAAACTCACTTGAGTGAGTAGATGGGCGAGTAGCTCCAGATGCTTAGCAAGTTCCTTACCGCTTAGATTACATGCTTTTTGGATAGCTTCGGGACGTACCTGATTGATTAAAGCATCCATAATCGGTTGGAGTATGTTTGCCAGTTTCTTGGCATTGGGTTGGGTAATTACACGCTTGCATTGTGTACATTGTACCCGCTGACTACCTTGTGCCGTAAAGCCATAGCGTTGATATTGTGGTTTTTGGCACGAGCAGCCATGAAAAAGAGAGATATCGCACTGGCGACGACTAATTTGCTTCGCCAGTGCAATGATGGGTGTATTTAGTAATACTGGTGGGTAAGCGCCGCATTCAGAGCAATACCAAGCATCGTAACCGAGCCTGTTTGAGCGAGAGTAAAGTGAGGGTTTAGGGTTCCCGCAATTTGGGCAACCGTAAGTCTTGCACCCATTGTAATCTTCTCTGAAGCGCACCGTTTCCCCTCCATAAGGGTACTATTGTTTGGATACGTCTATTTGACGTCCCAAAGCTGGTACCGAAACTTTTTGATGCGCTTTGAGGTGATCAATAAGTACCTGAGTGATAGAGCCTGTTTCTGACAGCATCGTACCTTCAGCAAACACTTGATACCCGTCACCACCACTTGCCGCATAAGAATAAGTAGCGACTTTATACACTTGATCGTCATCTACCGTGCTGCCATTAACTTTTAGTGCTAGTAAACGGTTGCCTTCAGGTCTTTGGCTGTCATATTTTGCTTCGATACCTGAAAACTGTGCTAGGCCGTATGGCAAAGTGTAACTGTATTCCAATAACGCTTTCACTTGTTTTCCTGTCAGCTCTACCAAAGATAGCTTATCGGTGAAAGGGAAAAGATCCATGATATTTTCCATTGTTACCGGTCCTTTGTTTAAGTCGACACGTATACTACCAGAACTGATCATACTAATGTCTGCCTTTGCAGCCTCTCGCATCATGTCGGCGACCAAGTTACCTACATTCGATTCTCGGTAGTAGCTACGGTAGGCGGTTTTGTCTAGTGTTGCTAATATTTGCTTCAGCTCTGGATGCTTGGCACGCGCAGTTTCAATTAACTGACTGGTTTTTTCGTCTTTCTTCAGTTTGTCAGACTCCACTGGAATCAGCTTGCCCTCAAGTAATTTGACATCGTGTTTATCAGTATCGACTGCGAATTTTGTGTAGCCAAGGTATTTCCCTTGTCCGAAAGTTAAGCCGATAATTGTGCCTGTTTTAGGATGAACAACGGGTTTCCACAAACCGTGGTCGGAGTGACCCCCAAAGATTACGTCAACGCCAGTTAATTTACCTGCCATATCATAATCTTCGTCGAATCCACGTTGAACTTCTGGGTCGGCTTCTTTGTCAGTTTGCATAGGTGCTGTTTTATTTTGGTGTGTGAGCACTACAATCATATCGACTTCATCACGAATTTTGTCAACCCAATACTGTGTCGTTTCAATTGGATCATCAATGGTTAAGCCTTTTCGGTTGCCCTTCCACATAGTGTTATAGAAAGCGTCAATCCCCATTACGCCAATGACGCCCACTCGAACCCCATCTCTTTCTAGGATGGTATATGGCTGGGCGAAAGGCGCGTCATTTTGTTCAAATTTGATATTTGCATTCAGTACGGGGTAGGCCGCACGAGGCATATTTTGTTTCAGAGTTTCCCATCCGTATTCGAATTCATGATTCCCGAGCGTGATCGCGTCGTACCCCATTGCACTGTATAAATCAAAAGAGAGTTTGCCTTTGGTTTTTTTTGATAGGGATCCAGTAAAAATATCCCCTGCATCTAGCAGGAAGCTTGTTTTTTCCTTTGCTCTTGTTTCTTTGATTAATGTAGCAAGGTACGGAATACCTCCAATTCGGGTAATGTTTGGGTTCCAAAACGCATCGACCGGCTCGTAGACACTTTCAATGTCGTTGGTATGAAGTAATGTTATGTTGTGTACTTCGGCAAGGGCATTTGAAGATACGCTTATTAGCGCTGCTGCAAGCGAGAGCAGAACTGGTTTGTTAATGGTATTTTTCATATTCGGTTCCATCTAAATTTCTAGGTACAAAGGCTGTATAACTGAAGCCGAATGAATTATGCGTTTGAGTATTCGTGGCACATTTGATTTGGTTCACAAAATTGATGTGGATTATATAAGAGTCAGTGCGGAGTATCTTTTTGTGTTGATGGACGAAAATATGCGGCGATCTAACGGAGCGCTGGTAGCCAAAAGCGAGTCTGCTATTTGTACTTCTACTTAGAAATAGAACGTTTCGATAACATTCGCCAGGCGAATGGCTTTGCACGGCGAATTTTGAGCAAATTATGGTATCCAGTCATTTGAATGACGATGATCCTTCGGATGAGCTGTGTAAATTAATGTAAAAGATAATAATTGTCATTATATTGAACTACGCTTTCTTGAAGACCGATTCTATCTAATTTGCAACGAGGACGGGTGTATGATGGAAATGCAGCAAGAAAGCCAAAACACAATGCAACGAGCTATTCCCCAAGAAGCCTTTGACTGGTATGACGAATATGCGCATGGGCTGATTACACGCAGAGAGTTCATGTCCCGACTCTCTGGCATTGTGGCATTAGGTTTTACCATGACAACACTCACCTCCGCGTTAATGCCAAATTATGCCCTTGCCGAGCAAGTTTCTTTCAACGATCCGGCGATTAAAGCGACGTATGCCAAATTTGACTCGCCAAAGGGGAGTGGTGAATGTCAGGGCTATTTGGTTGTTCCCCGAGAGATAAATGGTCAAGCCCCTGTGGTTTTGGTGGTGCATGAAAACCGTGGTCTGAATCCTTATATTAAAGATGTTGCTAGGCGGCTGGCCGCTAAAGGGTACGTGGCGTTTGCCCCAGACGCGCTCTACCCACTTGGAGGCTACCCCGGAAATGACGATGAAGGACGCGCGATGCAAAAAAGCATGGAGCGCAGAAAAATTGAAGAAGACTTTATTGCCGCTGCCAGTTTTTTAAAATCTCATCAAGTGAGCAACGGCAAATTGGGTGCGGTTGGTTTCTGTTTTGGTGGTTATATTGTCAACATGCTTGCAGCGACTATTCCTGAACAGCTCGATGCAGGTGTGCCCTTCTACGGAACACCTGCGGCAATGGAGTTACAAGAAAACGTAAAAGGACCCTTATTGCTGCAGTTTGCTGGCTTGGATAAGCGCGTCAATGCGACTTGGGCTGAATACGAAAAACAGCTCAAAGCGAATGGTGCCACTTACACCGCGCATTTTTATGATGGAGTCAATCATGGCTTTCACAATGACTCCACAGGTCGCTATGCGGAAACTGAAGCAGAACTCGCATGGGATCGGACACTGACGTTTTTCAAGCAACATTTAAGCTAAAAATCTGCGCCAGTTAGCCGTTACACGTTTTTAACTAAATACAGCGACACTTTGTCTGCTGATGGCGATCAGTGCGCCATTGCTATCCCAAATATCGGCTTCTAAATGCGCATAGCCGTTAGCAGATTGAAGAGCTATCACAAATAAACCAATGGTTTAATTAATCTGCTTTTTCTCCACCGACCACGTTCTTATTTAATTAGTCCATATAATGGCGTGCGTTACTTATTTCATCAAGACGTTGGCCTTCCCTGTTAGTCAGCTCTAGCTAATTTTGATGTCGACAAACACGTGGACAATGTTATTTCAGATTTCAAACACACCGACATCACATGTTCGCTAAGACCAATCTACCAACTGCATGCTTAGCAATAGGCGCAATGTGTTAAATGAATAACGTCCCAAAATGATGTGATGCATGTTTATATTCATGGTTTTAATTATGATTATGATACATTAAATGTTGATTTTGTGTTAATTGAGTATTACTTTTTTTTGGTGTTTGTTGGTAATTTATTAACCGACATCCAATTAGGGCTAATTTTTGTGGGTCCTATTTATTTATAACGTAAGTATTCAAAAGGGATAAAGAATGCGACATTTTTCTACAGTCTTAAATGGTAGTATCATTTCTGATGGCAGTATCCTGTCAGTCGTGAATCCGGCAACAAGTGAAATATTTGCAACTTATAATCAAGGACGCAGTGAACATGTTGATCTGGCCGTAGAGGCGGCGGATGAAGCGTTTAAAACATGGAAAGCTCTTCCAGATACTGAGCGTGTAGAGAAAATCAATGCTTTGGCATCACTACTTGAATCGAATATGCCGGAGCTGATTCAGTTAGTTACCCAAGAAACAGGCAAGCCAATTAATGGTTTGAACGGTGTGGGTTCTATTATGGAAGTCGGCGCTTCAATCGCTTGGACGCAGTACACAGGGACTTTATCTCTAAGCAACGACTTACTTGAAGACTCGGATGCGGCACACGTAGAAGTGGTGCGTCAGCCTCTGGGTGTAGTTGCGTCGATCACGCCATGGAACTGGCCGCTGATGATTGCAATCTGGCACGTTATTCCAGCACTGCGCGCAGGTAATACGGTGGTGATTAAGCCATCTCCGCTTACTCCAATCTCTACATTACGCTTTGTTGAGCTTGCTAATACTATCTTGCCACCAGGTGTGCTCAACGTCGTTGTTGGTGAAGGGGATGTTGGTCAAGCGCTAACGTCTCATCCTAAAGTGAGCAAGATTGTATTTACTGGTTCAACGGCAACAGGCAAGCATATTATGCAGTCGGCTTCTTCAAGCTTAAAGCGTTTGACGTTAGAGCTTGGCGGCAACGACGCAGGTATCGTGCTGCCTGACGCGGATGTCGATAACATTATCGAGAAGCTATTTACTGCAGCTTTCCACAATAATGGACAAACTTGTGCATGTTTGAAGCGTTTGTATGTACATGAAAGTATTTATGACAAAGTTTGTCAGTTACTTGCTGAGCGTGCGAAATCAGTCAAGGTTGGCAATGGTTTGGAAGAGGACATTGAACTAGGCCCGCTACAAAATGAACTGCAGTTTAACAAAGTAAAACAGTTAGTCGAACAAGCAGTACAAGATGGCGCGCGAGTGCTGGCTGGTGGTCAACCAATTGAAGGCGTGGGCTATTTCTATCAGCCAACTGTGCTCGCTGATGTAACCAATGGCATGTCAATTGTCGACGAAGAGCAGTTTGGTCCTGTACTGCCCATCATCAAATTCTCAAATGTTGACCAAGCTATCGAGCTTGCCAACGACTCTCCTTACGGCCTTGGTGCATCAATTTGGTCAAGCGATGTTAATCAGGCACAACAAATCGCTCAGTTGATCGAAAGTGGTTCCGTGTGGATTAACGATCACGGCGCAATCCAACCTAACGCACCGTTTGGTGGCTTGAAGCAGTCAGGACTGGGTGTGGAGTTTGGTGAGTATGGTCTGCACGAATACGTATCATTGAAAACAGTCAAAGTGTGCAAATAGTAATTTTCAGGGATGAAAGGAATGAAAAAACGAACAACATTAAAATGGGGAGTGTGTTTGCTGACAGCTATGCAGCTGTCTGCGTGTAGCACCAGTGAGCCTCCAACGGCAATGGTGGAGGAAGAAACGTCTGCGCCTACGCAGGAAATCGTTGCTGATCCATCGCTACCACCATTACCTATTGAGAAAATTGGCATAATTGAAACGTTACCTCAGGCGTTTCCTGAAAGTTGGATTTATATCGATGAAGCCAGCTTTATGAGCATGTTTGGTGGCAAAATGATCCTGATGGATGCGCTTGAACCGAAACATAGCGAACGCATCAAAGGGATGGTTGATAAAAACCTGATCGGTAACTTTTTAGCACCGAAAACGCGCAACGAGTTTTATGTCATAGAGAGTTTTCACGAGCGTGGCAGCCGTGGTGAAAAAACGGACTGGTTAGTCATCTACGATAAGCAGACTCTATCACCAATAAAAGAGATTAAATGGCCGAAAACGCGTTTAACCGCACTGCCCCGACGCCATGCAATGGCGACGTCACCTGACGAAAAACTACTCTATGTGGCTAACTTTAGTCCGGCAGCTTCATTTACTGTCTTTGATCTCGATACTCGCGAAGTTGTTGAGTCAATCGAAACTCCTGGATGTGTACTGACCTTTGCGACCGGAAAGAGAAGTATCACTTCAATTTGTAGTAATGGTTCGTTGATGACGACAGTGCTTACCGAGCAAGGACACAAGAAGCGCCAAGAGTTTATCGCACCATTTTTTGATACCGATGAGACGCCAATTTTTGAACGTCCAGCCATCATTGATGGTATTGCCTATTTCCCAAGTTTCACTGGTGAACTTCACCAAGTGGATCTCAATGGCGAATTCGCGAAATACCTAGGTAAATGGAGTTTGGTGACAGAACAAGAGGCAAGTGCAAACTGGCGACCAGGTGGCTTGGCACTGACCGATTCAGACGAACAAGGCTTGTTCTACGTGATCATGAATCCCGAGGGCTTTGATGGTTCCCAAACTCACGGTGGTGCCCAGATTTGGATATTTGACGTTAAAACCAAGAAACGTATTAACGTTGTCGATGCGCCAAATTGGGCAGTCTCTATGTCAGTCACTCGCGGGAAAGAGCCAGTACTTGTCGTGACCAACGGTGAAATGGGTCTGGATATTATTAACCCAAGGACGGGTGAGCTTATCCAAACCTTGTCAGACTTTGGCAACATTACTCCGTTGGTTGTGTATAAGGCGTACTAAGCATGATCGAGAAAATATTATCTGATTCAAGCGCGCTATTTCTGTTCTGGTTATTTGCTAGTGCAGGGATAGGCAAGCTAAAACCTGCGAACCGCCGTTACTATGCAGATCTCATGAGTGAGTATTTGGGCAGTTGGGCGAGTAAGTTAGGTGGGGTTATCATGCTGGTCGGTGGGGTAGAGCTACTCTCAGGGCTCGCACTGCTTGCACCAACAACAAGAATGCTTGGCGCGATTGCGATTCTCGCGTTGTTGGTCTCTTACCTGGCGTTAATGTCATACCAACTATACCAAGGCAAAGTCGAGATGGATTGTGGTTGTTCTGGGCCTTATTCAAATATCAAAGTCGGTCCAGAAATTTTGGTTAGGAATGTTGTGCTGTGCATCATTGCTGCGCTCTGTTTCTTACCTGCCGTTGCAGCGTTTAGCTCAACAATTGCTCTAGCTTCGGCGCTGGCTATTTTCTTTGCATTTACCTACTTAAGCGCTGAAAAAGCGATTTCTAATTTACAAAAAATCAAATTACTAAAGGCAAATTAATATGGATATTACGGTAGTTTCAATGGGCCTGCTTTGGGTGGTCGTGATCGTTCAGTCACTGGTTATTTATGCGTTGTTACGTCAAGTAGGGATCTTGTTTGAGCGTGTAGCACCAGCAGGTGCCCTAGCGATGAACCAAAAACTGGAAGTTGGCCAGAAAGCACCAGAAATGTCACTGCAAACCATTAATAAAAAATTGGTTGAAATTGGTGGCAACAAATCGGGCAAATCACAATTGGTGTTCTTCCTTTCTCCAGATTGCCCGGTATGTAAAACATTACTGCCAGCGCTTAAGTCTGCATCAAAACACGAAGACCAATGGCTAGAAGTAGTACTGGCGAGTGATGGCAACAAAGTGGATCACCAAGCGTTTGTTGAGCGCTACCAGTTAGAACGTTTTCCTTACGTGGTGTCAGAACTACTGGGTAAAAACTTTGGAGTGTCTAAACTGCCATACGCAGTACTTATGGATGAACAAGGTTCAATTGCATCAATGGGTATCATCAACTCACGTGAGCACCTAGACAGCCTATTTGAAGCGAAAGAACATCGTGTCGCTTCGATTCAAGACTACATGCAAGGTAAGACCACGGACAGCCAATTTGTTGAGGTGA
Organism: Vibrio galatheae; assembly: GCF_000967545.1. Lineage (GTDB taxonomy): Bacteria > Pseudomonadota > Gammaproteobacteria > Enterobacterales > Vibrionaceae > Vibrio > Vibrio galatheae. The sequence goes on along the minus strand of NZ_JXXV01000018.1, from coordinate 116,044 downwards.
AATAATGAGTTTCTTTGATAAGTTTTTCGAAAAATCGGTCCGTAGTGCTGCACAAACCAGTGACCGCCGTGGCGCAATGAAAAAACTGGGTGGTTTGCTCGTTGGTGGAGCGAGTATTCCGCTACTGCCAGTTGCCCGGGCGAGTGAAAAACCAGCTGTACCAACGGAAACCGGTGATCCATCCTCATGTGACTACTGGCGATACTGTGCTATTGACGGTTTCTTGTGTGATTGTTGTGGCGGCTCTGCAAACTCTTGTCCTCCGGGTACGGAAATGTCACCTATTACTTGGATCGGTACTTGCCGTAACCCAGTCGATGGACGCAACTATGTGATTTCCTACAACGACTGTTGTGGTAAAACTCAGTGTGGTACGTGTTTGTGTCAACGAGATGAGGGGGATAGGCCGTTGTATCGCTCGGATAAATCGAACGATGTTAACTGGTGTCTTGGCGCATCAAGTTCTGTCTACCATTGTTCAACTGCAATTGTAGTGGGGATGGCATTCGAAGAATGAGACATATAACGGCAAAAATCTGCTTTGTAGTGATGCTGTTTTCAATGAGTACCTATTCGTTTGGGTACTCAGATGAAACCGAAAAGGCATTGCACAAAGTTCGTTTCCAATATCAGATGTTTTGTCAGGGGTGTCATGTCGGAGATGGCCGTGGTGGTAAAGATGTGCCCGATATGAGGGATCATATCGGCGCGTTTTTAACCATTCCTCAAGGTCGAGATTATCTTATTCAGGTACCAGGCTCTGCGAATGCGGCGGTTAATAATGAAGACCTTGCCAATCTAATGAATTGGATTGTGGTTGAATTTGGCGGTGAAAGCACCCCAGATAATTTTAAACCTTACACGAGCGAAGAAGTTGGTCGGCTAAGACAGTCCCCGTTAACTGAAGTGACGGAATATCGAAAAGGGTTGGTGCAGAAAATTGCGCTGAACAAAGGGACAAATAGAGAAGAGAGTCAATAGATGAAAGGTTTACAAAGGATTGGAGTACGCTTTCTTTTGGGTTGTATCGCGTTGAATATAGGCGCTGCTTATGCAGGCTTTAACAAAGGGCTGCTTAACAGTTGCGAAAGCTGCCACAATGAAAGCTTGGTAAATCAGGTAGATATTTACCCAATTTTGCATGGACAAAAGCAAGGTTACTTAGAAGCTCAACTCAAAGCGTTTCGAGACGGTACCCGTGAGAACGCTCTGATGGCTGACATCGTTAAGGGTCTCTCTGATAAAGATATTACTCAGCTAGCGACACATTACTCAAATCAGACCTTCTTTAAAGCGCCAAAACAGGCGGCGGATCGAAGAGGTGCTGACGTTCGAGCACGCTGTGTCTCTTGTCATGGCCTGTCAGGAAAAACGATCAACACAGAGTGGCCTAACTTATTGGGCCAAAATAGTGGCTATCTACTTAACCAGCTTAACAATTTTGCCAGCGGTGAACGTAAGTCCGTCATTATGCAGCAAATTGCGAATGAGTTAACGCCAGAGCAAAGACAACAGGTGGCTCTGTACTATGATCAGCAAGGCCGAGCGCAATAAGCTCATGTGTCATATTCATTTTTGATTAATACTATGGCCATTCAAAAAGCGGAGAAATAACATCTCCGCTTTTTATTGTCAGCCCTAAACCAGCTCCTTGGACGGTAGTGATTGTTCCTTGGGGCTATTGCCCCAAGGAAAGCCTATGTTAGAAGTAAAGCTCTTATTCACTACAAGTAAGAGGAAACTAAAAACATGGGCGATTACAGAAGTTCATTACATGCATATTGGCGTTGTTGTAAATACCACATGGAACGCCAAAGTACAGATTTAAGATCTTGAAAGGCAATATTGGCAATAAGCTTTATCACTCTATCTACATTTCGTTCAATATGAAAAGTTGTGAAGTCTTGGAGCTAAATGTTCAGCCAGTTCATGTTCATCTGGTTATGATCGTGCCACCGAAAGTTTCGACATCGACTCTAATGGGGATATTGAATGGACGTTCAAGCAATCCTATTGTTCAATAAATTCCCACACATTAGAAAAAATTATGGGAAATCAACCTCCTGCGAGAGGGTGCTTTGTTGAACAAGCCCTGGAGATAGCAATTCTGTATATTTTTCGAATGTATTGTAAGCCTGAAAGGCTGCCGCTAACTCACTTTCAAAACACATAAAAATCCGATATCAGGTAACCGATATCGGATTCTTGTTCAATTGAACCTGCCATTAATTCCTAAACTAGATCTTCTACGCTAGTTTTTAATTAAATAACACTAGGCAGCCATAGTGATAGCGATGGAATAAGTAACAGCAGCAATAAACGCACAATGTCCGCGCACCAGAAAGGTGTGACACCTTTAAAAATGGTGCTGGTTTTGATGTCTTTTACTACGCTACTTAATACAAATATATTGAGGCCAACTGGCGGAGTAATCAGGCTGATTTCAGTTACAACCACAACAACAATACCGAACCACACCAAATCAAAACCAAGGCTTGCAACTAGCGGATAAAAAACAGGAACCGTGAGTAGCAGCATTGATAAGCTTTCAAAAACCGTACCTAGCAAGATGTAGATGCCCATGATGGCGAGGATGACGTAGATGGGCTCTGCACCAAACGTCGACATCCATTCTACAAGTTCGTTCGGCAGGCCAGTACGGTTAACAAAGTTTGAGTAAATTAATGCGCCAATAATCACGCCGAACAGCATAGTGGATGTTCTTGCTGTATCGACCAAAATTTCTTTGAGGATTTCCAGAGTCAGCGTTCGTCTGAAAAGAGCGATGGCAAACGCACCGCCAGCACCAATACCCGCCGCTTCAGTTGGGGTGAATACGCCAAGGTAAATACCACCCATCACTAAGGCAAACAAGCCTAAAATTCCAGAGACTGATTTTAGGGCACTACGCTTGTCTTCCTTGGACATTTTCTCACCTTTCGGACCGGCATTAGGGTTACGCCAGACCACATAGCGAGTCGCAAGTAGGTACATGCCGATGCCGAGCAGGCCCGGAATAAAACCAGCAGCGAACAAATCGCGAATACTTTGCTCAGTCAATACACCGTAAATAATTAAAATCACGCTTGGTGGAATCAATATGCCCAGCGTACCGCCCGCCGCAATTGAAGCCGCAGCGAGACCGTCTGAGTAGCCATATTTACGCATCGAAGGCATCGCTACTTTGGCCATTGTCGCTGAAGTCGCAAGGCTAGAACCTGAAATGGCAGAAAATCCACCACAGGCTGCGACCGTCGCCATTGCTAGTCCACCGCGATAGTGACCTAAGAACGCGTAACAAGCTCGGTACAGCTCTTGAGACATCCCCGCACGAGTAATCAAGTTACCCATCAAAATGAACATTGGAATAACCGACAAGCCGTAATCTTGCGCGGTATCAATCAGGCGCTTTGCACTTACGGTTAAAGCGCCGTTAAAGTTCCAATCTCCTAATGCCGCATAGCCAAAGAAACCAACCGCGCCCATTGCGAAGGCAATAGGCATACGCAGTAGAATGAGTATCATCAGTACTGCAAAACCAATTAGAGCAACAGTCATATCAATCCCTCTGATTTGAATACTCTTTGTTAAAAATTCGGGTGACGGCTAAAACCACGGATGTTATCGCCGTTAACCAACAAGAGGCAGCAAGAAAGTAGATGAAGTAGTGGGTAGGAATCTCGAGGTACTCCGTCATTTCACCATACATTTCTGCTCGACCTGCAAGTTCCCAAACCTTGAAACCGATGACGAACAGACTGATCGCAACCACAAGATCAAAGCCCACATCACGGATATTTTTGACCTTCTGAGGAATAACACTGTCGGTCAGATCCACGCTTATGTGCTCTTTTCGCCAAGTGACGAGAGGCATAGTGGAAAAAATTAACGCCCCAAGCAGTATTTCGGTAAGCTCAACGCTGCCTGTGACGGGATGCTCGAACAAATAGCGCCCCACAACGTCAATACAAGTCAGCGTCATCATCGAAAACAGGATTACACAAGCACAAAGTTTGAGCAGTTTATCTAAAAGCTGGGCATTAAACTCCCAGCTTTTGGTTAACATCATGAATGAGCGCTTCATAGCAGCACCTACTACAGCTCAATGGGTTGGTAGCCGTCGACAATCTGCCTAAATTCGGTAAGTGCGGCTTGCGCGTCAACTTTGCGTGATTTGACCGATTTTATCCATTCGCTGTCTAGGCCTTTGGTCAAATCTTCAAAGTAAGCAATATCTTCAGCAGGGAAGTTTTCCACTTTGCTGCCGGACTTGATGATGTCCTGTTCACCAATCTCGTCCGCTTTTGACCAGTAGCGGCCCGCAAGAGCGGACAGTTTTTCACCCGACACGCTGCGGATGGCTTGGCGATCTTGCTCAGATAGCTTTTCCATAAACTGAGGGCTAATGAAAATGCCGAATGAACCTAGATACAGGCCAGTTGGTAATTTATAAGAGTATGGAGCAACGTCTTTAAATCGTGCCGCTTTCATCATGTCCATTTGCATGAATAGGCCGTCAGCAACCCCTTGAGAAAGCATTTCATAGGCTTTGGTCGCTGGAGCACTTACCCCAGAAACTTTTAGCAGTTTGCCAATTTCTGTTGAGATGCCGCCACCAACACGAATTTTTTTGTCTTTGAGATCTCGTAACGAGTTAATTGGCTCACGCATATGGACTTGGCCAGGGCCATGTACAAATACTCCTGCGAGTTCGACACCATCGTATTCAAATGAGTCACTGAAATATTTTTCGTTAATGCGCCAGTGAGCAACAGAGGCGGCTTCGCCCGTCGACTTGTTACCGGGTAGTTCTGCTATTTGAGTGAGGCGGAAACGACCGGGTTGATAGCCGTGGAAAGTCCAAGCAGCGTCAACGGCACCATCTTCGACTAATTCAACCAAGCTTTTAGGATGGGCAAGATCATATTCGAGTTTGATCGTCACGCGGCCTTGTGTCGCCTCTTCAATCCACTTGCCCCAAGTAGGCAAGACATCGGCGTTCATTGTTTGCATTGGGCTTAGCCAAGTAGCGATCTTTAATTCGTGATTTTCAGCGTATACGTTTGGGCTCACCACCATGCTTGCTGCAAATAATGTCGTTAGGCCTTTCGCTAAAGTAGATTTGAACATAACTGATTCCTTGTTTATCTCACTAGGTCTATATCACGATGTAAAATGACACATTGAAATTAGATTTGACATTTGCAATGTATCATTTGAAAATCGATTTGTGTATCGAAAATGTTAATGAATTGTAATTGTGTGAGTCGGGTTCTGTTTTTCTATTAACAAAACCGTCAGTCAAATTTTCAAACGTTGACCTCACAAATTGAGTCAAGGAATAAGTTATCGATTGCTGTGGAACTAAGGATAAAGAGGCAAAAATGGAACAATTAACTAGCTACATCGCCGGAGAGTGGTATTTCGGATCAGGCAAACCGCGTGACGTGTATAGTGCCTTAACAGGTGAAGGTCTATATCAAGTCAGCGCAGAAGGTATGGATACCCGCGCAGTGTTAGAATATGGCCGTGAACATGGTACTAAAGCTCTGTCTGCAATGACTTTTTTAGAACGAGCTAACATGATCAAAGACTTAGCAAAGTACCTACTTTCACGTAAAGAAGAGTTCTATACCTTGTCAAACCATACAGGTGCTACGCGCGTTGACTCTTGGATTGATATCGAAGGTGGCGTGAGCACTTTATTTGGCTATTCGAGCCTTGCAAACCGCGAGTTGCCGAATGATACCATCTGGCCTGAGGACGAATTAATCCCGCTTTCAAAAGAAGGCGGCTTTGCTGCTCGCCATTTTTTGACCAGTAAAACAGGCGTCGCGCTGCATATCAATGCGTATAACTTCCCGTGTTGGGGAATGCTAGAAAAACTGGCGCCAACTTGGTTAGCTGGTGTAGCAGCAGTGGTGAAACCTGCGACAGAAACGGCCTACCTTACCCAAGCAATGGTGAAGGCGATGTCAGAAAGCGGCCTACTCCCTGAAGGCGCAATTCAGGTTGTGTGTGGCTCTGTTGGTGACATGTTTGAACATCTAGACTACCAAGATGTGGTGACCTTCACTGGCTCAGCTCAAACGGGGCAAATGCTGCGTTCACACCCTAATCTGACCAAAAAATCGATTCCATTTACGATGGAAGCTGATTCACTTAACTGCGCTATTTTAGGCGATGATGTCACGCCGGAAATGCCAGAATTTAAACTCTTCGTCCGTGAAGTGGTGCGCGAAATGACGGTGAAAGCAGGACAAAAATGTACTGCAATTCGTCGTGCGATTGTACCTAAGCATTTAATCGATACGGTTTCTCAAGAGATCGTGACGAAACTTGAATCCATCACTGTAGGCGATCCTTCGATTGAAGGGGTGAAAATGGGGGCGCTGGTTAGCCGTGGTCAACTGAATGATGTCCAAGAAAAAGTGACCACATTGAGTAATCATTGTGAGGTGCTGACTGGCGGAAACCCTCAGTGTCTAGAACCTAAAGGCTCTGCTGAAGGGGCATATTACCCTCCAACACTACTGCGCTGCGATGCTCCTCACCAAGTAGAAGAAGTGCACTCGGTAGAAGCGTTTGGACCAGTCTGTACCATCATGCCATACGAGGATATTGAGGATGCGGCAGCGCTAGCAAGTAAAGGGCAAGGCAGTCTAGTTGCCAGTATTGTGACCGCATCCGGCAGTGTTGCCGCTCAGCTAACCTCATTGATTGGCCCAGCCCACGGCCGTTTACACATACTCAATGAGCAGTCGTCAAAAGAGTCGACAGGTCATGGCTCACCGTTACCTATGCTTGTTCATGGCGGCCCAGGTCGTGCGGGTGGTGGTGAAGAGATGGGTGGCCTTCGCGGTGTGAAACACTATATGCAGCGTACAGCAATTCAAGGTTCTCCAACCATGTTAGCGCAAATCGGGCGCGAGTGGGTTCGCGGCGCTGAAAAGGTCATCAATCCTATCCACCCATTCAAGAAATACTTTGAAGATCTCAGTGTTGGCGACACGCTAACTACGGCAAGACGCACGATAACCGAAGCCGATATCGTTAATTTTGCATGTCTAAGTGGCGACCACTTTTATGCGCATATGGACGAGATTGCGGCGAGAGAGTCGATGTTTGGTGAGCGAGTCGCTCATGGTTACTTTGTTATCTCTGCGGCTGCTGGCTTATTCGTTGAAGCCGCCCCGGGCCCGGTATTAGCCAACTATGGCATGGAAGGGCTGCGCTTTATCGAACCCGTGAAGATTGGCGACACGATTCAAGTACACTTGACGTGTAAGAAGAAAATCCAAAAACGTCAACGCAGCGCTGAAGAACAACCACAAGGTGTTGTGGCATGGGACGTGGAAGTGACTAACCAAGATAATCAGCCAGTGGCACTTTATACCATTCTGACTTTAGTTGCGCGTCAGAATGGCGACTTTTAAACAACAATTACATTAGCTCAAGAAACCAAGCGGGACCTTCGGGTCCCGTTTTTTTATCACTTTATTAACAATAAAGCGCAATCTTTCGCTCAATTTGTAAAATATATGTTGTGATTGGTGCGTTTAGTGATACATTTAATTTATTAAATAATATAAATACGTATCAAATGGAGGGGGTAATGTCTTTAGAGCAAACGTTATTCGAGCGCAAGATCGAAGAAGAAATCGCTATTGAGGCAAAGGATTGGATGCCGGATGGTTACCGTAAAACGTTAATTCGTCAGATTGGTCAACATGCGCACTCTGAAGTCGTTGGCATGCTTCCAGAAGCGAACTGGTTAACGCGTGCACCATCATTACGTCGTAAAGCTGTGTTGCTGGCAAAAATTCAAGATGAGGCAGGTCATGGCCTTTACTTGTACAGCGCGGCTGAAACGCTGGGTGGTGAGCGTCATTCCCTATACGAGAGAATGCTCTCTGGTGAGATGAAATATTCATCAATTTTTAACTATCCAACACTGACTTGGGCGGATGTGGGCGTTGTTGGTTGGCTTGTTGATGGTGCTGCAATCATTAACCAAGTGGCATTATGTCGCACCTCTTACGGCCCTTACGCTCGTGCGATGGTACGAATCTGTAAAGAAGAAAGTTTCCACCAACGCCAAGGTTACGAAGCGTGCCGCGTGCTCGCCGATGGTAGTGAAGAACAAAAAGCGATGTTGCAAGATGCGATTAACCGTTGGTGGTGGCCTGCGCTGATGATGTTTGGTCCAAACGACAACGACTCTCCTAACTCAGCGAAAAGCTTGGCATGGAAAATCAAGCGCGTTAGCAATGATGACCTTCGCCAAAAGTTTGTTGACAACACGGTTCACCAGGTTCATGCACTGGGTATGGCGGTGCCAGATCCAGATTTGAAATGGAACGAGGAAACAGGCCATTACGAGTTTGGCACGATCGACTGGAAGGAGTTCTATCAAGTCATCAACGGTCACGGCATGTGTAACCATGAACGCCTAAAAGACAAACGACAAGCTTGGGAAGATGGGGCTTGGGTGCGTGAAGCCGCAGTGGCTTTTGTCGAAAAACAAGTTCAAAGCGCCGCGTAGTCTCTACCAAAGCAGAAAGATAAGGAGAATCACAATGAGTTCAATTAACTGGCCACTGTATGAAGTATTTGTTCGTAGCAAGCAAGGTCTAGATCACAAACATGTCGGTAGCGTAAGAGCGGCTGATGGCAAAATGGCTTTGGAAGGTGCGCGCGATTTATATACCCGCCGCAGCGAAGGTTGTTCAATCTGGGTAGTGGAATCAAGCCAAATTACGGCTTCTCAACCGAGCGAGTCTGGCCCGCTGTTTGATCCTGCTGAAGATAAGGTGTACCGCCACGCGAGCCACTACACCATTCCGGCTGATATCAAGCATATGTAAGGGGTATCAGAAATGAATGCACAACAATCGAAGCTCAATTACGTGCTGCAACTGGCTGATACTAACTTGGTGCTTAGCCATCGACTAGCAGAGTGGTGTGGTATCGCTCCTGAGCTAGAAATTGATATAGCTTTGGCGAATATTGGTCTGGATCTACTTGGTGAAGCGCGCAACTTATATCAGTACGCGGCGGTACTTGACGGTCAAGGCAAAACGGAAGACGACTACGCTTACTTAAGACAGGAGCGTGATTACAAAAACCTGCTGTTGGCAGAGAGACCAAATGAGGGTTTCGATATTACTATCGTCCGTCAATTCCTGTTTGATAACTTCCACAATCTATTGCTTCAAACACTGGCGCAAAGCAATGACGAGCAAGTAGCAGCCATTGCAAAAAAGTCGCTGAAGGAAGTCGCTTACCATTTACGTTACAGCACAGGTTGGATTGAGCGTTTGGCGGGCGGTACAGAGCTAAGTCATGAAAAAATTCAGACCGCGGTCAATGATTTGTGGCGCTATACAAATGAAATGTTTGAACTCGGTGCAGCGGAAAGCGCATTAATCGAGCAGGGCGTGATTGGCGATGTTTCTGAGCTAAAAGCTGAATGGTTATCGAATGTTCAGTCTGTGCTTACGCAAGGCAACATCGAAACCCCTGCGGAAGAATATTTTCTCTCTGGCGGTAAGTCAGGCCAACACAGTGAACATCTTGGATTCCTGCTTGCTGAGCTTCAATACATGCAGCGGACGTATCCAAACCAACAGTGGTAGGGTTTTGGGATGATGCAAACAATCGACTCTTTGTCTGACCCAGACCTGCACCGCATGTGGAAAATCATTCAAGACATTCCAGACCCCGAGATCCCGGTTATCTCTATTGGAGAGCTGGGTATGGTTCGCGACATTAGCAAGCACAGCTCTGGTTGGTTAGTGAAATTCACCCCAACATATTCGGGTTGCCCAGCGACAGAAATGATCATGGGGGATATTAAGCAACGTCTAAACAGCGAAGGTTTCCACAATGTTCAAGTCGAAGTGCAATTAGAGCCAGCTTGGACGACAGATTGGATGCAAGATTCAAGCAAGCGCAAGTTACGAGAATACGGGATTGCGCCACCAGATAGAAAAGCATGTATGCACACGGCTATCAACGCGCAACCTCAATGTCCCCATTGTGGTAGCGAGAATACAAAGTTGGTCAGTGAGTTTGGTTCAACCGCATGTAAAGCGCACTTTAAATGTATATCGTGTTTAGAACCATTTGATTACTTCAAGTGCATATAAAGTAAGGGATTATTATGACAGATTTTTACACTCTAAAAGTCGCTAGTGCCGAAAAAGGAACCGCTGATTCGGTCGTGTTACAGTTTGATGTACCAGCTGAATTACAAACACAGTTCGATTTTCACCCAGGGCAGCACTTGACGATCAAATCAACCATCGATGGTGAAGAGTTGCGCCGCTGTTACTCAATCTGTTCATCGCCAAGCGAAAAGGGTTTGCAAGTCGGTATTAAAGCGATCGAAGAAGGCCGCTTCTCAAACTTTGCAGTCAATGAGATCAAAGCCGGTGATGAGCTAGAGGTGATGACACCACAAGGTCATTTTGGCTTTACGCCGGATATGTCACGTGCGATTAACTATCTTGGTATCGCAGTGGGTTCTGGCATTACGCCAATTTTGTCTATGCTTAAGTCCGCGTTGGAAGCGGAACCAAACAGTACGTTTACTTTGCTGTACGGGAATCGCAACTCAAACAGCATGATGTTCAAGAATGAACTACTGGCGCTGAAAAACCGTTTTCCGACTCGCTTCCATGTTAACTACTTTTTCTCCCGCGAAACTAACGAAGTCGAACTTTGGAACGGCCGTCTAGACGGTGACAAGCTTCGTCAGCTAGGTGCGCAGTTATTCAATTGGAGCGAATTTGACGCGTGTTATGTCTGTGGTCCAGAAGAAATTTTAGAGTCTTCCTATACCGCTCTCGTAGAAGGCGGCTTACCTGAAAATAATTATCACGTAGAACGCTTTAATACCGCAAACAAAGCGCGAGAAAAGTCAGCCAATCAGTCAGAAAATACTCAAGTGACATTAAAGCGTGACGGCCGCGTGATGAAAATCGATATGACCTCACAAGATGACAGCTTGCTGGATGCCGCGCTAAGACAGGGGGTGGATCTGCCATACGCATGTAAAGGCGGTGTCTGTGCCACATGTATCTGTAAAGTGAAGTCAGGCAACGTTGAAATGGGCACAAACTACAGCTTGGAAGCAGACCAAGTGGATGCGGGTTACGTACTGAGTTGTCAAGCCGTCCCAACTACTAGTGAAGTTGAAATTGACTTCGACGTATAGAGGCAAAATGAAAATGCACACAGATTATTCCGATCTATTGGTAGAGCTGACACAGCAAGGTGTCCTTGTTGTGACGCTAAATCGCCCTGAAAAGCGTAATGCGCTCAGCAACGGTGTGTTGAGCCAACTTATCAGCTGCTTAGACATGGCTGCGAGTGAGTCAGAAGTTAAAACTGTTGTGGTTTACGGCGGTGAAACCATGTTTGCTGCCGGGGCTGACTTAAACGAAATGTCGACTCAGCATGCGGTGGAAACATGGCTCAACCCAAGACCTCAGCTATGGCAACGCATTGATCAGTTTGAAAAACCACTTATCGCGGCAGTGAACGGCTATGCATTGGGCGCTGGGTTAGAGTTGGTTCTATTGTGTGATGTTGTCGTGGCAGGAGAGGGTACTCTGTTTGGTTTACCTGAAATCACGTTAGGTTTAATGCCAGGCGCAGGTGGTACGCAGCGACTTGCACGTACGATAGGTAAATCTCTCGCCAACCAAATGGTATTAACTGGCCAAGCGATAACAGCGCAAACGGCTCGTGAAGCGGGGTTGATCAGTGAAGTGACCATCGCTGAAAACACGCTGAATAAAGCGCTAGACATTGCATCAACCATTGCCCAGCGTGCGCCTTTAGCCGTGCGAGCGGCGAAAGCATCGCTCAAGTCCGTTCCTAATGGCACCTTAAGCCAAGGGCTACTCATGGAACGACAACTATTCAGTCTGCTTGCTGAAACGCAAGACAGAGCCGAAGGGATTCAAGCTTTCTTAGAGAAAAGAAAAGCGACATTCGAAGGAAAATAGTCATGGAATCAACAATTTTACTTCAGGTTGAAGCTGGAGTGGCGATCATCACCTTAAATCGCCCAAAACAACTAAACAGCTTTAACCCAGAGATGCACAAAGCGCTTAAAAAAGCATTAAAAGACGCCGAGCAAGACGATTCAGTCAGAGCGATTTTACTGACAGGTACCGGACGAGGTTTCTGCGCAGGACAAGATCTCAATGACCGCAATGTGAATAGTGGTGAAGAGATGCCAGATCTTGGTGAAAGCATCGAAAAATTCTATAACCCACTGATTAAACAGATTTCTGCGATGCCAAAGCCAGTTATCGCGGCCGTGAATGGCGTAGCTGCCGGGGCGGGAGCCAATATCGCTTTGGCCTGCGATATTGTCTTCGCTGCGGAGTCTGCCAGCTTTATTCAAGCGTTTTGCAAAATTGGTTTAATACCTGATTCTGGCGGTACATGGACGCTGCCACGCGTCATTGGCATGGCGAGAGCAAAAGCGTTGACGCTACTTGGTGACAAAGTGTCTGCCAGCCAAGCTGAGGAGTGGGGCATGATCTGGCAATGCGTTGCTGATGATGAACTGATTGAAAAGGCGTTATCAGTGGCGAACCATCTGGCGACTCAACCAACTAAAGGTTTAGGTTTTATTAAGCACGCACTTAATCACTCGAGCCAAAACCGTTTAGACGAGCAGCTAGAGCTGGAAAAAGATCTGCAACGTTTAGCAGGCCGAACGCAAGACTACCGAGAAGGCATCAGCGCTTTCTTCGATAAGCGTGCCCCTGAGTTTAAAGGTAAGTAAATCATGAGTACCGATATCAAAAATGTTGCCGTTATTGGTGCGGGCACTATGGGTGCAGGCATTGCTCAAGTGGCCGCTCAGTCAGGATACCAAGTCGTATTATTTGATCTTGAAAAAGGTAAAGCAGCAGAAGCGAAGGCGACTATTGCTGCTCGTTTAGGAAAGAGCGTTGCCAAGGGCAAAATTTCTCAAGAGCAAAAGGAGACTCTATTGGAAGCGATGTTTTGCTCGGAGACGTTAGCGGATGTGGCTGAAGCTGACTTGGTTATCGAAGCCATTGTTGAAAACTTAGAGATAAAACAATCGCTATTTAGGCAGTTAGAAGATCTGTGTAAACCAAGCGTGATTCTTGCAACCAATACGTCTTCCATCTCTGTTACATCCATCGCTAGCGCATTAGCGAGACCAGAGCGTTGTATCGGACTGCACTTCTTTAACCCTGCCCCATTGATGAAGCTGGTTGAAGTGGTGCGCGGAATTGCCTCTGCGACTGATATTGTTGAAACAGGCAAAAGTTGGGTTGAATCGTGTGGTAAGCATGCGGTTATCACTCGCTCGCTGCCTGGTTTTATTGTCAACCGTGTCGCGAGGCCATTCTATGCGGAAGGGCTACGTGCACTAGAGTGCGGCGTTGCTGAAGTTCAAGATATCGACACTATCATGACTCAGGCTGGCCAGTTCAACATGGGGCCTTTCGAGCTGATGGATTTGATTGGTCACGACGTCAACTACGCGGTAACGAAAAGTGTTTTTGACGCTTACTACCAAGACAAGCGCTTTTTGCCTTCTTTAGTACAGAAAGAGTTGGTAGAAGCGGGCTTCTTAGGTCGTAAATCTGGACGTGGATTCTACGATTACAGCGCTGACGCAACTAAGCCAGAAGTAAATATTGCCCCTTCTTGTTCGGTGAATGTCGATTGGACGCTATCTCTATCTGGCGACTGGAGCCAAGCACCGACGTTTGCTAAGTGGGTAGGGTTGCCGATTACCAACACGCAGAGCACTCAGCCTTGTCTAGAGGTGAACGGCGTTCGCGTTATGCCAACCCAATGTGAAACGGCTTCTCAACTGTCTTACCAACTTGAACAGCCAGTTGTGTTGGTCGATTACTGCCAAGACTACGGTAGTAGCGATGTTATTGCGATTGCCCCTGCAATTCAAAACACTGAAGAACAAACCAAAGCCGTGATTGGCTATTTCCAAGCAAAAGGTAAGCGAGTGATCGTGCTTGATGATTACCCTGGTCTGATTGCTTGGCGCACATGGATGATGTTGATTAATGAAGCGTTAGATCTTGTGAATCAAAAAGGCGCGTCGTTGGCCGATGTTGATGTGGCAATGAAAAGTGGCGTCAATTACCCTTTTGGGCCAATTGAACAAGGGCAATCTCTGGGTTGGTCACGCGTACTGCAAAGCATCGAGAATTTACAGGCTTTTTACTGTGAAGAAAGGTACCGCCCATCACCACTACTGCGCCGTTTTGCACTACAAAGCCAGCGAGGTGAAAAATGAGTGTATTAGAGACAGTACAAGTGTCACAGGTAGACAGTGACAAACGAATCGCAGAGCAGGCCGTCGCGGCAATGCTAAAAGATGATCACTGCACCAAGTCAATGGGTATGGAAGTTCTCGAAGTAGGCAAAGGTATCGCTAAAGTATCAATGCGTGTGACTCAATCCATGCTGAATGGGCATAGTACTTGCCACGGTGGCATGTTGTTCACTTTAGGGGACACCGCATTTGCCATTGCATGTAACAGTGAGAACTACGCAGCGGTCGCTTCTGGTTGCAGTATTGAATACATCCGACCTGCTTTTGAAAACGATGTGCTGCTGGCTTGTGCACAAGTGAAAGCTCAGGGCCGTGTTACCGGCACCTACGACATTGAAATCTACAATCAAAACAACAAGCTGGTTGCCTTATTTAGAGGTAAATCTCACCGCACTGGCAAAAAATTAGTAGAGGAGAACAACTAGATGACGAATGCATATATTTGTGATGGTGTGAGAACGCCTATCGGTCGATTTGGCGGTGCACTTTCAGCGGTACGAGCAGATGACCTTGGTGCGATCCCTCTTAAAGCATTAATGGAACGTTACCCAGAGCTCGATTGGAAAGCGATTGATGACGTACTTTACGGTTGTGCAAACCAGGCGGGTGAAGATAACCGCGATGTGGCACGTATGTCTTTGCTACTGGCTGGTATGCCAATTGAGGTTTCTGGTACAACTGTAAACCGTCTTTGTGGTTCCGGCATGGATGCAATAAGTCTAGCTGCACGTACTATTAAAGCAGGTGAAGCTCAGTTAATGGTTGCAGGCGGTGTCGAGTCTATGTCTCGTGCGCCTTACGTTGTTAACAAACCTACGACTGCGTTTGACCGCAACGGACAAATGTTTGATACCACAATCGGCTGGCGCTTTATCAACCCGCAAATGCACAAGCAATACGGCACTGACTCAATGCCAGAAACGGCGGAAAATGTCGCCAATCGTTTTGCAATTAGCCGTGAAGATCAAGATGCGTTTGCACTGCGCAGTCAAGTGAAAACACATACAGCGAAAGAGAAGGGTGTGCTGGCGGAAGAGATTGTCCCAGTCACTATTCCACAGCGCAAAGGCGACCCGATTATAGTGGCTGAAGATGAACATCCACGTCCACAGACTACGTTGGATCAGCTGGCTGCGCTAAATACACCGTTCGCAGAAAATGGCTCTGTAACCGCGGGTAATTCGTCTGGTGTGAACGATGGTGCAGCCGTAGTATTGTTAGCGAGTGATCAAGCCGTGAAGCAATACGGCTTAAAACCGAAAGCGAGGGTTATTGCGACAGCCACAGTTGGAGTTGAGCCTGCAATTATGGGTATTGGGCCTGCCCCCGCTGCAAAAAAAGTGTTAGAAATAGCCGGTTTATCCATCACTGACATGGATGTCATAGAGCTGAATGAAGCTTTTGCATCTCAAGCATTAGCAGTACTGCGAGAGTTAGGTATCGCAGACGATGCAGAACATGTTAACCCAAATGGGGGGGCAATCGCATTAGGACACCCACTAGGTATGAGCGGTGCAAGAATTGTGATGGCTGCATGTAATGAACTGAAGCGCAGAAACGGTAAGTACGCTTTATGCTGTATGTGTGTTGGCGTAGGCCAAGGGATTGCAATGATAATAGAGAACGTCTGAATCTAAATAAACTAACAACAGACGTCGCGGGTCAGCCGCACAAAAGGAATTATGAGGAGAACGACCAATGAATAAGTACTCAGATACGCTTGATGCCATCGAAACAGCTTCAGTAGAAGAACTTAGAGAGCTGCAGTTTAAACGCCTGAAATGGACTCTTGAGCATGCGTACAAAAATTCACCTATGTATACTAAAAAGTTTGATGAAGCTGGTGTTCATCCGTCAGACTTTAAATGCCTAGAAGACATTAACAAGTTCCCATACACCACTAAACAAGATTTACGTGAGCACTACCCATTCAACTCTTTCGCTGTTCCAATGGAAGATGTTGTGCGCGTGCATGCCTCATCTGGTACAACAGGGCTACCAACCGTTGTTGGCTATACACAAAATGATATTGACACGTGGGCCAACATCGTCGCGCGTTCTATCCGCGCCGCAGGTGGTAGTGCAAAAGATATTATCCATGTTGCTTACGGTTATGGCCTATTTACTGGTGGGTTAGGTGCACACTACGGTGCTGAGAGATTGGGCGCGACTGTGATACCTATGTCCGGTGGGCAAACAGAGAAACAAGTGCAACTTATTGATCAGTTTAAACCGACAATGATCATGGTCACGCCATCTTATTGTCTTAACCTGCTAGATAAACTGGAAGAGTTCTACGGTGGTGATGCATCAGGTTGTTCACTGAAAGTCGGCATTTTTGGTGCTGAGCCGTGGTCAAATGAAATGCGTCGAGAAATTGAAGAGCGCTTGGGAATTGTTGCACTGGACATTTACGGCCTTTCAGAAGTAATGGGCCCGGGTGTGGCTATGGAGTGTGCCGAGACGAAAGACGGCCCGACCATTTGGGAAGACCACTTCTATCCAGAAATTATCGACCCACATACAGGTTCAGTGATGCCAGATGGTGAGCATGGAGAATTGGTATTTACTTCACTCACAAAAGAAGCGATGCCAATTATTCGTTACCGTACCCGCGATTTAACTCGTTTATTGCCAGGTACTGCACGAACGATGCGTCGTATGGACAAGATCACTGGTCGTAGTGATGATATGCTCATCATCCGTGGTGTGAATGTATTCCCATCACAAATCGAAGAGCAAGTTTTAAAAATCAATGAACTAAGCGCGCATTATCAAATTGAAGTAGACCGTAAAGGTAACCTTGACCATCTAAAAGTAATTTTAGAAGTGAAAGATAACGCTGATTTGGACAATCGCGATTACATTTCTAAACGTCTGCAACACCAAATTAAATCCATTATTGGTATCTCTACCACGATAGAACTACTGCCGGTTAATGGGATACCTCGCTCTGAAGGCAAGGCGGTCCGAGTAAGAGACTTGCGTCCTAAATTGTCTTAAAGGTAGCAAAATACCACCCCCGTCATTTGCCAAGTCCGAGGGTGGTATAACAAAGCGAAATGTGAATAATACGGAGATACTATAAATAATAAATGGTTAAAAATTTTTAACCATATTGGAGCTATTTTGAATTGTGAATTAGAGTCATTTTTTGAGGGGATTTCCGGCCATCAATCCATTAGTGGTACATCTCTTATTGTTTCATTTTACGGCGATTATCTTTGGACTTGTGGGGGTGGCATTTGGTTAGGCTGCCTTATTCAGCACTTCGACACACTAGGTTTTAATCAGCGCGTAGTCCGCTCATCGGTGTTTCGTTTGCATAAAGATGGTTGGCTAACCATTAAAAAGGTGGGGCGTAAAAGTGATTATTATCTTGAGCCATCTCGCTATAATGAAATGCTCAATGCAAACAAAAAGATCTACCACTCGAATAACTGGGTTTGGAACCATCGATGGAATATTATTCATACCTCTTTAGGTCCGACTCACAGCAGTAAAGAGGAAGTGAAGTTCCTTTTGCATAAAGGCTTTGGTTTGTTTGATAAAGACTTTTTCATCCAGCCAGACTTACAGCAACTGACTCCTGAAACTAAACAAGAAATACTCACTCGTATCCCAAGTGCCAAAATATTTCAGCAGGCTGAATTCTTTGCTGCTGATGGTGAAGTCTTAAGCAATATGGTTTGTCAGTCTTGGGATATTGAAAGGATTGATGAAGAATATCGTAAGTTTATTGACCTATTTTCTCCAGCTTGGGAGATTTTGGAGTCTATGAATATAGAAGAGTTGTCCAGTGAAGATGCATTTAAGATGCGTCTACTTGTGATTCATTTTTATCGAAGAATTATCGTTAAAGACCCAGAATTGCCATTGGAACTACTACCAGAAGGGTGGTTAAGACCGAAGGCTGAGCAACTCACTGTCAATATTTATCAGAAAGTTCACGCTAAAGCATTGCAGTATGTATTAGATAATAGTGAGACATCGAGTGGTAAGTTACCACTGCCTTCACCCGATTATTATCTACGTTTTGGTGGCTTAAATTAGCGTGGCAGAATTAACAAGGAAAGTTAAATGCCAATCTATCAATTTGCCGATGTGATTCCTGTCATCCATCCATCGGCCTTTGTTCATCCCAGTGCTGAAATTATAGGCGACGTGATTATCGAGGCTAATGTCTATATTGGTCCGAATGCGGTCCTACGTGGTGACTTTGGTCGTCTTATTGTATGTCATGGCGCCAATGTTCAAGATAACTGCGTAATGCACGGATTTCCGGGCAAAGAAACCGTATTGGAGCAAAATGTTCATGTCGGGCATGGGGCGATAATTCATGGCTGCCATATTGATGAAAATTGCTTAATTGGCATGAATGCTGTGGTCATGGATCTCGCTCGCATTGGCAAAGAGTCCATCATTGGTGCAAATAGTTTTGTCAAAACTAACGCGCATTTCGAACCGCGCAGTATGATCATGGGGAGCCCTGCAAGGTTTATCCGTGAGGTGACGGCTGACGAGCTACTTTGGAAAGAGAGAGGTACGAGTATGTATCACAAACTCTCGGCACGTTGTCATAGAGAATTAAAGTTGGTTGAACCTTTAACAGAAGTGGAAGCTAACCGTCCTGAAGTCAGTTGGTCTGAGTCACATAGTACGAAACGTGAAGCGCTACATGGAGAATCTGAGTGCTAAGCGGAAACTAACCCATGTACAAACTGGCATCAGTCTAGGTAAAGCAAAAATAAGAATCATCAACTTATAGGAAGTTAATGTGACAACGACTTACTTGTATATTCAATTCAAGATAGAAGATAAAGATGCATTTCGCGAGTACGCGCAACGTGTTCCTGAGACCATGAAGATTTATGGCGGTAAAATGATCGCGTTCAACAAATCTCCGATCGCACTTCATGGGGAGCTCAGTTCAGAAGCGTGCGTGCTCCAAGAATGGCCTTCAGTCAACGCAGCAAAACAGTGGCAAGATTCTCCAGAATACGCGCCACTAAAAAAGCTCCGTGATGAGAAGGCGATGAGTAAAGTGAAGATTATCCCTATACCTGCTATGCAGTAACTCTAGGCTTTTAGCTATCTGTTTAGCAGCCCAACTAGTATTTTCATGGGGAGCTCTTTTTCATATTGCTTGATTATCTCCGAATTAATCTAATGGGCACTTTGTTTGTTGCGTATTTTGGGCGAGGATAAAGTGATATCGTGTGATATGAATCATTTTACTCAGGTCCAAGCGATATATGACATAAACAGCAGTTGGTCGTTACTTGGTTTTTATGGTGTTGGTGTTACTTTCAATGACGACGTGCTTAGTAATGATAGCGTTACAGAAAACGCAGACGCGGTTGGTTTAGGATTTCGCTATAACCTCAGTCAAACTTACGACATTCGAATTGGTTTAGATGTGGCAACCAGTTTCGATGAGAGCGTGGTGTACTTTGCGGTAGGCAGCGGCTTATAGGTATTCAATATGTTTATTGCTAGCGAAACTTAGTGAGATAAGATCCTTCGATTATCACTAGGGCTAGATCTAATGTGTGAATCTAGCCCAAGTCGCTTACTCGGTACAAATCTATTTAGATTAGTGCGGTCGCTTGGGGCCATTACGCACCAAATCTTGTCCGGTTTGGAACACTTCCTCTGTGACCCAACGCCCTAGAAGTAGTTGATGGTTATCATCTAATACCGCCACAAATCGACGTCCATCGCTGTTATTGGTCGCTAATACGACGCCTGCTGCATTGCTTAGTCCTAAAGCGCCACTTTCGACAGCAATTAGAAAGGCTTCTAGTTCAGTTAAGTCGGCAATAATTCTTTCGTCATTGATCATGAGGATGGTCTCTTTCTACATTTCTTTTCTTACCGACGCGATTCTCAAGCGCTCGGTTTTCTCGTTGCGGCTACTCTAACCATGATAGTGGTGAAAAGCTACCGTTGCGCCTGATTGGTTGTATGCGTTTTCACCATTTAATCCCCATAACGACCATTTATTCCCGTTTTTTTCCGCTCATCGCAATCTGCTGCTCGGTTTAGTTTGGCAAGTTAATCTTTCAGCATCACAACAAGCAAGGAAGACTTAAATGAAAACCACCACGTTGGCGAGCTTAATAAGCATCGGCCTGTTAATGACTTCACAAGCTGTCGCTTCGCCCAGCGAAGAAATCATTACTCAATACAACCTTGCCGCGCAAGGTGATGAAGCAAAAGTTGAGTATGTCTATCAGCAACTTGAGCAACAAATCGCGCAAGACGGGGCGGACCCATTGAGTTTGGTTTACCTAGGAAGTACAAAAACCTTAATGGGCCGTGATGCATTTATGCCTTGGAACAAGATGAAGTATACCGAACAGGGATTAGCCACCATTAGCAAAGGTTTGGATTTACTCAATACACAAGCTATACCGCTTGATCAGCAGGCATTACGTCAGGGTTTACCTGAATCACTGTTAGCAAAGGCGATCGCAGGTTCAACATTTACTTCGCTACCAGACATGTTCAACCACTTCGAGCGAGGGTATGACATTTTCCTAGATTTACTCTCTGATCCGTCGTTTAAACAGCAAAACTACGATGCCATCTCGTGGGTTTATATCTACGCCATCCAAGCCGCATTGAAAGCAGAAGACAAGCCACAAGCGCAAGTTTGGGTTGCAGATATGCAAGTGCGTAATCCTAATCACTCAATGACAGTACAAGCGGAAGCGATGCTGAAATCAGCAGCTTAAGGAGGGGTTATGATACGTTTTGAGCAAATTAGTAAGACTTATCTGATCGGCCAGCAACAAGTACATGCTTTGAATCAGGTTGGTGGCGTGATTAATCAAGGTGAAATGGTCGCCTTGTGTGGCCCATCGGGTTCAGGAAAGAGTACGTTGTTGAACATTTTGGGCCTGTTGGATATGGATTATTTGGGTTCGATTGAACTCTCTGGCGTTGCTTATCCGAAAGAGGCGCTCAGTGCCGCAAAAATGCGCCGTAATCTGCTTGGTTTTGTATTCCAAAAGTTCAACCTGATTCCAGTTATGACGGCGTGGGAAAACGTCGCTTATCCATTGATGCTTAACGGCTACTCATTGGCAGACCAAAAAAGCAAAGCACTCGAAATTCTGGATAAAGTGGGACTTAAAGAATTTGCTGACCATCGTCCAGATAATCTATCTGGCGGTCAGCAGCAGCGTGTCGCGATAGCCAGAGCGTTAGTCCACGAGCCACAGATGGTGATAGCCGATGAGCCGACAGCGAGCCTTGATAGCCATACTGCGTCGGTTGTGATTGAACTAATGAAAAGTCTTGGCCATGAATTTGGCACCACCTTTATTGTTGCTACGCACGATCCTCGCATGGCGGTTCAATGTGACCGAAGTATTGATTTACTCGACGGCACAATTAACAAGGAGCCAATGAAATGGGCAAGTTAATTCCACACTCATTACGCATTGCGTATCTCAATTTACAACGCAACAAACGCCGTAGTGTTTTGTCGGTGCTGATCGTGGCTATTGCGATTTTCGCTCTGACCTCAGCAGGTGGTTTTGGATTATATACCTATGATTCACTCAAACAGTCGACAGCGAGAGATACTGGGCACCTGACTATCAGTCAACCGGGTTTCTTTGAAAAGGATGAAGAAATGCCTCTGGCGAATGGCTTGGCGGACAGTCAACAGATTACCCAGCGGCTGATTGCCAATGAACAAGTGCGTGGTGTGCAGCCAAGAATCGAGTTCACTGGGCTGGTATCCAACGGCAACAAGTCGACCATTTTCGTTGGTACTGGTGTTAATGAACGCGAGTTTGACATGAAAGGGCCATTTCTGGATGTTCGAGAAGGAAAAACGTTGTCGAGTATACAATCATCGCGCTATGACCCGAGTGAACCAGAGGTGATGCTAGGGGTTGATTTAGCGCGTAATCTTAACGTGAGTCCCGGTGATTGGGTGACGTTATTGGCGACAACCAGCGATGGCGCACTGAACGCGTACGATTACAAAGTGAGGGGCATCTATTCCACAGGCATCCCTGAGCTAGATAAGCGCCAGCTCTACCTGCATATTCGTTCAGCGCAAGCTTTGCTGAATAGTGACAAAGTCAGCACTTTGTCTGTTTTCTTGTTCGAAACCGAACAGACGCTGCAAATGAAAAACTGGGTAGAGCAGCAACTCGCAGGTCTTCCACTCAAGCAAGCCGTTGAAGTGACGCCTTGGCAAGATCGCGCTTTTTTCTACATCAAGGTGAAAGGACTCTATGACCGCATATTTGGCATCATGGGTGCCGTCATGGCATTGGTAGTGTTTGTTGCATTGTTTAACACCATGACTATGTCCGTCACCGAGCGAACGCGTGAAATCGGAACCTTGTCGGCACTGGGGACCTATCCGAAAGAGATCGTTTCTGGGTTTGTGCGCGAGTCGGCAGTTCTGGCTGTGATTGGTTCAGCGATAGGCGGTGTTTTAAGTCTGGCGGTCAGTTTGTTGCTGTTAGTGATCGACGTCCAAATGCCACCACCACCGGGAAGGACGGAAACCTACCCACTGAATATCTATTTTTCGCCAGAACTACTCTCTATGACAGCGTTGGGCGTGCTTGGAATCTGTGTCCTAGCGGCTTGGTTGTCAGCATCCAAAGGAGTGAAAAAACCGATTACGGAGGCATTGATCTATGTTTAACGTCATTAAAAACACAACCATTTTTTCGTTATTGATGTTAGTTGCTTCAAGCGTTATCGCCAAAGACGTTGCCCAAATGGTCAAAAATGCGGATCAGTACCGATTGGATTCTGATGCAGCGAAAGTCGTCTCTTTAGTGAGCTTATTTGAAAATGGTGAACTGGACAAAACGCGTGAGTACAATGTCTACACTCGGCAAAATCGTGAGTCGCTGGTGCTGTTTAAGTCTCAGGTTGAAGCGGGTCAGAAGATGTTAATGCTGGGAGACAACTACTGGTTGGTGATGCCGAAAAGCCGTCGTCCGATACGCATTACGCCAATGCAAAAATTGCTTGGTGAAGCCTCGGTAGGCGATATCTCTACCCTCACCTGGAGTGAAGATTACCACGCGACTTTTGTTAACCCAGAACAAATCGAAGTTGATAACCAGCCGCGCCAAGCCAACCACTTGCGTTTACGTGCCACAACCAAAGGCGCCAGTTACTCGACGATCGAACTGTGGTTAGATGAAAAGAACGATTTCCCTCTCAAAGCGGATCTCTATCTACATTCTGGCAAACTCGCAAAACAAGCTTGGTTTAGTCAAGGTGAGCGAAAGGGGGAGGTTCGGGTGGTTGCTATGACCTTGTACGATCAGATTCAACCCGCGAAAAAGACCGTGATTGAATATCAAGAAATCACTCCATTTGAGCTTGAAGATAAATACTACAATCCGGCGTTTTTAACCCGAAATGTCTTGTCGGAGTTGTAAATGAAATCGTACTGCGCGTTATTTAGCTCACTCGTCATTACCGCGCCTGTTTTGGCGAATGAGTTTAGTTTGGATTGGGATTACACGCTCAGCGCCAATACAGCAACGCACCGCGATTCTTTGCTGTTTGGTGCGCCGGTTACAAACACAACAGAAACCGCAGATGCACTGCTAGATCTGCAATTAGAAGGAAGGGGATTGACGGGGCTGTTTGCCGCTAAAGGGAATCAAATTTACAGCTCCGATAACACACAATCTTTGGAGGGCGAGTTGATAATTCAGGATCTATTCTGGCAGGGCAACGTGGAGTTATCTGGCATGGAAATCGACATCACGCTGGGCAAAGTGCGGCTCGACTGGGGCGTTGGTTATGGGTATCGTCCGCTGGATGTATTTAAGCCTTATCGTCGTAATCCAGTCGGCATTCAAGTCGAAGAGGGGACAGGTGTTGCGATGGCTTCGTACTTCGATATGTCTGGTGAATGGAGTCTGGTTTACAGCGATTCATCATGGACTCAGCAGCAAGGCACTAGTCTAGAACAGGCAGCAGAGCAACAAGGCATAGGACTAAGGCGCTACGCACTGTGGGGCGACAGTGAATGGCAAGTATTGGCTTACTATGACGATGTTCGCCGTGGTTTGTTCGGCGGATCTTACGTTACCGTTGTCAATGAGGCTTGGTCTGTTCATAGTTCGGCGCTCTATCAGCACAAGTACCTTAGCTATGTTCAACAGGGAGGTTTTACTCCGGTCAGTCTGCAAACCAAAGATGACGGTTATCAAGTGCTAGCCGGACTCAATTGGGCTAATGCAGCAGGTAACACCATTATTTTAGAGTATTGGTATGACAGTCGTAGCTGGAGCGACGCCGAATGGCACAATGCCTACTCACAAGTTGCTGCTTTGTCGAGTCAAGCGACGCTCAAGCCAATTGCTACTTCTTATGCTCAAGGACTGAATCATGCCAACTTGGTGCAACATAACGTGATGTTCCACTGGTCGTTAGATTCCTCAAGTTGGAGTCAATGGTCGTGGTCAAAAGAGCAACTTTGGCTTGATCGCTTAACGCCAACATTTGACGTGCTCTATTCACCTCAGGATCAAGGTGTTATAGCAACGCAATGGCTAGATTATCTAGTCTACGACTCGGGCTCTGCGTCATTTTCGGCTGAACTTGCTGCCCGTTTTATGACCGGAGACAGCGATTCGGTGTATGCAAATCTTAATGATAAGCGTATGATTTTTCTCAACCTACGAGGGAAGTTTTAATCATGGAACCATCCACCTATTCGAGAAATGTACTTAAGAGCTTCGCATATACCACGATATTTTGCGCTGTTATCGCTTTTGTCACGCAATCAATCTGGCCTAGTGCTTATCTTGAACATTTGACGATCAGCCTAGGCTATGGTTATAGCTCGGTGGTGACTTCACTTATCGTTAGCTCGCTTTGGCCTCGATTGAGCAATAATATCATTACTGTGTTATCGATTACTGGTGCCATGCTTTTCGGTACGCTCAATGCCTACTGGTGGTTAAGTCGCTATGACAAATTTGCTGAAATCAGTGAGCTTAAGCCGATTGTGGTTCTTGGTTTTATTTTCTCGACAACGTGTTTTTTCTATTTCTACTCGCATGAGCAGAAACTGATGGCTCAGAAGGAACTTGAAAAAGCAAAACGTATTCAGTCAGAGCAAGAGAAAGCTTTGGTGTTAAGTCAACTGAGCCAACTGCAAAGTCAGATAGAACCCCACTTTCTGTTTAATACTTTAGCCAATGTTAGTGCGTTGATTAGCCACGATCCGAAAGCAGCGCAGCATATGTTGGAAAAACTCACTGAGTTGTTGAGAGGTACTTTGCAAAATAGCCGCCAAGCTGTATCGAGTTTAAAGGCAGAACTAGAGCTGGTTGATGCCTACTTGGCGATTCAAAAAATTCGATTAGGTGACCGACTGAGCTACGAGATCACCAATATGATGAGTGAGGACGTTCCATTTGCGCCGTTGCTGCTACAACCTATTGTTGAAAACGCCATTCAACACGGGATAGAACCTAAAGTCGATGGTGGTGAAGTGTCTATCTGTATTTCTCAACAAGACGCAAATATGATGATCGAAGTAACAGACTCTGGCGTGGGCTTTTCGAGTGCCTCAAGCAGTAATGGCAACGGTATCGGCTTGGAAAACACCCGAGCAAGGATAAAAGCGCTTTATGGTGACACTGCGAATCTCACCATTAAGCAGTCAAGTACTGGCGGTGTATTGGCTGTCATTCAATTACCGTTAGGTACACTGGATTCATAAATAGGAAGAGTAGCATGACATTCAAGGGATTTAGTGCGGTTATCGCCGATGATGAGCCAGTATTGCGCCATCATCTCAACAAGATGTTAGCAGACTCTTGGCCGCAACTTGAAATTGTCGGTCAGGCGAAAAATGGCCAAGAAGCGTTAGAGATGGTTGAGCAACTCGCTCCCGATATAGTGTTCCTCGACATCAAAATGCCTCAACTTGATGGCATGTCGGCCGCTAAAGCGCTCAGTAAAACTCACAGTCGAACTCAGGTTGTCTTTATTACCGCCTACGATGAATTTGCTTTGCAGGCCTTTGAAGCCAATGCGCTGGACTATCTCTTGAAGCCACTTTCCGAACAAAGACTCGATCAATGTATTGCTAAGCTCAAACAACGTCTCGAAAGCGAACTTCCATCACCGCCGCATAATATGGCTGCGCTTCTCAACCAAATCCAACAACTGGGCCAGCGATCTGCACCCACTTATCTAAGTTGGTTAAAGGCGAGCAAAGGTGATGATATTCATCTTATCTCAGTTGCGGATGTGCTCTATTTTAAGGCAGAAGACAAATATGTGTCTGTGTTTTGCAAAGAAGAGAATCAAACCGTTGAGTACTTACTGCGAACCTCACTTAAAGAGTTGATACAGCAGCTAAATCCAGAACACTTTTGGCAGATTCATCGCTCAACCATAGTTAATGTCTCGGCGGTGGAAAAGGTGAAAAGAGTGATTACAGGTAAAATGGAAGTGGTCATCGGCAATACCAAATTGCCAATTAGCCGCGCGATGCAAAGTCAATTTACCAACCTTTGGTGACCCTGTTACCAGTTTAATTATCGTATTCTAGTGCAATCCAATTGCGACAGGTTATGCTTAACGCTATCAATAACACGCTGGAGCGAAACGGATGTCCGAGAGCAAACTCTACTATGTGTATGATCCTATGTGCTCATGGTGTTGGGGCTATAAACCGGTATGGCAGCAGATCTGCCAAATTTTAGAAGGACGGATTGAGATTCAATATGTGGTGGGTGGCCTGGCCCCAGACTCAGATCTTCCTATGCCCGAAGCCATGCAGCAGCAGATAGCCTCTTATTGGCGCAAGATTGAACAGTATCTGGGTACTCAGTTTAACTACGATTTTTGGAACAAAAATGTTCCACGCCGTTCCACCTATCCTTCATGCCGTGCAGTACTGGCAGCGCGTAAGCAAAATGCGGAAAGAGAGATGTTGACTGCGATCCAAACGGCCTATTACCTAGAGGCCAAAAACCCTAGCGACAGTAAAGTACTCATAGAGCTTGCTGACAGTATCGGCTTAGATGTGGCGCGATTTGAATCTGACTTTGGCTCAGTGACCCTAAACGAAGAGTTTCTCAGTGAATTAGACTTTGCGCGCAGTATTGGTGGCAATAGTTTTCCGTCTTTATTTGTTGAAACCGCCGAGGGAATGGTCGAACTTCAGGTTGATTATCAATCGGCGCAGAGGACTATAAGCCAGATAGAGCAGCTAATTTAAATTTGATTCGAACTTAAGTGAAAAGAAAATAGCTATTCGCGGGTAATCAAATAAAACGGCGCAATGCCATATTTGCGCCGTTTTATTGGTTGTAAATAGTGTGAGCTGCGAACAATTAATCTAGTAGGGACAATAAGCGACAGCCTCTTGGTGGCAGTGATAGAGCGACATACCCATTTGACGCGCGCGACTTTTCACCACAGAGTTCACCTTTAAATAGTGCGTTTTGGATGTCAACACGCCAAACAGGTACTTTGCGATGTATGGTTTTGTCGCTGTGGCTAAATGCGCAAAGTACAAGATCGCGTTGGTATTTGCGGGCAAAAATAAAGCATTCGTCATCGTGATGCAGCGGGATATAGTCACCTTTTTGTAGTGCAGGGTGTGATTTTCTTATCGCAATGAGTTGTTTAAACCAGCCTAAATACTCTGAACGTTCGATCTCATCCCACGGCATGCTACGACGGTTGTCTGGATCGTGGCTTCCCATCATACCTAGTTCCGTTCCATAGTAGAGACAAGGTGTTCCGACGTAACTAAACAGTAGGGCGCTCGCGAGTTTAAACAAGCGCGGATCATGCTTCACTAGTTCAATAAAACGCGCCGTGTCATGACTGTCGAGTTGGTTAAGTTGGGCCAATTGGTTCTGCCACGGGATTTTTGCCCTCGCCTCTGCTTGCCAATCGAGAAAATCACTCACGCCAATCTCTATCGGGTCAAAGCTGATGTCCAATTTAGTCAGCAGTGCTCTAACAGGATGAGCAAAGCCATAATAGTTCATCGCACCATCTTCTTGATCGCCTTGCAGCCATTGAGTTGCCTCGAAGAAGTGCTCACCAAGGACGTAGCAATCAGGGTTCACTTGCTTGGCAGAGTCGCGGAACGCCTTTACGTAATGGGCATTATTACTCGCGCCTTCCCCCTCACCCAACATATGTATGACATCAAAGCGCCAGGCATCGATCTGATAGGGTGGTTTTAACCAATATTTGATCACAGCGTCGTCGCTTGCGTAGATATAATCTCGCACCTGCTCATTTTCAAAATTAAGCACGGGCAAAGACTGAATGCCTTTCCAACCAACATAGTCCGAACTGTCACCATCAAAGAAATAGTAGTCTCGATAAGGTGATTGTGGCGATTGGTACGCGCCAATTTCGCTATGTTTCCCTTGAAGGTTGAACCACAGGTGCTCAGTCGAAGTGTGATTGAACACCGCGTCTAGCATGATTTTCATCTCGCGGCTATGCAGTTGTTGGCACAACTCGGCGAAGTGTTGGTTGGTGCCTAAATGTGGGTCGATTTGACGATAGTTGGAAGTATCGTATTTATGATTACTTGGTGCGGTAAATATCGGGTTCAAATAGAGCGCAGTGACGCCAAGATCTTGTAGGTAATCCAGTTTGCTTTCGACCCCATACAGATCGCCACCGTAGAACTCGCAACCGCCGTTACCATTGCTACTGTCTACTGGTTCGCCCCATTGCTTACTAACAACGGGCTTACGTCCCCCAGATACCAAATATTCGCCATCTTTTACGCTGATGTCAGGTTTTGCGTTGCAAAAGCGATCGGGGAATATTTGATAGAACACTTGCTGATTGACCCAGCTTGGCGGCTGATGATTAGCGTTATATTTAAAGTGGAATTCTTTGGCTGACGTTCGTTTCGAAATGCCTTTTGCATCAAGCCAATATTGGCCTGTCTCCGTCAGAAGTTTAAAGACATAGTGTGTGATATCTCGGTCGCTGTTAAGAGGGAACTCGGCACTCCAATAGTTCAAATGGTCACTGCTACGGCTGAGCGTCATTTCCACCAAATACTCTTCATTGTCAGGCTCGTGACGTAACAAGACCTTGGTAAAATGATATGATTTTTCTGTTGCTAAAGTTACCGTTAACTTGCCAGCTTGGAGAGATAACCAATCAGACGACTGGCCGTGGTAAAGAAAAGGAAGCGACTTCATACTAACCTCTGAACTGTTGGAGATTGTCTAGACATAGAAAGTGTGTTGCCAGTGGCGCAAGGTGGATGTCAATCTGCGCTTGGCTATTGCTAACATTTAGCTGATAGGTTTGCTGATTGAGCTTGTCGACGATTGGGTATTGACCATCACTTAGGTTCCAAAGCTGTACAAGTTGCGGTGGAATGACGAGCTCAATGGTTTTCTCTTCTTGATCGCTAAAGTTAGTCGCCACAATGATCGCTTGCTGCTTATCTGAGCGGGCAAATGCATACAGCTTGTCTTTCATCTCAGCAAAGTTTTTATAGTTGGCAGCGTACAAATCATGGTACATGCCACATAAGGCGTAGCTATTTAACGTCAAGTTAAGCAGCTTGCTATAAAAGACTCTGAGTTCAGTTTCTGATGGTGATAACTGCCCACCATCAAAACGGCCATGATTCATCCATCGTTGATGAGCAGGTACGCCGATATAGTCAAAGATCGAGGTACGTGATGGTTGGCCAAACCCTGCTTGCTCTGATCCTGCTTCGCCGACTTCTTGGCCGAAGTAAATCATGGTTGGCGAGCTGGATAAACACGCTGATACCAACATGGCAGGTTTGCCTTTGTCACCACTGCCTGCAAACTCTGCTGAAGCGATACGTTGCTCATCATGGTTATCAATAAAGTGCAGCATGTGATGCTCAATATCACGCAGTTCATGTTGGATGCGCCCAATCTCTTTGGTTGACCCCTTGCCTTGAATCACATCTTTCAGTGCGTCATATAAGTCGACTTTGTCGTACAAATAATCCATTTTTCCTAACTGAATATAATCGCGATACAGGTGTGGCTGATAAACTTCGGCCATTAGAAAAGCATCTGGATTGACGTGTTTGATTGATGAATTCATAAAGCTCCAGAACTCAACTGGCACCATCTCTGCCATATCGTAGCGGAAGCCATCGACACCTTGAGATAGCCAATACAAAGCGATGTCGCGAAATTTAATCCAAGAATCGGGTACTTCTTTTCCTTGCCAGAACTGATAGTGCTGTTGCGCACTTTTGTCGTGAAAATCATCAGGCAAGGTAGGGAAATCTTTGCTGCCATCCGGTTTTACACCATAGTTCACTTTGACAGTTTCGTACCAATCGTCGTGATTTGGCTTGGCAAGGCGCGAACCATTCCCTGTCCACTTAGCTGGAAACTCTTTAAACGGAACTTGCAAACTAGGATGCTGTTCGCCTCCGAGTGGAGGATTTGCCTGCAAAGCATCAGGAAGCTCGAATGCTTGATTCGGGATATAGTAAAAGTTGTTATCTTTTGCATAAGCAACGCGGGTATCGTCATCGACGCCAAAATCACGCACGCCGTGAGGATTATTTAACCCTTGGTAAACCCGTGCAACATGATTTGGAACGATATCAATGATGACTTTCATTCCTGCATGATGAGTGCGGGCAATCAGTGCAGAAAATTCTTGGTTGCGCTGGCTAGGATCATCGGCCAAATCAGGGTTGACCGAATAGTAATCTTTGACGGCATAAGGTGACCCCGCACGTCCTTTCACAACACTCGGGTGATCATTTGCAATACCAAATTCGCTGTAGTTACGGATCACTGCATGGTGCGGGACACCGGTATACCAAATATGGCTAATGCCTAGCTTGCGAATCTCGTTGAGTGCTGTAGTGGTAAAATCGCTGAATTTTCCAACCCCATTTTGCTCTATGGTTCCCCATGGCGTATTGGTTTGATTGGTGTTGCCAAATAGTCGAGTGAATACTTGATAGATATTATGTTTTTTCATTGTGCAGGGTCGCCAACGGTTGTTTCTCACAGGCTAGAACAAGCGTCTAGTAAGAGACTCATCCTTATGCAAACTATAGGGGGCGTAGAAAGGTAAAATGTGATTTTAGTTGAAATTTTTCAATCGTAACTAATCACGTGAGCGCTTTGCGCCAAATGAAAGCGTTAAGCCAATCATCTTTCAATTAGATAACTTAATAAATCAGCTCAAAAATTAGCAAAGCTTCACAGAAATACGATCTTTGTCTGCGCTTATTTGAAATTGGTTTTAGAGGAATTTGTATTATTATCAGTGAGTAATGTCATATTAGCAGCATATTTTCGCTACTAACTTTTATTTTGACATGTGAGTGAGCTTTTCTACGCTTAATTGGAGTTAAACGTCACAGGAAAGGAGAACACCATGGCGAAGTTCCAGCAGGACATACCCAACCGCGTTACCGTTTATCATGATGATATTGACCAAGAAAAAGCGTTAAAAAACGCAATGCTGCCAGAAAAACCCAGATACTTTAATGGCTCTCCCACTTACGAAGCGGCTAGCGTGGATGAGTTTAAAACCAAACTAAGCCAAATTGGTATGTCTCTCGACGTATAACTACCATTTCAATTGCCTAGGCAGCCCTTGTGGCTGCTTTTTTATTGCTGGTCACCTTTCCTGTGCCTCTTTCTTTGCATCTGAATCGAAACTGGGTTGACCTGACTACCTGTCTAGGGTTTACTCTCCGGCTTGCCAAAATTCAGGCAATAAGATTTACACGCATTGAGAGGTAACCCCGCGATGTCTATTGGATTTGATTACGGAACTGCGAATTGTTCGGTCGCAACGCTCATTGATGGAGAGGTAAAGCCAATCCCTTTGGTAGATGAAGAGTTTTATGTTCCATCGACCTTATGTGCACCCACATCAGAAGTAGTATCTGAGTATTTGTTTAGAACACTGGGAATAAAACCATCAGATTCAGTGGGCGAAAACATGCTACGCCGAGCAATTAAACTCAATGCGGAGGAAGGGCTCGAAGTACGTGGTGATGAGGTGAAGTTTGGCCATGAAGCGCTCAACCTTTATCTTGAAGACCCGCAAGATGTGTATTACGTAAAGTCGCCTAAGTCGTTTTTGGGTGCGATGGGCTTGCGTGATATGCAGTTGTCTTTTTTTGAGGATCTGGTGTGCGCCATGATGGCGAACATTCGCCAGCGCGCAGAGCTATCACTAGAGAAGGAAATCACCCAAACGATCATTGGTCGCCCAGTTAACTTTCTTGGTCGTGGCGGCGAAGAGTCAAATATTCAAGCAGAAGGTATATTGCGACGAGCGGCTCAGCGAGCTGGGTTTAAAGAGGTCGAGTTTCAGTTCGAACCCGTTGCGGCAGGGCTAGATTATGAGGCTTCGCTGACAAAAGACAAAAACGTACTTGTGGTAGATATTGGCGGTGGTACAACCGACTGTTCGTTTTTGCGTATGGGACCTTCTTGGGCTGGTAAACAAGATAGACGCGAATCGCTCCTCGCTCACTCTGGGCAGATGGTTGGCGGCAATGATCTTGATATATTCACTGCGTTTAAGCAGTTTATGCCTGAGTTTGGTTTGGGAACGCAAAATCAATCTGGTTTGGAACTGCCAACCACGCAGTTTTGGAATCCGATAGCAATTAACGACGTCCAAGCGCAACGCAAGTTCTATGGTCACGAAAACCGAAAACAAATCCAGTTGATGGTGAAAGAGGCGCTGCAGCCGGAAAAGCTCGGACGACTGCTTGAGCTGTATCAAGCGACGCTGGGGTATGCACTGATTCGCGAGGCTGAGCAAACCAAAATCGCATTGGGTGACGCGAGCAGCTATGAGGCTAAAATTCAGCTACTTAATGAAGTCGTTTCGATTCCTGTCATCAAGTCAGAGTTGGAAGCTGCTATCGCAGTACCCACAGATAAGATTAAAGCTTTGGTTAAAGAAGCAATTAATCAAAGTGGTATCCACCCCGATGTTATCTATATGACAGGAGGCTCTGCGCGCTCTCCCATATTAAGAGCAGCGGTGAACCAAGTTCTACCCAATACTCCGATTGTGAGCGGCAACTATTTTGGCTCTGTCACTGCGGGATTAGCACGTTGGGCGGATATTATTTATTCATGATTCTGTTATTTTTTTCGTCGCTATTTGTGAACTAAGCTTTCATTTCGCAAATAAATGACGGCTTTGAGGTAAGTTTTGTCTCTGAAGTTGCTATTTATCACGCTCCAATCTGGATTTTTGTCATATAACAGCCACAATTTAATTATAAATTTAACAATTAATTAATGTGGCATTGTCACAGTCAGTTGCCATTTTTGGTATCGATGAGAAAAAGGGTTGTGTGTAATGAGGAATCTGGGATTTAGAAAGCTGTTGCTTATTTCTATCATTGCTTTGGTTGTGTTTTCCGTATCAATCTCTAGTTATGTTGCTTATGTTAAGCAAAAAGAGACGCTAGTAGATCTAATCACCAGCAGTAATCAAGAGTATGTAGAAAGCAAAGCTGAAGAGATTGAAAACAAGCTCAACGAGAAAGTGGCAGGGCTGGATAAGCTCGGCAAACTGTTTGAGAACGACCCAATTAAGGGAGAAGAAAAAGACTTTATTGCTCTCACACATCTTATCGCTGGTGGCATGAACCTTAATAGTTCAGTGGTTGCTTTCACTAATGGTGATGGCTATTGGAACCAAACAGCCAAGACTTGGCCGAATAACAAATATGATGGTGATGTTACTACTCGAAGTTGGTATCAACTTGGTCGTAAAAGCTCGACTGCGGCGATGACAGAACCGTATCTAAGTAGCGACGGAGATATTTACTGGGTATCGATTGTACGTAAGACCTTTAGCGGTATGATTTCTGTCGATATGCAGCTTGGATTTCTCAACGAGATAGTCAAAAACGCCAACGAGATACCAGGTGCACTGGCTATGATTATCAACCATGATAAAACGGTTCTCGCTTCTTCATTTGACGCTGTCAAAGCGGGAGAAAGTTCAGATAAGTTCCCTTGGTTAAGTAGCGTTGCCAAGCAGGCGATTGGTTCCAGTGAAGCTGTGTTTGATGGGCAACTGGGCGATAAAGAAAAATTGTTCTTTTCTCATCAAATTACTATTGCAGGTAAGAACTGGTATTTTGTTGTGGGCCTAGAAAAAGAGGTGGTTTACGCCGACCTTGCATCGGCTAAACAAACGGCGATCGTCACTGCTGTTATCGCGACTGTCGTCAGTGTAATTTTTGCTTTATTGATTCTGAATGTTCTATATCGTCCTATCCTAGTGTTGAAAGAAACCGTGGTCGGATTAAGTCAAGGTAATGGGGACCTCACACAGCGCATTGAAGTGAAAACCAACGATGACTTAGGGCAAATATCTGAAGGCGTTAACGCGTTCATCGCCAGTTTACAAGCGATGATGCTGGACATTCGAGAAGTCACCAACCACTTGAATGAAAACGTCGATCGGATGAAAGATCAAAGCCAACGTAATAACGTGATATTGCAAAACCACGTGCAAGAGACCGAGCAAGTGGTGACTGCGATTGAAGAGATGAACTCAACGGCCGACTCGATGGCGACAGATGCCGCTAACACTGCAGATCTGACACACAAAGCAAATGAAGCCAGTTCGAACTCTAAGGCGACGGTGACTCAGGCACAAAATAACGTACAAGAGTTGGTCGATGATGTGAGTACGGCCTCTGATAATGTCAACAAAATGGCTTCAGAGACCGATGGCATTAACACGATATTGGGTGTGATTGGCGACATCGCAGAACAAACCAACTTGCTTGCACTAAACGCCGCCATTGAAGCAGCCCGAGCTGGTGAACAAGGGCGTGGTTTTGCTGTGGTTGCAGATGAAGTGCGTAACCTGGCAAGTCGTACCAAAACGAGTACAGAGGAAATCGAAGCGGCTCTGGCAAGCTTGCTGAGAGGAAGTCAGTCGGTGGTCGACTCAATGGAAACAACCAAACAGAAATGTGCCCAGACTGCTGAAGGTGCAGGTGAGGTTGCTGAAAGCTTAGATGTCATGACGCAGTTTGTGACGGATATTAATGATTTGAGTACGCAGATCGCGACCGCTGCAGAAGAGCAAAGTAGCGTAACCCAAGAATTGAGCCGCAATATGTCTGCGATTAACGATATTGTGGGTGAGCTAGATGCGAATGGCCAACAAGCGCTTGAAGAAGCGAAACACATTTCAGATATGAACCAAAAACTCACCGGAATTATCGGGCGCTTTAAACTCGATTAATCCTAAAGTGAAAATGAAAAAGTGGTCGTTATCAAACGGCCACTTTTTGCTTTTAGGCTCATGCGAACTGCGGCTTAAGTAACGATGTCCTATTGAGTTTTACCATGGCAAACACCGCGACTAAGACAACGAATGCCGCCAGTGCAAATCCATATTGGGTTGCATTATAGTGGGCAAGTACGGCGATAGCGGTATAGCTGAGGCTTTGAACTGCAGTTGAGAACATCGCTAACCCACCATCGACTCGGCCACGTTGATTGACGTCTACCGTATGGTGCATCCAATTTGTGCGTGCAATACGATTTAGCGCATTGAAAAAACCAAACATCAAAGTGAAGAGCAAAATATAGATCGGTTGCTCGGATAGACTCATACCGGTAAGGGCGATGGCGATGAAAGCCATCGAGTATTGCATCGTGATTTGATGGCGACTCAATGTTAGTAACTTGCCCAGCAAGACGCCAGTCAGTAGGGAGCCAAGTCCAAATGCGATGTTGTAGCCCGCAAACCAGTCGCCGGAAACGTTATTTTCCGCAAACCATATCGGCACCAACTTGCTTAAAAAGGTGAGAATGGGATAGGAGA
This sequence comes from Vibrio galatheae, assembly GCF_000967545.1. Classification (GTDB taxonomy): domain Bacteria; phylum Pseudomonadota; class Gammaproteobacteria; order Enterobacterales; family Vibrionaceae; genus Vibrio; species Vibrio galatheae. Next base: position 79,830 of record NZ_JXXV01000018.1, on the reverse strand, counting down.
GGCAAGAGAGTAATATAAACGTATAAAAGCGTGGCTCCCGGGCGAAGATAGTTTTGCTCTCTTTCATTTGCGCTATGAACGCAACCGCATGACTTTGGCGTAGTTGGCGACGATATGGTGTCATAAAGTAACTGCACGCCGCAATCCCAGAGGCGGCAGCCGCGAAGGCGGCAAATTCAAACATACCCCATATTTGGAGTAACAAAACACCAAGCGCGCCAGCACCTAAGGTTGTACCCTGCATGACAATTTCTTGTTTTCCAGAAATCGATGCATACTCGTGACGGTCGTAGTTTTCTTGCGTGAACGCGTTGTTGGTCGCCCATGCAAGGTTGCTCGTGACCCAGAATATAAGCTGCGCACTCGCCAATAACCAAAAGGAACCCAATTCTAACCCATAGGCGAACATGACGATCATGGCTGTCATTGACTGAACGACTTGCACTTCAATGAGTAGAGCTTTGCGTGAGCGTCTATCGATCAAGGTTGCGAAAAAAGGGGTCAAGACAAAAGATGTCACAGTACAAGCCAGCGCAACCAAGGCAACCAAGGTACCCATGTTCGGCGATTGAAGCATTATCCAAGGCAGCGCCATCATGAACAGCCCAGAAGAGATTCCGTCGAAAAAACGCCCTGTGAGATAGGGAAAGGTTCTATTGTTTGAGAGTCGCTTCATAAAATTTCCTTATGTGAATCAGCTAACTTGATGCTACTCTAAAACCTCAAGTTAACTTAAGGTAAAGTCATTTTTTAATATTTCGAGGCTGATATGGAAATGAGCGTAGGAGAGGTGGCACGACGTGCCGGGATAAAAGTATCCGCCCTCCATTTTTATGAACAAAAGGGCTTAATATACAGTTGGAGAAACCAGGGCAATCAGAGACGATATCACCGCAGCGTTCTTAGAAGAATTGCGGTAATCAAAGCGGCACAAGAAGTAGGTCTAACACTGGAAGAGATTGTCCAGTCTCTGCAGCATCTACCTAAACATCAGGCTCCTAATCGTGAGCAATGGGATCGTATGGCGTCGGGCTGGAAAGATATGTTAGAGCACCGAATACAACAACTAAAAGCGTTGCAGGATGACCTTGGTGGTTGCATTGGTTGTGGTTGCCTCTCAATGGAATCATGTGCCATCTATAATCCGCAAGATATTCGTGCAGAGACCTTTAAAGGTAAAACGCTGCTCACCAACCCCGAAGAATGGTCACAGAGAGAGCGCGAAGCCGAGTAATAATGGTAAGGTCAAAATACTGAAGAAATTTCCAAACAGTACCATAGACGCCACTTTCGCTGGCTCAATCTGAAAACGTTCTGCAAATAGGTAGTTCATGACCGCAGGGGGGAGCATAGTAAATAACACCATCATCTGTAGCTGCATGGTTGGAAGCGGAATGAAGAAGTAGATCACCGCGAAGGCAATAGCACCGGTGAACAGGGATTGCAGTGTACACAGAACGCCAATTTTCAGCCCGCTGAGTCTCATGTTGCACATTTGCGCGCCCAGTGAGAGTAGCATCACCGGTACTGCAGCTTGGCCTAATAATACGGTTGCCTCATAGAGTGGCTGCCACACGCCAATACCTGAAAAATTGAGGATAAGCGCGCTCATCGCTGCCAAGAAAATCGGCATTTTGATAATCTGCTTGGCAGGATTTCCTTCACTTAACAGCGTTAATCCCACACTAATATGCAGGCAAGCTGAGACGACAAATAGCAATACGGCAGGAGCCAGTGCACTGTCACCAAAGGTATAGGTAAACAAGGGGATCGCTAGGTTACCACTATTACGGAACATGTGCGGCGGAGCCCATGTTTTATATCTTAGCTTAGAGAGCCTGCAGAGAGGAATCATCACCAGTCCGGGCATTAGAACAGCAACGATTGATGCACTTAAAAGAGGAACTTGGTTAACATCAAGCGGCATAGCAACCAGTGATGAGAACACCAGCGCTGGAGTAAATGTGTCCATGTTAATGCGATTGATGGGCTTAAAATCGGGTTTTAGCCAACGTCCAACGATAAATCCCACAACTATCAATGCAAATACCGGAAAGAGTATTCCGACCACTTGTTGCAACATATTTCACCCTGAACTGACCACCATCCTAAATACCAAACTAACTGATTTGTCGAAGATTACATAGCCTGAGGTGGTAAATATTCTCGCGGGCTACTGGTTTTTATACTTATGTAGAAGTTCGAGAGGAATGTGGCAATAATCATTTGGAAAGCGTGAAAGTCGATCTTGGTGTTCTTCATCACTTTTCACATAGTTGCTGAGCAGTTTTACTTCAACAGCAATCTTTTCACTATCGGAGCGACGAGCAATATAGTCGCGAGCCGAAATTAGATGTGCTTCATTGTCGCTGTAAATACCTGTTCGGTATTTCTCACCAATATCTTCGCCTTGTTGATTTACGCTATATGGATCAATGATTTCAAACAGATATTCCATTAACTCGGCTATTGAAATTTTGTTTGAATCAAACTGGGTGCGGACACATTCTGCGTAGCCATCGTATTCGCTAGTGGTGGTGTTCGTCGTTCCGTTGGCCCTTCCTGCTTCGGTGGTCACGACACCTGGAAGGTGCTTGATAAATTCTTGTACTCCCCACAGGCAGCCACCAGCAATATAAATTTCTTCTAACACAGGACTTTTCCATTATGAATTTGCAGCGATAGTAGTACAGATTATCTGGTTGATAAACGGCTGTTGGTGTTTAAATCATATTCATCGCCTATAACGCACCAAATTGAACGAAACTTTTTTTAGGGCAAGCACATACGGAAAACGAAAAACACCCCCCTTAACGTCTCGGTTTAATGCCTTAAATTCGCGATTTTTAGGGGTTTTAAGTGTTTGATTTTTAGATATTTATTTTTGTGGAAAATCAGACGTTTACAATGGTAGCCTTGCGTCTAACAAGGAGACACTATGATTAAATCCGATGCAATTTTTGAATTTGAAGACTTTTCTAACCAAGATCTGAAAAACAGTCTTTTTGAGCGTTGTCAGTTTATAAGATGCAATTTTGGCCGCGCTGATTTAACAGAGGCGAGATTTACCGACTGTCGATTTATCGAACCCCAAGCAATAGAATCTTGCAGTTTCCAACATGCAAACTTAAAAGATGCGAGCTTTAGCAACTGTATGCTTGCAATGTGCCAGTTCGTCGGGGCCGATTGTTTTGGTATCGAACTGCGCAAATGTGACCTTAAAGGAGCTAACTTCCAAAGGGCCAATTTTGCAAATCATATTAGCCATAAAGCTTATTTTTGTTCGGCTTATATTACAGGGTGTAATCTTTCCTATAGCAATTTTGAGCGGGTACTACTGGAAAAATGTGAACTGTTTGAAAATCGTTGGAATGGAGCCAACCTATTTGGCGCAAACTTGCAAGGCGCTGATCTTTCGGGTGGCGAGTTCAGCGCCGAGCAGTGGGGATCATTTAACCTAGAGCACAGCAATCTCACTCACGTCGATTTAGAAGGTCTGAACCTACGTAAGGTCTCTATGGTTGGGGTAAAAATATCTGATTGGCAGCAGGCCCAATTGTTAGAGTCGCTAGGGTTAGTCGTTCTATAGTGATCTACTTTTGTGACGACTGACAGATTTACGCTTTCTTTATGCACTAGATTGAGCAGAAAATGAGCTGGTAATTTAAATATCTCAATCTATAGTCTAGATTTATATGTGCTAGGTTTCTTATTTGGGCTGAGTGCTTCTAGAATGCCGATTTTAAACAATAAAAAAATGGCGTTTGGTGGGTTTGTATTGCTGCTATGTACAGTAATTGTTGGCGTCATTATTGGGATAGCGCCAAACACTAAGCTGTCTTCGTCAAAAATTAAAATAGGGGTGTCAGTGACACCTCTTTCTTCGCCATTTCTGGTCGCAGAACAGCTTGGCTTGTTCAAACAACTTGGTCTTGATGTAACGCTTTATCCTTGTTCGGGTGGCGCTGCATGTACACAGCTTATGCTTGATCGTAGTGTTGATTATGCAACGGCTTCCGAATCAGTTGTTATGTTCCAAAGCTTTGCAAGGGATGACCTTTCACTAATTGTCAGTTTTGTCGAATCAGACAACGACCTTAAACTTCTCACATTAAACCCGGTCAATATACGTAGTGTATTGGATCTGGCGGGAAAAAAGGTTGGAATCATCAAAGGCTCTGCAAGCGAGTTCTATTTTGACTCTGTATTGATCAGCAATAACGCCCAGCATATTGAGGTTGAGAAGGTTTACCTTCAACCGAAAGAATTGGTCCCGTCTCTGTTATCTTATCGTGTCGACGCTATTTCTGCATGGGAACCGATGGGCTTTGAAGCGGATTTGCTATCTGTCGCTGAGGTGTCCAATTTGGGCACCAAAGGTGTCTACCAACTTTCATTTAATTTAATTGCTCGCTCTCCTTACTTGGAATTTGTCGGTGATGAACCTGTTCGTCTTTTACGTGCTCTCGATATGTCCATTGAGTGGATAAACAGCAACCCCGAAAGTGCATTGACGTTGATTGCCAAACGTCTAGAAATTCCGCTTAACCAAGTGCAGTGGTCATGGGATGACTATCTGTTTCGACTCTCGCTCGGCAACTCGTTACTTTCTAATTTGCAGTTACAGTCACGATGGGCTTTAGAAAGTGGTCATGTTTCTGGTTCACCACCAGATTTTCGTGAGCTTTTTTATAGCTATCCACTTCAGCAAGCCGTAGCGTTAAGGAACTAAGCTATGTTGATGGTTGACTCGCTGTTTAAAAAAATGTTTGTTTTATCAACGACAACTATGATTCTGACGCTGTTCATTGTGGTCTCGTTCGTTAAGATTAATGATCAGCAAAAAGTGACGAAAGCAGAACTCGATCAGATTATTGACCTGCAATTGTGCGTCGATCTTCTTAGAAGCCAGTTGTGGGTGCTCCAGCAGTTTAGTGACGCCTCAAGTTTTAACCAGATTGGTTCGGTTCAGGCGGAACTGACCACTAAGCTTACTGCTTATAAAGGCAACAACCTGCAACTGGATAATATTCAACGTATGAATCACAGCTTGCACACGTTGTTGTTAAAGGAGAAAAGTCTTTACTTCGCCCCTCAGGGACAGAGTCAGAGTCAGGTCAATTCGAGCTTATCTGCCCGAGCGTTAATCCATTCCCGATACAATATGATTGTGCAAAATATGACAGAAGAGCTGGCTTATGTTCATCAATTGGTTCTTAACCGTAACGCATCTCATCTCGCAAATGTAATGTCTACGGCGGCCGCGTGGTTAATTCTCTGTTCAATCTTGGTCAGTCTTACTGCTTGGTTAATCTTATTCCGCTTTAAATCTGGTGCGGAAGCAATGAAAACTGCAATCTTGAATTTAGCCCAAGGCCGCCTAGATACCAAGGTTCAGGCGGTCAAAATGGATAGTGAGTTTCGCGTTATTGCTAATTTCTTTAACCAGATGACGGTATCATTGAGTCAATCGACAGTGACAAAGAAAGAGCTTGAAGAAGAAATTATCCGCCAGACTGAGCAGCTTAAGTATAAGCAGAATCAATTGTTGTTCCTTTCTGAACATGATTCGTTGACCAATTTGATGAACAGAAGAGCTTTTGATAAACAACTTGAGCAATCGATAATCAAGGCGCGACGTTCCGGTCATAAATTAGCGGTACTGTTTATCGATCTAGATGATTTTAAGGTCATCAATGACTGCTATGGCCATGATGCCGGTGACTATATGCTGGTTAAGGTCGCGGAACGCTTATTAGATTGCGTGCGCGAGTCTGATATCGTTGGCCGGATTGGTGGTGACGAGTTTGTGGTGTGTTTAGATTTACTCAATGACTTGGAAGGCATACCGAGAAAGATACAGCAAATTAGTGCCGCAATTCAGCGACCAGTCCTATTTGAAGAGTGTGAGCTAAGTGTAGGCTCGAGTATTGGTATTGCCTGCTATCCAGACCAAGGCTCAAGTAAGGCTGCTTTGATTAGCATTGCAGACAAAGCGATGTATGTGCAAAAAGAGAGCAAAGATCGTAACGCGCTGGAGAAACGACAAAAATTAGCCGTTCAAGAGGACAAAAAGGTTATCGAAATGTTCTCACAACATAACAAGCAATAACACAGTGTAAATTTGGCTTAACACTTACTATTTTGGCTATTTGAGCCAAATTCTAGACTTCTTTGTTAATAATCGACATTTTATGCGGGTTTGATTCACCTCATTTTTGTGAATTGTTTGGGATAGGAAGTCAAAGAATGGATAAAGAACATAGTATGCGTGAGAATTTGCTCGCGCTGATTCTTGGAAGTGCCCTAGTGTCTCTGGGCGTTATTTTTTTCAATAAAGTTGGATTACTGACGGGCGGAACGGCAGGTTTGGCGATTTTTTTGACTAAAGTGAGTGACTTTAGCTTTGGCCAAGTCTTTTTTGTCCTTAATCTACCTTTCTACATCCTCTCTACAACTCGTATGGGTTGGCGTTTTACGCTCAATACGTTTATCGCTGTATCTATCGTGTCATTTGCCGTAGACCATTTGCATCATGTTATTGAAATTGCGCGCATTGATCCGTTTTATGCAGCCTTGCTAGGCGGGGGAATGATCGGTATCGGAATGCTGGTAATTTTCCGCCACAAGATGAGCTTAGGTGGTTTTAATATCTTAGCGCTATTCTTGCAGGAACGATTTGGAATCCGTGCAGGTAAAGTTCAAATGGCTCTCGACTGCACAATTGTTGTTCTGTCACTGTTTATCGTCGATATATCCTTGATCCTTCTTTCCGTTATGGGGGCGATCGCAACCAACTTAATTTTGGCGATGAATCATAAGCCGGGAAGATATCAACCCCAAGCCACTGCGGCTTAACAACAAGTCATAGTCAAGAAGGCTTAGCGTACGCTAAGCCTTTTTCTTTATTGATTATTGAGTATTTGGTTAAACGTTCTGATGTCTTGCTCCACTATCGAAAAACCATTGTGACAGGCTGCATGGAGTGTTGCTGTGTATTCGATGTTGAAGTAACGAAATAGCTCGCTAAAGAAACCTTGAAATATTGGGCATAAATGCTGTTGGCCTGAGCTGGTGACAACAAAACCGCGCTTGGATTCGAGTGCGCGAGCTTTAGGTTTGAGTGTGGCAACTTCAAGCAACTCGGTCATACGATCAATAAGTGCTTTCATTGGTGCAGTGACCGAATACCAATAGATGGGAGAGGCGAACACAAGGTTGTCCGAACTAAGCATCTTTTCCACCAACGAATAGAAGTCATCGCTAGGATAGTCGTTTCCATAACGATAGGGGGTTATGGTCAGAGTATCAATATCGATAACTTCTATTGAGTGATTGGCTTTTATCTTTTCAACCGCTTTGGCGGTATTGCCATGTTTGTTAGCACTTGAAAATAAGATTAACGTCTTCATCTATAAGTCCTTTTTGGTACTGAGATATGAATAGATGAAAGGACTATAAAACCTTAACTTAGCTTGAGGTAAAGAGGTTTTTCACTCAATATCTAACAACTGCGACAAGCGCTCAATACTTGTAACATCTGTAGGGACGTACTCTCTTGCGGGGTTGTAATAAACAGCATGCAAACCTGCTTCTATCGCAGGATAAATATCTTTACTTAAACTATCACCGACCATGGTAACTTGAGACGCGCTATCCCCAAGTGATTCAAGAATTGCTAAGTAAAAGTCTGCGCTGTTTTTCTCAAGCCCTAGGTTGGCTTTACAGAAGTAGCCATTGATATATGAATCTAAACCCACGCGTTCGAAAGCACGTTGTATTTCTGCTTCACTTGAATCCTGCGCGCTGGTCGCAACATAAATCGTATGTTGTTGGCTTAGTTGCTTAAGTGTCTGTTCCGACTCTGCAACCGCTTCGACATGGGACCAAAGATACATTTTCCCGCTTTGACTTGGAAAATCTATCATCAGTGTGTCGCCCCAATCAAAAAGATAAACGTGGCTCATTCTAATCTCCTGTTTTCCTTGCTCAAAACTTATTCTATCGGTATCAGGTAAATTTGACCATATGTTGATAATATTTACCATGTGAATGGTTTTGGTTTTCAGCTTCTAAGGCTATCCCATTGTAATGTATATAAATATTACTTGGCATTTGATTTGCTGTATGGGTGTGCAGTTGATGAAGCATCCAATTTCTAAGAATAGATAATTGGAATTTATAAAACTTATCTTTTGCTTGGATAGTTTTCGCGATATTGATGTCGAAGCTCTATCACTACGTATATAACAATAATGACAAACAAGGAATTCAAATGACGATTAAGCCGTTACGTTGGTTGCTGCCCTTTATCATAATGGGTGGCGCGTATGCTGGGTATGCCGCAATTGCTTCAACGGCCCCTGAACCATTGGAAAGTAAGCCGCCCAAAGCTCCGCCTGTTGTTAAGGTATCTCGAGTATTGTCGAGTGATCACAAAGTTGTGATTACCAGCCACGGCGAACTTCAACCCGTTGAAGTCACTCAACTATCAGCGCAAGTCTCCGGAGAAGTGGTTAGTTGGCACCCTAATTTTGTTGTTGGTGGTGTCGTTAAGCGTGGCGAAGTGCTATTTCGCATCGAAAATGACAATTATCAAGCTGCGGTGTTACAAGCTGAAGCGCAGTTGGCGAGCGCACGTGCTGCTTTAATTGAAGAGAAAGCCAAGGCTGAGGTTGCAGCGCGTCAGGCTAAAAACCTCCCTCAGAAACAAGTCACGGATCTGTACTTGCGCAAGCCACAGCTACTCAGTGCCGATGCACAGGTAAAATCAGCGATGGCAGAACTCAAGCGTGCTACACGAGATCTAGAAAACTGCAACGTGGTTGCACCTTACGACGCGTTAGTGGTAGCGAAACAAATTGGTGTCGGTCAGTTTATTTCAGCGGGAGCACAAGTTGCGGTATTAAATAATGTTGAGGCAGGGGAAATTCACCTTCCTATCGCAGGGTTTGATAGTGCTTTTCTTCCACAAGACTATGCGGGCACCTCGGCTACTGTCATTCAGCATGGGATCGAAAATGTTCAGCGCACTGCGGTGATTGACCGCGATCTGGGTGTTATCGACGCCAGCACACGAATGATCAACCTGGTTGTCCGAGTTGATAACCCTTATGCAATGGAAAGCGATAAAGCACCGATTAAATTTGGTTCTTATGTTGAAGTTCAGTTCGCTGGCAAAGAACTTAAACACATCTATCGTCTCCCACAAGAGCTGGTGAACAACCGTCAAGTTTGGGTGGTGAATAGTGACAATCAATTGGAACCAAGAACCGTCAATGTGCTGCGAGCAGAGAAAGAATTCATGCTCATTAACCAAGGTCTAACGGATGATGACCAAATTGTGCTCACAGTGCCAGAGTACCCGCAGAAAGGGTTGCAGGTTGAAGTCGCGGTACAAGACAATCCATCAAGTTTGTAAGGGTCCATCATGGAAGAGACTAAACAGAAAGGGCTGATAGCCTATTTCGCTAACAACTCCGTTGCGGCCAACTTACTGATGGCATTCATTTTGATTATTGGCACCGTGAGCTTTTTCTTTATTCAACGGCAGATGTTTCCCAACATTGAAGTTAACTACATCAATGTTAGCGCACAGTATCCGGGCGCGTCACCGCAAGAAATTGAAGAAAGCATCCTGATTAAGTTAGAAGAGTCACTTAAAGATGTCACTGGGATCAAAAAGGCGGTGTCAACTGCGTATCGTGGTAGCGGCAGTATTGAGCTTGAAATCGGCGTGGATGAAGATATCGATGCGGTGCTCGACAAGGTAAAGCAAAAGGTCGACTCGACCTCCAACTTCCCTGATGCGATGGAACCCATTCAGGTTTACCAATATGAATGGCGTCAAGATGTGATTGAGATGGCGCTGGTGGGTGACCGTAGCTTGCTTGAGCTGAAACCTATTGCAAAGCAAATTGAAAATGAACTACTACAGCTTAACAATGTTGCACTGGTCGAATTAGGTGCCCCAGACTACGAAATTGCCATCGAGATAGAACCACGTGTGCTGCAAAAGTACAGTTTAACGTTGAACGACGTCAGCAATGCGATCAGACGTTACTCAGCGAACTACTCTGCGGGTGAAGTTAGAACCAACGCGGGGATGATTTCGGTACGTATCGAGAACCAGTACTACAGTGGTGAAGAGTTCAGAGCGATTCCAGTTAAAATTGGAGCCAATGGTGGCAAAGTATTGTTGCAAGATATCGCGACGATAAAAGACGGCTTTACTGAAGATGATCGCTATTTCCGCTATTCAGGTCAAAATGCTATGTATCTTTCGGTCAAAGCGACCAAAGATCAAAACATGGTGACGGTTGCTGAGTCAGTCAAGGCCTACATTGAGCAGAAGAACCAAACACTGCCTGCGGATCTGAAGATCAAAACCTTGGTCGATATGACCTATTACCTCAATGCTCGTCTAGATATGATGCTGAAAAACCTGCTACAAGGTGCCGTGCTGGTAGCCTTAATGTTGAGCCTGTTTTTGCGCGTTAAACTTGCTATGTGGGTGATGGTTGGGTTACCGGTCTGTTTCCTAGGCGCGGTTATGCTCATGCCTGCGATTGGCGTCAGTATCAATATCATTTCGTTGTTTGCTTTTATCATGGTACTCGGCATTGTTGTTGATGATGCGATTGTCATCGGTGAAAGTGCTTACAGTGAAATTGAGAAAAATGGCGGAGGGGTCGAAAATGTTGTCCGCGGTGTGAAACGAGTTGCGACGCCAGCGACATTTGGCGTACTGACTACTATGGCGGTATTTGCCCCGTTCCTGATGTCGAAAGGTATCGAACGAGCATTTTTCTTTGGTATCGCATCGATCGTCATCTTGTGCCTGTTCTTTAGTTTGGTGGAATCTAAGTTAATTCTTCCATCACACTTAGCGCACTCTAATTTCGCACCGATTAAGAAAGGGAGTTGGCGCGATAAATTCAATATCCGCTTCTTCGGGTTTATCAATGGTCCTTATAAGCGGTTTGTTCAGAGGTGTACGTATTGGCGCTGGAGTGTTTTCGCGGGCTTCGCTGCCTTGCTGATCATCAGTATTGCGATGGTTTTAGCGAGTTATGTACGCATTGTCCCTTCGCCGAAAGTTCCGCATGACTTTCCAAGTATAAAACTGGTGATGAACGACAACGTATCGAGCGAACAAACCATCGACGCGTTAAAGCTGATTGAGTCGACGGTATTGACGATTGATGCTGAGATTGAACAAGAGACCGGACAAAAAATGATTCGCGACATTCTCACCTTTAATCAGGGGAGAAAAGAGGGGCGATTGGTGATTCCCTTGGTTGATGAAGAGCTGAGACCGTTTAACACTTTTGAGCTTGCCAGACGTTGGAGAGAAAGACTGCCCAATATACCCGGTCTTAAAATGCTCAATGTTTCTGACAATGTCAATGACGATGAAAAAGGCGATGAGTTTGGTTTCTTATTGTATGGCGCGGATATCGAGAGCTTAAATGCAGCCGGTCGAGAGTTGATCATCAAATTGCAACAGCAAGCAGGTTTGTTTGATATTTCATCGTCGATTGACTCTGGCAGTCAGGAGGTTTTACTTTCGCTCGCACCCGTCGCCTATGACCTTGGGTTAGACCTGTTTGACATTGCGACTCAGGTCGGTGGTAGCTTTTACGGCGGTGAAGCGCAGCGAGTGTTGCGTGATGGCGAAGAAATTAAAGTCATGGTGCGTTATCCACAGCTCACTCGCGAAGCTTTTTCTTCTTTGCGTTACGCCGTCATAACCACGCCAGAAGGGAAGAAAGTGATGCTCGGGGATGTGGTAGAGATACAGCAGAAGCCGGGCGTGAGCAGTATTCGTCGTGAAGGCGGCTATCGTAGTGTCTATGTGTACGGCTCAATTGACGAGGAGCTAGTAGAGCCAAATCAGATTGTCGAACAGATCAATAGTGAAATGATTCCTGACATCCTATCGGCTTACCCAGGCGTTAAAAGTGAGCTTGGTGGCACCATTGAAGAGCAGCAAGCGCAGCAAAATGAACAAATCATCTTTTTTGTCGCGGGGATGATTATTGTTTACATACTGCTTGCTGTGCCATTAAAGAGCTACTCTCAGCCGCTGATTATAATGTCTGTGATCCCGTTTAGCTTAACCGGTGCGATTTGGGGCCATTACTGGTTTGGACTGGATTTGAGCATGATGTCCACGTTTGGACTCATTGCTGCGGCTGGGGTTGTGGTCAATGACTCGCTAGTTATGACGGACTATGTCAACCAAGTTAGGGCGCAAGGAGTGAGTATTAAAGATGCGGTTATCGAAGCCGGGTGCGCACGTTTTCGCGCCATTACTCTTACGTCGATCACGACCTTCGTTGGTGTGTTACCGATTATGTTTGAAACCAGTCTGCAAGCTAGATTTGTAATTCCAATGGCTGTGGCGCTTGGCTTTGCCGTCTTGTTTGCCACCTTGCTGACGCTGATATTGGTGCCTTGCTTGTATCTGATGTTAGAAGATATCAAAGCGCTATTTACTAAGTTGAAAGCTTTAGTGGTGAGACGAAAAAGCAATAACGAGCTTCTAAACTAAACAAAAGCGGGTCAATGTGACCCGCTGTTAATCGACTAAATTTCCTCGTGTTTATGTACCAAACCAAAGTCGGCGAGAACCGAGTAGGCCGCGGGGATCATAAATAGCACCAGTAAGGTTGAGGCAAAGATGCCGAACACAATCGAGATAACCAAAGGCTGAATAACCTGAGCTTGCAAGCTGGTTTCTGTCAGTAAAGGCAGTAAACCGGCCGCCGTGGTCATTGAGGTTAAAAATACCGCTCGGAAACGTTCTCGGCTCGCTTTCACCACTGAGTCGTGAACGCTATCGCCTTCATCAACGTGATGGCGAATATACTGCACCAGCAAGATTGAATCGTTGACCACGATACCTGCGAGGGAAACAAAACCCATCATACTAGGCATGCTAAGCGAATGACCGAGTAATATGTGTCCCCAAACCACGCCAATAAAAGCTAATGGGATAGCGAGCATAACCACCACGGGTTCTAGATAGCTGCGGAACTGATAACTGAGAATTGCAAAAACGCCAAACAGACCAAGCAAGAAGCCTTTGCCCATAGACGCGCCAGTTTCAGCGGTGTCCTTAGCTTCACCTTCAAAATCGAACCTTAGTCCTGGATATTTCGCCATCAGTTTTGCTGCTTCATCGCGTTGGAACTGAGCGATGATCGCCGTTGAGTTGGCTTTGGTGTTGTCGACATCACCAAATACGCTGATGGTTCTTAAGCCATCAATACGCTGAATGCGAACATAGTTGCGCTGAAAGTCTAACGTTGCAATCGTTGCCAATGGTATCTGACTGCCATCCGACATGATGATTGGGAAATTTGCCAGTTGTTGAAGGTCTCCCGCTTGAACTTTATCAAGACGAGCTTCAATCGAGATATTTTCTACGCCAACCTGAATTTCGTCTGCGGTCTGACCGAAAAAGGCGGCACGTAATTGGTTGGCAACCAGTTGGCCATTAATGCCATAAGTTTCTGCACCTGGGCGAAGTTTGACTAGCACTTCTTCCTTACCCATACGCATATCATCAAGCACGCCATGTACGCCATCGAATTCGTTGAGATACTGCTGAATATCAATTGACGCCGCTTTAAGTGCTTCGAGATCATCATGTTTTGCACGGATTTCAATCGCGCGTCCACCAGGTCCCATGGTTGGCTGCTTAAAGACTAGCGAAATGGGATCGGCTAATTCACCGATATCTTGGCGCCAAGCGGCGATGAAATCATCAATAACCGTATTGCGACTCTCTGCGCCAAGTAGATCAAGTCGAACGGTGGCGATGTGAGGCCCCGATTCATTAGCGTCCGCATTGGCGTTAAATTGACTGGTAATGTGCTCAATCAGTGGCACGCCGTTTTCAACAGTTTGCGTCCATTCTTTATCTAGTTTTTTCGCAGATGCTACGATCTTATCGACAACCGCCTCGGTTTGAGACAGTGATGACCCCGGAGGTAGAATGATACGTGCTTCAGCGATATCACCATCGAGTTCAGGGAAGGGCTGAAACTTGAGTAATCCTCCGGCCAATGTTGCCACCGAAATAAGCAGCAGCGCGATGACACCACCAAGGAAGGCGTAACGAAACTCAACCACTTTTTCTACTGCGTTAACTAAGGTTGTGTTGCGAAAGTTCTCAAAGCCATCTAGGAGTTTCTTTTTAAATTTCGCGGGTGGCTTTTCATTTTTCTCCTTATGCAGTGAATGTGACAAGTGGTTAGGCAGAATAAGAAAAGCCTCGACTAAACTTAGCGTTAGAACAAGGATCAACACTTGTGGAACCGCTTTGAGCACAGCGCCCATTTCGCCTTGCAAAAATAGTAAGCTACCGAAGATACACACAGTGGTAAGGAAGGACGACACAACGCCGGGGAGTACTTTTTTCACCCCTTTGATGACGGCGTTATCGACATCTTCGCCTCGATCGAGATGAGCGGCAATCGATTCGGCAATCACAATTGCATCATCCATCATAATCCCGATCGCCATCAGTAAGCCGACCAAAGACATAATGTTGATCGACAGCCCAAGCTGCGCCATCAGGAATAAGCCCCCAAGGAAAGCAACAGGTAAGCCCGCGGCAACCCAGAATGAATAGCGAAGGCTAAAGAACAGCCACATAGTGGCAAATACCAGAACGATACCTTGCCAGCCATTGCGTACCATCATGGTTAAACGATCCCACAGTACCGATGAGAGATCATTGGTAAGCTCGAGTTTGACGCCATCTGGTGCAATCGCTTGTTGTTGTTCAACGAACTGGGCAACACGCTCCTTGATTCTTAGCGCGTCGTCTTCTTTGTTCTTGCTGACTTTGAGCAGGGCAGAAGGGTGGCCATCAAACAGTACTTTCTGTTCGTCTAACTCGAAACGATCAGTAATGGTTGCGATGTCCTTAAGTCGAATCTGTGAGCCATTTGGCCCAGAACCAACAACGATCGACTCTAGTTGCTGCGGTGTAATTCGTCTTTCATCAAAACGGATCAGAAAGTTCTTGTCTGGTGTTTCAACATTACCACTTGGTAATTTAATATTCTGTCGGCCAATTTGAGTGGCAATATCACCCACACTTAAGCCGAGTTGACGCATCGCTTGTGAGTCTAGTTCGACGCGATACTGATGATCAGAAAACCCTGCCACATCAACCAAAGAAACATCATAATCAAGCTTTAATGTGCGCTTAAGCTGTTCCGCGTAGGCTTTGAGTTCAGGCCAGCTTGTGTCTGCAGTAATTGCTACGTCCACGACAGGTTCGTTCCAGTCGAGTTCTTGTACCACGGGAGACTCAATCTCTTGAGGGAAGTCATTGATCGAGTTGATTTGAGTCTGCACATCGACCAACATGCGCCCGATATCGGCTTTCTCATTGAGTTTTAGAATCAGTCTTGCCGAGCCTTCAATCGCTTCACACTGTGTTTCTTCGATATTGGCTAGGCCGTCAACCGCATCTTCCATGCGAACACAGATGCTCTCTTCGACTTCTTGTGGCGACGCGCCGGGGTAGACGACACCAGCCATTATGTAGGGTGGGTCGAATTCAGGGAAAGTTTCCCGCTTGATGCTGGAGAGTGAGGTCAACCCCATTACCAGCAAGCTCAGCATAAGCAGGTTTGCAGCTGTTGGGTGTTTAGAGAAGAATCGTATCATAGTGACGACTCCTCTGTGCCACTGTCTGCTTCTTTCAACAACATGCCATTAATCGCTGGCAGTAGATCGTTGAGGATCAACTTATCACCTTGCTCCAATTGCCCATCAATGATGACTTGATTGTCTCGGCGATAGAGCACCAACACTGGTTTAATCTCAAGTTTGTTGTCCTCTCCCATGAGATAGATTTTATCGCCGTGAAGGGCACGTTCTGGGATCACCCAGCTTGGGTTTTGCTGCCCTTCGATAAATGCTCTGACAAACATGCCGTTGACAAGTGGCGGTACTGAGCTTGGATTGAGATGACGATAATCTTGTTCGATCTCTAGTATCACGCCCGCTGTGGCCTGATTGGGGTCAACAGTTTCGCTGATTCGGCTCACTTTTGCAGGCCAACTTACTTTCATATTACCGCTGCTTAGTTCAATGCTTGCGTCTATAAAGGTCATATCTGGTTGGGGAATGCCTGATGGATCACGATTAAACTCGCCGATACTTGAGGCGAGCGTGTGCATATCGTGGATAGACAGTTGAGCTTCGACCTCCATCACGTTCATACCATGTGCAGTTACCATGGTTTGTTGCAGGTTAACGACCTGATTCTGCTCGATATCAACCTGAGAGATACGCAGATCATCGGGTAACGTAATGATGGTTTTTTCCAGTGAACGTTGTGCTTCTTCTACTTTAGACAAGTTCACTTTGACTAAGGCTTCGGCGACCCGCTTTTCGTCGGGCATCAAAGCGATTTGATTCTCAATATCGAGCACTAGCTTGCGCTGGGAGAGTGCGCTTTGTTCTTGCTGATCAACGTCCGATTGTGAAGTCAGCCCTTTTGTCCTTAAATTTTGTTTACGTTCCAACTCTTTGTTAGCGATAACTAGACGGTTACGCTCTATTTTTAGCGTCTGGTGGAGGTTTTGTTCTTCTTGGTTTAACTTGGCGAGAGAAGTTTGAGCAGATTTGAGGTCCGCCTGAGCTTGAACCAGTTTGAGTTCATAGTCGAGTGGATCGATACGTAAAATTTCTGTTCCCGCTGGAAGAACTTGGCCTTTTTCGAGCTTAGGATGGCGGTAGACGATTTTTCCTGTCACTTCAGCGATGGCTTTCCATTCAACTTTAGGCGTGATTTTGCCGTAACCAATCGCCTGAGGGGCCATAGCGCGCAGTTGCAATGGCACAGTATCAACCAAACGTGCTCGGTCGCCAGCGGGTTTAACTGGGAGATCCGGTTTTAGTTTGACCGCCAGCACTAGGGTAATGACGCCAACGGCTAGCGCTGGAAAAAACAGTAGTTTTTTATTGATTTTCATAAATGTTGTTCCTGCAGATCGTTGGGCTGAAGAATGCCATTTGTCATCAGTTTTATGTTGTGTTCTAACAGTTGGTTAAGGAATTCTTCAGAAAGCTCAATGCCATGAATGGCAAGCAGAGATTGGGGAGCGATAAAAGGGAAAACCATCAAGCTGATAAACGAAACTTTACATAGCTTAGGGTCTGCGTCAGGTTTTAAAACTTTACTCTCGATAAGTCGATCAAACATCACCATTTGCATCGGCTGACTAATGTCAGTGAAAACCTTTTCAAGTAGCTTACGCTGTACTTCAGAGCTATCCATGTGCATAACTTGGAATACTAAGCGAGGAAACTGAGGGACTTTGAACATTTCCCGATAGTAGGTGCGCATAATGTCGAGAAAGTTCTTCTGAGAACTTTCTCGCACCATGAGTTCAATCTGTTTTTTCATTGGCTTAAGCGTTTCCCGAAGGACAGTTTCAAATAAGCCTTCCTTATTGCCAAAGTAATAGCGAATCATGGCGACGTTGACACCCGCTCGATTTGCGATGCGGCGAGTCGATACTTTATCGTAGGCCATGATGGTGAAGAGCTCACGAGCGTGATCGATAAGCTTTTGTCTAGCATCAATACTGTCACTGGGACGACCTGCTTTTCTGCTGGTTTCTGCCACAAGTTAACTCTCATTATTAAACGTATGATTAATTATAGAGAGATTGCTAACTAACCGATATGACATAAATTAATCAATATTTAAACAAGTGATTAATTTCTAATTTTCGATGAAGGTGAATGATATCTAGAGAGAAAAATGCCCGCGCAGTGGGCAACTACGCGGGCCAAAAAGGGCAACAATATTTGTTGTTTGTTTGGAGATTGTTGGTCCAATATCCATATCTGAACTGTTATAAAAAACCCTCAGTCTTTAGAGATTCTTTATATCAGTGTAACCAATGCTGTTTAAAGTAACACTTTTGTTATGCATGAGTAATTGTTAATAATGGAAAAATTATTTTCAAAAATGGAAAGTTCTGGCGACAGAAAATGAGAGAATACCTTAGGCAATTATCGAGTTTTACTGGTTGAAATTATCAGACCTACAGTGAAGATTCGTGCAAACGATTGACCAAACGTATATCGGTTGCAGCGTTACAGCAGCGTCGCTAGAATTGTCGCTCCTTTCGCATCTCATTTAATTGAGGATCTATGAATAGTGCACAAGTTGCAACGTCATGCCGTAGCACAAACCTAGTTTCACCGACACGTGAAGTGGTTCTACGCGAGGTATTGGCGTTGGCAAAAATGGCTGCGGCGGTTGCCGTACCCCTTTTGCTTTTGTCTCTGGTTTGGATGTAATCTAGAGTACACGACACAAGGATGTGTGCTTTTTCGACGCTCTTTAGTCTAGACCTCCTTTGGTTAACTTAGCTGGGTTAAGCAGACGCTCTAAGGTTTCTCTATCGAGATCCGTTTCTCTTTCCGCAATATCAATGATCGCAACGCCTTCTTGATAGGCTTTTTTGGCAATTTCAGCCGCTTTTAAATAGCCAATCACAGGGTTCAGCGCAGTGACGAGAATCGGGTTTTTAGCCAGTGCAATGTCGAGGTTGTTCTGGCGTACCGTAAAGGTTTTTATCGCCTTATCAGCTAGAGCGGTGGCGCTGTTTGCGATCAGTTCAATACTTTCTAATATATTGTGAGCAATAATCGGTAGCATCACGTTGAGCTGGAAATTCCCTGATTGACCCGCCACAGTGATGGTTGTGTCATTGCCAATCACTTGAGCAGCAGCCATCGCGGCCGCTTCTGGTATCACGGGGTTAACTTTGCCCGGCATAATCGACGAACCGGGTTGTAAGCTTTGCAGTTCGATTTCCCCTAAGCCAGCAAGTGGGCCGGAATTCATCCAGCGCAAGTCATTAGATATTTTCATTAGTGCAACAGCCGCCGTTTTAAGCTGTCCGGAAAGTGCGACAATGGCATCTTGGCAGCTCAAGTTATAGAAGAAGTTATCACTAGAGGTAAAATTGATTTGCGTGACATCGGAGAGATTTTTAGCAAACTTGGCTGCGAACCTCGAGTCTGCATTGATACCTGTTCCCACAGCGGTTCCGCCTTGAGCGAGAGCTTTAACTAAGTTAAGCGTTTGCTCAATACCTGCTTGGGCTTGCTCGATTTGAAACTGCCAAGCGCTAAGCTCTTGGTTTAAGGTCACTGGCATGGCGTCCATTAGATGCGTTCGCCCCGTTTTTACTACGTTGCCAATTTCTGCTCGTTTGGCCGCAAGTGTCTCAGCCAAGTGAGTTAACGCAGGGATAAGCTGTGATTTAACCGTCATGGTAACACTAATTTGTATCGCACTTGGAATAACATCGTTGCTGCTTTGGCCCATATTGACATGGTCATTTGGTTTAACGTCTTTTGCTAGGGTTTTGCTGGCGAGTGTGGCAATCACTTCGTTGGCATTCATGTTTGAGCTGGTGCCAGAGCCAGTTTGAAATAGATCAATTGGAAACTGATCTAAATGTTTGCCATCAATAATCAATTGGGCTGCGTCATGAATGGCATCTGCAATGTCGTTGTCGATTAAACCCAACTGAGCGTTAGTGGTGGCGGCAGTTTGTTTGATCAGCGCTAAAGCAATAATAAATGCTGTTGGCATCGTATATTGGCTCAAGTGGAAGTTGTCAATTGCCCTTTGTGTTTGTGCTTGGTACAGCGCGTTCAGCGGAACTTTCACCTCGCCCATACTGTCTTGCTCAATACGAAATTGCGGCTTATCCTTATGTTGATTCATCGGTGTGAAATCCTCAATTTAAGCAATTATGCTCATCTGATTCATCTGTCTTTATTAAGGCGTGCAACAACAGTGGCCTCAATAGTATCTTTTGAGCATAGCTGTATTCCCCGTATATCACTTCCTTAGTTTGGGTATTAAATAGAAAGGAAAGGTCTAGATTAAATTCAGCACGACGAGTGATTTATGTTTATTGCTGTCTACGAATTTGAAGTCAAGAAGGCAAAAAAGATGAGATTCGCTGAAATATTCTTGGAGTGGATTTGATCCAGTTTGAAGTAAAACGCTCCAATTGATGGAGCGTTTTTGTAGCGCGTTATGGTTTTAAGGCCAAGACCTTATCTATATCTTCAGCGCTATGACGCTCTAGTACTTGCTCCCACGCTTCACCAAATGGACGGTTGACGATACGCCCACGCTGCACGGCTTCGCGAGACTCTATCAGTTTCGCCCAACGAACAACATTTTCGTAAGTATGCACTTGTAAAAACTCCGCGGCATCATACAGTTTGCCAAGCACAAGGTTGCCGTACCAAGGCCAAATTGCCATATCTGCGATGGTGTATTCATCACCAGAGATATAGGTATTGTTTGCCAATTGCTTGTCTAACACATCCAACTGGCGTTTTGCTTCCATGGCAAAACGATTAATTGGGTACTCTTGCTTTTCATCGGCATAAGCGTAGAAATGACCAAAACCTCCACCTAAGAAAGGCGCAGAGCCTTGAGCCCAAAACAGCCAGTTAAATGTTTGCGTACGCGCTGAACCGCTGGCAGGTAAAAAATGACCAAATTTTTCAGCAAGGTGAACCAATATAGATGCAGATTCAAACACATTTACCGCTTGATCACCTGATTTATCCACTAATGCAGGGATTTTTGAATTTGGGTTGACGCCAACAAAACCTGACGAAAACTGCTCTGAATCACCAATCTTAATTAGATGTGCATCGTATTCAGCGTCTTTGATACCCAGTGCTAAAAGTTCCTCAAATAGAATGGTTACTTTCTGGCCGTTAGGGGTACCTAGTGAATAGAGTTGAAATGGGTGCTGCCCAACAGGTAACGCTTGCTCAAACCTTGCTCCAGATTCTGGGCTATTGATGTTGGCCCATTGATTGCCAGAACTTGGTTCATTTTTCCAGACTTTTGGTGGTACGTATTGGTTTGTCATAGGTGTTCCTTATTCAGGTAGTTGGCTGACAATAATAAAGGTTGGGTCATCGCCTATTGATCAAAAGCCCAAGGACATTCTTTTCATAGAACAACTGGTTATGACAAGGTGGTAAAGGGTATAAGCATGAGTGTCGCAGGTTTGCGCGCACATCCCTCATAATTCTCTAAGTGTGAGGGATGCGCTGTGTGTTCATATTTCACTTAGTTAGCATCACCGCAGATTAAGAATAAATCGCATGGCGGATATTTAAGTAGTACGTCGACCGTACTTCCTGACCAGTAACGCGATAGTGCACTGCGCTTACATGCCCCAAGTGCCAATATTGATGCTTCCATCAGCTCAACCACTTGTGGTAGCCCTTGCTCTGGGTTTCCTTTGATAAACCTAAAGTTAAACTTATCAAGCTGATTATCATGTAGAAACGCTTGCACCGCTTGTTTCTGATTGAGAAGAATCTGCTGATTATGTTTGTATAAGTGCGGTGCAACAAACTGGCAATAGACTAGTGATAGTCCAGCGTTGAGCCGCTGCTTTAAGCTGACACTCTGCGTAATGATCGCTTTGTCCACATTCGCTTCTTGGTCACCGCGGTGGAGAGGGTCGATAGCCGCCGCAATGGATAACTTTTGTTGCCAACCTTTATTGGTGAGGAGCAAGATATTGAATTTGTTGCGCGTCAGTTCTCTAAGCAAGTGGGCAGCTAGCACCCCTGTTGAATAGTCAACCAGCAGTATGCGTGGTTCCTGGTTATCCTTAACCAGCGCTTTTACCCAGTTTGAGTCTTTAGCGTGTTCGAGTTCAACATCGACTTTTGTTAACTCTAACTCCTCATGAATCTCTTCCACCATTTCTAAAATGGAGCTGCACCATTGGACAAAAAAGTCATCGTATCTGGCGTGACTTTCTCCTCCTTGAATCAAAAAGTCCAAAAACGTGTGGTCTTCACTGCGCTTAAAGTCTTCTGCATAAATTCTAAGTGATTGATTAGAACTATGGGCAATACGTAATGCCTTTTTCAATACGCGTCGCGAAGGTTTGGTCGAGACTTTCATTAATAAATGAATTGGGCTCATTGTTTGACTCCATTTCCATACGGGTCACATCAGTTGTAAACTAGTGAAACAAACATCCTTGTGAGTTGTTATCTCTCGCCAGTCAGCGACCTAGTTATCATTTTAGATTATGTTGCTGCTTGTTATAGCTCTAGCGTAATAAACAGGGTTTGTTATTGAGATTCATTGGCTTCGCTAGAGGGTGTAGCCAAAAGTTTGATCACGCCTTTTTGTAGAATAAGGTTATTGGGGTAGGTGATCATATTGCTGTTTTCGTGACGTAAAATGACATGAAACATAGTGATATCTATGATGACACCGCTGACATCTTCATCTTTATCGCACACCTTGATTTTGTCGCCGATACGGTAAGGGAAGACAAAGAAAATCAAGAAACTGGCGGTCAGGTTGCTGAGTATCGACCATTGCGCAAATAGAGCAACACCTAACACGGCAAAAATGGACGACAAGAAAAGAGATATATCCCCGTAGCCTAAACCGAGAAGCAAAGTAAACAGAGAGATAAACACAAAAAACGTTGATACGTTAAAGGCTTTGATGACAAAAAGCGAACGTTGCGATGACACTTGTTTCTTTTCAGCTAAAGAGAGAATCGCTCTCTTACCAATCCGACGCAGTAAGATGTAAGCACTAAGCAGTGCAATACCTATCAATACTTGATTGACTAACTGTGATTGAAACATTAGCTCTTTCATTAAATAAATCTCAATTTCTTTAAAATAACGACTTCTAACGCAATAACGGCAAGTAAACCGACGCAGAAAATGACAAAGGCGAATGGATTATCGATACCGGGAATGCCACCAATGTTGACTCCGAGTAAACCAGTAAAGAAACCAGCGGGTAAGAAGATGCCCGCTACCACCGAAAATAGGTAAGTATTGCGGTTCATTGTTTCAGCTTGCTCTTGGTTGATATGCGCCAGCAGGTGATTTATTTGATCCAAGAAAAACTCAATTGACTCGTTAATTCTGGTCACTGTATCTAAACAGTTTTTAATATGATGAACCTGAGAGCTTAAAGCGGGCAGGTCAGCACTTAACAGATCTTCCAACGCATACCTTTGTGGCTTTAAATAACGACGCAAGCGAAGCAAACGTGAGTGAAGGGCGTTCAGTGTCTGCAAATCGCTCGCTTTGGGTACATCAATTTCATTGAGTTGTTCATCAATCGGCGCAAGAAACGTTGAGATTCTTTCGCTGATCCCACTGGCAATGGCAACCAGCAGAGCGGATAAATTGTCTGGCCCTTTGCCTTGTTGCAACTGTTCAATCAGCATAGACACCGCTTTTGACGGAACTTTGCGTGTCGAAATCAATGCGCCCTTATACCACATAATGCGCAAACTCAGCATATCGTCTGGCTGCGCACCTTCGTTTAGGTTAATGCCGCGTAGAATGATAAGAAAACAGTCTGAACCATATTGTTCAAAGCGTGGTCGTGTATCATCGGCCAACAAAGAGTCGATGACCGCCTCAGGTAGCGGATGCTTTTCAAGCCATTCACGAATTCCTACAGCATCGCGCTGACAGTGATACCAATGTTCGGCGCTTATTTCGTTCGACGTGTTTGCAGCCGGCACGGCTTTACCTGACGAGAAATCCCAACTAGAAATCAAAAAGTTGTTCATGGCGGTGCTCCAAGTTTTTGTTCTCGCCTAAAGGAGGTTTGAAACTCGATTAAAGTGTTTTATCTATCGAATCAACTATATAACCGCTTCTGTATATTTAAGCTATTAAATTTTCATCAATTATGCCGACTATTGAAAATAGCCTTCACTGAGCGAGCGCTATGACTCTGCCAATATGGGTTAAGGTTACGCCTTATCACTGTTTGCGGTATCTTTTACAGGATTTCCCTGCACAACAAAAGAACGACTGGGATCAACATACAAGCGCTCGCCCATTCCTTCTCTACCCAGTAGCATCATATAGCTCATTTCCTGACGATTGGTCAGCGTGATTTGTATTGGCCATGTGTGGTCGCCAAGTCCAAACGTTGTTTCGATGACGTATCGATCTTCGGATTTTCCATTGGAAGATTTCACTTTACGCAGATCAACGACTAGAGCAGAACAGCGAACCGTTTCTTCTAAATGGTAGATGTCCGGGTGTAAATCGAAATTAACGTGTAACTTACCGTTTTTAGAAACTTTTTTAATGTTATCAACGTGCAACGAGGAGGTTTTCGCCCCTGTGTCGATTCGAACTGGCAAATCAAAAATACCCAAATCGGGTAGATGTCCAAGCTCTAAATTGCCAATGATGAATTTGTCCATGGAGTATCGCCTGAGTGGGTTAATTGGTTCGGCATAATGGTTTTAGAACGCAACCTTATCGCCAGCTCATCCTAACGGAAATGGGCTACGGATGGCTGGCGATGCCCAAATGGATGTACATTAACCTTTACCGCGTGTCTTTGTCGCATTGGGTTTGGCGTTCTTTTCGATAAAGTCGAAAATCATGCCAGCGACGTCTTTGTTTGTAGCGGTTTCAATGCCCTCTAAGCCCGGAGATGAGTTTACTTCCATCACCACAGGCCCGCGGTTTGAGCGTAAAATATCTACCCCACATAGGTTCAGTCCCATTGCTTTGGCCGCATTAATGGCGGTGAGTCGTTCATCTTTGCTAAGGCGCACGAGCTGCGCGCTGCCACCGCGGTGCAGGTTGGAGCGAAATTCGCCTTCTTCGGCCTGACGTTTCATCGCGGCGATGACTTTGCCGCCGACAACGAAGCATCGAATGTCGGCACCACCGGCTTCTTTGATAAACTCTTGAACCAGAATGTTGGCTTTTAATCCCATAAACGCCTCGATGACGCTTTCAGCCGCTTTGTTCGTTTCTGCCAGTACCACGCCGATGCCTTGAGTTCCTTCGAGTAGCTTAATCACCAAAGGCGCGCCACCAACATTTTTAATCACATCTTGAATTTTATCGGGCTTGCTCGCAAAACCCGTGCGAGGTAGGCCGATCCCTTTTCGAGATAAAAGTTGCAATGAGCGAAGTTTGTCTCGTGAACGACTGATCGCGACAGATTCGTTGACGCAGAACGTGCCCATCATTTCAAATTGACGCACGACGGCGGTGCCATAGAAAGTGATGGAGGAGCCAATACGTGGGATCACAGCATCATAGGCAGGGAGGTCTTTGCCTTGGTAGCGAACTTTTGGACTACTGCTGGTGATATCCATATAACAATGCAGGGTATCTATGATGTCAATTTGGTGCCCATGAGCCTCGCCAGCTTCCTTCAAGCGACGAGTGGAATAGAGATTTTCATTTCGAGAAAGAATAGCTATATGCACAGTGTTTCCTCATACGGTTAGCGGATAGATACAAAAATCAATGGATGTGTTATCAGTTTCACTTAAATACTTATAAGTAAATATAGAGCAGGTAAACGATTTGTACTGAGAAAAAACTTTTGGTTAGACAATAAGTAACAAGATGTTACGATTGTTAAATTGGATGTAAGCTAGCTAGGCAAACCCCTAGTAAAGACTTAGGCGTTGGATAGTGTCCATCAGGTTGAAAGTATCACAGCAGATTGAAGGCTAAACAATTTCGTACTCACGACCAGCACACTATACTGATAAAAGTAATATTAACCTAAATTAGGGCAAGGCTTAATGCGCTATCTCTTCTTCATATTGTTTCTCTCGTTAAGCTCAAGTAGTTCATATGCCCAACCCACGAAGACAATCACGCTAGCGTATTCAGATGTTGAATCGTTCCCGTTTCAGATGGGGAATGGGGAGTCGGTTTCCACGCCACCAGGTTTGTCAATTGATGTCATCAAGCAAGTGGCCGAACAGCTAAATATCAACGTTGAATACGTACGGCTGCCCGGGAAAAGAGTGCTCAGTCAAATCAGAGCGAATCAAGTGGATGGCGGTTTTATTTTTTCGTACAGCACTGAACGCGCGCAATACGCCAATTACCCTATGGACAGCCAACACGCTGACAGCACTATGCGTATCGCAACGCTAGATTACTTTTTTTATAAGCTCAAAGATCAAACGTTAGCTTGGGATGGCGTAGCGTTACAGTCTATAGGTGATGTGCCGATTGGTGCTCATGGTGGTTTTTCGATCGCAAAGAAACTAAAAGAAAATCAAGTCAATACAATCGAGATAGAAAGTACAGGCAAGCTGTTCGAGATGTTAAGCAAGAAACGACTGGCTGCTATCGCGATTCAAAGTAACATTGCCAACAGTTACATCGATGAAAACAATTTAACCAATATTGAAAGAGTGACTCCGCCAATATCCACTAAGGACTACTATCTGATCTTTGGCCATAAATTTACTGACGAAAACCCCGAGTTGGTGAGACGAGTATGGCAGGTGACAAGTGAAGTTAGAGATGAGGTGATGGCGCACAGCATGAAGAAATACTTAACACCAGAGAGGTAGTCGACCGAGAACTGTGGTAGTGATTCCAAGACGTTGTTTTGAGTTTTTACCCGATCCTTTTCGTTGAATGCAACTTGATCGGGTGTACTTGTTTTTAAGGAAACCAGAACGCTGTATCTGTCGGCCTACAGCATGCTAGCAACAGACCAACAGTTCGAATCCAACCTAAGCGTTTTTTAGGTAAATAAGTGCGTCTTGGAGTGATGGAAATATGTTATGACCCAGCGCTTTTACTTCGTCACACGGGGCAACCAAGTCGGGTATTTGGAATGTTGTCATCTTGGCTGCAGTTGCACTACGTACCCCATTATTTGAGTCTTCAAATGCAAGGCATTGTTCGGCTGGAACGCCAAGTCGCTCAGCTGCGAGCAAGTAAATCTCTGGGTCTGGTTTGCCATTTTTCACTTCGCAGCCGCAAGTAAAACTATCGAAGTATTGTGAAAGTCCGGCCAGTTCGAGTTTGATGAGTGCAACTTCGCGGTGAGTGGAAGTGGCAACGGCTGTTGGAATATTGTGTGCTTTGAGCCATTCGAGCAATTCGATAACACCGTGTTTGACTGGAATCGCTTGGTGTTTCACGATTGCATCGTAGTTCTTGCGCCACTCAGTTTGGAGCTTTTCTAAGTCATCTCCGTAAGTTTTACGAAAAACTTTTTCAATACCAGCAGAGTTTTTACCGATAATTGACAGGTAGTTATCTTCATAAAAAGGCAAGTTGACGTTTTCACAAGCTTGCTTGAAAACACGCATACATACGCGTTCTGTATCGAGTAACAGGCCATCCATATCAAAGATGGCAGCTTTAAATTTCATAGGTACGGCATAATCCATATTGGCTTGAGTGCGTATTCTGGCATACAAACAACGCAGAGTAAAAATTCCAACGGGCTATCGAGTGGCTTGGTTGTTCGGTTTCTTAGCGCACGGCTTTTGCGTAACGACGGCCTCAATGACGATCTAAAGCTTCAATTACTAGTAAACCTTGGTCGTATTGTTTAGTAGACTGTCGTACTTACCACAATATATGCAAAGGAATCTACATGAGTCAGCACAACGTCGCTTTTATTGGTTTGGGAGTTATGGGCTATCCAATGGCGGGCTACTTAAGTAAAGCGGGGCACTCGACCCAAGTCTTCAATCGTACCAAAGCAAAAGCCGAAAAGTGGGCGCAGGAATATCAAGGTATTGCATGCGACACGCCAAAGCTCGCTGCCCAAGGTTGTGACATTGTATTTGTCTGTGTAGGTAATGACGATGACGTGCGCAGCGTAATATACGGTGAAGAGGGTGTGCTCGCGGGCCTGAAACCGGGAGCTATTCTCGTTGATCATACTACCACTTCGGCAGAACTTGCTGTCGAACTTGCCGTCGCAGCTAAAGAGAATGGTAACGACTTTATTGACGCCCCTGTTTCCGGAGGGCAAGCAGGAGCCGAAAATGGAGTGCTGACCATTATGTGTGGTGGTGAGCAGGAAGTTTTTCAACAAGTCGCGCCCGTGATGAACGTGTATGCTAAGCAGATGTCTCTACTGGGCGAAAATGGTCAAGGACAACGCTGTAAGATGGTGAACCAGATTTGTATTGGCGGCATCCTTCAAGGCTTAAGTGAAGCCTTATTACTGGCGCAAAAAACAGGTCTGGATATTGAACAGGTGGTCGAAACATTAAAGCATGGCGCTGCGGGCTCTTGGCAAATGGAAAATCGCGCCGTGACAATGTCACAAGATAAGTTTGACTTTGGCTTTGCCATTGACTGGATGCGCAAAGATCTTGGTTTCTGTCTTAAGGAAGCTGAGCGCGTCGGGTTGAACTTACCATTAACGAAACAGGTTGATGAACAATACGCCGAACTGCAGCAAGATGGCTTCGGACGTATGGACACATCGGTACTGATGAAAGCGGTTGCGAAACATCAGTAATAAATGAACAGTTCTTTGGTATCAAACAACTTGAAAAAATCGAAGCCTTTCATAACCAACTCTCCTTATTAGTAACACTTGTTATGTCGATTGTGAGGCGCGATATGCGCCTCAGTTCTTAAGTTTGGTTACTTCTTTAAACCTAGTGCAACTTTGAT
Organism: Vibrio galatheae; assembly: GCF_000967545.1. GTDB lineage: Bacteria > Pseudomonadota > Gammaproteobacteria > Enterobacterales > Vibrionaceae > Vibrio > Vibrio galatheae. Next base: position 51,303 of record NZ_JXXV01000018.1, on the reverse strand, counting down.
TATTTTGCCAAGTTGACTAGGACACTAATATTTGATGTATAGCCTCTACTGGATTAACTGTCCAGTAGAGGCTATCTCGCTATTGCTTCACATCGAAACGATCTGCGTTCATTACTTTGGTCCAAGCGTTAACAAAGTCGCGGATAAACTTCTCTTTGTTATCGTCTTGAGCATAGACCTCAGCGTAAGCGCGTAAGATTGAGTTTGAACCGAACACTAGGTCGACGCGTGTTGCCGTCCACTTTTCGTTACCACTACTACGCTCGATGATGGAATACGAATTACGCCCCGTTGGTTTCCAGGTGTAACGCATATCCGTTAAGTTAACGAAGAAGTCATTGCTGAGTACGCCAACGTTATCGGTAAATACGCCGTGAGTCGTTGCTGAGTGGTTAGTCCCTAGCACACGCATTCCGCCAATCAACACCGTCATCTCTGGAGCAGTCAGGCCAAGTAACTGAGCATGATCTAACATCAACTCTTCAGGGCTTACTGCGTAGTGCTGTTTCTGCCAATTGCGGAAGCCGTCTGCAATGGGTTCAAGCACGTCGAACGATTCAACGTCGGTTTGATCTGCTGATGCATCACCGCGGCCAGGGGCAAACGGAACCGAAATTTCAACGCCTGCTGCTTTTGCCGCTTGCTCGATAGCAAGATTACCCGCGAGTACAATGGTATCGGCAACACTGACCCCACATTCACCAGCAATCTTTTCTAGAACAGAAAGAATTTTGGCCAATTTTTCTGGCTCATTACCTTGCCACTGGTTTTGTGGTGCAAGACGAATGCGCGCACCGTTGGCACCGCCACGTTTATCCGAATTGCGGAAAGTACGGGCGCTGTCCCAAGCGGTTGAAACCATGTCCCCTATACTCAAGCCACTTGCGGCAATTTTTGCTTTCACTGCGTCAATATCGTAATCACTGCGTCCAGCCGGGATCGGGTCTTGCCAAATCAATTCTTCTGCTGGTACATCAGGTCCAAAGTAGCGAGATCTCGGGCCCATATCGCGGTGGGTCAGCTTAAACCAAGCTCGTGCAAAGGTATCAGAGAAGTACGCAGGATCCTGATGGAATCGCTCTGAAATCTTGCGGTATTCAGGATCTACTTTGAGCGCCATATCTGCGTCTGTCATCATTGGATTTAGGCGAATACTTGGGTCTTCAACATCGACTGGCATATCATGTTCAGCAATATTGGTTGGCTCCCACTGCCATGCTCCGGCTGGGCTTTTGGTAAGCTCCCAATCATAATTGAGCAGTAAGTGGAAATAACCATCATCCCATTGGGTTGGGTGAGTCGTCCAAGCGCCTTCAATGCCACTGGTCACTGTGTCGCGGCCAACACCGCGTGAGGTATGATTGTTCCAACCCAGACCTTGCTCTTCAAGTTCCGCTCGCTCAGGTTCTGCGCCGAGTTTTGCCGCATCGCCGTTACCGTGTGCTTTACCGACGGTATGGCCGCCAGCAGTCAAAGCGACGGTTTCTTCATCATTCATACCCATTCGTTCAAATGTGACACGCATATCTTGCGCAGTTTTGAGAGGGTCTGGGTTGCCATCGACCCCCTCAGGGTTGACGTAGATAAGCCCCATCATCACCGCAGCTAGTGGGTTTTCTAAATCACGCTCACCTGAGTAGCGGCTGTTTTCACCACCACTCGCAGCAAGCCATTCCTGCTCTGCACCCCAGTAAATGTCTTTTTCAGGATGCCAGATATCTTCTCGGCCAAAGGCAAAGCCAAAAGTTTGCAGTCCCATCGATTCATAGGCCATATTGCCTGCAAGGATCATCAGATCGGCCCAACTAATCTTGTTACCGTATTTTTGTTTGATAGGCCAAAGCAAGCGACGTGCTTTGTCTAGGTTAGCGTTGTCAGGCCAAGAGTTGAGAGGAGCAAATCGTTGATTGCCGGTATCTGCACCGCCACGGCCATCGCCAGTACGATAAGAGCCCGCTGAGTGCCATGCCATACGAATCATCAGGCCACCGTAGTGTCCCCAATCAGCCGGCCACCACTCTTGGCTATCTGTCATTAGTGCTTTCAGATCATCTTTAAGTGAGGCAACATCAAGAGTTTTAAGTGCTTCGCGATAGTTAAAATCTGCGCCCATTGGGTTAGATTTCTGATCGTGTTGGTGAAGAATGTCGAGGTTGAGCGCATTTGGCCACCAAGCGACGTTCGATGAGTTGGAAGAGGTTGCACCACCGTGCATGATTGGGCACTGACCACCAGTAGACATCTTATTATGTTCCATGTTGTTGCTCCTTTGTGTCACGTAGCTTCGATTACCAACATCATGTACGCACTTGGCAATCGGATAGTTCTTATCGTTAAGGTGTGGTATTGCTTTAACACTGAGCATAGTTGGCGAAGGCGCAGAGATAAAATGGGTTGTAGCTATGCTATTGATAGATATTTTCTATCTAACACTCAAAGTGTGTAAGCGCATTGTTAAGATATGAACAACTGAGCTGCCTATAGACTAGGCAGCTCTTAGTTGGTGGAGAGTAAGGCAGTTAGTAGAACTCAATTTCAAGTTGTTACGCTTTTTGCCAGTTGATGCGCTTAGATCTTGATTACTTAAGGCGGTGCAGCTTGTCTAACGCACGTTACAGTGGTTGGTTAGTCTGTACGACGAGCTTACCAAAGTTTTTCCCTTCTAATAGGCCGATAAAGGCTTCTGGAGCCTGTTCAAACCCTTCGACTAAATGCTCACGATAGTGGATTTTGCCTGTTGCCAACCATTGGCTCATGTCGGCGGCGAACTCTCCATAGCGGTCGGCGTAGTCATCAAAAATGATAAAGCCTTGCATCTTGATTCGTTTGACCAGTAGCTGACCCATCAGTAGTGACATTCTGTCTGGCCCTTGCGGGAGTTCAGTTGCATTGTACTGGGAGATTAAACCACACAGTGGGATACGTGCACCTGTGTTAAGCAGTGGCATGACAGCGTCAAACACCTTTCCGCCAACGTTTTCAAAGTAGATGTCGATTCCCTGATCACAAGCCTTAGCGAGTTGTTCGGCAAAGTCATCGGCTTTGTGATCTACACATTCGTCGAAACCCAATTGCTCTTTTGCAAAACGGCATTTTTCTTCACCCCCAGCAACCCCAATCACACGGCATCCCTTGAGTTTGCCAATTTGACCAACCATAGAACCCACAGCGCCAGTTGCTGCGGCGACAACTAACGTATCTCCTTCTTTAGGCTGGCCGATATCCAGCAGCCCCATATAAGCGGTAAAACCGGGCATGCCCATAACGCCCAATGCATAAGAAGGGTGCGTCGGGTTCTGGCCCAATTTGATGAGACCTTCGCCATTTGAAATTCCGTAGTCTTGCCAGCCAGTGTATGCCAGAACCCATTCGCCAGCGACAAAATCTGGATGATTCGACGTTTCTACTTGGCATACTGTTCCGCCGACCATAACGTCGTTCAATGCCACTGGTTCTGCGTAGGACTTGGCGTCACTCATGCGACCACGCATGTAAGGGTCGAGTGATAAATAGACGCTACGCAGTAACATCTCACCCTGATCTGGTGTTGGTTTTACACTCTCTTGTAAGCGGAAGTTCTCGGCGACAGGTGCGCCTGTTGGGCGTGAAGCAAGTACGATTTGTCGATTTAAGTTATTAGTCATCATCTGTCCTGTTATTAGACCAGTCGTCTAGTTGGTGTTTCAAAAAATTCCCGCAGCTGATCAAGCATAGCGGGAATGTGTAATTTATGCGCTTAGAAGCTTATGAGTGGTGTCTAGGCTGCGCTCAAGATGAGATTGGTCTTGGAGCAGTTTGTTAAGCAAGCTGGCCCCAAGCCATTGTTGGTATAACTGGGTAGCTACCGCCTGTGTGTCTGGTACCGAAATGGATCCATCATTCACCCCAGATTGAATACATTGCGCAATAGCATCAATGATGCACTCAGCACCATTGGCAAGCGCTAATCTCATTGGTTCAGACAGATCAGACACTTCAGCACTTAACTTAACCACTAGGCAGCGATTGGCGTTGCATACGCCATTTTCTACTTCAAGCCAACGTTGGAAGTAACCCATTAGTCGCTGATAAGCAGAGCCTTGCTCAGAGTTAAAAACAAGGTTGATGCGGGCAAGATAAGTTTTAAAGTAATTTTCTATCAAAGCTTCGCCGAACTGCTCTTTAGACTTGAAGTAATGATAAAAGGAGCCTTTGGGCACGTCTGCTGCTTTGAGTAGCTGTGACAAACCTACCGCGGTAAAGCCTTTTGTTACTACCAATTCATAACCTACGTCGAGTATATGCTGGCGTGTGTCATTTGTTTTTATGTTCATGGCGAACAATATAATTAAAAATAGACCAGTCGTCTAGTGTGAGGGCAGATCAGAAATTCATTACCGACAGCCCATTAGACTTTGCCTACTTAGGTTAAGATTTGAGTGGCATGATGTCCGATACGTTCGCTGTTTCCTCGCTGATATGCGAGTGCACCGCTTGGCTTCGCCCTTGCTGTTTGGCTTGATACAAAGCGGTATCTGCGGCTTTAATTAATTCTTCTGTAGATGCATCAAAGTCAGGGAATGTGGTTACGCCAATTGATACACCAAGCTGACCGAGTGATAAACCCTTCAGATCGAGATGTAATTCTCTTACTGAGTCAACGATATGCTTCGCCAAGCTTAAAGCAGTGTGACTTGACGTGTCAGGACAGATAATCGCCAGCTCTTCACCGCCTAAGCGACAAGCTACTTGGTTTTCATCAATGATTCGGTTTAACAAGCTTGAGATCGCTTTAAGAACGTAATCGCCTGCGTCATGGCCAAAGTTGTCATTGAAACGCTTAAAGTGATCGAGGTCGAGCATCAGTAGTGAGAGAGGTTGATGGTCATGCTCAGCCTTCGACCACTCTTTATCAAACACTTCCTCGAAATAGCGTCGATTGAATAATCCAGTAAGGGGATCGCGCATGGCCTGTGAACGGAGTTTTTCTTGCAGACTCAAATTAGCCAGACCCAAACCAAGGTGTTCAGCCAGCGTGAAAGCGAGCAACTTGATTTCTTCACTGACGTGCAGAGATTGGTCGCCGAAATAGAGGTGGAACATACCGACGGTATTGCCGTGAGCCGTGAGGGGAATACAGAGTGTCGAACCATCTTCTTCCAAGTCACTCATATGATTGCAAACTAGATTGTGGTGTTTTTCATGAGATAGGTGAAATTTGCCTTTGCGTAGAGCCCAGCAATCGTTCGGGGTGTACACCTTACTGGATGGCCACTCTCCACCCCAGTCCAGTTTCACTTCGAGTTGATTACGCGATTCACGCATAATTGAGACACAACCATTAATATCACCCAGCAACCTAGGGATAATATCGGCAACAACCACTTGAGCTTCCTTAATACTGTTACAGGCCGCGAGCATGTTTGCCAGTTGATGAAGTAGAGCGATCTCGCGGGTACTTTTCTCTATACGTCGCTCTTGTTGTTGTCGTTCGTAATTCACCAGCGCGTACATTTTGCGATGGCTAAACCAAGAGGACGCGATGATAACAACGAACGAGGCAAACATTAATGCGTAGATAATGTGTTCTAAATCGTTGGTCATTGCCGCAAGTGTCGTCAGGGGCATCGCCATGCGAATCACATATTTTGTGTCATGATCATATTCAGCTGGTGGTAACTTGAGCAGTTTAGCTACGTAGAGTAGGTCTTGATTGAGCGATTCACTATACCGCTTGGAGATGCCAAACCCCGAATTTAGCGCACTCGCGATCTCGGTACGTTGGCTATGATCATCAAGTAATTCAATTTCTCGCTTGGGGAGTTGTGAATCGCCGAGCACCTTGCCACTACTATGGATAACGGTAAAACGCTGACCAATTCGAGATTGAGATAAGTTGTCGATAAAGTCATCAACCGATTCCGGTGTCATGCTATACAGGTCCAGCTTATGCTCATGGATCTGGTAGGCAACATCGTCAAGTAAGCCTGACATATACCCACTCACAATCCGATTGGTCCAGTTGAGCATAGTATTGTGAAACACGTAGCCACCTATCAGCATCGACAGGGCCAATGTTACAATAGGTAGGTATTGGAATCGTTGAAGAGAAGACGGCATTGATACCCCACGTGATCTGACATACTAGGCTTAAATAAAGTCTAGCTGCATCTATGGGGAGTGGGAGCTAAGTGGATGTTTTGGGAGCAAGGTCTGATTTCTAAGCGAGTGACCTTGCGATGTAATCAGAGGAAATAGCGGCTAACTTAACTCATAGCTAATCTCAAATAGAGTGTTCGTATTAGGGTAGATTTCGCGGATCAACCGTTTGAGCTTCGGTAGTTCAATGGCTTCTTGTTGGGCATGGAATTCGTTGATGTCATCAAAATGAAGCGGTTTTACAGCTAAGATTTTAATGTCACATACCTTAATGTCAGTTTCTAGAGTGAACACCTCGACCTGAGTTCCTGGCACATAGTGTGATTCAGACTCGTCACGGATGGTGATGGTCTTTTGACCTGACGTAATCAGGGGGGTAAGAAACTCAAAAAACGTAATTTTGCTCGGTGGGGCCATCAAATTATCTCTCAATGCTTAATTATGTTGATGTAACAATACTATGAACTCGCAGTATTCGCACTTACTCCTATTTGCTTGAGTTCGTTTTGTGTGCCAATTTAGTGTTAGGCCGTTATATCACTTAGTGACGAGATGTATTTTCTAGAATTTATTAAAGAGGCGAGTACGTGAGTAAGCAGAGCTTTAATGTTGAAGATGCAGGTCAGATTTTTGTTGGCGCCTTTGCGTTAGCGGTGCCGATTTCGTTTTCTGAGGAGGCGTGGCGGCTTGGTGAAAGTCTACCTTGGTTGAACCTACTATTATTATTTGCTCTGTCGATTACATTCCTCACACTATATACCTACGAAAGTGTATTCCAGCGCAATATCTCGCAGCGCAAAGGTGAATTTATTTATCGAATATTTATCGCTTATTTTATGACTGCCTGTGTTGTCGCATTGGTATTATTCAGTATCGATAAATTACCGTTATTGGATCTCCCCATAGTGGCATTAAAAAGAGTCATTATTATTGCTATGCCTGCATCGATGGGGGCAATTATTGTCGACAGTTTTGATAAAGAATAATTTCTTTGTCTTGCACATTTAAATACGCTATCAGACAGGTCAAATCACTGATTGCAATCTATTGTTTATAGTATGATTATATTCAATTCGTTGTCTATCTTGGTTTTTGCCGCGCTTGAAGGAGCATGGAATGAAAGTAGTGGTAGCTTTGGCTGTATTTTCCATAGCGGTCGTCGGCGGCTGGTGGTATTTAGCAAGCGGGGCATTGACTGCCGAACCAGCGAGTACTAACATAAAAATCGCCGTGTCTCTAACGCCATTGAGTACCCCTCTGTTTGTCGCGCAGCAGCAAGGTATTTTTGCAAAACATGGGCTTGATGTTGAAATCGTCCCGTGTCACGGTGGGGTTAAATGTGCTGAGCTACTCCAAACCGACGCCGTCGATTATGCCACTGCCTCTGAAACCGTCGCGCTGTTTAATAGTTACCATCACAGTAACGTTTCAATTTTGTCGAGCTTTGTCCGATCAAGTAATGACCTTAAATTATTGGCATTGGAGCCGAATGATGTTGACAGGGTAGCGGATTTAAGTGGTAAAAAAGTTGGCATCGTCAAATCGAGTGCCAGTGAATTCTATTTTGACTTGCTGCTTATTTCCAATGCGCTGCAAGGTTTAGATGTCGAAAGAGTTTATTTACAGCCTGAAGAGCTGGTTAACGCATTACTCTCCTATCAGGTCGATGCTATTTCGGTATGGGAACCTTATGGATATAAAGCCTCGTTGTCTTCCACCTCAACTGTGATTAACTTAGGTACTGAAGGAATCTATCAATTATCATTTAACCTCCTGACTAAGATGCCTCGGCTTATCCCAATTAAACAAGAACAAGCCTTATTAGCAGCTTTATCCGACTCGATTCGATGGATAGAGTCCCACCCGGTAGAGAGCATTAGTTTGATCAGCCAAGAGCTAGGTGTTCGACCGCAACAAGTTAATTGGGTCTGGAATGACTATGTCTTTGAATTGAGTAAAGACTATAGTTTGCTATCAAATTTGCAACTTCAAGCCAGATGGGCGTCAGAACGGAATATACTCAAAGGAGAGCCTATTGATGTTCGGACACTGGTCGAGCCCAACCGTTAAGCAAAGTAGACTAGGAGCCAAGTTGGATGAAGCTTTCGCTCACAGCTAAAATGTGTGCTTTGCTTGGCGTTGGTGTCTTGATGACAGTCGTGTCGTCTTGGTCGATGTTTAGTTTGTACTCAAGGCACGTTATTGCTACTCAGAATCAAATGCACTTACTCGATATTCAATCAGAAGTTAGTGCACTGCAAGGGGAACTGTGGCTTTATCTAGAGTATAAAGATGATAAGAGCTTCGGTAACTTAATCGAACAGCAAAAAAGACTGTCCCAAATTCTCGCTTCATCTCAATTGCCGACCAATACAATGTCAAAGCTCAATCGTTTAAATAATCAACTGATTGAACTTATCTCTGACGACAAACAGTTTCAAATGAACCCGCATAGTTTAAAGGTGAAAGAGGAATTTGTTGTCCAAAGGCATGCCGTCTTAACGGGGCGTTACAATATGCTGATTCAAAATATGTATGAGTATATTTCTAGCGAACATGAATTAGAGCTTTCACAGACCAATCGCCAAATTGAAGAGACGATGATCTACCTAGCAGTGATATTCATTGTGTTCTCGGTCGGTATGAGCCTGACGGCATTTGTACTGTTGAGGAGTTTTCGCACTGGCGCGCGAGCCATATCAATTGCGATAAATAACATCAAACAACGACGCTTTTCCCATCGTATTGATTGTGAGCACCTTGATTACGAATTTAGTACATTGGGTGAAACCTTTAATACAATGAGTCACGAGCTTGAGCAAAATGTTTACACCAAATCACAGTTGGAAAATGAAGTCAGTAAACAGACCCTTGAGCTAGAAAAACAGACTCAAGAATTGGAATACCTGTCAGAGCACGATTCGTTGACCGCACTGTTTAACCGAAGATCGATGGAAGCACGATTAGAGACTGCGTTAGAGAAAGCAGAAAGAACTGGGTTAATTGTCGCTGTGCTATTTTTGGATTTGGATAAGTTTAAAAATATCAATGATACCTATGGTCACGATATTGGCGATGAGGTGCTGGTAAAAGTGTCTGAGCGATTGTTGCACAGTACAAGAAAGACGGACATTGTCAGCCGGTTTGGTGGTGATGAATTTGTCGTTTGTTTAGATTTACTTGAAGACCGCGAGTCAGTGTGGGCAAAAGCGAATCAAATTATCACTAATATGGATCACCCTATTACGATTGGCGTGACGAGTTTTAATGTCGGTATTAGTGTCGGCATCGCAATTTATCCAACCAGTGCGGCAACGCACAAGGAATTAATTAAACTCGCTGACCAAGCAATGTATGAAGCGAAGCAGCGTCCGGGAAATAATTTTGTGTTTATTGAAGATAAGTTAAACGTGAAATTAGCGGATGAATAAGCGAATTGGAGAAAAAAAATGGGTTTGATTTTTCTTCCACCAGTTCGCTTGTATTTACGATAAAGTAATATATTTATTTTAAATCAGTTGGTTACGGATTTAATCGTTTGTTCATAGGCACAACTTTACGTGGCTCAAACCCTTCAATAACGCGACGTTCAATCAAATGACCTAACCGAGCTTCTATCATGCATAAGTTTTTAAAGTTATCTTTCGAGACAAACGAAATCGCTTCACCTTGTGCGTCGGCGCGGCCTGTACGGCCAATACGATGAACGTATTCATCCGCTGGGAACGGCAAGTCATAATTGATCACTCGGGCTAGACCTTCGATATCTATACCTCGCGCGCCAACCCCCGTCGCAATCATATATTTGATTTTACCCGCTTTGAAATCCGCGAGTAATTTGGAACGGACGGCTTGGCTTCTGCCGCTATGAAACGCTTCTGCAGTAATGCCACGTTTCTCTAGTTGTGAGGCGAGCTTGGCGGCACCATGTTTCGTTTCAATAAAGATCAGCGCCTGATCCCAGTCGTTTTCTTTAATTAGGTGGCTCAGCAACGCGGACTTTTTATCTTTATCAACGGTGATTAGCCATTGTTCGATGTTTTTCTTCGACGCTTGATTCGCCGCAATCGATATCTCATAGGGGTCATGAACCGCAGTTTTAGCGAGGTCACGGACTTTGTTTGAAAGTGTCGCTGAAAACAGCAGGTTTTGGATGTCACGCGGTAAACGATCAAGGATTTTATCAATATCCTCGATAAAGCCCATATCCAGCATGCGATCGGCTTCATCCAGCACCAAAATCTCGACTTCGTCAAAATGGACTGCACGTTTTCCATACATGTCAATCAGCCTACCGGGTGTGGCAACGAGAATATCGACACCTTCAATCAATGCTTGTTTTTGTGCTTGTTCATCAACGCCACCATACATAGCCAATGATTTTAATGATAAATGTTGACCATAATCTTGGATTTTTTGCTCAACTTGAACTGCTAACTCGCGGGTTGGTGTCAGAATCAAAGCACGAATGCGCTTTTTCCTTTGAGTTTCACCGTGGCTAAGTTTTTCCAGAATTGGTAGTACAAAGCTTGCTGTTTTACCCGTACCGGTTTGTGCGGCTGCAATCAGATCTTCACCACGTAGCACGACAGGAATCGCCTTGGTTTGGATATTGGTTGGCTGTTGGTAGCCAAGTTGAGAAATAGCGTCAGTGATAGGTTGGCTTAAGCCGAGTTTCGAGAAAGACATGCTTACACTCTGGATCTAGATGAGTTCAGGGCTACCGCCCATATAATGAAGCAGAGTGTAGCACGAAGCCCGGGAAGATAATTAGCTTTGTTTGTCTACGGAAATACAATTACCATGCAGCAAATCCTGCCCTGTTAGACGTTACTATCAGCGCTGGAATGCTGCTGCTTATTTCGCTTGTGTGGCTGCGCTAGATTGCGATCCCGAATTGATGCCAGTATTTCTAATGCCATAGTGTATTTTAGTTCGGTCATCGCAGAGTTTAACTGCTCATAGCGTTCTTCGCCCATTAATTCATAGAGACTTCGGCTATGATGTTCAATTTCATCGATCGCACTTAAGTCTTGTTCCTCCAACAGCTCAATCATCTTATTAATATCTTCCGTGGTGAGGTCTGACTTTGGATAACTATCTAAGTTAACAGATTGCTCGTGTTTCCACTGCGCTAGCGTGGCTTCACTGGCCTCGACTAATGATTGTAGCTCCTTCGCTAGTCTAGCCAGCAGTGTTTCGGCAACGGGGTCAAGCGCTCTCAACGCGATTTCACTCTCTGCCGCAAGTTGCTGAATAACGGTCGCTCCAATCATACCTGAGACACTTTTGAGCTTGTGAGTTTGCTTGGCGACTTCTAAGCACAAAGGCTCATTTTCTTTATGGTTTACTTCTTTGATAGGTTGATCAATAAGGTTGCTATGGCCGCTCACTAAGTGTGCTAAGGTTTTAACAAATAGATCTTTATCTCCGAGTAACAACTGTTGGGCTTGTTTAATATCTAGGCCATCAATGATTGGCCAGTTGTCATCTTGTACGATTTCTTGCTGTTTTCCTTTAATCTCGACTTCTTTTCCGCGGTACGTTTGAGCCCATTTGCGGATGACATTAATCAGTTTCGGCGGGTCTAACGGTTTGGTAATGAAATCATCCATCCCGCTAGATAGTGCGCGCTTTTTCTCCTCTACTAACGCACCCGCAGTCAATGCGATGATGGGGACATCTTTCAGCGTCGTTTCCAAGCGCGCTAACTTTGTAGCCTCTAAGCCATCCATGATTGGCATTTGAACATCCATTAGTACCACGTCATATTTATCAGGGGAGCTTTTCAGTGTTTCCAGTGCTTGTTTGCCGTTTTCAGCTACATCGACTAGAGCGCCGTTTTGAACCAGAATGTGTTCAGCCACTTCTAGATTGGTTGCGACATCATCGACAACCAACACTTTAACCTCTGGCAGCCACAGTGCGTTTATCGAATCGACAAACATAGGATTGACTGCAGAGTTGTGGTCACTAAGCATGCGGTTGAAACTATCAAACAGCAGTGAAATATTGAATGGCTTGGAGAGATAACAATCGACGAGTTTACGCGTGTCGAGTTGCTTTATGTGCTCGATGTCGAAAGACGATGTCATCATGATAACAGGCAATTTTTCTCGGCCAACTCTATCAACAAGATTAGCGAGGGTGACTAGGCTGTCTTCTTCGTTTAGATTCCAATCGACAATCATGGCATCTGGAATACGCTGGTGCTGTTCGATGCGCTTAACGTACATATCGTACAGCTCAGAGGCACCTTGCACCACTTCAGAGCGCCACCCAAGGGAACGTGTCATTTGCTGAAGTAGGGCAAGATCGTCGGGTGAGTCTTCAGCTATGATGACGAACAGCGCAGCATCCTCTTCATTGAATAGAGTGGTGTCTTGATCGCTGCCCACTTTTAGCGGTAGATCGATGATAAAGCGACTGCCTTTACCTTCTTCACTTTCAACTTCAATGGTGCCGTTCAGTAAATCGACTAGATTATGAACAATGGACAACCCGAGTCCGGTTCCTCCGTACTTGCGTGCTGTGCTGTTATCTGCTTGATTGAATGGTTTAAATAGGCGAGTTCGTGCCTGCTCAGAAATCCCTATTCCAGTATCTTCGACACAAAAGCGTATAACGTTATAATCTTCACCAAGGTGTGGGGAGCAATGAATGGGGATTACAGTTAAGGTGATTTTGCCAACGTTGGTAAATTTAAACGCGTTACTGAGCAGGTTGACTAAAATCTGTTTTATTCTCACATCATCTGAGACAAGGTGATCAGGTAGGTTGGGATCCAGTTCTAGATTAAATTGAAGGCGTTTTTGCTCAGCATGAACATCAAAGATACTCATAACTTCGTCCAAAAGAGACTTGAAGTTAAACGGGGTGTTTTCAAGTTGAAGTTCATTGGCTTCAATCTTAGACAGGTCAAGCACATCGTTCACGATGCCAAGTAACGATTTACCCGAGACCTGAATTTTGTTGACCAGCCTACGCTGTGGTTCGGTGAGATCTTGCACGGTTAACACATGGGCGAGACCAAGAATGGCATTGAGTGGCGTTCTAATTTCATGGCTTGTGTTAGCTAAGAACGAAGACTTTGCTTTGGTGGCAAACTTAGCCTGCTGCAAAGCGAGTGATAACTGCTCTTCACGATGAATTCTTTCTTGTATATTACGGCACGACGCACAAACGAGCTTAGTGTTGTCTAAAATGACCGTATTGAGGCTAACTTCTACCGGTATTTCTGTTCCGTCCGCTTTTAGTGCATACAGCGAAGCTTGGTTGTATCCCATCAAGCGACTTTTGGGGTTGCGCATGTATCCGTCAACATGAGACTGGTGATGGTTTCTGTATTTGCTCGGTACCAGTTTGTTGATATTACTCCCTTCGAGCTGTTCTCGACTATAACCAAAAATCACCTCGGCCTGTTTATTCACCATGGAGATAGTGCCTGATTCGTCAGCAATCAACATGGCATCGGGTGTAGACTCTAGCAGAGCTTTGAAACGAAGCTTCTCTTTCGCTTGTTGCTTTTGCTGTTCGTCAAGCCAAGACTCTCTGCTATTTACTCGCGCCGAATACCAGAGCCAATATTGAACAGCAAAACTAGAGCCAACAAAAAGAAGCAAAATGGCGATAAAGATAGCGATTTGAATGAGGATTTTTTCCAACACTGGGAACTGACGTATCGTGGCGTAGACATTGACAGCACGGTTATCTGCATGGGGAGATAAAAGAAAGGATTGATGTTTTGACCACACCCAGCCGCTAGAACTATCAAGGCTTTCTATATCATTGACTCTAAGTGGGTTCCACCAGCTTGTTGAGCTGAATTCTACCGACCAATTAATAGCGCTTCCGTGATTAAATGAGAAATTGTAAGAGGGAATAGGGTGAAGCAAAAAATAGCCATTTGTGTTGGTGATTAAGGGAATGACCTGACTATGAAGATCCTCTTTCACTGTTTCAAAAAGGTTCTTTGCATCCAAGTTGATGATAACTATGCCGAATACAGAGCCATCTTTGCGATTTACTTGTGTCGAGAAACGCCACGTGGGACGTTGGGGCTCTTCAATGATCCCGTACTCGCGATTTAGATTGATATCAGATTGGTATACTTGTTTTTCGTCTAAGCTTAGCGTAGATGGAATATAGGGCTCTGCATACTTACTTTGTAGTTTAGAATGGGGAGTCTCTTTTACTGAGTCAAATTGCCGTTCGACCCTGATATATTCGCGCCAACCTAATTGTGGTGTGATGAGTCGAACCTGAAAAGCTTGTAAATCTGCACGTAAGTAGCTTGAAAAAAAACGAGTAATATTTTGTTTTAAAACGGCGATTTCCTCTGCGTTCGCTCCTTGTTCTTGAGCTTGGATTAGATCCGTGAGCACAGGTGATTTGGCTAAAAAAAGTATATCTTCATTATATCGTTGAGCGACTTGCTGAAATTTGTTCACAATCAGATGACTGGAGTCATCAAGTTCCTCCTTGATTTTGTCTAAATGGTTGACCGTGACAAAGTAGCTGTACCCAGCGACTAACAACAAAGAAATTACTGTGGAGGTGATAAAAGCTCGTTGAAACTGCTGGCTGCGCAAATAGGCGTTGACACTTTTTAAACCCATCGTCTCGTCGCCATCACTGGTCGCGTGCTCACTTTTCTCAGCAAGCAGTATATTTAGCCCCAGTTGGCCGGTGAGTGTAAGCACAAGGCCGATAAGCAGCACGTATTTAATATTCCATAGCTGTGAATCCACCACAGCACCTTGGTCTGGGACTAAGGTCATTGTCCATTTTTGGCCAAGTACGTTTAGATGTCGAATAACCTCATATTTATACGATGGTGTCGTAGCAGGGTTGTTAGTAGTAAAAAAATCGGTTGTCTCGTTATCTACTTTCAAACCGAGGTGTGCGTCGTCAAGCTCGGTGCTAATGGTCGCCAATACCTGCTCGACAATAAGTGGTGCATAGGCCCAGCCTTGTACGGCTTGCTCTCTCTCTTCAACTGTTTCCACTGGCTGGGTTGGATCGAATATAGGCAGTAATACCAGCGTACCACCGCTCACTTTCCCGTTGGCTTGAACAAGAGTAATTGGCGCTGTGAGTTGTACTCTATTGTAGCGCGCAGAATCTAACGCGGCTTTACGGCGATTAACTTCAGATGCTATGTCTAATCCGATGGCTTGGCGGTTAACGTCTTGAGGGTAGATATACTGAATAACAAATCTATCTGCTGGATTGGGATTGAGGTAGCGAATCGAAAAACTAGGGGAGCCATCATTCGTAAGCTTTTCAACAAAATCTTTTTCTTGGTCTCTGCTCACTTTGGTAATCATTCCAAAGCCATTTGCGCCGGGAAATTCGAGTTCTATATTGCGACTATTAATATAGCGTTCGAACTGTTGGCGATTGATTTTCTCTATTCCTGCGGTAATGACCGCGCCTCGCAATCCTCGTAACCCATATTCATAAAGTTGAAATCTTTTCAGAATCGATTGTTCCGCTTTTGTCGCTAAATCAGTGGCATACGCATGACTTTTTAGTTGATTCTGTGCGTTGAGCATCCAAACAGTGCAGGCGGTAATCAACAGACCCGATATCAGTGGTGACCACTGAATTATTCGAGTTTTAGCACTTGTCATAATAAGAGTTTTTTCTCAATTTCAGAATGAGGTACTGGAGGAGAAAAGTAATACCCTTGCAAAAAGGGGACGCCAAGTTCCTGTAATCTCTTCGACTGCCTTTCTGTCTCGATCCCTTCTGCAACGGAACTTAATCCCATATTATTTGCAAGATTGGCGATTGTAGTGACCAGCAGCTCATCGGAATCTTTTTTCTCTAACTGAGCAATGAATGAGCGGTCGATTTTGAGGACATCAACGGGTAGGTCTTTAAGGTAGCTTAAGCAGGAATAGCCAGTGCCAAAATCGTCGATTGAGATGGTGATCCCCAATTGGCGTAAGTGGGTCATATCACGCGTGACTTTATCTAGGCTTTGCAACATTAAACTTTCCGTGACTTCAAGTTCAACGGAGCTTGGTAGCAGACTATGATCATGGATTTTTTTTAGTAGATAGGGCACGAAGTTAGGATCAAGAAACTGAAGTGGAGAAATGTTCAAACAGATTCTCAAGTTAAAGCCAGCTGATTTCCACTGATGTAACTGCTTAAGTGCGATATCAATTAATTGTTCACCGAGTGGAATGATTAAGCGTGTTTCTTCTGCAATATCAATGAATTTGTCTGGCGTTAGAATATCACCTTGCTGGTCTTCAATACGCATGAGTACTTCAACCGCTTCAATTTGGTGGGTATCGGATCTCACAATAGGTTGGTACAACGCGACGACCTTGTTATTGGCGATGGCGTTTTTCAACTGAACATAAACGTGATTACGAGATAAGAATTTTGATTCAAGGCTATCAGAATAGAAACAGATACCTTCGTAGGAACGATCTTTTTTCGCTCTGTGCATGGCAGCGTCAGCATTGAGCATTAACTGCTGGGCGTTGTCTGCATCGTTAGGATAGATACTGACGCCCATTGTGATTGAAAAATTATGCAGCTCTGTATGCAGTTCAGCGTATTGATTAATTTCCTCTTGGATACGCATTGCTAGACTACTCAGCTCGTTAGGATCTTGTATATTGGGCACTAGGAGCATGAATTCATCTGCATTGTGACGACTTAACGTCTCATTGTTGGTCAGTTGATTGTGTATCCGTTTCGCGATCTTCTGCAGTAGTGAATCCCCGAACTGAAAACCATACTCTTCATTAATATATTTAAAGTTGTCTATATCAACTAAAACTAAACCAATAATATTATTGGAACTTTGGCACTGCGTGATTTCCATTTTAAGTCGGTCCAGCAATAGAAATCTATTTGGCAAATTAGTCAATTGATCGTGCTGCAACGCATAAGACATTCTCAGCGCCATAGCATGAGACTCATTGATATCAGAGAATACGATTACAGCCCCTTTCACTTCCCCTGATTCCGAAAGTAGCGGTGATGCACTATCTTCAACTGATATCCAGTTGCCATTTTTCTGCTTGAGTTGACAATTGAGCGCCATACCAACCGTTCTTTTCTCTTTTATTGCTAAACGAATGGGGTTGATATGCGTAAAATCACGTTCACCGATTCGTAGCGGCATCACTGACTCTATTTCTTGTCCATTTGCTTCGCTAAATGAGACTCCGGTAATCAGCTCGGCCGCTGGGTTCATATAGGTAATGCAGCCGTCAATGTCGGTGGTGATCACAGAGTCACCCGTAGAATCAAGAGTAATACGAGCATGTTGTGATATTTCGGCAAGTTCTCGTTGATGTGTGCGAAGTTGAATGTGAGTTTTGACCCTAGCAGCAACAAGCTCTGGTCTTAGGGGCTTAGCAATAAAATCAACTGCGCCGCTATTGAGACCACGAAGCTGGTCTTCAAATGAATCAAATGAGGTGATAAATATAACTGGGATTTGGTGAGTGCGATCGTCATGTTGTAGTCTATCAAGGACTTGGTAACCGTTGGTTCCGGGCATATCTATATCAAGCAAAATCACATCTGGGCAAATTTCAATCACACGTTCAAATGCTTTTCTGCCATCTTGCTCGAAATAGATCTTCCCTTGGGTTCTAAGCACTTTGTGCAGTAAGGTAATTTGCCTCGCATCATCGTCTACCACCAAAATCTTATTGGGGTTATTACTAGAAGAAAACATGCGCAAACTTCCTCACTTATAAACATTGTCTCTATGCACAATAGCTCATAGGTAGAAAGTTTGATCTGAATCCAATATTTTTCGGCTGTTTTTTTGTGATTCATCCCTCATAATTTTATGCCTAGCGTTTTACTTTTGGTTTAGTGACTAATCGCAAAAAACTGAGTCGAATTGACCGCTTGCATCTATGAAGGTTGTGTCAGAACTCTGCATCAATTTGGAACACCAATCGCTCGTGCGAGTATGGATGGCTAAGCTCCAAACGTTCGGCGTGGAGGTGCAAACGATCCGCTTTTTCACCATATAGCGTGTCGCCAACCATAGCCAAATTAAGCCCCAAATGATGTGCGCAATGTACACGTAACTGGTGGGTACGCCCAGTTTTAGGGTAGAGGTAGAGTTTGCTTTTACCCTCTACAGTTGCAATCTTTTCCCAGTAAGTATGCGCTGGTTTGCCATGTTCAAAGCAAACCAATTGACGAGGTCGGCCAACCGGATCGCCACGCATGGGAAGGTTAATTTCACCACTAAGGTCAGATACGGCACCCTCTAATAGGGCAACGTAACGCTTTTGTACACCGCGCGAGATAAATTGTTTTTGCAGGCTTTTGTTGGCACGTTTGGTCAATGCGAATACCAACAAACCAGACGTCGCCATATCGAGTCTATGAATAACAAATGGTCCCTCTGCATTCGGGTAGCGCTGTTGAAGCCGAGTGTAAGCGGAGTCGGTGATTGTCTTACCTGGTACGGACAGCAAACCCGATGGCTTATTCACGACCACCATTGCTTCATCTTCGAACAAGATTTCTAGCTCTTTGTCTTCAGCCCAATTTTCTTCTAAAGGATTGTCGTCGACAGCCATACCTTCAAGCATGTGCCCGAGAATAGGCTGGCATTTACTGTTGCACGATGGATAAAACTTTCCGTGCTGACGAATTTCGGATTTAGGCGAGACTCCCCACCAAAACTCAGCAAGTGCTAACGGCTTAAAACCATGTTTAAACGCATAATGGAGCAGCTTTGGCGCGGCACATTCGCCTGCGCCTGCTGGTGGAGTTGGTGACGTGGTTGGCGCGAAAATTGATCGGAGTGAACGTTGCTCACCGCGAATATTCAAGAAACGATACTGCTCAAATAGCTTGTTTTGTAGCGCATTTGACAACTGTTTGCGTTGCTCTTTTAGTGTGTCGAGCGTAGACGTTAGCGCACCCAGCTCTGTCTCTACAGCATCAATTTTATCTTGCCACTCTAACTTTAGATACTTAAGAACATTCTTCTCTGCCACACTCTCTTTACTCAGCTCAATCAGCAGGGCGTCAAGTTGATGTTTGTCTAAACCCGCTTCTGCTTGCTGACGTTGCTGTTTACGTTTAGCCCGACCTACTATGATGGCGTCACGTTGCTGCTGCTCAGCAAGGGAATATTCTGCGGTTAGTTCCTTTAACGTCTTTTTAAGCTGGATATATCTTGGGTTGGATTGCTGTTGCTTCACTTCGAGATTGAGTCGCGTAATTTCAGCCAAATCGGCGTGGAAAAAACTCTCTTCAGTGAGCATATCAAACACCGGCGGAACGAAGCCGGGCAACAAATTTTGTTCGGCAATTTTTCCAGAAAAAGCAGACAGATAGCCAATCTCTTTATTCGGTGACTCGACGAGCAGTACGCCAAACATCTTACCTGTAGCAGACGAATTGCCGTCGATGCCAAAATCATGATGCCAAGCTTGTTGTGTGAGTAAATGGTGCTGCAACTGTTCCGCCGCCAGCACGCAAAGTGGATGCGGTTGGTAGTAGAATGGAAAGGTAAACTTCTCTGGTAGTGGATACGATTGGATATCGCTTTCAAAGCGGGTGAAAAGATTTTCAGGGTGGTGCATAGACGTATTCACTACAGGTATAAATATTGGCCGTGATTTTACCTGTTTGTGACGGGAATTCTAGCTTTGATGTTCACCCAAAGCGGAGACGTTTTGATTGATATAACTGTTACCTGTTTGTAATAATGCTAACCATTAAACGGTTCAATATTACAAAAGTGATGAGATGGCGAATTGGGATGGTGTGAGTGAGTTTGTCGGTGTGGCGGAAACACAGTCATTTACCTTGGCAGCTAAAAAGCTTGATACCTCTGTGGCGCAGATTAGTCGTAAAGTGGCGTCTCTTGAAGAAAGGCTTGCGGTCAAACTATTGCATAGAACGACACGTAAGGTTTCATTAACGGAAGCGGGACAAACTTATTTTCAGCAATGTAAACATCTTGTTGAGGGGTTAGAACTCGCTGAGCTTGCGATTACCCAAATGCAGTCAACACCTAAAGGCTTACTTAAGGTGACCGCGCCGGTGACTTTTGGCGAGCAAACTCTAGCGCCGTTATTGCATCAGTTTTTGGAGTGCTATCCGCAAGTTGATTTAGATCTTGCGCTCACGAACCAAAAACTCGATTTAATCGAAGTCGGGGTCGATGTTGCGATACGTCTTGGTAAGTTGCGAGATTCGACGTTGGTTGCGAAGCGATTGTCAAGTCGCCAGCTTTATGTCTGTGCCAGTCCGAGCTATATCGAAAAGTACGGTGAGCCGCACACGCTATCAGAACTCAGTTACCACCAATGTTTAGTTGGGTCCGTAGACTATTGGCGCTTCAAAGATTCAAAAAGCGACAAGTCGATTCGGGTATCGGGAAGAATACACTGCAATTCGGGCTATGCATTGCTTGATGCTGCGAAAAGAGGCTTAGGTTTGGTTCAACTGCCAGATCATTATGTGCAAGAAGCATTAGAAGCGGGCGAGTTGGTTGAAGTTTTGTCTGAGTATCGCGACGAAAGAGAAGGCATCTGGGCGCTCTACCCACAAAATCGCAATCTATCCCCTAAAGTGCGCTTGCTTATCGATTTTTTGGCGGAGAAATTGGATGAAAACTAAGCGAGGTTGAACCCGCTTAGTTGACGATCAAAGTAGCTTCACAATGGAGTCTTTAAAAAACTATCTAACCAATTAGATCATCGGCAGTGTCGAGCCGACTAATAAAACAGCCATGGCAATATTAAAGCTGCGGATTCGAATAGAGCTGGTTAGCCAACGTTGAAGCTCTCTGCCTGCAAGGATCCAAAATGTTCCAGACGGAAAGTTGACCAACAGAAAGGTCGCGGAGATAATCAAAAGCTCTATCCAACCACCACCATTGCTGTACAAGGTTACCGAACTTAATGCCATCGACCACCCCTTTGGATTCACCCATTGAAAGCTTGCGGCGCCGAAAAACGTCATCGGCTGAAAATTGTCTACGTCTTTGGCACGTCCACTTAATGCAATCTTAAGCGCCAAATAAGCTAGGTAGGCTAAGCTGACGTACTTTAAGATCAGATGCGTAATCGGGTAGGTATCAAATATTGCTGATAGTCCTAATCCAACAAGAAGCACCATGAACGCGAATCCAAACGCGACACCACACATATGGGGTAGCGTTCTCATATAGCCAACATTTGCTCCCGATGTCATCAACATCAGATTGTTTGGACCAGGGGTAAAGGTCGAGACAAAAGCAAAAATAACAAGAGCACTGAGTTGTTCTAATTCCATGAATTTTCCTATACCAAAGTGAAGGCAATAAAATGCGTTGTAATGTGAGTCTTGACCGGTCTAAAACTATCTTAGGTGGATTGAGACACAATTATGTGCTTTTATTCGAATGACTTTACTTATTTGCGCAATAAAGGTGATAAATGGATAGGTTTGACGAAAGAATATTGCATGAACTTAAAATTGACGGAAGAATCTCTAATGTCGACTTAGCTGAACGGATAGGTTTGTCGGCTTCGGCAACGCTAAGGCGAGTTCAAGATCTAGAAAAGCGCAAAGTCATCAAAGGCTACCGAGCTGTTCTCGATAGCAACCAGCTTGGGGTAGGGTTTATCGCTTATGTCTCTATAGGATTGGCCAGCCATCGCAAACAAGCCCAGTTGGAATTTGAACAGCATGTCAGATTTGTCAATGAAGTGGTCGAATGCCACAACATTACTGGTGCCAACGAATACCTGTTGCGGGTCGAAACCAAAAATTTGGCAAGCTACAAAAAGTTTCATGCTGATGTTCTCGGCGAATGTGCCCAAGTACAATCTATTACGACTATGGTGGTGATGGATTCACCCAAAGACGAACGTTAGCAAGCTGTATGTAATTTAGCCTAACCTTGTTCTATCTTTAACCAATTGATTTTATTTGACTTATTGTCATGATTTATACACACAACCGACACGGGAACGTCACTGATTAGTAATCAAAACGTCATTCTGTACATCTAACTTATCACGCATCAACAGTACGAGCATAGAAGCTCACTTAAATTACAAAGGTAAGTAAGATGAAAAAAGCAGTGTTAGCGTCAGCTGTGTTTGCGGCAATGGTATCGGGTTCTTCTCTAGCAGCAACAGTATACAAAGCAGACGGTACAGAATTTAAAGTTGGCGGTCGCGTTGAGTTTCGTGGTGACTTCATCGGTAACGAAGACGGTGAAGAAGTCGCAGGAACAATGGATGATGCAAGTCGAGCGCGTTTTAATCTAAAGGGTAAATCTGAGATTACTGAAGGCATGTCAGCGTTTGGTGTCTACGAAGGTGAGCAAAAAATCAATAGTAGCGATAACGGCTTCAAAAACCGTTACATGTATGCTGGTCTAGATTTTGATGGTCACGCGCTTTCTTTCGGTAAACAAGATATGGCTGCTGTAATTGTCTCAGACATGACAGATATCAGTGAGTTTTCTGGTGTGCAGCAAGTGATCAGCGGTTCCAAAGATAAGCGTGATAGTGTTATTGCTTATCGTGGCGAATTTGCAGATTCATTCCAACTTCAGGCGACATACCAAGCGCAAAGTGACGAAGATAAAGACGGTTACAGTCTTGCTGGACTTTACTCAGCGCCATTTGGCTTAGATGTGGGTCTTGCGTTTTCAGGCAATGATGAAGGCCAAGGTAAAGGCAGCGCTTCTCAAGTTCTCGGTGGTTTGGGTTACACATGGGAAAACTTGTACATTGGCGGTACATACTCTGCTGGTGACCTAGACGACAAAGCAACAGGTACTGATGATAAGAAATTCACTGCTTACGAACTTGCATTTACGTATAAGATTACAAAACCGTTATCAATTGCATTGGTGTACACAAACCAAGAGAACGAAGAAGCAGACGGCTTTAAATACGATGACGTAGACGGCGTAGAATTTGCGCTGTACTACAAGTTTAACGCTAACTTCCGCATGTACGGTTCTTACTTCTCTAACGGCGTAGAAAAACAAATCGATGCAACGACAGGTTTAGCGACACAAGGCGAAGATACACTTCGCTTTGGTGCACGCTACGATTTCTAAATACAGGATTGCCTGAAAATTCTGTCCGCTTGGCCAAGCAAATTTGCTTGGCCTTTTTTATTTTTGGCAAATTTGTACCTTGAATCGAGCATAGTGCGGGTGAAAAAACGCCGATTTAGGCACAAACATAACGAAGTTAATTGTAGTTTGTTAAGCAGCTACGCACATTTGAGACGAAAAGGTTTGCGCAAACGATTGGTGCGAAGTTAATTAAGTGACTGTTTTTAAGAAGGAAGTGGTGAAAATTGTATAGAAAGGAGTGGTTTAGGTATGCAACTTAACCAAACTGTATCACAAAAAAAATTAAATTATCAGACTTGCGGGAAAGAAATCACGGCCTATAATGCTGAAAACCGGAGCGCCTGCCAACGCTCCGGTTTTTTTGTGTCCGAAACTCAGTAAAACGTCTGCCAACGTTTACCGAAAACGCACGACACGTAAATTTGCTTACAGGAAAATTTATCATGCGTATCGAACAAGAACTTAAGTTAGGTTTTAAAGATGTACTATTTCGCCCAAAGCGTTCTACTCTTAAAAGCCGCTCTCAAGTTGAATTAACCCGCGATTTTACATTCAAGCATAGTGGTCGTCAATGGTCGGGCACTCCGGTAATCGCAGCAAATATGGATTCGGTAGGTAGTTTCGCAATGGCGAAAGCACTGGCGGAACATGGAGTGATGACTGCAGTACACAAACACTACACAGTTGCAGACTGGGCAGATTTTGTTAAAGGTGCGGACAAAGCAACATTAAACAACGTGATGGTTTCTACAGGCACGTCAGAAGCTGACTTCCAAAAAACCAAAGACATCATGGACCTTAGCGACGAGCTAATCTTCATCTGTGTTGATATCGCAAACGGTTATTCAGAGCACCTTGTTGAATACGTAGAAAAAGTGCGTGCGGCATTCCCAGACAAAGTTATCTCAGCAGGTAACGTGGTAACGGGTGATATGTGTGAAGAGCTAATCCTAGCGGGCGCGGACATCGTTAAAGTAGGTATCGGCCCTGGTTCTGTATGTACTACTCGCGTTAAAACCGGCGTTGGTTACCCTCAGCTTTCTGCCATCATTGAATGTGGTGACGCAGCACACGGCCTTGGCGGCATGATCATCGGCGACGGTGGCTGTTCATGTGCAGGTGACGTAGCGAAAGCATTCGGCGGAGGCGCTGATTTCGTTATGCTCGGCGGCATGCTAGCGGGTCACGAAGAGTCAGGCGGCGAAGTGATCGAGCAAGACGGCGAGAAATTCATGAAGTTCTACGGCATGTCTTCACAGTCTGCAATGGACAAGCACTCAGGTGGTGTCGCTAAGTACCGCGCTGCTGAAGGAAAAACCGTACTGTTGCCATTCCGCGGCTCTGTTCACGGCACTATCTCAGACATCCTTGGCGGTGTTCGTTCAACTTGTACCTACGTAGGCGCAGCAAAGCTTAAAGAGCTAACTAAGCGTACGACTTTCATCCGTGTACAAGAGCAAGAGAACAACGTATTCGGTAAAGAGAAGTAATCCAACACTTCGGAAAATACGAATTATTGAGAGCCGCATTTTGCGGCTCCTTTTTTGCCAAAAATTTGCCAAGTGGCGACAAAGTGGCGACAAGCTAGAGGTTGACGGTGGGGTTATGGGTAGTTGCTTCTGATAAGTGATCCGGCGCGAAGTGAGCATAGCGCATTGTCATGCTGATATCGGCGTGGCCTAGAATGTATAACCAAACCTCAACCAAATGAGAAAGGCGGCGGTGACCATCCAAGGCTATCGTCTACTTCTTTCATCAAGTAGAGTTCATAAGCGCTGGCTTCGCCCTTGGTCACAAAACGTTTACGGACGCGTTTACCTCTACGCCCATTTGGGTAGCATTCACATAACCAAGGTTTTTTGCTGCCGTCTTTTAAGTTACGTATAGTCATTGGCGATTAATTTGGTAATAAATAGGCGGCACAAAGGTAGCTTAATAACCCTAGGTTTAATAACCACGGCAAGTAAACGTCTAAGCACATGGGGTCTTTTTTCATGTGTTTGACTTGGTAAAACGTGGAGATGAATGAGAGTAACAAACTTAGTGTACGTGATGGCGGGGTAATTGTCTGATAGAACGTGTAATCTCGTGCTTTTTCTCCTTGTTCACGAGTGCAGTCCCAAAAGTGACCCCACATTCTTTTCAATTTTTCGTCGCTCAGAGCTTTTTGTTCGATGCCATGGACAATATCAATTTTTACGACTGCAGAGTCGATTTGTATAGAGTCCCTTGCGATTAAATTGAACTCTGAAGCCATAAATTCATCATCAAAGCTAACAATTGTTATTGAGGTGGGAGGAACTAAGTCATTACTTTTCCCTGCGGAAGACGTTAGATTCGTTCTGACCATGTAATTTTCGTTATCATTGAGAATATAACGATACACAAACCAACGTCCAATCCATCCACTCTTCAACCCATCGGATAAAGCAATTATTCCTATGGTGCGAAATGAGCTTTCATTGTGTAGTCGATACCTCAGTATTGCATAGAACATGAATGCCATGTAGAGGTAAGTGAGATTATGGAGATTCGCCAAATTTATTGTAGGAAACCATGGAATACTTATCTGGGTATTGATAAATTCAACACCAATTACGACTTTAACTAGGCCTACTGAAAATATTGTCAGCAACCCTTTTCCTGTAGATGTAAATGAACTGTCGGTAGCGGTACTTAATGGGTTCATAACTTGTCTTTAATCAGTCCTTCAAACAAAGGTCTGTATATCTCTGAATCTCTGATAATCCACCTTTTGAAAGCAGTAAACTTACTTTCTCTATTAAGTTCCCAACCGATATCACTCAGCAGATCTATATTCTTTTCATCTTGAAACTCTTGAATGAGGTCATCAAAGTCGTTCAACTCTTCTAAAAGGTTCTCGACTAACACTGATGCACCAATTCGCTTGCATTTAGTCGTCCCTGTATAAACCTCATCTAGAAGATTTTTTGTATCTATATGGATATCGCTCGTAGGAAGTTGCTCGATCACTATCTTGTGTTGTCCAACCTGAGGAACGGGGGACACTGCAAATCGAAGATGTTGATCGGGGCGTTCGTCAGTACAATCAATAAGGTTTTCGTAATCATTTGATTTAATTGAGTTACAGTGCTCACAGGCTAACATTAAGTTATGCCAGTCGAATTTCCTTTCTTTATCGGCTCCACCGTTATGTGGTCTAAAGTGCTCTATACGAGGAGAGGTCGTTGTGTCTCCGCAAATATAGCACTTGTTAAAGAAATCTTTACTTAGCTGCTCCCACACGGCGTCGAAGTCATACTTTCCAGAAGAGAGATTTTTTTGTCTGGCGAGTTCATTAATAATTTCTTGATTAGTTGTCTTTGGAAAATAAATCACAGATACACCACCTTACTTTAAACCCAGTTGTTTGAGCTCAGTTTCAATGGTGGCGTTTTTGAAAGTAGGAACACTTTCCAGTTCTTTTTTTAGTTGTCGAAGTTCTTTCTTTTGCTTAGGTTCAAGCGATGTATCAGCAACTAGCTCTTTGTAGCGCTGAATTTTATCTCTCAAAATCCCCGAAAACTTATCGACTTCAAAGTAGCCGTCTACGAGGGCTTCATAAGAATACTTCCACAACTCCTCTGACTGATCTATGGTTTGATTTGATTCCAAATCGTAAATGATGGCGTCATCGATTGACTGAAGTACAAACGGTGAGTGAGTAGTAACAACAAACTGAATGTTAGGAAACATGGTCGTTAGGAATGGCAAAATTTCACGTTGAAGCGCTACATGTAAGTGAGTTTCAACTTCATCAATTAACACGATACCACTAACATCCAACCCACCAAACGTGATCGCTTCCATGCGCATAATGATTTCAGTCACCATGCTTACGATGGCTGAATAGCCGTCTGATAATGCTTTTAGATCAATAGATTCACCATCCGAAGTTTCAAGAACAAAGTCTAGCTGTGTGCGCAGAAACTTTAGTTTTACTTCTTTTTCGAACAGCCGACTAAATAGATCGTCCAAACTGTTAAACCATTTTTTAATTTCTTCTGCTTCTTCTTTTTCACCATCTTCCAAGGCAAAGGCTAGCTGCGAGCGACGATTTACAAGGTGATGGAGGAATTTCTGACCGGATGTATGCCGACCAATTTCCTCACTGTTTGCGACTGGTGCTGAAATATTTTCAGGCTTAATCAAGTCTGTAAGACGCTTGGCTTCAAAATAGGCAAGGACGGCATTACTTTGTCCATTAATTTGTTGAGAAATTTCAACAGTAGCAAACCCACCGGCATTAACTGTTAGGTTGTTGAATGCTCTAATCAGCGCTTGTTTAATTGCAGCGTATTGTGCGTCAGTGGGATTTATTTCATTAAACGCTTGCTGTGCATTTGCCCAAATTTTTTTAAAATGACTCTGGTTCGCCAATCTTTTGTTTACTGCACAGCGAAGGTTATCTTTAATCGAACTAAGTAAAGTACTTTTACCACAGCCATTTCTACCCGTGATGATGATGTTACGTTTTTCATTGTTGGGTATTTCTATACATATATCCCTTTGTTTTATATAGGGGTGCTCTGAAAGTTGTATCTTTCTGATATACAAATCTGTTGACGACATGTTATTCCTTAAGTTTATTTATGTGACGTGCTATTTCTCAAACCTCCAACTCACCATCAAACGTGTGTGGTAAGTTGAAGTGATCTCGCCAAAATCGTTGTTGTTCTTTGCTTAGGTTGTGTTCGCGGATAAACGCAACCCAGTTAACAGGGTCTTCTAGGTGATTTGCCCATTTGGCTTTAAAGCCTGTTATTTCCGCTAACTGATCAAGCAATTCGAGTTCCTCAAAGATGCCAAAATAAAAAGTTCTATTTTGATGTTTGCTCTGTCTTGTCTGATTTGGCGTTTGAAGTTTCTGTAACACTGTTGACGCTTTTTGCCAAAGCAACCGCATCTTGCATGCTCTTCATTATGTCCGGCGCATTACTCGCTTTTTGTTTAAGGTTATGAAGCGTGAAGAAGTTAGAAGCCAGTTCTTTCTTGAGAATTCCTCTTTCTTCCATCACTACGCAGTTTCCTTACTCAAAAGCACATCATTAACCCGGTCATCGAAGTGTTTCTTTTCGTGGCCTTCGGTGCTCAGCATCGAATCTACCAACTGGCTAAAGTAAACTTTTTCGTTTCCTGAACTATTTAGGGCTATTAAGTCTACGTAATTACCAATCTTGCGGATCTTAATAGGAGTTACTGTAATACGTTGTCGGTCCGATTGGTCGCGATAAGAAAAAGTGGTAGGGGGGCATTCACCCTGCCAGAGTATCTTTTCTTTCTGTTTAATGTAAGCCACGGCAACTGTGCCAATGGTAATAACCGCTAGAACTGCAATCCAAAACATCTACTTTTCCTACTTAGTTCTTTGTTAGTGTCATGGCAACCTGACCCACAACATTCACATCCATTTCATCGACCTGAATGGTAGATCTGTTAAATCTGGTTGGAACAAACGAGTGCCATCCATACCAATATTCACAGTTTATAAGCATAGCATTCGGATTTGATATCAAGTATCCCTAACTACCAATTTTATGAACTATAACCGAAGCTTACAGATTAATTATTTCGTTTGTGAGGCCCAATTTCCTAGGAGTAGATAACTCAAAATCACAATGTCCAGTGCTAAGATATAAATACATAACCTTTTGGCCCAATAGTAATACCACCATATCCTCCTCTAACTCATCGAGTACACGTCAAAGTGATCCTGCATACTCACTGGTGAACGGCCAGCATATAGCGCCTATGTCACGCCTCAGGTGAATCTGGATTGATAAAGCTACCACCTCTAATTGGTTGTTTTTTGACCTCTTAACCTAACGATTATCGCCGAAAAAATAATATGTTCAATAAATATTAGTAAGCTAATTAGTGTTGTCGATTTTTGCCTACTTTAGGTTTGGCTATTCCTTTTTTCTCTACGGTATTGAGATGTCTGTACTTTCGACTTTGTTACTTAAGTTACTGATAATTAGCTGTTATTCATTATCTTGTTGCCTTTGGTTTATTTGTTGGTCTTATGCTTGTTGTACTAGTAATTGCTTGTGTATTTAGGTTGTTTTTGTCGTTTCTGTGCTGGATTGACAATTTATCATTAGAGAAATGATTTGAGTTCAAAGATATTTTTTGGCATTTTATATTTAACTAATCGTTCAATTAAAAATGTGAGGTAGCCAAAATGCCCAAGGTAGGGATGCCGAGTATTCGTAAACCGCAGCTTGTTAACGCAACGATGTCGGTAATCGATAGGGTGGGTTTGCATGCGGCAAGTATCGCTTTGATCGCAAAAGAGGCAGGAGTCTCTACGGGTATCATCAACCACTATTTTGGCGGCAAGCATGGCCTGTTAGAAGAGACCATGCGTGAAATTTTACGCCAGCTTTCAAATACCGTGATGTCGAAACTCAAATCACTACCCTCAGATGCGCACCAACAGCGCATCAACGCGATTATTGATGGCAATTTTGTTGGTTATCAGGCGGAAAACAAGGTTGCGAAAACTTGGTTGGCTTTCTGGTCTTACTCTGTACATGACCCAGAGCTAAAGCGCCTTCAGCAGGTTAATGAAAAACGCCTACTGTCACATTTGAAAATTGAACTCAAAGCTCTGTTTGATAAGGAACAAGCCGAGATTATTGCTCACGGCATCGCGGCACTCATTGATGGAATCTGGCTACGCGGAACGCTCAACCCGCAAGGAATAGATGCCGTAAAGGCACGACTGATCATCAATGATTATCTCGACAAACAGCTTACATTCTACTCGCAAAAGTAATCACATAAGTCAGACTTCACATGCAAATAAAATCACAGTTTATTAATGGCAAAGCTTGCCAAGCGACATCAAATGAAACCTTTACCACACTTAATCCAGCCACCGGAGAAGTACTGGCCGAAATCGGTCACGCTAGTGCAGCTGATCTTACGCAGGCGATTGAATCGGCCAAAAAAGGTTTTAAAGTTTGGTCGGCCATGTCACCTACTCAGCGTAGCCGCATCCTACTAAAAGCGGTTGCTATTTTGCGCGAACGCAATGATGAACTTGCCGCTTTAGAAGTTGCTGACACGGGCAAGCCTCTTCAAGAAGCGATAGCGGTAGACATAGCAACAGGCGCGGACGTTATAGAGTACTTCGCTGGGCTTGCGCCATCTATGCAGGGTGAGCAGCAACCGCTCAGTGAAACCCAATTCTTTTACACACGACGCGAACCACTTGGGATTTGTGCGGGCATTGGTGCGTGGAACTATCCTATTCAAATTGCGATGTGGAAATCGGCGCCTGCACTTGCTGCCGGAAATGTCATGATTTTTAAACCATCTGAAGAAACGCCGCTAACGGCAATAAAACTTGCCGAGATTTTTACTCAAGCAGGCGTACCGGATGGCGTATTCAACGTGTTACAAGGCGATCACCGTGTTGGTCAGATGCTGACCGCGCATCCTGAAATTGCCAAAGTGTCGTTCACTGGTGAGTCTGGCACTGGCAAACTGGTGATGGCCGATAGCGCCAAAACGCTCAAACAAGTGACGATGGAACTGGGTGGTAAGTCGCCAATGATCGTATTTGATGACGCTAAACTCGACGATGCCGTCTCTGCTGCAATGGTAGCCAATTTCTACACCCAAGGTGAGGTTTGTACCCATGGCACGCGCGTTTTTGTTCACGAGTCCATTCATGATGCATTTGTTGAACAGCTTAAGCAGCGCGCTGAGAAGTTGATCATCGGCGATCCTATGTGCATGGAAACACAAATCGGCGCTTTAATTTCACGCGAGCACTTAAGCAAAGTGCTGAGCGCGATTGAAGGTGCGAAAAAGAGCGGCGCAACTTTGTTAACTGGCGGCTATCAGGTGACTGACAATGGTCTTGATAAGGGTAACTTTGTTGCTCCAACGGTATTCATCGACTGTGAAGATGACATGCCCCACGTTCAAGGTGAGATCTTTGGCCCTGTAATGTCGGTTCTTAAGTTCAATGACGAGTCAGAAGTGATTGCGCGTGCCAACAATACCGATTTCGGGCTTGCTGCTGGGGTGTTTACGCAAAATATTTCACGGGCGCATCGTGTTATACATCAATTAGAGGCAGGCATCTGTTGGGTTAATACTTGGGGTGATTCGCCTGCAGAAATGCCAGTTGGTGGATACAAACATTCCGGTATTGGCCGCGAAAATGGCCCAGAAACACTTCGTCATTACACACAAACGAAGAGTGTACTTGTCGAGCTGGGTGGCTATGAAAGCCCTTACGCGTAATCGCTAACAATACGGAGTATCGTGATGCAGAAACAATACGATTTTATTATTGTTGGCGCAGGTTCCGCTGGTTGTGCGCTGGCAGATAGACTCAGTGAATGCGGCAAACACCAAGTGCTTTTATTGGAAGCGGGTGGCACAGACAAGAGCATCTTCATTCAGATGCCAACCGCACTCTCTTATCCGATGAATAGCGAAAAGTATGCGTGGCAGTTTGAGACACAGCAAGAGCACGGCTTAGATGGGCGTAAACTACATTGCCCTCGCGGTAAAGTGCTGGGCGGCAGTTCATCAATCAACGGCATGGTTTATGTTCGTGGTCACGCGTGTGACTTTGACGAGTGGGAGCAACAGGGTGCGACAGGTTGGAACTACCAAGCGTGTTTACCCTATTTTAAACGAGCAGAGTCGTGGATAGGCGGCGAAGACGACTACCGCGGCGCAAATGGGCCTGTTGGCACCTGCGCGGGTAACGACATGCAGTTAAATCCTTTGTATCAAGCCTTTATCGATGCGGGGAAAGACGCTGGTTACCCTCAGACAGATGACTACAACGGTTATCAGCAGGAAGGTTTTGGTCCAATGCATATGACGGTGGACAGAGGCGTACGTGCATCAACGTCTAACGCCTACTTAAGGCGTGCATTAAAACGCTCGAATCTTACTCTGATTAAAGGGGTCGCTGCACGTAAGATCTTGATTGAAAAAGGCCGAGCTGTTGGGGTTGAATTTGAAAAATCTGGCGTGATTAAACAATGCGTTGCGACAAGGGAAGTGATTTCCAGTGCGGGATCGATTGGTTCACCACAACTGCTTCAGCTATCTGGTATTGGGCCTCGCAATGTGCTTGAAAAGGCTGGTGTAGATGTAAAGCACGAACTGCCGGGCGTCGGTCAGAACTTGCAAGATCATCTTGAAGTCTACTTTCAATATCACTGCACTTTGCCGATCACGCTCAACAGCAAACTAGGTTTGGTCAGTAAGGCGAAGATCGGCACCCAGTGGATCTTAACGCGAAAAGGTTTGGGGGCGACCAATCATTTTGAATCTTGCGCGTTTATCCGCTCACGTAAAGGTTTGAAGTGGCCAAATATTCAATATCACTTCTTGCCTGCGGCCATGCGATACGACGGTCAGGCGGCGTTTGATGGTCATGGATTCCAAGTGCATGTTGGGCCGAATAAGCCAGAAAGCCGAGGCTCAATTGAGATAACGTCTTCGAGTCCGACAGACAAACCAAAAATTGAATTCAATTACATCTCAACCGAACAAGATCGCCAGGACTGGCGCGACTGCATTCGTCTTACACGCGAAATACTGCAACAGCCAGCGATGGACAAGTTCAGAGGCGAAGAGATCCAACCCGGACTTGAGATAACCAGCGATGAAGCCATCGATGAGTGGGTTAAGCAGAATGTTGAGAGTGCTTACCACCCGTCATGCAGTTGCAAAATGGGTAGCGATGACGATTCGATGTCCGTGCTGGATCAAGAGTGTCGTGTTCGCGGTGTTGAAGGATTGCGTGTCGTTGACTCTTCTATTTTCCCAACCATACCCAATGGCAATTTAAACGCACCGACCATCATGGTGGCAGAACGCGCCGCAGATATGATCCTCGGTAAACCCTTGCTTGAAGCGAATAATCAACCAGTTTGGTTAGCGCCAGATTGGCAGCAAAAACAAAGAATAAATAAACCAAAAAGAGCTGTGGAATCAGCTCAGTAAAGTCAGCAATCACAAAAAGGATAAAGTTATGTCGATGATGACAAAAACGCTCACTACGCTCGCAATCAGCTCATTTGCGATGAATGCTTACGCTAACCAATGTGAAACCGTTCGTTTTGCCGATGTTGGTTGGACAGATATCACGGCCACAACCGCAGTCACTTCAGAGCTTCTGAAAGGAATGGGCTATAAAACCAAAACCGATCTGCTTTCTGTACCAGTGACTTATTCGTCAATGGCGAACGGTGATATCGATATCTTCCTTGGCAACTGGATGCCAACCATGGAGGGAGATATCGCTAAATACCGTGAGGCGGGAAGTGTAGAAACCGTACGTGCAAACCTAGAAGGGGCAAAATACACACTCGCGGTGCCTAAGTATGTTTATGATGCGGGCGTAAAGAGCTTCGCTGATCTGGTTAAACATGCCGATAAATTCAAAGACAAAATTTATGGTATCGAGCCGGGCAACGATGGCAACCGTCTAATCCAATCAATGATTGATAGTGATGCATTTGGCCTTAAAGACTTCAGTTTAGTGGAGTCAAGTGAAGCTGGCATGGTGTCGCAGGTGACTCGTGCCGTTCGCCGCAATCAATGGATTGTCTACCTTGGCTG
The DNA here is from genome assembly GCF_000967545.1 of Vibrio galatheae. Classification (GTDB taxonomy): domain Bacteria; phylum Pseudomonadota; class Gammaproteobacteria; order Enterobacterales; family Vibrionaceae; genus Vibrio; species Vibrio galatheae. The sequence continues at coordinate 17,441 of NZ_JXXV01000018.1, read as the reverse complement.
GGCACCACATCCAATAAATAGCAACGTAGAGATGGCTTACCTCGCCGGTGGCGATGACTTCTTTGGGCCAAACTACGGTGGTGCGAATGTATACACCAATGTACGCGAAAATTACCTTTCTGAGTGTAAAAACGTTGGTCAAATGCTGAAAAATCTAGAGTTTAGCTTAGAGATGGAAAATGAACTGATGGAAGCGATTCTTAATCAAAACGTTAAGCCTTCAAAAGCAGCGCAGCAGTGGTTAAAAGAGAACCCAGAGCAAGTCGAAGCATGGCTGGATGGTGTGAAAACACTGAAAGGCGACGATGCAGCAAGCGCGGTTAATAGCTACATCAACTCAAACGCATAAAGCAATAGGGCGAGACGGTTTGTGCGTCTCGCCTAAACAGTAAGGTTTTACAGTGAATTTTATTACAAACAACAAAATCCCAGTGGGCGAATGGATGGAAGCTGGCGTAGATTGGCTGACGCTCAATGCGGCTGGCTTTTTCGATGCCATCTCAATCTTTTTAGAGACCGTGATTCTTTTTGTTATCGATATATTTAAATGGATGCCACCCGCTTTGCCGATTGTTCTAACAGCAGCTATCGCTTGGTATCTTCACCGCAGTGTTCCGTTGGTTCTGTTTATCATTGGTGCTCTGCTAACTATCCTCAACCTCGGCTATTGGCAAGAAATGCTGGAAACCTTTGTTCTCGTCTTTGCAGCGACAACGATTTCCGTATTAATTGGTGTTCCTATCGGCATAATGGCGGCGCATCGTCCTTGGTTGTACACCCTATTGCGGCCCATTTTGGATTTGATGCAAACGGTGCCGACATTTGTCTACTTGATTCCGACTCTTGTTCTATTTGGTCTCGGCATTGTACCGGGCATGATCTCAACGATCATTTTTGCCATAGCCGCGCCAATTCGTCTGACTTATCTCGGTATCACTAAGGTGCCTGAGGAACTGATAGAAGCGGGTAAAGCATTCGGCGCAAGTCGAATGAAACTGCTGTTTAAAGTCGAGTTACCAGCGGCGATGCCAAGTATTATGGCGGGCGTGACGCAATGTATTATGTTGTCGCTTTCCATGGTGGTCATTGCGGCCTTGGTTGGCGCTGATGGGCTAGGCAAACCTGTGGTACGTGCACTGAACACAGTCAATATTTCTCAAGGTTTTGAGGCGGGGCTTGCCATTGTATTGGTGGCGATCATTTTGGACCGTTTGTGCAAAAATCCCAATCAAAAAGAGGCATAACCATGGATGCAATTACGATTAAAAACCTAGATGTTGTGTTTGGAGAAAAGCCACAACAAGCACTGAGCCTTTTAGACCAAGGTATGTCTCGTCAAGAAATTATCGATCAAACTGGGCAAGTTGTCGGTGTGGATAATGTTTCGCTGTCAGTCAAGCAAGGTGAAATCTGTGTTCTGATGGGATTATCTGGTTCCGGTAAATCAAGTTTACTGCGCGCGGTCAACGGATTAAACGAGATTAGCCGTGGTTCACTGGAGATTAAAGACGGTGAACAGGTTGTAGACCTTGCCAGCTGTAATGAAGACACATTGCGTCATCTAAGAACTCACCGTGTTTCAATGGTGTTCCAAAAGTTTGCGCTTATGCCTTGGCTGACCGTGTTAGACAATGTCGCTTTTGGTTTGGAGATGCAAGGTATTGGTAAAGCGGAAAGGCGCACTAAAGCAAGAGAGCAACTGGAAATGGTTGGCCTTGCTGAATGGGAATCTAAATACCCACATGAGCTCTCCGGCGGTATGCAGCAACGGGTAGGCTTAGCAAGAGCGTTTGCTATGGATACGGATATCTTGCTAATGGACGAGCCGTTCTCTGCACTTGATCCACTGATTCGTGCTCAATTGCAAGATGAACTTATCCAGTTGCAGAATAAACTCAATAAGACGATTTTGTTTGTTAGCCATGACTTAGATGAAGCGCTTAAGATCGGTAACAATATTGCAATTATGGAGTCGGGCCGATTGATCCAGCACGGTCAGCCGGAGCAAATCGTATTGGCTCCTGAAACTGAGTATGTAAAAGATTTCGTAGCACATACCAATCCAATAAATGTCCTAAAAGGTCGCTCGCTGATGCAACTGCGAGAGCATTTAAACAATCAAGATGGCCGTTGGCAGATTTGTGCGCAGCACGATCTGTGGGTTGAGCAACACTCTCATGGATTAGTGTTAGTCGATTCAGATAAGACGCTATTGGATTGGACTGATAGCCAACTCAATATCGGTGACATTAACGGTTCAACTGTTGTTCAAGCCAGTCCAGAAATTGGCATGCGAGAAGCAATCGAACTTAAGCAGCGAACCAATCAGCCAATATTGTTGGTAGAAGATAATCAACTGGTTGGCGTGCTGACTGACAACGAGTTATATGACGCATTGCTGGGTAATTTTAAAGAACGAAAAGTTGCCTAAATCGCAATAAAAATAAACCCAGCTCAAAGGCTGGGTTTTTAATTCACGGCGGATGTCGTTACTTACTGCGCATCATTGCACAAGCGTAAGCTGTGGTAAATGCTTGTTCTTGATACTGTTTTAAACCCGTGTCTTTAAACTGAATGCCAAGTGGGTTTCTTTTCAGGCTTTCTTTGATGTCTGCAGGAGCAACAACGTCTATTTGTAAACCTTCAATCAATTGAATGGCGGCTTCAAGCTTAAATCCGACGCCACCGCCAGCAAACTTGCCTTTAGTTTGGCGTTGGCGAATCACGACTTTTTCGATTTTATAGTCTTCAACCAACTTGGCGAAAGAGAATTGGAATTTTCTCACTTCCTGTGTGTCGTTAGCATTGCCGATCGTGAGTTTAGCGACACGGCAATCTGGTAGGTGAACGACACCTTCAGCATGCGAAAGAAGACAAATTACCGCATCGTTACCTTTTAACTCTACACCACAAATTTTCATGTTTTCACCTAGTTGTTGTTTAGCCGCGCCATTATATAGAGATGGAGTGACATATGCAGCATATGTTTCACTTTGAGATCTTTCACGATTGTGCAAACGTATTGGTACTAATGTTGCTAAAGTTATTGGTGGTGATGGCGTGTTGAATCATGTCGTTATTGTACGAGTGATGCATGCGAGTATTGCGTAGGATGAAGCAATGAGAAAACTAGCAGTAGTGTTAATGGCTTGTGTGGCCTTGGCGGGTTGTAGTACCAAGTTCTTCTATAACAATATTGATTGGTTGTTACTGCGATATCTAGACGACTATGTCGAACTGAACGAGGCACAAGAGGAATTTGTGATCCGGAAGGTGGCGGTGTTAAGCGAATGGCATCGCACTGAAGAGATACCTAATTATATTCGCCATCTTGATGAGTTGATGGCAGTTGAACCCGCGAAAGTAACCTTGACTCAACTGAGGCAACAAGAACAAAAATTCCAGCAACATTCTCAGCGTTTAATTGCTCGCATTGCGCCTGAATTGAATGCCATTACTCGTGATCTGTCCGATAGCCAAGTCGAAGAACTGATGAACAGTATTCGAGTTCGGCACACCAAGTATAAAAAGAAATACCAGACTCTTTCTGAAGAGGAAATAAAGCAGCGTTACAAAGAACGTATCGAAGAAAATCTAGAGACTTGGATTGGCAGTCTGACAGAGCAACAAGAAACGTTACTGGATGCGTGGGTTAGTGAGTTACAGATTACCTCATTTGATTGGATCAACCATCAAACTCAAATGCGCATTGAAGTTAACTCGATGCTCTCTCATCGCTTAGACACTGAAAAATTTGAGCCAGAGTTTCATACTATGATGTTTAATCCCACCAGCTTTTATGCACCTGAACTAGAAGAAAAGATTGAACACAATCGGAACGTTGCAAATCAATATTTAGTTCGGGTGATCAACCTCATGACACCGAAGCAGACTGATTACTACCGAAGTGAGCTTCAGGACTGGAAAGAGCTTGCACTGGATATTCAGTAACTCAGCCCACAAAAGTTAAAATTCTTGGTTTATATAATAGAATTAGCGAGTTAGAGTTAAGTCTCATCAATTCAAGGGTGCCAAGAATATGGAATGGATTCTATTGTTTGGCGCGGGTGTATTAGGTGGAATACTCAATAGCATTGCAGGCGGGGGAAGCTTCATCACTTTCCCAACGCTGATGTTTGTTGGCATCCCACCTATAGTAGCCAACGCGACCAATACTTTTGCTGTGTGCGCTGGCTATATCAGCGGGACATATGGATTTCGTCAGGATATTGCAAAATCCGCTTATTCCTTACATTCCATAATCATTTTTAGCCTAATTGGTGGTGGAGTCGGTGCTTACCTGCTGCTGAGTGTTTCCGAGAAGCAGTTCATCAATGCCATTCCTTGGCTGTTACTATTTGCAACTTTGCTGTTTTTGTTTGGCAGTCATATCAATCAATGGACATCTAAATTAGCTCGTACGGCATCTTTACATCCTTTCTGGTCTATTGTGTCGATCTCTTTGCTGTTAATCTTGGTTTCCGCCTATGGAGGCTTCTTCAATGCAGGACTTGGCGTTGTAGTGTTGAGCTACCTAGTGTTGGCGGGTTATACCGATATCAATCAAATGAACGGGCTTAAGCTGCTCATTTCTTCGTGCGTTTCCCTGATCGCTATTGTGGTGTTTGTACTGGAAGGCTCTATCGATTGGACGCGAGGCTGCGCAGTTATGCTCGGCACTTTATCCGGTGGATACGTCGCAGCCAGAGTTTCAAGGCAAGTAGAGCAACGCTATGTCAAAGGATTTGTCGCATTATCCAGTTTGGTAATGACAGGGTATTTTTTCGTCGATGTTTATCTATAAACTGTTGTTGAACGATGTGTTAACACATTGATATTTACATGAACCCAACTTTGGGCTATCGAAGTCAGCTTGGAAAAAGAGCGCCGAACGGCGCTCTAAAAGAGGCTAGAAAAAGCCGAGTGGATTAACATCGTAACTGATCAACAGGTTCTTAGTGTTTTGGTAATGATCCAGCATCATCTTATGCGTTTCACGTCCAATACCTGACTTCTTATATCCGCCGAATGCGGCATGTGCTGGGTAGGCGTGGTAGCAGTTTATCCATATACGACCCGCTTCAATGTTACGCCCCATACGATACGCTAGGTTGGCATCACGCGTCCAAACCCCAGCGCCTAACCCATATTCAGTGTCATTTGCTATTTCCAGCGCTTCCGCTTCGTCTTTGAACTTAGTGATAGCAATCACCGGGCCAAAGATTTCTTCCTGGAAGATACGCATCTTATTATGTCCTTCCAACATAGTGGGTTGGATGTAATAACCTCGGTTAAGTGATTCAGGCTGCTCTGATATACCCCCACCAAACACCACTTTAGCTCCTTCTTGTCGACCAATTTCTAAGTAACTCAAAATCTTATCGAACTGCTCTTGTGATGCTTGAGCTCCGACTTGGGTATCAGTGTCAAGCGGGTTACCTTGTTTGATCGCTTTGGCGCGTTCAGTCAACTTAGCAACAAATTCATCATAAATAGATTCATGAACCAGCACGCGTGACGGACAAGTGCAGACCTCTCCCTGATTGAAGAAACCAAGCAAAGTGCCTTCAATACACTTGTCGAGGTATTCGTCTTCGTGGTCAAAAATATCAGCGAAGTAAATATTAGGAGATTTACCACCTAGCTCGACGGTTGAGGGGATTAGATTATCAGCCGCGCATTTAAGAATATGATTGCCGACTTGAGTTGAGCCAGTAAAAGCGAGTTTAGCGATTCGGTTACTGGTGGCAAGCGCTTGGCCCGCCTCATTCCCGAAACCGTTGACAACATTGACTACCCCCGCAGGGATTAAATCGCCTATTTTTTCCATTAACAGTAGGATAGAGGTAGGTGTTTGTTCCGCTGGTTTCAGAACGACGCAGCAGCCAGCAGCTAATGCTGGCGCAAGCTTCCATGCCGCCATCAACATCGGAAAATTCCAAGGTATGATCTGTCCAACGACACCAATTGGCTCTGGGAAATGGTAACTAGCGGTCGTGGCATCGAGTTCCGCTGCGCTTCCTTCTTGGGCGCGGATACAACCTGCAAAGTAGCGAAAATGGTCGACGACCAAAGGTAAGTCTGCGGCGAGTGTTTCGCGTACAGGTTTGCCATTTTCCCAGGTTTCGGCGACGGCGAGCTCTTCTATGTGTTGCTCTATTCTGTCCGCTATTTTCAGCAAAATGTTCGAACGGTCAGTGACGCTGGTGGCTGCCCAACTGGCTCTCACTTTATGCGCAGCATCGAGCGCGAGATTGATATCCTCATCATTCGAGCGCGCTACTTTACAGTATGGCTGACCATTGATCGGAGAGGTGTTGTCAAAATATTCGCCTGTCGAAGGTTTTACCCATTCCCCACCAATATAGTTGTCGTAATGTGTCTTAAAACTAACGATAGAGTCCTTACAGCCTGGTTGTGCGTAAATCATAAAATATCCTTATTATTTTCTCGTTCAAGTTGTGTTTGGAAAGTTCAGCGAAAGGTGAACAGTTCCAATGACATCCTGATAGGTAACGCAAATCACAGACCAAATGTTAAAATCTTGTTGTAATTATTTTCTGACGCTAGAGTATTCAAGGCGAGAGCGGTGTTGTTTTAAGCGTTAAGCAAGGGGAAGGGTTGTTAACAAAATGTTCAACTGTTCCAAAATGGTACAGTGCTTATGTTCAAAGTTGGGACAGGTATGGAACTACAGACAATACAATCTGAGGGCTGGTTAGCATCTTCATGGCAAAGAAGTTCAAATGCGGGCTTAAAGCAGATCAAAAAGCCTGATGATATCAATGTATCAAACACCTTGCTCAAAGAGCGTCGCTACCTAGCTCAAGGGGTTATAGAGGCTGTTAAACAGTGCGCGTTACCCCTATTTAGCCAAGTTCTGGCACGTAGTGATAGTCGCTTGATTCTGACTGACGCAGAGGGCGTGATTTTAGCCACTTGGGGCCAAGAGAGGTTTCGCGAAAAACTTACTGAGATTGCTTTAGAATCAGGTGCTTGCTGGCAGGAAAGATTGAAAGGTACCAACGCAATAGGGACTGCACTGTTTGAAAAGAAAGCGATCTCTATTATTGGCGAACAACATTATATTAAACATCACCGTTTCATTAGCTGTTCGGCCAGTCCTCTGTTTAATCATTTGGGGGAACTGGTTGGGATTCTTGATGTTACCAGTGAGCAAAGTAAACATGATGTCACCACGCAGTTGCTTGTTCAAAACATGGTTCAACTGGTTGAAAACTATTTGCTTACCCAGATTCCAGAGGGAGCACTACAAATCAATCTTGCTCATAATGAGTCGGTGCTAAAAAGTGGTTGGCAAGGGATTGTCATTGCAGACGAAAATGGTCAAATTGTTGCTCATAACCAAGTCGTCAGCCAACTCATGCCAGAGGTAGCGTTGGTTGGAGAGCAAATAGAAACGCTTTTACACTCCCAACAGCATGCTCCCCTTGTGTTTGAGAAGTACAACATTGGCCAAAAGGCGAAAACGAAAAAGTGGCTCAGTGCGTCGAGTGAGCTGCATTTTGGCGACAATAAAGTAGAGCAGGCGTGGCAGCAGGCGAACAAAATCATCGGCAGTGGCATCAGTTTACTCATCTTGGGCGAAACAGGCGTTGGCAAAGGTGAATTTGTTAAGGCCCTACACAAAAGAAGTGCTAGGAGCAACCAACCTCTTGTGACAGTTAATTGTGGCGCATTACCAAAAGACTTGCTTGAATCTGAGCTGTTTGGATACGCGGCAGGCGCCTTTACTGGAGCGAATAAACAAGGTTACTTAGGTCGGGTAAGACAGGCAGACAAGGGTATCTTATTCTTAGATGAAATTGGTGAAATGCCTTTAGAAGCACAATGCCGATTGTTATCTGTTTTACAAGACAAAATAGTATTGCCTGTGGGGTCAACACAGCAATATCCCGTTGATATTCAAGTGATAGCGGCAACGCATCAAGATCTTAGCCAGCTCGTCGCGGATGGTCATTTTAGACAAGATCTTTACTATCGACTGAATGGCTTAGTGGTTACCTTGCCATCTCTTCATCAGCGAGAAGACAAAATTGAATTGATACGCTCTATTCACGCGAAACACAAATTGAGCGAACAAAAGTTGTCACCTTCTCTAATGCGTTTGTTACTCAATTATCAATGGCCGGGCAACTTGAGAGAGTTAGATAGCCTTTTAAAAGTAACCAGCCTAATTGCGAGCGATGTTGAGGAGTTAAGCATCGAGCATGTTCCGGATCATTTTGCAAAACCGCTAGCTGATCAGACTGAACATACAAGAGATGATATCGAGCAAGATTTAAATACCACGTTAAACTCAACGCTGATTGATACCTACCACGCCCACAATGGCAATGTCAGCAAGGTTTCACGTGTTCTGGGTATTAGTCGAAATACGGTTTATCGCAAGCTAAAACGAGTCGGTTTGCTAAAAAGTTAACCTCAAAAAAATTTGTGACGTTTCTTAGCTAAAATGGGTAGCGTTGGGGTTCACGCTATTTGTCGAAGGCGTTGTTTTGCACAAAATGATCAATTTGCCGCGGAACCGCAGAGGCATAGATCAAACTTGTGTGGCTAGTTTTTATCTCAACATGATCCGTCATGCCTTGAATTTTAGTTTCATCGACGGTTACGGTGCCATCCGACTTATCTTCACTTTCCATCATCAGAACCGAACGCGCTCCTAGCGGCAGTGTGCCTGCTATGCAACCGAGTTGTTGTGGGAATAGCCACTCGCTGTCGTGTTCTGCTAAGCCAAAAGAAGGTGAGTTCCCCAAAATAACCCCCATGCCTAACTCTTGAATTCTCGTCACGATCGACGCGCCTTGTATTGGAGAGCCTATGGTGACGACATGGGAAACAAGGTCCGAACTTGGCTGACGAGATTGCAAATAGTGCTTAATAATTAATCCCCCTAAGCTGTGACCGACGAGAACATTCGGCATAGAGTCACAAAGGGCATGATCGATAGCAGAAAATACTTGCTGCTCGTCAATGGCAACACTGTTGTATGAGACGATCTTAGTCCGATAGCCAAGAGATCTCAGACTTGAACCTAGAGGTTTCAAAAACATCCCGTGCATATACAGCCCGTGTAAGATTATGATTTTCAAGCGACTCTCCAACATTTTCCTTGAGCCAATATAACCTGTAATGCGGATGAAAATCATGACTTGTCGCCCAACGTGTGATGCACGGCCCGAAGAGGCAACCTCTGTGAAGCTCTCGTCTGGAGGATTGCGTCTTCGAATTTCAATCTATTCATTAGAGCGGAGCACTGACCTCATCAACCAGATAGAGAATAGACTGATACGGCACCCCGCTGTGATTTGACAGGCCAATCTCGCAAGTGCGACTATTGCTGAACCCGCGTTTACATCCTTGTGGTACTTGTTCTCTTAGCGGGTGGACTGCAGCTTGATTAAGCTCTGGTGTCGTAAAGCCTTTGTCGCCAGCCCATCCGCAGCAGGCAATGTGCTCTGGAACGACAACATCAGAGACACAGGCTTTTGCCAGTGACAGCATGTCGTTTTCTAATCCCATGCGACGAGAGCTGCAAGTGACATGTAGCATCACTGTTTCTTGCTTGGGAGTGATAGATAAATTCGGTACTAAGTATTTGGCAGTGAATCCGGTTGGCTCTAGTATTTCCATCGGCTTAGTAAACTGATCGATACTACGCTTAGCACAAGGGCTTGTATCGAACAAAACAGGATACTCTCCTTGATAACTCGCTTGCCACAGCACCGCTTCCAATTGCTGTGCTTTGCGCAGAGCAATATCCGTCATTCCTTTGCTGTCATATGGCATGCCACAGCATTGTTGTTCGAGCTGTTTGGGAATGATGATCTCATAACCTGCTTTCTTTATTAGTGACAATGTCACCTCTGTCAAACTTCGTTGGTCGCTGGCATTGCTCTGCTGACCCATAGTGCGAGAAGCACAAGAGGGCAGGTAAACCACTTTCTTGTCTGAGCGAACTAATAACTCCATCGCCCGATCAATTTTATGCTGGTTTGATTGGGGTGTTTCTGCCAGCCAAATAGGTGTTTTATTACCTGTTAGGTGGCGTATCCCATTGGTCATTTTAGAGACGGCGTTTTCGCCAATCACGTTAACCGCGATTTGATTCGCTTTGAGTGCTGCGCGCGTTATGGCCGTCGTTGCGCCGAAATGCTCCGCGGTCCAGTTCGCAATCGGGACGAATTTTTGGTACTTGGCGGTGCGTAACTGTTTGATTAGGTCACCTGTGTTTATGCCCACCGGACAACGGTCAGCACAAAGCCCTGTCGCAGCGCAAGTATCAATACCTTGGTATTCAAATATACGCTCAAGCTCCGAGGCTTGAGTTTGCTCGCCTGACGCTCTGCGCCTTTGCAACTCACGATATAAGACTATACGTTGTCTTGGGGACAGTGTCAGGGTTCGCGAAGGGCAGACAGGTTCGCAAAAACCGCATTCTATGCACCGATCGACCAGAGAGTCGGCGGCAGGCATTGGTTTTAAGTTCTCGATATGTACATGAGGGTTGTCATTGATAATAACGCCGGGATTGAGCAATCCTTGTGGGTCAAAAAGCGCTTTGATCTTCTCCATTAATCGATAGCCGTCTTTACCCCACTCAAGTTCAACATAGGGCGCCATATTACGCCCGGTGCCATGCTCTGCCTTGAGTGAGCCTTGATATTTCACCGCGACTAAGTCGGCAACATCATCCATAAAATTTCCGTAACGGGTGATCTCAGGCTGTGATTCAAAACCTTGTGTAAACACAAAGTGCAAATTACCTTCTAGGGCATGGCCAAAAATGATGGCTTCAGAGTAGTTATATTGGTCAAACAACGCTTGAAGATCGCGAACACCGTTAGCAAGATTTTCAACTGGGAAAGCGACATCTTCAATAATGACAGTGGTGCCAACTTCTCGAACGGCACCCACCGCTGGGAACATACCTTTGCGGATGCCCCAAAGTGTGGCGACTGTTGTAGGGTCAAGCGTAAAAGGGACAGATTCGATAATGGTGTAGTCTGAGAGTGACGCCATAATGGCATCGCATTGCTGATCAATGTCAGTTTGTGCGCTTGCGTGTGTTTCGACTAAAAGCGCACACGCTTCTAAATTAAGATGTTGAATAAAGCTTGGCATGCCAGATTTATCGGCTACCGATCTCAGCGCTCTGCCGTCCATCAACTCAACTGCGGCAACGGGCGTTTTTGATAAGGTAGTCACGGCTCTACAGGCTTCTTCAATATCCGCAAAGACTAGCAGGGAAGAGGCTTTAAAATTATGCTCTATAACCGTGTTGTAAGTAATTTCAGCAATGAAACCCAGTGTGCCTTCAGAGCCGATCATAAGATGCTCTAACACTTCAATAGGATCGCTGTAATCCACTAGAGCGTTTAATGAATAGCCGGTGGTATTTTTTAAACGATATTTGTGACGAATCCGCTGCGTAAGTGGTTGGTTGCCTTGTGTTTCTTTAACTAAGGCCGATAAGCCCTCTACGATATCAGGCCGAGCGGCACGGAAAGCGGCGATACTCTCTTTGCTTGAAGTATCTAACAGTGTGCCATCGCTCAGCACCACTTTTACACTGTCGATGGTTCGATAGGAGTTTTGCGCCGTGCCACAACACATTCCGCTGGCATTATTCGCTGCAATGCCGCCGATTTTACACGTATTAATTGAAGCAGGATCAGGGCCAATTTTACGCTTAAATGGCGCGAGGTACTTGTTGGCATCCGCGCCGATAACGCCGGGTTGCAGAATAATCTTGTTGCCATTATCGATGATTTCATGACCACGCCAGTCGTCGGTTAACGTAATGAGAACCGAATCAGAAACGGCCTGCCCAGACAAGCTGGTTCCTGCGGCGCGAAAGGTAAATGGGATCTTCATTTCGCGGCAACATTGAATCGCATAAATTACCTCGTCAAGATTTTTAAGGCGTAATACGATGTGTGGAATCAAACGATAGAAACTGGCGTCAGTCCCATAGGCGAGGCGCTTGGCGGGCTCAATAATGATTCTTTCTGCAGCAATTTCAACGGCGAGCAGAGCTTCGAGTTGATGATAGTGCTTGTCTCGTTCTTGAGTAGACATGGTGGCTTCCTTGTGCGTGCTATCGGCATTGTTGTTTTAATGCGGCCGACAGTAAAAAGGTGTCACAAATCGAATTGAATTGCTGTGACACCATTGGAAATTAGTTAAGGTGGACGAGTGAGTCTTGGCTTAAATCGCTAATGCTTTTCGCACCGGTGAGAGTCATGGCAACACGGATCTCTTTTTCGTACAGGTCGAGAAGGTTCTCTACGCCTGCTTGCCCTTGTGCGGCTAAAGCATAAATAAATGAGCGACCTAACAGTGTGCAATCTGCGCCTAATGCCAGCATACGAACCACATCTAATCCACTTCGAATCCCTGAATCGACAAAGATTTTAAGATCTCCTTTCACCGCGTCAGCAATGGTAGGCAGTGCTTTGGCTGTCGACAATACGCCATCGAGCTGACGGCCTCCATGGTTAGAAACGACAATACCATCGGCGCCAAAAGTGACGGCATCTTTTGCATCTTGTTGATCCAAAATGCCCTTGATGACCATTGGCCCATCCCAAAACTCACGAATCCATTCGAGATCTTTCCATGAAATTGAGGGATCGAAGTTTGCACCGAGCCAACCTATGTAATCTTCGAGCTGGGTTGGCTCACCACGATAGGTTGATATATTGCCCAAGTCGTGCGGTTTACCCAGTAGGCCGACGTCAATTGCCCAGTTAGGATGACACATCGCTTGGAGCATTCTGCGCGCAGCGGCATTGGGCCCACTCATTCCCGAATGTACATCGCGATAGCGCGCTCCGGGTACAGGCATGTCGACGGTAAATACTAGCGTCGTCACACCTGCCGCTTTTGCTCGCTCCAGAACGTTTTTCATAAAGCCGCGGTCTTTAAGTACGTATAATTGAAACCACATTGGGCGCTTAATCGCTGGCGCTACTTCTTCAATCGGGCAAACAGATACGGTCGACATAGTAAAGGGTAAACCCTTGTTCTCCGCAGCCTTTGCCGCTTGAACTTCACCTCTCCGCGCGTACATTCCAGTTAGACCAACAGGCGCTAAGGCAATCGGCATAGCGAACTTTTCGCCGAAAATTTCCGTCCCTAAACTCAAATCTGCCATGTTGTTCAAGACACGTTGCTTCAGAGCGATCTGTGCGAGATCTTCGGTGTTTTTTCTCAGCGTATGTTCACCGTATGAGCCGCCATCAATATAGTGGAAAAGAAACGGTGGAAGTTTCGCTTTGGCGGCGGCGCGATAGTCAGTAGGAGCAGAGATCATCATAGACAGCCTTACAGTTTGTAATGAGGGCGTAGCGCAGCCCTAGGTTTATATGATTGTGGTTTTATTGTTAATTCAAGGTTAATTTAGCGCTTTATTTTTTGCCGATATAGGGAAATAATGAAATTTATTATTTCTAAAAGTGACACAATCAATGCGCGCAGATGACTTAATTCTATTTTCTCAGGTGGTAGAACTGGGGAGCTTTAGTAGAGTTGCAGAGATAAATAACCTTACAAATTCGGTAGTTAGTAAACGAATTGCCCGTTTGGAACAACAAATTGGTGTTCAGCTTTTATATCGAACCACGCGTAAATTAACCTTAACTGAAGCGGGTAAGGCATTAATGCATGGTGCCAAAAATGTGAAGCAAGCCGCGCAGGAAGCGATGGATGCCGTTTCAGGCTTTGGCGAGAACGTCAGTGGTCATATAAAAATGTCGGTACCAACGATATCTGGTGATCTGATCTTAGCCGATGCGGTAGCGGAATTTTGTAATTTACACCCTGGACTGTCGGTAGATATGTCTCTGGACAACCGCTTCGTTGATCTTTTTGATGGTGGGTATGATCTGGTTATCAGAACCGGTTATCTGGAAGATTCTAGCTTAATCGCACGGCATATTTTGGACTCGCAGTGGATCGTTTGTGCATCTCCCTCCTATATCGCACGCAATGGAAAACCAAAAGAACCAAGCGATCTAACGCGACATAATTGTCTCCAGTATGCTTACCAGACAACCGGCGCGAGCGATTGGGAATTTAAGGCCGAGCAGGGAAACTATATCGTCAAAGTTACGGGGTCGTTTTCGACGGATAATGCCACGGCCCTACGCAAAGCCGCACTAGGTGGGTATGGAATTGCTTATGTTCCTCGCTGTTTGGTTTACCACGATTTACGCAATGCACAGCTGGTGGACTTATTTCCTGAACAGGTGGGCAAAAAGTTAGGTATTTATGCCGTCTACCCGTTTACTCGACAACCTCCGAATAAAGTGAAATTGCTGATTGAACATATTCGCGCGAGGTATCTGGCAATATCGCACTATTTTTAACTCACTAAACTCGATGACACTAAGAGAAGTCTAAATTTATCTCACCGAATCTTTTTGCTGGCTTAAACTTAATCAAAGAAGGTATTAAGTTGCGCCAAGGTGATTCTATGTTTAAAACACGGATGCTGTACGTCGGCGGTATGCTGCTGTTGAGCGTCAATGCGGTATCGGCCAACACAAAAATTGTCGCCGCGGTAGATGAGTACCCTCCTTTTGTTTCCAACGTTCATTTTGCAGCGAATACAAACAAAACGCCGACGCATCCTTGCGTCGGCTATTAAAGTCGGCGGCCAAACCGAACTCTATTAATCTTAGGCACGTTTCAGCTATTCGTCTAAGTTGATATGCCGCCACAACGCAATTTTGAATACCAATCATTAGATTGACGCCTTTTCTTCTAGTAAACCCTGATAGTTACCCCTAAACCTACGTTCGCTTAGGGCCTAGCCGTGCTGCATCAGTGTAACGCCATCGCCTCAATCAAACAGCTATCCTCGGTGCCAAGTTTGAGGCCATTCTCCTAAAATTCTTGCTTTAAACGGCTAAAAAGTGACCGCTTAAACATGATTTGGCTGTAAGTCACTAAAACTTAAACAAATCTAGCCTAAACTAGCTTTAAGAGAATAATAACGATAAGGATAGAGTGATGACCATTCAAAGGCTTGAATCCAATCAGCTGTATCTTCCAGCTGAACTAGAAAAACTACAAAGCAAGTCGACAAAAGAGTTGCCACCTATCGATGAGATTGTGGGGCAAGAACGCGCTCAAAAGGCAGTCGAATTTGCCATGTCGATTAAAGAGAAGGGATACAACATATACGCAATTGGCCAAAATGGTCTAGGTAAGCGTACCATGATCCTTCGTTACCTCAATCGCCACAAACATGACGCAGGCTCGTTGTTTGACTGGTGCTATGTGGCAAATTTTGAAGATATAAGAACCCCCAAAGTACTCAAATTACCGTGTGGCGTTGGCAGCAAATTCAAACAAGATATCGAGAAATTGATGTCTAAACTGGTCAATGCAATGCCCTTGGCTTTTGATAATGAGCTCTACTATAGCCGTGCCGATAAACTCAAAAATCAACTGGCAACCAAACAAGAAGCAGAGCTTGAGTCGATCACCAAAGAAGCAAAATCAAAAGGGATTAGCCTGACGATCACCACTCAGGGCGATTACCAATTTGTCGCCATGAACGGCGACGAACTGCATACGGAAGAAACGTTTGATGCTTTGAGTAAAAAAGAGCAGGAGTATTTCGGAGAAACGATTGACGCGCTAGAAGTTCAATTGAGAAATATGGTTCGTCAGCTAACCGAGTGGGAAGAGGCATACACCGAAAAGATCAAAAAGCTTAATGATGAGGTGACACTCGACGTAATCACACATTTTATTAAGCAACTCAAGAAGGACTATACACGCTATCCAGCGATTAAAAGCTATCTGACTGAACTGCAACAGGACATTGTGGAAAATGCGGATATTTTCCTTGATCAAAGTGCTGAGCAAGGTGAGGTGGCGACTGCATCGCTCGACAAGAAACTACCACGTCGCTATAAGATTAACGTTTTAGTAAGCCGCAAAAATGATCAGTTTCCTATCGTGGTTGAAGAGAACCCGAATTATCACACGCTGTTTGGTTATATAGAAACCGCGACGTTTAAGGGCACGGTATTTACCGATTTTTCACTGATTCGTCCGGGAAGTTTGCATAAGGCTAATGGTGGCGTGTTGCTAATGGATGCGCAAAAAGTACTCGAACAGCCTTATGTTTGGGATGGTTTAAAACGAGCCTTGCGCGCGCGTCAATTGAGCTTCACCTCATTGGAGAAAGAAGTAACCCTGACTGGGACCGTCTCGCTTGATCCAGAAGCGATTCCACTTGATGTAAAAATCATCTTGTTTGGTGACTATCGCACATATCAGTTGTTGCAGCACTATGACCCGGAGTTTAGCGAACTATTTCGCGTCACGGCGGATTTTGAAGATGAAATGAAACGTGATGGCGATTCAGAGCTGCAATACGCACGCTTCATTTCCAGCGTAGTTAACGACAACGGCATGCTGCATTGTGACCGCAAGGCGATAGCGCGCATTATTGAACACAGCTCACGATTAGCTGGTGATCAAAACAAAATATCGCTCCATTCAGCCAACATTGCTAATCTTCTGCGCGAGTCTAACTACGTGGCTCGTCAGGCGAATTCGAATATGATCCGTGCCAGCCATGTTGAAGAGGCACTATCTAACCAAGAGCTACGGGTAAGCCGCTTAAAAGACAGTGTCATGGAGAGTTTTATCAACGGCACAACACTGATTCATACTCATGGTGAAGCGATAGGTCAGGTTAACGCATTATCAGTTCTTAGCACGAGTGAATATATGTTTGGGGCGCCAAACCGAATTACAGCGACAACCTGTTACGGTGATGGTGAGGTTATCGATATTGAACGCAGTGTCGATTTAGGCGGCAGTATTCACTCAAAAGGGGTGATGATCCTAACTGCTTACTTGTCTTCTGTGTTTGGTAAAACGGCGAAAGTTCCATTGCGTACGACCATTACCTTTGAACAGTCGTACGGAGGTGTTGATGGCGATAGCGCGAGCATGGCCGAGTTTTGTGCTGTGGTTTCTGCGTTCTCTAAACAGCCTAATCGTCAAGATGTCGCTATTACTGGTTCGATGAACCAGTTTGGCGAATCGCAGCCAATTGGCGGGGTAAATGAGAAGATTGAAGGTTTCTTCGATGTGTGTGAAATCAAAGGCAGGACGAATGAGCAAGGGGTGATTATTCCTCGCTCTAACATGCATAACCTTATGCTAAGACCAGACATAGTAAAAGCGGTTGAGAAGGGCGAATTCCATATCTGGGCGATTGACCATGTCACAGAAGCGATAGAACTCTTTACTGGTAAGCCCGCGGGTAGCCCGAGTGATGAAGGCAGTTATCCGATTGATACGGTGTTTGGTATTGCGCAAGCCAAGCTCAATGCTTTAAGGAAATAGATTCAGAGCCCCAGAGATGGGTAATGCCAGTCAGTTAA
>NZ_JXXV01000017.1 GCF_000967545.1 Vibrio galatheae | reverse complement strand
CTTAACTGACTGGCATTACGCAGATGCGCTCTTTTTTATTGGTTGAATATCGCTTTACTCAGGGATTAGTGAGTAAACGAGGCCAGTTTTAGGTTGGCCGTTAAATATGAAGCGATTCTTGGCTTTTACTTCAAAGACACCGCCGCAGGATTCGATCAATTTTTGGCTGGGTAAATTACTTGGATCACAGACAACTTCAATTCGGGTCAATTTTAGTTGAGCAAAGCAAAACTCAGCTAGGGCGCTGACCGCTTTATTTGCGTAACCTTTACCTTGGTGTCGATCAGCAATCCAGTAGCCGATACTTGCCATATTGAAGGTATGGTAGAGCTCGTTAATAGCGACCATGCCCAGTAATTGATTGCTGGTACGGCAAAATACGCCAAAGCCATACGCTTCAGATTTGACCCAGTTTAGCCGAGTCGCCATGACAAATCGTTCAGCATCATCGAGTGAAAATGCAGCGTGGCACCAGTCGATCCAGCGATGCAGGCTTGGGGAGTCAATAACGCACTGTTGAATGTCTTGACACTCGTCACTTGATATAAGGCGTAGGACAAGATCTTGAGTAATGATTTGGTAATCTGGACTCATACAAAAAAGCCCTCATTTGAGGGCTCTCATAGTTATTGGTTAACGCGACGAACTTGGATAATCATACCCATCAAAGGGTGATCAAGGAAGTGAGTTTCAGTACTACGCATACGGCGTTTTTGGTCGAAGCGATAGCTTTTTAAAAACTCCACCTTGTGGACAGTCGGCGTAATGTCTTCCATTAAGCCGACTTGGACAACTTGGTTGTCTACAGCGGGTTCCAAATTGTCAGTAGTGGGTTGATGTTGTTCCAAAGTCACTTCTTTTACGCTTGGCGCTTTAAGGTCAAGCTGAACGTCGGCATATAGGTAGTGCTCAACATAAATTTGCAGTTTGCCATCTAACTGGTAAAGCGGCTTGGGAATACTTTGCTCGGTAATGCCTTCAAGAATTTGGCTTTGCTGAGCGTTAATCATCGAACCGTCAGGATTGAATTTTCCAGAATAGTCTCGACCAGCTTGGACATGAAATACCGGCGCGGCAAAACGGCCTTGGTCTCCCTGACGCCAAGCTTTATGCATCAACACTTTAAAACCTGCATGTTGCTTAAGTTTGTTGACCTCGTCGTTAAGAGCATACTCAGAAGCCGGTAACATTTGTACGCCTTTTTTCGCTCTGTAGCTGGCATCATTAAACGGTGCTGCCTTTTCTAGGTCAATCTCAGCAACGCTTGTCGGCCATGACTCATCCGTTTGTTCCGCATCGACTGCTCGATTAAAAATGATCACTTCGATATCGAATTGACGCTGCGCCATTGAAGGCATTGCAACAAGCATGAGCAGCAGCGGGATCAGTGTTTTCATTACAACTCCGTAGTGAGGGGCATCGCACCTCGATATTGTTTTCGTTTTACGCTTTTGGCAATAAATTTTGCTGGAATTCAACCAACATGTCACTAACAAACTGGACGCGTTTACGTCTGTCTACTAATGGTATCGCAAACTTGAACTTAGTTGGGCCATCCATAGCGAATTTTTGTGGTTGAGATTGCAATAGTTTAACCAAATACATTGGGTTAATGTCAGCATCCGGATAGAATTCGATAAAGCCACCTTTGTCGTGCGCTTCAATTTTCTTCACTTTTAACGCTGCTGCTTGCAGTTTTAACTTGGCCACTGAAAGTAGGTTTTTGGTCGCGTCGGGTAGCAGGCCAAAGCGGTCAATCAGTTCTATTTTTAGCTCTGCCAGCTCGTCTTCACTACTAACGCTAGCTATTTGTTTATACATCGACAAACGGGTGTTGATGTCAGGGATATAGTCATCTGGTAGCAAAGCGGGTAGGCGCATCTCAACTTCTGTTTGCTCGCGTAGTAACTCATCCAGCGATGGCTCCTTACCCTCCTTGAGCGCTGCCACTGCCTGTTCCAGCATTTCCATGTAAAGTGTAAAACCGACCGATTGTATTTGCCCGCTTTGTTCATCTCCCAGTAGCTCACCTGCACCACGGATTTCTAAGTCGTGAGTTGCCAGGGTAAAACCAGCGCCAAGGTCTTCCAAGGACGCAATTGCATCTAGACGCTTGATCGCATCTTTGGTCATCGCTTTTGGATGCGGAGTCAAGAGGTATGCGTATGCTTGGTGGTGTGAACGTCCAACGCGCCCGCGCAACTGATGAAGCTGAGCTAGACCGAGATTATCTGCTCTATCCATGATGATAGTGTTTGCTGTTGGAACGTCGATACCAGTTTCAATAATTGTCGTACAGACAAGTAAGTTGAATCGCTGATGGTAGAAGTCGTTCATAATACGTTCGAGTTCTCGTTCGCGCATTTGACCGTGTGCAACGGTGATGCGAGCTTCAGGAACGAGCTTCTCCAAATCGGCCGCAACTTTCTCTATGGTATCGACTTGGTTATGTAGGAAGTAAACTTGCCCGCCGCGCATGATTTCGCGCAGGACTGCTTCTCTAACCACCGCATCATCACTTTGTCTAACAAAGGTCTTTATTGCCAGTCGTCTTGCTGGTGGAGTGGCAATAATCGACAAGTCGCGCATGCCACTCATTGCCATATTGAGTGTTCTTGGTATCGGTGTCGCCGTCAGCGTTAAAATATCAACATCGGCGCGCATGGCTTTCATTTTCTCTTTCTGACGCACCCCAAACCTGTGCTCTTCGTCAACAATAAGTAAACCGAGATCTTTAAACTGTATATCGTTTGACAATAGTTTATGTGTGCCTACTACAAGGTCGACCTTGCCGTCTTCGATGTCCTGCAGCACTTGCTTTTGCTCTTTGGCGGTTTTAAAGCGCGACAACACTTCGACACGGATTGGCAAATTAGCAAAGCGATCACGGAAGTTCTCAAAATGCTGCTGAGCCAGTAAGGTTGTCGGAACCAGAACCGCCACTTGTTTACCGTTGTCTGTGGCAACGAAAGCGGCGCGCATGGCGACTTCTGTTTTACCAAAACCAACGTCACCACAAACCAGACGGTCCATCGCTTTCGCTTGACACATATCTGACATCACAGCGTTAATAGCCATTGATTGGTCATCAGTCTCTTCAAACGGGAATCCCGCTTTGAATGTGGCGTATTGCCCGCGGTCAAGCACGAATTTATAGCCGGGTTTTAGCTCTCGCTTAGCGTACACATCGAGCAGTTCGGCTGCGACATCACGTACTTTCTCGGCCGCTCTCCTGCGCGCTTTAGCCCACGCTTCACCACCTAGCTTGTGCAGCGGTGCACTTTCTTCAGCGCCACCAGAGTAGCGGCTGATTAGATTAAGTGAAGCGACGGGAACGTAAAGCTTGGCATCATTTTGATATTCTAGCGTGACGTATTCGGTCGTCATTCCACCCGCTTCAAGGGTTTGCAAACCAATATAACGGCCAATACCGTGATCAATGTGTACTACAGGCTGACCGGGTTGCAGTTCTGCTAGGTTGCGAATTACGGCGTCGCTGTTTGTCACTTTGCGATCTTTGCGGCGACGTTGTATAACGCGATCGCCTAGAAGATCACTCTCGCAGATAAGAGCTATCTGCTCATTGCCGTAAATAAAGCCGTGCTCCGCAGCGCCCAAGATCAAACTAAACTTATTGCTGCTCGCGATGGCTTGCTGCAGGCTATCGCTCGACACTGGTTTGAGCTTAATCCGCTGTAACAGCTCTAATAAGGCTTCACGGCGGCCTTCCGATTCCACAGAGAAGACAATCTGGCCTTGAAACGACTCACTGAACTGACGCAATGCAGCCAAGGGCTCTTTGTTTTGGTGTTGTACAGCCAACTCTGGGAGTGAACACAACGCTGGGTTAGTACGACCTTGCTTGTCACTGACGGCCTCTACAAAGAGTTGAATTTGCGGTAACAGTTTGAACTGGCTGAACAATTCATCTTTCTTTAGCCATAACTCTTCTGGTGGCAGTAGCGGCCGCAGTGGATCCACTTTGCGCTGCTCAAAACGATAATCAACATCGTGTAAGAAGGTGTCTATCGCGGGCTCAAGCTGACCGACAGTCACCAATTGAGTGTTGTCTGGAATATAATCAAACAGGGTTTCAGTGTGCTCAAAAAACAGCGGTTGCCAGTATTCGATACCGGCAGGCCAGGTGCCTTTTGATACTTGCATGTAGACTGACTCAGGCTCACGGCGGGCTTCGAAACGTTGACGCCAACGAATGCGAAAATCTTCAATCGCGCTTTCCGACGTTGGAAATTCATGCGCTGGAAGCAAACGAATTTCTTGAGTGTCATCAATAGAGCGTTGATTTTCTGGATCGAAGGTACGAATGGTATCAATTTCATCATCAAAAAAATCAATACGGAACGGGTCATTTGACCCCATAGGAAATAGATCGAGTATCGAACCGCGACTCGCGTATTCGCCAGGCCCAAATACTTGGTCAACGTGGCGGTAGCCGGACTTTTCTAGCTGGATGCGCAACTTTTCGAGTGAGAATCGATCACCTACTTTCAACATCAAGGTGTGCTGCATTAAAAAATCACGTGGTGATTGACGTTGCAACAAGGTGTTGACCGGAACTATGGTGATCCCACTAGCCTGAGTGGGCAGTTGATAAAGGCGCGATATCCGGTCTGAAATGATTTCTTGGTGTGGTGAAAAGCTGTCGTATGGCAAGGTTTCCCAATCGGGAAAAAGAGACACTTCTTGAGTGGTGAACTGTTCGATTTCCTGCTGGAGCTTCAAGGCGGTCTGCGGATCTGGCACAGCCAGCAGAGTGTGTGAACCATGACTGTCAGCAAGCTCGGCGATAGCAAGTGCTAAACTTGCACCTTGTAGGTTACCTATTTGTTTTTTGTCCCCAGCGCGGTCTGCGCACGCTAGGTTTAGTAAAGATGTGTAAGACATAATTGTGTTTATTTGTCGCGATTAAGTGAACGCTGGCGCAAGAGTTTCTGTTGTTGGAATAGGGCTGCTTTAATGAGCAAGTCTTCATCGAGATCTCGTAATAAGTCGTACTTGACGGTAACAAGATGGGTATCTTCAGTGGCGTCTATTTGAGAAACATGCCCATAACAATAGATAGCAGCTGCTGGGTGATCCAAAAAGAGTTTTACCCGAACTTTCGTGTTGAGACTCACTTCAGCGTCAGAAATATAAGTAAATTGACTGGCGCCAAACGAATGAGTTTGATGACGCAGTAAGGGATCATCTTGTTGCGACAGCATAAATGTCAGTAGCAAGTTAAGCTTAGAATTCTGGGTATCCAATAATTGAATGACGTGTTTAAAATCGCTATTTTTTAGCTCGCTCCGGGCGCTGTCGTTTAGGAGATCAAGATTGCTAAACTCACTTGCCACAATGAAAGGTGCCGGGATTTCCCCTTCGAATTTCTCGTAGCTAGGAAAGCTCAACTCATCAGCCAATGGCTCGACATTGACGGTCATTGTATGGTTGACGGTAAAGAATTCTTGATCGGACATGCTTGATTCCTTTTGCTGTATAACTTTGATTATCGTTATAGCTGACAAGTAATCAAGCTATCCCTTTGTTTATTCCATATTTTAACCGCTAATTGTCAATTAAACACTACACGTTACGGCATTTAATCGGTAGAGTAAGTGCCATTAATTAGGTCCACAAATCCTAAAGACGGTTTCTACTATGTTTCATCCAGTCTCAACCTTTATCGGACTGCGCTACTTACGAGGGCGGTCTGGTGATAGGTTTAGCCGCTTTGTGTCTTACATGTCGACGGCAGGCATCACGATAGGTGTGATGTCGCTTGTAACCGTTCTGTCGGTAATGAATGGCTTTGAAGCCCAGCTTAAAGGTCGTATTCTCGGTGTGCTCCCTCAGGCGATAGTTTCTCAATTCGAAGAGAAAACGGCCAAGACGGAAAGTGCTCCAGAGTTTATTACGACACTTTCAACTGCTGGTCACCCTGAACCTATTGTTCAAAGTGAAGCAGTGATTCAGAGCTCAAGTCAGTTGAACGCTGGCCTTCTCATCGGCATTAAGCCTTCCGAACACGATCCAATAGAAACGCATTTGATTGCCGGTCATTTATCTAGCTTAGTGGCTGGCGAGTATCAACTGATTATTGGTCATACACTGGCGCGTTCTATGGATGTCTCTATCGGTGATAAGGTCAGGTTAATGGTGACCAGTGCCAGCCAGTTTACACCACTGGGTCGAATCCCCAGTCAAAGGCTGTTTACCATCGCGGGCATCTACAACACGGGCTCAGATGTCGATGCTCAACTGATGATCACCCATCTTTCTGATGCGGGCAAATTGATGAGAATGAAAGCCGAGACCATGACAGGGTGGCGATTGTTTTTTGATGATCCGTTTGTTGTCGGCAAGCTCAGCGAGCAGCCATTGCCCGACGGTTGGCAGTGGCAAGATTGGCGAGACCAGAGGGGAGAACTTTTTCAAGCTGTGCGAATGGAAAAGAACATGATGGGCCTTATGCTTGGTCTTATCATTGGCGTTGCGGCGTTTAATATCATCTCCGCTTTGATTATGGTCGTGATGGAGAAGCAATCTGAAGTAGCCATTTTGAAAACTCAAGGCATGACGGATAAACAAGTGCTGGCCATCTTCATGGTACAAGGGGCGAGCAGTGGTGTAATCGGCGCCTTGATTGGTGGTGGATTGGGCATATTGCTGGCCAACAATCTCAATCCACTATTGGAGAGTGCCGGAGTCGCGCTTTTCTCCGTCGGAGGTGAGTTGCCTATTTTGATCAATCCGATTCAAATTATCATCGTTGTTGTACTGGCTATCGCGCTAAGCCTCGCGGCAACCTTATTTCCTTCTTACCGCGCATCTTCTGTCAAACCAGCCGAGGCTTTAAGATATGAGTAGTCTTCTTCAATGTCATAACGTTTGCAAAACCTATCATGAGGGCGCGTTTGATACTCAAGTTCTTAAAGGGGTGAGTTTTCAAATAGAAAAGGGAGAACTGGCGTCAATTATTGGTACATCAGGGTCCGGTAAGAGTACTTTGCTGCATATCCTAGGTGCGCTTGATGATGCCACACAAGGTCATGTGACTTTCATGGACCAAGACTTATCGACCTTGAACTCGAATCGCCAAGCGAAACTAAGAAACCAACATCTTGGCTTTGTCTATCAGTTTCATCATCTGTTGTCAGACTTCAGTGCGATTGAAAACGTCGCTATGCCGCTTTTAATTGGCGGGGCTAAAGTGAGCCAAGCTAAGTCTGCAGCCAAAGCTTTGCTAGACAAAGTAGGGCTAAGTCATCGTTTAGATCATCGTCCGGCGGAGCTTTCTGGTGGTGAACGTCAAC
The DNA here is from genome assembly GCF_000967545.1 of Vibrio galatheae. Lineage (GTDB taxonomy): Bacteria > Pseudomonadota > Gammaproteobacteria > Enterobacterales > Vibrionaceae > Vibrio > Vibrio galatheae. Next base: position 18,837 of record NZ_JXXV01000017.1, on the reverse strand, counting down.
GTGTCGCGATTGCGCGGGCATTGGTCAACAATCCAGCGTTAGTCTTGGCTGATGAGCCAACAGGAAACCTTGATCATAAAACCGCTTTGGCTATTTACGATTTGATGCGAGAGCTTAATCACGAGTCCAATACCGCATTTCTTGTCGTCACTCATGATGGTGAATTGGCTGCAAAAATGGATCGCCAGCTTCATATGCAAGATGGCTTGCTGCTCAATGTTGAGGGGGCGTAAGTGTTTTCTTCCCTTTCTCTGTTAATTGGTGGTCGCTTTAGTCGAGCTAAGCAGCGCAACAAGATGGTCTCGTTTATTTCGATGTCATCAACCATTGGTATCGCGGTGGGGGTTGCCGTCATCATTATCGGCTTGTCCGCGATGAATGGCTTTGAACGTGAATTGAATAACCGCGTGTTGTCGGTGATCTCTCACGGAGAGTTCGAAGGAGTACGAGGTCCGTTGCTGGATTGGCAAAAAGTTGTCCTGCAAGCGGAAAAGCACCCGAAAATTGAAGCGGCCGCGCCGTATGTGAAATTTACCGCTTTGGCAGAAAAGGGTGCCCAACTCAAAGCGCTAGAAGTGCGCGGAGTTGCTCCGGCGCTCGAAAGTAAGGTTTCTAACCTCAGTGAGTTTATTGATCCTAAGGTGTGGAATGCGTTTCAAAGTGGGCAGCAACAGGTGATTCTAGGTAAAGGCATTGCGGATTTGCTCAATGTCAGTCAAGGCGACTTTTTGACCTTAATGATTCCAACCAGCGGTGAGACGACTAAGGTTCAAGCGCCAAAACGAGTGCGTGTCAAAGTCGCTGGGCTTTTGACCTTAAATGGTCAGATTGATCATAATTTGGCACTTATTCCACTCAAAGATGCGCAAATCTACACCAAGATTGGCGAAGGGGTCAGCGGGGTCGCTGTGCGTGTCAGTGATGTACTGAATGCGACACAGATCGTGCGTGAAGCGGGAAATACGCTCGATGTTTATGTTTACTTACGTAGCTGGCAACAGAAATACGGTTTTCTCTACCGCGATATTCAGTTGGTTCGAACCATTATGTATTTAGTCATGGTGCTAGTGATTGGCGTGGCGAGTTTTAATATTGTGTCCACCCTAATGATGGCGGTGAAAGATCGCGCGGGAGAGATTGCTATCTTGCGTACTATGGGAGCAACCGATGGGCTGGTGAAGCGAATCTTTGTTTGGCAAGGGGTCTTTTCTGGTGTGCTCGGCAGTGTCGCTGGAAGTGTATTTGGCGTGGTAATTGCTCTCAATCTAACCCCAATGATCACTGGGCTAGAAGGCTTGCTTGGACACAAGTTCTTGTCTGGTGATATTTACTTTGTCGACTTCTTACCATCTCAGGTTAATCCTATTGATGTTAGCGTCGTCTCGGCAACGGCAATTATATTGAGTTTATTCGCGACTTGGTATCCTGCCTCTCGTGCCAGCAAACTCAATCCAGCCGCAGTATTAAGTTCGAAATAAAGACCCTTGTAATGAAAAAAGGACCTGCGGGTCCTTTTTTCATTCTTGGCTTTCATATGATTTTCACAACGGTTTCGAACCCGTTGCATTGCTGTCAGCGGCGTTTTACTTTTTAAGCAGATTACCTATCCTGATTTTTCGTTGCTGCCAACTTCGTACTACCGAATAGCGCCATAGTGCGCGAATGCCAAAGTAGCCCAGCATCGCCGAAACAATGCCACAGATTAGGCAACCCAATAGGAACGGCGGCCCAATCGTGCTCATTTGCTGCAGAATGAAATCCCATGACAACTCAAAATGAAAATGTTGTGAAGGAACATGCATCGTCCAAGCGCCAACTTTATAGGCGAAGTAGAACATTAGCGGCATGGTGACTGGGTTACTTACCCACACCAAGGCAACAGAAAGTGGCAGATTGACGCCACACGCGATGGCTAAACCCGCAGACATGATCATCTGACTTGGTAGTGGGACGAAAGCCATAAACAAACCGACAGCGAACGCGCCAGAAGCAGAACGACGATTGAGACACCAAAGGTTTGGGTTATAAAGCAGGTTGCCAAAAATCTTTAATGCCTTTTGACGTTTGATGACTTCGTGGTCAGGCATAAAGCGTTTAATAAATTTTCTTGGCATAGGGAAATGACTCTCTACATATATTACTGGACGCTAATTTCATTCTCTTTGTTGATCACAACCAGTCCATATTGGCCAATAATGCCACAGTTAGACTACCTGCCTATTGCACTCATCGCACTTGTTGTATCGATTAAGTATAGAAAAGCAAAAGGGCTTTTAGGTCTGGCTTTAGCGTTTGTTGTCATTCTAATGCACGGCAACATGTTGCGATTTCAAACAGAAACACTTTTTCAAGCTGGTCAGGATATTACCATAACCGCTGACATTAACAGCTTTTTTAGGCCAATAAATTTCGGCTATCAAGGGATAGTTGTGGTTAGATCAATCAATGGTGAATCCTTAACCAGATTTGCACAGCCAACAATCCGCCTAAACAGTCCAGTTGATTTGCAGCTAGGGGAAACGATATCCGCTCGGGTAACCGTCAAACCCATCTATGGATTGTTAAATACGGTAGGTTATGACGCAGAGAAAATGGCGTTGGTACAGGGTGTGGTCGGTACGGCTGCCATCAATACCCAAAAAAGCTACTACATCATTAATACTCCGTCGATACGTGCGAACTTAATCCAATCGGTGACGAACAAAACTAATAAGATTGCTCATCAAGGGATGATTTTAGCCCTCATGTTTGGCGAGCGCGAGAAGCTGACCGCTGAGGATTGGCAACGGCTGAAGTTCAGTGGGCTTAGTCACTTGGTCGCCATATCGGGTTTGCATATTGGAATCGCATTTGGCATTGGTTGGTCTGTTGGCTTGATGTTACTTAAAGCCAGCGCTAGATTTTTATCTGCTCCAATCCTTGTTGGGTTGCTGTGTGCCATCAGCTATGCGTGGTTGGCGGGGTTTTCGCTTCCAACGCAGCGGGCAGCAATGATGTGTGCGATCATTTGTGTGCTCCAGTTGCTTGCTGGAGGGGTGCCGAAGTCTCTTAAGTGGCTGGTGGTATTAAGTTTACTGCTGCTTATCGAGCCATTTTCAACCCAATCCGCAAGTCTTTGGATGTCAATGACCGCGGTCGGAGCGATTTTTCTCTATCAGTCATTTTCTCGACCACATCCTTCTCTGGTAATGAAGTTGATGAGAATGCAGCTATTTCTCATGATTATTATGTCACCGATTGTGATTTCTCTTTTTCAAGGTATCAGCTTAGGTACTATCGCGTACAATTTGGTGTTTGTACCTTGGTTTTCTTTGGTCGTTATTCCCTTGGTATTTGTGTCGTTTATCGGTCACCTATTTTCCCCCGGATTCGAATACTTCTGGTTGGGGTTGAATTTGAGTCTTCAATTGGTCGATTGGTGTGTGCAGTACGCAGAATGGATGTGGATTGATGTCTCGCGGCTGAGCTTAATGTGGTTCGTTGCAGGGATTGGTTGGCTAGTAATGAGCCATGTTTTTTCCCTGCGCACAGCCACGTTGTTGATTGTTTGCTTCGGCTTGATCCAACTGAATTGGCGCGAAAAGCCATTGTGGAAAATGACGGTGTTTGATGTTGGGCATGGTTTGTCGGTATTGGTTCAACAAGATGATAGTGCCATGCTGTATGACACCGGAGTTGCATGGACAACATCGAGCATTGTTGGACAAATCGTTGGCCCATTTATGCGTGCCGAAGGTATTCAAAGCTTGGACTATTTTGTTGTCAGCCATTTTGATAGTGATCATGCAGGCGGCTTCGATGACGTTATTACACAATGGAATCCGCGATATATTATCACGAGCCAGAACAAAGACTCCCATACGCCGTGCGTTGAAGGTCAAACGTGGCAGTGGAATGCGATGCAAATCCAAGCATTATGGCCTCCCCAAGTTGCTCGAAGAGCATACAATCCGCACTCTTGCGTGCTGCGACTTTCGCATCGAGAGAGTTCTACAGAGCTATTATTAACGGGCGATATTGAAGCCATTGCAGAATGGATATTGGCTCGTAAACCAGACAGGCTAGCGGCAGATATTGTGGTTGTTCCCCATCATGGCAGTAAAACATCATCGACAGCGGGATTTGTTACTGCGGTGAGTCCCAAGGTGGCCGTGGCTTCCTTAGCAAAGGGAAATCGGTGGAGATTGCCGAGCGATGCTGTGGTTAATCGCTACCGCGAGATAGGAGCAATCTGGAAGGATACTGGGTCATCGGGTCAAATTCTGTTCGAAATTTATCCGCAAAGGTTTGAAGTGTCAGGGTTAAGAGAAAGCAAAGGTAAGAGTTGGTATAGGCAGATGCTACGTAACGGAGTAGAATAGAGGTAATATTGAAAAATAAAAAAGCAATTCTATGTCCCTGAATCAAGACGAAACTACTTGGCAAACTTTTCAACGTTTATGGACTTATATTCGCTTATATAAAGCGGGTCTAGCCGTTGCCGTTGTTGCCCTTATTATCAATGCTGTCGCTGATACTTATATGGTTTCCCTCCTTAAACCTCTATTGGATGAAGGTTTTGGCGATGCGGAATCGAACTTTCTTAGAATTCTCCCTTTAATTATTTTTGGCATGATGATCGTACGAGGCCTAAGTGGTTTCGTTTCAACCTATTGCTTAAGTTGGGTTTCTGGCAACGTGGTCATGGAGATGCGACGTGCCATTTTTAACCAGTTTATGCATATGCCCGTTGCTTACTTTGATAAAGAGTCAGCAGGTGGTTTGCTTTCTCGTATCACTTATGACTCGGAACAAGTTGCCGGTGCAACCAGCCGAGCGTTAGTCAGTATTGTTCGTGAAGGTGCGAGTATTATCGGCTTGCTGGTGTTGATGTTTTGGAATAGTTGGCAGCTATCGCTGGTTCTGTTTGTTGTTGCTCCTCTCGTTGCTTGGGGTATCGGGGTGGTGTCAAAGCGCTTTCGTAAAATTTCCAAAAATATGCAAGAAGCGATGGGGCACGTGACCTCATCAGCTGAGCAGATGTTGAAAGGTCACAAATTGGTTCTCAGTTATGGTGGCCAAGAAGTCGAAAGCAAGCGTTTTGATGCGGTAAGTAATCAAATGCGCCAGCAATCAATGAAGCTCGTGGCGGCGCAAGCTATCGCCAACCCGGTGATCCAAGTCATCGCTTCGATTGCCTTGGTGGTTGTGCTATTTTTGGCCAGTGTTGACTCAATTCGTACTGAGCTGACTCCAGGTACGTTTACGGTTGTTTTCTCTGCAATGTTTGGCCTAATGCGCCCACTGAAAGCCCTAACTAACGTAACGTCTGAGTTCCAACGTGGTATGGCAGCCAGTCAAACGTTATTTGCTTTGATGGATCTAGAAACAGAGCGTGACAGTGGTAAGTATCAGTCGGATAAAGTGCGTGGTGATATCGAAGTCAAAGAGGTGACGTTCACTTATCAGGGTAAAGAAAAGCCTGCGCTCAGTGAAGTGAGTTTCAAAATACCACAAGGCAAAACTGTTGCGCTTGTTGGGCGTTCCGGTTCGGGTAAGAGTACTATCGCCAACTTGTTTACGCGCTTTTATGATGTTGATTCAGGAAGTATTCTGCTCGATGGCCATGATATTCGTGATTACACGTTAACGAACTTACGTTCCCACTTTGCATTGGTTTCGCAAAACGTTCATCTATTCAACGATACGATTGCCAACAATATCGCGTATGCAGCTACCGAAAAGTACACGCGCGAGCAAATCGAGCAGGCGGCACGTCTCGCTTATGCGATGGACTTTATTGACAACATGGATCAAGGCCTTGATACGGTGATTGGCGAGAATGGAGCAAGTTTGTCAGGTGGACAGCGTCAACGTATCGCTATAGCCCGTGCTTTACTGCGTGATGCGCCTGTCCTGATTTTAGATGAAGCTACCTCTGCTCTCGACATGGAATCAGAGAAGGCTATCCAGTCAGCGTTAGATGAATTACAAAAGAATAAAACTGTTTTGGTTATCGCTCATCGACTTTCTACCATTGAAAATGCCGATGAAATCCTGGTCGTTGATGAAGGTGAAATTGTTGAACGAGGCAGCCATAACGATCTGATTGAACAAGATGGCGCTTATGCTCAATTGCATCGAATCCAATTTGGTGCCTGAGTTTGATTGAAAAGATCTGGTTTGCAAACCACCCATTAAAATATCTTTTGTGGCCATTGCTGTGGCCACTCAGCGTTTTGTTCGGTGTGATAAGTCGCTCACGTAGAGATGACTACCAGTCAGGCAAACGTACTCGCTATCGAGCTCCTGTACCCGTCATTGTCGTTGGCAATATCACTGCTGGCGGCAATGGTAAAACGCCAGTCGTAATCTGGTTGGTCGAGAAACTTCAGGATCTTGGTTACAAGCCAGGTGTGGTCTCTCGTGGCTATGGTGCGAAAGCCCCGTTTTATCCACTGGTAGTTGAAGACGAAACATCGACCAAACATTGTGGCGACGAACCTAAGCTGATATTTAAACGTACTGGAGCTCCTGTCGCTGTGTCACCGAAGCGAAGTGAAGCGGTACAGGCTTTGCTGCCACTAGGGGTTGATATCATTATTACCGATGATGGTTTGCAACATTACGCTTTGCAGCGTGATATTGAAATTGTTGTGGTTGACGGAGTTAGACGATTTGGTAACGGCTCACTGATTCCACTTGGCCCTTTGCGCGAATCGACTGCAAGGCTAAGTGAAGTGGACTTCATCATTACTAATGGTGGTGACGCTTTGGAAGATGAGGCTGCGATGACGTTGCAACCAACCGATGCAGTTAATCTTAAAAGCGGTCAGCGAATCGACGTATCACAGCTGAATGACAGACTGGTTGCGATGGCCGGTATTGGTCATCCGCCACGTTTTTTTAATACATTAGAACAATTGGGTGCGAAGCCTGCCATTATGCAAGGCTTTGCGGACCATAAAGATTTTGACGTGTCAGAGTTAGAGCAGCTTGCCGCCCAAGGCAATCACCTGATTATGACTGAAAAAGACGCAGTAAAATGTGCCCATTACGCTCAATCTAACTGGTGGTATCTACCTGTTAGTGCCGAGTTTTCGGCTAAAGACGAAACGCGCATTTTGAATAAGATTAAAGAGGTTAAAGAACAGTATGGATCATCGTCTGCTTGAGATTGTTGCCTGTCCGGTATGTAAAGGAAAACTGACTTTTGATAAAGAACAGCAAGAATTGGTGTGCAAGCTGGATCGCCTTGCTTATCCGATTAAAGAAGGGATTCCTGTTCTACTAGAACCAGAAGCTCGTAAAATAAGCATGGATGAGGGCAGATAATGACATTCACGGTTGTCATCCCAGCTCGATATCAATCGACGCGTTTACCGGGTAAGCCGCTTGCAGATATCTGTGGTAAGCCGATGATCCAGTGGGTTTATGAGCAAGCGATACAAGCTGGGGCGGAGCAGGTCATTGTCGCGACAGATGATAGTCGCGTCGAGCAAGTCGTGTCATCATTTGGTGGCCAAGTGTGCATGACATCAGCTAACCATGAGTCAGGCACAGAACGCCTGGCAGAGGTCGTGGAGAAGATGGCGATTGCTGAGGATCACATCATTGTCAATGTCCAAGGTGATGAGCCGTTGATCCCGCCATCTATCATTACCCAAGTGGCTGAAAATTTAGCCAACAGCCAAGCTCCTATGTCTACCTTAGCGGTTGAAATTAGTGACGAGGCTGAAGTATTTAATCCCAACGCGGTTAAGGTTTTAACGGATAAAGATGGCTATGCAATGTACTTTAGCCGAGCGACAATTCCGTGGGACAGGGACAACTTTGCCAAGCGAGACAAAGTTATCGCTCAACCGCTTATGCGTCATATCGGTATTTATGCCTACCGCGCAGGCTTCATTAATACTTACATTAATTGGCAACCAACGGCGCTAGAAAAAATCGAGTGTTTGGAGCAGTTACGTGTACTTTGGTATGGAGAAAAAATCCATGTTGAAGTGGCGAAAGAAGCCCCAGCAGCTGGCGTGGATACGCCGGAAGACCTCGAGCTGGTTCGCACCATTATTGCTAGTCAGCAACATTAATAGAAAAGGCCTCTAAGGGCCTTTTTGCTTTGTTGGCTTGTGCCTAAATGAGTGAGTCTAAATTTTTGAGTCGTACTCATTGCGTTTTGGACACGTGCCGAGTATGTCTCTACGACCACTCTCTTTTACCTCTTCAAGAATGACATCAAATCCCCATAGTCGATACAAATGTTTAAGGACTTCATCATAGCCGTCATCTAGCGGTATTCTATCGTGTGGAACGTATTGTAAAGTCAGCGAGCGGTCCCCACGGACATCGACATTGAACACTTGGATGTTAGGTTCTAAATTACTTAAATTGTATTGCGCCGCTAGTTTTTCACGTATCGCGTGGTACCCCGAATCATTGTGGATCGCACTCACCTCAATATAATTTTTACGGTCATCGTCAACGATAGCAAAGAGCTTGAAATCACGCATGATTTTAGGCGACAAATATTGGCTAATGAAACTCTCGTCTTTAAAGTTTTGCATGGCGAAATGCACGGCATCTAACCAATCAGAACCCGCCAAGTCAGGGAACCATTCGCGGTCTTCATCAGTAGGCTCCTCACAGATGCGCCTAATATCACGAAACATGGCAAAGCCCAATGCGTATGGGTTGATACCGCTAAAGTAAGGACTGTTGTAGGCTGGTTGCGCGACAACGCTAGTGTGACTATGGAGAAATTCAAGAATGAATCTGTCTGTGACCAAACCTTCGTCATACAAGTGGTTGAGAATCGTATAGTGCCAGAAGGTTGCCCATCCTTCATTCATCACCTGAGTCTGTTTTTGTGGATAAAAGTACTGACTTATCTTACGCACAATGCGCACGATCTCGCGTTGCCATGACTCTAACAGCGGGGCATGCTTCTCAATAAAATAGAGAATGTTTTCTTGCGGCTCGCTAGGGAAGCGAATTTTTGCACTTTCAGGTTCTACCTTAGACTTCGGAACGGTTCGCCATAAATCGTTGACCTGAGATTGTAAGTAGGCTTCACGCTCTTCTTGCCGCGACTTCTCTTCGGCGATTGAAATTTTCTCTGGGCGTTTATAACGGTCAACACCAAAATTCATCAAGGCGTGGCATGAATCTAAAAGGTCTTCAACTTCTTGGACGCCATACTTTTGTTCGCAGTCAGCTATATAGTTTTTGGCAAATAGCAGATAATCAATAATCGAGCTGGCGTCGGTCCAAGTTTGAAATAAGTAGTTACCTTTGAAGAAGGAGTTGTGCCCATAGCAGGCATGAGCCATCACCAAGGCTTGCATGGTCACGGTGTTTTCTTCCATTAAATAGGCGATACAAGGGTTGGAGTTGATGACGATCTCGTAAGCCAAGCCCATTTGACCATGCTTGTAACCTTGTTGAGTCTGGATGAATTTCTTGCCAAATGACCAGTGGTTGTAGTTAATTGGCATACCAATGCTGGAGTAAGCATCCATCATCTGTTCAGAAGTGATCACTTCAATTTGATTTGGATAAGCATCGAGTCTGTAGTGGTCTGCAACACGTTTAATCTCAACGTGGTAGCGTTCAAGTAAATCGAATGTCCAATCTGGCCCGTCAGGAAGCGCCTTACTCTTGGTACGCTTTTTGGTTTTTGTTGTCATACAGCCTCCCTAAGCAGTCTCTTTTTTGAAAAGCTCTCTAAAGACAGGGAAAATATCCTCAACCGTGCGAATGTTTTTCATTGCGAAGTTGGGGAAAGATCCCTCAAGCTTTTCGTACTCGTGCCACAAGGTTTGGTGTGAGCGGCGCGTAATTTCGATGTATGAATAGTATTGGCACTTGGGTAGTAAATGTTTGGTCAACAGTTCACGACAGCGCGGTGAATCGTCAGCCCAGTTATCACCATCGGAAGCTTGTGCGGCGTAGATATTCCATTCGCCAACTGGGTAGCGTTCAGTGACAATTTCGTTCATCAGCTTTAATGCGCTAGAAACGATGGTTCCTCCGGTTTCTTGGGAGTAGAAAAATTCATGCTCATCGACTTCTTTTGCTTGGGTGTGGTGACGGATAAATACCACATCTACGTTTTCGTAAGTCCGAGTTAAGAATAGGTAGAGCAGGACATAAAAGCGTTTGGCAACATCTTTTGTTGCCTGATCCATCGAGCCGGATACATCCATCAAGCAGAACATAACGGCCTGGCTAGATGGAATAGGGCGGCGCTCATAATTTTTAAATCGTAAGTCAAAAGTATCAATAAATGGTACGCTGTCCAATTTACGGCGCAATGCTTCGATCTCTTCTTTGAGGCGCTTTTCCTCTAGCATTTGCGCAGGTTCCGACATTTTGACTCGGTCGAGCTCTTCCTCAAGCTCTCTTAGCATACGTTTTTTACCCGCTGTCATGGCGGTACGACGCGCAAGTGATTGCTGCAGTGACTTCACAACCGCTATATTGGCAGGCACACCAGCTGTCTGATAGCCAGCTCGGTGTGTTTTCCATTCGGTAATTTTATTGATTTGGTTCTTTTCTAAATTAGGCAGCTCTAAGTCTTCAAAAAGGATATCCAAGTACTCATCTTTTGAAATTTGGAACACAAATTCGTCTTGCCCTTCTCCATCAGCACTCGCTTCGCCTTCGCCAGAGCCGCCACCTTGGCCTCCACCTTTAGGCCGTTCGATTTTATCCCCGGTAATAAACTGATCGTTGCCGGGATGGACGCGTTCTTTCAAACCGCCCTTCCCTTGATGAAATACGGGCTCTTTGATGTCTTTATGCGGAATAGAAACATCTTCACCCGTTTCTGTGTTGGTGATTGAACGGCGATTTACCGCGTCCGCCACAGACTCTTTTATCTGCTCTTTATGGCGGCGTAAAAAGCGCTGACGGTTCACCGCACTTTTATTCTTGCCGTTCAGTCGTCGGTCAATAAATTGTGCCATGAGTCACCCCTTATCTCTTGCGCGTCTGCCGACAAAAAAATGTTGGCTGACACATATTCATCCAATCACCGACTAGAGCCTTGCTCTCTAGTCGGGATTTATTGGGCTAAAACACTGCTATTACGAAGATTTACGCACGCGTAGGTACCATTCAGATAGCAAGCGCACTTGTTTCTCTGTGTAGCCTTTTTCCATCATACGAGCGACAAAATCATCGTGTTTCCTCTGGTCTTCAGAAGAGGTTTTAGTGTTGAAAGAGATAACAGGTAGCAACTCTTCTGTATTCGAGAACATTTTTTTCTCAATCACAGTGCGCAATTTTTCGTAGCTAGTCCAAACAGGGTTTGTACCATTATTGTTGGCACGAGCACGAAGCACAAAGTTGACTATTTCGTTACGGAAATCTTTCGGGTTGCTGATACCGGCGGTTTTTTCTATTTTTTCTAGTTCATTGTTTAATGCTGAACGGTCAAATAACTGACCTGTTTCAGGGTCGCGATATTCTTGGTCTTGAATCCAGAAATCTGCGTAGGTTACATAACGATCGAAGATGTTTTGGCCGTATTCAGAGTAAGACTCTAGATAGGCCGTTTGTATTTCTTTGCCTATGAATTCGACATAGCGTGGTACCAAGTAGCCTTTTAAAAACTCAAGATATCTTTCAGCGGTTTCTTGAGGGAACTGCTCGCGCTCAATTTGCTGTTCAATGACATAAAACAGATGTACAGGGTTAGCGGCTACTTCAGTCTGATCGAAGTTAAATACGCGTGAAAGAATTTTGAACGCAAAGCGTGTTGAAAGCCCTGACATGCCTTCGTCGACACCAGCAAAGTCGCGATATTCTTGATAACTTTTCGCTTTAGGGTCTGTATCTTTGAGCGTTTCACCATCGTAGACTCTCATCTTAGAGAATATGGATGAGTTTTCTGGATCTTTAAGGCGAGACAAGATACTAAATTGAGACAAGAGCTCTAGTGTACTTGGGGAGCATGGTGCTTGTGACAGTTCGGAGTGATCGAGCAGTTTTTGGTAAATTTTGACCTCTTCCGACACGCGTAAACAGTAGGGCACTTTAACAATGTATACACGGTCAAGGAACGCTTCGTTATTCTTATTGTTGCGGAAGGTTTGCCATTCTGACTCATTAGAGTGCGCAAGAATCATTCCGTCAAATGGTAGCGCAGATAGTCCTTCTGTGCCGTTGTAGTTACCTTCTTGAGTGGCGGTCAGTAACGGGTGAAGCACTTTAATCGGTGCTTTGAACATTTCGACAAATTCCATCAAGCCTTGATTGGCGCGACACAAAGCACCTGAATAACTGTACGCATCAGGGTCATCTTGAGAGAAATGCTCGAGTTGGCGAATGTCTACTTTACCCACTAGTGATGAAATGTCTTGGTTGTTTTCGTCCCCTGGTTCAGTTTTTGCGATAGCAAGTTGGTCAAGAATCGAAGGTCGAACTTTAACGACTTTGAACTTAGAAATATCGCCGCCAAATTCATGTAAGCGCTTTGCTGCCCAAGGTGACATGATTGAGCGTAGATAGCGTGTCTCTATGCCATACTCTTGCTTGAGTAGTTCACCATCCTCGCCAACATCAAATAGACAGAATGGGTGGTCATTGACTGGGCTGCGTTCACCATTGGCTGAAAGTACATAGATCGGTACTTGCTGCATTAGTGCTTTCAGTTTTTCAGCCAGCGATGATTTACCCCCACCGACAGGGCCAAGCAAATAAAGTATCTGCTTGCGCTCTTCAAGCCCTTGTGCGGCGTGTTTCAAGTAAGAAACAATCTGCTCGATAGCTTCTTCCATACCGTAAAAATCTTTAAATGTTTCGTAGCGTGAGATGACCCTATTTGAGAATATGCGACTAAGATGTGGGTCTTGAGCTGTGTCAATGAGTTCTGGCTCGCCAATGGCCATCAATAGTCGCTCTGCGGCGTTGGCATAAGCACTTTTGTCATCTTTACACAGCGCTAAAAACTCTTGCAGAGATAACTCCTCATCCTTTGAGGCTTCGTAGCGCGCTTGGAAATGGTCGAAAATACTCATAATGAAATCCTCTCTGAACCTGTCAAACTGACAATAAACCCGCATAGAAAAGCAAATCCTTTCTTACATAAGATTAGTTGGTTTTTAGAATTTTGCTTAAAAAATATGTGTTTAATTGCAATATGTGACCAAGAGCTAGTTGCCTGATTCCTTACGCTAGTGGTATCAGAAATGAGTGATTTAGCAGCTAAATGTATCTTTGATATGTCGCTCTTTTAGAAATGCATCGGGTTACATTTTTGTGAGGCGCTAAAGCAAAATATCAGACTGAGTAGGTAGATTGCAGCAGTGATTGCTATGAGTTTGGTTACGTGAAGTTAAAGAAACGGCTTCGTGAGTGATTACTTAAAACTCAGCGGATGTCGATAATGGAATAAATTCTTAGAAGGGCGGAACAAAAAGGGATCCGATGATCCCTTTTAATCTCAGTTACTATTTACGCGTTAAAGATTTGCTTGAGTTCATTTGCGCATAAGTGGTACTGACGAGGACAGTTACGCCATGTGTTAAGCATGCGACGATATTTATCTAGCATTGGCATTTGTGCGTTAAAGTAATGTTCACTTTTGCTAAATTGTGGATACAGCCCTTCAGAATCTACCAGAAAACGCACGTAATTAACCTGCTGAGCTTCAGAAGCGACATCGAAACCTAAGAAAATGAGACGACGTTGATCTACGTCTTTTTGCTCTTGCTCAGATAGCATTTTGTGCGATTCTTGCATTGCGTGATACATCTCCATAATGTCGATTATTTCACGACATTCGGTTTCGACTAAACAACCAAAATCTTTGTTTAGTTCGCGCATTTGCAATTCGTACCCACGTTCCACTATGGTCTGGAGTCGCTGGTACTTGGCCGCGTTCTCTTGGTCGAGTTGCGACATTAGGTAATACTGATTTGATAGGATCAAACGTTGAGCGTTGGTCATTTCCATGGTGGCCTCACTAAAATAATCTAATACATTTTTAATGTGCTTAGGTTATCTGTTCCTTGTTGAGTGAAACATGATCTCAACACATATTTAATATGAAAAGTACAAAGAATCATCAATAAATACGTTACTGTTTGTGATAGTGATTATAGATGTAATCTCGGTCTGAAAACACGCGCAGCAATTCGGGCTTGAACACAGTGAGAACGGCTATTGCCATTCCATTGAGAAGCCCCTCAGGAAAAGCAAGTAGCGGTGTGAAGACCAAATAGTTGTCGAAAATGGTTTGCCAATCGTAATCTGTGACGAGCAGTAAGTAGCCTGAGTTGACCAGCAGATGAATCGTGCCAGTCAAACCGCCGTTTAGAAAGCCTGCGACGAAAATAAAGACGAAGATGTTACGCGGCAAGTAGTGATAGCTTGCAATAAATAACGTGTAACTAAGTCCTATCGGTAACAAACAAGAAAAGAGCACATACTCAGGCAGGGCATAAAACGTCAGCTCGCCAAATACCGCCATTAGAAATGTGACAAAGAAGGAAACGACGAGTGCACTTTGCCAGCCGTACATCAATGTAAGCGCAGTAATACCGAGGAAATGAATCGAAAGCCCTTCTTTTACCCCCGCATCCGCAGACCAAAGAATGAACAGAGCAAACATGACTGCGAAGGTGACATGTTGAAATGAGCGTTCGCTTACTAACTTTGGGAGTAGAACTAATTTTACGTCGCGCCAAACAAAAGGCACTGATAGCAAGACGATGACGAGAGCAAATAGTTCGCTTAATTCCACTAAAACCTCAAAAAATACCAACCGAAGAGGTTGGTATTTTTTACGAATTAGTAATGAAGTGGTATCAGTATTTTACGTTAGAGTGATACTGCTCAAGGATTGAGACAATATTGTCCATCGTTTCCTTCGACGGAGGGTTTACCCCTTCGAGTGGGTAGTCGACTCCGAGTGCTTCCCACTTATGAGCACCAAGCTTGTGATAAGGGAGCAGTTCAACTTTTTCGATGTTGTCCATATCTTTAATAAAATCGCCGAGCATATGCGCGGCTTCCTCATCATCGGTATAACCGGGAACCACAACATAACGGATCCATGTTTTTTGACCGATTTTCTGTAGGTAGCGAGCAAAGTCGAGCGTTCGCTTGTTGGAAACGCCAACAAAGTCGTGGTGAATCTCATCTTTCATGTGTTTAAGATCCAACATAACCAAATCTGTTGCGTCTAACACTTCGTCAATCACTTCAGTGTGTTTGCGAATGTATCCATTGGTATCTAGACAGGTATGGATGCCTTCAGCTTGTGCAGCGCGGAAAAAATCACGGACAAACTCTGGTTGCAACATGGCTTCACCACCTGAGCAAGTAATACCACCACCAGAAGCATTCATGAAATGACGGTACGATTTTGCTTCATTGATGATTTCTTCAACCGTCACTTCCTTTCCACCGTGAGTATCCCAAGTATCGCGATTATGGCAGTACATACAACGCATCAGACAGCCTTGCATAAAGACAATAAAGCGAATACCAGGACCGTCTACTGTTCCACAGGACTCAAAAGAATGAATACGACCAGTTGTTGACATATGCTCATCTCGCATTTAGTAATTTGTGCGTTATTTTATTACAAAAAGTGGGGTTTATATAGGGTATGAAAGCGATAGGTTCCATATTTTACTTGATAAGAAAAAAAAACATACGTGGTCTAAAATGTATGTTATAAAAATGTTTCAAATCATAAGAATAATAATAACAAATATAAAATTTGCCTAGGCCACTTTTAACGCATACCACTGATGTAAAGGAACTATTTTTATGGATATGCTTGCTCTATCCCAAAAGCAAAAAGTCATGTTATTTCTCGTCGTTTTAGCATTAGGCTTTGTTGCTTTAGCCGGATTCACTTCTTCGCGACTTACTCAAATGAGTGACCAATACCACTTGAGTAGCAATATTTCCACAGGCTCAATGTCTATCTATCAAACACAAAGTAAGATTTTGACCTTGAGTAGTAACTTAGACAACCTCAACGGCTCTCAGGTTGCAAAAGCCAGTCAGGATATTACTGATATAGCGAGCGCGATTAATAACGATGCCGAATTCCTTTCGAGTTTAGGTTTGTCTGAACAAGCAGACAACTTGAAACGTAATGTGAGTTTGTTCGAGTCTGCGGCTAAACCTTGGCTGAATCTAATGCAAGAGTTGGGGTTTACGATTGATGAAGGCAAGCTGGGGGAACTGAAGCAGTTGGCCGCCACAATTGAGCAGAAAATTGCTGAAACGGGAATGGTGACGTTAAATTCAGATTTCCAAGCCATGGTGAAATCGCAGCAGAATTACTTACTACAACCCAATGAAGAAAATTTAAAACTATTTAATCGAGCGATGGGCAGTTTTGAGAGTATGTCAAATGTCTACGCGATGCTTGAGTTGTACGAGAAAGAGATTGAACAATATAAGTCGACTTTTGTCCGAGTGAGTGAGTTATCGCAGCAACTGGGCAGTGTAGAGCAGCAACTCTTGAGCTCAAAAGCGCAATTGACCCAACTGATCGGCGCGATTACCAATGAACTGAGCGATATTTCGCAGCAGTATCAAACGTCGGCGAACCATACCTCAGAACAAACGCTTTGGTCTGTTCTAGCTGCTTGTATCGTATTGGCGGTGCTCACGGTTGCCATATTTGTTATGCAAAGTTCCTCATTGGCGAAATCTTTGGCAAGAACCAGAGAAGTGTTACACGGGCTTTCGAATGGTGACTTGTCTCAGCGTATGGTGATGACCAAAAACCCAAATGATGAGTTTAACCAACTCGCAAGCAGCATAAACGAAAGCTGTGAAAATCTAGGGGCGTTAGTTCGAGGAGTGCAAGACAGCAGTCAAGCATTGTCTGGAAATGCGGCTGAACTCAATCAGGGGCTAGATATGCTGGCTCATCACCAGTCTGAAGTGTTTGGTCAAACACAGCTACTCGCGTCAGCAACGGAAGAGGTAAGTGTAACGACCCAAGAAGTCTCTAACTCGTTGGAGTTTGTGTCTGAAATCTCTCGTTCTTCAACGCATGCTGCTGAGGAAGGAGCAAAAGTAATTGGTGCGGCAATTGGTTCTCTTGAAGAAGTAGGGACGATTTTAACCTCGGCAGCAGGGCATATTCAGTTACTTGAAGAGGCTTCTTCAAAAGTTGACTCGGTAATGGATATTATCAACGGTATTGCTGAGCAAACGAATTTACTGGCATTGAATGCGGCGATTGAAGCGGCAAGGGCTGGAGAGCAGGGGCGCGGTTTTGCCGTTGTTGCGGATGAGGTTCGTAGCTTAGCCGTACGAACGGTTGATGCTGTGACGGAAATATCCGATACGATCGATACGATGAAAAAAGAGAGTGCTGAAGTGATTCAGTATATTGGTCAATCTGAGTCGTCGATGGCGACGGGGCGTGAGCGTGGCCAAGAAGCGATGGACGCATTAAAACTCATTACCGAAAAAGCAGACGAAGCGTCTCATCAAACTGAAGTTATCTTTTCTTCGATTCGAGAGCTTGCCACGACCAGTCAATCGATGGCGGATAGTATGACGCAAATCTCAACAGCGATGAAAGAACTTGAACAGAACAACGAGCAGCTTAAACATGTCAGCGGAGTTGTAGAACAGCGCTCTGACAGCCTTAACCAAGACTGCCAGAAGTTTACGATCTAACCTAGGTATTCGAGTGTTTCTAGAAGAAAGCGTATAACGATAACCCACCGGTGCCGTATACGCTTTCAGGCGCTTGTTTGTAATCAGGCGTTTTGGCTGTCGCGGTAAGTGTTGCGCCGAAGCTTTGGTTGTACCATGCAAAACCAGCAACAGCGGTTGCTTGATTATGTTCTAACGTCACATCATAAATGGCAGGATCTTGGTTGTTGCGAATGGCATAGTCATTCACACCAGAGCGCTCCCCTTCAATTGTAATATCGTTAAAGCGATAGCGGGCTTCAATACCAGTAAAGATAAACCACCCCCCTTGTGACCCACCTATCATTCCAGCGCGAAATGGGTTTTCATTGTCAATATTAGCCGCGCCCATATTGCCACCTAGGTCGGTACCCCAACGAAACATTAAGCCTGTAGATATGTCGCTGCGAAAATTACCAGCGTTAATTTCCGAAACGTTTGATATCTCCCAGTCCGTATTGGCGATTGAGCGTTGACGTATCAAGTTGAAATGGCTCAGGTAGCCAACATTGGCGACAAATTTGTCGTCGACTTGGTAAGCCCAACCACGTGGCTCGTCGGAGCCGGTGATACCATGGACTACATCTTGAGCTTGATCTGCGAGAGAGCTTTCTCCTGTGGTCCCGAGTGTTAGGTTAAAACGCTGAGCTTGTTGAGGGTGCAAACTGATGTAGTTGAATTCACTATGAAGAAATCCAGCGTAAGGCCTGTCATTGACCATAGGCTCGGTTGCCTCAATATCTGAAGGAGTGTACATCTTATGAGCAAGTACAAACTCAAACTTGTCTAGCGATGCAGCGCCCCAAAATGAAAGGCTTAGCGGGCTAAACATCGCATAAGGTGTGATAGGCCCTGTGGTATAGCCAAGAAATAGGCCGTTGGTATAGTCCTGGTCAACGCCGAAGATGCCGTCATTATCGATAGCGAAGGATAGCGTCGATTTTTCAGAGGCAAAGCTGGTGGCAGAAACAAATAATAGCGGCAGGATAACGGTGCGGTTTAACTTCATAGACTTGTGCTTAACTCAATTAGTGAACTGATATTACAGGATTAGTTGAATTATTGGAGAGCAAATACCATACCAGTGGAGCGATTTGTGCACCGCATCTCTCATTGCGACGAATCTTGGACGAAAAAAAGCCCCGCATAAGCGAGTAATGCCAGTCAGTTAAG
>NZ_JXXV01000016.1 GCF_000967545.1 Vibrio galatheae | reverse complement strand
AGTAACTGACCGTTAATGTGCGTCACACTTAAGCTGTCGTTTTCTGGATCGCTGTCTTTGCCTGCGCCCGTGTCGTCGCCAATCAGGTTGCCTGACACGTTACCGCCTTCGTTCACATCGTAGCTGTTCGCCGTCGCGGTTGGGCCGTCGTTGGTTCCCGTAACCGTGATTGTTAGTGTCGCTGTATCCGTCGCACCTAAGTCATCAGTTACAGTAACTGGCACTTCAATTATAAATTCTTCACCTTCTGCCAAACGGTCATAAGATGATGCATCAAACGTGTAAGTACCATCTGGATTTAGAGTTAAACCTTCTATTTGTGAAGTAGTTGTAAATAACAATGACTCTCCTTCAGGGAGATCCACATCAGTCCCAGTCATACTGCCAGTAATAACTTGGTCTTCCAGTAGCGAACGATTTTCTGGTTCTGCTACTGGCGCATCATTCACTGGAGTCACATCGATATTTACTACAAGTGTATCGGTGCCACCGTTTCCGTCGTTAACGATAACAGTAAAGCTGTCTGGGCCGTTGTAGTTTTCGTTGGGAGTATAAGTCCATTCGCCAGTTTGTGGATCGAGTTCAACACTACCATTCGAAGGCGCGGAAGACTGGGAGAAAGTTAGGACGTCAGATGGATTTTGGTCTGTTGCGACTAGAGTGCCGCTGATCGGTGTGTCTTCATCTGTAACAACAGCAAGACTTTCACCTAGTGGGTCATTATTTAGGTCAACAAAAATTGGCTCGTAGAGACGGAATTGGTTAAGTAGTGTCAAGCTTTGCGTTGGGGAAAGGCCCAAAGACTCAAAGCCTTGCGTAGCAAAATCTGTACTTGCGATGGTTTCTGTTCCATCACGTACAACAGACCCTGAAGAGGTCAAACTAGAGCCGGTTTGCCCACCGGCGGCAGTCGCGAACTCGTCACCGAGTTGGGTTGGGTCTTGCCCTTCTTCTAATGCAGCAAGAATATCTTCAATTTCTGCTGTCAGATCTTGAGACTGGCCATTGTCATCAACCAGCTCGACTTGCAGTTGTTGACCATCTTCACCAGCTTCTGCATTAGACTGAACGATGACTTCACCTGGTTTAGGTAGTTCACCTTCAACTAAAACACGGACATTGCCATTCGCATCAATCACGATGACTTGGTTAGCTGCAAGATTACCCATTGCTACGTAAGTACCAAAACCCATATTTAAGTCCTTTATCCTTGACCACTTTCTTATTCTATTTTGCCAGTGACAAATAATTGGCAACAATTAGATTCATTACTGTTATAAATTAGCATTTTTCTAGTCAACGCTAAACTTTATTTCTCAATAAAACACTCAATAAACATGATACAGGTTTCATTTCTCAACATTGAGAAACTGAACCAAGATCGCACGAAACACGCCAATTAAAGAATACGCCATACTTATAGACACACCAATTACGATGAGTGACCCAGCTCAAAATTAGCAATTTAACAACAGCTTAAATGTCCAATAGATTAGTTTTACCAAGCTCATGGTGTTATTTTATTGACACTATTAATTAATACATCTCACTATTGAGACAAAAAAGTTGAGTATTATCCTCACCCACGAGCACTTCGAGGAGAGTCAGAGTGAATTGGAATAAGTTGAAAGTACTAAGCTGCGCGGTTGCACTTAGCTTTCCTGCACACAGTCAAACATTGGAACAAGCCGTCGCCTTTACCATTACCACCAACCCTGAAATCAAAGCGTCATACAACGAATTCAAGAGTAAATACTTTGATGCTGAAGCATCAGGTGGTGCATATATGCCAACATTGGATTTGGATGCAGGTATTGGCTATGAAGCTATTGATCCTGCCACAACAGCACCAGAAACAGACCTGACTCGCAAAGAAGCCACATTGACCTTAACTCAGCTACTATGGGATGGTTCAGCAACGCTAAACGATATGGATCGCACCGCTGCAGATGCCGAATCGGTTCGATTTCAATTGATGTCTGATGCTCAAGATATCGCTCTTGAAGTCACGAAAATCTACCTTGACGCAACTAAGGCCTACGAAATCCTTACGCTTTCTGAAAGCAACCTTGCTGTACATAAAGAGATCTATACAGACATTAGGAAACGTGTCGAGTCGGGTATTGGCTCTACTGCGGATATGTCCCAAGTTGAAGCGCGTATAGCCAAAGCACACGGTAACCTTCTTGCTGCGCAAAATAATCTGTTTGATGTACACACCCAGTTTAAACGTATCGTCGGTCAAGCTCCGTTAGGGCTGACTTTTCCTCGCGCAGACCAAACAGCGATTCCGTACACAGTTGACGATGCATTAGAGTCTGCATTTAACGGTCACCCTGTAATAAAAGTCGCACAAGCCGACGTCGATTCAGCCCGTTTCCAATACGATCAAACAAAAGGCGTAAACTATCCGACGATCTCTATCGAGGCTAACCAAATCTGGCGTGATGATGCAGGTGGTATCGAAGGCAGTAGCGATGAGTTTTCTGCTATGCTACGTCTACGTTATAACTTGTACAACGGCGGTTCTGATTCAGATCGAACGGAAAGCGCCGCCTACCAACTCAACAAAGCTAAAGATTTTCGTGATAGAACCTATCGCAGCGTCGAGGAAGGTCTACGTCTATCATGGAGTGCGCTGGATTTAACTGTGCAACAAAAAGAGTTTTTAGCAGACCACGTAGATTCGGCATCCGACACCGTAATTGCATACGAAAAACAATACCGGTTAGGAAAGCGCACCTTGCTTGATCTACTCAATACCGAAAACGAGCTTTTTGAAGCGCGTAAAGGTTATTTAGACGCCAAATATGATGAGCAATACGCCAAATACCGTGTCATGAATGCTACAGGCAACCTGTTGGCCGCATTGCGTGTCGATACACCTAAAGAGTGGAACGAGAAGGTAGAATACTGATATGAATAAATCACTCCTAACCTTAGCGATTGTCGCTGGCATAGTCACCGCTCCGCTTAACGCTGAAGATGTATATGAGTATATTGATACGCCAACACCGGAGCAGATTGACGATCTACTTGATGATGACAACGATGGTGTGATCAACGCCCGTGATTTATGCCCACAAACTCCGTTAATGGCCGAGATCGACAACGAAGGCTGTGGCACTTACGTCAAAACAGAACAAGAGCTCAGCTTACATATTTTGTTTGCCAACGACTCTGATAAAATTCAGTCTGATTTTCTTGCTCAAATTCGTGAGATGGCCGAATTTCTCAAAACATACCCTTCTACATCTATTGAGCTTCAGGGGTATGCGAGCAAGGTCGGCAACCCTGATTACAACATGCAATTGTCAGAGCGCCGTGCAACCTCCGTTGAAGATGCGTTAATTGGCAATGGCGTTGAGTCAGACCGAGTACGCATTGTCGGGTACGGTGATACACATCTAGACGCTGGCGGAATAGATGAGATCAGCCACGCGATGAACCGAAAAGTTGTTGCGACAGTTGTTGGCCACAAAGGTAGCGTTAAAGAAGAGTGGACAATTTTTACTAAGATTAAAAAATAACACTTTTAGCATAAAAAGGGGGCTTGGCTCCCTTTTCTATTTTGCTTTGTGGTTATGAGTGTTAACCTAGCGTCGAATCCACGTATGAGATGATACCAATGAGCAAATTAACTTCTGATATTCAAGCAAACCTTGAGCTTTTCGTTGCTGAAACTCAACAATCTAAACTCGTTTGGGGGATGCGTAATGAAGAAGGATGGCTGTCTTGTGACTCAACAGAATTTGAAAACAGCGAAGTGATGCCTTTTTGGTCTTCGAAAGAAGATGCGCAAACGCATAATGTTGAAGAATGGTCAGATTTCGAAGTTCTTGAAATTCCTTTAGATATCTTCGTTGAAGATTGGCTTTTGACTCTAGCAGAGGATGGTGTATTGGTTGGCACCAACTGGAACAGTCAGCTTGAAGGTAAAGAGTTGGAGCCTTCAGATCTCGCGAAAATGTACCTCGACTAACCGCGCAGGTATTTTACACATAAATTAATGCCGCTCTATCACGCGCGGCATTAATTGCCCCCTTCTCAAACCGCTTCTAAGAGAGCTGTTCTACCGTTTTAGACACCTTCTCAGCATCATTAATGATGTCATCGACCACGCCAGATATTTCTTGTGCTTTTTGCCCACTTTGAGCCGTTTCATCTGTCACTGCTTTAATCTTGTCTTGTAACTCTTTAGTAATGGTACTGTTGCGGTTAATAACATCAGTAATTTCTGCAGTAGATTCTGACGTTCTCGCCGCCAATTTACGCACTTCATCGGCCACCACAGCAAAGCCACGCCCTTGATCACCTGCTCGTGCTGCTTCAATCGCCGCATTTAAGGCCAGAAGGTTGGTCTGCTCAGCAATGTCACTGATGGTTGAAATAATGGTTTCCACACTTCTAGATTGTCCGTTTAGCTCTGCGACCAATTCGTTCATTTCATCGACTGAACAATCAATGCCTTGAGAAATAGCTAATAGCGCAGAAATGGTTTCTTTACCAATGTTTGCAGAATCGACGGTTTGCTCAGCAATAGCGTGAGCCGTTGTTGCGGCCTCTTTTACCAGCACCGCCTTTTCGACGCGCTCGGTAATATCGCTGGCTAACTTAATGATTTTAATGACTTGGCCCGTATGGTTATATATGGGATTGTAAGTTGCCTCTAACCACATGCGATTGCCGTGCTTATCTTTGCGTTCAAATAGTCCGCTTTTAACTGAGCCCGAACGTAGCTCTTGCCAAAAATTGGGATTGTTGTGATAAAACTCATCCAAACAGAAAATTCTATGGTGCTTGCCTTCAATTTCGCTCAGGGTATAACCCATATGCTCGAGGAAATTTTTGTTCGCCGTAATGATTGTCCCGTCCGGCTCAAAATCAATCACGGCAAGAGACTTGTCTAAAGCAGCCAACAACGCCCGGTTTCGTTCACGCTCGCGCTGTGCTTCGGTGACATCTGAGGCGACTTTTGCGACATACTCTACCTTGCCATCTTCAGCACAAACAGGAAAATAGGTCGCTTCAACCCAAACCGCTTCTCCTTGCTTATTTTTACGGATAAAGCGACCATTTCGATATTTTCCTTGTGCGAGATCTTGCCACAGTGCACGATACTCTGAGGTATTGACATCTTCGGGAAAACAGAGCGTGCTGTGATGGGTATCGACTAACTCATCTAATTGATATCCGACAACAGTCAAAAACTGAGCGTTCGCATAACGTATATGGCCATCTGTCGTAAACTCGATATATGGCACAGACTCTTTTACGGATAATTTGAAGCTGTTTGCAAGCTCTAACGCTTTTTCCAACTGCAAATTTTTTTCATGCAACTTGCTGCTACGTTTAAACATCAACAATCCTTCACCAAAAGGTATTTGTGTATGTGAGTAGTTTCAGCTTAGTGGGTTTTTGGCGAGATTTCTAACTCGGATAGACGCTTTTTGGAAGGTAAGGTATTGAGATTAATGGGCGAGTTGTTGATTCAACTCACCCAAGATTAGAGTGAGATGATTAACTTTCTGTCGTCTGTTTACGTACAAGTTCTGCCATAACCGCTTCACGGTTAGCAAGGTAATCATTTAGCCCGACTTTTCTCAGTTCGCACGAAGGGCAATCGCCACAACCATCACCAATAATGCCGTTATAACAAGTTAGGGTTTTTTCTCTCACCAATTGCAAAGCGTCATATTGGTCTGCTAACGCCCAGGTTTCCGCTTTATTCAACCACATCAGAGGCGTTGCAATCTCTAACGGACGATCCATACCCTGAACTAGCGCACTATTCATCGCTTTTACGAAATCATTTCGACAATCTGGGTAACCGGAAAAATCAGTCTCGCACACACCGGTAATGACCGTTTGCGCACCGATCTGATAAGCGTAAATACCCGCTAGAGTAAGGAACAAAATATTACGACCTGGAACAAATGAGTTAGGTAAGCCGTTGTCTTGTAACTCGTGGGAGACAGGGATGTCGTCTCGGGTCAATGAACTGATTGCCAACTCATTGAGTAAACCAACATCCATTACCTTGTGTGCTTTAACACCCAGCTCTTTGGCTAAACTCTGCGCGACTTCAATCTCAAGTTTATGACGTTGACCATAGTCAAAGGTAATCGCATGAACTTCATCAAACTCTTTAAGTGCTTGAACTAGACAGGTAGTGGAATCTTGGCCACCGCTAAATACAACGACTGCTTTTTTCATCTGGAATCCTTTATGCAATGCTGAGATATTTATGCGTTTGAATCGATAAACGCCAGTTTCGTGCCACGCATACATCAATGCAAAGTTGCGTTGCGCGCGGCTTTTGGCTAATGGGTTGCAGTGCAATCGTCGTCTCTGCAGAGACACCAGCACGCACCAATAGCTCATCTAACTGATCAATGTCTTTTTGTGTCGCGACAGGATGCTTAATTTCGTTAGCTCGGAGTAGCGCCGAGTCGAGTACTGGGAGCTTACCTTTCATGGCAATCTTTGGTGACACTGTCACCCAGGTGTTTTCACTGGTGCGCACCTCAGATGTACCGCTGGTTTCTATCTGACACTGGCAATCTATCGCTTCAAATGCAGTAGAAAGCGGCGTTAAATCATAGATACAAGGCTCACCGCCCGTGATCACGATATGCTTTGCCGTGTAACCTTGTTTTTTATATTCATCAACGATTTGTTCCGCCGTCACTGAGCACCAAGTCGGCGAATCTTCCTGCTTAGCAAGAATCTCATCGAGAGGACGCTCATCTTGCGGCGTAGCATCCCAAGTTTGCTTAGTATCACACCAAGCACAACCGACCGGACACTCTTGTAAGCGAACAAATACAGAAGGAACGCCTGTGTAGACCCCTTCCCCCTGAATGGTTTGGAACATTTCGTTAATTTTATACAAGTTAAACTCAGCCTAATTCATCATCAAAATTCTGCAGGAACGAGACCTTAAAGGAGTCATCTGGTAAGGTCAACTAAATCATAAATTGATCAATCGAATAGTAGCGATTATTCTGATTGTTTTTGTCTTTCTGTAGTTAGATTTTAGGTAAGTTATGTATAAACTGATAGCCCTCGATATGGATGGAACACTACTGACCAGTGATAAAACCATTTCGCAAAGAACCAAGCTAGCAATTGAACAAGCGCGTCAGAAAGGGGTAAAAGTAGTGCTTGCATCGGGTCGGCCACTCGATGGCATGCAAAGCAAGTTAGATGAGCTTAACATCGAAGGTGACAACGAGTTTGTGGTTTACTTCAATGGCTCTATGGTTAAAGAGATCGGAACCAGCCGAGTGATTCACTCTGCGATTATCGATGGAAAACGAGCGAAACAGGTTGCTCGTTTAGCCGAACAATTCGGACTTGATTGCCATGCTTTTAGCACCGAATATGGGCTGATTACACCAAGATTGAACGAGTACACGGATATAGAATCCACTATTAATCAGATCCCTGTCAGTGTAAAAGAGTTTGATCAACTCGACGACGACCACCCTATCATCAAAGCGATGATTGTCGGCGATCCTGACAAGCTTAGTGCAGCCATTAAGCAGATCCCAAAGGCATACCATGAACAATTCACCATTGTTCAAAGCGCCCCATTCTTTCTCGAATTTCTAAACCTAGGCAGCAATAAAGGGGTTGGCATCAAAGCTATCGCAGATCATCTAGGTATAGATTCTAGTGAAGTCATCTGTATGGGTGACGCCGAAAATGATCACCATATGATTGAGTACGCAGGTCTTGGCGTAGCGATGGAAAATGCGATGGAGCAAACTAAAGCCATCGCCGATCACATCACCTTGAGCAACAACGACGATGGCGTAGCTGTTGTCATTGAAGATTTTATCCTCAAGGGCTAAATCAAGTTGCGATTGCCTGATTATACAGCTTTCGCCACTTTTCTGATTGCTAGGGTAAATACCACCATTAATAACGGGTAACGCAAAGCTTGAGCAACGAGTGATGCAATACTGCTGCTGGAAACGTAACCCGTTAGATTCTCTAGTACGAGATTCAACGCCACAAGTATAGCGGTGATACCGATGAGCGATTTGCCTGACGCGCTTGCTCCTTCCCGTCTGCTTGTGGGCGCAAGGACCAACAGAGTCAAAACGATCACCAGCCAATATGTGAAACTAGGCGTCGGCCAGATTATGGTCAAGACAATGCAAACGAGCGTGAGAATAATCCAAAGCGTTTTCGACGTAATGAGTGACGGAAAGTCCATGTCAGGACTTGATTGTAAACGAATGAGATGCCAAGCGCAGAGAGAGCCCAATAAAGCACCGCTCAAGCTATCGACTAGAAATGCAGCGGCGCTATAAAATTGGGCGAGAGCAAGCCAGCTAATAAGCACAACCCATACTATAGTGTAGCGGTTTACTGACAACTGGTGGCCTCGGCTCAATGCAAGAGCGCCAACGCATGACCAGATCGCAATAGGTAGATTTGGTAAGCTAAAACCGTAACTGGTTATCAGTGCAAGATCGGGGGAATAAACATGAGGCCGTGCCAATGTAAACCCTTGCTGCGCAACCAAACTGAGTAGCGAAGTTACCGTCACAGCAAAGATGACCGTATAACTAAACTCGCGACCAAAACGCCAATAGATGAGCGGAAACATTACAACCATAAGTGATGGCGCCGCTAAGCCATTTCCTGCCACCAGCAGTCGTTCGACGAAATGAAAAAGACCACTAGGAAATGACGAAAACAGATCCTGCAAAGCCCTCAACCAACGCAACTCACGTTGATGAAACTCTGGCGCGGCTTGTGTTAACTCGCTAACCAACACCACACCTTGATCGGTCGCCTGTGGTAACAAGTTCGCTAACCAATCTAGCTGTTCGGGAAAACGATACTCATCTTTATCCACTTTCCAAGGTTCGATCAGCATCGCCGAAGCCACTTCCACACCGTAGTGAGGCGCAAACCAAACGGGCAACTCATGACCACCGATAGCGTTGCTAGACTGAAACGCTACGATGTCAGAGTCAGATACGCAGTCATAAAACACCGCTTTCTCATAACGACCAAGCTCGCTTTTGGCGGTAACCACCAATCCCGTTTCTTCCCAAGCTTCGCGCTGAGCAGCCAACTTAGGGGATTCACCCTGCTCAACTCCCCCAGCCGGAAGAGATAGTTTATCGGTCAGAATCTCTTTTATAAGTACTAGCTTGTCACCGGAGCGAATCACGCACGCCGCAGCGGATATCGAATTATCGCTGGCTACGCTAAAAGTTGAGAATAAAAGACAAGCCAGCGCGACAAACAATGTGAAGATTTTGGGAATAAGCTTCATAAAAAATAGCTATCTAGTTAATTATTTTACGGATTTTCTTAGCCAGTGGATGTGGTGTTCAAAGCCGAACTGCTTATAAAACGCTAATGCAGACTGATTGAACTCCCAAACCTCAACAAACACTTCCTTTACACCATATTCGATAAATCGCTCTTCTATCTGCTGACACAATTTCAACGCAATGCCTTCACCCCGTCTATCTTCAAAAATATAAAGCTCATCAATACTCCCCATCTGTACTGGCTTGCTCACAGTGGAAATGAGTTCACAAAAATGACCAGTGACAAAACCAATCAGGCTATCTTGCTGACAGGCCACAAAAACCAAACACTCAGGATCATCCAAATATCGAGCGATGCTCTTTTCTTGCTCGATCTCCTCTGCGGTTTTAAAGTAGTTTGGGCATTGCTGATGATGTTCATCATGAAGGGCAAACATTAGTTCGTTTAACTGCTCGAGATCGCGCGCAGTAGCACTTCGAATGATCATATGGGACATAAATATTATCGCATCACAAATAAAGGCACAGTTTGGCGGGTTAATGCGATTATTTCAATAAAAAGCCCCTACTGTTAGGGGCTTAGTACGTAAATACAACGGCTCTATGAACTGTAGCTATGAGTGAAGCGCCTTCTCGATTTCTTCTAAGCTGGTTGGATCATCAATGGTGGACGGCACCGTATATTGCTCACCGTCGGCGATCTGGCGAATAGTACGGCGCAAAATTTTACCAGAGCGAGTTTTAGGTAAACGCTCGACCACCAAAGCGTGCTTGAAGCAGGCCACCGCGCCAATTTGGTCGCGAACTTTACCGACCAGTTCACCTTCTAACTGGAGATCGTCTATTTTCACCCCATCTTTAAGCACGACTAATCCTAGTGGGAGTTGGCCTTTCAAATCATCATGCACACCGACAACCGCACATTCAGCAATGGCAGGGTGAGCACCAACGATTTCTTCCATTTCACCGGTAGATAGTCTGTGCCCTGCTACATTAATCACGTCATCGATACGTCCCATGATAAATAGGTAACCCTCTTCGTCGAGATACCCACCATCACCAGAAACATAATATCCCGGGAACTGGCTTAAATAACCGGACTCAAAGCGGTCATGATTACGCCACACCGTCGGTAAGCAGCTTGGTGGTAGAGGGCGTTTCAACGCAACAAAACCCTGCTGATTAGGTGCAACTGGCTCACCCAGCTCATCCAGAATTTCAACTTGATAACCTGGGATTGGCTTAGTCGCTGACCCCGCTTTGATGGGCATAACTTCAATCCCCGTCGGGTTACCTGCAATCGCCCAACCAGTCTCAGTTTGCCACCAGTGATCCACAACTGGCTTAGCCGTTTTGCTCTCTACCCATTCCTGTGTCGGAGGGTCTAGACGTTCACCTGCCATAAAAATGGTTTTCAGATTCGACAGATTAAACTGCTTGATAAGCTCTCCCTCTGGGTCCTCTTTTTTGATCGCACGGAAAGCCGTTGGTGCGGAAAACAGCACATCAACTTGATACTCTTCACACACGCGCCAGAATGCACCCGGATCTGGAGTTCGCACTGGTTTTCCTTCAAACAGCACGGTAGTACAGCCGTGAATAAGTGGAGCGTAAACGATATACGAGTGGCCGACCACCCAGCCAACATCTGACGCCGCCCAGTACACGCCGTCTTGCGGAACATCGTAAATCGCGCTCATAGAATACTTCATCGCCACGGCATGACCGCCGTTGTCTCGCACCACGCCTTTCGGTTTACCTGTCGTTCCTGATGTGTAGAGAATATAGAGAGGATCCGTTGCTAACACAGGTACACATGCATGAGGCTTAACCCCTTCAAGCGCCTCCGCCCAATCAAGATCTCGTTCGGACTGAAGCTCGGCTTCACATTGCGGCCGCTGTAATAAGATAACGCGTTCAGGCTTCCAGCGGCTATCCATAATGGCTCGGTCAACTAACGGCTTGTATGGGATCACCTTATTAATCTCAATACCGCATGAGGCGGTCATGGCTACTTTTGGCTCCGCATCTTCTAAACGAACCGCAAGTTCATTGGCCGCAAAGCCGCCAAACACGACCGAATGTATCGCACCTAATCTTGCACAAGCCAACATTGCCATCGCCGCTTCCGGGATCATCGGCATGTAAATCACCACACGATCACCTTTAGTTACGCCCTGCTCCGCCAACATTCCCGCAATGTTTGCCACTTGGTCCCTAAGTTGTGAGTAGGTGAACTGCTGCTTACTATCTGTAACGGGTGAGTCGTAAATGAGTGCGACCTTCTCACCCCGGCCTTGCTCACAATGATAATCGAGCGCTAACCAAGCAGTGTTAAGCTCCCCATCAGGAAACCAACGCTCAATACCGTTCTCGTCATTGGCGAGTATGGTTTGCGGTGCTTTAAACCAGTCGATGTTTTTGCTTTGCTCTGCCCAAAACGATTCTGGCTGTGACAACGCCCATTGATACTCTTTTTGATATGCAGACATATTGCGTCCTCCAGTATGTCTTGACATGGCTTTCAGTAATTAACAGTGCCAATTACGCAAAGATATCAGAGGGTACACGCACAAATCCCTCCATGATGATTCGAGCGCTGCGGCTCATAACGGCTTTTTCTACGACCCAGCCTTGTTGGTTATGTGAGGCGCTCGCCCCAACCTTTAAAGTTCCTGATGGATGACCAAACGTGACAGACTCCATGTTTCCTCCGCCCGCTGCGCGATTCACTACCGTCCCCGGAACACAAGATGCTGAAGCAATGGCGACTGCGGCCGTTCCCATCATTGCATGGTGGAGTTTTCCCATCGACAAAGCACGAACCAATACATCAACATCCGTTTCGTTGACAGGCTTTCCACTTGAAGACAGGTAGCTCTTCGGTTTAGAAACAAAGGCTATTTTCGGTGTATGTTGACGCGTCGCGGCTTGATCAATTGATTCAATCAGCCCCATTTTTAGCGCCCCGTAGGCCCGAATGGTTTCAAAACGCTCCAACGCGTCGGCATCGCTATTAATGTCGTCTTGCAGTTCTGTCCCGCTATATCTAAGCGCCTCTGCGTCAATAAAAATCGTTGGAATCCCAGCATTAATCAACGTCGCTTCAAACGCACCAATGTTAGGTACCTCCAGTTCATCGATGACATTACCAGTAGGAAACATACTCCCTTCACCATCGGCGGGGTGCATGAAATCAACCTGTATTTCTGCGGCAGGAAAAGTTACCCCATCCAGCTCGAAATTGCCTGCCTCTTGAACCATACCATCAACAATCGGTACGTGAACCACAATGGTTTTGCTGATGTTCACTTGCCATACTCGAACAGCGACGATGCCGTTGTTGGGAATACGCTCTTCATCGACTAATCCGGCATGAATGGCAAACGGGCCAACTGCTGCGGATAAATTGCCACAGTTACCACTCCAATCAACAAACGGTTTGTCTATCGATACTTGACCAAACAGGTAGTCGACATCGTGATTTGGTCTGTCGCTTTTCGACACGATCACCGTTTTACTGGTACTGGAAGTCGCCCCGCCCATCCCATCAATTTGCTTCTCGTAAGGATCTGGGCTGCCTATCACGCGCAATAACAGTTTGTCTCTTGCCTCACCCGGCTCCTGAGCTGTTAAAGGTAGGTCTTGTAAACTGAAAAACACTCCTTTACTGGTACCGCCTCGCATATAGGTAGCAGGGACTTTAATTTGATTTATCATCATCGCCACCTATTGAGATAAGAAATCTTGCGCAAAACGTTGCAACACACCACCTGCGTTGTAGACGTTCACTTCATCTGCTGTGTCTAAACGACATGTCACGGGCACATCAAACTTTTCACCATTGACGCGCGTCACCACCAACGCTAAGTCCGCACCGGGTTTAATCTCTCCAATAACGTCATAGAGCTCACTACCATCAAGCTGCAGCGTCTTGCGGTCGGTTCCTGCTTTAAATTGCAACGGCAACACACCCATCCCCACTAAGTTGGTGCGGTGAATTCGTTCAAAACCCTCGGCAACAATCGCTTCCACTCCCGCAAGCCGCACCCCTTTTGCCGCCCAGTCACGTGACGAGCCCTGTCCGTAATCCGCACCAGCGACAATGATCAGCGGTTGCTTGCGATTCATGTAGGTTTCAATTGCCTCCCACATGCGAGTCACTTTTCCTTCTGGTTCGATTCGTGCCAGTGATCCTTGTACCACATGACCGTTCTCTTGCACCATTTCGTTAAATAGCTTGGGATTGGCAAACGTGGCGCGTTGAGCCGTCAAGTGATCACCACGGTGCGTAGCGTATGAGTTAAAGTCCTCTTCGGGCACATCCATTGAGGCTAGGTATTCCCCAGCTGCGCTGCTGGCAAGGATCGCGTTCGAAGGTGAGATGTGGTCAGTGGTGATGTTGTCACCCAATACCGCAAGCGGCCGCATACCAGATAAGGTTCTTTCTCCTGCCAGCGCCCCTTCCCAATAGGGTGGACGGCGGATATAGGTACTTTTCGCACGCCAATCATAAAGTGGATTAAGGTTGCGCTCACTCTCATCCAGTTTAAACATCTGAATGTAAACCTGATTGAACTGCTCAGGCTTAACATGTTTACCCACTACCTCATCGATCTCTTGGTCGCTTGGCCATAAGTCGTTGAGGTAAATTGGCTTACCTTGCGGATCGTGGTCCAGCGCATCACGTTCTATGTCAAAACGAATCGTGCCAGCGAGTGCGTAAGCCACCACCAAAGGTGGAGAAGCAAGAAATGCCTGCTTCGCATAAGGGTGGATACGGCCATCAAAATTGCGGTTGCCAGACAACACCGCCGTGGTGTAAACGTCACGCTCAATGATTTCTTGCTGAATTTCTGGATCAAGCGCGCCGCTCATACCATTACAGGTGGTACACGCATAAGCGACAATGCCAAAGCCGAGCTTTTCTAGCTCAGGCAGCAGTCCCGCATCTTCAAGATATAGTTTGGCTACTTTCGATCCCGGAGCAAACGACGACTTGACCCAAGGTTTTCGTACCAGACCCAGCTCGTTAGCCTTTTTCGCGACCAAACCTGCGGCAACCACATTACGCGGGTTGCTGGTATTGGTGCACGAGGTAATCGCTGCAATGATCACTGCGCCGTCTGGCAGCTGCCCTTTAGTCTCTTGAAGGTCACTCTGTTTAGCAATCCCTCGCTCTGCCAGCTGTGAAGTAGGCAACCGACGATGTGGATTTGAAGGGCCTGCCATATTACGCGTCACAGACGATAAATCAAACTCGAGCACGCGTTCATATTCAGCAGTGACAAGAGAATCTGCCCATAGCCCCGTTTGCTTGGCGTAGGTTTCTACCAACTCGACTTGCTGTTCATCACGGCCAGTCAGCTTTAAGTAGTTGATGGTCTGTTCATCAATGTAAAACATCCCCGCCGTTGCGCCATACTCTGGCGTCATATTTGAGATAGTGGCGCGGTCACCGATGGTAAGATCTTTTGCGCCTTCACCAAAGAATTCTAAATAGGATGAGACAACTCGTTCACTGCGCAAGAATTCAGTGATGGCTAATACGATATCAGTCGCAGTAATACCCGGCTGGCGTTTACCGCTTAGTTTGACACCAACGATATCCGGTAAGCGCATCATCGATGCTCGACCAAGCATGACGGTCTCGGCTTCTAACCCGCCGACACCAATCGCGATAACACCAAGCGCATCAACATGGGGAGTATGACTGTCAGTACCAACACAGGTATCGGGATACGCGACTCCTTGTTTTGCTTGAACGACTGGTGACATCTTCTCAAGGTTGATTTGGTGCATAATACCGTTGCCAGCAGGGATCACGCTGACATTTTCAAACGCGGTCTTACACCACTCAATGAAGTGGAAACGGTCTTCATTGCGACGCTCTTCAATCGCGCGGTTTTTTTCAAATGCTTCTGGGTCAAAACCGGCATGTTCAACCGCCAATGAGTGGTCCACAATTAATTGAGTTTCAACTACGGGGTTCACTTTAGCCGGATCACCACCTTGCTGAGCGATAGCGTCTCTCAACCCAGCCAGATCGACCAATGCGGTCTGACCAAGAATGTCATGACATACGACACGAGCAGGATACCAAGGAAAGTCTAAGTCACGTTTTCGTTCTATAAGTTGCTCAAGACTTTGATTGAGAGTGCTTGGATCGCAGCGACGGACTAACTGCTCAGCCAGCACACGCGAGGTATACGGGAGCTTTTCGTAAGCCCCCGGAGAAAGGGCGTTTACGGCTTCACGGGCATCAAAGAAATCTAGATGGGTTCCCGGAAGCGATTTTCGGAATTGGGTATTCATGCTCATATCTACTTCCAATTAGCTAGAGTTTTGCTCCCTTATGCGCAGGGAGCAACAAGAGAGGACTATCGTTTTTCGATAGGCACCCAGTCTTGATGATCTGGCCCAGTGTAGTCGGCACTTGGACGGATAATTCGATTGTTAGCACGTTGTTCAAACACGTGTGCCGCCCAGCCTGTCAATCGGCTCATAACAAAGATAGGTGTGAACAACTTGGTCGGAATATCCATAAAATGATACGCAGAGGCGTGAAAGAAATCCGCGTTACAGAACAGTCCCTTCTCACGCTTCATCACCGCCTCAACTCGCTCTGATACCGCGTAAAGGTGGGTGTCACCGACGGCTTTTGACAACTCTTTAGACCAACGTTTTATCAATGCATTCCTTGGATCGCTCTCGCGATAGATAGCATGACCAAAGCCCATGATTTTGTCTTTGTTCGCCAGCATCTGCATGATGTTCTCTTCGGCTTCGTCGGGGGTTTGCCAGTCTTGGATCATCTCCATTGCGGCTTCGTTGGCACCACCATGTAACGGACCGCGCAATGTACCGATTGCCGCTGTAATACATGAGTGAAGGTCAGAAAGTGTTGAAGCACATACTCGCGCCGCAAATGTAGAGGCATTAAACTCATGCTCCGCATACAGAATCAACGAACAATGCATCACCTGCTTGTGTATCTCGGTCGGCTCTTTATCGGTGAGCATTTTTAGGAAGTAACCGCCGATACAAGTTTGTGACTGGTCTTGCGTATCGATACGTACGCCATCATGACTAAAACGATACCAATAACAAATGATCGCTGGGAACAATGCCAGCATTCGCTCAGTTGCATCTAACTGCTCGGCAAAACTCATCTCTTGTTCCAAATTGCCGAGCATCGAGCAACCTGTTCGCATCACATCCATTGGGTGCGCGCCAGCAGGAATCAATTCTAACGCTTGCTTAAGCTCGTCAGGTAGACCCCGCATCCCTACCAAACGTGTCTTATAATCGTCCAGATCTTTTTGGTTTGGCAAATGGCCGCGTAACAATAGGTGGGCAACTTCTTCAAACTGAGCATTATTGGCTAAATCGGTAATATCGTAACCACGATAAGTCAGCCCTGTCCCTGTTTTTCCGACCGTACACAAAGCTGTGCTACCGGCACTTTGACCTCTAAGGCCAGCGCCACCTAACTCTTCACTCTTTTTCGCTGATAAAGGCATTTTGAACTCCTTTTCTGTTTGATAGCGCTCTCTTAGCGGAGCATGTAATATCAAACCGTTTCACATTATTGGATTGAACTTAAATGGGTTTCTTGGGCTTACGCCGTGCTATTGTCCTTCAGTGAAAAGCTGATCCAGCTTGTCTTCATAATCATGGTATTTAAGATGCGCGTAGAGCTCGTTACGGGTTTGCATAGACTCGGTCAACGCTTCTTGATTACCCACCTCAAGCAGATGTTTGTATACCGTTTCCGCCGCTCGGTTCATTGCGCGGAAAGCACTAAGCGGGTAAAGCACCATATCGACTTTAGACTTAGCTAATTCATCACAGCCATAGAGTGGCGTTTGACCAAACTCAGTAATGTTAGCCAAAATAGGCACATGTTTGCCCGTTGCACTTTCAAGCGCCTCAGAGAACTGAACATATTGCTCGAGCTTGTTCATGGCTTCAGGGAAGATCATATCCGCCCCCGCTTCAACGCAGGCAATCGCTCG
The DNA here is from genome assembly GCF_000967545.1 of Vibrio galatheae. Classification (GTDB taxonomy): domain Bacteria; phylum Pseudomonadota; class Gammaproteobacteria; order Enterobacterales; family Vibrionaceae; genus Vibrio; species Vibrio galatheae. The sequence goes on along the minus strand of NZ_JXXV01000016.1, from coordinate 419,279 downwards.
TTCAATCGCGCTATCAATACCTTCCACCGCCAATGCATCGGTACGCGCCATAACAACAAAACTGTCGTGGTTGCGAGCATCGACCGCCGCTTTAACGCGATCAACCATCTCTTGTTGGCTCACAATCGCTTTATTCGGTCTGTGTCCGCAACGTTTTTGCGCGACTTGGTCTTCCATGTGCACAGCTCCTGCACCTGCTTTCTCCATCGCTTTTATGGTACGTGCGATATTGAAGGCGCCGCCAAAGCCAGTATCAATATCGACCAAAAGCGGCAAGTCACACGCATTGGTAATTCGTTCCACATCCACCAGCACATCGTTCAAGGTCGTGATACCTAAATCTGGCAAACCATAGGACGCATTGGCAATCCCACCACCCGACAAGTAAATCGCTTGATGGCCGAGATTTTTCGCCATCATGGCGCAGTATGGATTGATGGTTCCTACGATTTGTAATGGATCGTGTTGCTCGACAGCCAGTCTAAACTTGGCACCTTGCGTTAAACTCATGGCACTTTCCTCTAGTCCCTTAGGATCTGTTGTTCGATTAGGGTTCGACTACCTGAGATATGACGACGCATCAGCATCTCAGCCAATTCTTCGTCTCTGTTCTTGATAGCTTGCAAAATGTACTTATGCTCATCCAGTGCTTCGACAGGACGAGATTGTGCTCTAGGTGATTGATATCGATACATACGCAGCAAGTGGTACAGTTCATTACACAATAGCGAAATCAGTTTACTGTTGCGGCTGGCCAAAATAATTCGATAGTGAAAGTCAAAATCACCATGCTGATGAAAGTAAGAAGCCCCTTCCACCTCGTCGATATGATCGGAATGTGTCGACAATACCGCTTCTAATCTCGCAAGCTGTTCGGCGGTAATGTGCCTCGCGGCTAAACGTGCCGCCATGCCTTCTAACGCTTCTCGTACTGCATAAAGTTCGACCAACTTCTCTGGTGAGAAAGTGATAACACGAGCACCAACATGCGGAATTCGCTCGATAAGACCTAACCCCTCTACACGCATTATCGCTTCGCGTAAAGGCCCGCGGCTAACTTGATACTGCTTGGCTAATTCAGGTTCAGAAATCTTGCTACCTGGAGCAATGTCACCGTTGACGATCGCTTCTACTAAAGACTCAGTCAAACTTTCAGACTTGGTGTTTTCCTTTTCAGGGGCACCTTCTTTTAAGCGAGTTTTAAGTTCTATATTCATCTTATTTCGCACTCAATGCTTTGATAGCCATCTGTCTACAATCTGTTCCAATACGTTTAAAATAGACCATAACATTGTCGACAATCAAGAGTATTGTCGACAATTTAGACCAAGGTAGTAGAGGAGCGGCTAGAAAACGCATCATTTTGATAGACACCTGCTATGTGACCTAGGACGACATATTCGCAAACGCTACTAGGAGCGAGTGGTGATATAAGATTAGTATCTTAGCTATAGAAAGGATTCTTCTAGAACAATAGGCTTATGGACAGCGTAGCGATTAAATTGATTTTCTCAGCATTACTCACCACGACGCTTTGTGGTTGCTCGATGTTTACTTCAGATGCACGAGATCCATACTATCCCCTGTTAAGAGACAGCACTTACTCTGAAGAAGAGATAGCCGTCATTGAGTCTGATAATGTGTTGAAATCAGCCTTAAAACACAACCACTATGTTCTGGTCGATGACCAAAATCAGGTCAACCAATCGGTCGACAAAGTCTTCGCAGAAGCGATCCGTAACCGCGCAATTTCTATAACAGATTTGAAAGACAAACCGTTTCATCAGGGGTTGGAAACCATCATCAAGCAGTTTACTTGTGAACTGTACGCAAGCCAGCAACCCTCTGATTCAGTTCAACTCTGCCCACAATCCAACCAAATTGTCGACAATGGGCTTGGCTATTTGCCATTTCAGGAAGGGTTGCGCTTTACACAACGAATCAGAACCGCAGAGCAAAATGCCAATGATTCATTATTACTAGAAATGTTTCTTAAAAGCACCCATGAGCGACCGCTGAACTCGCTGTGGGGCGCCGTCCATGAACTGGGTCATTTCAAAGGCAGTCGACTGCCTGCTGAAAGTTTGGTTCTTACCGTCAACTTACAAGCGTATAAAAAGGATTCCAACGCGCATATGTGGCGCTATATGCATCATGAGCCGCTTATTTTCTTTGTGGTACTTCCATCTGTCGATCATCTAATCAACCGACCTAACGAAATTGAGAGCATGGATTTCGCCTATCGCAGCGCTAAACTGCTCGTGGTTGATAGTCGCTGACATTTGCGGCTGGCGCCAGTTTGGGCGACATTTGGCTGTGAAATTCTTCGGTCTATTCACTTAAATTCGTATCATTGGTTCACAATTTCAGCAAATCAGCTCCTACCACCTTAGTCTTACTTATATATCCAGCTAAATTTGATTTATTTACGAATAAATACCTGCTACTTTTTAATGAATTATTAACAGGCGTTACAACTTATTGTTTCGAATAGATTTACTCGAAGCATTTTCGTCAGTTTTAAAGGATGCAATATGGCTGAAAGATATTCGGCGTCGGCAAGCCCTATGTCTGCAAAAGATTATAAAGGGGTAGAACACAAGGTAAGCGAATTTTCCGTCACTCAAGCGCTATCGGATCTTTTTTCAATTTCCGCAACCCTTGTCTCTAGCAGTTTCGATGCTAAAAGTCAGCTAGGTCAGCTTCTCACCATCAATCGTTACTCGAACAACTCAGGCAGTGCGACTTTAACACGCTCTTTTAATGGCGTGATTACCCGGATTGAAAACTTGGGTATGGACAGCAATTTGCAATACGTGTTGTATCGAGTCACTCTGAGTCCGTGGCTGGGTTTACTCAAACATAGTCATGCGTTTCGTGTTTACCAAAACCAGTCAACCAAAGACATCGTCAGCGACATCTTCGACAATGCGGGTTTCAAAGGCTGCTACAAGATAGCGAAAATGCCAACAACCAAGCGGGAATATTGTCTGCAGTACAATGAGTCTGACTTTGACTTTGTTATCCGTCTACTTGCAGAAGAAGGAGTGCACTACTTTTTCACCCATACAGAGAAAGAGCACACCTTGGTTTTGCAAGATGCTCAGTCGCCATTCGACAAAGCGAGCACGAGCAAGTTTGATATGGCAGAAACACCATCAGGATCTTTGCCGTTATTAGCATCATGGGCTCCAGATCTCGCGTTTCATGGCGCGAGTATTGAACTCACTGCGTACGACTATACACAAAGTAAGCTCGTAACCAGCAAAGCTCAAAAGAGCAGCCACTCAATCGCCAACAACACGAAACTCACACAAGTCCACTATCCACCTCTTGGCATCTCCGGAGACAAAACCGATCTTGCTAGTAATTTGGCAAAACGCCGAATCGAGCAATTGGGACAAAACTACCAAACCATTCAAGTGACTGCGAAACACGATTTGTTCGATATAGCGACTTGGTTTTCTCTTGCGAGCCATTTGGACAAGTCACAACTGTCTGACTACTCAATTGTCGCGCTGCACACTCGCTATACAGAGGATGTTGTCTCTCCGAGTGAAGTAAAAGTCATACCGAAAGCTACAACTTACTACCCAGATCCGATCGATAAACAGCAAGTCCATGGTTTACAAAGTGCAACGGTTGCAGGCTCGACTATTGGTGAAATCAACCAAGACGATCAAGGTAGAGTCAGAATCCAGTTTCATTGGGACACCGAAGCAAGTGGTGATAAGACAAGTTGTTACGTTCGAGTTGCTCAAATGATGGCTGGTAACGGGTATGGTGCGCAATTTGTTCCTCGGGTTGGGCAAGAAGTGCTTGTCGCCTTTATTGATGGAGACCCAGATCAGCCAATCATTACAGGTAGTGTCTACAACAGCAAAAACGTGCCGCCCTATAAAGAAGCAAACACAACCAAAAGTGGCATAAAAACCAAGTTGGCTGGTCAATCAAATGAATTGTATTTCGATGATAAGAAAGACAATGAGCTGATTTATTTACACGCTGCCAAGGACATTACTCAAGAAGTAGAGAATAACCATACTGAAACCATTAAAGGCGAGTTGACCCAAAAGGTTACCAAACAAATGTCTATTTCGACGGAAGACAACTACAGCCTTGCAGTAACAAAAGCGATGTCCGAAAAAGCAAAATCTATCACGATAGAAGCTGATGACAGCATAGATATTAAAGTGGGTTCGAGCAAAATATCGATCTCCTCTTCCTCCATTTCAATCGAAGCGTCGAATATCGATATAAAAGCCAGCAGTGCTTTAAGCCTTGAAGGTACCAACGTAACCAGTAAAGCGACTTCAGCAAATAAAATCTCTGGTACCACAACTGCTTTGGAAGCAACAAGTTCCAATTCTATCAAGGGATTAAGTGTTGCCATTAAAGCCGACACCACACTTTCCGCAGAAGGTTCACTCAGCGCAGAATTTAAATCCGGCTTAAAAGCGACCTTCGACGGCGGTGTTATGGGTGAAGTTAAAGGGGCAATCGTTAAGGTAAACTAATGATTTATAAAAAAATTCCTTATCAAAATTGCGGTCAGATCTTACCTAGATTTACCGCATCTGAAGAAGCTAAACAGCAACTTGACGATACTTTCACAATCGAACAAACGATTCAGTTGCTGATAGACAACGAACTCTACAATGATTTGATGCAGTTTCTTGCACATGCACTTCCAGTCCGTGAAGCCATTTGGTGGGCAAGCTTGTGTATTCAATTGCGCCAAGATGTTTGGAATACGACCCAGATCCAATGCATTCAAACCGCCCAACAATGGGTGCAAAGTCCTGCAGAAGAGCTAAGACGAAAAGCTGAACTGCTTTCTAATCGATTGAACCTTAATTGTGGGCCATCTTGGTTAGCTCAAGCAGTGTTTTGGAACGGGTCTGCGAGCATAGTTGCGCCCGACCTCCCTGCTGTACTTCCAGACCCATATCTGTACGCGAAAGCAGTCGCTGGCTCTATTAACCATGCAGCGGCCTTACCCAACTGGGACGGAACATCAGACTACTACTTACAAGCAACAAATTTTGCGCTTGATATTGCCAATGGCGGCAACGGAGGAAAAGGATGACTTTAGCTGCGCGACTAACCGACATGCACGTTTGCCCAATGCAAACCCCTGCTACACCTCCAATTCCTCATGTGGGAGGACCTATCACAGGGCCAGGAGCACCTACAGTACTGATTGGCAATATGCCAGCCGCCACATTAGGTGATGTCTGTGTGTGTGTTGGCACGCCAGATTCTATCGTGAAAGGCAGTGCAACAGTGTTGTTTACCAGTAAACCTGCCGCTCGTATGGGGGACACTACTGCACATGGTGGCACAATAGTTTTAGGCATGCCGACGGTGTTGATTGGTGGTTAAAAACCTTTCCATCAACAAGGGCTTAATTGAAAATTAACCGTCCTCCGTCCAATTTTCTAGATGTGCATCACCTTTTTGTGCAAATTATAAATTTGAACGGGCCTTTTAAAAAAATAAGCCTAGACTATGGTTTGTGATCAAATACCACTTAATTGCAAATCTAACAATTACTTGAATTAACTAAGTTATAACAATTACGTAACGGAACTTACATGGTAGATATTGCTCAATTATTGACACCCATTTCTGAAGAGTCTCCTACAGGAAATTACCTCAAGCTTGATCGCTCGGCTTACCGTGCCTTACGTAACAGTTACAACACTGCGCAATCTTCTTTCCGTCAATTGATAGAGACTCCTGACGCTTCTAGCGATGAAGCTCTATTAGTTGCTAACGAGTCGAATTGGGCTGAGCTAAGTCGAAATACGCTAGAAGCGCTGACACAAGCCACCAAAGATTTAGAACTGCTTGGTTGGTATATTTCAAGCCAGTTGTTTACCTCTCAGCCATACCAAAACCTAGCTGATTCAACCCAAGTGTTAAAAGGCTTTATTGAAACTTTTTGGTCAGTGCTCCACCCTACCGTTCCTGACAACAAACTTAAAAGTGACGATGAGCAAGGTAAGCTAAAAGAGTTGGCTGATTTTCGCATTAAGCCACTATTGCAACTGGTTGGTGAGAGTAACGATTCGACGGCACTGTTTATGCCACTGCAACTGATTGGCTTAATCGGGGATGTGACATTTGGCGATTACTTACGCGCAGAACGCGCTGGTGAACTTGAACAACTCAAACAAAAAGCAATGCAACAGTTCAGCGCTGACGTTGAACAAACTGTTGTATTGTTATCAGAATCTTATCAAAACTTTTCTCAAGCTGAACTTGCTATAGCGAAAGAGTGTCAACAAGTCGGTGTGACTCCAATTAGCTTTCGCTTCGTCAAAGCCAATATCGCAGATTCGATTAACGCAATCCGTTTTCTATGCGAAGAGAAGTTTTCATTTTGGCCGTTAGATGAGCAGTACCAGCTACAAAAGGAAGACGCTGCCCTAAAGCAGGCGATGAGCGAAACCGCACAGCAAAGTAATCCTAACTCAGAGCCAGAGCAAATAACTCATTCAGAACCATTACCCGCAGCAACGCTGCCTCAAGTAGAGCAGCCTAGCCAAACACATACAGCGCAACATGTTGTTGCTGGTGCCGCACTGCAGGTAGGCACTGAACAGGTCGTAAACCGAGATCAGGCTTTCCAAGAACTCAGAAAAATATCCGAATTCTTTAAAAAAACGGAGCCACATAGCCCTGTTTCATTTTTGCTTGAGCGCGCGATTCGTTGGGGGTATATGAGCCTTCCAGAATTAATGCAGGAAATGACGGCGGGAAACAACGCTGTTATGCAACAAATTAATTTGTTGACTGGGATGGATAACCTAAGCCAACTCGATTTAGATGAGAAGAAAATCTCAAGCCCATCAATCATCAGTCACAGCGCAGTTGCAACCCAAGTTGCGACTGACTCAACTCATCAGACTTTTCCTGTAGAAAATGACAATCAGGACAAGGCCGATACTAATCAAACATTACAAACCGAAGCAAGCTCCACCGAATCATCAGGTTCTCTGAATGACTTTGAGTGGTAACCAAATGCAGATCAGCAAAGGAGAATAAAATGGCTTCTATTTTCATGAGAATCGATGGAACCAAACCTAAAGGTGCGGCAACAGTAGAAAAAATTGGTGGTAAAGATGGTTTCTTCGCTATCGATACCATCACTTGGAACGCAGTGCGCGGTGTCGGCATTGATGTTGGTAATGCGAATAACGCCGACCAAGGTATGGTTGCGCTTGGTGAAGTAAACATCACACGTGGCTGTGACGGTGCAACACCTCACCTAACGACTTTCCTTTACGCTCCGGGTGCAGAAGGCAAGACAGTTGAGATTGTTATGACTAAGCCTAACCGCGAAGGCTCAGGTGCCGATCCATATCTAATCCTAACCCTTAAGTCTGCTCGCATGGCTAGCTACAACATGTCTGCAACGGACGGCGCCCTTCCAAGTGAAGCATTTAGCCTAACCTATACGCAAATTTCTAAAGCGTACTACATCGAAGGTGAAGGCGGAAAAATCGAGAAAGGTCCTGAAGTGGGCTTCGACGCTACGACAGCTAAAGTGACGTCGACTGCAGCGTAATTGAATAAGGAGATCCACTGTGGCACTAAATTCCCAACACAAACGCGTAAGTAAGAACCGCGTAAGTATCACTTACGATGTGGAAACTAATGGCGCGGTAGAAACCAAAGAACTCCCATTTGTCGTTGGGGTAATTGGTGACTACTCTGGTCATAGACAAGACAAGGAAGACGTTGAAGACCGTACTTTCTACAACGTTGATAAAGATAACTTTGATACTGTCATGAAGCGTATCGGCCCTGAACTAAGTATGAAAGTAGACAATGTTCTGGCCGATGATGACAGTCAATTTGAAGCTAATCTTAAATTTAGCTCAATGAAAGACTTCACACCTGAAGCTATCGTTGAACAAGTGGAGCCGCTCAAGAAGCTGGTTGAAACACGCAACCAACTTAAGGTTCTACTTTCAAAAGCTGACCGCTCTCGTGATCTTGAGAAGCTACTTAAAGAAGTTCTTCAAAGCGCAGATACCATCAACGCGCTATCTGAAGAACTAGGTATCAATAAAGAAGGAGCTGAATAATGAGCACAGAAGCTGAAAATCAAGCCCAACCAGAAGCTGCCGAAGGTACTCTTAGTTTTCTTGACAGAGCAATCGAGGCGACCACTCAGACCCCGGCTGATACAACAAAAGAACTCTTCTCTGTTTTAGCAGAACAGGCACTTTCTGGCACGGTTACTTGGGACAAGAACCTCACTAAGACCATTGAAAATGCCATTTCAGAAATTGATAAGAAGCTTTCAAAACAGTTGTCGCAAGTGATGCAACAAAATGACTTCCAAAAGTTGGAAGGTTCATGGCGTGGACTACAAAAGTTGGTTAAAGAAAGTGAACTCGGTCGTGACCTAAAAATCAAAATGGTCGACTTCACGCAAGAAGAGCTTCTAGAGCAATTCGAAGATGCGCCAGCAATTGACCGTAGCCCTCTGTTCAATGCTGTATACCAAGGCGAATTCGGCACTGCTGGTGGTGAACCTTATGGTACCTTCATCGGTGACTATGAGTTCAGCGCTAAGGACGAAGACGTTGCCCTACTTCGTTATATGGGTGAAGTGGCTGCGGCATGTCACGCTCCATTTATTGCAGCGGCTAACGCACAAATGTTTGAGTTCAATGACTTCACGACATTTGATGAAGGTAAACCAGTAGCAGCGGGTTTTGATTCACCAGCATACGCGGCTTGGAACTCTTTCCGTGAAAGCGACGATGCGCGTTACGTAACACTCACCTTGCCTCGTACTATGGCGCGCTTGCCATACGGTGCAAAAGGTCTTGGCACTAATCTATTTGATTACGAAGAGCTAGGCACTGATATGGATGGTAATCCAAACCCAGCAAGTAATGACGAACTTGTTTGGTCTAACGCAGCATACGATCTGGGTCTGAAAATGACACAATCGTACACGGCGTCTGGTTGGTGTACCGCAATTCGTGGCCTAGACAATGGCGGCAAGGTAGAAAACCTACCTAACCTAACCTACAAGACTGAAGCTGGCGATCTCGTGCAACAATGCCCGACCGAAGTTAACTTAACCGACGAGCGCGAAAAAGAGTTGAGCGATCTCGGTTTCTTGCCTCTCGTTCACTACAAAAACTCAAACTACGGCGTGTTTATTGGTGGTCAAACGACTCAAAAACCAAAAACTTACACCGACCCAGATGCGACAGCAAACGCGGCGATTTCTGCACGTTTGCCTTACATCATGGCGAGTGGTCGTATCGCGCACTATCTCAAAGTTATGGGCCGTGACAAATTGGGTTCAAACCTTGAAGCTCCTGATATCCAACGTGAACTTCAACTATGGATTGACCAATACACCAACGCGGGTGCTATCGGCAATGAGCAGCGTGCGAAAACGCCTCTTGCAGAGTCTCGCATTGAAGTAGTAGAGCAACCAGGCCGCCCTGGTTCATACTCTGCTGTCGCTCACCTCCGCCCTTGGTTGCAACTTGAAGAACTGACCACCTCAGTTCGAATGGTCGCGAAAATCCCAGGCTAACTATAATAGTGGCCGGATACGTCCGGCCTATTTTCTCTATCGCAGGACATTATGAATTTGCATTTCGATTCACAATGGCAACGAAAGTTTTCCGAACTAGACAATAAAGACAACGATTTTTTGCAAGAGTCGCTTTCTCTGCTGTCTGAGATATCCCCTCAAGCGCTGACTAATAAAGGCACGCTGGTTGCGTTTATTACTCGAATAATCAGTGAGTTAGATGAGAAAATATCGCAACAAGTCGATGAAATTATTCATCATAAAGAGTTCGAAACCCTCCACAGTAGTTGGCTAGGTTTAGAAGGGCTAGCCAAGCTGCCAGTCAGCCGCCAACGTACCAAACTCAAGTTACTCAATATGGATTGGTCTGAGATATCGAACGATGTCAATCAGGCGTATACCATAAAAGGTTCAGAGCTCTACAATAAAATTGGCAACAAAGAGTTAAACACACTGGGCGGGCACCCTTTCGGCACGATTGTATTCACGCACAAAATCTCCCTTGATATGGATTTTGACGCTGATTACGACGATCTTTTCACTCTAGAGCTGTTAAGCAAGCTTGGAGAGTTGACCTTATGCCCTATGCTATTTTCTCCAGACGAACACTTTTTTGTTCAATCAAACGCAGACTGGCTATCTGACACTAAACGGATAGAAAAAATTCTCAACGGCGTCGATTTTAAGCCTTGGCAAACTCTACGACAAAAATCGTCATCTAAGTTTATTGGCTTAGTAATGCCTTCTATTCATATGCGCAATCGTTATAAAAACGCCAAAATGGGTTTCATTTACAATGAATCTGGAAAAGGGCTATGGGGTAACGCTGCCTTTGCTTTTGCATCGACCATCATGAGGGAACATCACAGGGTCAATTGGTTTGGTTTTTTAAAATCCCGCTGGAATGACAAAGCCCAAGGTGCGCTGGTCAATATTGAAAATCATGAAAGCCAGTTTCTCTCAGCGCCAGAAACAGATGTTGTCCTGTTCGGACAGATTTCAACCTTCTACGCGCAAAGCGGCTTTATACCGCTAAGCAAAAGCGCGCTCAGCGATAAATATTATTTTAATGGCAACAACTCCATTTGGCAGAATTCGGTCCAGACTGACAATGAAAAAGTGTTGACCCAAATACAAACAAGTCTGATGTCCTGCCGTATTGCTCACTACTTGAAAGTCCAAGTCCGTGAAATGATTGGTAGCTTTAACACTGCCGCTGAATGTGAACTGTTTCTAACTCATTGGATAGAAAAGTTTTCCAGCAACGTATCATTTGCGAACGAAGAAACGCTGTCAAAATTTCCACTCAGTTTCGCCAAAATCAGTGTGTTGGAGTCACCCCACCACAAGGGAAGTTTCTCTTGCACGCTACGCATTGTTCCTCAGTACCAGTATGACCACTTTACGGGTGAAGTCGTATTGACGACAGAATTGGATGAGGTGGCGTAATGAGTTTCTGGAAAACCTTCGTACAGCCTCACGAATTATCTGGCCCTAATGACGATATTGAAGACATCAAATACAACTTAACCAAGCTACTTGAGTCGGAGGCGTCTCTACTTGAGATCGATGATAGATTCATTGAACTCCAACGCTCAAATTTTCGCTTTGGTATCGAAGATGTACAACTGTTAAGTGCGAACTTGGACCAAGCTCAGTTGACGCTGCGTATCGAAAACTACATCAGATACTTTGAGCCAAGACTGAGCAACATTATGGTTGAACTGGCTGAGCGCAAGGATAACGAAAATGCCATTGCCTTTAACATTATTGCCAAAGCCAAGACCGCTCAAGGAGAAACCGAGTTGGTATTTGACTCCAAAATTTCATTAAACGATCTTAAGACCGTAATGACGGAGGATAGTTATGAGTGATCCGTTATTAAGGTATTTCGAACAAGAATTAACACTTGTCAGACGTGCACTGGGCCAGTTTGGTCATCAACACTCAACTCACGCTGAACGCCTTAATATTCATCAGGGACAAATTGAAGACCCTAGCCTTACTCGCTTGCTAGATGGGGTAGCTTTACTTAATGCAACCGTTGAGAAAAAACTATCCGATCAGTTGCCAGAAGTCATCGAAGGTTTACTTGGCGTTCTATACCCTAGCTACATCCAAACTGTTCCAAGTGTCGCCTATCTTCAATTAGAGGACAGCGCCGATCTCTCCGAATCAGTGATCTTGCCCAAAGGCTCTCAATTTTCTGCCAATGCACAGGGCCATAGTTGTACTTTTACAACCGTTGATGAGCTGAAAACGACCTCGTTCCAACTCGTCGATACCTCAGCATCCAGCGCACCATTTAAATTTAATCGGCCATCTGGAACTGAGCAAACGACAGCGGTTATTCAACTGCAGTTTTCAACCAATGATCCAGCGGTATTCTTTTCATCCGTTGATTGCGAAGACTTAGATTTTTTTGTTCAAGGTTTTGAAAACAATGCAGACTCTTTAGTGGAGTTGTTATTGGCGGAAACACAAGCCATTTCCATCTCTGATAGCAAATGCGAAAAGCACGTCGTTCTCGACCCTGAACGTTTAAAAAGCCGTATCAGTGATAGTCAGTTTCAATTTCTGCCTCAAAAAGGCAATCAATTCGCTGGCTATCAAATGCTTAGCGAATTTTTCTTCTTTAAAGAAAAACGTCAGTTCTTCCGCTTAAAAGAGTTTGGCAACGCCATTAAGCAATTTGACACATCGAACATAGTGCTAAATTTATTTATGCACAGTTTACCGACTGAATTTATGCGTTTGTTCGACAATCACGTCTTTAAGTTGAATATTGTTCCTGCAATTAATTTGTTCGAGCAAACAGGCGAGCCTACCACATACGATCAGCGTAGCTTAACATTGCCTGTCAATGCAGATGCACACAACGGTAGCGATGTAGAAATTGTCGAAGTTCAAGAGGTGTTTGAAATCACGTCAATGGGTGAAAGAGCACTCACCCCTTTATTTAGAGACACATATCGTTCCAATTCAAGCGCTGACCACTGGCAATCTCTGCGTGGTAGCGACAATGAATTTCTGCTTGCTATTAGCTTAAACAACCAACAAGACCTTGAATTTAACAAGCTTTATGGCACTCGCTTACTGTGTACCAACGGCAAACGTGCTTGTGCGATTCAAGGCGAGTTTGAGTGTTTAGAGAGCATTGATTTACCCGGTGCATTTAGCGCAATTTATCCGCCATCAGCGCCGATTTCTCGTGAGAAAGATCCACACTTACACTGGCAGTTTATCGCCTTGCTCAATGCTAATTTTGTCTCTTTACTGCATGCGGAACAGCCGGAAGAAGCGTTAAAGAGAATGCTTCGTTTGTGTAGTCGGAGTCAGATTTCATCGGACGAAATCCAAGCGATTAGAAACGTAAGTTTACGTTCGCAAGTCTCTGCGTTGCGAATTCTAGGTCAAAATGTCTTTTCACCGGGCACAGAAATCGAAATTACGCTCGATACCACAAGCGGATTCTTAGCTTTCAGCGATGTACTCAATCGTTTTTTCCAGCAATTCTGTAGCTTCGATCGCTATATTCAGCTGTCAATTAAGGTCTACGGCCGCGACGGCTATGCAAAACGTTATCCAAAAATGCACGGTAGCCAGAGCGCTCTTTAGGGTTAGGAATTAACAAATGAATGTCGTACACGACCTAACCCACAATGCACAGAAGTATGATTTCGCTCAAGCGATTCGTATGCTTTCACATTTTGTGGCCTCCTCTCCTGAACGTATTCGGCTGGTCCTTAAAGCGGAGGTCATGCCGACCGGAGACGCGAGTGAAGTGCAGTATTTCTCGCTCAAAAATAATAACGCTAAGCTGCGATTGGCCAAACAAGCGCTCTCCGGCGTAAAGGGAGTCATTCCGTTCTACATTTATGAAGAACTTCTTGCAGCGTTGCATGACGATGACCATGCACTCAAAGATTTTTTAGATGTGTTTAATCAGCGCTATTTCGAGCTTGTCGCACAACTAGAAGTCGCCCCATGGCTAATCGTGCAAAATGAACTTCACCCAGACAAAACAAGCCTGCTGAACAACATTGCGGCACTAGAAGAGCGACACAAGAATTTTTTCCAATATTCTTTTCTGTTGAGTCAAAACAGTCGCAACTTAGCCAGCCTACAGCAGATATTAAATGACTACTTCCCGTTCGACATTGAAGTGTCAACCAAACAACAAGAGCGTCGCCAACTGCCGATGGACTCCTTAACCAAGCTCGGCGCCAAGCGCAATTTTAACAGCCGCATTGGTCAAGGATTTTTACTCGGCAAAACGTGCATGATCCACTTTAGCCATATTGTTGTGTCCATAAAGCCAGCAAATGAACAAGATCTGCTCGACATCCAAAGCGATCGAATGTTAGCGCGCAGCATGCGCGAACTTATTCAGCACTACCTGCGTGATCACACGCCCGTTTCTATTTACCTTAAAGTTAAGCGCGAGTACTTATCTCGCCCAACCCTTTCCAGCAATAAATCTCGTGCCGCCAAACTCGGAGAAGTCGACTGCCTTGCTCCAGAGCGAAAGCCGCACAAAATGATAAGTATCTTGCTCAAATAATGGGAAATAATACGTAGCTTCGTTGTTTTGATGCTTCGAAATACAAGGAAAAATGTATGACACAAGTAACACTGACCAATTTAGTCGCCAAGCTGTCTTCTGAGCTTAAACAAGCGCTTGAAGTCTCTGCAGGCGCTGCCATGAATCAAGGCGTTCCTTCAATCGAGATTGAGCACTGGCTATTGCAGCTAATTTCTCAGCAAGATGCGAACTTGAGCAACCTAATCCAGACACAAAAATTATCTCAAGAAAACCTTGTCAATGAATTGTCGTCCAAGATTGCCCGCCTGCCCAAAGGCAATGAAGGTCAGCCAACGTTAAGTCACGGACTTACGGAACTAATCAAAGATGCGTGGATGATTGCCTCTGTCAATTTTGGTCACGGCGAAGTGATAAGCTTACATTTAGTACAAGCGCTATTGCAGCAAAACGTACTCGGAGTGAACACGCTACAGCTTGAAAGCTTGCAATCCGTATCTCTCGAATCTTTGCAAGGTTTGATCAACAAAACCGCCGTTGCGCGTAACAAAACATCGTCTGTGGAAGGTGGTATTGCGTCAGGTCAGCCAACCGCTAATGATGCTTTAAGTAAATACACGATCAACCTAACTCAGCAAGCACTTGACGGTAAAATTGACCCTATTTCAGGGCGAAATGCGGAAGTACGCAAAGCGATAGATATTCTGTGTAGAAAACGTCAGAACAACCCGATTATGGTTGGTGAACCAGGTGTCGGTAAAACAGCCGTTGTCGAAGGTCTTGCACTTAGAATTGCAGCCGATGAAGTACCTGGTGCACTTCAAGGCGTACAAATTCACTCGTTGGATCTGGGCTTACTGCAAGCTGGCGCCAGTGTTAAAGGTGAGTTTGAGAACCGCTTAAAAGATGTCATCAACGAAGTAAAAAATAGCGAAGTGCCGATCATCGTATTTATTGATGAGGCGCACACCCTTATCGGTGCTGGCGGTGCGGCTGGTCAAAATGATGCTGCAAACCTGCTAAAACCTGCCTTAGCGCGTGGTGAGTTCAAAACAATCGCAGCAACAACATGGGCAGAGTACAAAAAATATTTCGAAAAAGACCCAGCGCTCACACGCCGTTTCCAAGTTGTGTCAATCGAAGAACCAAACGCAGAAGATGCTAAGCAGATGTTGCGTGGCGTTGCCGCTTCATTGCAAAAACACCACGGTGCCTTTATTGCCGAAACGGCTATTGATGCCGCTGTGAATTTATCCATTCGTTACCTACCAAGTCGCCAACTTCCTGATAAGGCGATCAGCTTACTTGATACCGCCAGTGCGAGAATCGCACTTACGCAAGGCGCTAAGCCAGAGATCATCGAATCGTTAGAACAGACCATACGCTACCAAAACAACGAGAAAGCGGCGCTTGAAAAAGAAAATGCCCTGTTTGGTATTGCGGAAGATGAAATCAAGCAAATAACCGATGAAATTCGCGCCAATGAAGTCGAGCTGGAATCTCTTAACGTACGTTGGCAGAAAGAAATTGAGTTGGTCGATCAAATCAAATCATTGCAAGAAGAGATCAGCAATGCGGAAGGTCCAGCTAGCCAAGACTTGAGCAAACAAAAAGCACTTAATGAGACTCTAGATCAGTTGCATGCATTACAGGGGGATCACCCACTGGTGAATGCCATGGTCGATGACAACACCATTGCACAGATCATCGCTAACTGGACGGGAATCCCAGTCGGCAACATGATGAGTGATGAAATCGTCCGCCTGCTCTCGTTAGAAGAAGAACTCGATAAACGCGTAATCGGTCAAGACGTTGCCAAGCAAGAGCTGGCAAAAGCGATCCGTATTTCTCGCGCAGGATTAACCGACAGCCGCAAACCGATCGGCGTCTTTCTCATGTGTGGACCGAGTGGTGTTGGTAAGACTGAAACGGCTATGGCGCTCGCAGAGCAGCTATACGGTGGAAGCAATGATCTCACCGTCATTAACATGACCGAATTTAAAGAAGAGCATAAGATCTCTATGCTACTTGGTTCGCCAGCGGGATACGTAGGGTTTGGCGAAGGCGGTGTGTTGACAGAAGCAATCCGTCGCAACCCCTATTCTGTGCTGTTATTAGACGAGATGGAAAAGGCGCACCCAGGCGTGCACGATCTGTTCTATCAAATCTTTGACAAAGGCCATATCAAAGATAGTGAAGGTCGTACCGTAGACTTTAAAAATACCATTATCATCATGACGTCAAACGCCGCTGATCAAGCGATTTGTGATGCTTGTGAAGATCGTGAACAACGTATGACCAACGAAGAGCTTTTGGAGAGTATCCGCCCAGACCTGCAGCATTACTTCAAGCCAGCATTTTTGGGACGAACCACAATTGTGCCTTACTACCCATTGAATGATGGCGAGCTCGCTAAAATTACTGAGATCTCACTCAATCGAATTAAAAAGAAACTGGCTGAACAGTACCAAGCCAGCTTCACTTGGGACCAAGGTTTTGTTGATTTCGTGGTCAATAAAAATACCGACCCAACGACCGGAGGTCGTGCTGTCGAGCAAATCATCAACCGTTCTCTAATGCCTAAGCTTGCTGAAGAGTGCATTAGTCGTTTAAGCCAACAGCAACCGATCACACAGGTTTCGGTTGTCGCTGCGACGGATCCAAGCGGCTTTGAGTTAACAATCCAATAAGTCGTTATTGCCAAGGAAAGCAGTAAGTATGAACCCTAATCCAATCACTTCACGTCGTACGTTTTTCTCATTGCGAGTCAAACTTGTGTTGGCGATTTTTGCCGTCTTACTGTTTTCCAATGGTTTGAACAGCACACTTAACTACCTAAATTTTGAAAAGAGGCTTACCGAAACAAGTGACTCAACCTATCAAGTTGTCCTGAGTGAAACGGATCAAGATATAAAGCAAGCGATCAGTTTAGGTTTACCGCTCGCGTCAATTTCTAACATTCAGGCTTTACTTGAAAGACGCCTTTCACTTGTTGACGGTATTAGCCGAATGCAGGTTGTCAATGAGAAAGGCGATGTACTGTATTCTGCGGGTAAAGCCTCCGACAATGAGCGTCTGCTAATTGCAGATATCCATAATACCTTTGATGTCAAAGAAGGCGCACTCCAGCTTTATTATTCAACAGACTACTTAGATAGCATCAAGCATAACCTGCTGAAGCAGCAATTATTTGATACTTCGCTGTGGATATTAATTGCGTCTGTAGTTGGCTACTTTGCCCTATACTCGGGGCTTGATTTCCTACTAGTGAAACTGAAAAACATCTCAACCACGCTAGAGCGAGCTGATCTTAGTGACAACGAGCTGATAGAAAACGCCAACCAACGCTTTTTCACTAAAGTAGGAAAGAATAGCTGGCAGCGCTTTAGAGATAGATACTTTCCGCTGCTGATCATCATACTGGCCATCGTGCTGACCATAACCTCTAATCTAGGCAGTTCGTATCAAGCGTTAGATAAATTTTCTACCATCTACCAGACACAATTAGAACAAAAGTCGACCGTCATTGGTGACACCCTGAGTGGAATGATTAATCGACTGCTCAATCAAGGTGTCCCTTTAGATAAGCTGTATGGTCTAGAAGATGAATTTTCTGAATATATAAGAAAGAACAAAGAGTTACTGTCTATTTCATTGCAACAGGCCGATACGCCTTTGTATCAATACCCTGAAAACTTTACGGACAATGACCACTCGTCAAGCATCGATCTTGCCATTGATGCACAGTCCCTAACGCTGATAAAGATGACAACCGACACCAATATTATCCCTAAGCTGATTGAAGATAGCTTGATGGATATGTTAACGGTACTGATCGCCTCTGCCCTAGTGGTCATCGAAATTATTCTATTTGTGTGTAATTTCATGATTATTAAACCTTGGCATCAGATCAAACAATTGCTTATGGATGCAAAGATCGGCGCGTCATTTTGGCTCGCTCATATTTCTGCGCATGATGAGCTAGGTAAAGTAACCAGCGCAATCAATACCATTTTGCAACGTCAGCATTCAACGCAACAGTTGCAAGTGCATAACCTCCAAGATTATCGCTTTATTCGTCTACCCTTGTTTATGCTGGTATTTGCCGAAGCGGCATCTCTCGCCTTTTTCCCAAGTTTCGTCGCCAGCTTACCTCGTTCACAAGATTGGATACCAGATAGCTTAGTTACCAGCTTACCTATCTCACTATTTATGTTCTGCTGGGCGGTGTCTTTACCATTTGCTGGCTATTGGTCAGATAAAGTTGGGCGCAAAAAATCCTTGATAGTGGGTGGCATGATCACCAGCACAGGTTTAGCCCTTACAGCCGTGTGCCAGAGCTTGGAAGTGTTGCTTATCGCACGAGCATATACTGCGGTTGGTTATGGCATCGTATTTATATCGGCTCAAGGCTATATTACCGATACGACAACGGCGAAAAACCGTACCAAAGGAATGTCGACCTTTTTATCTTCATTTTTCTCAGGCTCCCTGTGTGGGGCGGCTATTGGCGGCATTTTAGCGGATAAACTCGGCTACAACGTCACCTTTATGCTCGCATCCATTCTTGCATTGGTCAGCGTAATATTGGTAATGAGCTTCTTCAGTCATGGCAGCACTAACGCTCAGAGTAAACCTGTTCAGCTTAACGATTTTAAGATCCTGCTCAGCAATAAGTACTTCTCATTAATCACTTTCTTCAGTGCGATTCCTGCCAAAGTGGTACTCACAGGGTTCTTATATTATATCTGCCCAGTTTATCTGCAGCACATGGGAGAAAGCAGCGCGGTATCAGGTCGAGTGATGATGAGCTACGGTATCGCGATAATTGTTATCTCACCACTAAGCGCACTACTGGTCGATCGCTGGGACAACAAAATGAAATTCATCGCTTTTGGCGGTCTGCTCTCTGCACTCGCTTTGCTCAACATCGTCTTACTTCCTGGCACTTTTGGCCTACTCATGATCGTGGTACTGATCGGAATCGCACATGGAATAAGCGTATCCCCGCAGATTCCATTGGTCATTGATTTGCTCGCCAATGAAGGAATCGATAAAGGCAAAACTATCGGCATTTTCCGACTAACAGAACGCATCGGTAATATCGCAGGCCCATTACTCGCGGGCTTATGCCTCAGCTTGTTTGGTTTCCAAGACACCATTATTTTGTTTGGTGCCACACTGTTCATTAGCTCAACTGTTCTAATGGTATTTTACGGACTGTTTACTAAAAAAGATCGACAAATGGAGGTAGCCAAATGAGAGTCATATCATTAATTTGTTTGGCGTTAGTCTCGCTATTTGCTGTTCCAACAATGTCCGTTGCAGCAGAGAAGAAACACGTTGTCATGCTGCTGTGGCGGGGTGTGACAGACGCTGAGAACGGGTTTATGGAATATCTGTCGAGTAAAATGCCGGTCAGCTTTACCTTGTTAGACGCTAAAAGAGATAAAGATACTTTGGCGGCTTATGTCGCCAATATAGACAACTATCAGCCAGATCTGGTTTACGCATTTGGCACCACGACAACGCTGTCGCTCCTAGGTACTCAAGACAAGCCGACCTTGTTTCGACGCCAAGGAAATACGCCAGTCGTATTTAGTATTGTCACCGACCCTGTCGGCTCCAAGATAATCAGTACCGATGATACTGAAAAGCGCAACTTCACTGGTGTCAGCCATATTGTTCCTCATCAGGTTCAGTTCAATGCGATTCAAAAACTGCCGAACATCACCACCATGGGTGTGCTATTTAACCCTCTGGAAAGCAACTCTGTCATTACAGCCCGTAAGATACAGATGTTGTCCGCCAAGTTCGGTATGGACGTCTACCTATACCCCTTGCGCACGCAAAACGGTAAGCCCGAGCTGAGCTCACTATCAGCGATTATTGACACTATGCTAGAAGACAAAGTTCAGCTCGCTTACCTGCCGCCAGATTCATACATTATTAGTCAAAGTAAGGGCATTGTAGAAGGTCTTCACTCAAGAGGCATCGCAACATTTTCGGCAACCGAATCTCCTATTCGCAATCATAGCGCTCTGTTTGGTATAGTTAGCCGTTATTATAACGTGGGTGAATTTGCGGGACATAAAGCGGAACAAATTCTGAGTAACAAAAGTACCGCTCAAGATTTGCCTATTGAACCGCTGAGTCAGTACTCCTACATTGTCAATGTAAGTGCTGCGCGCGCTTTAGACTATTATCCCCCAGTTTCAATTTTAAAGATTTCCGAGTTAATTGGAGGAAATGAATGGTCAGAATGACTTTCTGCCTACTAACGCTTATTGGGCTGTTCAGCAACGCTTCTCTGGCTGCACAAGCAAGTATTGGCCCTGGTCGATTGCTGTTAACAACCCAAGAATGGCCGCCTTATCAAGAGTATAAAAACGGCGAAATGCTAGGTATAGCACTTGACAAAGTAAAGTGTGCCTTAAGCAAAATGGGGCAACCTTACCAACTGACGATGACCAGTTGGTCTGACGCTCAACTGCGTGTACACAGTGGCGCACAGCACGGCTTTTTTGTTGCAACACAAACAGACGAGCGTGATGAATACGCGACACTTTCTGCTGCTATTGCAGAGCAAAACTTGATGTGGTATTTCGGCCCCGGCGTTGAACCTAAAATTGATGAGTTGTCAAAACTTAACCTTAAGTTCTCGGCTAAATTTGGGTCTAATAAGTGGTTTTGGCTAAAACGTAACGGCTATAACGTAGTCAAACAGCCCAGAGATGCTAAAGTATTACTAAAGCTTTTAAAACAAAGGGAAATTGATATCGCGTTGGAGGACGACTTAGTCTTTCAAAGCGAATTAGATGAAGCAGGTTTGCCCAAAGATTATTTCCAATCTCAGCTTCTCGAATCTGAGCCGATGGGTGTCTATTTTTCTGATCGTTTCCTAACTAAGTATTCTGGTTTTTTGTCTGCATTTAATGCAGCTGTATCTAAGTGTGAGAGGTAACTAGTGGCTGTCAGTATTCACTTGATTTCTGTACCCACTGAAGAGGTTGTAGCCTCAAGAGTTGTGTATCTTCCTGAGTCAGGAGGCACTCTTGGTCGCGCCCCTGCTTGTGATATCTGTCTACCCGACCAAAGTAAACGAATTTCCCGAACTCACGGTGAGATTCGCCTGACCGAGCGCGGTTACGTACTGATTAGTCGTGGTCAAAATAGTGCCTTACTGAATGATAAATCCATGGCGCGCGAAAAAGAATATCTCCTCAATGATGGCGATATCATCAAAATTGAAAACTATACGATGTTGGTTTCAACCCTTGTCTCCGCTAGCGCTAAGCTATCCGCGCAAGATGACGAAAATGATATATTTTCACAGCCGTTTGAACTAAACCTCAACGATGATGATACCGAGTTTCTCGATCAAACCGACGCTCCACAGCCTAAGCAAAGCAATACCGTTTTTTCGCATAAGAATGTACTCAGTGATGACCCTTTTGCCGCCGATCCATTTGAAGACATTGAGAGCGAACAAATCGCTGCGCATATTGAAGTGGATGAAGTTGAGCACGAGGAACCGTATAAACAACCCGTTGATCTAGAATATTTCCCTGTCAACGCATCAAATCAAGGTACTCAGCTGGAAGCCTCAATAGAAAAACTGTTGACGCTATCTGAAAAGAATCAGCAATATCTGAACAACCCTATGCTTCATCATGACGCGTTATTCGACGCGCTGGAAAAGACGGTTGACCAGTTCCTCGTCGACTTTTCACCACATGCTTTAGAAGAGCAGTTCAGCGAGTATTTATCTGGTGGGTTGTTTAGCAGCAAAGAGAAAAAGTATTGGAATATCTACCGTAAACACTTCAAACATCGCCAGAAAAATGGAGATTTTCGCAGACAGTTCAAAGCTTTGTTTTTAGAGAACATGCAAAAGCAGAGAGAGGACAACTAATGAGACTGTGGTTTTTGGCCGCGATATTTTTGCTCGCAGGATGTTCATCAGATCCCGTACCTGTGGTCTCTCAATACAAATTAGTGATGACATCAGACGCAGCAATAAACCCGTCGGATTCGAATACAGCAAATCCAGTCGTGGTTAGATTGTATCAATTGACCGACGTACAAATGTTCAAACAGTTGCCATTTATCGACCTGTATTCCAATGATATTCAACTGTTAAGCGCCAATTTAGTGTCGAAGCAAATGTTACCCGTGGTGTTGCCTGACACAAGTTCAACGCAAGTGTTAGATATTAACCAAACCACACAGTACGTGGCCGTTTTGGTCGAGTTTGTTAACTACCAAAGCAGTGAAACTAAAGCATTTTCGACTTTGCCTGTGCAAGACGATCAATATCTTCAGCTCAGCATACAAGGCACAAAAGCCTCATTAGAAGTAATCACACCAGAATCGAGCTGGTGGCCATTTTAGTTATAGGGAATTTACGTGGACGCGTTTAAAAAAGTAGTTTGGCAAGAAGGCATGTTTATTGCCCCACAACATTTTCAACAACAAGATCGCTATGTACAGAACTATGTTCGTCAAAACGTAGAAACACTTGCTGGCTTTGCTCCCTTTTATGGTGTAACGGAACTCACCATCAATCACGAATTATTAAAGATTGGCAAACTTTCCATCGCGAGTAGCGCAGGTGTCTTTCCTGACGGCACTCAGTTTGAGATGAACTATGAAGTTGCGCGAGATGTCATCCAGGGCAGTATCGAAACCGTTGTTTATCTGGCTTTACCTATTTCTCTTCAAGGCAACAACGATTACGGACAAGAGCAAGCAGATCAAGGCCGCTACCTTAGTCGCTCGATCAATGTATTCGATACGTCAACATCAGAAAATGCCAGCGTAGAAATCGATGTTGCTCATCTAAATATATCAATCAAGCTAGAGGGTGAAGACACGTCTGGTTTTACTCTTATTCCAGTAGCCAAAATATTGGAATGTACCGAAGCGGGTGAAGTGATCCTTGATCGCGCCTTTATTCCTGCCTGTCTTCACTATGGTGCGTCTCAACTGTTGCTCGAGCGTCTTAAAGAGATCCATGCTCTTACTGCCAACCGCGCAACAACTTTATTGCAAAGAATTCAGGCTGGTCAGGGACAAAAAAGCCCGCAATCCATGATGCAAGACTATCTGTGGCTACAAACCTTGAACAGTTGGTTACCGTGGTTCGACTTGACTATCACCAATCCTAAGACGCAAACACATCATGTGTATGGTGAGCTGCGCAAGTTCGAAGCGCAAATTATGGCTCTTACTCCGGCGATTCCTGATACTTGCCAGCCGTTGAAATATCATAAGCTGTATGAAAGCTTCAATCCTCTATTCGCATCGTTGAGAAATATGCTCACCTTAGTGCAACAGGACTCTGTGCTTGAGTTCACTTGGGACAGCTCACTGTTCGAAAAACGTAGGCTGCTAAGAACCTTGATTAAGGATACGGCAAGCGTCGCAAATCGCCGCTTTGTTTTGTCGGTTAAATCCAACATCAGTAGCGCTGAGTTAAACGAGCTGTTTCCAATTGCCGCTAAATTGAGCAACAACGCAAGAATTGTTGAAATTGTTAGAAATGGTCTGTCAGGAATCGCACTGTCTCCACTTCCGGTTGCACCAAGCGAATTAAAGCCGATGCAAGGGGTTTCTTATTTTGAAGTCGATACCGCCGACCGAATGTGGTTAGAAATGCTTGAAAATCGTGACGCAATCGCACTACACGTTGATACACGCATCCTAGATCTTGAAGTTATGCTGTATGCATTGAGATAGCGATATGAATTATTTGGATGAAGATACCTTAGTCTGGGATGCGCAAGAGTCCGAGTTTGTGGCTAAGCAAGACGATGTCAGCGATACGACTTGGCTGCCAGTGGACGCAAGTCGCGGGCGCAGCGAGTTTTTGCATTACTTTGATAAGGCAGAAAACCAGCTACTCAACATCAGTAGTGAGCTGCTTGCAACGACGCTTAAAGTTGCAACCCTCCCAGAACCTGAGGATGTGGCGACTTTGCGCCACCAACTTGTTGACAGTATTAACGAAATCAAAGCAAAAGGCGCAGAACTCTCCTACCCTGTTGCTGTGATAGACAAACTGTGCTTTTTGTACGCGGTTGTCTTGGACGAGTTAATCATTTATAGCGAATGGGGCGAGTCTCGAGGTTGGGAAAATAAAACGTTGCTCAGTGAACTGTTTGGAATGAGAAACGGTGGCGAACTCTTCTTTACCGTTGCTGACAAAGCGCTCAGACAGCCACATAAGATGATTGATCTATTAGAGATCATCTACATCTTCTTGAGTATTGGTTTCAAAGGTCAGTATCGCGAATCAGGCAATGATCAGCTAAAAACGTTTATTCACCAACTTGAGCAGCTTATCAGTCAATACCGTCAAACCAGTACGATGTATTGTCATACTCGCACTAAGCTCCCGAAGGTGCGTAAGCCAACGCGTCGCAAACGCTACTTAGTCACCTCTGTATTCTTCTTATGTCTCATCTCGACCTGTGTGGGTTTAACCTACTTTTGGTACGACAAAACTCACTCTCAACGTGCCAGAGATTTCAATAACTTACCTGATTTCAGCACTCGATATGTGATGTCTGGTCAAGTGAGCGACATCGTGTTTATTAGTGAAGACACTGATTTAGAAACGGCGCCTCAACGTGCGAGCAAAGTGGAACTGGTTGATGCACCAGCACCAGCTAATCTCGCGACCAGTCAATCATCATGGCTGGTTCAGTTGGCAACTTTTACCACCAAAAAAACGGCTGAAAGCTTTATATCTCAGTTATCCGCATCACAATACAGCCCCATCGTTGATGAGTACGAATCCTATTTCCGCGTCATTGTGCAAAGCGACTCTTCAGAGCAAGCGCGAGACATTAAACGTTGGTACACAGATAAAGACAAACTCACTCCCATCATCGTGAGAAACATGCAAGGCAAAAAGAATAATGAGAACGAGGCACAATAACGATGAGTGATGCTAAACCTGCCCAGAATACACGCAAGCGCGGACTAATAGTGTCACTCGTACTCGCTCTTCTTGTCCTGCTAATTGGGGGAGCAATAACTTGGTGGTTGGGTTATCCAGAGAAACTGATACTTGGTAGCGTATTAACGCTAGTTTCTGCACTAGTTACTGGCTTGATTACCTATTGGCTAATGCAGCGCAACAAAGAGACGGAAAGTACCCCAGACCAACAGAGATTATTGATTCAAAAGCGCAGTAAACTCCTTGCACAACACTTTAAGCTGATGCTTGGGGTACAAAAGCGTAAGAAACGTCTCAATAGTCGTTATGATCAACCTATTTACCTATTGTTGAGTGATGAACCAAGTAAAGATAAAAGCATCATCACTCAAATGGGTTATGAAGCATACAAGGTTGATGATTTCGGCAACGACATTGAATTCCCGGTGTTATTTTGGCTTAGTGAGCATTCGATCCTTATCTCTATTAGCATGGGCGAAGATCAGCAGCCTCAATATCTTAAAACACTCTCTGCGTGTTTAAATAAATGGCGTCCAAGACAAGCGGTTAATGGCATTCTTTTAACCACAGAAGTGGCAACCTTACTAGGAAGTAAAGAGAAGCTAACCCAACGTGCAGATGATGTTAAATCCACTATCAAAACGTTTAATGATACGTTCGGTCTTAGCCTCCCGGTTTATAACCTGATTACCAACATGGGTCAGATCAACGACTTCTGCCAGTTCTTTTCAGCCTTTGACGAAGCGAAACGTAATGATGTGTTTGGTGCTACGTCACCCGTACTCAATAATGGCGGCATTGATGCAGATTGGTTCCACCAAGAGTATGACTATCTGATAAGCCAGTTGATCGCCAATACAAGTAGTGCCCTCTCTTCTCAGCTCAATCAGGAATATCGCAACTCTATTTGTGCCGCACCTTATCAATTCGGGTTGCTCAAACAGAACTTTTGGCATTTCTTACAGCGTCTTTATCGAGGTGACCAGCTCAATAACGGGCTTAATTTTCGTGGCTTTTACTTCACTCATAGTGGTTCTAGTGAGCAACAATACGATCTGCTCGCCAACGTGGTAAACGAATCACTTGGCAATGAGAAGTTTCAACAGCAGCAACAGATCCCGGTCACTCAAACGTTATTTGCTCAGCATATAATGAGCCACGTGGTATTAAATGAAAATGCTCTGGTGGGCGTAAACCGACGCAAAGAAAACATGCTGCTGTTCTGGCAAGGCGCTTATACAGCGGCTTGTGTCGTTTTACTGGTCTCAGTACTTGCGATCATTAAACTCGATTTTGATTATCAGAATGCGCGTGAAACACGTGCTGACAATATGCTTGAACGCTACAAAGAAGCCATTAGCGCTTCTCCCTATGATATCGAGAATATGGCGGACAACATTCCCAACCTATATTCACTGAATCGAATTTATGCGCTCTACCTTCAGCCGGATCCTTGGTACACCTTGCCATTCATGCCAAGTTCAAGCATCAAACAAGAGGTTGAAACCGCCTATTTTGATGAGCTCGCTCGTGTATTGATCCCTTCAATGGAAAATACACTCGAAAAGGACCTGTTCGTTTACGTCAATCTGGAAGACCAAGCCAAGACCTTAGCTCTGTTAAATAACTACCGCCTGCTATTTGATCCTCAACGGACAAATATTGAAGAGCTAAAGAGTTACTTCATGTCAACTTTAGCTGATCAAGGCGAAGCAGACAGTGTCAACCTCGCGCAATTAAAACTTCTGCTCGATGATGTCTTCGCTCAAGATTTAGTGCCGACAAAGGCTAACTACGATCTTGAAAAGCTGGCACAAAAAGTCATCAATCAGACAGGTATAGAAACCTTACTTTATGAACATATTGTCAATTCTCCAACCTATTCAAAGCGTATTGACGTACGCCAAGAGCTAGGGGCGAATTTTGCTCAGTTATTTAGTTTTTCACCAAACTATGTTGGCTACCTAGTTCCATATCTATACACGCCTTCTGGTTTTAATGAGTTGGATCTCTCCGTCGGCTCACCGGTGCTCAATGAAGCGCTACAAGCTTACGAAGGAGTGGCCGGCAATTCACCAAGTGCTCTGGAGTTATATCGTATCAGCCGTGATCTCAAGCAGATGTATCAAAATGACTATATCAACTACTGGCGAGACTTCACCTCACACATTGAAGCCAATCAGGTCGATACCGCTGATACGTTAAAGAGCACTATGTCGGTGTTGACGACGGCTTCTGATAACCCACTTGCTCAACTCTATGGCACCATCAGCAAATACACGTCGGTTGAGATAGAAGTTCCTCAAACTGAAGAGGGTCAGCAACCACCAGCTCAAGATACGGATAAGAAAGAGTCTGCACGCCAGATCTATATTGCGTTTATGCCCTATCACCAACAGGTAGAGACCAACGATCAGGGTATCAAGCCGATTGACACTCTGCTTGGTCTATTTACCGATATGGAAATATATTTGGAGAAGTTTTACTCTGCCGATAAGCCGCAGGAGCTTGCTTTTACAACGCTCACCGCTGAGCTCAAAGTCAGTAATCCGGTGTCTGCTGTTGCCAAAACAACCGGCAAGCAACCTCAGTTATCGACCGATATTATTGCCGCTGTCACTAAACAGGCCGACGAAATGGTGATGTATTTAGCTCATGGTTACCTGAACAGCGCTTGGAAGTCGGAGGTGTTTCAAACCTATCAAAATACCATTGCCGCGTACTATCCGTTCAATAAGTCTGCAAGCGTAGACGCGACCACCAGTGATGTCGCTTCATTTTTCAGAAGTGAAGGTGTGCTGGATAAATTCTATCAAACCAAGCTAAAAGGGTTTTCAAACGATGAGCGTTCGCCTTCCCTACCTGGCTTACTGCCTAACTCTGGCTTAGCCCTCGACCCGACGGTATGGCAGATGATTAGTAAAGCGACAGATATACGCAATGCGCTGTTCCTACAAGACCCACAAAATTTGTCTTTGCAGTTCCAAGTGAAAGCGATGGAGATGAGTTCGAATTTAACGCAATTCTCAATTATTGCGGAGAAATCGCTCTTTACCTATCAGCATGGGCCTAGACTTTGGAGCCAACAAACTTGGTCGGCCAAAGATATTGACAAAGACTCCATTGGATTTACATTACAAGCTCAAGATGCGCAAATCGCAGATGAAAAGTTCACGGGGAGCTGGGCTTGGTTCAAGCTCATTGAGCCAAGAGTGGTGTCGACTACCTCTCAAGATACGACCGTTAAATTTGTCTATGACAACAGTCTGGTACAGCTCAATATTAAGACCCAAGGGCAGAACAACCCGTTCGTACCCAACTTCTTTTCGGCGTTTACGCTACCAGCCAGTATTTAGCTATGCTTGATGCTAGTAAAAACCTCCACCCTAGCATCAATAACTGTATGCGAGCATTGGGCCTTTCCCAATGCTCGCACATAAGTCATTCCGTCTTTCGAGCTTATCATCCGCTATATGGCGAATTAGTGGCAAAATTCGCTTTGTCGACTCGCGCTAAGTTTCAGCTACGTAGTGAGGCTCATTTTCTACAGCATCATCAATCGCCATACTGGCCCCAGTTTTTCGACTCGAATAGTCACCAGCATGTTGACTGGCTAATGATGTCACTAGTTGAAGGAAAATCTCTAGAACAACAAGAAGATCGCTTCAACGTTAGACAAATTAAACAATTGGAAACGGGCCTGCATGCGATTCACTGCACAGGATTTATTCATGGAGACATCAAACCCGCAAACATAGTCATTAAACCAGATGGTAGTGCTGTTTTTGTTGATTTTGGTAGCGTATTACCAATCAGCAAACACTATTTCGAACAACCCTATTCATCTGTTACTCCACGCTTTGCCAGTTTCAACGCATTAGTGCGTAATGACAGAGTTCGCGCATACGATGATTTCGCATCACTGGCGATAGTTGTTCACACCCTAATGTATTCTCACCCTTTTTCTGGACTGTCTGTGGCTGAATTTTCCCAAACGAACAAAAAGACAAAAATCGCCCAGATACCCGCTAAATATCAACTCATTCTTACCCAAGAGCTCGAACGTGCTAACCATTTTCATTCTCGGTTAAATACTGACTGATATCCACATCATCAATTTGGCTCTCTGGTAAATAGGCTTTTGCGTATTGTAGATAGACCCCGCTTTGCAGAAACAGGGTAAAGAGCTCTTTGTCGACGTGATCATCCAACGCCATCTTGTGTAGAATATCGATAGCGACACTGATAGGCTTCGCTTTTTTGTACGGCCGGTCTGCCGCAGTGAGGGCTTCAAAGATGTCGGCAATAACCAGCACTCGTTCTGGAATAGAGAGATCTTCACCTGTGAGTTTTCTCGGGTATCCAGTGCCTTTCAGAGTTTCATGATGCGTTGAGGCGTAGCGCGGAACACGGCTCAACTCTTTAGGAAACGGCAAGGCTTCCAGCATTTTTATCCCGCTGATCATGTGCTCGTTAATCTTGAATCGATCCTCAGCAGTTAACGTACCGCGTGAGATCGACAGGTTATACACTTCGCCGAGATTGTATTGATAGCGCGGGACTTCGACATTTATGCCAAATTTCTCGTCAAACTCCAAAGGACGCACCCGCTGATGTATGTGTTCCGGCTTGTCCGACAGCAGCCGTTCTGTAGTAGGTAACGTGACTGATTGCTTTGACTGGCTCAAGTTTTCCAACGGCGAGAGCCCAATACAGTCATCAAAATGCCGTTGCCAGGTTCTCTCACTAATCTGTTTTATCCGATCGATGTCTTCCTGGCTCATAAACTCACCGCCCACATTGGCACGAGCAACAAACTCAAACTCTTCCTGTAACGTACTCCTCATTGACTCAAGCTCATTCTTCGCTTGTTGCTTGTCTTTGGATTGGTTTAGCTGTGAGGTCAAAAACTCTATTTCAGCGTCACGCCACAGAACTTCAAAGCGCATACGTATTTCGTGAATGCGATTGTAAATGGCTTCAAGCTTAGTGCCTTTATCGACAATATGCTCAGGCGTAGTGATCTTGCCACAATCATGTAACCATGCTGCAATTCTGAACTCCCTCCTTTCGTCATCATTGTTGAAGCGGAAATCCTTAAACTTACCGTACTGACACTCTTCTACCGCTTGTGCCAGCATCAGACCGAGTTCAGGAACGCGATTACAATGCCCAGCGGTATAAGGAGATTTGTCATCGATCGCTTGTGCAATCAGCTTAATGAATGACTCAACAAACTCTTCTTGCTGCTTTTCATGTTGCTTCAGCTCTGCGCCCATTAGCGCAATCGACTCAGACAGCTCTGACACTTCTTTGATACGCGTGTTAACCAGAGTCACCTCATTGTAACGCCGCTCGCGAATGGCTTTGGTCTCTTGTCTTAATGCTCGAATCGGAGCAACGATTGGCGAGCTGAAACGCCACGCTAATGGAAGCAGCCCTAACATGATTAATATCGACAACACGATAGAGGTTAACAACCTCGGCCAAATTTGCGTAAAAATGATATCGGCGGGAAACACGACTGCGAAGTATTCAAGATGATCTTGCGCTGACAGCATTGGGCTGACATACATAAAATACCCTTTACCTTGCCTATCGAACTCAATCATCCTGTTATGCAGTGCCGGATTCTGCGCCAATTCAATCACTTCAGGATAAGGGACATAAGTTCCCCGCCACTGTTGTGAGTCGAGCCATTTTTGTTGTAAGACTGCGCGCTGAGAATCCGTGATCGCGGCTAGCGCTCGATCGATCACATCAACCAGCGCTCGGTTTTCACTCTTCATATACAAATGAAATGCTAATGTCTCGGTATCATTAAGTGATGAAATCGACACTGGCTTATCTTTAGGAAACTCGTTTAGCTCGAGCAAGGTATGATAAGTATCTATAATGTAATCGATTTTTTGCTCAGAAAGTCGCTGTTTCGCCTCATCTAAACTTGAGAGTTCAACAATATTTAAGTTCGGCTGTCGATTTAGCAACCAAGACTTCATACCATAGCCACCGACGACCCCTACCTGCTTGGCGGACAACTCGCTGAGCGATTCCACCAACTGGTTATTGTGAGATGCCACCGCCAACTGACCAAAAAACATCGGGTCACTTCTCGCGCCATTGACCGACTCCGTGTCGACTACAGACTGTAAGACATCAATGTCGCCATTGCGATACATCTCCGCGAGAGTGGCAGAATCAAATCCATTAACAAATTCGAGCGTGAGTCCGGTCATCTGAGAGATCAACTCCAATACGTCAATCGCATAGCCTTTAGGCTGACCAGATTGCGCATAGTCATAGGGCCCCCAATCGTTTTGATTCGAGACCTTAAGTGATCCGACATTATCTAGAAGTGCCAATTCTGACTGAGCAAGTTGCAACGGCTGCGAGCTAGGGATAGTAATATCATCAAGCAGGCGCGCATTGGCTGCGATCACCTCACCTGCACGATTGAAAACAAAAGATTCCGTGCCACTATCCGATGCCAACCCCATTTGCGCAGGGGCCATTTTCTGCTTCATCGCTGAGTGAACAATATCGACACCAATGACACCATCATTGGTACGAATTGAATAAGTTTGTCCGGTAATCTTAAGGTGCTGGAAAAGGTAAGGTTCGGTTTTAGCAATCTGCTGGTGCTGCGTTACTGAGTACCAAGGTCGTTGGGTTGGAAAGTAGTTACTGATCTCGGATGTTTTTTTGCTCAGTGTAAAGTCGGCGGTGTAGTATTCGTTGATTCGTGTGCGCTGACGCTTATCCCCAGAGATTTTAATCACCACCCAGCGATCACTCTCCGCTGCAGAGATCTTTTCACGCACTATGGGAGACGATTCCAAATTAATGACTTGAAAAAAATCATCATTATCTTGGCCATAATAAAGGCTATAGAACAGAGGATTGTCGGTTAGAATTAAGGTAAAAATGTCGCGTATTTCTCGCTCAGACAGTGAGTTTTCGCTCGAATTTGTCACTTTTTGCAGCAGTTGAACGCTTTTAGTGGCATTTTTATCAACCAGTTCGAAGTACGAACCAATATCTGACGACGCAGTGGTTAACTTCGCTAATACATTTTCTTCAGACAGTTTCTTACCGAAATAGTATTGCAAGCCAATCGCACACGTAGCGGTAAATAGAGTTGCCAATAAAAACATCGTTCCCACAGTAAACTGTATGGAGAACTTCCTAGCCAGACGTAAATCGCTTTTCATTGCTTAAAGTCCCCTAATGACCAAGACATAGCGAACATGTGTTGTATTAAGTAATTAATTCTCAATTAAGTATTTGAATGGAATCCTCAAATTGCTAGTTATTAGCGCTAAATGAGAGCAACTTTTACATTTATTGCTCATAACTGAGATACGCAGCACCGTTCGTAATATAGAAGCTTAATGTCGCTTGTGAACTTTATGAACAAAATCCTCACAATGAACAATATTCTTTTTATCAACGTATTGCAGACATGGATTTAACACATCATTAACCTTAGATACATCCACTGATGGGATTACTCCGCTCAGTGGAGAGTAAATAACAATAAGTGTGTTCTCAAAGAAGAATATGCCCTACATAAGGAACGTGAATCATGTTTAAGGTATTCAAACCAACCCTAGCTGCATCTATCATCGCTGCGTCTTTTTCTTTTAACGCTCTGGCAGCTGATGTAGAGAAAATCCACTTTTTGATTCCTGGAGGCGCTGGCGGCGGTTGGGACATGACCGCTCGTGGTACAGGCGATGTGTTAGTGAAATCTGACATCGTCGACAACGTCTCTTTCCAAAACTTATCTGGTGGCGGTGGCGGTAAAGCAATCGCTCATCTGATTGAAACCGCTGAACGTCAAGAAGACACCCTAATGGTCAACTCGACCCCTATCGTTGTACGCTCGCTGACGGGTATCTTCCCGCAATCTTTCCGCGACCTTACACCAGTGGCCGCAACCATTGCTGACTACGGTGCAATCGTGACTTCAGTAGACTCGGGCTACAACACGTGGGAAGACGTCGTCAAAGACTTCGAGTCTGAACCACGTAAAGTCAAGATCGCGGGTGGTTCGGCACGCGGCAGTATGGATCACTTAGTGGTCGCCGCCGCATTTAAAGGCGAAGGTTTTGATGCCAAGAAAGTTCGTTACATTGCTTATGATGCAGGCGGAAAAGCCATGGCGGCACTGCTTTCTGGTGAAACACAACTGCTGTCAACTGGTCTTGGTGAAGTGCTAGAAATGTCAAAGTCTGGTCAGGTTAAGATTCTTGCCGTCACAGCACCGAAACGTTTAGAAGCGGCACCAGATATTCCAACATTGACGGAATACGGCAATGAAACCGTCTTCGCTAACTGGCGTGGATTCTTCGCTGCACCGGGTGCAAGTCAAGAAAAGATTGATGAATGGAACGCTGCGCTGACTAAGATGTACAAAACAGATGAATGGCAAGTGGTTCGTGACCGCAATGGCTGGATCGATAACTACAAAGCAGACAAAGAGTTTTACGCTTTCCTAGAAGATCAAGAGAAGCAAATGGGTGACCTAATGCGTGAACTTGGTTTCCTCAAGTAAAGACGACAACAATCAATGAGAGTGGTCTGCCACTCTCATCTCCTTTTGCCGTACATGAGCAAACTACACAATCTCCTCTGTTTAATGATTAAACAGCGAGCCTTCTTGATTAGCAGCAAAAGGCTTATTTGTTGGTGAAACATGCTCATTAACTCTCATGTACGGCTTTTTCTTACCTGAAAGGCAAATGGAGTTGGATATGTCGGACTTGCCAACAAACTCAATCACAAAAGGTAACTTGTTCTCAAAAGAGAATTTACTCTGTCGCGACCGTGTTGGCGCGATGATTTTTTTGCTGGTCTGCCTATGCTACGGCTACCAGACTACTCAAATTCCACTCTTTCCCGGAGATGAATACGAACCCTTTACAGCACGCACACTGCCGACACTGTTAACCTTTATTGGTATCGCACTGGCTCTGATGCTTTTAGTCACGGGTCAACCGGATAGCAAAAGCGGTGCAGTGATCGAGTTTAACTGGAAACTGCTGATCGGTTTTCTGCTGTTGATGGCGTTATATGGCGTCGGTTTAACCTACATCGGCTTCGTGCTTGCAACTGGGTTGTTCTTACTCGCTGGCTTTTACCTCCTTGGTGAACGTCGCAAGAAAGTGTTATTCGGCGCTTCATTCCCCTTTGTCATCGCCTTCTATCTACTGCTTACCCAAGGGCTCGATATCTACTTAGAGCCGGGCGTTATCTTCACCATGTGGTCGTAATTTAAGGAATTAACATTATGTTGGATGGAATTCTACAAGGTCTGTCGACCGCCGTGATGCCAATGAATATCATGATGGTGATCGTCGGCTGTTTCGTCGGTACATTTATCGGCATGTTACCCGGACTTGGCCCGATTTCAGCGATCGCACTAATGATCCCTATCACTTATGGCTTGGAGCCATCTTCGGGTTTGATTCTAATGGCTGGCGTTTATTATGGCGCCGTATTCGGAGGCTCAACGTCTTCAATTTTGATCAACGCTCCGGGTTGTTCTTCAACTGTAGTGACTGCTTTTGACGGTTACCCTATGGCGCAAAAAGGCCAAGCAGGCAAAGCATTGGCTCTAGCCGCTTACTCTTCGTTCACGGGTGGTACGCTGTCTGCGATTATGTTGCTCGTTGCTGCGCCAGCCTTGGCCAATGTCTCGCTGAGCTTTCAGTCTTCTGACTATTTCGCCTTAATGCTACTAGGCTTATCAGCGGTTGCGGCTTTCGCAGGTAAAGGGCAAGTGATTAAAGCGTGGATGATGACCATTCTTGGTCTGATGCTTTCCACCGTGGGCATCGACAAAGGTGTCGGCGTAGAG
This sequence comes from Vibrio galatheae, assembly GCF_000967545.1. Taxonomy (GTDB): domain Bacteria; phylum Pseudomonadota; class Gammaproteobacteria; order Enterobacterales; family Vibrionaceae; genus Vibrio; species Vibrio galatheae. The sequence continues at coordinate 384,331 of NZ_JXXV01000016.1, read as the reverse complement.
CGCTTTACGTTTGGCTTAACTGACCTAATGGACGGCTTCAGTTTCTTGTTGTTGGCAATGGCGACTTTTGCGCTAGGTGAAACACTGATGGGGATCTTGAAACCCGACAGCGACACTCGTTCTGATGAACAAGATAAAATGAACAATATTGGCAGCATGAAAGTTACCCGAGAGGAAGTGCGCGAAGTGGCGCCCGTCTCTATACGCTCGTCAATCTTAGGCTTCTTTACCGGTGTTCTACCCGGCGCTGGGGCCACCATTGCCGCTTTTCTAAGCTATGGTATGGAACGCAACCTTGCGCCAAAAGACAAAAGAGAAGAGTTCGGTAAAGGCAGTATTCGCGGCCTTGTTGCACCCGAATCGGCCAACAACGCGGCATCAAGCGGGTCATTTGTGCCACTTCTAACACTTGGTATTCCAGGTTCAGGGACAACGGCAATTATGCTTGGTGCGCTCATCGCCTACGGTATTCAGCCAGGACCACGCCTGTTTGTCGAACATCCAGATGTGTTTTGGTCGGTGATCATTTCCATGTATTTTGGCAACATTGTACTGGTGATTTTGAATTTGCCGTTGATTCCCTACATCTCGAAACTTCTGGCAGTACCGAGAACCGTGTTGTTACCTATGATCCTGTTCTTCTCTATCACAGGTGTCTATTTAGTCTCTTTCAATACCATGGATGTCTTTATCATGCTGTTGATTGCGATGGCTGCGATCGCCCTAAGACTGGCGAACTTCCCCCTCGCCCCGCTGCTACTTGGATTTATTCTCGGCGGCTTAATGGAAGAGAATTTAAGACGCGCGTTAATGATCAGTGACGGTGAGTTGAGCTTCTTGTGGGAACGTCCCATTACGATGACATTTACTCTGTTGGCGGTACTGGTGTTGTTTAGTCCTGTGTTAGTCAAACTAATCCATAAGCTCAAACCGACACCCAAAGAGTTAAAACAGTAACCTTCACCTTAAGCGATTGAATTTAATTACACCTAAGCCAGTCGGTTACCTCGACTGGCTTTACTTTTTCTAAGCGCTTTTTAATCTCGAAAGATTGTAACAACACCAGCTAGAGTATAGACTCTAATTTTTCATGCAGAGTACTCCACTATGACGTTGCGTCCGATCGCATTACTAATTGGTTGTCTGAGCGTTTATTCTCCTTTTTCTCAGTCAGCAGCCATCAGCTTCGACCAAGCATGGCAAGTTCTTCAACAAGAGAACAACTCACTTGCCGCACAGCGATCCAATGTCGAACGCTATGAGCACCTCGAAGACGCGACCGATAACCTTAACCTGCCCTCACTGACACTTGGCGCCAATTACACTCGGCTAGACACCGATATTACCGTATCAGGCAGCCAACTATTTGAAAGCACAGGACAAACCTTACCTAACCTCGGCCCAGTATTTAATCAGCTGCTCGCTGGTCTCGGCGGCGTGACATCCACCATCAGTGAGAGAGACATTTTTAGTTCATCCATTCGTGCAGTTTGGCCGATTTTCACTGGTGGCCGAATTAACGCGGCGCAATCTGCAGCCGAAGGTCGCAAAGAGCAAGCGCAGAGCGAATTGGCGATGGAGACTCAGGCCCGTTTTGAAGATTTGAGCAAATATTACTTTTCTGTTCTATTGGCGCAAGAAGTGGTCAATACACGTCAACTGGTCGAAACAGGTCTGACTAAGCATAGAGACAACGCAGTTAAGCTAGAGCAGCAAGGGCAGATTGCGCGCGTCGAGCGTTTACAAGCAGAATCGGCGTTAGACAAAGCTGTGATTGAACGCAAGAAAGCCCAACGAAGTTTACAAATAGCCCAAGCCGCTCTGACTCAGGTCCTTAACCAAAATTCAACCGTCGAACCCGCTGACAGCCTATTCATCAATCACACTCTTCCTGCGCAAGATGTGTTTATTGACCGTACACTCGCCACCTATCCAGGACTGGCATTACTCGAAGCAAAAGAAAAACAAGCAGACAGCCTTATCAAAGCCGAGAAAGGTAAGTATTACCCAGAGGTGTATCTATACGGCGACTACAGCCTGTATGAAGACGACTCTATGGCAAGCCAACTAAAACCTGACTGGTTGGTTGGGGTTGGGGTCAATATTCCTCTTATTGAAAGTTCTGGCCGCACTGACCAAGTAAAAGCGGCGCACAGCGCCGTTTCACAAGTGCGTTTTTTAAAAGCACAGGCCAAGCAAGACCTTTCTGTACTCGTGCAAAAGACTTACCTTGAAGCAGAGCAAGCACAGGAAGAAGTTCTTGGTCTGGAGTCGAGTATCGAACTTGCCAACGAGAACCTCAACTTACGTCAAAAAGCGTTTTCGCAAGGTCTGTCTACCTCGACAGATGTCATTGATGCACAGCTTTACATTGCGAGCGTGCAAACTCAAAAAGCGGCGGCGAGTTTTAACTATTTGATTTCGCTTTCAAAGCTACTGGCTCTATCAAATGAAATGGATGCATTTCGTCAATATCAACACAACGCTATTACAATTTCGAGTCACTAAGGATTTCAGATGAAAAATGCAAAAACCATTTTAACTACGGCGGTCGCATTAGGCGTTGCAACTTGGATTGGCTACAGCTTCTATCAGGCCTATCTTCCGAAACCGATTCGATTGCAAGGACAAATCGAATCTCAGCAATACAGTATCTCTTCTAAAGTTCCGGGCAGAATTGACCAAGTGCTGGTTCGTAGCGGTGACCAAATTAACAAGGGTGATTTGGTATTTACTCTCCATAGTCCAGAGATTGAGGCCAAACTGCAACAAGCAAAAGCAGGTGAAAAAGCCGCCGGAGCATTGGCACTGGAAGCCGAAAAAGGTGCGCGGACTCAACAAATTCAAGCAGCGAAAGATCAATGGCAAAAAGCCAAAGCTGCTTCTGCGTTGATGGAAAAAACCTATTTGAGAGTCAACAACCTATACAACGAAGGCGTGGTTGCTGAACAAAAACGTGACGAAGCCAAAACACAGTGGGATGCAGCGAAATACACGGAAAGTGCCGCGTTCCAAATGTATCAGATGGCTCAAGAAGGCGTGCGCAGTGAAACCAAACTCGCTGCCGCAGAAAAAGCGCGCATGGCGGCGGGAGCTGTGGCCGAAGTCGAAGCGTACGCTGAAGATACACGTATCGAAAGTTGGTTTGACGGCGAAGTATCACAAGTGCTATTGAAAAGTGGCGAACTCGCGCCGCAAGGCTTCCCTGTCGTCACAGTGATCGATACCAATGACTCGTGGGCAGTATTAAATGTGCGCGAGGATTTGCTACGTCATTTCGAGAAAGGTCAGACTTTTTCTGCTTTTGTACCCGCGCTCGACAAACAGGTGGTGTTTAAAGTGGCACACATCGATGTAATGGGTGATTTTGCGACTTGGCGCTCGACCGATGCCGCACAAGGATTCGATTTGCGCACTTTTGAAGTCGAAGCGCGTCCAGTTGAATCTGTTGGCAACCTGCGCTTAGGTATGAGCCTTGTCGTGGAACTGAGTGAATAGTTGGAAGCACTATGAATAACGCTAGCGTTTCCCAACTCGAGATCATCAGGCGAGATAAATGGCTGCTGTCGAGTCTGACTTGGATTCCTGTCATGCTCGCAGTGATGATTTGGGCGATATTCTCCCAAGGCATAGCGAGAGATCTGCCAATTGGCGTCGTCAACCTCGACTCTGGAAAAATGTCCCAGCACCTTATCCGCTACTATGATGCCACCGCAACGATGAAGGTTGAGCAGCAATTCTCCAGCGTCTTAGAAGCAAAAGAGGCGCTAGTTGCAGGCAATATTTACGCTTATGCCGTTATTCCAGATAACTTTGAGCAAGAGATATACAAACAACTGGCTCCGCAAGTAAGCGTATTTTACAACAGCCAAATGATACTGGTCGGTAAATTAGTCAATGCTGCATTTCTGCAAGCACAAGGCACCTTTAACGCCGAGATAAGCACTGTCAGCAATTTAAGCCATGGCAATGCCACTTTGTCATCTGCTATGGCTAAAGCGGTACCAATTCGCACTCAAATCACGCCGCTGTTTAACAAAAATTCCAACTATGCACAATTTCTAATGTCTGCCATTATCCCCGCGTTATGGCAGATATGTGTTGTCGTCACGACCATCTTGGTGTTGTCGGCAAATTTACGTGATAGAAGACTTCGACCTTGGCTAAGTGACCAGCCAACGCTCGCGATCTATCACACCTTGGCACCATACACTTGGGTGTTTATGCTGCAAGGATTTGCCTTTCTATGTTGGTTCTATCTTGGTTTTAAGTGGCCAATGAATGGGAGTTTTTTCGCCCTACTGTTTGCGCAATGGCTAACAACTATTGCTTGCATGGTGATGGGCAGCTTATTTTTCTTCCTTACCCTTGATGCTGCGCGGGCAATGAGTTTTGCTGGTGCGTTTACCGCCCCAAGTTTCGCCTTTATGGGGATAACCTTTCCGGTCACTGACATGAATAGTCTGGCTCAGTTTTGGCGGAGTCTACTGCCGATTAGCCATTATATAGAGGCTCAGGTCAGCCAAGTTAGCTATGGTCAGAATTGGACTACCTCTATAAGCCATTTATTGCCGATGCTGGGCTACCTTATTCCAGCCTTTGTAGTTATCGCCTTAGCCAAAAAGCATTTAAACACTCTGGTGCAAGACGCACACCATGGGAGCGTGTCATGAGCTTGTTCAAATTGATCAGAGCCGAACTCAAAGCACTGTTCACCAACCCCGTTGTCACTCTCACCGTGTTTGGGGGCGTGGTGTTTTATTCGTTCCTCTACCCGCTACCATACAGTCATCAAACGCCAACAGAACAAAAGATCAGTGTGGTGAACCTAGACAAAAGCCTCACCAGTTTTCGGTTAGAGCGTATAGTGGATGCAACACCACAAGTCCAGGTCGTCCAACGCGATTACACCATTGAAGATGCTCACCAAGCCTTTATTAAAGGTGAGGTCAGCGGAATATTAGTCATTCCAGAGCATTTTTATAAGGATTTAATGTTAGGCAAAAGCCCGACCCTTTCTTACGCGGGTGACGCGTCATACTTTTTAGTATACGGCACTATCGTCGAAGGTTTAGCTCAGGCGGGCGGAACGTTGGCGGCTCAAACGACTGTGACTAAATTGCTGATAGACGGCCAGCCGTTGGCAAAAGCAGAAGACCAATACGCCGCGACCAAGCTTAACCTCAAACCGACATTTAACCCTCGAATGGGTTACGTCGACTACGTCGTCCCTGCTGTGTTTGTTTTGATCTTACAACAAACGCTCGCCATGGCAGCGGGCTTAATGGTCGGTACACAAAAGCATGGTACGGGTTATTGGAGTCATGTATCGCCAGCCAAACTTCTCGCTGCGCGAACCTTAGCCTTGCTCGCTGTCTATTATCTGCTCAGCATGTACTATTTTGGCGCAAGCTTCACCATGCATGGTGTGAACCAACTGGCCCATGCGACAGAACTATTGGCCTTGCTGTTACCTTTTTTGATTGCCACCAGCTCGATTGGCATTTGGCTTGGCGCAATAACGCCAAGAAGAGAGCTTGTTACGCTAGTGGTGTTGATAAGTTCGATGCCCTTGGTATTTAGTGCCGGTTTCATTTGGCCTGTTGAAGCCATTCCGAGGCCCATAGTTTGGTTGTCGCAACTATTCCCAAGTACACCAGCCATTAAAGGCTTTTTGACCCTAAACCAAATGGGTGGAAGCTGGCAAAGTGTGAGCAGCAACTTTAGTCAACTTTGGCTGCAAAGCTTAGCTTGGACGGCGATTGCTTATTGGTCACTCGCTGGTAAACGCTCGGCCATTAGCCCTAAGCATGATTAGCACATGTGACTATGGGTTATCGGTTGACTAAACGAATAGCCTCGTCGGCAGGCACAGGTTTGTAGAAGTAATAGCCTTGTATCTCTTCTACATTCCAGTTACGCAGCCTACTGACCTGTCCAGCAGTTTCAACACCTTCAGCGACTGTGGTCAACCCAAGTTCTTTAGCCATGCTGCTGATGTTGCGTACTAAGCTTCTAGCGCGATCATTGCTTTCGATATGGTCAATGTAGGATTTATCGAGTTTGACAATATCAAGTGGAAAACTGCACAAGGTACTAAATGATGAGTATCCGGTACCAAAGTCATCCAATGCTAGAAGTACACCAAGGGATTTGATGTTTTCCATTCGCTCTACAATGTCTTGTTCCACCCCCATCAACATGCTCTCTGTCACTTCGATGACAAGTTGACCCGGTTGAATCTGATATTTATCAATTAAATGCATGAGCTGGTTAGGTAGCTCTTGGTAGTGAAAATGGGGAGGGCTTAAATTAACATGCATGGTTAACAAACCAAGCCCTGCTCGACGGCGAGTTTGATTGACTTGAGCGATGAACTGACAAGCACGCTCTAAGATAGACTCGCCCAATTCAATAATCAGTGCGCTTTGCTCCGCCAGTGGGATAAATACCGCAGGTGAAACAAAGCCATACGATGCATGCTGCCAGCGAGCAAGCGCTTCAAAGCCACTAATTTCTCCCGTTTTGCTATCCACAATCGCTTGATAATGCGCGTCTATTTGCTGATTTCGCACTGCGCCAGAAAGATCGCGATTGATCGCTGCTGACGTTTCTGCCATATCAAATACCGTGGCGTCAACGTCGACTACCTTAGGGGCCAATGTTGCGGTATGTCGATGCTGAATCGCATAGATCGCTGCTTGAATTTGGGCATCAAGCGGCTTGTGCGAGAGTTCACTCGCAACCAATGCGGCTTGGCATTCTAGGCTGATTCCAACCCCTTCTATCATCTGCTTATTGGTCAATAGTTCGATGATCTTTTCCGTACCTTTACGGGCCTGTTCTCGATCTTTATTCTCTGACACTAAGACTAAGAATTCGTCATTACTGATCCGACCGATTGGGAAAGGCGTCAGATATTGACCAAAATTATGCGCAATCCGCTCAATCGATTGATCAAAGACTTGATGACCATAAATTTCGGCAACTTGGCTTAAATTCGGCACAACGATGTAGAGAAACGAACATTGGTTTGGGCGCTCATCCACCAGCCACCTCGCCTTATCCATAATGGCCTTGCGATTCCATAGGCCAGAGAGGTGATCCCTATCCACCAAATTTTCAATCAATTTCTCTTGCTGCTTTTTCTCTCTTAAATCGCTAAGCGATAACATCAATGCCGCTTCGCCTTGGTATTGAATCGCTTTTATCTCGATATGACAGTCGACAACTTCCCCCGCCCGTGTCAGGAGTTGGCTCTCAAAAAGCGTCTGCCCCAGTTCAAACTGACTGTACATCTTATCAACTTGGCACTCATCTGTTTGTTTGTCTGCACATAAATCATCTAAGGTTTGATGAATGATCTCTTCTCTTTGATAACCCAACAGTTCAAGTGCGGTCTGATTGACATCAATAACCTCTCGGGCACGAACCAGTAACACGCCAATTGAGCCACTTTGGTACAAGGCTTCAAATTTCTGTTGGGTATCAAGAAGCTGCTCCTTGGTTTCCACACCATCATTCGCCAGTGCCTGAATTAAACCTGACAAACGTTCCAATTCATCTTTGCTGGGATGATTTAGGCCCTCAAGTTGATAGGCTGAGATCAGCTCGTCAATGTCCTTTTCAAGATCGGTAAAGCGCGCTGAGACGCGGCGACGAAAGATTAAAAATGTCACAAATGAGATGAGCAAAACCACCACAGACACTGCATAGAAAAGGTAAGAAAACATCACATTACCTTGGATAAAATACGTTCTTTCAGTTGTTGTAGTGAGATTCGCTATCAGCATACCTGACATATCGTTAAGAGGGGTGCGTTGGGTGATGAATTGTTGCGATTTTTCGACTTCAGGATACTCGACTGCAATGCTGGTATTAGCATCATTACCGACAAGAATAAGCTCGTTTTCGCCGATGAGTATAGACTCAAAGTCACCGGGAAAACGTTCCGTGAGATTTTTACCCCACAATAGCCAGCCAGACGATGCAGAGGTGCCTTCACTATCTCTTACGGGGTCAGGCTTATCGCCCATACTTGCTGGCCGACGACCAACAGACCACTCGCACTGCAGCGTTGACTATCAAGTAAGCCGTTCATCTGTTGAATGTGACGTGTAACCACATCTGCCTTAACAACCGCGTCAATATCCACAGGCTCATCATCAGGCGAACGTACAATCGATTCGATAACCTTGCCGTGCAGGTCAGCAAAGATCATCATATCAAGGCCGAGAACATCGAGTGAATCCGGAGAAAGGTTGCGGTCGCGATAGGCCTGCTTGTCACCACCAGTAAGCAGTTCGAACGTTTCATCCCAATAGGCCCAATCGTACGAGCGTTCTTCCATCTGTGTGACCATCAGAGTGACCACACTACTCGCCTGTTGACTCGCACTTTGGGACTCCATTGATTCTAGGCTATCGAGACTGGTTAAGAAGAAATAACGAGTAATAAAGATGCAGCTAAAAGCAATACCCAACATACCGATGGTAAAGTAGATCGCGGTACGGGTTTGCAAGTTAAAGTTCAACAACCGAGGTGATGTCATCGCGCGCTTCTATTTATCTTATCTACTGATAAGTTTATTAGAAAATTTTCACTCCGATGTTATTCAACCCCCAATTTTTGTACACGGCCAAGTTCAAGTGTTCATAAATTAACCCGTTAGGTACATTCAGAACAAGGGGCTAGAAACCACGACGCTTCCAGAATTCACCTTCATCACGAGCAAACACGTCAAATGTCTTGTCAGCAATTACCCTACCGCCTAGCTCAATCGTCATCCGCCATTTGCCAATGTTAGATTTAAAACCGTCTACCGGATCGAGCAGTTGGATAGTATCCCCGAGGTAAAAATCCCAATCGTTGCTGCCTACATGCATGTCGCCAGTAAAAGGCTCCAGTCTTTGCCCTTTTTTGCCTTTGATTCCAGGATGATCGATACAGAACTCGATCACCTCACCCTTGGCCTTCTTGATATTGACAATAAAACCAAACTCAATCTCTTCATCTGCGGGGACTTGAGTGGTGAACTCTTGGATTTTAGGTAGGTGTTTCGATTTTGAATCCCACTCTTTGTAAAGACCGTAAGAGGTCATTTCTACAACTGGGGTACGTTTTGCCATTCTTGCCACCGCTTTTTCATTGAGTTTATGGTTTTCGCTTCAACACCGTGCACATTGCCATAGTTGTCGTGACATTCAATCACTTCGAATTGAGCGCTATAGCGTTTAGCCAACTTTAGGTAAGGCACCATTTCCCACCGCTGAACAAAAGTATTTGCAACAACCACACTATGCCCTTGAGCCAGTGCTTGCTCTGTTTTGGTTTTACACCATTGATGTGCTTGTGCAATTTTGTTGGCCTGATATACATACTCACCACTCTCGTTGATAAAATACATATCAGCTTCGTAATGTTGGGCCGGGATAGTTTGGGCTAACGTGCTTTTCCCTGAGCCGGGCAATCCACGTATCAACGTTAGTTTTAGCGTCATAATCAATCTTGTTAGTGAATTGGCGGGCAAATATTAATATAAATTGGCCTAAATTGGCTATCGACATCTCTGGTTTATTGGGTTAACTTTAGAAGTATAGACGTCCATAATTACGCTTAGGGAGTAAGCTGTGCCGATTAAGATCCCCGATCAATTGCCCGCATCTGACGTATTACGTACCGAAAATATCTTCGTCATGCCAGAATCTCGTGCGTCGACCCAGGAAATTCGTCCGCTTAAGGTGCTGATCCTTAATCTTATGCCGAAGAAAATTGAGACGGAAACTCAGTTCTTGCGTTTGTTATCCAACAGCCCGCTGCAGGTAGATATCGAATTGCTGCGCATTGACGATAGACCCAGCAAAAATACCCCGACTGAACACTTAGATAATTTTTACCGTCAATTTGAAATGGTCAAAGGACGTAACTTTGATGGCCTGATCATTACAGGTGCCCCGCTTGGTTTGGTGCAATTTGAAGACGTTATCTACTGGGAGCATTTGCAAACCATCATGACGTGGGCCAAAGCACATGTGACCTCGACATTGTATGTTTGTTGGGCCGCACAGGCAGGCTTGAAGCTTCTGTATGATTTACCGAAACGCACGCGTAATGAGAAGCTGTCTGGTGTTTACAATCATACTATCCATCACCCGTATCACCCGATATTGCGTGGCTTTGATGACACCTTCTTAGCCCCTCATTCGCGTTACGCCGACTTCTCACCCGAGTATCTAGCTGAGCATACCGATTTGGATATTCTTGCCACATCTGACGTTGCGGGAGTGTACTTGGCGACAACAAAAGATAAGCGTAATGTGTTTGTCACGGGTCACCCGGAGTATGACTCTCATACCCTCCACCATGAATATGTGCGCGATCTCGGTGAAGGCATGGAGCCCGCAATTCCCGTCAACTACTACCCAAATAACAACCCAGACAACAAGCCATCAGCAAGTTGGCGAAGTCACGGACACCTGCTATTTGCTAACTGGCTAAACTATTGCGTCTACCAGCAAACGCCTTACGATCTCGATCACTTCAGTGAAGATAACTTCACCAAAGACGACTGATACGCACAGCAGAACCTTATACAAGAGCACGTGGTCGCGTGCTCTTTTTAATTCGATTTTCCTTCACTTACGATCTAGGCCACCACCACCAAAAAATCGCGCGATTCGAACTACTCATCAATTTCTAGTTCTAAACTTCCAGTGCGTTACATAGCGCAACTTAAATTCTGTCGCAATACTCCCACTAAGCCGTGACGTCAGTAATCAAGTTCAGCACTATATTGAACCGTTCTCTTAATTTAAACACGCATAATGCCGTTACTATTCATCATTGTGGTACTGATACTCGCCGGATGTTCTTTTGCACCTTCCGTACAGCACGACGAATCGATACAACGTGCAGAAGCTCGCATTGCGCTGGGTGTGGGCTATATAAACAAAGGGGATATGACAAAAGCACGCGAAAACCTCCAACTCGCGTATGAGCATGCGCCTAACTACTATCGGAGTCAGCTCTCGCTTGCCCACTATTTTGAATTAGTCGGTGAACCAGACTCGGCGCAACACCTCTACCAATCAGCCTTGACGCAACACCCTAACAATGGCGATGTGCTGAACAACTATGGCACATTCCTGTGCAAACAAGAGCAATACACTCAAGCCGACGACTATTTCCATCAAGCCATTGCCCAGCCCAGCTATTTTCTAACGGCAGCCAGTTATGAAAATGCCGCGCTGTGTGCGATGAAGGCAGGTAATACCCTACAAGCGAGTGACTATTTAAAAAGAGCACTCGACTATGAACCCAAGCGAGCGCGATCAATACTGACACTAGCCAAGTTGGAAATTGAGTCTGGTGAGCTCGATACAGCACAGATGAGACTGACCCAGTTTCACAACTGGTATGGGACACAAGCGGTTTCACTTAAGTTACTGATGAAATTGGAACAAAAGGCCGGCAATGCAGTTCAAGCAAAACAATATCAAGAGAGATTAAACGACTTTCACTAGCGCTTGCGTTGCGAATGAGGCACTTTTCGTCTTTGCCGAACGCGGTTGGCTCTCTGTATCTTGAGGTACTCTTTGTAAAGGATATAAATAAACCCCAGCAGACCTAATACAAACAGCACGGCGAAGAGCATTAAGAAGCTGTCACACAACCACACTGGCTCACAGGGCATATAAATTTCAAATTCCACATGCCCTCCTTCGAGAATTGGGGTTAACTTTTAAGCTTCAACCACTGTTGACGCTCCGTTTCACTTTTGAATGTCCAAGCGATGAAGCGACTGATTTTCTGCCCTTGGCTCATCTCAACAATGTGGACTTCTTTGGCGCCTGCTTTGTCTAGATTCTTACGCATCCAACGAACGTTGTCCTTTTTGGAAATCAACGTCGAGAACCACAACACTTGATGGGCAAACTCACGGCTTTCAAACGCCATATTCTTTATGAATGCGGCTTCTCCGCCAGGGCACCAGAGCTCAGCTTGCTGGCCACCAAAGTTAAGTATAGGCGAAGCAGTGGATGTCTTGCTTGCATTAGCTTGCCCACGCTTGCCTTTATTCGCTGATAAGTTGCGAATTTTCCTTTCTGTTCCCTGCTGGGCTTCCTCAAGTGATTTGTGAAATGGTGGATTACATGTCGTCACGTCGTAAAATTCATTAGGCTGAATAATATCTTTAAAGAAGTGACGGCTCTGTTTTTGTAACCGACACTCAACCCGCCCTTTTAATACCTCGTTTGCTTGCGCAATTGAGTTTGAATTTTCTACCGACACCGGATCAACGTCAGCTCCCACGTACTGCCAACCATACTGAGTGGCCCCAACAATGGGATAAATACAGTTCGCACCAACGCCAATATCCAATGCTCGAACTTGGTTGTGCTTAAGGTTTTTGCTCTCTTTACTCAGCAGTTCAGCCAAGCGGTGGATATAATCGGCGCGCCCCGGAATCGGAGGACATAAATACCCAGACGGAATATCCCATTCCGTGACGCCGTAATGATGGGCAAGCAAGGCTTTATTCAGCAGTTTGACCGCAACAGGGTCGGAAAAATTAATACTTGGCTCACCTTGCGGGTTTTTGATCACATGCTTTTTTAGCGCCGGAAGCGCGACAATCAGTTTAGGGAAATCGTAGCGGCCTTGATGCAAATTGCGCTTGTGTAAGCCTTTGTGACCCGTAACTGAGACCACTTTCATCTGTGACTTTTTGGCTAGGTCTTTTTTGCCACTCTCTTTCGGCGAAACAGTTTTTTTACAGCGAGTCATAGTCATTTTTGCTTTGAAGTTTCTAGATAGATCATAAACAGGCGAGCATCAAGCTCCAGTTGATGGTAGTCCGGTTCCATATGGCAACACAGTTGATAAAAGGCTTTATCGTGCTCTTTCTCTTTCAAATGTGCCAATTCATGGACGACGAGCATTCGTAGTAGTGGCTCTGGTGCATTTTTAAATACACTTGCAATACGAATCTCATTCTTTGATTTAATTTTTCCGCCATGCACTTTTGCTACGTAGGTGTGTAGACCAAGCGCATTGTTGATCAAGTGGATTTTATTGTCGTACACCACCTTACTGAGCGGCGCGGTTTTCTTCATATAGCAATTTTTCAGCGCCATGGTGTACTCAAACAGAGCCTTCTCACTTTTTATCTGGTGATTATCAGGATAGCGCTGTTCAAACCAAGTGGTTAATCGGCCAGACTCCACCATCTTAGTGACAGGAGTAACAATGTGTTCTGGATATCCTTGGATGTAACGGAGCGCTGAATTCATTTTGACCCTAGAAGAGTTGAGCTAAATAAAGGTGCCCAAGTCTACGCTATTCGCACTTGCCATTCACGACCTTTTCATTAAACTCTGCGCTGATAACTGAGTAGGAACAGACCATGAAACGACTTGTACTGTATGTGAAAGATAAATGCCCACACTGTAAAGACGCACAACGCTACCTTGACTCGAAGGGCTACCAGTACCGATTGACGAATGCAAAGATGCAGCGCGGTCGTAAAGAGTTGGACGCGATTGGCGCACGTTCATTACCGGTACTGAAAATTGGTGACCGCTATATGATTGGCTGGAACCAGAAGAACTTTGAACAAATATATAACGCGAAAAACTAACCAAACCGCTTGTTGGTGAAGTGTGGGTTCTCTACCCTCACTTCAAGTTCAGCCAACTCATCAAGCACAACTAAGCGCTCGCCCCCTTCGACAGATAGCTTAATGCACTCTTGCTTGTTGTCATTACGCTTAGTATCTAGCGCCACACCTTCGATATTGCCCCCCGACTTAAGGTGCAAGCGTACCGGGTAGCGATATAAACAAACAATTTCAATGTAGTCGTAGTCACTGCAACTTAGCATAAATACCTACCGTCATACCATATGACTCTTGTATTGAGACTCTATATTAGTTGTTACTTGCGGTTTATAGCAGTTCACACTGTGATCGTAGATAAACTCCACTTCATTGCGAATGCTCTCTAGCTTATCTTGCTGATAATGGGAGACGTAAAGCAATTGGCTCAAATTCTCTTTGGCGATCAATTCAAGAGTATTTTTCACCAATCTACGACCTAAGTAGTCCAGCCCCTGATAAGGCTCATCTAATATCAGTAAGGCTGGCTGTTTGACAATCGCACGAGCAATCAACAGCAAGCGTTGCTGACCATATTCCAGTTGCCTAAACGAGGTATTGGCATGTTCACTCATGTGCAATATGGCTAGCCATTCGCGTGCCACTTGAATCTCTTTTTTGCTTGGCTGTTGATAAAGACCAATAGAGTCATAAAAACCGGACAGGATCACTTCAATCGCTTTACAACTGACACGATACTGAAGATGCAATGCCGACGATACCATACCGATGTTCTTCTTAATCTGCCAAATCGACTCACCTGAGCCACGCTTGTTGCCAAAGATTTGAATGTCGTTGGAATAACACTGGGGATGGTCACCAAATATCAACCCGAGTAGCGTGCTTTTTCCACAGCCATTAGGGCCTTTGATCTGCCAATGCTGACCATTTTCAATCCGCCAATTTAGCTCGGTGAAAATGGTCTTTTCCGTGTACGCCACTTGCCCATCGCGAATTTCAAACACTGGATTGTCAAAATGGTGGCTGTGTTGATAGCGGTGGATCAGTTCAAGCATTTGCTCGCTTTGCGTTGTTGACTGCGCTTTAATCTGGCTGATGACAGGATGAGATTCCCATTCCGCTCGGTCCATCACACTGTCTAGCTTTCCGTGATTAAAAAGCGCAATTTGCTCGATCCAATCGGGGATATCTTCCTCACGGTTAAACGTCACTATCATCTGCGTCGTCTTAGCAAGTTGTGCTAAGTAGTGTGCCAAAGAGGCTCGATGAGCGGTATCCAGACCAGTAAAAGGATTATCCAGCACAACAAGGTCTGGTTTGGACGCCAACGCACGAGCCAGCATAACGCGCCTCGTTTCGCCAGTCGATAAAACGCGGAACCCACTCAACTTAAGATGTTCGAGATCTAAATCCGCAATCAATTGCTCTGTTAGTGACTGCGATTGGCTCTGCTGAAAAATTAGTGCGTACACGGTTGAACCTGTGTCTATTTTATCTAGAAAATCCGTATCATCCTTGGCAATTTCCTCTTCTAACAAGCGTTGCTGCTCAACTAGAGACACTTGCGCTATTCTGCCCGTGGAGATTTGTACCTTCGCTGCGTCGACATCATATTCACCACACAATAAACAACCTAACGCCGAGCCAATATCCCCCTCGGTCGCAAAGACGCCCCATGATTGACCATCGGTAATATCCCATTGTTCGATGGCTAATTGACTGGTGGAGGATTCGATATGGAATTGGTTGATACTGATGTGCATAGAATGGTTTCCCTACCCTTCGTGGCTAACGTTCAAGCAATCCAAATTACTCTAACTGATGCAAAGGTGCGATAGGAAAAGCCCAAAATGTGATATTTGCAGGTGATAACAAAAACTTAAACGTATTGCTTAACGAAATCGATAAAGGTTTTGTCTGCAATCGACAGATAACCATCCTTGCGCCATGCTAGCGCGAGATCTAATTGCACTCGATCATCGAACGGTATTGCAATCACATCTTTCTCATGTTGGGTAACCAGCTCTAGCAAAGCAGTAATCGCAAACTCATGTTTTACAATACTAAGGATCATAGGCAGCAAGTTGGTTTCAAAGGAGAACTTCATCTCTTTACCACACAAGTTGGCTTGGTTTTCAATGAAGTCGCGATGGAAGTAACCAGCCTTAAACATCACCAATTCGTGTTCAAAAAATTCATCAAAGCTGATCGAGTTTCGCGACGCCAACTCATGTTCGCGCGCGACAACGGCCACCATTTCTGATCGTAGCAGATGATCGGTTTCGAGATCTTCAGGTACGTTTTCGTCGTTAATCACCCCAATATCCAGCTCACCATCTAGCAGCATCTGACGGATAGAATGGGTTCCGGCATCGACCAAGGTCAACTTTAAATTGGGGTAGCGACTTTTAAATGCCATTAATACTTGTGGGAAAAAATACGACCCCATCATACTCGGCGCGCCGAGGCGAACTTCTCCTTTTTCTAACCCTTTCAATTCGTTAATGGCAAGCTGGGCGTCATCTAGCTGCTGCAAAACCCGTTTGGCATGTTCGAACAAAACCGCCCCTTCATCGGTGAGCGAAACCTTGCGATCTTCACGGCGAAAAAGCTCTACCCCTAAGCTTTGTTCAAGTTTTTTAATCGAAATGCTCAATGCAGGCTGAGCGATGTGCAACGCCTTCGCTGCCTGAGTAAAATGCTCATGTTCAGCGACGGCCACAAAGTGCTTGAGGTGTTTAGAATCCAACGCCATCTCCATATATAAAATATATCAACACAATATTTTTAATATATTTTATATATCACCATTGGACTGATATTTTGCTCACATAACTTCCACTTTGATGCGTGAAAATGATTGAGCTAAAAACAAAACAATACCGACAAGTGACCTTTAGTTTGGCCTTAGGCTCTTTTCTCGTGTTCTGCAATTTGTATCTATTCCAACCCATGTTGCCTTATATGGCGACGCACTTTGAGGTTACTGAAACACAGGTTAACTGGGTCTTTGCTGCCAGTACGCTTGCGCTGTCGGTGTCTCTGGTTCCTTGGGCTGTCGCTTCAGAGTCAATCGGGCGTAGAAAGGTGATGCTGATTGGCCTACTGGCGATGCCATTTATCGGTTTTGCCATGCTCAGCAGTGACTCGATTATTACCATTGTGATACTCAGAGCTATGATGGGCATCGCACTAGCGGCATTTGCCTCAGTCGCTGTCGCATACATGGTTGAAGAGTTGTCGGCTAAAGCGTTCAGCCAGGCGATTGGCGGTTACATTGCCGCAAACTCATTGGGCGGAATAACTGGCCGTATTGTCGGCGGCACATTGACCGATGCTCTAGGCTGGCAGCAGGCGGTCATATGCATGGCAATTTTCACCTTGCTCGGTGGTATGGTTGTTGTATTCAGCCTGCCGAAACAGAACAACTTTACCCCACAACGTGGCATGCTGCGTTACCACAATCGCGCGTTGATCAAGCATCTGCAAAACAAGACCATTTGGATTGCCATGCTGATCGGTGGCGTTAACTTTGCCTTGTTTGTCAATCTCTACTCTGTCATGGGATTCAGACTGGTTGCTGCCCCGCACAACCTGCCGATTGGTTTGGCCTCGCTGATTTTCGTCTGTTATTTGTCGGGCACATTAAGCTCCAAACTCACCTCAGTATGGAGTAAACACCACCAAAGTGTTTCAGGCATGATAACAGGCACAATGATCAGCTTACTCGGCATGCTTGTCGCTTATGTCGACCACCTGAGTTTCATGATGCTAGGGCTAGTATTGATAAGCTTTGGTGCGTTTTTCACCCATACGTTAGCTTATGCATGGGTAAGTCAAAAAGCGACCCATGCTAAGGCGACCGCCACCGCTCTTTACTTAGTTCATTACTATGTTGGTGGTAGTATCGGTGGCTTTTTCCTCATTTATTGTTGGCAGCATGGCGGTTGGGAATATGTTATCGCGGGTGGTTCTCTGCTTTACAGCGCTATTTTTGTCCTCTGTCGCAAACTGTCTCACTGGGAAGAGCACGAGCCACGGACGTTGGATTCTGCTATTCTTGCGCCAAATTCTAAATTGGAAGCAAAATGACCAACCAGCGCTCAACTCAAACAGACTCACAAGTGGTTTCCCAGGCGGTCGAACAGTGGCTCAACGATGTCGTCATCGGCTTAAATTTATGCCCTTTTGCCGCCAAACCACAGCGTAATAAGCAAATCAAAATCTTCGTCAGTGATGCACAAGTAGAAGAAGTCTTGCTTGAAGATATTCTCACCCAGCTTATGGAGCTAGACTCAACACCCGCAGATCAGTTGGAAACCACCTTAGTCGCTGTGCCTAACATGCTCGACGATTTTTACGATTACAATATGTTTATTGATTGGGTCGAAGCCTTGATTCGTCAGCAAAATTGGGAAGGTGTGTTTCAACTTGCGACCTTCCACCCGGATTACTGCTTTGGTGGGGCAGACCCAGACGACGATGAAAACCTGACCAATCGTTCGCCTTACCCTGTGTTTCACCTCATCCGCGAAGAGAGTATGGAGCGAGTTCTCAAGCACTACCCTAATCCAGAAGCGATTCCAGATACCAATATCGCGCGCGTCGAATCTTTATCGCCGCAAGAAAGACGCAAGCTATTTCCCTACTTGTTTAGCTAAGCAAAAGCCAATAACAAAAAAGCGCCAGCACGGCGCTTTTTAAACTCTGTAATCAACCAATGATTATGAAGCTGTCGAGGTAGTGCTCCAGCACGACGTCACCGTATTATCTCGGCCATTGTCTTTCGCCACATAAAGGTTGTCGTCAGCGACATGGATGATTTCATCTAACGTCGCCTTGTCACATTGCTCACACACTTCGTTGCTGCAGTCAAAATCGAAATCACATGCGCCAATCGATACGGTTATCGGTTTGTCATTGACCTCAATCTTATTCACACACTGACGTAGCGTTTCAACCAACGCTGCTCTGTCTTCAGTGCTTCTTTCAGGCAACCAGACAACAAACTCCTCACCGCCAAATCGCGCTATAAAATCACGCGCAGACAGTTGTTGTTTTAATGCCTCAGCGACCCTTTTCAGGACATCGTCACCAATTTGATGACCATACCTGTCATTGACACGTTTAAAGTGATCAATGTCGATCAGCGCCAACGTTCCCTTACCACGAGCACGTTTCATCCGCTCAATATCTAGGTGAACGTTCTTAAACATACTGCGACGATTGGCAACCCCAGTCAGTGCATCATGGTAAGCTTGGTACTCAAGACGTGCGTTGAGCGCATGGAGACGCTCTTCTTGATGTCGGCGTATCAGTTCAACTTCCACCCAAGACGCCATCAGCTTAAGCACATCGATATCAATATCTTTGAATTTACGCGGATAAGGAATAGCCGAAGAAAAGTTCAAGGTACCGTAGATTTCATCATCAATAAAAATGGGGATCCCGATGTAAGACTCCAAACCAAACGCGGTATAGGCGGGATGCGTTGCATACTGATCGTTTTCACCCATATTCTCAATCATAACTGGGCCAAACGAGCGACACGTGATTTCGCAATAGGTATGGTCGTAGTCGAAGGTATCGCCATCACAAAGCTCTACACCTTCAGGAGTAACACAATGAAGTACCGTGTAGGTATTGTCTTCTATACGCGATAAAATTCCGATATCTAAGTCAAAACGCTCCAGTCCCATCATGATGAGCTGGCTGATTTGGATATCAAACCCCTTT
Organism: Vibrio galatheae; assembly: GCF_000967545.1. Classification (GTDB taxonomy): domain Bacteria; phylum Pseudomonadota; class Gammaproteobacteria; order Enterobacterales; family Vibrionaceae; genus Vibrio; species Vibrio galatheae. Next base: position 364,980 of record NZ_JXXV01000016.1, on the reverse strand, counting down.
TGATAATCATTGGTAATCTGATAAAGGCGGCGAATAATCGTCTCGCTCTCGCTTTCAACTTCCATACCGTCCTCTTGTTGTTCATTTTGTTATATTTAAGATAGGGTTAGGCGAATATTCAATGCAACTATTTTCTCATTTGCTGCGCTAAATATTTGCCATTTAGCCCAAACCACATAGCGAGAGTTAAGCCGCTTTGGTAGTATTGGCCAATCTTAAAAACATCCGGGTTTATGGATATGCGCCTTTCAAAATTGACTAACGAAATTTTCGACCACCTCTACCGTGACATTTCAGAGTTCCGTAGCACTTTCGATTTACCAGTGGCTTCTCCAGATAGTTTAGACGACAAAGCCGATACGCTGCATACTTCTCTGGCGATTGAAGAACTGACAGAACTCGCAGAAGCCGACAACAAAACTGAACAAGCTGATGCCATTGTCGACAGTGTGTATGTATTGATGGGCCGTTTGGTGCATTTGGGTGATGACAAAATTGAAGCCAACCTAGCCATTAGCTACTTAATCGATTTGCTACTTAATGTTGCCATCAATCGCGGCATCGATTTCTTACCTTGTTGGGATGAGGTGCACTCAAGCAATATGAGCAAAGTGTGTCGCAACGAGCAAGAGTACGCCGAGACAGAAGTCTTCTACGCTGAGCAAGGGATCAAATTAATGGCGGTACAAAAAGGTGATTACATCATCGCTAAATGTGCCGAAGATTTTGTTTCTGACGCCAAGACAATTCGTCAGGGTAAAGTGCTTAAGTCAGTTTACTATCGTCCAGCCGATCTCACGCCGCTGACACAATAAGCAGATAAAAAGACGCCACCTTCGGGTAAACCCTTGGGTGGCGTAAGCTGCCATAGTCAAAACAGGACTTCATCAAGCTTTAGATAGATACCCACCTATATTTGTATCCACATTCACTTGAATCCGCCTAACAAGAACGAGAATGTATCGTTCTTACTATTGCCAATTGTGTGCCAAGTTTAAAATATTTTTAACTGATTGATTTTAAACGAATTTTAAAATTCACTAATTTTTTACGGCGAGCAAAGCGATCGATTTGAGTGCAGCCTGCACCAAACATAACCCTAAAGGGGTATCATCATTCAAATAACAATACGGGTGAATCAGCCACAATGACACGCTGAACCTCGGTTCTAAACACGCGCGACAACTCAGATACAGAAAGCGCCTCTTCGACCTCCCCCACTTTTTGCAGTACACCTTTGTCTAATAACAAGGCCTTATCGGCATGTTTGAGCGTTCGGTTGAGATCATGGTTAGACATAATTACCGCAATACCCATATCTGCCACCCGCTGGATGAGCTTATACAGCAAGGTTTCTTGACCGATATCGAGTGGTGCAGCTGGCTCATCAAGAATCAGCAATCTGGCGCGCGGGTTTAACGTCGGCCAAATCTGCAGGCATATGGCACACAATCTCACCCTCTGCCATTCTCCGCCCGACAAGTGATAAATTGAGCGATGCAATTTGTCGTCGATTTCCAATAGCTGGGCGAGCTGTTCAATGACACCAGTGAGCTCTGTTGACGTCGTTTTCAATGACGCGGGCAGAGACAAAGAGAGATAGTGAACCACATCAAGATTAAACGCAGGTCGATCACTCTGCATCAAAAACGCTCGGCAACTCGCCAGCGCTTCAACCGATGCATGTTGCACATCTTGCTCAAAGATGGTCGCCTCGCCGTTAAAATCCAATAAACCAGCTACGGCCGAGAGTAGAGTACTTTTGCCGCTGCCGTTTGGGCCAATCACATGCAGAATTTCGCCAGCAGAAACCGAAAATGACAGCGGTAACAAGCGCGAACCGACAGACAGGCTATTAACGTGAATCATGATGACTTACCAACATCCAGATAAAGATTGGCGCACCAATTGACGTGGTGACCACACCCAATGGCAGCTCAGCAGAGTCCAGCGCGGTTCTCGCGATGAGATCTGCAAGTACCACTAATATTGCCCCCGCAAGCGCTGAGATGGGTAACAGATAGCGATTTTCACTGCCTAGCGCAAGCCTGAGTAAATGCGGTACAACCAGTCCAACAAAACCAATCACACCACCTAATGCGACCGCACCGCCGACTAAAATGGACACCGCACAGATGAGTTGCCAGCGAGCTTGATCAACATCCACCCCCAACTGTTTTGCATGTTGCTCGCCCATCATGAGTTTGTCGAGCAAGCTTCCTTTGCAGCACAACCAAATAAGTACCGGTAAGAGAATGAGCGATAGAAGATGATGATACCAACTTGCCGCACCAATACTGCCCATTAGCCAGTACATCAACTGGCGTAGGCTGAGATCATCACTAAAATAGAATGCCCAAGTCACCACGGCACCAGACAAGATGCCAAGCGCAACGCCAACCAGCAGCAAACGCGTTGTGGTTAAGCACATACTTTTAGCGATGAACACGAGCAGTATGGTAAAAGCTAACGCACCGATAACGGCGGCGAGCATAAAGCCGAATGGAGTAGCTAATGCAGGGGCAAAAAATAACACCAAAACCATCAACACACTCGCGCCACCTGAGATACCCAATACACCCGGTTCTGCCAGCACATTGCCGAGTAACACTTGCAACACCGCTCCCGATACCGCCAAAGAGGCACCAACAGCCAACGCAGCAAGAAGTCGCGGCAAGCGGAGTTGCAGTATCAGTTGTTCCTCGAGCGCGGAAAGCTCCTCAAGTGGAGAGATAAAAACTTCGCCAACGACTAAATACAAGCCGCTAATGAATACAAGAAAAAGAGTGAACAAAAGAGCAAAGCGCGTCCACCGTTGACGTCTACGTTCGAGTAGCTGAGTAAATTCCATGTTGTCTAGCAAAGTCGACAAAAAATAATGGCTTAACGATACCGTTAAGCCATTAAAATAGAAAGCTTGCCAACAGAATAGTTGATCAATCGTATACTATCTGCCCTTCTTCATAACGTGTTTTGACCGGACACACCATCAAGGCGGCACGCTGACCAATGGCGACATGACGGTTAGGGAATACGATTGCCTCACCTTCATTTTTGGCCATTAATGGTTTATCACCATCATGACCGAATACTTCACCGTGCTTAAACGCGGTGAAATTTTCAACGTTGTCGTCAAATAGGAAATCAAAATCGTCATGGATGCGAACTATGGTGCGACTGACACGATACATAATCGGCTTACGGGGTAAATGCTCTGATTCACTGTTTGAAACCAGATCACGCAGTGCAAGATCAAACGCCACCAGTTTATCTAGCTCGTTTTCACCGATTCTTGCCACTCGCCCTAACTCGACCGTGAGCGCCTGAGCGCCAAAGTTTTCGGCACTAAACCAACTAAAGGTACTTGACGGCGCGTTAGAAAACATCACCGCATCAAGATGAGCACTCGCAACAAACTTCATCAAGGCTTCACCGCGTACCGGGTGACGAACTTTCGGGCTGACGACAAATGAATAGTGCTTAGAAAGTCGGATTGCGCAGTGTAGATCAAGGTGCCAACGCTTATCTTGCGGAGTGTCTTGATAAAACTCTGTAACGACTCGTTTTAAGTCTTTGGCTATCTCTAACTCTTTAGAAGGTTGGTATTCTTTGTCATCAAACAGACGATTCAGATTGGTTTCGATAAAACGTGTATGAGCATTAGTCGCTTCAGGATGAGCATTGATAAACAGCAAACGTTCTGTCACGGGTTGAAAACCCGTTTGGATATCCGTGATGATTTTATCGGCAATTTCCATCGGTGCGGTTTCATCGCCATGAATACCACATGAAATAATGATGTGTTTACTGTCCGCTGTCAGGTTGGCAGGAATCACCTCCAACACACCACGTTGATGTAATTTAAAGACAACTCCACCAGCTACGGTTAGCTCACCGGCTGGCATTTCTTGTTCTAAGTCTAAGCTGTCAAAAAGAAAAGATTGGCGAAAGAGGGTTTTCGTCATGCGCTACTCCTTTATTGCACAGCGGGTATGTTAATGAATTGCTCAGACAAATTATGTAGAAGTGATCCCACTTATTGACACAAATCGTGTGCCTCATCGTAATTTATCCAATTCCTCTCCTTACGGAGATTAAGAATTATCTCGCTGTACGAAATTAGCCGAGCATTCGCTCGGCTAATTGATGTTTGCAAATCATCTCATTAAATGAGATTTCTTGGCTATAGTATCGTGATTTATTCTTGATCTAACAACAACTCAAATTGATCAATTTTTTCTTTTACACGATCAATGCTCTGCTGCCAGAAATCTGGCTTAGATAAATCCATACCAAGGTGTTTACCCACCACCTCTTCAGCCATCATTGAGCCTGTGTCACGCAGCAGATTGACATAGTCAGTATAGAACTGTGCGCCCTTGCTGGTTCTCTGCGCATAGACGCCAATACTGAATAAATAACCAAACAAATACGGATAATTGTAAAAGCTGACTTCAGAGATAGAAAAATGCAGTTTGCTCGCCCAAAAATAAGGATCTGGCTCTGACATCGAGTCACCATACCACTCAGTCCACGTTTCACTCATCAATTGGCACAGTTGCGACGGGGTAAATTCGCCGCCACTGCGTTGCTCGTAAAAACGTTTTTCGAATTCAAAACGCACTGGAATGTTGACCATTAACGCGTAACAACTCGACAGCTCTTCCCATAACATTTCGAGTTTTTCCTCACGGCTTTCCACTTGTTCAAGCAGATAATCGCGAACAACATTCTCAGCAAAGATAGACGCGGTTTCTGCTAGCGTCATCGGGTAGCGAGTTTGACATAACGGCATGTCACGCATAACCCAGTTATGGAAGGCATGACCAAGCTCATGCGCCAATGTCAGTAGATCAGAGCGGCTACCACCCCATGTCATAAAGACCAAAGGCGTTCTTGTCGCGGCAAACTTGGTGCAGTAAGCGCCAAGTCGGCGATTTTCTGTTGGTTCCGCGTCTATCCAACCGTTTTCAATCATGACGTCGACAAATTCGGCCATCTCTGGATCTACGTGAGAAAATGCAGCACGAATAATTTCGATCGCCTGATCAAAACGATAAACCGTCGGCTCAGCTTGGGTAAGGCTAGGCATACCTGCTAATTGATTCCAAGGACGCATCTGCTCTAAACCATGGACACGCGCCATCAGCCTGCCAGCCTTTTGTCCAATTTCACGATTTTGTTTGGCCACTGACATCATGGCATCTAAAGTTTGCGGCTGAATACGACTCTCATGCAAACTGGGATCGAGGAAATGGACATCAGTTTGGCTCGAGCGTTTCTGATATTCAGTTAAACGCCAGCCTGACAATGCATTTAATATTGCAGCAAACGACTCTTGATTCTCGGCCATCGCCTGTTGTATGCCTCGCCATGCGGGTTCTTGGCGATCAAAGTCTGTGCCGTACAAGATGCTGGCAGCTTGCGAAAAACCCATTTTGCTTTGTTGCTCATCACCGAGGGTAACCTGCAGTGAACCGGTAATGTTGTCATACAACCTACCCCATGCATCGCGCCCATCCACTTCCATCGCTGTGAGAAGCTGCTCTTCTGCCACACTCAACTTGGTCGCTGCGAGCTTACGCGTACATTCAATTTGAAATGCTTGACCGGCGACATCTGGGCTATCATGGTTTAGCACATCAGTAATAAAACTATCAGGTGCTTTGGTGAGTGTATTCTCGTAAGGCGCAAAGGCTTGTGAAAGCTCAGAATTCAACTTAGCCACTCGCCCTACCAAAGCTTTCGCCTCAGAGTCGGTCGCATCGATTGAAGCATGGCACTGGGCGAAAGTATTGATGGTCGCTAAAAGCTGGCCCGCAGCTTCGCTAGTCTGAATTGCATTCTGTGCCACCGAGACGGAATCTCGGTTATCTACATGTAGGTCCAATGCCTGAATACACTGTTTGATCAGTACAATATCTTGTTCAATTTTTGGGTCATTAAGATCTTGATAAGCAATGGATAAATTCCAGCTAGGTGCAGTCATTCTATTTCCTTAGTTATCCGGTTAACGGTTTCCCTATCGTGCAAACCCGAAAGTAAATCTGGTCTGCATTGGTGATCTGTATGTGCGTTAATGATTGATGAGCAATATTCAACGTCGAGTAAAGCGCGGCGTTGCGCCAGTCTAAGTTGAGTAGACAAGCAAGAATCATTCTTATCGTACCGCCATGGCAGACGATTAGTGTGTCTTTGTCGACAGTTTTAGCAAATGCTTGCCAAGCGTTAGACACTCGGCAATAAAAATCACCCAACGGCTCCGCACTAGGTAATGGATTCTTGCTTGGATTTTGCCAAAACGCATCCAATAGCGGCCATGATGATTTGGCCTGCTCAAACGGCACACCATCAAGCACGCCAAAATACATCTCCTGCCAATCTTGATTTACATCCAGCAGCAACTCAGGTTGGCTCGCCTTAATTTGCTCGGCCAATTCGCGACATCGCTTAAGTGGAGAAGTTTGCAACGCAGAAAACTGCAGCGCCTCTTTGAGTAAACTGTGGCAAATGGCCTGTTGCCTATCCGCAGCCACTGCTACGTCCGTGTGGCCATAAAGCGCTGGCTCGCCAACTGTCTTACCGTGGCGAACCAGATAAACATTGAAGGTTTGCGCTACCGTTATTTCATCCATCGGTTGACCCCTTGAGCGGCATGGGTAAACCTGCGGCAACAAATGTCACCTTATCAGCAATACGAGCAATAGCTTGGTTCGTCCACCCAGCATGGTCAACAAACAAGCGCGACACTTGCCCGAGAGGAATCACCCCTAACCCCACTTCATTAGACACCAATATAATATCTGCCTGAGATTGCTCTAGAGTTTTCGTTAATCGCACTACTTGCTGCTTTATCTTGGTCTCATGCAAAGTTTCGCCATCATTATAAATGATGTTGTTGATCCACAAGGTCAAACAGTCAACCAGCACCACATCTTGGTCGCTAAATGTAGCCAACAAGTCGGGTAATTGAATTGGACACTCGTGTTCCACCCACTCCTCATCACGTGACGCTTGATGATGTGCAATACGCTTTTTCATCTCATCATCAAAAGCAATCGCCGTCGCCACATAATGTTTCGCTTTTTGGCTACTTAGCTTCTGTGCTTGAGCTTCGGCAAAACTTGATTTGCCGGAGCGTGCGCCTCCCAAAACCAAGTGGATCGTCATTAGCTGTGCCCCCATATTGCTAGCAAAGTGAGATAGATTAGTATTTCAGAGAGTTGTTGAGCTGCGCCGAGGCAGTCGCCTGTAAAACCACCGAGGCGAGCCGTTAACCAGCTCTTAAACAGCATTCTAAACACCAGCATGACGGTAATCAGCCAAAGCGTGATCGTCAGTCCTAGCAGCAAACAAGGTAAAACACCGGTAACGAGTAGGACGGACAATTCGAGTCTAGATTGTTGCTGAGCAAGCGGCTTGCTCTTACTGCCATCCGTAGCGCTGACATATGGCATGTCATAGATTAGAGATGCTGCGATAGCACGACTTAACGCGTAGGCAATCACGATGACCACTAGGGTATGTTGGTAATGTATCAGCTCAGACAGCAAGACAAATTTTGCCAGCAGTGCCATTATTAATGCGCTCGCACCATAGGTGCCAATCCGGCTATCTTTCATAATCGTCAGACGGCGCTCCAACGTCATACCGCCGCCAATACCATCTGCCATATCGGTCAAGCCATCTTCGTGAAAGGCCCCAGTGAGCAACAAGCTAAACACCATCATAACCAAGATGGCAACACTCGCCGGAAATAGCAACTGGGCTCCCCATAACACCAGCGCGCATAAAACGCCAAGCAAAACGCCAACCGCAGCGAAGTATCGCCCAGCTTGGTTCATGCGCTGCTCACTGTAAGGAATGCCTTGTGGTATGGGAAGACGAGAAAAGAACCCCAATGCCAGCATAAACAATTGATATTGATACTTGAGCATAGCCATCAATCGACAACCACACCCGCTTCTTCAAAGCTTGCCATGTGGTTATAAAATTCAGCGGCGGCACGTATCAATGGCATCGCCAGTACGGCACCTGTTCCCTCACCCAAACGTAGCGAGAGATCAAGTAGAGGTTGAGCATTGAGTTCACTCAGTAGAGCTTGATGACCCACTTCATGGGACTGATGGGCAAAAATCATCACATCACGACATGTTGGTTCAATCAAGCATGCGGCGTAGGCCGCGGCAGAGACAATAAAACCATCGACTATGACCGGTGTATTGCTTTCGCGCGCAGCAAGGAATCCACCGACCATCTGCACAATTTCAAACCCGCCAACTTCGGCTAATACCTCGACAACGCTAAGGTCTTCACAACGAGATACCGCTTTGGTTACCAGTTCGACTTTTTTCGACCATTGCTGATCGCTAATGCCCGTGCCACGCCCGACACAATCGCTCGCTTCTTTGCCACTTAGCGCACTTAAAATCGCCGCTGCACTGCTGGTGTTGCCGATGCCCATTTCACCAAACATCACGATATTGGAACCGGACTCAATGACACGTTTTACCAAGGCTTTACCCAATGCGATTCCGCGTTCAGCCGTCGCAACCGTCATCGCGGCTTGCTGAGCAAAATTGTGTGTCCGTGAACCCAATCGTTGGACAATAAAATCCTCCGATGAATGGTCAACGGGCAGCAGAATCCCTGCATCGACAACTTTAAGCGCAACCTGATTAGTGCGACAGAAACAATTGATGGCCGCGCCACCAGCAAGAAAGTTGAGCACCATCTGCTGAGTCACTGCACTTGGTGCAATACTTACGCCTTCATCAGCGATGCCATGATCGCCGGCAAAAACGATGGCGGTCGGTTGATTGATCTCAATCTCAGTGACAGCGTCACAAGAATACTGGCTTTGAATGAGTGCAATTTGGTGAGCGAGCATTTCCAATTGGCCAAGCGCACCAAGCGGTTTGGTCTTTTGATTAATACGATGCCAAATGGCATCCGAATGAGTTTGATCAAGCATAATTAGGAGTTACTTAGGTCGAGCGACAGAAAATACGTTATCAATGGTGGCATATTGGCTGCCACCTAAACGAGAAAGCGGATTTACTTTGAGAGCGTCAATCACAAGGCGGTCACTACGCTCACCGATAACATCTGGGTCAATGTAGGCTTTCTCAATCTCAGCAAATATCAAGCTTTGCGGTGTTTCACCTATCTCTTTGACCTCGTAAAGTTTACATGCAAACGCAATCGGACACGCTTTTACGCGCGGCAAATCGAAGCCGTCAAAGTCGACAAGTTCTAACTCCGCCGCCTCTACTTCTGAGTCCCCATGTACCAATGTAGCGGCAGTTTGAGTCACCTCAGGGGCAGAATCTTGGTGGGCGATATGAACCACCATGCGGCCTGTTTCTAATACGTTGCGGGTGGTGTCTTTTATCTCTCCGGTCGGCTTTTTACCCACTGAAAACATCAATAAGGGCGGATTACTGGAGATAGGCGTAAAGTAAGAGAATGGCGCTAGGTTGTAATTGCCTTGTTCCGAGTCGGTCAATACCCAGGCAATCGGTCTCGGAATGACCGTTTGGGTCATCAAATGATAGATTTGAGTCGGTGCCAGTGTGCTAAGTTCAATGTTCATCCTTAATGCTTCCTCGCGATTCCTATTGAGGTCAGTGTAACTTGAAATCAAACAGTTAACACCCTTAATCCACCGCCCCCTTGCTTGTATTTGTTAGCGATATATAGCGGTTGATTTAGCCAACCATGAAATTTTTCATCATTTTAGCCTATCCTTATTTATGGGAGTGCGCTTACAACGGCATAAACTGTGCATTGAATTTGTCGTGACATTGTTTTCTCCCATTTGATAGCGCAAGGAGGTTTTATGACTGCTAATCAAACATCGAAAAAACAACAACAGAATAAACCAAAACAACGCAAACAAAACAAAGTCCCTCTTTCCTTAACATAACCAAGCAAACTAGACCTCGCCAAGCGCGGGGTCTACTAAAGTTTGTCACCCAGCTAACTTCATCTCAGCATCAACCGAACATTGTATGCCACGGTCAACTAAAATTGGATTAGATCACAGACATTGAGCGATGAATGTTAGATGCTCAAACTTTGATTCATGCGACTGTTGGAAAAGGTTGATTAATCTTGGGAACATCAAACAATTTCACTGTGATTATCGCTGGTAGCACCGGATTAATTGGCAACGAGCTGATTAAACAGATGTTAGAGCAAGACCCGATTGAACATATCTATGCTCTGTCGCGACGTAAACTGCCCTTCTTTCACCCTAAACTGGAAGAATTTCTCCACCCAGAACTTCGCATCCAAAGCTGGGATGAAAGCAAACCTCGTCCTAAATATGGGTTTATTTGCTTGGGCACGACGCTAAAACAAGCGGGTTCAAAACAGGGGCTGGAAAGAATCGATTATCAATTAGTGTGTGATGTCGCCCAAGAGATGAAACTGTTAGGAGTGACTGATTTGGCCGTCGTGTCGAGTTATGGCGCTTCAGCTCGTTCGCTGTCTCATTACCTAAGGTGTAAAGGAAAAATGGAACTCACCATAGAACGAATGGACTTCGAGCGTGTGGTGTTTGTCAGGCCGGGGCCGTTGAAAGGGCTAAGAGAAACTCCACGCAAAGATGAGGTTATTACACAAACCATGCTGATGATCTGTCAGCCATTGATGCTAGGTCCTCTCGCCAAATTTATTCCCATTGATGCTTCTGATGTAACGTTGGCTATGCAGTACGCGCTGCTCTCCCCCGGCAAGAGAAAACGACAAACTTTAGACACGACTGAGATGCGACAATTGATCAAACAATACCGTTAATATTCGTTCGTCTGATAATGTAAGGTAAATGGCTATCAAACCACTGATTGATAACGTGCTTGCAGGGTTTATTCGACCTGATTACGAGTTGCCAATGAAGACGGCCGAGTAAACTTCCCCATGATGTTGACATCATTAAGCAATGAAGCTTAATACCGCAATAATATCTCAATTATTAGTAATTGGATTCGTTGTATTAGCTATCTAATCGCTTTACGCTTTTACGTTCGACCAATGTTGGTTCTAACTGTACCACCTGTGGCTCCAGCGTTTTTTCGTCTAACTTTCTCAATAGTGTTTCTACCGCCGCTTGCCCTAGACGGTATTTGGGCTGGTGAATCGTCGTTAACGAGGGTGACATATATTTAGAAATATGGATGTCGTCATAGCCAATAATTGACAGCTGCTCTGGTATGGCGATGCCTAACTCATTGGCTGCATTGATGACTCCCATCGCCATCATATCGTTAGAAACAAAGAGCGCACTAGGCAGTGCTCCCTGCTCTGCCATTTTTTTCAGTGCTTGATAGCCGCCTTCACATTCAAAGTCAGATTCAATAATCCACTCGGAATGAAACTCAAATTGAGCTTCATTGAGTGCCCGCTTATAGCCTTCATAACGCATTTGGGCTTGGTGCTTAGTAAGAGGGCCTGTGATACAACCGATTTGTTTATGACCACAGTCGATAAGGTATTTTGCCGCCAGATAACCACCACGAAGTGAGTTGTCTTGGATTTTATCGCAGGTAAACAGCATTGGCCCCCAATCCATAACAACGACTGGGATATCTGGGTAACTCTCGAAGATGTCTAAGCGCTCACCTTCCAGCGATGAACACATCAAAATCAATCCATCGACTCGCTTTTGCAACAACGTATTGATGGAATCACGCATGCGTTCATTGTCGCCTTCAGTGTTACACAAGATTAGGCTGTAGCCTTTTTGATAACAGCTACGTTCAACACCTTTTACCACTTCGCCAAAAAACGGGTTGGTTGAGGTGGTGACCAACATGCCAATCGTTTTAGTTCGATTGACTTTGAGGCTACGCGCCACAGCCGATGGCGCGTAGTAATTGAGTTCTTTTGCTGCGCTAGTGACGCGTAGGGAGATCTCTTCACTGACGAAGCGAGATTTGTTAATAACATGACTCACCGTTGACGTAGAAACCCCAGCCAATTTTGCGATGTCTTTCATCGTCGCCATGTTATTACTCCCTGTTTATTGAAATTGCGCCAGAAACGCATCGACTTCTTCACGGTTTGGAATAGAGGTTTGTGCACCAAAACGAGTTACTGAGATAGCCGCCGCTGCATGAGCAAACTTAATAGCTGATTTTAAAGGTAAATCTTCTAATAGACCAGCAACGAGTGCACCATTGAACGTATCCCCAGCGGCGGTGGTGTCCGTTACTTCAACCCGGAAACCAGGAATGATGTCACCGCGTCCATTAATGCTCAACCAAACACCTTTTGCACCGAGAGTAATCATCACAATTTCAATGCCTTTTAAATGCAATACATTGGCGGCTTGTTGGGCACTGGCGTTATCTGTCACCGTTACACCCGTTAATACTTCGGCTTCGGTTTCATTCGGAGTAATCACATCAATGTTAGACAGCAACTCATCGGACAATTCGTGTGCTGGCGCAGGATTTAAAATTACATTGGTCTTGGCTTCTTTAGCGATTCGCGCCGCTTTCTCGATGCCACACATTGGCGTTTCCAACTGCATCAGCAAGTAGTCCGCTTGACGGATGCGTTCTAAATCTGGCTCGATTGCCTCTGCGGTGAGTTTGGCGTTCGCTTCAGCCGAAATGCAAATGCTGTTTTCACCACTATCGGTGACTTGGATCATCGCAATACCTGTCGGACAGTTAGGCTGTATCTTTACGCCAGTAATGTTGATCCCGCCCAGCTTAAAGTTTTCGCGAATATTGATGCCGAACGAGTCATCACCTACGCATGTGATAAAACCGATATCAGCATTTAATCTTGCCGCCGCCACAGCTTGGTTGGCACCTTTGCCTCCGGGAATGACTTGATAATTGTGACCGTGGAGCGTCTCGCCCGGGCGAGGAAAAGAAGGCACTTGAAGAACATGGTCAGCGTTTACACTACCTAATACCACTAACTTATTCATACGGTTATCCTCGGTTCTAAGTGAACCCTTGTAGAAAATGTAACAGATGACTTTGGCTTTTTTACTAAGTAAGGAGCAATAAAAAGCCACAGGCATCTACTCTCGCTCTCTCCTCTCCAACAACACAATTTGGCGGAGGAGAGAGCAAGAAATTACAACAGATTACTCAGTGTGAACTTATTTAGTCACCACTTTAAGCGGCACAGGGATGTACTCCTCCACTTGCTCGCCTTTCAATACTTTGTCTGCGGTTGCGACACCTAACGCGCCAATAAGCTCAGGTTGCTGAGCAATCGTCGCTGCAAGCTTGCCACGATTAACCGCCGCAATGCCGTCGTCGGTTCCGTCAAAGCCGACAATGACAACATCTTTGCCCGAAGCTTGAACTGCGCGAAGTGCTCCTAGTGCCATCTCATCGTTTTGCGCAAACACCGCTTGAACATCAGGGTTAGCCGCCAGTAGGTTTTCCATGACATTCAAACCTTTAGTTCGGTCGAAGTCTGCAGGCTGGCTAGCAAGTAAGTTCATTTCACTACCACCAACCGCGTTCATAAAGCCCTCACCTCGTTCACGCGCAGCAGAAGTACCAGCGATACCTTCAAGTTGAATAACTTTCGCTTTCATGCCCACTTTTTCAACGATGTAGTTACCCGCCATTTCACCGCCGACGACGTTATCAGACGCGATGTGACTTACCACTTCACCACGACTTGCACCACGATCTAGCGTTAATACTGGAATCTTAGACTGGTTGGCCATACGAATCGCGTTCGACACTGCATCTGAATCCGTTGGGTTGATCAGAATTGCCTTTACACCACGAATAGTCAGATCTTCAATATTTGAAAGTTCTTTACTCGGGTCATTTTGTGAGTCCAATACAATCAAGTCGTATCCCAGTTCTTTCGCTTTTGCTTCTGCACCCTCTTTCATCGTTACGAAGAACGGGTTATTTAGCGTAGAGACCACGATCGCCATTGTGTCCTGAGCTTGCACCGCGATAGACACAGTTGAAGAAAGAAGTGCAGCAGAGATGAGAGTTGCGAGTTTTTTCATCGTTCTAGTCCTTTGTGTAGGGTGAGCTAGAAAGCGTTATCTAGCTCGGTTTATATTCAAGAGTTGTTGGTTGTGAATTACTTGTTTTTGTTATCGACCAAAACCGCGAGCAAGATAACCACAGCTTTGGCAATCATTTGGTAGTAAGAAGAAACATCGAGTAAGTTGAGCGCATTGTTCAAGAAACCGATGATCAGCGCACCAATCAGCGTACCCATGATGCGACCTTTACCGCCCATCAAGCTGGTACCGCCCAGAACCACCGCCGCGATAGCATCTAGCTCGTAGCCCATACCTGCCGTTGGCTGCGCCGAAGAGAGACGAGAGGTGACGATAATGCCTGCAAGCGCGGCCAACATACCGCAGATGGCATACACACCAATCTTCACTCGGTCTACGTTGATACCAGATAAGCGAGTTGCTGACTCGTTACCACCAAGCGCATAAACATAGCGGCCAAATCGAGTGTGGTTAAGGAGATACCAAGCCGCAGAAAACACAATCACCATCAGCCAAACTGGCACCGGAATACCTAGTGCGTAACCTGTACCAAACCAAGCGAAGGCATCAGTTGTGTCAGTAAATCCGGTTGAGATTGGACGGCCATCGGTGTAAACCATGGTCACACCGCGTAATAACGTCATGGTAACCAGCGTAGCGATAAAGGCTTGCACCTTGCCTTTCGCAATGATGATGCCGCTGATTGCACCCAGTGCTGCACCTGCAAACAGCGCCGTTGGAACCGCAATCAACACCGGAACTTCTAGTGCAATCATGCTCGCGGCAAACGCACCACAGAGGGCAAGTACCGAGCCCACACTTAAGTCGATGCCCGCGGTGAGGATTACCAGTGTCATACCCACCGCAATGATCGCGTTAACTGAGGTTTGACGCAGGATGTTAAGAATATTGTCTACCGTAAAAAAGTTGGGGTTCAAAAATGACACAACTACTATTAAAAATAGCAACGCAATCAGCGACTTTTGCTCAATCAGCCACGCTTTTGTGAACAGCTTTTTGCTGCCAGCTTGGTTTGGTTGGCTCATGGTATTAGTACTCATGCTGCTTCCTCATTGATCTTCTTACCCACGGCACAAGCGAGTAGTGTTTCTTGATCGGCGTCTTTTGCGTCAAATTCGCCCGTAATACGACCTTCATGCATCACTATGATGCGGTCACTCATACCTAGCACTTCTGGCATCTCAGAAGAAACCAAGATGATGCTCATGCCATCGGCTTTAAATTTGTTAATTAGTTGGTAGATTTCTTTCTTCGCGCCGACATCAACACCGCGAGTTGGCTCATCTAGAATCAGCACCTTAGGCTTGGTCATTAGCCCTTTTGCGATGGCTACTTTTTGTTGGTTACCGCCAGATAGATTGCCGATGACTTGGTCGCGGCTAGGGGTTTTGATATTGAAAAGAGTAATGAAGTCTTCAACCGCTACGACTTCATTACCATGCTGGATTTGAAAGCCTTTGGTGAACTTATCTAATGCACAAAGAGACATGTTCTCTTTCACTGATAACCCCAGCACTAAACCGTCACCTTTACGGTCTTCCGAAATATAAGCAATTCCGTTGGCTAACCCGTCCTGTGGGCTAACCGGATTAATGGTTTTGTTGTCTAAGTTGATAACTCCACGCTCACTCGGCAGCGCACCGTAAATCACTTTCATTAGTTCCGTACGGCCAGCGCCCATCAAACCAGATACGCCAAGAATCTCACCACGCTGAAGCGTAAAACTCACATCGGAAACACCCGAGCCTGTTAACCCGACGACTTCAAGGCAAACCTCACCATGAGTCACATCAATTCGCGGGTATTGCTCTTCCAGCTTACGCCCGACCATCATCTCGATCAGTCCATCTTCGTTGGTTTCTGTTACTTGACATTGACCAATAAACTTACCGTCACGCAGGACAGTAATATCATCACAGATTTCGAAGATTTCTTTTAAGCGGTGAGAGATATAAACAATGCCACAGCCTTGATCACGCAATTCGTTAATCACTTTAAACAGCGATTCAGTTTCATGGTCTGTCAATGCATCCGTTGGCTCATCCATGATGATGACCTTAGATTCGAACGATAGTGCTTTGGCAATTTCCACCATTTGTTGCTCGCCAAGGCTCAAATCACCAAGCAACGTTTTGGAAGAGTGTTTTACATTAAGACGTTGTAGAAGCTCGTCCGCTTGTTTGTACATTTTGTCCCACTGAATACGTCCCAACGTGCCAGTAAATTCACGGCCTAGGAAGATATTTTCTGCAATCGTCAGTTCTGGGATCAGATTTAACTCTTGGTGAATAATACTGATGCCAGCCTGCTGAGAGTCACGTGGACCTTTAAACGCCGCTGGCTGACCTTGATATTGAATGCTACCAGTATCCATGTGGTAGATACCCGTAAGCACTTTCATCAAGGTCGACTTCCCTGCTCCGTTCTCACCCATAAGCGCCATTACCCGACCTGGGTAAACATTAAGGCTGGCCTTGTCCAGCGCCTTAACACCCGGGAACGCTTTCTCGATGTCGCTGAGTTGTAGAATGGCTTGAGTCATAATTTGTCCTCAATTAGTTGTGGTCTAAAACACCACGCCAGCTTGGAAAATCACGTTCGCGTAAGGTGTACACTCGCCAGTTCTAACCACAGCGCGGCTTTGTTCTGTACGAGCTTTAAAGGCTTCGTGCGTTACGTAGTCAATCGTGATTTGCTTGCCAGTGAGCTCGCTCTCTTTAGTTAACTCAGTGATCAAGGCGTCATGGTGAACCGGGCTAACATTTGCGAACTCTTCAGCAATGATGACCCCTTCAATTTGCGATTCAGAAAGAATCACGCGCACCGTATCAAGGAAACCAGGAACGCCATGAGTCAACGCTAAATCAATGCGTTGCACGTGGTCAGGTATTGGCAGGCCCGCATCACAAATGGTGATTTCGTCGGTATGGCCCAACGTTGCCACCAAGTAAGAAATTTCTGAGTTAATTAAGTTGCTTTTTTTCATTTTATCGACCTTTCGGTTACACGTTCATACAACTGTGAGTGTCTATCTGGAGTTTTTTCTAATTGACAGAAAACTCATCGAAACGTTTCGATGTAGATAATAGAACAGCAAAGTGAATTGAACAGATAGAGATATATAAGGTGTGAGAATGATCCGCAATTGACGTTAATGTCATGAACAAAAAGCCATCGCGGTCACAGTTTTCCATCGAAACGTTTCGACAAATGACGAATTTCAGCCGTAGCCCCTTTATACATCAACAATTAAAACTGGATGCCGATAGAAAAATGAATACGAAACTCATCTCTTTCAGGGGAATCTAACCCATAAGCAAAGTCCACTTTAAGTACGCTCACAACAACTTGAGAACTGAATGAATTTTTGTCACTCAGTTTAAGATCCGACTAACTCCATTGCCTTGTTGCGATGGCAATGGTCTAATATCGCCGTGAATGACAAACCCTTGGTAAAGAGATAATGCAACAAGCGCAGCAACCTACGTTTTTCTTTTTTGACTATGAAACGTGGGGAACCAGCCCGGCCAAAGATCGTCCGTGTCAATTTGCGGGTGTTCGAACCGATATGGATTTCAATATTATCGGCGAGCCGCTTGTGATTTATTGTCAACCTCCTGCGGATTACCTACCCGCCCCTGAAGCCGCGTTAATTACTGGAATCACACCTCAAACCGCAGAAGCGCAAGGTCTTACTGAGCCAGAGTTTATTGCCAAGATTCATCAACAATTGGCCATGCCCAATACCATCAGCTTGGGTTACAACAGCATTCGTTTTGATGACGAAGTCACACGTTACACTTGCTATCGTAATTTCATTGACCCGTATGCATGGAGCTGGCAAAACGGCAACTCGCGCTGGGATTTACTTGATGTTATGCGTGCTTGCTATGCTCTGCGTCCTGAAGGCATCAACTGGCCTGAAAACAATGAAGGCTTTATTAGCTTTAAGCTGGAACATCTTTCTGTCGCTAACGGCATTGAACACGAAAACGCGCACGATGCGATGGCCGATGTGATCGCCACCATCGAGATGGCCAAAAAGATAAAAGCAGCGCAGCCAAAATTGTTTGATTACTTCCTGAGTATGCGTCACAAACGTAAGCTCAATGAGCTGATCGACATTGTTAACATGACGCCGCTTATGCATGTTTCAGGCATGCTTGGCAAAGAGTGTAACTACACCAGTTGGATAGTCCCAGTCGCTTGGCATCCAACCAATCAAAATGCGGTAATCTGTGTCGATTTAGCCAAAAATCCGCAAGCACTTCTTGACTTAGATAGCGATCAGCTCAACCAACGTCTGTATACAAAGCACGCCGATTTAGCACCTGACGAGCTTCCAGTGCCAGTAAAACTGGTTCATTTAAACAAGTGCCCTATCCTCGCGCCTGCCAAAACGTTAACCGCCGAGAATGCTGAAATCATTGGCATTGACCGCCAGCAATGTTTAGACAATTTAGCTTTGCTTCGTCAACATCCAGAAATTCGGGAAAAGCTTATTGGCGTTTATGCCCGTGAGAGGGATTACGAAAAAAGTGGTGACGTTGATACCATGCTGTATGACGGTTTCTTTTCTCCTGCCGATAAAGCAGCAATGGACATTATTCGCGAAACCGAGCCAAACAACCTTGCCGCGCTAGATATCACATATAGTGACGAACGTATTGCACCTCTGCTTTTCCGCTACCGTGCACGTAATTTTCCGTGGACGCTTGATGAAGCAGAGCAACATCGCTGGGCCGCTCATTGTCGTGAGTACTTCGAAAGTCGTATTGAAGAGTACATGCTCAATCTGGAAAACTTGGTTCATGAACATGAAAGTGACGAGAAGAAAATTGCGATCTTAAAATCTATCTACCAATACGTACAAAAACGAGTATCCTAGTTACTTCAAAGTCCTGCACCCTACAACCTAGCCTAATTTCACTCATAACACTCAAAATACGAGGTTAGGCATTTGAATAATTCGAACTGACCGTTTTATGTTGGTTCAGCAGTTGGACGATTCTACACCATGGCGAAAACTTTGCTTCAATACGTCGTATCTATGGGGCTGATATTTTTGTGTCTCATTGCGGGCATTAATATTCAACATTTATTAGGTACTGCAATCCCTGGCAGCATCATCGGTATGCTCATTTTGTTCGGTCTGTTGGCAAGCGGGCTTGTCCCTTCAGATTGGGTGAAACCCGGCGCGTCACTTTTCATCCGCTACATGGTTTTGCTGTTTGTCCCTATCAGTGTGGGATTGATGGAGCATTTCGATATGTTGCTCGCCAATGCTGTGCCGATTTTGGCAAGCGCCGTTGGTGGTACACTCATTGTGCTGGTCGTACTCGGCTTAATGCTCGATCGTATGCTTAAGGGAGGACAAAAATAATGTGGTTACTGGTCACTATCATTGTCTTCTTTTCTGCTCGCTGGTTATGCCAGAAATTTAATAGTCCCTTTATGAATCCTTTGCTGGTCAGTCTTGCAGTGTTAATCCCGCTGCTGACTTACCTCAAAGTGCCGTTTGAAAGCTATTATGCAGACAATCAGTGGATAAATTATTTGCTCCAACCCGCTGTTGTCGCGCTCGCTTACCCGCTTTATGAACAACTCCCCCAAATACGTGCTAACTGGCGTATCATTATGTTGGCATGTGGCGTAGGTAGTGTGATGTCGATGCTCACTGCCAGTATGATTGCCGTCTATTTGAATGCGGATATTTCACTGATTGCCAGCTTACTCGGCAAATCAGTCACTACACCGATTGCGATGGAAGTGTCGAGCAATCTGGGGGGAGAACCCGCAATCGCTGCGATCTTAGTTTTGATTGTCGGTCTGTTTGGCGCGATCATGGCCTACCCTATCTATAACTTACTTAATATCACCCACCCTATTGCCAAAGGTTTAACTATGGGTACCGTTTCTCATGCGCTCGGTACTGCAACCTGCGCTGAAAAGGATGGACAAGATGCCGCATTCAGTTCTTTGGCATTAGTGGTATGCGGTGTTATTACTTCGATACTCGCACCATCCTTTTTCACTTTTGCGCTTTGGCTGGCTAATTAATTGACATAGAGCCTCTATTCGATGGCTCAGTTCATAATCCGATCAGTCTGCAATCGTTATCATGTGTGAGCTCACTCAAATAATGAAACGAACAATGATATTACATTTATTTTTGTGACATATATCTCCGACATATTCTCTACTTTACATAAAATGTAATACCAATATCGGAGTTTACACCCTGTTTATGGCTCTAAACTCAAAGATATCAACAATGTTTATTAAAGGACTCACTATGAGAAGCCGCATTGAACAGGCGCTATCTGAAGTGCCAAAAAACGTAGCAGATTTTCTATCTCCTATTCTTCTTGCTGACGATTTTGACGCAACGCTTTCTTCAGAGCAATTTGAGCAACTGTTAGCAATCTCTGGCCTTGAGGATGCTGAACTACGTGTTGCACTACTTCCATTTGCTGCTGCTTATTCTTATGCTCCGCTTTCTAAGTTTTATGTTGGCGCGATTGTCCGTGGTCTGTCGGGCAAGCTGTACTTTGGTGCGAACGTCGAGTTTGAAGGCGTTCAACTTGGTCAAACCGTACACGCAGAACAAGCGGCCATTAGCCACGCATGGATGAAAGGCGAACAAGGTGTTGCAGATATAACCATTAACTTCAGCCCATGTGGCCACTGCCGTCAGTTTATGAACGAGTTGTCCACGGCCGATAAACTTGAAGTGCAATTGCCGCAAAGAGACAGTAAGAGCTTACAAGAATACTTGCCTGAATCATTTGGCCCAGCCGATTTAGGTATCAAGTCCGGACTGATGACTCGAGTTGATCACGGTAAGTCCAGCGATGAAAATGACGAATTGCTTCAACTTGCCATTGCAGCACTAAACCGTAGCCACGCACCTTATACTCATAATTTGAGTGGTGTTGCACTGAAAATGAAAGATGGCAAAGTATATCAAGGGGCGTACGCTGAAAACGCGGCGTTTAATCCAAGCTTACCACCGTTGCAAGTTGCGCTGATTCAATTGCTACTTGATCGTCAGTCGTTATCCGATATTGACTCGGCAGCGCTAGTTGAAGTTGAAGACGGCACCATTAGCCACTTAGCCAACACGCAAGCGACGCTGGACGCTCTCAATCCAGATATTCCAATCACCTACTTGGAACTATAAATGAACAAAGGCGCTGATACAGCGCCTTTTGTTTTCTTTCAATGTTACTCACACATCGTAGAAAGGTTTGGGGTCAACTTCGAGCTGTGAAGGGGAGATCGCTTTGTTGATCGTCAATTGGGCGTTTTTCATATCAACAAAATTAACATCCACAAATCGGTGATATTTACGCGAGTAAAAACACTTGATCTCCGGTCGCAGTGGCTGAGATGGATTCGACGTCCAAACAATTCCAACACGGCCATCACTAAGTTCAACCAGCGCACCAACAGGAAATATCCCGATACAGTTGATAAATTTATACACTAACTCTCGATCCAAATGGTTTGGAGTTAGGCTGAGGAGAATTTTAAAGGCTTCTGCTGGACTCATACCCTGCTTGTAGCAGCGATCAGCAGTTAACGCGTCGTAAATATCCACAATGCAGCTCATTCGCCCGTGCAGTGGAATTTGGTCCGCTGTTAAGCCTGCTGGGTAACCATTGCCATCGAGCTTCTCGTGATGCATTAAACAAACATCGCGACTGACATCGCCAAGTCCAGTGACCGTGTTAATGATATCTTTCGCATACACCTGATGAAGCTTCATGTGTTCGAACTCTTCAGGAGTAAGTCGTGCTGGCTTGTGTAACACTTTATCGTCCACTTTGATCTTACCAACATCGTGGATAATGCCCCCAATCGCCAACTGCTTGAGCGTCTCTTTTGCCAGCCCAAGGTGCTTACCAAATGTGACGAGTAATGTTGCAACATTGACTGAATGTTCAAGCAAATACTCATCTTTATTGCGCAGTGCTGAAACACAATGCAGCGCATCAGAATCAAGTAAGATCGACTCAATCATATCTTCCGCTAGATCATCAAGTTCGGAGACATGGATGGTTTTTCCCTCGAAAGTTTGCGTCAAAATTTTGCTGGCAATACCCTTCGCTTCCCGAATGATTTTTGTCGCTTTCTTCTGTTGCGAAAAACGGCTGACAGTTTTACGTTTGAGTGGAGTGGCTGCTTCTTCAGGAAGGGCTGGCTCCGTTAGCTCAACGGGCTTGAACACACTGCCTGCTGCGGACAACTTTTTGTCAACCCATGCATATTTAACGCCTTTTTTAATCAGCTGATTGAGCGCCTTTTCAGATGGTACACGCCCGGCACTGGCAAGGTTAACCCGTTTACTGTCTTCAATCGCTGTCACAAACATACCAACAGTCAATGTATCTATTGAGATTTTAATCGAGTCTTCTGGGTCGAACTGCATGAAACGAATAGCCGTGTAGATTTGCAATGATTAATTTCGGATGATTATACGCCTAAAACACAGCCATTCAGTAATAATTATTCTCATATAATTAACAAAACACTCAAAATGTCACACAAAATTAAGACGCGTGCCATCCTAAGATCTTAACTTGAGCACA
The DNA here is from genome assembly GCF_000967545.1 of Vibrio galatheae. GTDB lineage: Bacteria > Pseudomonadota > Gammaproteobacteria > Enterobacterales > Vibrionaceae > Vibrio > Vibrio galatheae. The sequence continues at coordinate 342,363 of NZ_JXXV01000016.1, read as the reverse complement.
AAACAACCAACCAGACATCATTTGGCTTAAAATCGCCAAAGCAAACGTTTGCTTTTTGTTTTTGAATACGTATTATGCTCGGAAAACTCTCTATTCCTCTCAATTTACAAGGTTAATTATGTTCGGTACTGCTACAGCCAATAGTTCAACTCGTGTCTTACTCCTAGGTTCAGGTGAATTGGGGAAAGAGGTTGCCATTGAATGCCAACGTCTTGGTCTTGAAGTGATCGCCTGTGATAGATACGCTAACGCGCCAGCAATGCAAGTCGCTCACCGCAGCTACACGCTAGATATGCTTGATGGCGATGCCCTGCAGGCGATAATCGAGAAAGAACAACCTGATTACGTTGTACCTGAAATCGAAGCGATTGCCACCGACAAACTTGTACAGTTAGAAGCACAAGGCTTGAATGTTGTACCCACAGCCAAAGCAACCAAACTCACAATGAACCGCGAAGGTATTCGCCGTCTAGCCGCAGAGGAACTCAATTTAACCACTTCGCCATATCAATTTGCCGATAACTATCAAGAATTTGTTTCGGCTGTTGAAAGCGTAGGTCTACCATGCGTCTGCAAACCAGTGATGAGCTCTTCGGGTAAAGGGCAAAGTGTGCTCAAAACACCTCAAGATGTCGATCAAGCTTGGGATTACGCTCAGCAAGGCGGTCGCACTGGCGCAGGTCGCGTCATCGTTGAAGGCTTTATTGACTTTGATTATGAGATTACCCTGTTAACCGTACGTGCCGTTGACGGCGTACATTTCTGCGCACCGATTGGTCACCGTCAAGAAGATGGGGATTACCGCGAGTCGTGGCAGCCACAACAGATGAGCGAACAAGCGCTCGCCGCTGCACAAGACGCGGCAGGCAAAGTCGTTGATGCTTTAGGTGGATATGGCATATTTGGTGTTGAACTGTTTGTTAAAGGTGATCAAGTCATCTTCAATGAAGTCTCTCCTCGCCCCCACGACACTGGCTTAGTGACTCTGATGTCGCAAGACAGTTCTGAGTTTGCCCTACATGTGCGCGCGTTCACTGGCTTGCCTATTGCTGGAATCACTCAATATGGCCCTGCTGCCTCAGCGGTAATCTTAGGCCAAGGTCACTCGAACGACCTTCGCTACATCGGCCTTAAAAACGCGTTAGCCGTACCACAAACTCAGGTGCGTCTATTTGCCAAGCCAGACATCAATGGCCGACGCAGATTAGGGGTGGCTATCACACGCCGTGATTCAATTGAAGATGCGATTGAAGCGGCCAAAGCCAGCGCCACTAAAGTGAAAGTCGTTTATTAATAGCGATAGAAAAAAGGCTTGGTCGTCTTTGCCAAGCCTTTCCGTTCACCTTCAGTTTACTCATTCCGAGTGTTCAATTAAGTACACTTCTTCAACAAATCGAGCGCCTTCATGCTTAGCAATTTTAGGGTGCTTTTCTGCCTCGAGGTTACTCTCTAGTTTAGTAATTTTAAAGCCTTGGTAAAGTGCTCTAACTTCAGATTCTGGCACAGCAAACGGAGGTCCTGGCATCAAATCTTGCTCGTAGTCCAATGTCACAAGCAAAACGCGCCCTCCCGATTTCAACAATGTTTTGATTTTGTCCACGTACGCCGCTCGCATCTCTGAAGGCAGCGCCACTAGTGATGCGCGATCGTAAATAATGTCGACCGGCTTAATCGGCGCAGTAAAAAAGTCACCGACATAAATCGACAACTCATCAAATTGAAAGAGCTCATGCTGACCGCCAATTGGCATCACCATTGGGGTGTAAAAATGTTCAGCAAAGAACGCACGCACCGCAATATTACTTAGCTCAACGCCCTGCACATCCGTATGTTTGGTCGCCAGCCAAACTAAATCTTCTGATTTACCACACAGGGGCACAAATACCGTCTCTTCTTGGTTTGGACTCGTATGCTGCCAGTATTTGATTAAAAGTGGATTCACATCTTCAAGATGAAAACCGATTTGGTTGGCGGCCCATTTACCATGCCAAAACTCCGGGTCTTTCATTCTATTTCTCTATTGCTGACTTTGTAGCGCATAGCGTAGCTGAAACTCCTATCAAGTGGTATCCCTTATCTTTATGCCGCAATCGAACGTTCAACTTCGGTTCACCTGCTTGAGTTAGACTTTGTAACATCTTGAAGATGAACCTTTAGTCAGAGACGTTATCAAACTCTTCGTAATCAAATGAGAAGCGGCTCAAAGTTTTGTATTCAAGCCAAGGGACAGCTATTGGAATCTGTATCACTGCCCCAATAATTTGATAGAGATGGATAGTGTTAGCGATTGAAACTTTTTTCGACACCTTTTAGCTAAGCCTATACATCTAAGGAGAGTGAATGAGCCTATTTTTGCGAACAACGGCCCTGATGCTTTTAATTCTCAGTCGCGCCCCAGCATTTGCCGCTATTCAAACCGAGCCAAGTGGCCAAGACAAAAGTGCGACTAACCAAAATGAGGTATGCTCCAAAGCCTTCAAACATAACCTAAGTGGTTTGTACGGCATTCAATCTATGTCGACTTCGCCAACTCAACCATACTCAGACTTCGACGTGCTTTACAGCAAAGCACATCAAGCTCAAGCCGAACTTGAGACCCTGTGTAAAAGCACCGCACTTCTCACATCAACAGAATCTTACTTTGCTGGCGTTAAATCCGCTGACCGTGCAAAAGAAAAAATCACATACGAATTAGGCGGTCAAGCCGAACGCATCACTGACCTCGCCCGAGCCACTATCGTTGCCGATGACATCGAAGGTCTGATGTCTGCATACGAAGTGTTAAACCGCGAAACGACTATAGTAAAAGTCAAAAATCGCTTTAAAAAACCCGCGGCATCTGGATACCGAGATCTCAACATTCTGGTCCAGTTGCCGAAAACTAAACTGATTGCCGAAGTCCAACTTCACCTCAAAGCCATCGCTGATGTGAAAAGCGGTGCCGAACACGATATCTACGAGCGAATCCAAAAAATTGAGCGGGCGGCCTTCGTTGAAGGTCGCCGTTTTCATGAGTTTGAATTGGCGCAAATCAGCAAAATGCGCAGTGAATCTAAAGCGCTGTATCAAAATGCATGGCAGCCATATATCACCACGCATTTAAGTGCGGCTTAATCTAGTGTGGTTTACTTGGTAAAACAAGTAAGCCATTCTTTTTAGCAAAGCGATGCCTCCTTAACTATATTTTTATCAAACAGATAATAATAAAGTTTAGGGTGATGAAGATGCGTGAGTTTTGGCTTTTTATCGGTACTACGTTTGGTTTGTATACTTGCAGTGCCCTTGCAAATGATGGTTATGGCCCGTTAAACATCTATTCACAGTCCCCTCTTCAGACTAACGTTTTAGCACCTCAAATCCGATCTGGCTTCTCATTACATCCTGACCAATATGAACTTTATGGTAGCGCGACCATTTCCAGTGTCTGGGCGATAACGGCAAGTTATGAGCTCGATTACTATCAAAATCAACTCTCGATGGGGGGAAAGTGGCAACTGAACTCAGACTGGCAGTTGGATGTTCAATATCGCTGGAACTTTGCTGCCAATAATCATCTCGATAAACCAACCATGGCCTTTCATGATATGGTCGGCATTGACCAAAATGGCCGTGCTGAAGCAGACAGGCATAGATTTGTGATTGATATGCCTGCGTATGGTGTTCAAGAAGCTAACTTTAACGGTCAAACTTTAGGTAGTGCAATAACGAGCTATCTACAATATCAAGCCTACAGTGATGAATCTCATGGCGTGTCATTCGGCCTATCACTCTACTACAACGATACCAGCAACGGACTGTTTAGCGCTTCTCGCTTTGAACAAAGTGGCCAAATCAATTATGGCTACATTAATGACAAGCACGCCTTTGATACCTCACTTGCTATCACGCTACGAGAAACTCCCACTGACTTCGAGTCAATGCCTTTTCGCAGTTCGACCTGGACTTTCGGGGCGAGCTATCGCTACCAATGGTTTGAACACCATACCTTAATTGCTCAATTGACGATCAATCAAGGATTACTCGATGACACAAGTGAATTCTCCAAACCTACCACTGAATTTGTCTACGGCTACCGCTATACACTCAAGAACAGCGCGGTTGAACTGACCGTCGTTGAGAACATGTTCCACGCCGACAACAGTACGGATATTGCCTTAGGTTTAGCATTCCGCTATCGATTTGGCGCTAACGCCTAAACTAGGTCTAAAATGGGTTGATCGCGCAAATTAGTGTCGAATTTGACGGCAATCCTTGCATTTATGGCGTAAATACATAACCATTTGTATAGTCAAATTAAAAGTCTAGTAACTATGAGTAATTCGCCGCTATACCTCCAAATCAAAACCTATATTACCCAGCAGATAGAACAAGGCTATTGGCCCGTAGGCCATAGAATCACCACGGAACTCGAGCTGACCAAACAGTTCAATGTCAGTCGTATGACGGTCAACAAAGCCATTCGTGATCTTGTCTCTGAAGGTCGACTTGTCAGACGTCCCCGCTTAGGCACCTTTGTCTGTGCACCAGATGACAAAGCGGAATCTCCCCTACTTGATATTCGCAATATCGCAAAAGAGGTGGAACAACGCGGAAAAATCTATAGCAGCAAAGTCGTCAAACAAATTGCCCTCTCCGCTGACGATGCGGTCGCAATGAAATTGGGCGTTATGTTGGGCAGTCATGTTTTTTATAGCGAAATCATTCACTTTGAAGACAAATCTCCGATTCAACTTGAAAATCGTTGGGTTAACGCGAGCTATGCACCTAACTATCTAGAACAAGATTTTTCGCAAATAACCCCTAACCAATACCTTTCTGAAAACTGCCCATTAAGCGCTATTGAGCACACAGTAGAAGCGATTGTGGCTGATGTAAAGGTACGCGCGGCGCTGCGACTTGGGGTAAGTGAACCCTGTTTACTACTCAATCGACGGACATGGAGTGAAGACAAGCTCGTTAGTACGGCTTTACTCTACCACCCTGGCACTCGATACAAATTAAGTTCTAAGGTTCTCCTATAATATAGAACGATATACTTTTCTATTGATCACATTTTTTCAACATGCGACTTGATCAAATAGTATAATTAAACCATTATTTGTATATACATTTAAATCGAGTATTGATTATGAGCCTCTCAGAAGACTTAGTATTAATAAATGCCAAGTTAGTAACCATGACGCAAGACAACGACGGCTATAGCGTTTCGCCGCTGTGTAACCTGCACATAAAAAATGGGGCTATCCATTCGATTACTCACGGCCATGTCGCAGCAAGTGATGTTTTTGACTGTCAGGGAAGGCTCGTTACCCCTGGCTTTATTGATTGTCACACTCATCTAATCTTTGCAGGTAGCCGCGCAGATGAATTTGAAAAGCGCTTGCAAGGCGTTCCGTATCAAGAAATCGCCAAGCAAGGCGGTGGCATTTTATCAACCGTTCGTGCCACAAGACAGGCAAGTGAACAGCAGCTCATCGAGCTCGCACTGCCCCGTTTAGAAGGACTGATTCGCTCTGGTGTCACTTCCGTTGAAGTTAAATCCGGTTATGGTCTGACACTCAATGATGAACTGAAAATGCTGCGCGCCGCTAAGGCGTTAGAAGGCCATCGAAAAATTCGTATTTCGACAACCTTACTTGCTGCTCATGCACTGCCACCTGAGTACACAGGTCGCGCTGATGATTATATCGACTACGTGTGTAATGAGATCATTCCTGCGGCAGCAGAAGAGAAACTCGCCTCCAGCGTCGATGTATTTTGCGAGTCGATAGGCTTTAACCTCAAACAAACCGAAAAAGTCTTCCAAGCGGCGATCGATAATGGACTCGCAGTGAAAGGTCATACCGAGCAACTTTCTAACCTTGGTGGTAGCGCATTAACCGCAAAGTATTCGGGATTATCCGCCGATCATATCGAGTATTTGGATGAAGAAGGTGTGATTGCATTGGCGCGTTCTAACACAGTTGCCACATTACTGCCTGGTGCTTTCTACTTCTTAAGAGAGAAGCAGCTACCCCCAATCGAAATGCTACGTCATCACCAAGTACCGATGGCAATTGCGACCGATTTGAACCCTGGCACATCACCTTTTGCTGATTTGACTATGATGATGAATATGGGTTGCACGCTGTTTGGTCTAACACCAGAAGAAACCCTACGCGGTGTCACTAACCATGCGGCTCAAGCCATAGGTCTTGGCGATAAAATTGGCCAAATCAAACCCGGCTTTGAAGCAGATTTAGCCATATGGGATGTCGAACACCCTGCCGAATTTAGCTACTTCCAAGGCGCACCACGTTTGGTTGCCCGTCTTGTTGCTGGAGAGTTTGATTATGCCTAATCCTTTAACCACCAACCAAGAGTTTCATTGGCAAGGTCGTCACGACGCAGAAGATGGTGCGCAAGGAAAACGCGTCCATCACGTGATTAAGCAATGTCAGGTCGATCAACTGCAACCTTACCAAAATGCGGTTAGCTTATTGGGGTTCTGTAGTGACGCGGGTGTGGCGCGTAACAAAGGCCGTATTGGTGCCAAACGAGCGCCTGATTTGATTCGTCGCGCGCTTGCAAATATGGCGTGGCACAAAGAAAGTGCGCTGATTGACCTAGGCAATGTTGTGTGTGATGACGACAAATTAGAACAAAGCCAGTCTCACTGTGCCTCTGTTATTGCTACCGCACTCAAATCCACGCCAGTGATTACACTCGGTGGTGGGCATGAGGTTGCATGGGCGTCGTTCCAAGGGCTAGCGCAATATTTCGAACACCTCAATCCAAGTAAGAAGCCTAAGATTGGCATCATCAACATGGATGCTCACTTCGATCTCAGAGCATTCGAAAGCGAGCACGCCGAGGTTAAGCCAAGCTCAGGAACACCGTTTAATCAAATTCAACACTATTGCGCGAAAAAAGGCTGGCCTTTTCACTACGCCTGTTTGGGTGTCAGTCGCGCAAGCAATACCGAAGCACTGTTTAAACGAGCAGATAAACTCGGCGTTTGGTACATCGAAGATAAAGATCTCGCGCATTTAAATCATGTTTACCATCTGACTCAACTGCAGCACTTTATCGACAATTGTGACTACATCTATCTCACCATTGATTTGGATGTCTTTCCTGCTGCTACCGCACCGGGAGTCAGCGCGCCTGCCGCACGAGGTGTGAGTATCGACATGCTCGCCCCATTTATCGACAGAATTTTGCATTACAAGCAAAAATTGGTGATAGCAGATATCGCAGAATACAACCCAACCTATGACGTAGACAGCCAAACCGCTCGGTTAGCCGCTCGTCTTTGTTGGGACATTGCGAACGCTTTCTCCGAAAAATAACTACCCAGAACTCAGTGGCAATGATTGGTGCAAGATAGCGCCCTAGCCATTTGTTTGTCTGGATAACGTGAACCACAAGGAGCCTTACCATGACGTTTAGATACGGTGTTGATCGTTTAGATCTTGATACTGTAAACGGCATCGCGAATGGACACATCAAAGCAATACTGTGCCCTGAAGCCTTAACAAAAATTAATGTCAGCCGTGCCAATGTAGATAAGATGGCCAACTCTGATAAAGCAATTTATGGCATTAACACCGGTTTTGGGCCGCTGTGCGATACGCAGATATCACCACAAGAAACGCATTTACTACAAAAAAATCTGCTTATCACCCACGCGGTTGGTGTCGGCAATCCGATCGAAAAAGCAATTTCTAAGTTAATGCTAATCACCAAAGTTCATGCCCTTAGCCAAGGTTTCTCTGGTATACGCTTGGAAGTAGTAGAGCGCATGCTTACTTTCCTCGAATTAGACCTCATTCCGGTGGTCCCTGAACAGGGTTCTGTGGGTGCATCTGGCGATTTAGCGCCTCTATCACACCTCTTTTTGCCACTAATAGGCGAAGGTGAATTCTGGCAGGATGGTCAGATAAAGTCTGCCAAGGCTGTACTTGAGGCCAATGGGTTAGAACCATTGGAGCTGCATGCAAAAGAAGGTTTAGCCTTAATTAATGGTACTCAATTTATTCTATCTCATGCCATTACAGCATTAACAAAAATGCGTTACCTGTTAAATCTTGCAGACGTCGCTGGCGCTATGAGTATTGAAGGTATGCAAGGTAGTGAATCACCGTTCAGAGACGAATTACACCAAACGCGAGCTTTTGTTGGCAACTTAGAAGTCGCTGCGCGTATGAGAAGACTGCTTAAAGATTCTCAAAACATGGCCTCTCATAGTAACTGTGGTCGCGTGCAAGACCCTTATTCGCTGCGATGTATTCCGCAAGTTCACGGCGCTTCTCGTAATGCCTACTATCACTTAGAAGAACTTGTTGAAATCGAGATGAACTCAGTGACCGACAATCCGATCGTTATCAGTAGCGAAGAAGCCATTTCTGGTGGTAGCTTCCATGGACAACCATTAGCTATGGTTCTCGATTATGCGGCGATTGCAGCTGCAGAACTTGGCAATATTGCTGATCGTCGTTGTTATCTTTTATTAGAAGGGCTTCATGGTTTACCGCGTCTATTGACTTTAGCAGGTGGTCTCAATTCAGGCATGATGATCCCTCAGTATGCGACAGCAGCGCTAGTAACAGAAAATAAATCACTCTGTTTCCCTCCATCGGCTGATAGCGTACCTACCTCAATGGGCCAAGAAGACCATGTCTCGATGGGCAGTATTTCAGGTAGAAAACTCAATCAAATCTTAGGCAACTTGGATAAGATTCTTGCTATTGAGCTCATGTATGCCGCTCAAGCACTGGAATTCAGAAGACCTAATCGTTGCTCTGATCTTATTGAGAAAAACTTCGAATTGATCCGCACTAAGGTTGCTAAGCTCGAAGAAGATAGGCTATTGAAACCTGATATCGACGCGATGGTGGAGTTAGTGAAATCCCAAGCTTTCACTGTGAGTTTTGACGCTTAATTTTGGAGTAAATGATGACTTTTGAACTCAGCTTTCAAGAACAAATTAAACAGGGGATCCCTGAGCAGCTGCCACCGGCAAAAACTTATCCGGTGAATGTTAACCGTGCTCCCAAGCGCAAAGATATTCTCAGCACAGAAGAGAAACAACTCGCCATTCGCAATGCCCTTAGATACTTTCCCAAGGCATGGCACCAAGAGCTTGCGCATGAGTTTGCGCAAGAGTTAAATGCCTTTGGCCGCATTTATATGTATCGCTTTAAGCCGAATTACTTAATGAAAGCGCGAGCAATAAGCGACTATCCAGCAAAATGCCAGCAAGCTGCCGCCATTATGTTGATGATCGATAACAACCTTGATCCAGCAGTTGCCCAACACCCAGAAGAGCTTATCACTTATGGTGGCAATGGGGCTGTTTTTCAAAACTGGGCGCAATACCTGTTAGCAATGAAATACCTGAGTGAGATGGAGAGCGATCAAACCTTGCACCTGTACTCAGGGCATCCAATGGGGTTATTCCCTTCTTCGCCAGAAGCCCCTCGTGTTGTAGTCACCAACGGTATGATGATCCCGAACTACTCTAAGCCGGACGATTGGGAAAAATTTAATGCGTTGGGCGTGACTCAATATGGTCAAATGACGGCTGGTTCATTTATGTATATAGGCCCTCAAGGGATTGTTCATGGCACAACCATTACCGTTATGAACGCTTTCCGCAAGGTGTTAGAAGCAGGTGAACAAGCTAAGGGCAAAATATTCCTTACCGCTGGTTTAGGTGGCATGAGTGGAGCACAACCTAAAGCAGGTAACATTGCTAAGTGTATTACTGTTTGTGCAGAAGTTAACCCTAATGCCGCGACTAAACGACATCAACAAGGCTGGGTTGATGAACTCATCGATAATATGCCTGAGCTGATTAAGCGCGTCAGAGTAGCACAGGCTAACGAAGAGGTCGTCTCTATTGCCTATATCGGTAATGTGGTTGAGGTTTGGGAATCGTTCCTAGAAGAAGAGATCTTTGTTCACTTAGGCTCAGACCAAACGTCACTGCATAACCCTTGGTCTGGCGGCTACTATCCAGTTGATATTAGCTACGAAGAGTCTAATCGTTTGATTAGAGAAGAACCGGACGTATTCAAAGAAAAAGTGCAAGCGACATTGAGACGCCATGGCGCTGCCGTCAACAAGCATACCGAGAAGGGAACTTACTTCTTTGACTATGGTAATGCCTTCTTATTAGAAGCCTCGCGTGCAGGCGCTGATGTTATGGCAGAAAATGGCATTGATTTTAAGTACCCTTCTTACGTGCAGGATATTTTGGGGCCAATGTGCTTTGACTATGGCTTTGGTCCATTCCGTTGGGTTTGTACTTCAGGTAAACCGGAAGACCTCGACAAAACAGATCAAATAGCAGCACAAGTTTTAAGTAATATTATGCAAAGCTCCCCTGCTGAGATCCAGCAACAGATGCAGGACAATATTACTTGGATCAATGACGCTAAAGCCAATAAGTTAGTCGTAGGCTCACAAGCAAGGATTCTGTATGCCGATGCTCAAGGTAGAATGGAAATCGCTAAAGCCTTTAATGATGCCATTAATCGTGGCGAAATTGGCCCTGTAGTCCTAGGACGAGATCATCATGATGTCAGTGGTACAGACTCTCCATTTAGAGAGACGTCAAATATCTATGATGGTAGCCGCTTTACTGCTGACATGGCTATTCACAATGTGATTGGTGATAGCTTCCGTGGTGCCACTTGGGTTTCAATCCATAATGGTGGTGGCGTAGGTTGGGGTGAAGTAATCAACGGCGGCTTTGGTATGCTGCTCGATGGTAGCAGTGACGCAGAGCGCAAGCTTCAATCCATGCTTCTATTTGATGTGAACAACGGCATCGCTAGACGTAGCTGGGCTCGCAATGAAGAGGCCAACTTTGCTATTAAACGAGAAATGGAAAGAACACCTAAGCTACAAGTAACCCTCGCTAACTTAGTTGACGATCAAATTATTGATGACTTAGCTATCTAACCTTAATACTAATAACCAACGGCATAAATAGGTGTTCAGATAATTTATGCTGTTTGGTATCACATGCTACGTCCAAACTAAGGGCGTAGCATTCTTATCTAAATAAGAAAAAATCAAACGCTCACGAATTACTTATGAAAAGCGATTGAATCCGCAAGAACTTTTGACGCTTGTTGTGCACTCATGTTGCAGTTCACAAACTCCCTCTCGACCAAATAAATCGCGCTTTGAACGTCACTCGATACCATATGGCTATGCGTGAGCCGCCTCGAGAACGATGAAAATTCTAAATCCAGCGTCTAACTCTTTGTTTATAATCCAAATATTGCTGACCAAACAGTCTTTCCAAAGCCTGTTCCTCTGGAACGATCTGAAAACGATTCATGTATAAGATAAAACCAAAACTCACCACGATAGCCAGTAAGTTCTGTTGCCAATAAGCAAAACCAAACAGCAGTAAATACAGCGCAAGATACATTGGATTGCGGCTATAACCAAAAACCCCTGTATCGACCACCGCAGAGGCGTTGTGGACTTTTACCGGGTTCACTGTCGTCTTGGCACGTTTAAATTCATAGACGCCTGCGAGGCCAAATAGACCAGATAAGATAAAACACACAATGAACACTAAGGTATTGAGCGGCAAGTTGAACGAAAAATCACGTAGCTCATGACAGATGTGGTTGATGACCACAAAAAACAGCACGAAAACCGCAACCGGTGGAATCTTTGTTTTGAGTCTCTCCATTAAGGTTCCCTACATTTTCAGCCCCTAAATAAATAGCTCAGCAACAAAGGCTGAGCTATTTAAGTTTAGATTATCTTCAGTAACGCTTGGAGTGGATGGGCAACTTTCACATCTTCAAAGCGCTTAACTTGGCTTCGACATGAGTAACCCGTGATCAAACAACGCTCTTTTGGTAGATCTTGCAAGCGAGGTTTCCAACTCAGCGCATAAATATCTTTCGACATCTGAAGCTTGTCCACCTCGTGGCCAAAGGTGCCCGCCATACCACAACATCCGACGGGTACTGTCTCGAGGCTAGCACCGAAATGAGCAAAAATCGCGCCCCACTCTTTCTCGGCATTTGGCATCTTGGTTTTCTCGGTACAGTGCGCGAACAGATACCAAGGCTGTTGACCATTTGCAGGTCGCTTATCAAACTCTGCAAGCTTAGGCTCTAACCACTCATGAACCGTAAGTACCTGAAAATCGCCCCGTTTGTCACCTAAAACCTCTTGGTATTCGTCGCGATAGCAGAGAACTAGGGCTGGGTCGACACCAACCAAAGGGATCTCAATGTCGGCGACTTGCTGCAAAAACGCGGCGGTATTTTGGGCATTGGCGGCAAACTGCTTTAAAAAGCCCTTGATGTGCTGCGCTTTACCGTTCGGTTTAAAGGGGAGTAAAACAGGTGTTTTGCCCAGCTTAGCCGCTAAGGCCGCAAAATCTTCAACCACTTGTGCGTCATAGTAACTGGTAAACGGGTCTTGCACGATAACAACGTGATTGGCTTTATCTTGCTTTGATAAAGCTGCGAGTTGTTGTAAATCAAACGGCTTCAGTGCCGTTAATCGGTTTGCCAGCGTAGGAACTGACAATAACGGAGAATCAACATAGCCGACTGATTTGGCGGTTAAATCTTGCACCCATTTTTGCTTTAACGCGCCATTAACCAGCTTTGGTGCTTTAGCTAGCACTGGCAACAAAGATTCAATATTGGCAACCAAGTAATCTTTGGCAGGACGTTGATAACGCGAGTAGTAAATATTCAAGAATCGCGAACGGAAACTCGGTACATCCACTTTAATTGGACACTGGCTGGCACACGCTTTACAGGCCAAGCAGCCGTTCATTGCTTCATACACTTCGTGTGAGAAATCGTACTCGTGCCTTTTATTTACGCTATTACGCACGCGGTCAATCATGGTTTTTATCGATGGGCTTGCTTCCAATGTTTGCTTTTCAAGGTCAAGAATATCAATACCTTGTTCAGTCAACTGGCGCAGCCATTCGCGTACTAACCCCGCCCGGCCTTTCGGTGAGTGGCGGCGGTCCGCGGTCACCTTCATCGAAGGACACATAGGTGAAGCAGTGTCATAGTTGAAGCATAAGCCGTTACCATTACATTCCATCGCCTGCTTAAAACTGTCACGAACTTGCACATCAATCTGACGATCATAGTAGCCACGTTTGGTGTCTGTTACCTTGACCAACTCTTCGCTACTTTCAAGCGGCGTACAAATTTTGCCGGGGTTCATCTTGTTGTGCGGATCAAACGCAGCTTTTACGCGGCGCAGTTCAGTAAACAACTCAGCGCCGAAAAATTCAGGCCCATACTCCGAACGATAACCCTTACCATGTTCGCCCCACATCAAGCCACCATATTTGGCGACCAGCTTTACCACCTCGTCAGAGATTTCATGCATTAAAGCTTCTTGTTTCGGATCACAAAGATCCAGCGCTGGGCGTACGTGAAGTACCCCGGCATCGACATGGCCAAACATGCCATAGTTTAAAGACTTGGCGTCGAGTAACTCGCGAAACTCGACGATAAAATCAGCCAAGTTTTCTGGTGGAACACAAGTATCTTCAGCAAAGGCGACTGGTTTGGCGCGCCCTTTCGCAGCGCCTAACAAACCAACGGCTTTTTTGCGCATGTTGTAGATCCGACCAATGCTCGCGACGTCACTACAAACCTGATAGCCAATAATGCCCGCTTCATTGCTGGCTAACATCACCTCTAAACGTTCTGTTAGTGCCTTAACCAGCGACTCAACTTCTTGTTCATCCTGACCGGCAAACTCGACCATATTGATCCCTTGCATATCTTTGCCAGGAACATCTGTTAACAAGTCACTGACCGTATGCCAGACAATATCTTGTTTAGCGAGGTTAAGGACTCGAGAATCGACCGTCTCAACAGATAAAGCGCTCGCTTCAACCATAAAAGGGGCATTGCGCAAGGCAGAATCGAAGCTGTTGTATTTGACGTTAACTAGAGTTCTGGCTTTCGGAATCGGTGTTAGGTTAAGTTTCGCTTCGGTGATAAACGCCAGTGACCCTTCCGCACCGCACAACACACGCGTTAAGTCAAACTTATCTTGTTCGATATCGAGAGCATTTTTTAGATCGTACCCAGTGAGAAATCGGTTTAGCGGTGGAAACTTAGCTTCGATTTGTGGCCTTTTATCACGACACACTTGCTCTGTGACATGAAACGCTTGATAAGCATACTCGCCCTCCTGAGGCAATCCACTCGACAAATCAGATTCTAAGCACGAACCGTCAGCAAAAACCGCTTGCAACGACAGAACATGATCAGAAGTCTTACCGTATTTCAGTGACCCTTGACCGGAGGCATCAGTGTTCACCATACCGCCTATCGTTGCACGGTTACTGGTTGATAAGTCAGGAGAAAAGAAATAGCCGTATGGACGAACAATATCATTGAGCTGATCTTTAACCATACCCGTTTGAACACGAACCCAGCCTTCTTGCTCATTGATTTCGAGTACCTTGTTCATGTGACGAGAGAGATCAACGACAATGCCTTTGGTTAATGACTGACCATTGGTTCCTGTACCGCCCCCGCGTGGTGAAAACTTGATCCGCTCATAGTCAGATTGGTTGCCAAGCTTAGCAATCAAAGACACGTCTTCGGTCGTTTTTGGATGAACAACTGCCTGAGGTAATTGCTGATACACGCTATTGTCAGTAGAGACCGCTAAACGGCTAGAGAATTGGCTTTCGATATCACCACTGAATCCCGCGGCTTTCAGTTCTTCTAGAAAGGTGAGTACGATCGGATCCACATCCGATTGAGAATGTAATCTTGGTAACATTTGCTTCCTGCCCCCTACAACGCCGATCCAATCAGCAGTGGGTTCGCTTCAGTTTAAAAACTATTATTTGAATCAGGTCACTTTACAACATTTAAAAGGGTGATCAAAACAGAATTGCAGTGTCAGAATGGAACTTATCGCATTTTTTTCCCACACTTAGAGTTATCAGACACACTTTAAGCGTCTCTTATTGAGCGAGTCATCCATGAAAAGAAATAAAATCATTACAACAGAAGATATTCTTTTGAAATTATGCCAGTCCGTTTCTGGCGTTTTAACCTCAGCAACGAGCTCGCAGATTACCTACTCAGCCATGGTGCAAAAGATCACGAAAACCAGCTTAAAACCGGATTTCGGATGTTTTGTGCTTTTCGATGGCGGATTCTCTGGTCTTGTCGTTATCAATTTCACCTCAAAAGCCGCGCTTGAGGTTTACACCAATTACATGCGCAACATGGGCATGCCTGATGAAGAGCTTGCCGTTCTGCACACATCAGACGAAGTGGCGGATGTACTCGGTGAACTAATGAACCAGCTAGTGGGGCATTTTACGAATCAGGTACGTAAAGATCTGCAAACACATATTACCCAGAACCAACCCAAAATGCTGTCATTGAACAAACAAGTAAACTTGTCTGTCGATACCAATTTAGACCGCCCTCAAGCACGTCGCGTTACCTTCTCTACCGAACACGGTAATATTTTCTATCTTGAGCTAGCAATGGACAAAACTGAGTTTATTCAGTTAGAAGAATTTGAAGTCGCGGAAGATGAGTGTCCAGATGACATTTTGGAACAGGCTCAACAGAAAATGAAAGCTAAGGCAGAGCAAGATAACAAGCAAGACAGCAATGCCAATGATCTGTTGGATGAACTCGGTATCTAACCCCTAAGCAATAGATCGGTTATTTTTAATTATGCCACTGCTCAGTCAGTGGCATTTTTTATCACCTGAATCACCTTATAACTATATCTCATTTCCGTTTTGGGCTAGAAACAGCTAAAATGTCCGACTTTGCCAAATTAGCGAGATTTGATTCGGTCGATGGATAAACAAAAAGCCCTCAAGAAAATTGCGAAATGTTTAGAACTTGGTAACTCTGCCAACGTCAACGAAGCCGCAAATGCGATCAAGATGGCTCACCGTCTAATGCTTAAATACGGACTAGATAAGGACGATATTGAGTTCATCAAGATGGGGAAAACGCAATCGACTCACCTACTCCCAGCTAATGTGGGTTCTAACTTGCTAAGAATCATTCGTGGCATCAACACCAAATTTGGTGTCGAAGCGGTGCTTCTCAATCATAAAGGCTTAAAGCGCGTTGAATTCATTGGCGAGGCTGACCGAGCTATCTTCGCCGCGTTTGCATTCGATATTATCTACCGTGAAATGAACGAACAAACTGGCCGCTTTCGAAATGGTTTTGCGGGTACAGGCACACCGACCGCAGAAGTGACTCGCAGAGTAAACTCGTTTCTATCTGGTTGGGTAGAAGGCGCATTGGAAAAACTGCCTATCATCAGCCCAGATGAGGACTCAGCGAAAAAGATTGATGATTACATCGACAAAGAATTTAAAAATATCGATCGCGAAACATTTAAGCAACAGCTTAGAGAAGCGATGAAAAATCTAACCGCAGATTACGAAGTCGGCTTAAAAAAGGGTCGCACAGTTTCCGTCAATCGCCCAATCAATGGCGCTCAAGCACCAAAAATGCTCCGCTAGCAAACCCCTCGTTCAGCCAGCGTTAATATTCAGTCAATTAAACTTTGTTGTCTTGACATAAGGAATGCCATCAGCTTTATTGATGGCATCCAAAGCTCAGACACTGTCGTCTGACACCATCATAGTAACGAACTGGACTGACGACGCCTAGGCTTTGCTCTCCAAAGACTACTCATAGCGCACGGATTGCGGTTGGCGAGTTAAACTGCCTGAACTATCCTCACCTGCATCAGTAACTTTGACCGCAAACCCTAAGTAGAGTTGCTCTGGATTGATACGAGAATACACGGAGATGTTATCGTGAAAAAGATTACCGCTGCTCTAGCAATCGCTATTGCCCTTTCAGGCTGTCAAGCGACCCAACGCCAAAACGCCACCACGGGTGAAACAGAAACAAACTCAGCGACACAAGGCGCATTGATTGGTGCTATCGCAGGTGCTGCTGCAGGGCTAGCAACCGGTGATGATGCGGATGAGCGTAGAAAACGTGCCCTGATCGGTGCGGCAGGTGGCGCGGCTGTCGGCGGTGGTATTGGCTACTACTTCGACCAGCAAGAAGCCGCACTGCGTAAAGAACTGCTCGATTCCGGCGTGCAAGTCGAGCGAGTTGGCGAAAACCAACTGCTGCTGCGCATGGAGAATGGTATCGGATTTCAAACCAACTCATATCAGTTAGATCCGACCATTCACAAAACGCTTCGTGGCGTGGCACGCATCCTAGTTGAATACCCTGATACCAGTCTTGTAGTTGATGGTCATACCGACAGCACAGGTAGCGATACTACCAACCAAATTCTTTCGGAGCGACGTGCAGAGTCAGTACGTGGTTATCTGGTATCACAAGGCGTGGCAACGGGCCGCGCGATTGCCCGAGGCAACGGTGAACGCTACCCATTGTGTTCAAACAGCACCACTCAAGGCCGAGCCTGTAACCGACGCGTTGAAATTCAGATCTTACCTCTGAAATAATCTCGATCTACAGCGGCAAAAATGGCATCTTCGGGTGCCATTTTTATGTCTTGCTATCGATCACTAACAATTTTTGTCTATTTCTTCCGTTCCATTGATATACTTAGCAAATACAATCACTTTACCTTAGCTATAAGAGGCTGATTTGCGCACTCTATTCCTTCTACTTGTTATCTTTTCTTCAATGAGCCAGGCTCAAACCGTAGAAGCACTCATTCAAAGCGCACAAAATAACAATCTTCATGCTCAATTCGAACTCGCAGAAAAATATGCTAAAGGGCAAGATGTAGAGCAGTCAGATTCCGAGTCCTTTTACTGGTATCAACAAGCGGCAGAGAACGGCAACACAAGCGCTGCTGCAAAGCTTGGCGAAGCATACTACCAAGGAATCGGTACCAGTATTGATATTGAAAACGCGATTTTTTGGCTCAGTAAAGCTGCTTTGGCTGGCGATCAACATGCGACTCTGCTGCTCGGCCAGCTCTACGAAAAAACAACGCTGCAACCAGACAATCTCGATTTAGCTAAACTTTGGTATCAGCAAGCCGCCAAGGAAGATCCTAACGCTGAAGATGACTATGCACGGGTGCTCGAACAACAGTTCAACAATCGCAGAGCAAAGCAAGTAGCGGCTATCGACCAACTGGAAGTCGCGTTCGACGGGCAGAATATAGAACTCAGTCCCAAAGCTAGGTCAATTTCGGAAAGTGAACAAGCTCAAAACGCCCCCATCTACGCGTTAACAGCGCTACTATTAATTAGCCTCGCCGTAATCGCGTGGTTAATACGAACTAATCGTAAAGTGCTGAACTCTTCTCTCGCGACTGATTCTGATGTGCAACGACAGCAGGTTAAACTGGATCGAGAATTGAGGCGTAAAGATGAAACGCTAAAACAACAAAAACGTCAGATGGAGGCCATGTATCGCCACATTAAAAAACTTCAGGCGCAAGAGAATGGTGTCAGCAATAGTAACCAAACTCAGGACAAACCTATTACGCTAGCTTGCGCAATGTTTGGCTTTAATCCAGCCAAGCTCCCTGAAGAGAAACAGATCAAAATTCGCTATAAGCAACTTTCAAAAATATATCACCCTGATCTCAAGGGCAGTGAAGATGAAATGAAGCTTTTAAATCAGGCGCTTAAGGTCATCCTCAAGCACGTTAACAAATAGTTACAAATACAATCTACCTCAGCTACATTTTTTCGACAGGGCTTATAAAACAAAGCCGCGCAATCGATCACTCTCGCATTCCTCGTAACAAATAGTTAACCATATACAGGTATTCATGCCATAATTCCCCGCGAAAATAACACCTAGCAAATAAGGTGGGGAGAAGACTATGTTTACAATCGAAGGTGTATGCGATTGGTGCAAGAAACCAAGCATGTTAACCAAGCATGAATATGTTGATGGAAAAAGTCATTGCTCATGTCAAGAGTGCAACGACCTAGCGACACTGGATGTACGCCAATTCAACATTGCCGAATTACAGTTCCGTGAGCGCCAACTCAGCGCATTACGTTAATTCGCATTCATTCTCCAAAGACGAGTCTAAGGCCACCGATTAAGGTGGCTTTTTGCATTCTGGTCATAAGCATCAATTCTATTAACACTTTATTTACACCGTAAGTCGATTAAGGTAGGTTCAAATCAAAAGTAAACAAAAATGATGGCTTAATGGACTCAAGTATCACATTTGAGATAGAACGAAGAAAGCATTTGGAAATGTTAGATGCTTTTCCTTTGATCGCAATTTTACAAAGTGGGCTTGCCGCTTTGGTGCTCAGTGTCTCTGTGTTTAACTATGGAATTTCCACCCATAGCATTATCTGGGCGATGCTATTTATCGTAGTCATCTCACTCCGCTATCTAGTAGACCGCTATCTCCGCCCTCTCATCGACAACGGCTCAATGAAGCAAATCCACTGGATAGGGATGCTGATTGCACGTTCGCTGGTGGGCTTCGTCTGGTCATTAGGCTCAATCTGGTACATTCAAGTTGCCCCCGAGCAAAACCTGCTTGCCAGTACTATCTGGTGTACCGCCCTCGCCTTTGCAGGCACCATATTCCACATCAACTCAGTTTCCGTACTGAGAGCCTATTTTTGGTCACTCATTCTGCCACTCGTCATCTATTTTTCGCTTGGCTTAAATCGACACTTCGAGGCTTTTATTCTGGTGCTATGTGGCGTCATTTACATGAGTTTGTACACACGCACTTTGCACAACAAAGCCATTGTTAGGATCAAAGAAGCAATCGAGAAAGAACAGCTTATCCGCCAGCTGTCGGAAGCAAACTTATCAATCAAACAACTTGCCGAGCAAGATGCATTAACACTATTAAAAAATCGTACCTACTTTAATCAGAAGATAGAAACCATCTGGCAAAGAACCCAAAAGTACCAACAGACCTTATGCGTAATCTTGTTTGATATCGACCATTTTAAACCCTTCAATGATAATTATGGCCATGTCGCGGGCGATAAAGCCTTACGTAGTGTCGCCAAAAGGCTCACGTTTATCGACTTGGAAGCTGAGTACAGTTTTTTCGCGCGCGTCGGTGGAGAGGAGTTTGTCGCCGTGCTGCCCAATACCAGTTTAGACAAAGCCATTGCAATCGCAGAGCTAATCAGGCTTGAAGTAGAAAGCGCGTCCATTCCCCATCAACACTCATCGTGCTCAAATGTCATCACTATCAGTGCAGGCGTGGCGATCAGTTCTGCCAATGAAAAGTGCTCTATGATTGAGTTAATGGAACGCGCAGATAAAGCCCTCTATCAAGCGAAAGAGGGCGGAAGAAATCAAATTGCAGTTATGAACCTGCGTTCGCATCTGGCTGCACCTCAGGAGCAGCCCTCTTAAATGCATCGAGATCATTGAGTGACATTGTCACTCTTTCTATTATTGGATAACCGCTTAAATCAACATTAAAACGATTGGCGTTGTACACTTGGGGAACTAAACACACATCCACTAGTGTCACTTCATCACCCACGCAATATTGACCACTGCTGGCTGCTAAACGAGTTTCTAACGCGGAAAACCCTTGGTGAATCCAGTGGTGATACCATTGGTTTTTGTCCTCATCGCTTACATTCAACTGACCAGAAAGGTACTGAAGAACACGCAAATTATTGAGCGGATGAACGTCTATGGCGATGTCTTGCGCAAGCGCTTTCACCAAGTAACGACGTTGCGGGTCCTGCGGTGTGAGTAACTGGTCTGGGTACGTTTCGTCAAGATAGTCTATGATCGCGAGCGATTGATTCAAGACCCAATCACCATCGACCAACACGGGCACGAGCTGATTGGGGTTCAATTGTTGAAACTCGGCGGAGTGTTGCTCTCCGCCATTTTTAATCAAATGAATTGAGCGCTGCTGATAGCTTAAGCCTTTTAGGTTGAGCGCGATTCTCACCCGATACGCCGCGGAAGAGCGCCAATAACCATACAGCACACGCTCACCCATACATCACCACTTGTTGGTCGATAGCGCCAAATATAGAATTGCCTTGTGCATCTTTCATTTCTAACTTGATTCGGTCACCAAACTTCATAAAGCTTGTTGATGGCGAACCATCACGAATAGTCTCTATCATCCTCACTTCAGCAATGCAAGAATACCCCACGCCACCTTCAGCAATTGCAGTGCCATAGTCAGTGCCCTGTTTGTTCGACACGGTTCCCGACCCAATAATCGCACCTGCTGATAGCGGACGGGTTTTGGCTGCGTGTGCTATCAATTGTGGAAACTCAAACGTCATATCCACCCCTGCATTTGGACAGCCAAATGGTTGGTCGTTGTAGAAGCTCAGCAAAGGCAAACTGACCTTTCCGCCATCCCAATCCTCACCTAACTCATCTGGTGTCACCGCAACGGGCGAAAACACTGATGAGGGTTTAGATTGGAAAAAACCGAACCCTTTTGCCAGCTCATTGGGAATCAACCCACGCAGAGAAACATCGTTGACTAACATGACAAGGCGAATAGACTGCGCTGCGTCTTCTGCTGAGACACCCATCGGGACATCCCCCGTCACCACCGCAACTTCACCTTCGAAATCAATCCCCCACTCTTCGCTCGCAACTGGAATGTCATCGCAAGGTCCAATAAACGTGTCTGACCCACCTTGATACATCAGAGGATCAGTCCAAAAACTCGGTGGCATTTCAGCACCACGAGCTTTACGCACCAATTCAACGTGATTGACATACGCAGAGCCGTCAGCCCATTGGTAAGCTCTAGGTAGTGGTGACTCACACAATGTTGGTTCAAACGGCATTTCGCTGGTTAGTTCACCATTGTTCAATGCCAAATAGACTTCATTCAACTGTGGCTCTACGTGTCGCCAATTGTCCAACGCTTCTTGCATTGTCTGCGCCACTTCCGGCACGGCTACGCATTTAGAAAGTGCCTTGTTGACCACAACCAGTAAGCCGTCACGACTGTCGTTTTTTAGGGTTGCTAACTTCATACTAAATCCTTTTATTACTTCTCTTGCCAACTATAAACGTACTGGTCGTTCTCAACCTTTTGAGCCTGTTCACTGACATTTAACGCGTGGCGTGTATCTATCATGACAGCCACTTCATCAGTAAACTTTTTCTTGTACTCTTGACCGGCTTTAAACGCCTTTGGGTGAGGCCCATGAGTGAAGCCTGCTGGATGGAAGGTCACCATACCCGCTTCAATATTGTCTCGACTGAAGAAGTCACCCGCGTGATAGAACAACACCTCGTCGTAGTCATCATTGTTATGATAAAACGGTACTTTCAACGCACCAGGATCGCTCTCGATTGGCCGTGGGACAAAGGTGCAAATAACAAACCCTTGACCAACAAACGTCGTGTGGGCCGATGGTGGCAAGTGGTAACGGTGAGACATAAGCGGCCTGATGTCACGCCAGTTCACGCGCACCACTGCTAGGTCACCATGCCAACCAATCGCATCAAGTGGGTTAAATGGATAAGTCACCACACTGACCTTTTCATGCCTTTTAATATGAACCTGAGTCGAGGCTTCAGAATATTGCGCCTTAAACTGATCGTCGATTTTTGGCACATCCAGTACCGCAGGATCAAACACGGCGTGATTACCAACCATCCCCTTTTCAGGCAAGGTGTACGCGGCATCGGTATTTTCAATCATCAAGACAAACATGGGTTCCTGAGGCTCCAGTCGCCAGTTGGTTGAACGCGGAATCATGACATAATCCCCTTCAACCACTTCTAAATGACCGTAATCACAATAGAGATCCGCTTTGCCCTGATGAATAAACAGCAGTTCATCGCCGTCGGCATTTCTGACCAAATGAGACATCGCATCGCTAAGCTTCCACACGCGTACTTTACAGTTTGCGTTGTGCAGTAGGTGCGGCACTGACCAAGGTGAGTCTTGCAGAGACGCTTCGACATGATTGAAGTTAAACGCTCGCGGTTTTAGCTCACCTTGCCATTCACTCCAACCTGTTGGCGCGTGTTGGTGGTGGAAATGCGCCGCAGGGCCAAAAAAGCCACTGCGACCCGCTTCGCGTTCATAAATTGCCTGTTCGGGAAAATCAGCATGCGCCTGTTTGGAGCACACCCCCTCCCGATGAGGGAATGTTATCCATTTATGCATCGTTTAGTACTCCGCGACGAATTTGGTCTTCTTCTATCGATTCAAATAGCGCTTTAAAGTTACCTTCGCCAAAACCTTCGTTGCCTTTACGCTGGATAATTTCGAAGAATACTGGACCAATGACAGTCTGAGTAAAGATCTGCAATAAGATGCCGTCCTTCATAGGCGCACCATCAATAAGAATTCTTAAGTCACGCAGCTTAGCAACATCTTCTGTGTGACCTTCAACACGGCTATCAATCTTCTCGTAATACGTATCCGGTGTCGGCATAAAGTCCATGCCACGATCGCGTAGCGTCTGAACGGTTTTATAAATGTCGTCGGTGGTTAACGCGATGTGCTGAATGCCTTCGCCATTGTATTCACGGATAAACTCTTCGATTTGAGATTTATCGTCGGAGGACTCATTGATAGGAATACGAATCTTGCCACATGGCGCGGTCATTGCGCGGCTCACAAGACCGGTTAACTTGCCTTCGATATCGAAATAGCGAATCTCGCGGAAATTCCCGATACGTTCATAAAAGCCCGACCACACATCCATGTTGCCCTGTTTTACATTGTGGGTCAGATGGTCGATTTCGTAGAGACCGACATCCATCTTTTCAAGACGTTGCTTCGCATCATCATAGAAACGAAAATCCACTTCATAAATACTGCCATCTTGATAACGGTCAACAAAATAAAGCAAACTCTCACCAATACCGTAAATCGCAGGAATACTCAGCTCCATTGGGCCAATTTCAGTGACGTATTGCTTACCGCCATTTTCAAGTGCCTGCTTCATTGCAACAGATGAATCTTTTACGCGAAAAGCCATCCCACATACCGACGGACCGTGCACTTTCGCAAACTGATGCGCTTGACTGTGTGGCTGAGCATTAACAATAAAATTCACGTCACCTTGGCGGTATAGCCATGCTTGTTTTGAACGGTGTTTCGCCACTTCAGCAAACCCAAGCGAATTAAATAACTCTTTAAGCGCTTGGATGCCTTCGTCGTCAGCTGCCGTGTATTCGACAAACTCAAATCCATCCGTACCAAGTGGGTTATACGCTTCGTTCATTTTTGAATCCTCGTTATTGTTTTAACTGCCGTGTAACTATCAATAACTTGGCTTACCTTTAACTAAATTTGAACCTCTGACGGCCAAATTAACGTTAACAAAATGTAATCAATAACTGTAAACTTCATGACAAAAACAATAAAAAATCATTAAATATCAAAATGATAAAACAAAATAGCAAGTAACAATTAGTTTACATAAATTCATTCAACTCCCACTACGAGCTGAATAATCTATCCATCTGATCTATCGTTCAGCGTTGCATTAACGACCTAGTATTAAGTTGACCATAAATTGACATTGGGAGTCGCGATTGATTGATATAGCTCAGGCTAATCACCCGTGCTAACCGTTATGTTAAGTCCACTGTTCCTAAACGAGATAAAACAATGACTCAAATAAACCGTGAACGTCTGGTCGAGCACTTTATCCAACTCGTAAAAATTGATAGCGAATCTCGCAATGAAAAGCAGATCGCAGAAACACTGACAGAACAACTAGGGCAACTTGGTTTCCGCGTAGATAAACTGCCAGTGCCTGAAGAGGTATCCAACGGCTTTAACTTATATGCGCGCCTAGAGGGAGAACTCGATGACACGATTCTACTCAGTTGCCACATGGATACGGTGACACCGGGAGTTGGAATAGAGCCCGTCATTGCGGACCATATTATTCGCTCTCAAGGCAACACGATTCTTGGCGGTGACGACAAATCGGGCATTGCAGCGATCATGGAAGCGGTACGTAGTATCAAAGCGCAAAATCTTGCCCACAAAACCATTGAGATCGCATTTACTGTCCATGAAGAAGGGGGACTATTTGGTTCTCAGCACTTTGATATGTCTTATGTTCAAGCGAGCAAAGCGATTGTTCTCGATTCTGGTGGCCCGATTGGTACCATCATTAACGCAGCGCCTGGTCAGCAGAAAATCGTGGCTAAGTTTATTGGTCGACCAGCACACGCCGGTCTCGCTCCTGAAGAAGGGATCAGTGCAATCCAAGTTGCTGCCGATGCCATCACTAACATGAAGCTACTTCGTATCGACGAAGAAACCACTGCCAATATCGGTATTGTCCAAGGGGGTAACGCGACAAACATAGTGATGCCCGAGCTAAAAGTTGTTGCAGAAGCTCGCTCTCTTAACGATGACAAGCTCGCCGTGCAAGTCGAGCATATGATTGAAACCTTTCAAGCTGCGGCAGATTCGCACGGTGCAACTGTTGAAATTGAGTCAACACGCGCCTATAACGCATTTTTTATAGGGGAAGATCATCCGCATATTCAATCTATTATGGCCACATTTGAAGCCATCGGTGCAACCCCGCAAACCAAACCAACAGGGGGCGGCAGCGATGCGAACAACTTTAACGCTAAAGGGTTAACAACTGTGAATCTTTCTACCGGCGTGTCTAAAGTACATACCACGGAAGAGTTCATTGCGATCAATGACATGGTCAAAATCACTGAATTTATCGAGCACTACCTAACACACTAACTCTATCGATAGAAAAGCCGCGCTTTAGCGCGGCTTAAGTCTCCATTTAGCCTCTCAATCTCTTGTCAATTTGACCACACGCTGCTGCCTAACTTCCTGAGTCATCATTGAAGCAAACTCATCATGTGAGAGCGGTTGTGAGAACAAATAACCTTGGTACTGATCGCAACCTTCTTGCATCAATACACTAAGCTGTTCTTGGTACTCCACCCCTTCCGCAACAAGCTTAATACCTAAGCTGTGCCCCATTTGAATGATGGTTCGCACCAAGACACGATCCGAGTGATGGATAGCACATTCATCAACGAAACATTTATCGATCTTAATGATATCGATAGGTAACTGCTTTAAGTATTTCAAACTGGAATACTCGACGCCAAAATCATCGATTGCAATCGAAACACCAATCGCTCTGAGCTGACGGCAAATATCCGTTATATTCTCGGGATCGCTCATTAAGGTTGATTCGGTGATCTCCAACTGCAACAAGTGTGAAGGAAGTTGCGTCTCTTTGAGCGCCTTGCACACCACATCAAACAGATCAGCGTGCGCGAATTGAACCGTAGAAACGTTAACGGCAATACAAACTGGCAGTTGATTATCGTAGTACTGGCGAGCCTGGCGACAAGCTTCGTAAAGGATCCAATGACCAACAGGCACTATCTGCGTGGTTTTCTCTGCAATGGGTATAAATTCTACAGGGGAAATGGGCCCCAACTGCGGATGGTTCCAGCGCAAAAGCGCTTCCGCACCGACTATTTTCCCGCTATCGATTGCAACTTTAGGTTGGAACAACAAAACAAATTGGTGGTTTGAGAGCGCAGAACGAATCTCTGTCTCGATCTGATGTTGCCTGATCGTTTCACTCAGCAATTCTTCATCAAACCAGCACACAGCACCTTCACCAACGGAGCGCGCTTTATACAGAGCAAAATCCGCATTTTTATGCCACATGTCAGGGCTGCCAATCGCATCCCCTGCGTAC
The DNA here is from genome assembly GCF_000967545.1 of Vibrio galatheae. Lineage (GTDB taxonomy): Bacteria > Pseudomonadota > Gammaproteobacteria > Enterobacterales > Vibrionaceae > Vibrio > Vibrio galatheae. Next base: position 315,698 of record NZ_JXXV01000016.1, on the reverse strand, counting down.
GCCACTCCGATACAATAAGAAAGTCGATGTGAGGTGTTGTCGACATTAAACATCTTGCGTTGATGGCGACTTAATTCATCAACTAAGGTTTCTAGCTTGGTTTTTAAATCTTTGCTTTCTACAACAATAACAAACTCATCACCACCGAATCGATACACTTTGCCTGCGTCTGCAACCACCTCTTTGATGTGTTTGGCAAACGCTTTTAGAAACTCATCCCCATACCGATAACCGAGCCGATCATTGACGTTTTTAAAACCTTCCAAACCAAGATGCAACATACCGAAATGTTTAGCGTTGTGCTCGGTAATTACTGTAATATCTTCTTTGAATGCGTTGATATTGGGCAGTTTAGTTAGATAGTCAGTCTGGCTCTCTTCTTTGAAGCTCACCGCTTGCTGCTTGGTTTTGACATAGAAATAAGTCATCAAAGTCGCCATAACCGTGATGGCTGTCATTTCAATCGAAGTATCGATAAAGGCTTGAAACTCTGCTGCCGTCAGTTGGTAGAAATAACCATTCACTAACGCCGCGCATACCGCTATTGCCCACAGAGTGCCAGGGAAAAGCACTATGTAGCAAAGAGGTAGGAAAAATAGACAATCTTTAATCTGCTCAAGAGGAAATGATTGAATCAGTCCACCGACAATAAACAGTACCACAGCGGAAAAAGCAAAAATGTGTTTGATAGACTTGTTGGTGCTATATAAGGCCACCAGCAGTAGTATAGGAAACAGGTAATAAGCCCATTCCCACGGGTGTGGTTGAAGCAGTAAAGAGTGGGACATAAGCCCAACTGCAACCATGTAGGCGATGTAAGCGAGAACTTGCATGCCTTCGCTTACCTTAAAGAGCTGTTGCTGCATTTTATGCCTTGCTAACTTGTTCGATCTTATAAAAAGTAGCGCATAAATGTCAGTCTTGGCATGTCTTGTATGATTTACTTGCTCTAAATCAACAACGCCTCGAAAATGAGGCGTTGTTGCATTACTAAGACATTTAGAGTCCTAACTCTCCCGAGAGGGCTTTAATCTGCTTAAGATCCATTTGGTGCACGCGAATCATTTGCTCTACTTGGCTAAGGCGAGATTGCGCTTCGTCTTGCTTGTCACAAGAATCGGTTTTTGCATCCCACGATGTGCCATCTAAATAAATGTCACACGCTTTCTTCAGTTCGGCGATTTTAGGGCCTAACTCTTCACGCTCTTTTTCAAGCGATTCAAGTTCGATTTTCACTTTCAGTTCTTGCTGGAATATCTCGCGTGAACGTTCAAACATCGCCGCTTGCATATCCGCTTGGCGATTAAGCTGACTATTTTGGCTATTGACCGTTTGCAATTGTTCTTTCTGCTCTGCGATTTGCTCTTCAAGTGACAGGTTAACTTTCTCAAGCTCTTTGACTTGCTGCTCTAACTTGGCCACTGAAGCCAAATGATCAGCGTTTTGCTCTTCGATCGCTTGTTTAAGCTTTTGTTCCACTTCATCGTCTACTTTGGCGACCTTTTCTTCGACCTGAACCACCATTTTCTTTTTATCTTCGGCCAGCGTTTGGTACTTTTGTTCAAGTCCTTGGTAGGTCGACTGCCACTTCTCTGCGGTGAGCGATGAGCCAACCAAGCCTCCAAGTGCCAAGCCTAAAACCCCTGCGATAATAATGTAGAGGAGTGTCCGCTTGTCACGTTCTTCGATGACAACAACGTCATCGTTCTCTTGGTTGTCAGTATGTTGGTTCACTTATAAGCTCCTGAGAGTTAACGTATCAGTTCAGTAATCATGAGTGTTGCTGTGTAAATTAAAAAGCCACAAACCAGAGTAACAACAACGTATTTCTGCAATTTTTCGCTTGTTCGATAACGAATTAAAACAAATGCGAGTGCAGCGAGAAATACAATGGCGATCAACCTTGTCATAACCTCTCCTTAGGCAGACTTCTATTCCTTACTTTATACCATTTTCAGGCTGAAATAGTCAGAAGCAAGTTGTTTTACTGTCTAATATTATTCATTAAATAAGCTCAACCGATGACTTTTCAGCCACCCACTTGCTGGCAGCGAGAAAAGATTAGTAACCTAGCCGATACGTTAGCATTTTATTTGGCTGAAACATTATTCTAAGGTATAAAGAGCAGACTAAAACACAAGAGATCAGATGATGAAACCACATAAATTAGAAAACAAAAAACGCCGTATTCAAAAGAAACTCTTTTTGGGCGAATTTGCGATGTTAGGCTTCGATCTTAGCTGCGAAACAACCATCACTGACTTTGACAATTACGACGTCTTTGTCGATGAATTCATCGATTATATTGATGAGCTAGGTCTATGCTTTGGCGGTGGTGGTCTTGAGCTATTCGAAGGCTTCCTATGCCGCAATCAACGCTATCTAGACGTGACAGAAGAACAGAAAGCGCAAGTCGTCGCATGGCTAGAAGCTCGTAAAGAAGTTAAGTCAGTGCAAGCAAGTGAGCTTGTCGACGCAAACTACTTCTAAACGAAGTGAACTCCTATAAATAGCGCCGAATCAGGCGCTATTTTTCGTTTAGTTCGACAGCCATTTTTAAAGCCTATTTACCCTACCTCAGTGTTGTCTTGAACTGATATAAATCTTCTATTGAAATCCCTAAAAATAATGATAGAGTTCACACATCGAAAGCAACCAGTGCTATCGACTAACTTTTGCTCAACATAAAGAGCAATTGTTCCGATGAAGACTGCAGGAGAGCGGTTATTTACCGAATATTAACATTTGGAAAGAATAACCTACCGAAGAAGTAAATCTTTCAGGTGCCATTTAGGTGGCGAGGACTGTAGTTGGAGGAACCTCTGGAGAGAACCGTACTACTTTGTAGTAGCAAGCGGTCGCCGAAGGAGCAAGCCTATCAATAGGTGAAACTCTCAGGCAAAAGGACAGAGGAGTGGAAAGAACTATTCAGCTATTTCGCTATTCTGCCTATAGCTAATCAGAGATCATTGATCTCTACACTTTCACTCTTCTCCTTAAATAAGCATTATCACTTAAGGGGAAATCATGGATAACCTTCAATCTTTACTAACAACAATCGACAACTTTGTCTGGGGTCCGCCATTACTCATTTTATTGGTCGGTACGGGTGTCTATTTCACTTTTCGCCTTGGATTACTTCAGTTTAGATATCTACCTACCGCGTTAAAAATGGTTTTTAGCAAAGCGGATTCAAGCAAACAAGGCGACGTATCGAGCTTCGCTGCACTCTGTACAGCCCTATCGGCCACCATTGGTACGGGTAATATCGTGGGTGTTGCCACTGCAATTAAGCTTGGTGGCCCCGGCGCACTATTTTGGATGTGGCTTGCTGCGCTATTCGGCATGGCGACCAAGTACGCAGAATGTTTGCTCGCCGTCAAATACCGAAAAGTGGACGACAAAGGTCAAATGATCGGTGGGCCAATGTACTACCTACAATATGGCGTCGGCTCAAAAGCATTGGCGGTCCTGTTCGCCGTATTTGCTTTAGCCGTGGCCTGTTTTGGTATCGGAACCTTCCCACAAGTGAATGCGATTGTCGATGCGAGTGAAATCTCGTTTGGCATATCTCGCGAAATCTCAGCCACTCTTCTTACCCTGCTGGTAGCGTTCGTTACCCTTGGTGGTATCCGCTCTATCGCTCAGGTGGCAGGTAAAGTCGTTCCGGCAATGGCACTATTTTACGTGCTAGCCTGTCTAAGCGTGATCATTATCAACGGCGACAAACTGCTTGATGCAGTTGAGCTAGTGTTGGTTTCAGCCTTTACCTCCACGGCAGCAACAGGCGGCTTCTTAGGCGCAGGGGTTATGTTGGCGATACAATCTGGAATTGCCCGGGGCGTTTTCTCTAATGAATCTGGGCTTGGCAGTGCACCAATGGCAGCCGCGGCCGCTAAAACCGATTCATGTGTTAGACAAGGGCTTATCTCAATGACGGGTACCTTTTTTGATACCATCATCATCTGTACTATGACAGGTCTGGCGCTCATTCTTACTGGCGCATGGCAAAGTGACTTTGCGGGCGCTGCAATGACGACTCATGCATTTGCAGTGGGTCTCAATGCTCAAACACTAGGGCCAATGCTTGTCTCTGTTGGTTTAATCTTCTTCGCCTTCACGACGATATTAGGCTGGAACTATTACGGTGAACGTTGCGTGGTTTATCTGCTGGGCACCAAAGCTGTATTACCATACAAATTTGTCTATGTAGGCCTAGTCGCTTCAGGTGCCTTCCTCCATCTTGATATGATCTGGATTATTGCCGACATAGTGAATGGTTTAATGGCAGTACCGAATTTGATTGGCTTGATCGCCTTACGCCAAGTAGTGATAGAAGAAACCAAACTCTACTTTGCAAATATGGCAGCGGTAAAAAGCCAACAAGTGACCGCTTAAACGCAATCAAGTGACTGAAAGAAAATGCGAAGCCAACCCGCTTCGCATTTTTACGGCTCGTAATCCTCAACTGAAACAAATACTTCACCCAATCTGTTACTAAACCGTTCTAAACTTGCTGCAAACCCACTTTGGGCATCAAGATGATCGGGCACATCCCACGTGAAATACATCACATCGAGCAACTGGCTGAACAATACCCTCAGCATGTGCGCTTAACTCTACTCGATAACATCACTCACCAAAGCCAATCACTGCCGCTTTATGCTCTTGAAATAGGCACAAGAGACCAAGATGCCCCTTGCCTATTTTTCACCGGCGCGGTTCACGGGGTTGAACGGATTGGAAGCCAAATCATTCTCGCATTTATAAAGAGTTTGCTACGTAGGATCGAATGGGACCAACAGCTTAGAGAATCACTCAATGTTGTCCGGATTGTGACTGTGCCAGTGGTTAACCCTTGGGGAGTCGCACTCAAACAGCGTGCCAATCATCATGGCGTCGATTTAATGCGCAATGCGCCGATAGAAAGCGACAACCCTGCATATCATCTATACGCAGGGCAAAATTTGAGTTCATGGCTACCTTGGTATCGCGGCAATCCTGACAATATGGAACAAGAGTTGCAAACGTTGTCACGCTGCATTTTGAGTTACAGCAAACAATCTAGAACAACACTGTTATTGGATCTCCATAGTGGCTTTGGGACACGCGACCGATTATGGTTTCCTTATGCCCATCATAGAAATCCACCCAGCAACCTCTCGCAATATTACTTACTCTATAGATTGTTCCGCAAAAGCTACCCGCATTACGAGCTCTATCAATTTGAACCTCAGTGGCACCAATACACCACCCATGGTGATTTTTGGGATTGGATGCTGACGCAGCATCAAATGCAGTCCAACTGCTCATTTTTGCCTTTAACACTAGAGTTAGGTTCGTGGTTATGGGTCAAGAAGAATCCAATTCAGATGTTGAGATTCAGTCAGCTTTTTCATCCCACTAAGCCTCATCGTATTAAGCGAGTACAACGCCGTCACACGACTTTGCTAAGCTATTTAATCCAAGTACTTAACAATGGTGTGATAGAAAATATCCACGCCAGTGAAGATGCAAAATATAGGGATAAGGCAATCAAACTATGGTACCGATAGTGTTAGTCAGGGGGTTATTAAGAGAAAGCGGTCATTGGCATGACATGGTTGAAGCGTTGACAGAAGCAGCACCAGAAGTTGTCACCATTACCCCCAATGTACCGGGCAATGGGAAAAGATACCGTGAAAAAAGTCCAATCACCATTGAGAAAATGCTCGCGCCAGTACTCGATGAACTACCGCAAGATTGCCAACGCTATCATCTGGTGGCGATTTCTATGGGTTCAATGTTAGCCAGTCACTGGGCACACACGCTGCCCGATCAGGTCGTCAGTTTGACTCTCATTAACCCTAGTTTTTCTCGCTACAGCCCTTTTTGGCAACGCATCAATTTAGGCGCACTACTGAGTTTGGCAGGCTCTGGTATAAGAGGAAGCCGCGCGTTCCAAAAAGCAATTATCCACTGGACCAGCCCGTCAAGTGCTCAGCAGCCAGACGTTATCGAGCATCACTTAACCCTCGCCAAACAACATCCCGTTAGCTTTAGTAATGCACTTCGTCAGTTATGGGCTGCCGCTGGTTATAAAGGACAGCAGATACCACCGTCCTGCCCAACCCAGATCATCGTCAGTTCAGGTGATAAACTGGTAGATAGTCGCTGTGGTGAGGTGATTGCAGAGGCTTGGAACGTTCAAATCGAACGTTTTGATTGCGATGCGCATGACTTACCGCTGGCAAAGCCATACGCACTATCACACCATTTGCTCCATTGGTTGAGCAAAATCGAGATGATGGAAAGTTAAACTTGAGGCTTTTCAATCAACAATTTGATTCCGAGTACGACAAGTACCGCACCGGTCGTGCCTTCCATCCAACGAGTGAAGCGAGCACTTTGCAACAAACTTTTCGCCTTAGTCAGGACGCCCGCTAAACCACACTGCCAAATCATCGCGATAACAAAATGGATTGCCGCCATTAAACAAGATTGAAAGAAAGCGGAACCTTCTGGGTTAATAAACTGCGGCAAGAATGCCAAATAGAAAACCGCGGTTTTCGGGTTGAGTACATTGGACAAGAAGCCTTCTCGCAGCGAACGCTTCGCGTCCAATGGTGTAGAACTCACCACCATATTCGTGTTCAGCCCGCCGCTTTTGCCAGTAACTAGGCCCTTCAATGTCATTACGCCCAACCAAATCAAGTAGCCAGCCCCAATCATCTTCACCAAACTGAACAACTGCGCAGATTGAGCCAAAATGGCAGAAATGCCCACCGCAGAAAAGGTCGCGTGAACGAATAGTCCAAGACAAATACCTAAGCTCGTTAAAAAGCCATCACTAAAACCGCCGCGAGACGAATTGCGAATCACCAATGCAGTGTCTAAGCCTGGGGTTAAAGTTAGTATGGTTATAGCAATTAAAAACGCTTCAAAATTCTGTATCACGCTGATGTCCATTCGCCAAAAGTATACTGATTCTTTATTGTCATATTTATGCGCTTATTTCAATCAATTTTATTTCATCATTGTGGTGAGATTCCGCTAGTTACGCGCTTTACACTAAGCCCGACTGATTTCTCTGTGATTGACTTGGTAAGCGTGAGTAACGTTGGTAAACTTTTGTTTTCTTGATAGTCATGGAAGGCGACCAATGAGCGCATTCAATAAACTAAAGCAACATTCACAAAAGATTTCTCACTTTAATCACCTCGCTGCTATTTGTGGTTGGGATCAAGCGGCCGTCATGCCTGCGGGCGGCAATCAAGCTCGTTCAGAAGCCATGGCGGAGCTGTCTGTCCATATCCACGGGCTTCATACCCAACCCCAACTTGAAGAGTGGTTTGCCGCCGCAGAATCTGAACCATTGAACACGCAAGACAAGGCAACACTGCGCGAGTTAAAACGTCAGTGGCAGCAAGCCAATGTATTGCCGGAAGATTTAGTCCAAGCCAAATCTTTAGCAGGTTCAAAATGTGAGCACGCATGGCGCACCCAGCGCGGCGAAAATGATTGGCAAGGTTTTGAGAAGAACTGGGCCGAGGTTGTTAAGCTTTCTCAAGAAGAAGCACAAATTCGAGCAGAGGCAAACGGCTTATCTCCTTACGATGCCATGCTTGATATCTATGAACCCGGCACCAATTCTGCGTCACTTGATGTCTTGTTCAGCGATGTAAAAGCTTGGTTACCTGACCTGATCAATCAAGTCATAGACAAACAAGCCTCCGAGCAGTTTATCCAGCCGCAAGGAAAGTTCGATACCAATCAACAAAAGGCGCTTGGTCTAGAAGTCATGAAACTGCTTCAATTTGACTTTAACCACGGCCGTTTAGATGAAAGTGTTCACCCATTCTGTGGCGGTGTACCAAGTGATGTGCGAATCACAACTCGCTATGATGAGAGTGAGTTCGTTCAATCTTTAATGGGGATTGTGCACGAAACCGGACACGCGCGATATGAACAGGGGCTACCTAAATCCTTAGCGGGGCTACCTTCAGGTGAAGCACGTTCAATGGGCATCCATGAATCTCAATCACTCTTTTTCGAGATGCAAGTTGGCCGTAGTGAAGCCTTTATAGCGCATTTAGCGCGCCTTGCAGGACAGCACTTTGGTGGCCACAATCCTGAATTGTTCTCGCAAGCTAACTTCCAGAAGCTCTACACGAGAGTGAAAAAAGACTTTATTCGCGTAGACGCAGATGAGCTGACTTATCCAGCTCACGTCATTCTCCGTTATGAGATTGAGCGTGATTTGATCAACGGGAAAATTAAACACACTGATGTTCCAGAACTATGGAATCAAAAAATGCAGCAGTACTTAGGTTTGTCTACTGAGGACAATTATAAGAACGGTTGTATGCAAGATATTCACTGGACAGACGGCGCGTTTGGTTACTTCCCTTCATACACTTTAGGCGCAATGTATGCGGCTCAATTTATGTCGACCATGAGAGCAACGGTAGATGTTGATAGCGCAATTCGCAGTGGCGATCTCTCACCTCTATTTACTTGGCTTGAAGAGAAACTTTGGAGCCAAGGCAGCTTGTTAACCACAGATGAACTGGTGAAACAAGCGACAGGAGAGATACTAAATGCCAACCACTTCAAACAACACCTAATAAACCGTTACCTTTAGTAGCAACCCATTTAGAAAGGCTCAAGTTACTGAGCCTTTTATCTATTTAGGTTAGGAGCATTTATTTTGCTCAAACAAAGCGGGTTAAGGCTTAACTTTGCCACCGATTAGCTCTTTGATTTCATCAAGTTGCTCGATAAAATCGGGATTAAACCTAAATGATAAACTGAGTTCATTCTTCAGGTCTTGCATACTTTTAGGCTTATCTTTATGGCACTCCAGAGCGATGGCAGAAAGCTCACCGCTGCTATTGTGATAAATGGGTAAGCGAAGCCGCCGAATGGCGTAGGACATCCGCAAGTATTGAATATCTTCACTTAGACCAAACTCTGCAAGATACGCAGACTTAGTAACTTTTGTATGCCCTTCATCGTCTCTGTTGGTGATCGCTAGCCAAAGTAACCTTAGCTCATCTAAACTTCGGATTTCTGCAATCGCTATGGCTACAGGAAACTGTCCTACCCGTTCAAATGTCGCAACACATTCATCAATGATGTTCTTTTTGCGCATGGTTTCCTGACGTTGATAGTCAAGCTCAAATTGCAAATGTTCTCGGGATAAACGCTCTTCGTAAGGTCTCATCTATCTAATCCTATCCATAGCCTATTCTCTAGCTAATGAAATAACTGAAACTCAAGCTATATTGTGTATAACAGTAAGAATTGAAACGAGCAATAGGAAAAGACAATGCAAAGCTCATTTGCGATATACACCAATCACCATCCAGTCGCCGATGATTTAGTTAATGACTGGTTTGACGAAGTCAAACACCAAAAAGAAATCTACTTTTCCAACAGCACTCAGTACCTCAAACTAAGGTTAGAGCATTTACGGGGCAACATTAGAATCATTAACTTCGAACTTGAGGGCGATTTCTACCAAATACAAGAAGATGGTCATATTTTCCCTGTTCCATACGAATACTTTGATGTCGCCTTCAAACTAAGGTTAGAAATAAACAACTTAATCAATGACAGGCAAACCAAAGCTGAGACGTAAACCCTCACATTCAGCGAATCTTATCTAAACTAAAGTACTGCTTATTGATAAACTCGTATTATACTAGGCTCCTACTCTCCTAGTGTATTCCATATCAGCAAGGCTCTAACTGAGGTTCTTTTGTTCATTCTACGTTTGTTTATTCTCTGTTTTCCTATTTTGGGTTGCGTGCTAGCGACAAGCAGTTATGCCCAAAATGACTTTAGCTACCAAGTTTCGTATCTTAAGGAGCAGACCAATCAACGTCTCTCCGTCGAAGAAGTAAGCCAGATGTTTGAGAGCGGAGAAGGAACAAAATCGGATACGGGATTATTATCGTTTGGTGTAGGAAGTGACCCTGGATGGGTTAAAATTTCCGTCAATAATCCAACCGAACATGCCATTGGTCAACGCCTAACAACCAGCGTGACGTGGGTAAATTACCTCGAGTTATACCAAGTGGATGCCAACGGTAACATCGAAAACAGATCCGCCGGTGACGCATATCCTAGGACAAAAGAAATTCAACCGAGTATTGGCATTACGTTTAATGTCCAGCTGCCAATCGGAGAGAGCGAATTTTACATCCGCGCTGAAGCGAATGACCCTATCGTTATGCCGATCCAATTTTTATCGACTGAGGACATCGCCGACAACGACATTTCCAAAGGGATTTTATATGGCGTTCTCTATGGTATTTTGCTGACATTACTTGGTTACAACTTAATTTTATACCGCTCTTTAAAGCAAGTTAACTTCGCCTATTATTCAATTTATATTGGCAGCTTTATTATTTTGAATACAGGTTACAACGGCTATCTGTTTGCTTGGGTTCATCCAGATAATTTCCTACTCCAAAACTACCTCACACTGAATATGATGGTGGTGCATAGTGCTTTGGGGCTTGTTTTCTCACTCAAGTTTTTAGATGTAAAGCGTCACAAAGCCAGACTGATTCCCTGGGTATTCTCCTACATCGGGATTGGGCTCGCCGCCATACTAACATCAACACTGATGGGGTGGCATTTGGTCGCAGTATTCATTGCATTTGCCTATCTTGGTGTTTCAACACTAATGATGGTGATATTGGGTTTACTGCATTTGACCCATGTGGAAAGAGCCAACTATTTTGTCATTGCTGTCAGCATGAGTATGTTCGGTTTGTTTGCTACCGCAGCGACTAACGCCGGAGTCATACCTTTTACCTATTTCGGCTATCATGCGGCAGAATATGGCGTGTTATTTGAAGCTGTGGTGCTGGCCTACCTGCTCTCCGTCGATTTAAAAATTAAAGAAAACGCGCGGCTTCGGGCGGAATACCTTGCCGCGTATGATCCTCTAACCAACTTGCTAAATCGACGTTCCTTTTTTACCTTCGCTTGTAAAAAAATCAGACAGCACCAAGACAACGGTATGCCTATTTCCCTTGTCGTTTTGGACATTGATCATTTTAAACAAGTCAATGACACTTACGGCCATGATGTTGGCGATAAAGCCCTTATTCACATCACAGGATTACTCAAGAAAAATATCCGACAAGAGGATTTGATTGGCCGTTTTGGCGGTGAAGAGTTGTTGATTTTATTAGCAAAAAATGACTGTACTCAAGCAACTGCCTTTACTGAACGACTCCGGCGAATATTGGAAAACTCACCACTGGAAATTGGTGGTATATCGATTAATTTGACCGCTAGTTTTGGCGTTGTTGAATGCATAAATAAGGCGTCAATTGATGAGATGATTAAACGCGCAGATGCGTTGCTCTATCAAGCTAAGGAAAATGGTAGAAATCAGGTTGTGAGTGCGAGTATTGCTGAAGAATTGGTTACGACACGCTAAACAGCGATTACCTGTCCGAATCCTCATCAACCCTACTGAACATTAGTTATCGTAACGACAAATTTAATTCATAGAAATTGTATGATTTCCAACCTGAGTTACGGCTAGAATGGCGCAAATTCTTTCTCTGAATCGTTCCCATGACCCTAGTTGAAAACCTTTTTATCATTCTGGCTCTGATATTCACCAGTTGCTTCTTTTCAATGTCTGAAATTGCTTTGGCTGCCGCGCGTAAAATCCGTTTGCGCCAACTTGCCGATGATGGTGATCAGCGGGCGCATTTAGTCCTTGGCTTGCAAACACATCCAGGTAACTTTTTTACCGTGGTACAGATTGGTCTCAATGCGGTCGCCATCATGGGCGGTATCGTCGGTGAGTCCGCCTTTACGCCGTACATAGCATCAACGTTGAGTCATTGGTTACCTGCGCATTGGGTACCACAAACCAGCTTTATTCTGTCGTTCACTTTGGTAACGAGTCTGTTTATTCTGTTTGCTGATCTTATGCCCAAACGTATTGCGATGGCGATGCCGGAAGCGGTGGCACTAAGATTAGTGAAACCCCTTCTCACCTGTATTTTGATTTTAAAACCCATAGTGCTGCTGTTTAACGGCTTAGCGAACCTTATCTTCCGCGTTCTGCGCGTGCCTGCTGAACGTAATGATGACATCACTAGTGACGATATTTATGCGGTGATGGACGCTGGAGCGGAAGCGGGAGTGCTAGATACCAACGAGCAGCAGATGATGGAAAGCGTATTCCAAATGCAATCTATTCCCGTGACATCAGCGATGACTGCGCGCGAAAGTATCGCATTTCTTTCGCTTGGTGATGACGAGACCATGCTCAAACGCAAGATAGCCGACAATCCGCATCACAAGTTTTTGGTTTGTGACGGGCAATTAGACGCCATTAAAGGTTTCGTCAACTCTACAGAGTTACTCATTCGGCTTATCAACGAGCAGACACTCGATCTCAAAAGTAGCAGCGTGGTACAAACGTGCCCTATCATTCCAGACACGTTAAGCCTTTCTGAAGCGTTAGAATACTTTAAATCCCATCGGGTCGATTTTGCTGTGGTAATGAATGAGTACGCCTTAGTGCTTGGGGTAGTGACCTTTAACGATCTGCAAAGTGCAGTCATGGGTAGCTGGGTATTGGCGGAAGGCGAAGAACAAATTGTCGCTCGTGATGAAGACTCTTGGCTGGTAGATGGTGTAACACCGATTACAGATGTACTGCGAACGCTACAAATCGATGAGATGCCTCATTCGCAAAACTATGAAACCATCGCTGGATTCATGATGTTCATGCTGAAGAAAATTCCCCGCCGCACAGATTCTGTCTCTTATGCGGGTTACAAGTTTGAAGTGGTGGATATTGATGACTATAAAGTCGATCAACTGCTTGTAACACGCATTAAATCCAACACTGAGTCAGAGCCGGCTGCTCAACACTAAAGCTGTAAGTGCGAAGAAACTAACGGGCGGCCTTGTGCTGCCCGTTTTGACGATGACTGAAAGCAAGCAACTTCAATCAGCTATCACTATGCCGCTCCAATAACACATCTTTAAAAGCAAACATTCCATTGAGCGCGGCGGGAAATCCAGCATAGACCGACATTTGGATGATCACCTCTTTAATTTCTTCTTCACTACAACCGACATTAAGTGCTGCGTTTAGATGAACTTTAAGCTGAGGCGTACAATTGCCGAGTGCCGTCAACGCGGCGACCGTCGCTATTTCTCGTGATTTGAGATCCAGTCCTTGGCGAGAATAAATATCACCAAATGGATACTCAATGGTGAACTTGGCTAAATCCGGAGATATATCTTCAAGACTTTGAATGACATTATGTCCCGCTTCGCCATCAATTTTGCTCAGTTGCTCTAGGCCTATTTCGAATCTTGTTGGTTGCATTGGTTATTCCTCTGATGGTTTGAGGTACTAACCTACATGTTAGAGTTCACTCTAAGTCAAGACACTTTTCCGGATTGGTAGAGCGCAATCTTATCATCCAATGCCAACATATGTTGTTCTAATTCTTGAATATGGCTACTGAGGAACGCACGGTGTTGCTCTAATAACTGCTGACGTTCTAATAAGGTGTCACAGCCTAGTTCTCTTAACTTTGCGTAAGTTAATATGCCTTCCAGCGGCATCCCTGTCTCTTTCAATCGCTTAACAAAGTCGATCCACTCCTTGTCACGCGAAGTATAGAACCTATGCCCACTCTGACTACGTTGGACACTCTTTAACAAGCCGATTTTTTCGTAGTACCTAAGCGTATGAGGCGATAAACCAACTAACTTAGAAAAGTCTTTGATGTTCATTCAGCCATCTCAAATTTATGCTTTCTTAACAAATTTCGCAGTGACCATCATTTCACCTGCCCCATCAACTTTGCAATCCAGCTCGTGATCTTTTCCTTCGACAATACGTCTTACCATTGCCTTGGTTCCAATCTTCAATACCAGCGAACTGCCTTTCACTTTAAGATCTTTTGCTAAGGTGACTTTATCTCCCTCAGCGAGTTGTGTGCCGTTGGCATCTTTCACGCTGAAAAGGTTTTCATCGGGTTCGTTTGGATTCCACTCGTACGCACATTCGGGACACACGAGATTCACTTGATCTTGATATACATATTCAGATTGGCAATTTGGACAAGGAGGAAATGACATACTCGATATACTTTGTTGTTGAATTCAAAACATATAGTAATGCCTCTCTTCACGGGTTGCGAATCGAATCACAAGTTTGTCCGTTTCTATGTCGAGCAATTGTCCTTGAATTGCTCAATCCATTGACTCATTTCAGAAAGAGAACGAATAATATAGACCGACTTAGTCGCGGCCATCGCATTGAGTCGTTGTTCAAAACTTTCATTCCAAAACTGTCGGCTCAATTTCAAGAATTTATAGCTTTGCAGTGTTCCTTGCACAATGGAACTCCCTTCCGGCCAGCCTTCTGGCTTTATGAACAAGCCTTTAAGCATACGTTTGGTCACTAACCAATAGCTGAGCCAATATGGCAGGTCGATATAGATGAGAGTATCAGCCACCTCAAGGCGTTGTTTAAAGGCCTCTACTGGTCCTAAACCATCAATTATCCAACTCTCTGAAACTAAAATATCCCTATGTTTTTGGTCAAATACGGTTCTCTCTTCTAGCGAGCCATCGGCTTTAAACACAATAGAGTCCAACGGATACAGTGGGATACCCGTTGCGACTGCAAGTTGTTTACTTAGAGTAGATTTACCGCTACCTGGTTTGCCAAAGACAGCTATTTTCTTCATTGCTCCTCCACGTGTTTTAGATTGGTTCCCGCGAAGTAGAAAAAGAAAAACCACCTCGACGGGTGGTTTTAGCAAAATTGAACGCGCCAACACACCACCATTCCTATGGAATGATGATAATTCGGATTAATTGGTGCATCAGATTCAGTTTCATATCAACATCCTTGTATATAAAATGAACAATGTCAACATCAACAAACATTACATCAAAGAGCGCGCGAACTCCTGCATTAATCGGGCGTTGTCAGCATGAGCCTCGTCGCCACATACTTGGCCAAAATATCGAATCTTTGGTGAAGAATAGATGGGTAACTGATTCGAGGCATAGGTCATCACTGTGCCAGCATCGCCACATAAATAGCCCCGCGCATAGGATTTAATATACGGATGAAATTCATCGAGAAGCTGCCCTTTGAGCCAATAGTCTGGCGTATCGTTGTGCCAAGCCCACGCGAGGTGACCAAGCTCGTGCTCTAGTATATGAACGTCTGCACCCGCAACTAAGACAGCAAAACTACGGCTGAAATTGACATGAGCAGTGCCGATTAGCCCATCTTCCGAGAACTTGTGCCCATTGGGCAACACCAACACATAGTAGTGTCCCGTTCGCTGCATTGGCTCAAGTACTTGCTCTCCAACCGCCGTGACAAGCTGCCTGTGCAGTTGCCCTTCTTCCACACTAGTGAATGCTTGCAGATCGATACGCTCAATCCCCGATAGCGTGCGTTTTAAAGGGACACAAGAGTTTTCCAACACCACATTGGCGTATTCCAACCAGGCATTGACTCTTTCTTCACTCAGAGACTCATCAGCAAAAAAATGAACCGGGGTTTCCACCACCTGATCAAATTCGCATTGAGGGAGCGATAACTCTTCACCGTCTCTTTTACCAAAATAAAAGAGCATTGCCACCGCCAATAAGGCTGACATAACGACTGCATTTCTGTTGTTCATAGTAAGCTACTGTATTTTTAATGGCGAAACATTTGACACTTGCGCAGGGTGAGTTGCGTGCATCAGGTGACCAAACTCATGCTCTAGTACGTGCTCCTCAGCATCGTCGGGTAGCAGGATAAAGCGATTACTTAGCTGCCAAAATGTCATTCCCGTCAGCGTATTTTCTTCGAATACCTCATATTGATATGGTGCGACAAACACAAAATAACAGAGTGGATCATGGTTAATCTTTGCAAAGCGATTTAATCGCCTCGCCATATGAAACAAAATACATTTCTGAATTTTATAAAACAAGAATATAGAATAAAAATAGCGAATATTTTCAATACTTTTGAGCATGTTCTCAGCTAGGAAACAGTCGAGTACTGTAACAGTACTCGAGTGATAAAAAGAGGCTTATCGATTAGCTATCGGATGATCAGGCTTTAATTGGAGTAGATCCCACAAATTGCCGTATAAGTCTTCGAATACCGCAACCGTGCCGTATTCTTGCTCTTGGGGCTCTCGAACGAAATGCACACCTATCGACTTCATCCGTTCGTAGTCACGCCAAAAATCATCCGTGTTTAAGAACAAGAACACTCTGCCTCCAGCCTGATTGCCGATAAAGCGATGCTGCTCCGCTTTTGATGCTTTCGCAAGCAATAAGCTAACACCGTGAGAGTTAGGCGGCGCGACCACCACCCAACGCTTATCTTGCTCTGGCTGATAGGTATCTTCAATCAACTCAAACTGAAGTTTATTGACGTAAAAATCGATCGCCTCATCGTAATCTTTTACGACAAGGGCGATGTGAACAATGTTTTGCCTCATGGTATCTCCTTAACGACAAGTGACTCGGCGTTATCAACGACTATTACCCCTTTTTCGGCGAACTCACTCACAACCTTGTCTGCATTTTCTGGGAATACAGCGCGCGTTGAGGCGAGATTCAGCACCACTTTAAAGCCCGCATCCAACAGTTGCTCTACCGATTTTTTGACACAAAAATCGAGAGCTAAACCACCGACAATGACGGTTTCAATTTGCTTAGCACGCAAAAATTCGATACCGCCAGTAGAAAGCGTATCGGCTTGATCGTGATAAAACGCACCGTATGGATGCGCGTCAGGATCAATGCCCTTGTTGATCTGAAAATCGTAGTCACGAATTGCGGGGAGACCCGGTAGCAGCTCGACTCCCGAGGTGCCAACTATACAGTGAGGGTTCCATTTTATATCGACTTCAGGCAGTCCAACGGGTTCTAACATATTACGCGGTGTTTCCGCTTCCCACGCAGCGCCAGGTGGGTGCATATCGCGTGATACCATTGTTATACAAGCTTTGCTGTGGTTATGCTTAAGCTCATCGACAATGTCTAACGCCCCCACTACAGGTAACTCATTAGGACATAACTCGCTAAACCCTTTTTGGGGGTCGACATCTACTGAAGCTGTGGTTGTTTTGTCTATATCTACATGTTGAACTTGCATTCTTCTCTCCTTCTACCTTTAACGTAGACAGGTTTGGAAATAGGTGACACCCTTTTCACCTAAGCTAAAAACTTGGGCAGGTTTGCCCCCCTTACCCCGATTGGTTGACGCCATTTTGTTCGCGCTAACGATCACACCAGTATCGATTAAGCGCCGTTTCACTGTCATTCGATTTATTTCAACACCGAATTTGCCGTACGCTGCAATAATGTCAGACACCAAAAATTCTTTATCCAAAGTGAACAGCACCACGGAGGTGTACTCTACTGCTGCACGGAGTTTGTTCCACGCGAGTCGAATCAAATCGGCGTGGTCAAAAGCCAGGCTCATTTGATCATCTAAAATGGTCTGCAAAGGAAACCAGCGTAACTGCTCTTGGCAAAGGCCGCTGTTGTCAATTTGCTCGATATTCGCCTGATTAAGCAGCGCATAATGGGCGATGGTGAGGCTCCAGCCTTCTGGGTCACGTTTGGGATTCCCTTCCACCATAGGCTGGCTGACGTAATTTGGATAAGTATGGATTTTTTGTCGGCAGATGCGTCTGCGGGCTGTATCAAAATCTTGATCTGCGGGTTGCCCTCCTTGAGTCGACAGATCATGCTCAAAGACAAAACCACCGGGTATCGACCACAAGCCATGTTCGGGCCGATCAGGGTTGTTCCTTTTAATCAACAAAACCTCTAAACCTTGTTGCCCTAGTCTCAGGCATATCATGTCAATAGTGACAATCATCGTTTATTCCCTAACACTTTAGTTGTCAAACACATTACCACCACAGCGCTCAATTTCAACCAGAACGTAACCACATGTTATTAACCAAACTTAGTTGACATCGACAATTCAAACCTTAACAAAACTACAATAAAACAGATTTTCTCTATCGTCATGGTCATTTAACATTCTATAAACTATAGTTAATAACATGATTTGACAAACCAGAAGTGCTTATTTAAAGTTCATTGCGATACCAAGGCCGAAGACAAACTAGGATGGCTGAATGACTGCCACGCTTTTTACTGACCCTATCATCCGCAGCGCGCTTGATCTTGATGTGTATAAGATCAACATGATGTATGCTGCACGGAAGTTGTATCCAACGGCCAAGGTTCGCTATGAGCTTGTTGTGCGCTCAGACGAAGACTTATCTGCGCTTAAAGACCAAGTTGAAAGTGAAATTCACAAACTTGCGCAGTGCCAGTTCAGCCGACAAGATACCGCCTATTTAGCACAAAAGGCCCCATACCTAGCAGCCGATTTTCTCACTTATCTTGAGCAGTTCAGATTTAAACCGCATCAACAAGTTATTGTTACGACCACAACGAATCAGCTACGGGTGTCAATCAGTGGTATTTGGCATGAGACGATTCTCTACGAAACCATGGTGATGAGCATTATATCTGAAGTTCGTAATAGAGCGCGCTGGAGCACTATTCCATACCAGCAATTCACTGATGTGCTTAGAAAGAAAATTTCTCAACTAAAATCAGAGTTACAGCGTCGCAATATCACCAATTTTCAGTTCTCAGAAATGGGCAGTCGTCGTCGCTTTAGCGCTCAGGTCCACCATGAGGTGGTCGATTTTCTTCACCAACATACCCCTGAACTCATGACAGGAACCAGCAATTACCATCTGGCAAAAAAATTGAATTTGACGCCGATTGGTACTGTGGCTCACGAATGGTTTATGGCACATCAGCAGTTGGTTGACCCCGCTCTGTCTCAACGCGTTGCCTTAGATAAATGGCATCAAGTATTTGATGGGCAATTGGGGATCGCACTGACTGATACGATTGGTATTGATGCCTTCTTAAAAGACTTCACGTTCGAGCGCGCTGTAAGTTACGCTGGCGTACGCCATGATTCAGGCAATCCATTTGATTGGGGTGATAAAATGCTCGCCCACTATCAATCGCTAGGTATCGATGAAAAATCCAAACTACTCATTTTTACTGACGGCCTGAACTTTGAACGTGCATTAGAAATTTGTGAGTACTTCGCTGGTCGGGCTAAGATCAGTTTTGGCATCGGTACTTTTCTCGCCAATGACATGGGAGCGTGGTCTAATCAAAATGGAAGTTATCAGCCTTTGTCTATGGTGATCAAAATGGCTGAGTGCAATGGTGGCGCTGTAGCAAAAATCAGCGACGAGCCCGAAAAAGCGATGTGTGAAGACCCCGTATTCCTAGACCAGTTAAAACAGAGCTTTAGTTTAGAGCCACAACTGAACAAGGTCAGTTGAAAAATGGCGTCACTTGCGCAACGAAAGACCTAGCGTACGTCTTTCGGCTCCGTGGCGTTGATGGGGAGTCGATTGGCGTGCAGCGCTACAGATCAACCTGATTGAGGCTCCAATTAAACTTCTTGCACAAGCGTTTTAACTGAGTGATCTCGCTGCTCGTTTGCTCCAACAACCACTGCAGTATCTCATCGGCAATGGGGGTATGATTTTTCTGATAGCAAAAGTACTGCCAGTCACTATGTTGCAGCGTAATGTTTTCAGGGCACTTAAGGAATTTGCGTTTCAATTCGGGTAACACCAGTAACAGATCGGTTACGGTGACCCCTTGACCAGAAAGACAAGCACTTAATGCCAATTCTAAGCTAAAAAAGACGGTATCGCGGCTGCGCTTACTGCCTTTCAAACCCGCATTCTCAAGCCAATATTTCCAATCTTGATGATCCAAAGTGGCATGTAAATGCGGCAAAATCAGTACATCCTCAATTTGAATATCCGTCTTGGACATGAGTTCGGCATATACCGGCGCCATGTATTCTGCACGTAAAAAAGTGATGCCATTTCTGCCCACATAGCGATCACGTTGGCGAGTATTGAGAATCAACAAATCACAATCTTCCTGCTCCAACACGGGATCTTCTTCAAATGATGGAATGATCACTATCTCATGTTCAGGGTACTTTTCATTCAACATAGCGACATTGGGCAGCAAAACTCGCGTTGCATAGCTAAGCGCACTTTTAATCACAATTCGCTTTTTGGCCGGCGCTTTCCATTGCGCAATCAATGATTCTAGGTTATGGAAGTTTTGCGCTAGGACTTCATATAACTCTTTGCCCTTCGCCGTCAATTCAATTGTGCGATGTTTGCGTATCAGCAGAGTGGCATTCAGTTCATCCTCTAACTGTTTAATCTGCCTACTGACTGCGCTTTGCGTAACATTCAGCTCATCCGCTGCCTTGGTAAAACTCATTAAACGCGCCACCACTTCAAACACTTTAAATCCGTTGTGCGAATAGGGCAGATTGATATAAGGACTCATGCATCATTCCCATGACTTAAACTCATACCAGAATGGCATAAATGTCATTTGAACTCCACATGGATTGCCCCTACCTTATTGTGATAACGATCACGAGGCTTAGAATGCAAAAAATACTCTCTCTCGCAATTCCACTTATTATCTCGCAAATGATATCCATGGCATTGGTTTTAACCGATATCTGGATGATGTCGCGCCTAAGTGTGTCTGCCATTGCCGCTGGGGGATTAGGCGCATCGATCTACTCATTCGTATTTATCGTTGCCAGTAGCACAGTTGGTTGCGTCGCAAACTTAATTGCTATTGCCTATGGTCAGCGAGTCGCTCGTCCTGAATTCGGCAATAAACAGATCAGACTTGCAGTTAAAGGTGCAGTGCTACTATCGATTATTCTTAGCCTAGTGCTAAGTATCAGCTTTATTTTTACACCGCAGTTGTTTGCACTTGCCAACCAGCCAAGTGAGCTAGTGGTACCTGCAATGCAGTACGTCGATACACTCAAGTGGGCCATGCTACCTTCACTGTTGCTTCTAGTTCTGCGCGGTTTGACTAGCGCATTTGGCAATGTTCGCTCGATTATGGTGATGTCGCTCGTGACCGTGATACTCAACGTGCCAATCAGCTACCTATTAGCCTTCAGCCTTGACTTAGGTTTGGCAGGGCTAGGGGCAGGCACTGCGCTTGCTGCTTTGATTGTTATGATTGCTTACGCGATTTGGGTGTTTAAACGCCCTGAGTACGCGGCTTTTGCACCTTGGTTACATAAAGAAGAATACTCTTTGTCACTGTTAACTCCCCTACTCGCTATGGGTTTGCCGATTGCTTTGGCAGCCTTGCTTGAACACGGCTTGATTTACGGCGGAACTTTGATGGCGGGCACTATCGGTATCGCGGCCCTAGCCCTGCACCAGATTCTGCTGCAATGCTTAAGCTTTACATGGAATATCAACTTCGGGTTTTCTCAAGCGGCGGCGATTCTCGTCGGACAGGACTTTGGCGCAGAGAACTATACAGCGATTAAACGTACCGCCTTGCGCAGTTTTGCAATCACCACGGTTATCAGCGTCATTTTGGCTGCAGGATTTATAGTGTGGCCTGAGCTCATTGCCGCCATGTTTAACCTAGACCGTGAGTTAACTCACCTGCTTACCTTGGTGCTTTGGGTTGTTGCGCTCTCATTTATTGTTGACGCATGGCAACTACTGGCGATTAATTTGCTCCGCGGTATGAAGATTGTTATGGGACCAACGATTATGACTGCCATTGGCTATTGGCTATTTGGCCTGCCTGCGGCTTGGTTTTTATTAGCTGATTTTCAGTTGGCCGGAATTTGGGGCGGCATCGGCATTGGATTAGGTGTCACAGGCGTTCTATTGCTTATCCAACTCATCATCGCGATTAAAAAGCAGGGGAATCGACAGCCGCTTGCGGTTGCGATCGGCTAACCGTAAACTGCCACTATTGATTAAGAGCCCATGTAGCTGACCAGCGAACGATGACCGATCTAGACCTCGAATTTGAACACATCTATTTAGAAGTTAAAGCTGAACGCTGGCAACAAATTGAGCGTTTTCTGTTTAGCTATTATTGCTTTCGCGAAGGCTTGGTAACAAACAACAATAAGCCTGATTGGGAAACAGCGCGTAAAAACGCAACTCGTTCGAAAAAAGTGCAACAAGCTGGGTTACAAACGGCAATGCCAGCTTATTGGTATCAAAATGCTGATAAAGATCCGTTTGCGCGCTTTAACCAAGTTAGCATTGCTCTCAACACTGCCTCACCCCATGATAATGACCCTGCTTCCAACACGGCAAGTATTAGTCGACTATAATCAATCGGTTATTCGCTAGTTTATCGAGGTTATAAATGTTAAAGAAATTGTTGTGCTTTTCTCTGTTGGCAACACTGGCAACCATTGTCAGTGCCAATCCTACTGTTTTAAAAAACGATCCTAATCGCCCTGTCGATAAGGTCAGCAAAGATTTAGGTGTTTCGGAGGAGCAGTTTGTCGCTTGTTTTAATAACGTCAATCCAACACCCGGTGGAGACCGTCCAGAATCAAGTGAACGAGTGCACGCCAATAAAGCCGTGTTGTTACCCTGCCTGCAGAAAGCGAATCCACATATAACCAATGACATGCTAGATACGGTTATGGATCGTTATCGCCCGGGCGGTAGAGATGCGCAAAAACCAAGGCAGTAGCGAGCTTCTAACGTGACACTTCTAATACCTATTGATGCGCTTAGCTACGCATTAATATAAAGTCATTTTCTACACGTATTGTGTGGCCGTGAAAATAAAAAACCCTGCGACAAGGCAGGGTTTGTATTTTAGCTACGCTTGGCAATTAGTCACGCAGTGACGCACCAAACTTCTCTGAAATATGCGCGACGATAGCGTCTACTGCACCAGAGATATCCGCATCTTCGAGCGTACGTTCTACTGATTGTAGAGTAAGCGCGATAGCAAGGCTCTTCTTACCTTCTTCAACGCCTTTACCTACGTAAACATCGAATAGCTTAGCATCTTTAAGGAATTCACCACCTTGCTCTAGACATGCTGCAACGATGTCGCCTGAAGCGATAGTTTCATCAACCACAACCGCGATATCGCGACGGTTTGATGGGAACTTAGATAGCTGTACCGCTTCTGGGATCACTTTAGTGTTGATTGCAGACCATTCCACTTCGAACACGATAGTGCGGCCATTTAGACCAAACTTACGTTCGAGTTCTGGGTGAACAGTACCAATCACACCAACTTGCTTGCCATCAACCACGATAGCGGCAGATTGACCAGGGTGAAGTGCTGGGTTAGCGGCTTTATCTTGCGCTGAAAGAGCTGCAAATGAGTAAGCTTTCTCGTTCGCGGTAAGTTCAAGAACGGCCTCTAAGTCACCTTTCAGGTCAAAGAAATCAACCGTATTGGTTGCAATGTCCCAGTGCTCTTCGCTGCGAGTACCAGCAATAACACCAGCAAGCATTGGCTCTTGACGCATGCCGTTTTCAGCAGATTCACAAGGGATAAAACGTAAACCATATTCGAATAGACGAACACGTGGCTGCTGACGTTTCTGGTTGTGAACCACTGTGTTTAATAGACCTTGAATTAGACCTAAGCGCATCGCTGACATATCCGCAGAGATTGGGAATGGCAGGATGAGTGGTTCAACACCTGGAACAACCAGTTTTTGCTGCTCTGGTTCAACGAAGCTGTATGTAATCGCTTCTTGGTAACCACGGTCAACAAGTAAGTTACGTACACGTTTTAGCGGGATGTTCGCTTCAACGTGGTTGTGCATCTTCAGTGCTGCGGTTGGGTGTTGATTAGGAATGTTGTCGTAACCGTAAATACGGCCCACTTCTTCAATCAGATCTTGCTCAATAGCAATATCGAAACGCCAAGTTGGTGCTGTTGCTGTCCAACCTGTTTCTGTGGTTTCTACTGTCAGACCTAGACGCTCTAAGATCTCAACAACATCGCTGTCGGCAATATGGTGACCAAGAAGATTGTCTAGTTTAGTGCGACGTAGCGCAACTGTGTTTGGAACCGGAAGATCCGTTTCAGACTCAGCCGCAACGATAGGTGCCACTTCACCACCACAAATGTCAACCAATAGCTGTGTTGCACGCTCCATCGCTTTGTATTGCAATGCATAGTCAACACCACGTTCATAACGCATTGAAGCATCGGTGTGCAAGCCGTAGCTACGCGCGCGACCACGGATGTGATCAGGTGCGAAGAATGCAGACTCCAGCAAGATATCTGCTGTTTCTCCGGTAACACCAGAACCCTCTCCACCAAAAATACCCGCAATAGCAAGCGCTTTGTTGTGGTCTGCAATCACCAATGTGTCGGCGTTAAGTTCAGCTTCGTTACCATCTAGCAGTGTTAGTTTTTCACCTTGCTCTGCCAAACGGACAACAATACCACCTTCGATGCTTGCGAGATCGAAAGCATGCATTGGATGGCCTTGCTCAAGCAACACGTAGTTAGTGATATCAACTACAGGGTCAATAGAACGAATGCCACAACGACGCAGTTTTTCTTGCATCCAAAGTGGACTTTCCGCATTCACATTCACGTTCTTGATGATACGACCAAGGTAACGAGGACATGCATTTTTCGCTTTTACTTCAATTGAAATGGTATCTTCAATTGACGCAGGTACTTCAACCACAGAAGGTTCAGTTACGTCAGCGCGGTTTAGTACGCCTACTTCACGTGCAAGACCACGAATGCTGAAACAGTCCGCGCGGTTAGCCGTTAGGTCAACGTCAACAGTTACGTCGTCTAAACCTAAGAACTCGCGGAAATCAGTTCCGATGGTTGCATCTTGTGCTAGCTCCATGATGCCATCTGAATCCACATCGATACCAAGTTCAGTGAATGAACACAGCATACCGTGTGATGGTTGACCACGTAGTTTTGCTTTTTTGATTTTGAAATCGCCTGGTAGCACAGCACCAACGGTAGCCACGGCTACTTTTAGACCTTGACGGCAGTTTGGTGCGCCACACACGATATCAAGAAGTTCTTCTTCACCTACGTCAACTTTCGTTACACGCAGTTTATCAGCGTCTGGGTGCTGGCCACATTCGACAACGTGACCCACTTTAACGCCTGTGAAAGTGCCAGCTACAGGAAGAACGTCGTCTACCTCTAGACCAGCCATAGTAATTTGGTGAGTCAGCTCGTCAGTAGAAACTGCAGGGTTTACCCACTCACGAAGCCAAGTTTCGCTGAATTTCATAGTGATGTATCCCCTGGATTACTTGAACTGTTTTAGGAAACGAAGGTCGTTCTCGAAGAACGCACGTAGGTCGTTTACGCCGTAGCGCAGCATAGTAAGACGCTCAACGCCCATACCGAATGCAAAACCAGAGTATTTCTCAGCGTCGATGCCCACACTACGTAAAACGTTCGGATGGACCATGCCACAACCGAGTACTTCTAGCCATTTACCGTTTTTACCTTTTACATCCACTTCTGCTGAAGGCTCAGTGAATGGGAAATAAGAAGGACGGAAACGAACTTCAACTTCTTCTTCAAAGAAGTTACATAGGAAGTCGTGCAAAATGCCTTTAAGCTGCGCAAAGTTAACGTTTTCGTCAACGAGCATGCCTTCCACTTGGTGGAACATTGGCGTGTGCGTTTGGTCGTAATCATTACGGTAAACACGGCCCGGAGCGATGAAGCGGAACGGTGGCTTACCATTTTCCATCGTACGGATCTGTACACCAGACGTGTGAGTACGCAGCATTAGATCGGGATTAAAGAAGAAGGTGTCGTGATCAGTACGTGCTGGGTGATCTTCTGCGATATTGAGTGCATCAAAGTTGTGGAATGCATCTTCAATTTCAGGACCAGACTCAGTGTTAAAGCCTAGCTCACCAAAGAATTGTTCAATACGCTCAACCGTACGAGTAACTGGGTGTAGACCACCGTTCTCGATACGACGCCCCGGCAGAGTCACATCGATAGTTTCTGCAGCGAGTTTCGCTTCTAGCTCCGCACGTTGCAGTGCATCTTTACGAGCTGAAATAGCTTGTTGAACAACGCCTTTCGCTTTATTGATCTCTTGACCCGCTTCACGGCGCTCTTCTGGTGGTAGTTTACCTAGGCTTTGTAGCTGAGCCGTTAGCTCACCTTTTTTGCCTAGATACTGAACACGCACTTCATCAAGTGCGACTAACGAACCAGCAGCCTCAATAGCTGCGTTCGCGCTAGCAATGATCTCTTCTAGATGTTGCATCGTTTCCTCATCTACCTACTGGTAGTATTTATAAGGTTTCCCTGAAGGGAATTTCGGTATTTTCAAGTAGCTGTACATAGTAACGAATGACAAGGTCAAATCCAAATTGAAATAACCTTATTTACTGTCTTTGAATAAATTTTCGTCTCAACGCTTGATAAAAGTGCTTTTTGCACCAACATATCGAACGATCAATTCGCATTTTAAGGAGCCAAAATGACACTTTTGATAGAACCAATTCGCCCAGATCACAACAAGGATATCTGTGCGATTATTAAATCGGTAGGTGAAGAATTTGGCGCCATAGGCGAAGGATTTGGTCCATCCGATCCCGAAGTCCTTGCGATGAGCCAATACTACACGCGAGAGAAAAATAGTATCTACTTGGTGGCTAGCATTGATGGCAGCATTGTTGGCGGCTGCGGTATCGCTCCCTTTGCTCACTCGGCTCAAACTTGCGAACTGAAAAAGCTGTTTTTGCTTCCCCAAAGCCGTGGGCTCGGGTTAGGCAAAGCGCTAACTTTACGCTGTTTAGAGTTTGCCAAAGAGCAAGGTTTCCAGCAGTGTTATCTTGATACGCTCTCTTCGATGCAATCCGCGATCACATTGTATGAAAAGCTCGGCTTTCATCACTTAGAGCGCCCACTTGATGGTACAGAGCACAGCGGCTGTGATGTGTGGATGCTAAAATCACTCTAATTCAACTAGCGAAACTGAATGACAAACGCGATTGCGTCCTAGAGATTTTGCAGCGTAAACCGCGTTGTCTGCCGCTTTAATTAAATCATTATAATCTTCCATTTCCGCTGTGCGCTGGGCAACACCAACACTGATACTACCGCGCCACACGCTTTCCCCAACGGGAACCAGCATTTGATTGACTTTGTGGCGGGTAAATTCCGCGATATGAACCCCACCTTCCGTATCTGTGTTGGGACAAATAACAAAGAATTCATCGCCGCCTAATCGACAAACAAGGTCATCGCTTCTAAATGAATGAGATAAGGTTTGCGAGAGTTCGATCAAAAGCCTGTCTCCCGCGTCGTGACCAGCGCTATCATTGACCTGTTTGAAATAATCAACATCAATCATGATACAAACTAAAGGTTCACTGGTTTGGCTTGACTCGTGCCAATAAGTTTTGAGTTTACGTATTGCACAGCGTCTGTTGGGCAATTTGGTCAAGGAATCAGTCAGCGACAGCGCTTCTAATTGCTTGTTCGCCGTTGAGAGTTGTTTGGTTCTCTGCTCAACTTTTTGTTCAAGAAGCTGGTTTAGTTCAAGCAGTTCTTTGTTGCGTTCTGACACTTGCTCAAATAAACCGTTGAGCGCTTTCAACAATGCTTCTGTCGAATGGTCTTGTTTTTTCTCTTCATTCTCCCAAGCAATCTTAGGATCTACGCCCTGCTCTATTTGTTTTATTTGGCGAGACATATTCTGATCGATACCGAGAATATGGTACGCCAACCAGTGAATGAGGAAGTTGAGTAAGTGCTCAGACGATTTTTTATTCTCTTCACTTATAAATGATTGCATGCTGATAATATCAGTCATAAAAGCACGGTGTACTTTGATATGCTCTTCTATATGCTTGCCATACACACCAGACGTGCGCATTAAGTTCTCTTCCTCTTTAAAATGAAATTCGGCGTAGCGCGAGAGTTCAAACAGAGCCATTCTGATATCTTGAATCGAAATGCTATTTTGTGCGATGAGCTCACCATAGCGATTGATCACTTCGACTAAGTACTGGTGTTGTTCATCGACTTGGTCAAGACCCGTTTCGTAACACGCATCCCATTCAAATGATTTCATTTCTACCTAACCCTTTACCCTTATCATCACTTCAAATGAATGACTGACGTTTTATAAAGCCCACAAAATTTGTCCAAGCTTTACACGAATTGGCTAAGGTGCTAAGCAGAAAAAAAGTAAAAAGGGAGCTAGATCAGCCCCCTCACTCTTGGAATAAAGATCACTCTTTCAAAAGGTGAACGGGATCACTCTAAAAGTAGTACTCTAAAGAGACTTCGATGAAATCGTCTTTGCGGGCAAAATAGAGCAAATCATCGGGCGTCTCGTTTTCGAACCACCAGGCGTCGATCGCCCATGAGAGATGGTTGTTAATTCGGCTCGATGCCTCAAGTTTAGCGCTATAAACATCGCTGTTATCGAGATCCTGACTTATACCCAACAATAGTTCACTACTGTCTTCATCATTGAGAGCCAGTCGCGCACCGGCAAACAGATCGTTTTGCCCGACAGTCTGCGCATTGTTCCCTCGGCTGTCGTAGAGGTACTCAGCGATTAAGCCGAGATCCCAAACCGTATCAAATGCACCCACTATGGTGTACTCAAAACCAGACAATAGGCCAGTATGATGATCTAAGCTGTCTCGATAGATGCTTTCTAGTTTCCACAACCAGTCTCCCACTATTCCTTGAACATCAAGGCCAACTTGCTTCGCTTGTGCATAGTACGGCTGAAGCTTGTAACCATTCAATTGATAGTAAGGATCGCGGTTGGTGCCTTGAAAGTAGCTGACTCCGACGTCCCAATCACCGAGCATCTTGGTGTATCTTAATGCATAATCGACGTGCCTCTCTTCGTGTGACGATTCATAGATCGCCTCTTTTGATACTGCAATTGTTGGCCGTAATCGACCATCAATACCTGAGAACGTCCTCTCTCTGAAATATGGCAATACCATCGCATCGAGCGTGCCCCATTCCTTGATTGAGGTGAAATGAAGCATCGCCTGTCCAAGCTTGTCTTCACCATCTACCGCTTCTATTGCATCAGTTTGGTTAACTATGTCTACCAAATGCGCCGATTCCGTCACTCCCCAGAAGACTTTGCCGACACCAACTCTTATTTCATAGTCATCCCAATAGTTAAGAAAAAGCGCTTCTCGGATATCTCCATGAGTCCGTTCTTCGTCTAAGCTATCGACGCGATAAAAAGGGCTAAACGTAAAGTCGGAGCTGTCACCCAATTGCCAATAAAGTTCAGGCTCAAGTACCAGCGAGCTCTGGCCTTTGTCTTGGCCTTGAGCGCCATCGGAGAAAAACTGACGGTGTTCAAGGTTGACTTGACCAGAGAACTCCACGGAGTGACACTGTAACGCAACAACTGTCAGTACTGAGCTGGCAGTCAATCTGCCAGCAATGCTCAATAGTGTGTTCATAGCACCTCTTACTTAACGCGCTTGAGTACGTTTTTCTCAAAGTCTTTTTCGCTCAGACCTGTTTGGAAATCGAGATTGCTGGTCGTTAGCGTAGTACTTTTCCCATTCTGATGATTGACCATCGCCATCGTATGCGCGCGCCAGTACTGATTGAGGTACTGTTTGTAATCATCAAATTGAAGCGTCTTAAGCAGCGCACCTTTTCGGTCATAGAACTCTATCTTGATAGGGCGGTAATACTCTTGGTCTAACCAAACCAGTAGTTTGGTGTAACCCGAGTTTTTGTCTGTTGGGATCTGCTCTACAAGAAACGCTTGAGTGTCCGCTACCTGCTTATCACCGAGATAGTTAAACGTGTATTTTTCTAACTCAAACGAGCTGAGATCTTCGTAGGCGAACTCGCTGCCCATAAACGGGCCAGATTTATTACGCGAAGAGATTCGTTTTACTCGCTTTAACGCTGGCAGATAAAGCCACTGGTCGTCGGCCTCGACACTGTGAGAATGGTTGAGAAACGCCGTCCCTTTCACATCACGAGGCTGGTCAAATATAGTCAGACCTTTATCACCATCACCATCGATCTCAAACGACTGTAAGCGCATCTCACGCGTACTGCTTTCGCCTTGTGCGTTTTGCAAAATCATTTTCATCGTTGCGACTGAATCACCCCAACCTTCATCGCGCGCTTTACGTTCTGTTGCGATTTCTAAACCTCGCTCTGGTGACGCGTTCACTTGTGCTGCAAACAGCACAACAGTGGAGAGCACCATCGACTGAATGAGTGTTTTTGCTTGAATCTGCATAATAACTTCCTTTTAACTTTGAGTTTGTGTGGCTGGGGTTGCGCTAACTGGGTTTAACTTGTCTTGAGATTCTTCAACATAGCTTGTTGTGTCGAAACGCATCAGCAATGCGGGTAGGAAAACAAAGTCCACCACCAGCGCGATAAAAATCACCAACGCACTCAACTGCCCCATATCGGAGTTCAGTCTAAAACTTGACATCGCGAGTACAGAGAAACCTGCCACCAACACAACAGTGGTAATCCAAAGGGCTCGTCCGACGGTGTGGAACGCATAACGAACCGCTTGTTCAGCCGATTGCCCCTGTTTACGTGCGCGCTGATATTTCGATAAGAAGTGAACCGAGTCGTCAACCACGATGCCGAGTGTCAAGGTGACAACAACTGACAGACCTAGATTAATTTCGCCGGACAGCAATGCCCACAAGCCGAAGCCGATAATTGCGGGGGCCATGTTTGGCACGACACTTATTAGACCTAAACGCGTTGATCGCAAAGCAAATACCATCAAAGCTGAAATCAGAACCAAGGTGATAGGTAAGGTCGACAGCATGCTCGCCATATTGGTTTCGCCAATGTGCGCAAACATCAAAGAAGGGCTAGATGCGACCACTTGGTACTGAGGGGCATAGTTTGCAAACCAGTTATAAATACGGTTTTCGAGTTCAACCAATTCGACGCTACCCAAGTTATCTACCGTGACGACCAGTTTGATAGACGACTTATCAACGTTAACTTGGTTGTTCAGATCGAGTCCGTAAGGCAAAGACATCTCATAAAGCAGCAAATACTGAGCAGCTAACTCTCTATCCAGCGGAAGCTTGTAGTAAGAATCATCATCGCCATGCATGTTTTTATTAAGACGTTTGTAGACATCAGACAGAGTTGCGACGTGGTCAGTTTCTGGTTGTGATCGCAACCACTGGGTGAAATCGCCCATGGTTTGTAAAAACTTAGGATCACCAATGCCCTGAGATTCACCTGTTTTTACGGCGATACTAATAGTCGTCATGCCGCTGATATGCTGTTCCATAAAATCTGCCGCTTGACGGAAATCACTACGCGTATCGAAGTATTTAACTGATTCATCGTTGACTTTATTCAGCGGGAGCAAAGTGGCCGACACTGCGATAACAAGCGCCGAAATCGGCAGTAATGCGCGGCGGTAACGAACGACTGCATCACCCAATTTATCCATGAAGTCCTGTGAAGCCGCGCTTTTCTCATCCACTACTTTAACCTTAACAGGCAGTAGCTTTAGCATCGCTGGCAGTAATGAGACCGACAAGAAACACGCAATCATTACACCGAGAGCCGCTAGGTTACCGAAATCGCGCAACACAGGGGAATCGGACATATTCATCATCAAGAACCCAATCGCTGTGGTTACAGAGGTAATCACGATTGGCATGAAGTTGATAGCAACACTTTGATCGATTGCGTAAGCCTTGCTGTAACCTTTCTTAAGGTTTTGTCGCATGGTGGCAATAACATGCACACAGTCTGCGACGGCCAACGTCATAACTAAGGTCGGAATGTTGACTGTGGCTGTGCTAAGGAACATGCCAGCCCATCCAGATAGTCCCATGGTTGCCGCAACAGAGCCGATAATGACGACAAGTGTTGCAATCACACTCAGGAACGAACGTAGCATAAAGGTCAGAAAGACAAGGATAACTAACAGCATCGTAGGTACGAGAGTGGCGCTGTCTTGTTGCGCCGATGTCATAAACGCATAGTTCATGGCGATGATACCCGCTTTGTGAAAGGTCACATTAGGATATTGCGCTTGGTATTTTGCGATCAGTGAATCGACGCTACCGACGATCTCAAGGATTTCGGCCGTTTCATCAATCTCTGGCATTTGAACAGTAACGTTAACGACCGTCACATCGCCATCTTGCGAGATTAACGCGTCTTTGATAACAGGCTCGGTTAACGCAATACGCTTAATTTTTTCAATTCGTTCAGCGGTAAGTGGATAATCATCAAGCAATAAGTCTTCGACAATTAAATCATCTTCAAACGCTTCTGTATGCTGAAAGTTAGCGAGAGAGTCAACCCTGCTCGAATAAGGGACTTGCCAAGCATCTTTAGTCAGTTTTTGAAGCAAAGTTAACGTTTCAGCTTCAAATACATCACCACTCGCTGGCGCGATCACAATGGCGAGATTATCAGATTTGGCGAAAGTGGTTTGTATCTCATCGAACGCCCTTAATTGAGCATTTTGACCATCAAAGAAGATATCGTAATCTCCTCTAAAATAAAGGTTTTTACCACCTAAGGTGGAAATAAGGATTATCGCTATTGTCGCCAATAGCACCCACCAACTGTAACGAGTCGGCATAGTCAGCCAGGGGGAAGGCTGCTTTAAGTTGTTATGTTGAGCTGTCATCACACTCTCCATTCGTGACGTTTCGTCAAAAGTTGTTATTTAAAAACCAGCCTATGCTGGTACTTAGATAACCCCCTCTGAACCTATTGATTAGATTCCAAGAATTATTCTCAATTTTGTGACGATTCGTCATTAATGAGTATTTTTAAAGCCCTTGCGGGCTTTAGTGATGGGACAAGTAGCCGCTATCGACCCACAGACTCTAGGTATTCGATCTCTTGCGCGAACAGCTCTTGTTCAACTCTTCGCCAAGTTTTACGATAATCCCACTCTGTGGAAAGCGGTTTCCACGCTAATCCATCTAATAACATATTGGCATTGTTGAGCACGGTATAAGGGTCTTGTAGTCGCTGAATACAGTGACTGTTTGAAGCGTTCTGAGTTAATGCATTAGAACCAAATGCCAGTGCCCAGTTGGCAAAGACAATCGCATCCGAGCCGATTCCAGGGGAGTATTTAAGATCCCCGTGGTCAACACCAGCTACAATTAATTGATCAGCCTGATCAATCACTTGCTCTTCTAACGTATTAAGTTCTCTAACACGCTCTGGTGAAGCTTTCTCCAATACCCATGGACTTTTTGCCATGATGGCACAAGTCGACAGTACAGGTTCCATGCGAGCATACACTCGATAACCAACATGTAATGCCACCACCTTTTCACGAGTATTCCCTTCAAACTCAGCGGCGCGAGCAAACAAAACAGCCTCACTCTTGAGTGAATGTATGCACAGCGCCATAATCACATCTTCTTTACTGCAAAAATGGTTATAGATAGTCCCTTTTGAATAGGCACTGGCTGACGTTAACTTATCCATCGTCAAGTTACTCCAGCCCTGTTCTTGCACAAGTGACTTCGCCAACAGAGTCAGTTCAACTTCTCTATCTGCAATCGCCTGCTGTTTTTTGGTCATCCCAAATGCACAGCGAGAACTCTCTTCTCTATCACTTTTCTTACAGCCAAAACCAAACATGATTATCTCACCGTCTCAGTCGTTTACTCCCTAACCTTGCTATTGTAACACGAATACCATTTACGTTATAAACACATTAATGACGACTCGTCATTTTTGACTCATCGTCATAATAGCGCATTTATTGATCATATCAAGAAAAAATTGATAAAACATTTATGACTGTGATAACAGCGAACAACACCGACTATGCTTATTAAGGTGACTCAAACTGGATTTGGTATGAAAACGACACTCTTGATTCTTTGCTTAGGACTAACCTGCGGATTCCAGACCAACGCAAGCTCTTGGCATGCCGAACCAATAGTCGAGGGCCTCAACGTCGTGTGGGGTTTAAGCTGTGAATCGTCGCTCGAAATGATCTAATAATTTCGTTCAAAATGATCCAATTGACAGCGACGACTTTAACTCATTGTTTTTAAAGTGGTTGTAATTACCAGCAATTAGGAAAACCACCTTAAAAAAGACCTAAGGAACACCATCGGAACAACTAAGGAACAGGTGTAAGTTATTGATATATAAGTGACAGTGTTAAAAGCTGCATTTTCGATGCTACCTAAGGAACTTATTAAAGCCACGATCTAGCTTGCCAAACAACTGACCCTAGAACTCTGCACTCTTCTTTTTCTAGATCTATATGAATAGGTGGGTAGAGTGTATTTACACTATGAAGGGTTAGAGTATTTTCTTTCTTCTGCACAAATTTGATATACAGCGAACCTTCGTGATAGATAGCAAATGGAAAATTCGCATTGAGGTGAGTTCTACTATGGTCAACCATGACTACATCTCTATCCTTAAACATAGGTTCCATCGAATCACCTTGTACGTTCACCAACGATAGATTCTCAGGTTGCAACCCTCGACTATTAAGCCATTCAATATCAAAAGGTCTTTCTCCTACTTGTAATTCAAATTCAGCAGGTAGGTTTCCAGTTCCGGCAGACAGTGCAACATCAAATTGTTTTATAGATACATGCTTTGTCGTTTCAGTACTTTCATCACCGTCTAGAAGCCAATCAATACTCACACCAAACAATTGTTTGATTTTAACCAAAACATCCGTTGGGATTACTCTATCTCCTTTCATATAGTTTCTATATGATTGATCTGTAATGCCTAAAGCGTCTGTAAAGTCCTTTTTATTGCTGTAACCATTGTCAGTTCTGACTTTTTCTAATCGTTCAGCTATCATAATCACCACATTTGTTTAGTTTTAAGTATTGACCCAAACGTACGTTTGCCTTATAGTCAAAATTGTTAGCTTAATATACCAAAAGGTAGTTCACATGACACTAAAGGAAAAGATCATATTTGATTACGGAACGCTTAAGAGATTTTGCCGAGTTGAGTCAATCAACTACCAAAGTTTCTTAAACGCATTAAATGGTCGTACACAATATGTTGGTGTAGCTAAGCGATTGATTGAACTTGGTTATATCGAAACAACTAACGAGCTTGAAAAGGGTAACCAGTGAACGCAATTTTAACCTCCGCTGACATCAGTTCAGAAATTAGCGTGACTGAACGTTACATCAGAGGTCTATCTAAAAAGGCTGTAGATTCTGGTCTATCACACATTAAGTGCAAGGGGTTAACCTTTGCACTTAATGTGATCAGCAATGAACACGGAAAAGCATACCGCTACACCCAAGTACAGCAAGCCCCTAAACGCCCTAAGAAAAAGGTGAAGCTCAACAGCGTTATAGACCCTGCCGCTCTACCTACTGTCGCTAACCTAGCGAAGCCTACGACTGACGAAAAACTAGCTCTTGTTAGTTTTTACAATGCTTCTGGGCATCCGCTCAGTGCCATTGTAAAAGCTCTCATCATGCAACACGCATCTGACAGCAAGCCTCAAGCTCTACAAACTCGCATTAAACGTTGGACTAAAGCCTTTGAAAAAGGTGGACGCAGCGCACTTGAAGACAAGCGCGGTGGTAAAGAGTTTAAAGCGGATTTAGAGCTAGTAAAAATGGCGTGTTTGGGCTGTGCAAATATGCATAACACAACGGCTTGGGGCTTTTACTGCTTCCTATACTCCAAACGCTACGGCTTACCTCTAGATGTAAGGGAACCAAAATCAGATGTGAGTGAGAGTGCATTTAACCGTGCCGTTGGCTACCTGTTAGAAACAGATCAGCTAGTGAAGGAATATACCCAAATTGGTATGGATGCCTTTATCTACGCTGAGCCTAGCTTAGGTAGAGAGTGGCTATATCCAAATCAGCAATGGGAAATTGATGCGACACCGCTCGATCTCATGGTGAAAGTACCGCATACAGACGGCGTTCGTGACTACATGAACAAAGTACCAAGCGAAAACTATCACCTTGTGCGCCCTCAAGTTATCCGCATTGTCGATAACTTCACAGGTGCAACAGTATTGGGCTTATACCAAAGCTCAAACTCTTATGCCAACGTTCGTTTGCTGTTCAAAGCTATCGCTACATTAGGCAAACCAGAGCAGATCAAGGGTGATAACGGTGCGGATTACGTTTCTGAGCACATGCAAGCGGTTATCCGTGACATGGGTATTACCTATGTAGCAACAGGCAAAGGCCGTGGTGATGAAAAAGGCAAAATTGAGCGTAGTTTCAGAAGCCTACAGCACAGCAAAGAGTTTGAAGCGTTGCCGGGCTTTATTGGTCACGGTGTGGCTCAGCGTCAGCATTTAGAAGCGCAAGCAACCACCAAGATCGAGAAGTTATCAGGCGTTCAAACCAACATTCAATCTGATTTTATGTGGTGGTGGGAAGCTGAAAACTGGCTAGATAACTTTGTTGCAATGAAAGAAGCCGACAAACGCACTGAGCATGATCCAATGCCTCAAGCTGAGTTGTCGCAGTTGTACAAGTTGTTGGGCAAACGCGCACTACGCAAGGTATCAAAACAGGGCGTTACTCATAAGAAAACCAAGTTCTTTAACTTCGAGATGTGGCAACACGTTGCGATTGGTGACTCTGTAGAAGTGATCGAGAACATCGATAACAGCAATGAGCTATTCATGTTCCGTCATGGTCAGTTTGTATGCGTTATTGAAGACCGCAGCCTAACCCGTGATGGCGTGACTGTGGAAGAGATCAATAACAACAAGAAGCAGTACAAACAGCGCGTGGTTAACCCCGTTAAGAAGCTGGCTAAACAAGCTCAGAAAGAGTTTAACGAATACCAAAGAACCATGCGTGATGAGCATATCAGCATTGAACTAGAGCAGGCACAAACCGTAGCAGAGCTTGAGAAAGAGAAACAGGTAAGTGGTGAAGATGCAAACGTGGCGTATCTGGACTGGATGAAGAGCGCAGCCAACATCTAAAGCAATCTGTAATGAGCAGCCAGTGCTACTCATTACAAATTGTTTTGCTCCAACAAGACAATTTATATCAACCTAATTTAAGGAATTTGATAGATGAACGATATATCAAAACAACTCAATGATTTCATTGAGCAAACAGGGCTGACAGGTGCAAGTATAGCACGCTCTATTGGCGTGAGTACAGGTACGGTCTCTCTGGTCAAGACAGGTAAAACTGACCAAGTATCAGAAGATAACTTGAAAAAGTTCGCTGATTACATGGCTAACTACGGTCAAAAATCAGAAACAACTGCTACAACCGTGGCAACTCAAGACCTAAAACTGGCGCACTTTACCATTGACGAAGTGATGATCTCTGGTGGCATGGGCACGATTCTAGGTAAAGCTGGCACTGGTAAGACTGAAGCCGTTAAAGCGTATGCAGAAAATCACCCAGAAGCGGTACTGATTGAAACCATCCCATCAATCAGCCTTAAAAGCTTACTGACCAAAATCCTTGAGGCTCAAGGTGACAAAAGTCCTGTTGGTAACTCTGAGCAGTTACTTATGGCGGTGGTTGAAAACTTCAAACGTAGTGAGCGCGTTCTGCTTATTGATGAGGCTGAAAACCTAACCACAACCAACCTTGAAGCGGTTCGCCGTATTCATGACTTCTCTAATGTGCCAGTTGTTTTGATTGGTACTTACTCACTACTTAGCAATCTACGTGGGCGTGGCGGTGACTTGCTTCAGCTTTACTCTCGCATCAGTGAAAAATACAAGATGCAAGGGCTAAACGACACTGACAGAGACCTTCTGTTTGGTGACATGGGGCAGCACATCAAGAAGTTTACCCAAGATATCCGCCGCTCTTGCCATATTTTCCGCAAAGCTAAGCGCATGAGTGGCATGACAAACGAAGTCTTATCTCCGATGCATATCAAGATGGCTTCAAATTCAGTCATTTTGGATTAAGGGGACGCTATGACACAGCCAATTAAACCTTGTCCCCATTGTGGTGCTCAGCCTTCTTTTGGTCAGTGTGGTGAAACTAGCCACTGGATCGAGTGCTGGGAGTGTGACGGTAATACTTACCTCTCACATGAAGACGCTAAAGAAGCATGGAATACCCGCTCATCAGAAGCTTTTATCCGCGCTGAAATCTCTAAATTAGAAGCTGATGAACGCTTACACCAACCAAGAGCCAACGTGTTTGTTAATGCTCCCCTTGCAATGGTGCAAGTGACCATTGAAGGCACATTAAATGGCCTATACACCGCACTTGGAGAGCTTTGCCCAAGTGATCGTTATTTTGGAGGGAATCAATCATGACCATCACCCTTAAAAAGCACCGCTTACCAGAAAAATACCGCAATTACACCATGCCTTACTTGCTCAAAGTTATCGCTAACAACGGTGACCATAAGCATAAAGAGCAAATCCGTAGAGCTATTGAGATTAAGTGAGTAACACTATGAAAACTATTACTAAAGAGCATTATCTAGGCATTTTGTTAGAACAGCTTAACTACCTGAACAACAAAGAAGGTGTACACCCTCAAGACATTGAAACACTAGTCAATGCTTATGAGGACGCTAAGCAAGCTAGCTTTACTGAAGTTGAAGTAATTGCACCTCAACATGATGGCGACGGCTGGAAGTTTTTACCAATTACGGTGGAGTAACCATGCAAAAAAATGAAGCACAAGTCGTTATTAGCTTTATCGATAGTGAAGACAACATGGACATTCGATTAAAGCTAATACAAGGCGATAACGAACAACTCAATGAGATGGTCAAGCAAGCCGCTCAAATGCTCCACGATAAGCTAACAGACATTTTTTCAGAGGATATGAACCATGAACACAACTGAGATGAGAGAGAACGCACTAGGCCACTTTGTACCAGTATCACAAATCAAAGAAATCGACCTACTGCGTAATGAAGTGGTGATGGAATTGGTACAAGAAGGCAAAGAGCTACAAGCACAGATGGCAGCTTTTAAAGTTAAAGCGATGAGCAAAATTGCTGACTTTGTTGACTTATCAGCCAGTGAATACAGCGTTAAATACGGCGGTGCTAAGGGCAATGTTACGTTAGTGAGCTTTGACGGCAAATACAAGCTAATGCGTGCTGTTGGTGAACACCGCATCTTTGATGAGCGCATTCAAGCAGCAAAAGCTCAGATTGATGAGTGCATTCAACGTTGGAACGAAGGCTCTGACGACAAGATTAAAGCGCTGGTTGAACATGCATTCCGTGTGAACAAACAAGGTCACATTGATGTTAACCAAGTGCTGTCTCTTCGCCAGCTCAATATTGAAGATGCAGAGTGGACTGAAGCAATGGATGCAATCGCAGACTCCATCAAAATCACTGGCACAAGCTCTTATCTACGCCTTTATGAACGTGACGGTAACGGTAAGTACGTTCAAATCCCACTTGACCCTAGCAAATTGTAACTTAACCAAAGCGCACTCACTTGAGTGTGCTTTAACCTCCGTTTAAACGCCCTTTAAACCGAGATTAAAGCACATTTAAACCAATAAGTTTTTTAAAGAGGCAGCATGTCTAAACGTCAGTTAACTAAAAAACAGCAAGACTTTCGTAAACGCTTGCTGGCACAGGTGCATCTTTCTCAAAAGTACACCGATTTCTACGCTTATTACGAAGATGATTACCGCAGCATGTTGCAGCAACACTTCAGCGTTCGTAGTGCTGCTGAGCTTGATATTGATGAGCTAATTGCTCTGGTTGACTTCTTAAACTACCGCACAAAAGCCCCTGTGGTACACGCTACAGAGGCTCAAGTTAAGTACCTACGCAACCGCTGGGCAGCAAAGGCCAAAGCCCCTACAGAGAATGGTATGCGCAAGCTATGCCAAAAATTGTTTGGTTTTATGCCTCTGCGTATTGAGAGCCTTAGCAAAAAGCAAGTTAGCGGCCTGATTAATGCCGTCAACCGAATGTAAACCACACCATAAGGAAGAATGACAAGCAATGTGGTGCCCAAAGTGTGGCTGCGAAAAATCTAAGGTTGTTCATACCGAAAAAGCGAATAACGTGCGCCGTTGGAGACGCTGCGTTGAATGCGGCTACCCATTTATTACCAGAGAGATTATGGAGTGTGATGATCAAGACGTGAAATACGCTCGTTACACCAAACTAGATGATAAACAGATAGGACTATTTGAAGATGAGCATTGATATAATACGCAATATGACCTTAACAGGCGGGGATTTCAACGAGCAAACGGAGTTCATCATTGATGACTTCATTGCTGAAAAGATGATCACCTTGATTTATGCTGATGGCGGCAATGGTAAAAGCCTGTTAACTCAAACGCTTGCTAATAACTTTGCTTCAAAAGGCTACCAAGTGGTCTATCTTGACTTTGATAACCCTATGTCTGTGCTTAATGAGCGTAATATTTACGATATGATGGGCAATCACCACCCAGAGCAGCTTAAATACGTTCACCGCAGTAAGTGTAATATGCAGCCTGAAATGCTACTGCATATGCTAGGTGACTCTGCTTGCGGTGATGACTATAAAGATCATGTGTTCTTCATTGATAGCCTACGCAATTTTATGAATGTGAAGAATGACGCTCAAACCCTTGAAATGCTCACTGTATTGATGAACATGCGCGAGGCTGGAGCAACGATTGTAGCCCTTCATCACTCCAATAAAGATGGTAAGAACTACGAAGGTTCAAACAATATTCGTAACTCTGTAGACAATATTTTCCAGCTTAGAAAGGTAGCAAGCAGCTTGAAGCACAATACATTAGATCTTGTGCTGCATGTGCGTAAAGACCGCGCCAGCATCAAAGAGACCGCCGTTCGCATCGATGCCAAGAACCTAACCCTAAGTCAGTTGGATGTAACTGAAGCCTTAATGACCGAAGAAGTGGAAGAGTTCGCCCATGAGGTAAAACAAGCACTGCAAGAGAGTGAAGACGTTCTCAACAAAACCGACTTATTGAAAGCGGTAGGCCGTAAAAAGGATGATAAAACCGCTCGTCGCTGGTTGGATCAATTTGATGGGGTATTCTGGAAGAGTACCAAACAAGGCGGCGTATATACCTATCAGCTTTTGGATGCCGCCTAGGCAAACCAAGCCCCATTAAACAACAAAGCCTCCAGTTCTTGGAGGCTTTGTTGTTTAATACATTCGTGTACTACCTAAAATTCGCATATTGGCTTGTTTTGTTGGTAGATCATCATCCAGAATCGATTGACAGGTCTCTTTCGGGTTTGAGAAAACGTAGCCTTGACGAGCATGTTTGTTCAACAAATGAATCTCTTGAACCCCATTTAAGTAGTCTGGCGACTTTTGCCACTGATAGGAGCACAGATTGCTTGCTGCAAACTCATAAATCGTATTTGTCATTCTGGCTTCATTCATCACAACCGTTATTGTTGAACCTTCTGATGAGATTTTTAGCGGTTGATATCCACTCATAGCCTCAACAAATACGGGATGCACTGCCGAGAAAGCCAATGAGGGAGCAAGCAATAGAGGGAGTAGTAGTTTTTTCATTATGTCACCTTTACCAACGTTATATACAGCTAAAGTATTACACGAGTTGCTGAACGAACAAAGCCTCCACTAGGGAGGCTTTGGTAGTATTGTGAGCAATAATTAGCTCATAAGTGCATCAATAAACTCTGGGATAGTTTTTTTGGTAAAGTCTCTGCCTCGACTTTCTTCCCTTTCACCGAGTACATACTCACCAGTTATATCTGATGTACCAATTGATTTCAGTGCTGGAAGTAAAGTTTCTTCATGGAATGCGATCTCTTTGAGCAACATGTCTGCTGGTGTTCCGCCACCAGAGAAGTGAGGTAGGCGTTCAGTTTGCATAAAGAGCACTGCACTAGCTTTTTTATTTACCCTCTGTCTATTTTTATCTTGCAATCCAAGCTCAAATACAGTATCACAGCCAAAGTATCCTTGCTCTGGTGAGTCATATTTTAAGTAAAGAAAAATATCATCTTTATAAGATGCTTCTATGGTACTAATACGAGCATTATCTTTACACTCAAAGCCTTCACCATGAAGGTAGGACGTAAAGTCTGACTTTACAGCTTCGATTGCTCCTTTTAACTTTTCTTGGCGTACCGCATTGCGAGTGGAGTACAGCTCTGAAGCTTCGCTTTTTAAATCCGCTAGTTTTTTCTTATTTTGTAGGCTCATAACTTCCTCTTTTAATCGTTTCACGAACATGGTTATTTATACACTATGTGAGGATATGGATAAGAAAATTCAAGTCTGAATTAAAAAAATGATTATGGTAAAAAATGCTCATCAAGAATATCTAAGATTTCTTCTTCTACATGCCGCGCCAGCTCGCCGTCTTCATCCATAGGTAAGAATGGTCGAGCTTCTAATTTGCCATCTTTTGTGCCGTACTGGTGTACTTCTGGGTAGGGATAGCCATCCTCTGACACCACATTAAAGCCAACACTAACACTACTGCTACCGCTCTCAGAGGTTAACCCCTCCTGCATCTCGCCTTCACCGTATAAAATCCGTTGAGGATCGGCATACCCTTTCTTCTTTTTGCTGGCAATGGTTGCAGGGCTTAATGGCTCCCATTGCGCACCCGTGACAGGGTCAGTTTGCTGCTCAAAGGCTTCTTCAACTTTGTTCTGTAACAGGTTCGCAATTTCAGCCATTGCAGGGGCTAAGCTTTTGCCTTTCTGAGCGAGCCGTTCTAGCTCTTGATTGATCTTGTCTAGGTTGCTCTGGGTTTTCAGTTGAATCATAGGTACAACCTTATTTTTGGTAAATTAACTTACCTTTGCGGCTATCGTTCAGCACATCGCCTTCAGGAACGGCCTCTAATGCAATGGCCTGCGTCTTGTCGTGTTGGTAACGAAAGCCCGCCATGTAGCCCGTAGACTCACTCTCTTCACCTGTCGCATAGCGAAGCATCTTCTTTGTGACCTGACTTTTCCCGTCTCGCTCTTCAACTTCTAGGTAGATCTCATCAGGCTCAGTAATGACCTTTGCCAGTTCATCAATATGGGCGTGTTGGCTAGGTTTGACTTTACTTAGTAGCGTATCGTCTACCCAGATTGGATCACCGACTTTATCTATCAGCATTTGGTTCGGTTTCGTGCCAAGCTGATTGTAGAAGCGATCTTTTAGCTGCTGGTTGCTTAAACTCTCAAGCTCTGGATTGGCTTTCACTGATGGTAGATTCTTATTGAGTGAGAGCGGAGCGGTACGCGCAAGGGTTGAGCCTGCACCTATATCGTGGCTCCAGTCTTTATCTGCTACGGAATCAGGGGCACTTTTCGCAACACTCATGCCGCGCTTCTCAAGTTGACGCTGGCTATAAGCCCGAACCTTACATTTACAGCCCCAACCATTAGGCGGGTAGTTGCTGCTCCA
The DNA here is from genome assembly GCF_000967545.1 of Vibrio galatheae. Classification (GTDB taxonomy): domain Bacteria; phylum Pseudomonadota; class Gammaproteobacteria; order Enterobacterales; family Vibrionaceae; genus Vibrio; species Vibrio galatheae. The sequence goes on along the minus strand of NZ_JXXV01000016.1, from coordinate 272,443 downwards.
GAATGAATCATCCCGATGCAGCACCGTACCGTGCAAACTTGCGTGCTCTTTACGGGTTGTCGGCAATAACATAGAGCTATAACGCCAGTAAACCGAGCCTGTTAATTGGCGTTGACTTTGGTTACGTTGAACGCCGTAAGCCACGCGCATATTGGTGCTGTAAATGGTACGTAAACGGCGAGAGCCTACATAAATCTCTTTCACTTCACCTGTTTTAGGGTCAGTGACATCGGTCTTGCCCCACCATCCCTTCTTTTGCAGTGTCGGCTTTAGCTCTTTCTGCCACTGCTTAAAGCCTTTGCCATTTTTAGTGGCATCATCGAGCGAGGTAAAAATATCATTCAGGAGATCAAGCCGAGAGACTTTAGCCACAGTAAAAGACTCATGATGCGCTTTAGGCGCAAGCTCATCATAGTTAAAGCTCAGCTTGTAACCCTTGTTATTAAGGTAATCAATTGCTGCTTTGGGCTGTAAGGCAAAATCAAATGAAATAGGATCAGGCATCGGTATCGATCTCTTCTAGCTGTACTTCTGCATCCGCTAAGATTTGGCTATTACCAATGGCCTTGAACAGGGACGCTTCTAATACAGAGAGATCGACATCCGTGTATTGCTCAAGCAGTAGCTGATAGGCTTCATCGTAGGTTTTAGCGTTAGCAAGGAGGTTGTAGATGGTCTCAACCAGTGCTTCCTCTTCAGCTTGCGTTCCTGGTACTTGACTATCTAGCTCATCTTCATAAATGGGCTGAGTTTGATTGTTAACCTCTTGGTTGTTATGAACCTTGTTCAAAGCATTAGCTTCAACCTGTCGAGCGTTCGTATCGAGCGAAGGAGTAGATTGAGTCTCTGTTTGCTTCAGTTTAACTTTAAAACCAAACTGGCTTTCAATTTCTTCAGGCGCAATCTCATAACCTGCCCCTGATAGGTTCTTTACCACCTCAGACAGCTCTTTAAGATCTTTCTTTTCAGTTAAGTCAAAGACAAAACGCACGCCTTTGGGGGTGCCGTAGTTCATCTTCTCTAGCTCGTTCAAATAGTCCGTGATGGTTTGACCAATCAAGCGAGCATCAAAGCTTTTCAACTCTTTCTGGCGGTTCTCATGCACTTTAGATTGTGAGTAACTGCCTGTCTTACCATCACCAGTAGAGAGCGTATTACCGAGAATCAAGGTTGTGATTTGACTATCAATGTAGTTAATGAAGCTCAGGAACTCAGCTTTAGAGCCTTGCGTCAGAGTTAAATAAGAAATGCTGTCTTCTTTGTCAATCGCCGCCACACTTTGCGATTTCATGGTATAGAGCATTTCAACGGCTTCTTCTTCGTCACTATCCGTCTTCATCACAAGGGGTGGTGTGGCAACCGCATCAAAGTACTGCATGTTGTGAGCAATGGTGATGTGCTTAAGGGCGAAGTACCACACCAACTTAGACGCTAAGCTAAAGTCAGTGATTTCACCAATATCAATCGGGTGCTTATGAAAGATGCGGCGCTCTGGTTGTAGGTTACTGAGGTAGAGTTTGTCAGAGCCTTGCTTGATATAAAGGTGATCGATAGTTGGCTTGAGCTTGCCATCTTCTTTATCAGCATAGAGGTAACGGCTGGAGATATGACGAAAGCTAGGCGCTAGCTTTTGCTCAATCACACGGTAATCCACATCAACAAGACTTACCCCGTAGTAAATCGCATGGGTCAAGCTATTAAGCAGTGCGTCGATATCAACGTGATTCTTAATAAACTCAGCGAACTCTTCATTGTCGGTCTCGATGCGATAAGGCAGGCTCAAAAGCGGCTGCTTACGCATCAGTACACTGCTGGCAATTTTGATATCACGCATCATGAAGAAGTACAGGCTTTGCAACTGGGCAAAGTCTTCGTTTTCTAGTGCGTCTTTAATCTCTGCAATATCAATCGCCCCAAACGCTTCTTGCTTGTCGCTTAGGGTTAACGTTACTGGGCGACCTTTTACGGTCTGTTTTGGTTGTGGGTCGCTAGAGTGAAAGGCACGAGAGAGACCTTTTTCTATTCTGTTCGCGGCTTTGGTGAAGAATCCCATTCTATGCGCTCCTGAGCGTGTTTTGTCTTAATTGGTGTCTTTGTTCGTTTTGATTTCTCTAAACGCTCTAAACGTGGTTCTAAAGCGTTCTAAACGCCTCTTTTGTTCACTAGGCGTACTTCTTTTTAAATTTGGCGAAGTTTTTCTTTTTCAGCTTGGCTCGAACCTGTTTTAGGTTCAGGTGCGCTGCGACTCTAAACAGGCGGTAAGCCATCTCTAATGAGTCGAGTAAGTCGTCATGCGCTGAGCTTGGATAAGTGTCTAGCTCTTCAATCAGTAAGTGGTCTTTCTCATGCACTTCAATCGTGCCGTCATTAATCAATGGCGCGATGGAGTCAATACGCAATGGCTTGGGTGCGGTGTTACGCAGCTCTTTCACCGCAAGCGGAATACCAATTTCTAGCGCTTCTTTCTTCAGTACGTCTTTGAAGAACTCTTGAAACTGCACGGTTTCACAGGCAATGGTGGTGGGCGCTATCTTCTGGTACTTGGCATACAGGGCAATGATGCGCGGGATAAGCTTCACGGGCGACATACGATAGCCTTTTACCGTGGCGTAGAACTTGTGCTCCTTCTTGCCAATCAAGGCTACACCAAAGTAATCACCTTTCTTTTTGCCCATAGACGGGTCAAGGCCAAGGTAATACACGTCACACTTAGGCATACGGTCAAAGGTCACGTATTCCTCAAACAACAAACCCTCTTTGCTGATTGGCTGGTTCTGGAACTCTGACATGAAGGATTCTTTGTCTTCAAAGTACTCTTCCATCACCTCTGTGCCGTCGATTTCAGGATCATCTAAAATCAGGCCGTCAAGGTTGATGTTGTCAGGATCACCCATTTCATGAGGGAACTGAATAACCAGTGGGAAGTTGTAGAATACAAAGTCCTTGCGCTTAGAGAGGCGCATTAACAGACTGTCGTTATGCAGCACTGTACCCACCACGAATAGACGGTAACGCTTCTTACGTGCGGGTAGCTTCATGATCGCTTTCTTAAACCAACGCTCTAGCTTGTCTCGTTGCTGCTTGCTCTCAACCTGCTCATCGTTTTCAATATCATCAACAATGATAAAATCAGGGCGGTAGCTTAAGAAGTTCTTACCACGAATTTTTACCCCTGCACCTAAGCCTTCCATTTTGCAAAGGTGATCACCGACATGGACAACAAGCTCAGTCAGTCGCCATGTGCTACCTTGAACAATCTCAAAGTCATGGATGAGGTTCTGGTTGTTCTCCAGCTCTGTACGAAAGAAATCAAAGGTATCTTCTACTAAGCCATCGGTGGCACAAATCACCACCTCATAGCGAAAGGCACACCTTACCAACTGCCATAATGAATAGAGACGGGTAATTACCGTGGTCTTAGCTGCGCCACGATAAGCGGTAAAGAGCATCTTCTTGTGCAACCATGACAACTCTTCCAACTCTTCATGACAAAACTTACGAAAGGTTGAGGTTTCCACCTCTGCATCATCAATGTGGTGTGAGAAGTAGGTTTGAATAAAAGTCCAGAAGTCAGCAAGCGCGTTCTCAACTCGCTGTGCTCTGTCACCATCAGCTAAACGAGGTAAGCTTTGCAGATAGGCGACCAGTTCGGCCTGTTCGGTTTTATTCATGGTTTAACGTCTCTTTAGCGGCTCTTTACGCTATTTGTTTTTAAGGACTTCCGACACGATGGTTTCTGCATGGTCGGCTAAGAACTGGATCACTTCGTTAGCTTTATGATTGAGCGCTAACTGGCTTAAGGTCTGGATGGTCTCTTTCACAATGTCGGCTTGGTTTACCTTCACATTGTCTTTTTGCTGCTTCAGCTTGTAATAAGTGCCAACGTATTTACTCAACATCTCAACACGCTTTTGCGGCTCAACTTCATCTAGCCCTTCTAATGCCTTTTCAAATTGATTGATGAGGGTGGCAACAAACTCTTGTTCGTTGGTGATGGCATCAGCTTTATCCGTGGCTTTGATGAATTTCAGCTCATCCCAATCCACACCCGCTTCTAAATCTCGCTTTTTGTAGGCGTAAACCGTAGCGCGACTGATACCGAGCACAGTAGAAATAGAGGTAATATTCTCACCTGCAATAAATAGGGATTTGGCTTGCTCTTTACTCATTGTTGTTCTCTTTATTGTGAGCCTGTTGGTTGCCAGCGACGCACGCACTGGGCAGTGAACGGATGTAACGCTGTAACCCTGTTATTTGGAGTCTGGAGCGCTCTTGCTCTCTTCTGAGACGGAAATAATCTTGTCGAGCTGCTGGTTTAAGTTCACAGGCTCGCTCATTAACCACGCTGGCGGTGGTGGGCTGGTTGGGCATTGGGGCGGGACAACTGGCTTTGACGAACACCCGCTGAGCACCACGAGCCACATCACGCTCAAGGCTTTCAATCTGTTGGTAGGCATCTTCTAACTCCTTGTTAAGCGCGGTGTCGAGCTGATGAACTTCTTCTAATTGCGCTTTCATTTCGCTGAGGGTGGATTCTTTGGCCTCAATGGTGGCATTCGCCACTTCAAGACTGGACTCAAGGCTTTGCTTTTCATCATGTAGATAAGAAATCGCTTTACCTGCAAGCAGCAAAGCAATGATGAGTGCGCCAGTCAGGTAACTTGTCCATCTCATGTTCAGTTCCACCCCGTCAAACAAACATCGCGCTCAACTTGTCGCCTTGAAACTATGCCTTCGCAATCAGCTTTTGGATCATGGCAACTCTGACCGTTGACATACACCCAACGTAGGTATTGCTCACAAGCTGGCGCATTGAGTCCCGCATTGAATTTCTTAAGTAAGGTGGAGCGTTGAAAGTTGCCTGAACCCATGTGAAAGACAAAGCTCACCATCATGTCAAACTCACCTTGATTAGGCGTTTGAGTGATGGCCTTTTTCACGACCTTTTCAGCCTTGGCGACATCCTCAATAAAGTAATCAGCCGCTTGGTCTAAGGTGATGGTGTCACCCTGATTCACGCCGTGGGCATGGCCTGCACCAATCGTCCAGCGGTCAGCCGAGCATTGATAGGCTTTAAGGCGGCAACCTTCCATATCTAAGATGTGCGCTAAGCCTTGCTCACTGGTGGTTAACTCTGGGGCTTTACTGGTTACAACGCCGAGCAGTGCGACCACCGAGCAAACAACGCTAGTTATCGCTTTCTGTTTTAAACTCACGGATAGCCTCCTCACGCTGTTCAATTTGCAGATATTGCAACTTAGTGCCCACCCAGTAGTAACGGATAGCCATCAAGCCCGAAATGATGCCAACGATAAAAGCGGCAAGCTGAGCAATGTCATTGAGCGACATGCCAGCCAAGATAGATGAGAGACTGGTTGCCAAACTGAATTTACCTGTGTTCATTCTTGTTCCTCTATGTCCGCATCAATGGGCGGCGTCACCGCAATACCAAGCTGATAGATAATCAATTTGTTACTGCTGAACGGTTTAGCCGCTTTCACCTCTACCTGTTGCTCTTGTTGTTGTGCTTGGATGAGTTTGCTTAATACTTCGCTTAAGCCGTCATAAATCAGCCCTTTACTGCGGCTAGGGCTTGAGATAGCGATATAGCAATTGAAGTTGTAGGTCACATCTTCAGTAAAGCCGTTATTGATGGTGATGGTATTGAACAGCAAGTACGTGCCTACGGTGTTAATCTCCCCCGTCAGCGGAATCGCTTTAGGGATGATATTGCGTAGGTACGCTTCTGCCTTTTTGATATCCACCACTAAGTCTTCAGCACTCAAGCCTTTCACACTCATAGGTAGGGGTTCTCCCTTGTTTTCGCCGTCGGTCGAGTACGGCTTTGCGGGGCTTGCGGGTCAGTAATTTGCTTGAGCGCGATTTGATAAGCCTTGATTTGCTCATCATTCACACCATTGCGATCAACAAGCAGTAGCCAACGGTAGAAAGCGATATCAATCAACACAGGGGCATCACTGTCACCTGCTAATTGCTCCGCTTCTTCCAGTGCCATATTTAAGTGTTCATCCGTGACTTCTTCAGGATCACTTAAATAGGCTTCGGCTCTGGTGCGTAGGCGCTCAAGCAAGTCCATTATGCCGCCTCTTGAGCTTCTGGCTCAGTACCATCACAGAAGTGTGCGAACTCCCAAAGGCCATAACCTGCGTTATCCATCGTATCGATGCCGAAATGCACTTTCTTATTTTTAAACAAGTCACCATCGTTACGCTCTGGCGCTTTCGCCTCACGGGTGATTTGAATGATGAACGGCTTAAGTGAGCGAGTGCAGTCCAGAACAGCCCAAGTACCCGCCGCCATGCCATTGACACAGATAGGCTTGAGCATTCCTTTTGCTTCGTTGCTGTCGCCGCCTGAAATATCCGCCCCTGTGATTTTTAGGGCTTCTTGCTCAAGGTCAGCGGCATACACTAAAACGTTAGGCTTCACACCAAAGCTGGTTTTGCCATCATCACGTTTGATGGCTTTCATCTTGGCTACCACCGTAAACACGTTGTCTTTGTTCAGTTTATGGTTGGTGAGATTGGTGTAATCCACCGCATCGTCACCTGAGCCTTTGGTATGAGTCGCAAAGAACTTTTTGCCGTCATAACAATTGCCATTAGTCACGATTAGGTCAGTCACCAGTGCGTCGTAGTGGTCAATCACTGCTTCAACTAGCGCATCAACCTTGATAGATACCGTGCTCAAGTTGTCAAAAATGACATCATCACGAGTGACAGAGAATGAAGTCTCATAGTCTTTTTTCACGATCTCATACACATGAGCTTGAAGTTCTTTTAGCTGACGCGCATCAACCCATTCAGCCATAGCAGGGAAATCACCAAGCCATGTGTAAGTGCCCGTTGGGTTCTTAGTTTTGATGATGGTTGCGATCAGCTTATAAAGACCTTCTGCTTTGCGCTCTTCCATCGCCTTAGCAAATAGCTTGCTGATGCCTTTATCCAGCTTTAACAGATTTTCACGAGTGACTTCTGCCATTATTTTTCTCCAGTAAATCAGTGGACATTAAACGCTTTGCTTTAGTGCAAACGGTTTAAAGACCTAGTTGTGAATAGATTTCGTCGTCTGAGTCGATGCTGTCATTACCATCGCGCTCAGGGTCGATAGAGTTTTTAGAGATCACCTTGTTCTTTGCTTCCATCTCTAGGAATGAGTTCAGCGCGTTCTCTTCTAAGCCCAGAGCAAACTCTTTTTTAGCTGGCAGTAGCTCGCCTTTAGCAATGGCGTTTTCTACCTTCTGAATAAGCTGATCTTTTTTCATTTGATTCATCTCATCAGTCAGAGTTTGTTGCTGCTGTTTGAGCTGCTTGTTCTCATCTTCAAGCGCTTGTTGTTTCGCTTTTTCTTCGTCGGTCATTGCCATATCGGTTGGCTCCTTTTTTTGGTGATTTAAGGACTCATTAAGAAGGTTGGGTTGATTGACTAGCCCCATGCCCACAAGCTCTTCAACAACAGAAGAGTCGTATTGCATTAGGTATTCAGGAGAGAGGTATTTGTATTTTTTGGACTCAATAAGCTCTTGGCCTAAATCGTTCAGCTCCATCTTGGCGTAAATGCCATCTTCACGTAGTTCAAACTCGTTAAACCACGCCGCCGCATCCGCGCCATATTTTGCTGACCAACCATGATCAACCGTGAGTGGCAGCTCTAGGCCATTGGTATTAAGGCTTGCCAGTAGCATTGCGCCATCAACATCAAACGTACGCCCATCTAGACCACGGATGCTTTCACCAATCGGGCTTAGCTTGACCTTCTTATCTAGGTTGGCGGTATCGATAGAGCAAAGTACTCGAATTAATGGCTTCTTATCTGACATGACCTTTCTCTCTTGTTTCCCAGCTGTGGGGATGTCGTTTCAAGTTGAAGCCATTGTATTGAGGACTTTTTTTCATCGCCCACCATATAGCCCTTATATGGTGGGCGGTCTAAAAAAAACTCCCTTAAATTAGCCACTAACGAAACAAAGCGTAGAGAGCAACAAGATGATTGATTGCGGCACAGTAAAAGAGTCAAAAAGTGAGCAAGGTAAATCGCTGGTTAAAGTCGATATCTTAGGACTCGATACCAAATGGCTACCTGTGCTGCAAGAAGCGAACAACTTCAAGCGTAAAGTCAGCCCTGTTCCTGTTGGTACTCAGGTTGTAGTGCTACTTAATCGCTATGTGATTGGTGCCATTTTTAATCAGGGTTGTCCTGAGCCAGAAGGTGCAAGTGAGAGTTGTGAAGTCTGTGAATATTCAGATGGTACGCGCATCAGCTACGACACCAAGGCTAAAGAGTTCATTATTCAGGCGGCTGGGAAAATTACGGTGAAAGCGGATGGTGATGTCAAAGTGAATGCACCAAACATCAAACTCAATGATGGTACAGGCGTAGTAACAGGCGCACATATTTGCGCTTTTACAGGACTACCTCATTCGGATTGTTCATCTTGTGTGACAGCGGGGAAATAGCATGGCTCTGAATCAATCATCGCTATCAGAAAAAATCACCCAAAACTTAGAAGGAGCTGGATTTAAACAAGGTGAGCACGCTCAGTTTAAGAATTTGGCCGATGCCATTGCAAAAGCAGTGGTGGATGAAATTAAAACCAACGCGGATGTGGCTGTCACAAGTGGCTCAAGTGCTGGTACATACAAGGTGAGTTAGGTGCTGTTATGGCTGTACAACTCTTACAACCAAAGCAACTGCAATCGCTGACTTTTGCCAACGCTAATTTTGTTGGCGTTAAGGTGACAGGGAGCAATGACAGTGGTTATCAAGCCTCTGTTGCTGAGTCGGTGGCACGCATTTTATCAACCCGTTTGGGTGAGCGAGTGATGCGCCCGTTGTTTGGTAGCAACTTATACCTACTCAGAGACCGCACCTTTAATAGTGAGTGGCGCGTACTAGCCACACGATATGTTTATGAGGCTATTGAAACTAATGAGCCAAGAGTCCGATTTAAGCAGCTTTACTTCAGTATTGATGCTCACGGGAAACACGATTTTTATCTTGAACTAGAAGCTCGTTCTTAAGGAAAGACTGTGATTGATTACAAAAACTTACCTGAGCCTGATGTTTTAAACATGCCAACCTATGAAGAGGTATTGGCTGAAAACAACGAGCTATTTGAAACGCTATTACCAGACTACACCCCAATTGATAGTGACCCTTATCAGTTGTTATTGCAGTCATTGGCCTATCGTGAGCTTCATCTACGCCAGACCTTTAACAACAAGCTAAAACGCTCACTGCTTCTGTTTGCCAAAGGCTCAGACCTTGACCATGAAGCCGCACGCTATGGCGTTGAACGTTTGGACGGTGAAAGTGATGAAGCACTGCTAGAGCGTGCGTTGATGTCGCTAGATGGTCACTCTACGGCTGGCAGCTTAGAGAGCTATGTCTTTCATGCTCGCAGTGTTTCAAGTCGTATTCATGACGCTCACGCTTACTCACCAGAGAAAGGCGTGGTGAATACCGTGATCGCAAGTTTCACTGAAGAGCTGGATGAAGAACTCAGAGCGAAAACCGACACGCATTTAAGCGGTGACAAAGTACGCCCAATCACAGACACATCCAATGTCATGATTGCGGAAGATCTAGAGCAAGTGATTGAGGCTGAGTTAGAGCTATTCAGCTTAGATCAGCAAAATGCAGTTGAGCAGACGATTCGAGACAATTTTAACCTGCAACTCAAGATTGCGGCGAATCTGACTTACTCGCAAATCATCCGTTATCTGCATGTGGATGGTGTGTATAAGGCTGTGCCGAAAAACATCAACGGCGATGTGGAATGTAGCGACCATCAAATCATTCGTATCAGTGCGCTAAACCTAACATTTAAAGAGGCAAGTTATGCCTAGTTTATTGCCTGTTAACTCAACACCACCAGAGCACGCAACAGATTTAGTTGCTGAGCAAAAGCTGGATATGGATTTATCCAACGTAGACACGCACCCGCTAACTTGTGATGCGAAGTTGTTGCCTTACTTGGCGATTGCATGGCGCGTTGATATTAGCGGCCTAACAGAAGATGAAAGCCGAAAGCTTATTTTTAGTGCAATGGAAATCCACCGCTACAAAGGCACGGTGTATGCCGTAAAAGTGGCACTTGGCAGTATCTTTGAAAGCTCAACGCTGACTGAATTTACAGGTGAGCGCGTGTTTGAGTTCGATGCCCAAGTGATATTGCCTGCTGACCCAACAAAAATTTTTGATAACGCAAAGTTTGAGACAGCAAGAAAGCAAATCAACAAGGCCAAGAACGGACGCTCTCGCTTTATCAATTTTGAGGTGGCGTTACCAGAAGCTCATGCATCGATACCCGTGCAGACAGGCGCAACCTTTTCACCCAAGTTTCAAAATGAGCTAGCCCTTGATGCTCATGCAGATATTCATATTCAAACCGCTCTTAAGTGGGACTTAGCACTATCAACCTCTGAACTTTTACCTTCAGAGAAAGGAGATAACCAATGAGTGCATTACAGGCTATCCCAACTCCACATGGGTTAGACATTTTAAATAGCGAGTTCAAAGCTACCGCAACCAAATATCAACTGGTTGGTGCGTTAACTCACGATGCTGCAAGTGGTGATTGGTACTCGTTCTATAACGACACGATTGAAACTAGCTACTTTGATGAAAATGGCGTGCTGACGTTCATCCTGAACCTACCCATTGAAACCCACTTTGATGAGTACCTACACCAAATCCAAATACTGGATGATAACGACCAAGCGGTTGTGATTTGTGATACCCCAAAGGTTGCCCTAGCAAAAGGCATCGGAGGCATGGTCACACTCAAAGCTGCAATTACTGGTAGCGTGGGTGAGGTGGTTTTTAAGCACGGTGAATATGTCACTGAAACGGAACTCTTCGAAGTGCATTCCGCCACAAATGAAGAGATTGATAATGAAGTGTCTAACACAAAGCTCGTGAAACTTCCACAGCTATGGCGTGCACTTCAACCATCACGATTGATCGATAAACTGTGGTTAGGTTTAGCCGCGAAAATCTTTCCTGTTGGTGCGGCTATTCCTTGGTTTACCGATGTTGCACCAGATGGGTTTGGCATCATGAAAGGTCAAGCGTTTGATGTAAATACGTATGTGGAACTCGCCGCTGTCTGGCCTAACGGTATTATCCCTGATATGCGCGGCTGTGGTGTGATTGGTAAAGAAGATGATGAAGTCATCGGGCAATGGGAAGAAGGTCAAGTGAAAGAACATGGACACCCAGGCTCTAGCGTAACATCAACGAACTTAGGTTCAAAAACAACGAACTCGGCAGGTGCGCACGCACACACATTGAACGGAATGAATAAGTTTGTGGGTGACCGTAACGGGGATGGTAATTTCGATTATGGTCGTTCTTCTTCTGTTCATGGTGATGACGGTGAGTATTTTTCAATGCCTCAAGCAGGTGCTCATACCCATTCAGTTTCGATTGGCTCTCACGCTCACAGCGCTGTGATTGCCTTATTTGGGTCACTAAAGAACACCATCAACCACCGCAAAGTAAACTGGATAGTAAGGCTTGCATAATGAACACTCAATTTTTCGATAAAACGCAAACGGTCAATGTATCACGCGTTACCCGTGAGGGATGGTGGCTAGAAAACACCACAGAGCAAGTTGTAAAAGGTACGGCTCTGGGTAGCGACTTCACTACTAATATTTACCAACCATCGACACCAAAGATGATTGCACGCTATGACCGAAAAACGGATACATGGTCTGATGAAATCCAAAACAAGTCTGATGTTATGTATTTTGATGAGCATGGACGTAGTTTTTTAATTGGCTCTCCTGATGGGGAACATCCTGATTGGGCAATAACCGAAGTACCCCCTGAATACGACACGAGTAAGCAAACGGTTTTGTATAAAGACCATTGTTGGCGTATTTACGATATCTTGGTAGGTCAACCCTATTATGACCAGTGGGGAAATGAATTTATTGTCTCTGATTATAATTTTGAACCGCCTCAAGGTCATACATTGACGCCCCCTCCAGAGCCAAAAGAAGGACACGCCATTCAATTAGTTAACGGGCACTGGGTAGAACTTATCGATTACAGGGACAAGACTATTTACCGCCATTCTGATTGCACCCAATCAAAGGTAGTGACAGAGCTTGGGGCAATTGAGGAGGGTTGGACGGAGAAAGAGCCATCAACTCAATTTGATGAATGGATAAATGACGATTGGATAACCAACCTCAGTAATCAATACATCTATGGTTATGACCAAGTTGATAATACGCGCCGTGCTCTTTATGCCCAATGCTGCGACCCATTAATTGCAGAAGCTAATATCAAGCGCTTACAGGGACATGAAGCAGAAGCTCAAGAACTAGAAGCTCAAGCACTTGCTGTGCGTGAAAAAATTCAAATAGAAAACCCATTTCCATTAGCACCAACTGAGGAATAACTCATGGATTTAAACTTTGGTATTAACGGCAGTATTGGCGCAAAAGCAGCACGCCCAATCACTGTGGATTCCAGCACCCCAATTGGCGTGTTGGGTGAAGCTGACGGACAAACCGCACTACATGGTTTGTCTAAACACAATAACGCAGACGATGCATTGACCTACTGTGCTGAGCACTCTGTCACAGGTGATGTGGTTGCTGCTCTAAAAGGTATTCGCCTACAAGGTGTCAATTGCCCAATCGTGCTTAATCTTTGTGAATCTGGCAACGGTTTAGAAGCTATGGAGCTGTTTAAAAAGTCCGAAGGCTTAACAGGTGTCGCTTTAAAAAATGGCTTACTGATTGCGCCTGTCATTTCTAGTGATAACCAACATGGCCTAAAACTGGATGCTGTGGCTAAGGCGATTTGGGCAACGGCGATTGTAGATAACTTCGGTGCGGATGAAGCAGCTGTGATGGACTTTGCTGCTAACTATGGCTCTCGCTACTCACTATTGAGTCACGGCACTTATGATGCTGATGGTGAATCTATCCCATGCTCAGCACTTTATGCTGGCGTGATTGCCTATTGGGACAGCAAGCCTTACGGCTGGGCAAAATCGCACTCTAACCGTGTGGCTTCTGGTGTATCAGGCACTGACCGAGTGATTGAATACCTTGAAGGTCAAGATTGTGAAGCTCGCCGTATGCGTCAAGCAGGTATTGCAACCATCTTACGTGATCAAGGCTGGCGCACTTACGGTTTTGAAACAACGGATATCGATCCAATTTGGCAATCATTAGATCGTGTTCGTACCTTCCACCGCTTGCTGACTTCTATCTGTGACAGCTCTAAATGGGCGCGTGACCGTGAAGCAAACGAGCTGCTTTCCGTTCAGCAATCAGTCGTGGATTTCATGAACGAGCTAAAAGGCAATGATGTTGTGATTGGCTTTGATGCTTACTTTGACCCTGAGAAGAACACCAAAGCCACGGTCACTGCTGGCAAGTTCTACCTCACTATCTTAGTCGGTGATATGCCATCGGTACGCGAACTTAACATTGAGCTTATCTACTCTGACGAGTGGAATGAGACTCTTATCAATTACATCAATGGAGGTGAGTAAATGGCAGCATTTACTATTCCACATCATTTAGCGGGTTTGACAGCCTTTGTGGATGGTGTCGGCATTCTAGGTACGGTGAAACAGGTCACGCTACCCAAAGTTGAACAGATGCGTGAAACCATCGTGCAAGGTGGCTTTGAACGTAGCTTAAGCACGGGTGTGTTTAAAGCAATGGAGTGTGAGCTGGTTCTAAGTGAGTTCAACATGCTGGCTTATAACGCATGGAATGACCTTGTACCTATCGTTATTAAAGGTTCAATCAAGTCTAAAGGTCTTCGTTATCCCGTGGTTGCTGTCGTCAAAGGTGAGCGAGATGTGGATGACGGTACGCTAGAAGGCAATAAAGAAATTGAGCGTAAGATCAAGGTTTACGTCGATTTCTATTCACTGACGGTTAACAACGTTCCACAGGTTCTTATTGACCTTGAAAACCTTATCGCAAACATTGGCGGCAAGGACTACCTCGCAGACCTACGCACTCACTTGCTTTAATTCAAACACTTAATTTATGCCCTCTTAAGGGAGGGTAAACATTACTTAAACGGAGTAACGACCATGAAATCAATCAAGCTATCTAATCAATCCGTTGAAATGCGTGAGCCTAAAGTGCGTGATGCGCTAGCGGTTGATGGCATTGAAAGTGAAGCTAAGAAAGAGATTAAGATGATCTCTTCACTGACTCAGTTAACGGAAGACGAATTAACGGATATGACTTTGAAGGATTACGGAAAGCTACAGAAGCAATTGCAAAGTTTTTTAGCTTAGAGCTGATGGAGTTGCGCTTTGGGAAAGCCTTAATAGCTAAGGCTTTCAATCAATCCTTCAGCGAAGTTGAAGAGTTAACACTCAGAGATTATGCGTGGTTTGTTGAGCAGTCGATGGCAGGTGTTGAGGATGAGGGAATATAGGCCGTATTGGATCATGCCAAGAGGGAACACAACCAAGGTAATAACCGGAAGACCTAAAAGCAACTCACCGATTGTAAATGAGGGTGTGTATTCCAGTGTTCCAACGTAGAACCAGAACGGCATAAATACCCAGTTACTCATGAGCCAAGTAAACACAGACGACAATCCACCGTCACTAAATGTCTCAGCACGACGATAGAGAAAATTCACGATTGCTTTTATCAATACTTGCATAACGCCCCCTTTATGTTGGGGATTATAGAAAAGCACACAAGGAACTTCAAATGGCACTCAAAACATCCATTACCATTGGCGCTGTCTTTGCGGGTGCTCAAGCCTTTACTAACAGTCAAAAAGCAACCCAGCTATTGGGTAGCTCCATCGATAAGCTCAATAAAAAACAAACCACACTTGATGTAAACGATAAAGAAGTTGAGCAAGCTCAAAAGAAAATCAAATTACTTGGCAGCGCTTTAGACAAAATTGAAAAGCGCAAAATCAAGATTGGCGAAATTGAAGCTAACCAACAAGCCTTTCAATCTAGCTTGATGAGTAAGCTAGCTATTGGTGGTGCGATTGTTGCGCCTGTAAAAGTGGCGGCTGACTTTGAGCAATCAATGGCAAAGGTTGGGGCTGTCGCTAATGCCAGTGAAGAAGAGCTAAATAGCTTAACAGCAAAAGCACGCGAGCTGGGTGCTAGTACCAGTTGGTCGGCATCGCAAGCAGCTGAAGGTATGCAGTACCTTGCAATGGCTGGCTTTTCTACCAATCAAACCGTTTCCGCAATGCCTGGTATGTTAAACCTTGCTAGTGCTGGTGCGGTTGACTTAGGTAGTGCCGCCGATATCGCTTCTAATATCCTTTCAGGCTTTGGTAAAGATGCTGAGTACATGGGGACGTTAGGCGATATTCTGACAAATACCTTTATCTCTAGTAATACCTCACTGTCATCACTTGGTGAAACGATGAAGTACGCCGCACCAACAGCGGCAGGCGTAGGTATGGAAGTGAATACCCTAGCTGCGATGGTCGGTAAACTGGGTGATGCTGGTATTCAAGGCTCAATGGCAGGTACTTCTCTAAATGCCATGATTAACCGCCTATCAGCCCCTACCAGTGAAGCAGCAAAAGCACTGGATGAGCTTGGCATTAAAACCCTAGATGCTGATGGTAACTTACGAGATATGCCCACCGTTCTTGCTGAACTTGAACAGAGCATGGGTGGACTAGGCTCTGGTGTTAAACAAGATCTATTAAGCACCATCTTTGGTATGGAGGCAGCCAGTAAAGCTCAGATTCTTATGGCTCAAGCTTCAACTGGCGCACTTCAAGAATATGAGCAAAAGCTGCTTGAACAAGGCAGTGCTCAGCGTGTGGCAGAAAAACAAAATGCTACCTTTCATGGTTCAATGAAACTGCTTGGCTCAGCTATCGAATCTATCTCTATTACTATCGGTAACGTGTTCTTACCAACCTTATCCTCAATGGCAACTTTTTTTGCGGGTGCTATTGGTAAAGCAGGACAGCTAGCAGAGCAGTTCCCAACCATTACTAAAGTGGTTGTTGGTTTAACTGTCGGTATTGGAGCTTTGAGTATTGGCTTATCCGTAGCTGGTTACTTGTTCTCATTTGCTCAAATAGGTCTGCTAAAGCTTGGCAACGCCTTCACAATGGCAAGCACTGCCGTTAAGTGGTTAAGCCTAAATTTAAAGTCAGGCGTTATTTTCCAGAAAATTTACGCAGTCAGCACTACCGCACTTTCGACAACAGTACGGGTTCTTGGTGGCGCTTTCCGCTTTGCTGGAAAAAGTGCTCTCTGGTTAGGTAGAGCTTTATTGATGAATCCAATAGGTCTGGCGGTTACAGCTATTGGTGTTGCAGCATTCACTATCTATAAGTATTGGGAACCGATTTCCAATTTTTTCTCTGGTTTGTGGACTGATATTAAGACGGCATTCAATGGTGGTTTATCTGGTATTGGGAGCTTAATTCTGAACTGGTCACCTCTGGGACTATTTTACAAAGCCTTTTCTGGTGTGCTCAGTTGGTTTGGTATCGATATGCCTGAAAACTTCAGTGAGTTCGGTAGCTCTATGATTGACGGCCTACTGGGTGGGATTATGAACGGCCTTCCGAAGTTAGGCGAATTGGTTGATAAGGTAAAAGGCTGGTTTGGCTTTGGTGGAACTGATGAATCGAAAACCCCAAAACCAAAGTTAGGCGCAAGTGTATCAGGGGCGCATCAATATGCGACAGGCCAGCTTGCCTCACCGAAAAAACCTTTATATAGCTATACGCAGCCCTCACAGAAAACGGTAAACAAAGCCTACGCTGCACATCGTCCGCAACAAAACAACAAAATTAATGTTGTTGTGCATAACCCATCATCAACGGTTGATGTTGAACAAGCTGTAACAGGGGCAATGGGTCGCCAGTTCTCAGGTGTACCATTAACAGATAGAGAGTATTAATTATGTTGTGTTCATTAGGTGACTTTACCTTTGAAACTCACCAAACAGATTTAACATCCATCAATGAGTCAACGAGCTATCATTTTGAACGTACTCAAACTATTGGTGCGTTTGATGATGTTCAGGCTGTCAGTAAATACAACAAGAATTACGAAATGGCAGGTACGCTACTGAAGAAATCGAACTCAACACTGGATTTACTTGAGCAAATAGCTGAAAAGAAAAAGCCTATCAGCCTTGCCTTTGATTCTGGTAAAGCATTCAAGGTAATCATCAAGGCCATCAGCAAGAATAAAAGCTTATTCCTACAAAATGGTGTTGCTCTCAAATGTGACTTTAGCGTTTCGCTGGAGGTGGTGTAATGGAAAGCGTAGTGATTGAAGTTGATCTATTACGTCTTGACCAACTGGTTAATGATTATTACGGCAGCTTAGCCATGTTTGATGATGTGCTAACTGCAAACCAACACCTTGAATCCACAACTTTAAGCGTGGGTGATGAGGTGTTTTTACCTGTTCAAACCGTTGCTAAAGCAGAGGAAAAGTTATGGTAAACGATGTCAGAACCCCTATGTATGCCATCTATGTGAATAATGAGGATGTGACAGCAAATGTTACTCCTCATTTTTCTGAGCTGTCATTAACTGATAACCATAAAGACGAAGCTGATGATCTTACCTTGACCTTAAGCTCTAAGTTCCAACGCCCTGCTTACAAGGATGAAATCAAGGTTTTCCTTGGTTACGAAGAGGAAGAAAAAGTAGAGTTCTTTGGTCTGTTCTACGTTCAATCAACGAGTGTAAGAAATAATCGTGTGCTAACTATCAACGCAACCAGTGTTGATTTTAACAGCCGTCTAAAAGAGCGCCGTTCTCAGACTTATGAAACACCACTTGATCAAGTTATTTCAGACGTGGCAAACCGCAATAGCTTAGCCCTTAGAGCTGTCATCACCGATGCACCTTTAACTCACTACGAGCAAAATAATGAGTCAGACTTAGCGTTTGTACAGCGATTAGCCAAAGAGCATAACGCGATATTCAATATCAAAAATGCCACACTTTACTTTGTGCAAGGGGAACAGGAAGTGCCTAAAGTTGAGTTAGATATTGATGAATGCTTTGAGTCGGATATTACCTATTCCAATACATCTACCTACGGCAGTGCGCAAGCTATGTTCCAAGATACCAAGCAAAATAAAGCGGTCACAGCTAGGGTTGGCGAGGGTGAGCCTGTCTTAGTCGTCAAAGGGCACTGGGAAACTTACGAAGAAGCAGAGCAAGCAGCTAAGCAAGCTTTGGAAAGAGCAAACGCTGAACAGGCTGAAGGTATTTGTACTATTGCTGGTCGCCGTATCTTTGCAGGCTCACATCTAGATCTAGCCGATGATTCCTTTTCCATTAGCAAAGTCACCCACACGGTGAATAAGGCATGGAAATCACAAATAACCTTCAACAATAAGTTCACTGTTTAGCGAGAGTTTAGAACACGTTTAGGTGGGGTTTACACTTTTGAGCCGTTTGTATAGTTCGCGTCTAGATCTGTATTCAGCACTGTTCAAAAGTGTCACTCGTTTAAAATGATCCAATAAAAGCCTCAAGCCCTTGTCATATCTAGCTTCATCCTTAAAAAGCCTCAATAACTAGATCATACATTTAGTACACTTATTTACATAAGCTACTTTGAAGAACACAAGGTCATTGTCAGTGAGAAAAATGGAACGGTTGGAGTGCTCGACACAATGACTAATCACTACCAACCTATTGGCTTAGTTCCCAATGTACACGTTTCAGGGCAAGGAGGATTACTTGATATCGCAGTGTCTCCCTTTGATAGAAAAACGATTTACATCACTTATTCCAAAGCTACAGGCAAAGCGATAGAAACCACTCTGGCATCCGCTAGGTACGAAAACAATCAACTGTCCAGTTGGCAAGATTTACTTGTCACGTATTCAGGCTCGGATACGGGGCGTCATTTTGGCAGTCGAATCACTTTTGACTCACAACATCTGTACTTCAGCGTGGGTGATAGAGGTGTGAGAGAAAACGGACAAAATCTCACTACGCACGCTGGTAGTATCCTTCGAGTACAAATTAATGGCCATCCCAGCGCGCAAAACCCATTTATTGATGATGAAAAAAAGCGCCAAGAAATTTGGAGTTATGGGCATAGAAATCCACAAGGACTTTTCTTTGACCTAGAGCAGCAACAGCTTTGGTCTATCGAGCATGGCCCGAGAGGAGGCGATGAAATTAACCTAATCACCCAAGGTGCTAATTACGGTTGGCCAGTGACCTCGCATGGCAAAGAATATTGGGGACCAATCGCTGTGGGAGAATAAAAGGAAAAACCGGGAATTGTTTCACCAAAGAAAGTCTATATTCCGTCAATTGCCCCAAGTTCATTGATTCTTTATCGTGGGAAGCGCCACCCAGAACTGTCTGGAAGGCTGCTCGCTGGTGCGTTGAAACTTACCCATATCAATATCTTAACGCTAAAAGATGACCAGATCGTAGGCGAAGAAAGAATTCTTGAAGAGCTTGGAGAGAGAATCAGAGACATTGAAGCCCTACCCAGCGGTGAGATTATTTTTAGTACCGATAGCGGAAAAATTTATCGACTCATCAAAAGAAAATAGGCGCTAGCTAAGCGCTCCAGACTACTTAGTTTTTTGATTGAAGCTGCTCGACCAAATTACTTGATTTCGTCCACTTTGCTTACATTCATATAGCGCTTTATCAGCTAGGTTGAACATCGATTCCTGCAGCTCTTGGAATGTGTCGAATCGAGCTTCTAAGTCTTGCTGATGGGCAATAGCGCCACCGACTGATGTCGTGACAATCCCATAAGGTTGATTGCCTTGATGCGCTAAGTCTAGTCCTGCTATTTCATGTCTCAGTCGTTCAGCAAAATTGAGCAGTTGGATCTTTTCTGGTCGGGCACAAAATATCACAAACTCCTCCCCACCATAACGAAATGCGAGGTCACTATCTCTCGCCAGCAGCCTAATTTTGCTGCCCACTAAAGACAGAGCATTGTCACCTTCAGTGTGACCATAAATATCATTGAATGCCTTAAAATTATCGACATCGCAAACAATCAGACCAACATAATGCCCTTTACCTAAATGACGTTTTAAAAATGGTACTGCTGTTCGTGAATACTTGTGCCTTGAGCCTAATCCAGTTAAAGGATCAGTGTCCGATTTTGCACGTAAAATATTTAGTTGGTTATCGAGTTTAATCAGTAGACCCTGATAGGCTTTCGCGAGTTGACCGATTTCATCACTACGGGCAAGTTCAGAGAAGTGTTTAATGTCATTGTGTGTCTCACCTGAACGCATATGCTCGGCAAGTGATTTTAGCGGTGAGACAATCCAATGGGCAACCCAGCCAATTAACAGTGCTGAAATAAGCAGAGCAACAATAGCTTCAACAATGATTTCTTGTATAAGTGAACGCTGCAATGCAGTAAGTTCGCTCGCATCAAAAACCGCCCAGACATCTCCCCCATTCTTGTTCGACAGGGGTAACACAATGTTTAATGTGCACAACTCTTCATCAAAATAGTAAAACTCTTGGGTTGATGAAGGCTTACTCCAAGGAATATAAACGTTGTTAGTGAAATCCAAGCCTTCTAATAAAGCAGTGTATTCGCTTGTCACTCGGTTTTTGATGAACTCTAGCTTTCTAAGTCTCACCACATTATTGGCGCTAGTTTTCTGGATCTCTTGGTTAATTTGTTCGATTTTTTCTTGCTGATTTTCGACATCACTTTCCGTGACATTAGCGCGCCAGAGATACTCAAAACGTTTAAAAAAACGTACCTGAACCTCTTGCTGGGCATAATCTGATTTACCCGCCACTTCCAAAAATTCGAGATCATCTATGGAGGCCAACAGTTTTTGCGTACTCGGCATGGTTAGGTTAGCGTAATTAATATTCGCTACCGAGTTCGATAAAAATGAGAGATGCGGTGAAAGCGTCAACTTTGCGATAGACGCAGAGTAATCGATATGGCGATGCCATTCACTTTGATATCGGGTATAGCTAAAGCCCGTAATCAAAATCACCACTAGAAACAGATGAGAAACGACTAACATCTGATTTATAGAGAGCTTCGCCACCAGTTTTTGTGGTGTTGGGATCATCTTCTAACCACTCGATTGCTTCCAGCACGCTTGGAATTACTTTACAAAACAGTGGTGTATTCTATTGGATTTATAAATAAATTCACACCGCGAATATTTAAAAACCAACTAAAAGATTAGGTTTAGGCCAATGGTCGGATGAGATAAACAGTTAAACAAAAAAGGCCCTAGCAATTATGCTAGGGCCTTTTAAATTTGGAGCGACACACGAGGTTCGAACTCGTGACCTCAACCTTGGCAAGGTTGCGCTCTACCAACTGAGCTAGTGTCGCGTAATACGTTAGATGGTGCCCCGGGCCGGACTTGAACCGGCACAGCGCGAACGCCGAGGGATTTTAAATCCCTTGTGTCTACCAATTCCACCACCAGGGCACACAAATCTAAATTTGTGATGCCTTTACTGAATAAAGTAAAACACCATCTAAAACATTGAATACAATCAATATTAAGAAAATTTGGAGCGACACACGAGGTTCGAACTCGTGACCTCAACCTTGGCAAGGTTGCGCTCTACCAACTGAGCTAGTGTCGCAAATGGAGGCGCGTCCCGGAGTCGAACCGAGGTCCACGGATTTGCAATCCGCTGCATAGCCACTCTGCCAACGCGCCTCTGTCACACCAAGATGAATAGCGTTCTCACTCGATTCCTCTTGGGTACGGGAAGCATTCTACCCATTCGATGTAATGAGTCAACACTAATTTTGAATTTTTAAATCGTTTGTCTATTAAACGCTCAAAACGACTCAAATTAGCCAGTTTCTGAGCAAATAATTCAACAAATACGCTGAGTTAATTGGGTTTAGACCCAGCTCAAATACTAAAAAGCGGGCCATTGCCCGCTTGAGAAATCAGTGATGTTGTTCGTCTAGCAAATCGTCTTTTGCTGCCATGAGATATTGTGCCATTGACCAGTAAGTGAGGACAGTTGCAATATAAAGCGCAGCGTATCCTAGCCAAATCATCCAATCATCGTAGCGCCAAATAAGTACCCACAACGCAAACATCTGACTAACAGTTTTTACCTTGCCAACCCAAGAAACAGCGACACTCGCACGTTTACCGATTTCTGCCATCCATTCACGTAATGCAGAGATAATAATTTCTCGACCAATCATAGTCACAGCTGGAATAGTAATCCAAATACTGTGATAGTGCTCCGTAATCAAAATAAGTGCACTAGCGACTAACACTTTATCGGCAACAGGATCAATAAAAGCGCCAAAACGAGAAGTTTGACCTAATTTTCTCGCCAACATGCCATCTAACCAATCAGTAAAACCTGCGACCCAGAACACCATTGCTGCAGCGAATGGAGACCAGCTATAAGGAAGGTAAAACACGACGACAAATACTGGTATCAAGAAAAGTCGCAACAAAGACAATATGTTAGGGATATTTAAACGCATATTTATTAAGACTCTTTTTGTTTGCGTATGGCTCTATTAGGTGCTTCAAACAGCGCCTTATGGTGCGTGATTTTTGCTATTGTTTCAATGCTTGATAAATGTTTTCTGCCAAAGAAGTACTAATACCCGGCACTTTGGCGATTTCTTCAACACTTGCTCGTTTGAGTTCTTGCAAACCACCCATATATTTCAGCAACGCTTGACGACGTTTGGGACCGACCCCTTCGATACCTTCGAGCGCACTGGTTCTGCGGGTTTTACCACGCTTAGCTCTATGCCCTGCAATGGCGTGATTATGGCTTTCATCTCGAATATGTTGCATCAGGTGTAGCGCTGGGGCATCGCTGGGCAGGTTAAACTCTTCTCCGTCGGTCGTAATTAAAGTTTCTAGGCCAGGTTTACGCGTCACACCTTTCGCAATGCCGATTAAATGAGGCCGCTTAGGCCAATCTCCCCAATACTGCGAGATGATTTCATGCGCGCGATTAAGCTGACCTTTCCCGCCATCAATAAAGACAATATCAGGAATTTTTTCCACTTCGAGCTGCTTGGAATAACGGCGCTCTAACGCTTGACCCATAGCAGCATAATCATCGCCACCAGTGATACCTGAAATATTGTAGCGACGATACTCTTGTTTGACCGGGCCTTCTTGATTAAACACAACACACGATGCAATGGTGCTCTCCCCCATCGTATGAGAGATATCAAAACATTCCATACGCGTGATGCTTTCCATACCCAGCAACTCTCGCAGCTCTTTAAACCGCTGAGAGATAGTCATTTTGTGATTAATCTTGGTTGTGATCGCCGTGAGTGCGTTGGTATTGGACAACTTGAGGTACCCACCACGCGTGCCTGTAGGGTTGACATGAAAATGTACCCGTCTTCCAGCAATCCCTGTTAGCGCTTCTTCCAACGGCTGAGCATCATCCATCAAACCAGTATTTAGAATAATACGGGTCGGTATCGTACGTGCTTCATTGTGGCTTAAGTAATATTGACTTAAAAAGCTATAAAACACTTCTTGTTTAGTGGTGCTATTAGGAATTTTCGGGAAGTGGCTACGGCTGCCTAGTACTTTGCCTTGGCGAATCATAAGGATATGAATACACGCTATGCCATTCTCTTGTGCGAAACCAAGCACATCCATATCATCCATTGAGTCTTCAGAAACAAATTGCTGTTCCTGCACACGGCGAATGGCTTGAATTTGGTCACGAAACTTAGCGGCATCTTCAAAGCGTAATGATTGACTCGCCAGCTCCATTTTATCAACCAATGAACTGAGCACTTGTTGATCTTTGCCTTGTAAGAACAGGCGGACTAAATCCACCAGCTCAGTGTATTCTTCATCCGATATCACACTGCTCACACAAGGTGCCGCGCAACGTCCAATTTGATACATAAGGCATGGTCGAGTCCGGTTACTGTATACCGTATCTTCGCATTGACGAACCGGGAAGATTTTTTGGATTAGATGGAGTGTTTCCCGTACCGCACCTGAATCTGGGTAAGGACCAAAATACTCACCTTTGCGCTTTTTCGCACCACGATGCATGGAGAGCCTAGGGTGCTTATGACCACTTATAAAGATATACGGGTACGATTTATCGTCGCGCAGTAAGACATTATATTTAGGTAAATACTGCTTAATATAATTGTGCTCAAGGATCAACGCTTCTGTCTCTGTATGAGTAACAGTGACATCGATTTTGGCAATATTACTGACGAGGGCGCGCGTTTTTTCACTATCTACCTTAGTTCGGAAATAGCTCGATAAACGCTTTTTGAGGTCTTTGGCTTTACCAACATAAATAACCACAGCCTCGGCATTATACATACGATAAACGCCAGGCTGATTGGTTACAGTTCTGAGGAACGAGGCCGAGTCAAATTGGCTCATACCATTACCATAAATTGGATCTGTAAAACATTGATGGTAATGGAACCTTATAATGTTTCGGTGTCGATCATTCCATGTCGAATTGCTAGATGAGTCAATTCAACGTCACCACTAATGTCTAATTTATTGAATAGGCGGTAGCGGTAGCTGTTTACCGTTTTAGGGCTCAGATTCAACTGCTCTGAAATGTCAGTCACCTTTTCCCCTTTGGTAATCATCATCATGATTTGCAGCTCACGCTCAGACAAGTCGGCAAAAGGGTTCTCCGATGCGGGAGAAAATTGGCTAAGTGCCATCTGCTGAGCAATTTCCGGTGAAATATAGCGCTGGCCACTATTCACCATACGAATCGCATTGACCATTTCATCTGGCCCTGCGCCTTTAGTCAGGTAACCTGCGGCACCTGCTTGCATCACTTTTGTTGGAAACGGATTTTCCGTATGAACAGTTAAAACGATGATTCTCACATCAGGATTAAAACGCAGGATCTTCTTGGTCGCTTCTAAACCACCAATTCCCGGCATATTCATATCCATTAAAATGACGTCAGCATGGTTGCTTCGACACCATTTTACTGCTTCTTCACCGCTTTCAGCTTCCCCTGCTACGTTCATCCCACGGACGTCTTCAATAATACGTCGTATCCCTGTGCGAACCAGCTCGTGATCATCTACAAGGAAAACATTTATCAAACTTGTATCTCCACACTACTTCAACTTCGCTTAGCTGTGTAACCGAATATTGGTTCACAGTACAACTGCATAGTTTAACTTAAAACACTATTTTTCGCTTCCCCTGAATATGTGCTTAAATGCAAACTTTAGCAAGTACTTATTTTCATAACTGGTATCTAAGTTGTTATTAATTTAGTAATCAAATGGTTACCTTGAAAATTTGCTTGTTTTTGTATCAGAAAAATCTATGTAAAAACGACAATCATTGCTGTTGCTATTTAACGCTCTGAGCTTATGCTACTCTAGCGGCGCAGGTGTTTAGCGCGGGTCTCTAAATAAAATTCTACATGACTATTCAACATGGATTCATACTCACGCGACAAGCTCGTGATGTCAGGGGTACAACTCAGATTGATCTTTGGTTAGCAACACCAGAGGGGCCGACTCAATTAATCATTGAAGCGGAGCAACCTGTGTTCTTTGTGCTGCAAGCCGATGTTGAAAAAGCGAAAAGTGTCACTCAAGATCTGTCAATTACTTGGAAACCTCTACCCCTCAAAAGTTTTGATTTGCAACCACTAGCCGCATGCTATTGCCAGACGATTAAACAATCTCAAACAGCCAGTGAATGCCTTAAGCGCAATGATATATTGGTTCTTGAGGACGATATCCGTCTCGCCGATCGCTATCTAATGGAAAGATTTATTAAAGGTAGCCTTGAATTTACGGGGATTACACAGGCAACTAAATCACATCGTCGCTTCAATCAAGTGAAGTGCCGCACTGGGGAGTACACTCCTGATCTCGACGTTGTCTCGCTTGATATCGAGTGTTCTGAAAAAGGCGTTCTTTACTCCATTGGTTTAGATAGCCCAATGGACAGTCGCGTCATCATGGTAGGGCCCATAGAACCTGCTGAAACTAACATTCAATGGGTCGACAATGAAAAACAGTTACTGCACGCCTTAGTGGATTGGTTTGCGCGCTATGACCCTGACGTTGTCATTGGCTGGAACGTTATCGATTTCGATTTTAGATTGCTGCATAAACGTGCAGACTGGAATCAAGTCAAGCTGACACTTGGCCGCGGGTATCAAGCAAGTTTTTTTCGTACATCCAACACCAGCCAGCAAGCCTTTATTTCGATCCCGGGACGCGTTGTGATTGATGGTATCGACGCACTAAAAACAGCGACTTACCACTTTCGCAGTTGGTCTCTAGAAGCGGTTTCCCAACAACTGTTAGGCGAAGGTAAACAGATCCATAATGTTCATGACCGCATGGCCGAAATTAATCATATGTTTAGCCATGACAAACCTTCTTTAGCAAAATACAACCTGCAAGACTGCGCGCTGGTGAATAAAATCTTTGCTCATACTCATTTACTTGAGTTTGCGATTGAACGCGCCAAGTTGACTGGCGTAGAGCTTGATCGTGTTGGTGGATCAGTTGCGGCGTTTACCAATCTATACCTCCCGCAAATACACCGAGCTGGCTACATAGCGCCAAATCTTCGCTCTGAAGATTGGTTGGCAAGTCCAGGTGGTTATGTAATGGACTCTATCCCTAACCTGTATGACTCGGTATTAGTATTAGATTTTAAGAGCCTTTACCCTTCAATTATTCGTAGCTTTCTTATTGATCCAATGGGATTGATTGAAGGATTACAACTCGAGATAGGCAAAGACTCTACTCAAGCGGTGCCCGGCTTTCGTGGTGGCCAATTTCATCGAACTCACCACTTTCTTCCGCAAATGATCGAGACGTTATGGGCAGCCAGAGACGTAGCAAAGAAAAATAATGAACAAGCTTTCTCACAAGCAATTAAAATTATCATGAACTCGTTTTACGGAGTACTGGGCTCTTCAGGTTGCCGCTTTTTTGATACTCGCCTTGCGTCAAGTATTACCATGCGTGGGCATGAAATCATGAAGCAAACTAAGCAGTTGATCGAAGCCAAAGGCTATCAAGTGATTTACGGAGATACTGACTCGACCTTCGTTTCGCTCAATGGCCAGTTTAGCCAAGCCCAAGCCGATGACATTGGTAATGAACTGGTTACCTACATTAACCAGTGGTGGAGTCATCATTTACGACAAGAGTACAACCTCAACTCGATATTAGAACTCGAGTACGAAACCCATTATAAAAAGTTTTTAATGCCGACTATTCGCGGTCAGGAGACAGGTTCAAAAAAGCGTTACGCAGGTTTGATTGGCGATGGTAGCGATGAACGCATTGTCTTTAAGGGCCTAGAAAGTGCGAGAACGGACTGGACGCCACTGGCACAAGAGTTCCAACAAACCCTGTACGCAATGGTTTTTCATAGTGAGAATCCGAGCGATTTTGTGCGTCACTTCGTCGAGCAAACTCAGTCAGGCGAGTTCGACGACAAACTGGTCTATCAAAAGCGCCTAAGAAGAAAACTGCACGAGTATCAAAAGAACATACCACCTCAGGTACGTGCAGCGCGCATGGCGGATGAGATTAACGAACGTCTAGGGCGGCCATTGCAGTATCAAAATAAAGGCCGAATTGAATATGTCATGACTCTTGCAGGCCCAGAGCCGAAGGAGTACCAAAATAGCGCCATCGACTATCAACATTATATCGACAAACAACTCAAACCCGTCGCAGAAGCCATTTTGCCCTTTATCGGGTTGGATTTTGCTACTTTAAGTGAACCACAACTGGGGCTGTTTTAAGTGATTTTGTATAATCAATCAGCTTACTCAGTGGCAGTGACTTAGAATAGTACCAGCCTTGTACTAACACACCAGAATCATTCGGAACGTAAGCCAATTGCGTAAAAATGCCCCACCCAGCTATCAGTGCTGTGAGTAAAAAACTCTCCAATACAGGCGATGAAAAGAGAAAAAGAAGAGATCATTAGGCATGGAATAATACACACCATACCTTCACGAATTGCGAGGAGCGAAGGAAACAGATATCGGCTGAACCATTGCGTTCTAACAACCGAAAAACTCCCCCCCTTAGCGTGAACCTGCATACATCCTCCTCTTGAGTGACAGAATCAACGTATCACATGCATTCAAAGAATAGATAAAAACTTCACAAATATGGGCGTCAACCGATTCTAAATTCAGTTTTTTTGTATTGCTTTGCAAGCCAATCGCCAAAGCCATCAAGAATACCAATGACCGAACGCTTTGCGATCAAACGGCCTGACAATAAAATCCCTAAGCGTTCAATTTCTATTTGCTTGTCAGGGTAGTAACGAAGAAACCTCTGACCACATTCCAATGGGTCGTCAAACCATCTTTTATCTTTGTACATAACCAACGAATAACTCGCACGCAGTAACTTCTTAGCGATAATCTTCTGCGCTTTGATTTGATCTTCCGCTTTATCGCAGCGAGCAATGCGATTCCGATATACAGCGACCCAGTCTTCGACATCCATATTCCAATGCTTAGCAATTTCCCAACTCGGTTCATAGTCTCCAAAGCATTCCGACAAATCTTCACCAAAGATGCACACTGAGCAATGCCTAAGCTGGAAACCCCACGAAAAAATACTATCTAAACTGGCAACTTCTGCAGCGAGGGCCGTTTTAAACGACACTTCGGTAATGAATGGATGCGACTTTTGAAAGCGCCACTTAATAGAGTTAAATAACGTCGTTCTTAAATTGCTAAACGATGCATGAGTGACCACAATCACATCGAGATTAGACAAACCCAGTTTCGCGGTTTTACGCGCCACGCTACCATACAAATATATACTGTGCAGGTTGTCCCCTAAGCCATTGCGCAGAAAACTGACCAATTCATCGATAGCAGGTTGGTATTGAGGCTGAAAAGGCTGCTCACGGCTAATAGTGGAAAGATGCATTTGATTGATAACACAAAATAATCGAACTGAATTCGTTAATGTTCGCTCACCAAAGAGGATCAATCAAGATATTCCTTCAACTAGTGACTCGGTATATAATCGCGCTAATACCTAACATACGAAGGAAATTGTTCATGCCAAAGGCGAGTGAGCTTAAAAAAGGTTTTGCTATCGAATCTAACGGTAAAACATTATTAATCAAAGACATCGAAGTAACGACTCCTGGTGGCCGTGGCGGCGCTAAGATCTACAAGCTACGTTGTACTGACCTAACGACAGGTGCTCGCGTTGATGAACGCTACAAATCTGACGACGTGCTTGAAACCGTTGATATGTTTAAGCGCGCTTCTTCATTCTCATACGTAGATGGCGATGAGTATATCTTTATGGACAATGAAGATTACACTCAGTACACATTCAAACAAGATGACATTGCCGATGAACTTCAGTTTATTACGGAAGAGATCCAAGGCCTTCACGTCATTTTGGTCAACGGTAACGCGGTAGGCCTAGAATTACCGGCGTCTGTTGAGCTTGTCATCGAAGAAACAGACCCGTCAATCAAGGGCGCGTCAGCGTCAGCTCGTACTAAACCAGCTCGTTTTTCTACTGGCTTGACTGTACAAGTACCTGAGTACATCGCAACAGGTGACCGCATCGTGATCAACACGACTGAACGTAAGTACATGAGCCGCGCTTAAGATGGCGGATTTAATCTCTTACGATGACGCAATCGATACTGCGTACGACATCTTCTTGGAAATGGCACCTGACAACTTAGAGCCAGCAGACGTAATTCTATTCACCGCGCAATTTGATGAACGTGGTGCTGCAGAGCTTGTAGAAACAGGTGATGACTGGGTTGAACATGTTGGCTTCGATGTAGACAAAGAAGTTTATGCAGAAGTCCGTATTGGTCTAGTTAACGAAGATGACGATGTCTTAGATGATGTTTTCGCACGTTTATTGATCAGCCGAGATCCTGAGCATAAGTTCTGTCATGCGTTGTGGAAGCGCGACTAAGCGGTTGTTTTCATCACGCATATACAAAAACACCCTAGCCTTGGCTGGGGTGTTTTTCATTGGGGAATTCTGGGTATTTACCTAGCCCCTGAGTGTTTATCTTAGGCTCGTGAGACGTTAGTCAACCTTAATATTTTCAACGCGGGCTTTTAGTTTTTGCCCCGGGCGGAAGGTCACTACTCGACGTGCACTGATTGGAATGTCTTCACCTGTCTTGGGGTTGCGACCTGGACGTTCATTTTTATCACGAAGATCAAAATTACCGAATCCAGACAGTTTTACCTGTTCGCCACTTTCCAGTGCCTTACGAATCTCTTCGAAAAACGCCTCAACCGTTTCCTTGGCGTCCCGTTTACTGTATCCGAGCTTTTCAAACAGGTTCTCAGCCAAATCGGCCTTTGTGAGCGCCATAAAACTTTCCTCAAAGCTGTGTTAAACATTGCCGCCCCAAGGCAGCACCAAAACATTTCACCAAGCCAATCAACAACATATCGGCTTTACTCTGGAAGTGTATGCCAAGCTCATGATTTTCGCCAACTTTTTTCTATAATGAGTCCAATTCAGTCTAAAAAACAACAACATAGAAAGCTTTAGACTTAGAATTTATACCAATAATCGGCGCTAAAATCCAAACACAACCAGAATATTTTAATGATACTGACATTCTTATCAGATTATTAATCCAAAAACAGGAAAAACATCAATTAAGGTTTTGATGTAAATAAGAAATCCTTTCGAGCCACCTTGCAAGCGCTAGATCCGCCACCAGCCCAAATTTCACTACGACCAACAACCAACTCCGCACTCACTGATTATCATGACTGATATTTAGTGAGATCGGGCTACAAATATCATATTAGATGTATTGCATAGAAGATTGGCGTTCTACATAATCAAGTCAGATTTATAAATAAAGCAAGGCACAAACAGTGCTATGCATCTAAATAATGATAAAAACGTTGGCTATGGCATATGACCCTATTTTCCAAACTCACAGCTTGTTTAGCACAAGATGTCTTAACCGATGCTGAGCGAAATAAACTATTTCTCAGCCTCACTGATCCTAACTCTGTATACCATTATCGAGACTTGTTCCACTCGCTGGTGAACAAAAGACGTCAAATGGCAATTGGATTAAGACCAGAGTTAGCACAATCTAATTTGCGGACTATTTACAACACACCCGAGTACAAAAGTTTAGTGCAACGCGGCGGGACAGCGACCAGTTGCGCACCAAAACGTCTCAATGAAGTACTAGAACAAGTCGCACTTAAGCACTTCGATTCAATATCTAGAATGTGGGCGTATATTGAGCTTGATACTATCATTCAACGTCGCTCAAGTGCCGCCAACTTTACGCCAGGCATGACGTTCATCGATGATGAATACCAAGGCTTGTTAGTTGAAGATATCAAATGCTCTTCCCTACAGGTTTATTCACCCCACAAAGAAGGGCTGTTTAGCCTACGTGACGCGGTCTGTTTAGCCAATATTGACCTATTTGTTCTAGAGCAAGGTTGGTACGAACTACTACCACTGCTGGATCTCTCTGCGCAAGGCTGCCACTTTATCCTCCTCCACAATCCAAATGAGGCTAAGTATCCATGCTTGGCGTCAAGCGCGATGATTACCTGTGGCAGCAGATATAAGCAATGGCTAAGTCATAGCGAATTTTTCCAGCACAATAATTGGCACTGCCTTTTCAATGAGCTGACAGTGAAAAAGTTAACTAACACTGGTGCTTTTACCTCGCTATCAGCGCAAGCCAAAACGCTACAAAGCTTTGACAACCAGTGTATTAGCAGCATCAATGATGAAACGTCATTGTGTGAGATTCTACGCTTAACCACCGCTGGGCAGAAAATGCAGCGTCTTTACTTGCTCTATTTGGCGCAAAAAGCGATGGCTAATTGTCTGAAACAGGCGGGATATCGCTGCGCCTATACGATTATAGATAACCCATGGTTGCTGAACTTTTACGCCCAACTGGGGAGTGATGCCTACATAGATACGGGTTGTTATGCTATCGAACCTGGCTCGAATCCCACATATCGAGGAATGTGGCTTATAGAAGAGTTTAACTTCCAATACTCTTCCATCGATTTTCGACAGTATAAGCAAATGGTGAGAAATAAAGTGTGCAACAATGAGGTAAATGATGCTTGATTCCTTAAATAATCTGCAGTTGCACCCTGTATTTATTTTGCTTTCATTGGTATCGCTAGTCGTTCTTCAATGGAACATCTACTTTCTTAAGTCAACGAAACAGATAACGGGCACACGGCTCAATGCCATTAAGTTGCCCTACCTATGTTATTCACTGTCTATTCTGGGATGGATACTAAGTAACGCCTATTTCTATTCTCCACTATTAGTGATGCTTGGTGAACAACCCGCCATCATCGCCGCTTTGGTGGCGAACCTGCTCTCATACTCTGCCTTCGCGTGCGCTTATCTAGTGTGCTTACTACTAGCCAAATCGAAGACATTCAAGATTGAAGCAGGGTTGCTCGCCATCGTTTCAAGCGCGGTGGTGCTAGCCAATCTAACTAATTACAAGATGATCCAAGGCATATCGATACAACAAGCTGGTGATTTTGTCATTCAGTTTGGCGAATCGACTTCTTATTTCTTTATGGTCGTACTTTGCGTCATCTTGCTCTCATTTAGGTGTGTGATTCAGTATTCACGCAACGCTAAACCCCTGCAACATATCAAATCACTTTATATGCTGTTTGGTATTAGCGTATTTATGAGTTCGACCCTAGCAATACATGTCGTTATTCCAATGATATATGACGATTTTTCAATGGCTTGGTTACCACCCGCATTGTCTATTTCTGAAATGATGCTCATGGGTTATGCGTTGGTAACATCGCGTTTTTATAGCAGTCGCCACATCATATACCGCCTAATGACCTTATCTTTGTCCGTTGTAGCTATCACATTGCCTCTGCTATTTGTTATCAAAGCAACGGATACGCAAAACATTCTGACCGCTATTTTATTGGCGAGTCTGTTTACTGGAATAAGCTGGAAATGGCTCCAGAAACATGTCGAACAACTGGCGAGCAAGCTTATATTTAATGATGCCGTTTCGCCGCAAAGAAAGATCTATCACCTTGCGGATGACTTCCAAACATCGGTTGATGAACCACTGCGTCAAGTCGCCGATATACTTGGCGTAAGCCATGATTCGATTCAGCTCGTTTCCAATATTCAAGACGAACCGTTGTACACTAAACATTTAAACAACACCAACAGTGTCCTTGTGTTAGAGGAGATTGAGGACTCAATTCCTCAGTTGAAAAGTCAAAAGGAGCGATTGTCACTGCGTAGACTCTATCGTCAAATGGATACCAACAATATCGCGATGGTGCTGCCTATTTTTGACCATACAAATAAAGTGTCGCATCTCTTAATAGCGCGTAAAAAGCACAATGGTCGCTTGTTTTTTGGCGAGGAAATCCAAGCACTGCAAGACGTGCTAAAAAAAGCGCAAGGCTATATCAATGCCGATCTTAAAATCAAACAATCGCAAGCCCTAGCAAATTCTATTGCTCATGAGATGCGTAACCCATTGGCGCAAGCCCAACTCGAATTTGAATATATCAATCAGTTGATCGCGACAGATCCTACAAATCAAGCGTTGCAGAATCATGCCAACAAAGGTAAGCAGGCCGTCAATCGAGGCAAACAGCTCATTGACATTATCCTGAGAGAAGTGAACCACTCATCCCTAGCATTAGAGCCAGCAGAACCAACATCGATTGTCAGCGCTGTTCAGTCCACGGTTGAATTGTACGGTTTCGAGCACCAAACACATCGCCAACGAATTAAACTGGATATCGAACAAAACTTTGTAGTGAAAATCAACGACACCTTGTTTAACTTTGTTCTATTTAATTTACTACGTAATGCTATCTATTATTTTGACTCTTATCCGGAGAGCCAAATTCAAATCCGCACAGAAAAAGGTCAGTACGAGAATTACCTCTGGTTCCGCGACACAGGGCCGGGCATTCCCGAAAATTTGCTCGCACGTATCTTTGATGACTTCTTCAGTCACAACAAAAGTGGCGGTAGTGGTTTAGGGCTAGGTTATTGCCAGCGAGTGATGGCGTCATTTGGTGGTTCAATCAGTTGTCATTCAGAGCTAAATCAATACACGGAATTTAAGCTTACTTTTCCGGCGACGAATATTGCCGTTGATCAGGTTGCTAAGCCACTCGCAGCACCAGAGAAGAAAACGTCGCTGCCTATCGAACCTGCTGCTGAACAAACAACAAAGCTGAACCTTGATGTCGCACCGTCCCATATGATCTTGGTTGTCGACGATAAAGAGATTCAGCGCACTCTCGTCAAACTCTATCTTGAACAACTGGGATACGGCGTCATATTAGCCAATAACGGTAAAGTAGCTATTGAGATCATCCACAGCAACCCGATTGATTTGGTTTTTATGGATATCCAAATGCCAGTGATGAACGGTTATGAGGCAGCTAGCATCATCAAGCATTCCTACCCAAGCATACCAATTATCGCTTTGTCCGGAGAGTCAGGAGAACGAGACTTACTGCGTATGAGTGAACTCATGGATGGTCGTTTAACTAAGCCCACGACCAAGGAAGCTCTGAACACAATTTTGCAATCGACGCTAAACCAATCAGCAACGCCTTAATCAAGAATGGTTGCTGGTTACTGATTGGCAACCTCGTTCCTATTTTGACACTCAGATTGCAGTTCCGTCAGTATTTTAGGTGACGGCAAATTTAATTCATTGTTTTTAAATCTTATTTTAGATTAGTGTCGCTCCTATATTGCTGGCATTGAATATGCTTACTTTTCCAACATGGTGAAGCAAACGGCAATTTCCCGTCTGTTGGGTGTTAGGAGCAGGATATGGAAGTACAACGTCACACATACTATCGACTTATTCATCAGGGAATAAAATGTTTACTGGTCGATCGAATCGGGCATTTCACCGAATTGGAATACCACGAATATTTGAATGGAATGACTGGAAAATCGAGTTGCTTTTCGATGAGCGATGAGGAGCTTCAATTCGCGATCGACAACTTGCGCAGTGAAGGCTACTTAGAAGACTACAAGCGACTCTTAACGCGTTAACGTTTTGTTAGGAAAACTTATTGAGCAATCTTGTTGCTAGCCGCTTTGTCCAATGGCGACAATTTGGTTAGAATGAGTTCAATGAGACTGAACTAGAATGATTCAATGAAACAACTTCTCGACTTTATCCCACTGATTATCTTCTTTGTCCTGTATAAGATGCAGGACATTTACGTTGCGACGGGGGCATTAATTGCCGCAACAGCCGTTCAAATCATCATCACTTATCTGATGTTCAAGAAAGTGGAGAAGATGCAGGTTATCACTTTCCTAATGGTCGCTATTTTCGGGGGTATGACTATTTTTCTCCACGATGACAATTTCATTAAGTGGAAAGTCACCCTCGTTTACCTAATTTTTGCTATTGGTTTGACCGTGAGCCATGTTATTGGCAAATCCGCGATTAAAGGCATGTTAGGTAAAGAAATTACCCTTCCCGAATTAATTTGGGCTAGAGTCACATGGGCTTGGGTGGCGTTTTTCTTGGTGTGTGCTGGTTTAAACATTTACGTCGCATTTTCGCTGCCATTGGACGTCTGGGTGAATTTCAAAGTGTTCGGCCTACTCGCCGCTACACTAGGCTTTACTCTAATTACTGGTGTTTACATCTATCAACATATGGCGAAAGAAGATGCCGAGGCTAAGTCTAGCGAATAAGTTGATAGTTTTGTTACAATTGAATTTTTACAGCGGCCATCTTGGCCGCTGTTTGGTTTGTATTGGATGTTATCATGAGCAATGAAAAAACTGCGCCGAAAGGACAACT
This sequence comes from Vibrio galatheae, assembly GCF_000967545.1. Lineage (GTDB taxonomy): Bacteria > Pseudomonadota > Gammaproteobacteria > Enterobacterales > Vibrionaceae > Vibrio > Vibrio galatheae. The sequence continues at coordinate 236,609 of NZ_JXXV01000016.1, read as the reverse complement.
TCTACTCAGAACCCTTGCCATGCCCGCCGACACTAATGCCAACGGCGATATCTTTGGTGGTTGGATCATGTCACAACTCGATTTGGCGGGAGGTATTCTAGCCAAAGAAATCTCTTCTGGCCGTATTGTTACTGTGTCCGTATCGAGTATCACCTTTAAAAAGCCAGTGCGTGTTGGTGATGTTGTTTGCTGCTACGGCGAGTGTACCAAAATTGGGCGTACATCAATGAGCATCGATCTTGAAGTTTGGGTCAAACCCGTTAAAGAAGATGGTTTACAAGATCGCTTTATGGTTTGCGATGCCACGTTTAACTATGTGGCGATTGATGGAGAAGGGAAACCTCGTCCTGTTCAAGCTGCTTAGTGGTTTACGAAATATTCGCTATTAAGGCTTTTAAAATAAGCCAGTTAAGGTAGAGTGATCGTCTGTAATTATACTCTGCAAATAAGGATATCAGACCATGTGGTACGTCATCTTCTCACAAGATGTAGAAAACTCTCTGGAAAAACGTCTAAGCGTGCGCCCTGCCCACCTTGAGCGCTTGCAAGCTCTGCAAGATGAAGGCCGTCTGTTAACAGCAGGTCCTATGCCTGCGATCGATTCTGATAATCCAGGTGAAGCAGGCTTTACAGGTTCAACGGTGATTGCTGAGTTTGATTCATTGCAGCAAGCACACGCATGGGCAGATGCCGATCCATATATTGAGGCGGGCGTTTACGAAAAAGTCATCGTCAAACCCTTTAAGAAAGTGTTCTAACGATGCCCCATTTGCTCAAAGCCACCGCCGTTGTTCTCTTTGCTGCATTGGCAGTCGGTTGTGCCTCAACGTCTACTGACAACCAGAAACAACTGGAGTTACTTGCACAAAGCCGAGCAAATTTACTCTCAACAGAGTTGCCGCTCGAATCTGGGCCACTATCCATCATGCGTGCCAGCGCCAAAGGATCGACGATTGAAATTATGATGGTGTATAACGATGACGCGAAAGGCGCAAAGCCAACCGCTCAAGTCTTAAACAACAGTATTCAAACATACTGCCAAGCGACAGAGACGAGAAACAACCTGGACGTGGGAATTAGCTATCGCATAAAAATGCGTAATAGCCGCGGTCAACTTATGGCCGATGAATTGATCACTAAACAGCGATGTATGAACTTAAATAGCTAGAGCTTAGCCTTGCACATATGCCCCGCTAATCCAGTCGGGGCATTTTTACTTAACGTTATAAAGCCAGCTGTGATACCAATACAGCAAACTGTCTAGCGGTTTTGGTTTGCATATGAGGTAACCTTGAACTTTCATATCTTTGTATGTTTCGCTGAGATATTCTAAATCTTGATAGTCTTCAATACCTTCAGCGATAAGTGATGCGTCAATTTTCCCAGCAATATTAACTAACGTATCCACCACGACCTGATTGAAGTGATCTTGATGAATGTCATGAATCAGTGTGCGATCAATTTTGACCTCAGTAAATGGCAAAGTTCGCAATTGGTTCAAGTTGGTAAATCCTGTTCCAAAGTCATCAAGCGACACACCAAAACCACGCATTCGCAAGCGGTTGATCGTTTCCAACTGTTCGGTGTTTTCCAGCGCACACTCTTCCGTGATCTCTAAGGTAATGTTTTCCTTATCAATTTGGCGGTGATCAATCGTATCAATAAAATCGAGCGTATAGCCGTCAACGGTCAGTTGAGATGGGGACAAGTTGAGACTCACTTTGACCTGCTTACCAAATTCTTTAAGTAACTTGGGGAAATCCGTAAGAACTTTGCCTAATAGTTGTTGAGTCAGTTCATTGAGCATTCCACTTTCAATCGCAGTGGGAATAAACTGCCCCGGAGCAATGGCATTAATCTGTCCTGGTTTAACGATACGAGCCAGCACTTCTATACCCGCAACGCGTCGACTGTGAATACAAACTTTTGGCTGGTAATAAGGTTCAACAAGTCCTTGTTCCATATGGCTTCGTAGAACACTTGGCGACAAGACTTCAACACTGTGGGTTTCGCGCTCGCTAACTTGCTCAATTTTCTTGAGCGTACGTTGAAGCTCATTGATATGGACTGGCTTGGCAATATTGCCGATCAAATTGACTTTATGTTTACGAGCGATGTGTGCGGCGAGTTCGATCACCCGCTTTTCCATATCCGAAATGATACAAACACCACCTCGATAGCCCATCTCGCCAAGTTCTTTTAACAATGTCATGCCGTCCATATCAGGCATGTTCAGATCCGTAAACACGGCTCCATACTTCTCTGGCGAGCGCCTAATATTGGATAACGCGGCAGCAGGGTTAGAGCAAGTAATCACATTCTCATATCCCAACTCTGACATCATTCCCTTCATTACAAGCAAAATAGCAGGTGAGTCGTCTACTATGACAATTTGCGAATCTTTCATGGTTAAGCAGCCTCTGACGTTACCATATAAATATAGACAGGGACTTTTGCATTGCACAAGATTGCATAACGCTAATTAAAGGCTCCGTTAGGTAGTACCAACAATAACAGCCTCATTTATGGAACAGATAGCTTGAAAATCAACCACAAATGCAACTCTCATCTCGATGCAACTATAGTTACTAAATGAGTAACCATAAGGGTTTACTCTAACAACAAAGTAAAAGTGGGAGTTGTTATGAAAAAAATAGTTAATGCAGTGGCGGTGACGAGCGCGTTGATCTCCTGCGCCACTCTTGCATCTTCACCCGTTATGTTTTCCTCTGTAAATGACTTCAACGCGCCCGACAATACACAGGTATCAGGAGTAAGATTGGCGGCGCTGCACGGTAAAGTCGATACATTGAAAGGTGTCGATTTTTCTATCGTCGGAATGTCAGAGACCAATACAACCACAGGCGTAAATTTTGGCTTGTTCCTTGGTGGATCTAAAGTCAATCAAGAGATGACTGGCGCTTCACTCGGAATTTTTAACTGGAACGAAGGTTTAACCACAGGTGTCAATCTAGGCGCAGTCAATGTCACCAATGATGTTAAGGGAGCCAACGTGAGTTTTGTTAACTACTCAAAAGGTGACACTATGGTGGATGTAGGCGCTGTAAATTTCTCCAACGAGTCGACGGTTCAGGTAGGTTTCTTTAATAAAACGGCCAAAATAGAAGGCGTGCAAGTTGGTATAATCAACTGTGCTGATAATGGCTTCCTCCCTTGTTTTCCTATCATAAATTTCGCCAAATAGTGCAATAAAACATAGGATCGTTAGGCTGCCACTGCGCAGCCTAATTGATTTAATTTTTGATGAATTTTTTATTTCAAAACATCAATCCATACCAAGAAAAACTTCTTCTTTTAATCAATATGATAGATACACCAGTTGCAACTCGCGCTGGTTTACCTTAGCTTGATTGAAGCAAAGTTGACCAATTATTAACCAAATGAGATTGACGGTTACCACATCGCCTTCTAACTTTTCATATTAGTGTCATAACCAAGGAGGATCACTGCATGAAAAGAGCTAGCAACTCATACCGTCTTCAATTAATCAAAGAGGTAGCGACTCGGCAAGAGCGGCTGAAAGGTGGTGATCCGATGGCAAACTACATCCAACATTTACTCGACGACAATCCTCATAACGAAAAAAGTAATAGTGAAGTGAACCACCGATTTTCTGGAAGCCATTTCGATGAACGTGCTGGTGGTTGGATAAATGATCGTTGGGGATTGAAATAATTGAGTTAACTTCGACAGCGTGAATAGAGAGATTCACTTAGTACCCGCTCTAGGATCTCTCTTGCTTACTTTCAGGCAGTCGATACCACAAGTACCTTTCTTGTCTTGAGCGACCGCAGCCAGCGCTTATACCGTCATTTTTCATCTCACAAAGCCCGATACATGGGTTCCTAACACCGTAACGTATAGACATACTACACCTCTAAACACGTGACACGATATTTACCATCTAGATTAGGTCAATTCTAAAGTAAAGATTTGATTTTAAAAAAGATCTTGCTGAGGTGTATGCAATGGAATTTCTTCCGTCTGAGTTGACTGAGCTTGTCGCTTTTTACGCAAATAACGCTGACGGCACAGTTTAATCACGTGAAGCTGCTCCGCAGGCGTCATACTGAGCCAGTTAAAACGTTCTTCTCGTTTGCGCATGCATCCCCTGCAGTAACCTTTTTCATCTACAGTACAAACGCCGACACATGGGCTAGGGACGGTGAAAAACTCTAACTGTTCCAAACATTCACTCTCGCAGCTAAGAAACGTTCAAAATTCACTCTAATAGAATTTTATTTGTATGTTTATCAATGCCTTCCAATCTGTGACTCGTCGCAAACTATGACTTTATACTGACAAATTAGCGCGGTTATTCACTATACTGCATGCAGCGAAGTCACTACGATGACTTATCCACTACTTATTGGAGTTGACCTATTATGAAGCTTAGTCCAAAAACATTACTTGCCGCAATGGCTCTGCCTTTCGTTGTGACGGCTTGTGCAAGCAATGGCGACGATGTAAGACAAATTACAACTCAAGACTTACAACACCATAATTGGGAACTGGTCACGATTGATGGCAAAGATCTCGTATTGGGTGAACGTCAAAAAGCACCACGCATTGAGATTGGTGAGAAAATGACAGCAAATGGTAACGCTGGCTGTAATAACTTCTTCGGCCAAGCGGAACTAAAAGACAACAAGTTCCGCATTGAAAAAATGGGCATGACGATGAAAATGTGTATCGGTGATGTAATGGACACAGAACAAGCGTTCAGCCAGACCTTATCCAGTTGGAGTGATATGGTATTAACCGACAACTTCATGACGCTGAAAAACGACGTACATACGCTTACATTTAAGCTTAATGACTGGAAGAACTAGAATTAGTTAGTCACTGAAAGCAGCCGTTTGCGCTGCTTTTTTATTTTCCCCCTCACCATTACTCCGACGATACGCTATCCTTTCTCACTCTCTAGCGGTGACGACAAAAAATTACGTTGTTGTGTAAGAACTTGCGTGACAATCCGGTCTGGTTAAAAGACTCAAGCTGTGCTTAACAAGAATAACTCGCTCACGTTATGTTTACAGGCTTACGATGAGCTTCGCACCACTGCGAAAATGAAAAGTTTTAAGTGAACACATCTACACGTAGAAAGTAATTATATGAATTTACTGTAAAATGAACATTGATAAACAATGAAGATTGATTACTATCCACTATCAAATCTGGATGGCTAAGTCAGCCCAACGAATAAACAACGAGATACGGATTACATATGAAAAAGGTATTTAGCATCATTGGTATTCTAGCCACAGCGATAACCACACCGGTTATCGCTGAAGATTGGCAATCCATCGAACAACAAGCTGACGGTCAAACCGTCTACTTTCATGCTTGGGGAGGAAGCCAAGAAATCAATCGTTATATTCAGTGGGCTGGTAGCGAACTAAAGTCACGCTACAATGTCACTTTAAATCACGTCAAAGTTAGTGACATAGCTGAAACCACCACGCGCTTGATCGCTGAAAAAGCCGCGGACAAGAACAGCGGTGGCAGCGTCGACATGGTGTGGATCAATGGCGAAAACTTCAAGTCAATGAAAGACAACCAACTGCTCTTTGGCCCTTTTGTTGAAGAGTTACCAAGCTGGCAATACGTTGATAAAACGCTCCCTGTTAATGTCGATTTTTCGGAACCTACCGAAGGACTGGAAGCACCATGGGGGGTGGGGCAGCTAGTGTTTATCCACGATGAGAAAACACTCAACAACCCACCGCGCTCATTTGCTGAAATGCTCAGTTATGCCAAAGCGTTTCCTAACCGTCTGACCTACCCTCGTCCTCCAGAGTTTCATGGTACGAGTTTCATTAAAGCGTTGCTTATCGAGCTTACGAATAACGACGCGTCATTGCGCTACCCCGTGAAACAAGAGAGTTTCGAATTAGTCACGCAGCCACTGTGGGCTTACCTAGACGAGTTTCATAAAGTCGCCTGGCGTGGTGGAGAGCAGTTCCCAGGAGGAACCGCAGAAAGCGTTCAGTTACTCGACGATGGTCAAATCGATCTTGCCATTACATTCAATCCGAATGCGGTATACTCAGCTCAATCAAGCGGCAAATTAGCTGAAACGACCAAAGCCTATGCGATGGATAACGGTGCGCTATCGAACATCCACTTTTTAGCCATCCCATGGAATGCCAACGCTAAAGCAGGGGCACAAGTTGCGATAAACTTTCTGCTAAGCCCTGAAGCGCAATCTCGCAAAGGTGACCTCAACATCTGGGGAGATCCCTCTGTACTCAACAATCAGTACTTAACAGGATCAGCCAAAAACACTCAACAATTCAAATCTATCGCAGAACCACACCCAAGTTGGCAAACAGCGCTAGAGAAAGAATGGTTGAAACGTTACGGGAACTAATAGTCAGCCATGTTAAGAGCGCTGTATCTGGTTATTATTGCAGTTTGCATATTGCCGACCATCCCAGGGTTACTTGGGGTGGCCGTGTCTGCGCTCGGCTATATTCCACCGATCGGCCAGCATCAATTTTCACTCGATGGCTTCAACGCGGTGTTCGAATGGCAAGGCGTCTGGACATCGATCGGACTGACTTTCTATTCTGCTATTTTCAGTAGCTACCTCGCGTGCTTGATCTGTTTTGCAATTTTGCAAGCTAGTTGGGGCAAACCATTCTGGCACAAGATTGAAATGAGTCTGTCACCTCTGCTCGCCATGCCACATGTCGCTTTTGCGATTGGTTTTGCATTCTTGTTTGCGCCGACAGGAATGGGGATCCGAGTTCTGCATCAAATGTTTGGCTACGACCCGAATGCTCAGACAGTCAATGATCTAGCACTATTGATTAAAGACCCATATGCGTTGGGTTTAATTGTTATGCTGGCCATTAAAGAAGTGCCATTCTTATTACTGATGAGTATTCCGATACTGTCACAGTTAAAGGTCGATAAGATTGAAAAAGTTAGCCACTCTATGGGTTACAGCTCTGCTCAGGCATGGTGGAAGTGTATTTTCCCGCAATGGCTGGCAAAACTGCGTTTTCCTATGTTAGCGGTTTTGGCTTACAGTTTGTCAGTGGTGGATGTTGCTTTAATTATTGGCCCGACGAATCCACCGATATTTGCTGTGCTGGTATGGCAATGGTTTAACGATCCAGACCTTTCTCTTTTACCCAGAGCTGCAGCAGGTGCTGTCATCCTATTCGTAATGGCGAGTGTATTGATTGGCATTGCGCGCATCATCGAATGGTCGATCACCAAAGGTTTCAAACATTGGCAATACTCGGGGCGCCACGGTGCTCGTTTACCCGGTAAAAGCTTGTTCTCGATGATCGCTCTACTTTCGTTAATAATGATCCCGTTAATGATTGTTTGGAGCTTCGCTCAGCGCTGGCGCTTTCCTGACCTATCCCCTAGCCAGTATAGCCTGCGATTTTGGCAGTACGAATGGCACACGATTCTCGGCACGTTGGAGCAAAGTATGCTCATTGCTATCATCTGCGCCTCCGTTGCCCTTGCACTCGCCTTGATTGCGCACGAATATCGCTTACGCTACCGACGGCAAATACCAGGTTACATTATCGCTATCCCAATGCTGATCCCTCAGTTGTCCGTATTATTTGGTATGCAAGTCGCCACGCTCTATTTTGATAATAATGCTTACTTATTATGGGTATGCTGGGCACATATTTTCTTTGCCTTCCCATTTGTTTATTTGTCCCTAGATGGTCCGTGGCGAAGCTATGACAACGGCTTGACTCGGGTTGCGTTAAGCCTAGGTAAGACGCCACTACAAGCGTGGCTGAAAATCAAGCTACCGATATTGTTGCCCGCAGTAGCCTTCGCTTGGGCTGTGGGTATCAGCGTAAGTTTGGCGCAATATTTACCTACGCTAGTTCTTGGTGCTGGCCGCATCACTACCATCACCACAGAAGCCGTTGCTCTTTCGAGTGGCTTTGATCGCAGAGTCACCGCTATTTACGCTATTTGGCAAGCGCTGCTACCCTTAATGTTCTTCTCTTTCGCGATACTCCTTAGCCGTCTACACGTTAAGTATCGTCGACTGACAATGAAAGGTTTACTCCCGAATGAGTCTTTGTCTCGAAAACCTCGCCATCCGTAAAAACAATGGCGACACGCTTTTCTCTGCGTTAACTATGACCGTTGAGAAAGGAGAAATGGTGACCTTAATGGGCCCAAGCGGTTGTGGTAAATCGACACTGCTGGATGCGATTGCTGGTCATCTATCCCCAGAGTTTAACTATTCAGGCGTAATCACGCTCGATGGCATGAAGTTAGATTCGCTACCCGCCCATAAACGCCAAGTCGGGATCTTGTTTCAAGACGACTTGCTCTTCCCTCATCTAACGGTTTGGGAAAATCTCGCGTTCGCGTTACCTGATTCAATCAGAGGTGCCGAACGCAAAGATCGCTCATTGTTGGCACTGAAACACATCTCGTTAACCAAGCTTGCCAACTCATTCCCAGATCAAATATCAGGGGGGCAACGGGCACGCATTGCGCTCACTCGTATGTTACTAGCAGAGCCCAAAGTAGCGTTATTTGATGAACCTTACAGCAAATTGGATAAAGACCTTAGAGCACAGTTTCGCCGTTGGGTCGCTGAGCAACTCAAGCAAGCCAATATTCCATCGTTAATGGTGACTCATGATAAAGAAGACATCCCTGAGGGTAGTCGCTGCTTAAACTGGCCATGGGAGAGCAAAAATGCTGGATAGTTTGAGTATCAAAATCATTAAATGGCCACTTACGCAATGCGCAAAACTCATCGACAAGTGTGGCGTGACAGCCAATCAAATGACCTTGTTTGGCTTTGTACTCGGCTGTTTGGCGTTTCCAGCCTTGGCTTTGGAAGAATACACACTGGCGTTGATGCTGATTTTACTCAATCGACTCTGCGATGGTTTAGATGGTGCCCTTGCTCGACTACAAGGCATTACTGACGCAGGCGGTTTCCTCGACATCAGTTTGGACTTTTTGTTTTATTCCCTTATTCCATTTGGCTTTGTGGTGGCAAATCCAGACCAAAACGCTGTCGCGGGCGCCTTTTTGATCTTCTCGTTTATCGGGACAGGCAGCAGCTTCCTCGCCTTTGCCATCATGGCGAACAAACGTGGTATCGACAACCCTGTTTATCAACACAAATCACTCTACTACATGAGCGGTTTGACTGAAGGAACCGAGACGATTGCCTGTTTTGTTCTGCTGTGTTTGCTGCCACAACACTTTGCGATCATTGCCTATATCTTTGGCGCAGCTTGCTGGTTTACCACCTTCACTCGCATCTATTCAGGCTTCCATACACTGATAGAACATGATTAAGATCACTCGATATTCATCACCCTTAATCGCAAAAAAGTGCCAAATATGGCACTTTTTTCGTATTCACTACTTAAACCTCAAGACCTTGAGAGACGCTTCGGGATCGATATCTTCAAATTCTGGTGGATTTGCAAGTCGCTCGATGAAATTCAGTTGAGGTGCTTCTTCCTTCATTCCATCAATTAAAAACTGGCTCGTTACTTGAGGGGAGTTAACACAGGCAATAACCTCGCCGCCTTCGGCCAACAATTCAGGTAGCTTACGCAGAATACGCTTGTAGTCTTTGGTTAATGCAAAACTTCCCTTTTGGAAAGACGGCGGATCAATCACGATTAAATCATAACGGCCCATCTTTTTGATTTTTCCCCACGAGCGGAAAATATCGTAACCGAGAAATTTCACTTGATTAATATTGTGACCATTCAACTTGTGGTTCTCGCGCCCTTTTGACAGTGATGAGCGAGACATATCGACGTTAACCACTTGATCCGCACCTCCCTCGATTGCCGCCACCGAGAAACCACATGTGTAAGCAAACAAATTAAGTACATTTTTATGTTTAGCCTGCTCTTTTACCCAATCACGTCCACAACGCATATCAAGGAACAGACCAAAGTTTTGATTACGACCGATATCCAATTGATACTTCAGACCTGACTCTTCAACCACTGGACGAGAATCTAGCTCGCCAAATAATACCTCTGACGGTGCACCTTCTGCGTAACGATGTTGCACGACGATGCTCGTGCCTTGCTTATTGGCCCATAGATCACTGGTTGAGAGTGACAGCAAACCTTGTTTGAGTGACGCAATGAAAGCGTTATCGACACTCTTAAAAATACTCACAATAAGCTGGCCTTGAATCCAATCACAGGTTAACTGCTCTAGGCCATCGAAACCTCGCCCTCGGCCGTGAAACAGCCTGCGTACTTCATTCGGTGCTGCTTCGAGCTGCAGATGAAGCTGCTCAAAAAAGAGAGGCAACTGTTCGGTTTGCATAGCTGCCGGAATTACTTGTTGATCTTCGGCCATGATAGCTCCCAAGGTTTTAGCCAAGCCTCAATGCCTTGACTGGTAATATCTTCATTCCACTTATCGCCGAGTATGGCGTTATCTCGTGGGTCACATACAAATTGGTATGCTTGGTGACAGAACTCGAAGCGAAGAGCAAAGGCATGCAAGTACCCACGATCCGCTTGACTGCCATTATTGTAGATAGCGTCACCGGCAATCGCTGAGCCTAGAGATTTCAGCGCAACGCGAATTTGATGAGTTTTCCCTGTATGAGGTTTACACAAAAACAAGCGCTCACCTGGCATCGCGGCGAGAGAGAAAAATTGTGTAACAGCTGGGTTAGCTTGCGTATTGAGCAGTTTCCATGAAGAACGACGTGAACGTTCCATATCGCCGCTGACAAGGCCTTGCTTCTTCTTGGGTTTCTTACTTCCAATGGCAAGGTAAAACTTTTCGACACTTCGATTAGCAAACTGTCTCGAAAGCTCACTCGCGGCACCTGCATTTCTTCCTAGCAAGAGCAAACCAGAAGTCATCTTGTCTAAACGATGGATCAGGTAGAGCTGTGCATCTCCTGTTTGTTTAGCCACTTCTTGCAGTAACATGGTATCGCCATCATCTTTATGCACTGAAACATTCGGATGTTTGTTGATAACGATAAAATCAGGGTGAGTATGTAAAATATCAAACATGTAACTGGCTCCACTTCGGAGGCATGAGTATACCCATTCTCATTTTGAAAACCAGTATGGTTTAAACGAAAAAACCTCCCAAGTGGGAGGTTTTTAAACCTGGTTATTCAATCACGACTAGAGCTTCTTCGAGAAGATGCCTGTTAGTGCGATGATAGCTAAGCCAAGCATCATGATTTCGCCTTTACCGCTATCGAAACCTGATTTGACGCCCATGAAAGCAACGATTGCAATTGCGACAGGGATTACGTATTTAACCAAGTTGTACCATAGACCGAATAGAGGGAAAGAAACCTCACCGTCATTGGTAATTTCTTTCTCAAGCTCAGAGCGAGATAGACGCCAGCCAGCAAAGATACATACCAACATACCGCCAACCGCAAGGAAGATTTTGTCAGTCAGAAGGTCGAAGATATCAAATGCGCCTGTACCAAACAGCGTTGGACCAACACCACCTAGTGATAGTGATGCAATGACACACAGTGCAACCATCACTGAACTTGCGCTGATAACGGCTGTTGAACGTTTTAGCCCTTTCTCATCAATTAGGTAAGAAACAACAACTTCAAGTAGTGATACAGAAGACGTTAGCGCAGCAACCGTTAATGCAATAAAGAACATTAGAGCAAACAGTAAACCAATCACACCGCCCATTTCAGCAAATAGTTGCGGTACAACCACGAACACCAAGCCAGGGCCCGCCGCAGGTTCCATACCGAATGCAAACATTGCTGGGAACATTGCCACACCCGCAAGGATCGCAACACCTGTATCCATTGCGGTAACCATACCCGTTGTCTGAACTAGGTTCTCTTTCTTCTTCAAGTAAGAACCGTAAGTCATCATACAACCCATACCTAGCGATAGAGAGAAGAATGCTTGACCTAACGCAGCAAGTACGACGTTACTGTCTACTTTCGAGAAATCTGGCATGAATAGGAATTCTAGACCGGCCATTGCACCTGGTAGCATCAAGCCTTTGACGGAAACGACAATCAAAATCAGGAACAGTAGCGGCATTAGGATCTTACCAGCTTTCTCGATACCGCCAGAAATACCTTTCATTACGATAACGACGTTAAGCAACAGATAGATACCCATCCACATTAGTGGCTGTACAGGATCAGAGATAAAGCTACCGAAACTATCGCCAATCGCTTCAGGAGTACTTAGCAGACCACCGCCGACTTTAAAGATGTAGGCCAGTGCCCAGCCACCAACAACTGGGTAGAAACCCATAATCAGTAGGCCACTTAATACACCCATAACGCCTGTAAACGTCCAACGACGGTCTGTCGATTTAAACGCACCAACAGCCGATAGACCAGTCTTACGACCAATCGCGAACTCGGTTAGCATAACGCTGAAACCGATAAAAATTACGAACACTAGGTAGATAGCAACGAATGCGCCGCCGCCACTCTCACCTGCTGTGTAAGGAAACTTCCAGATGTTACCCAAACCAACAGCAGAACCTGCTGCTGCCATAACGAAGCCTAATTTAGACCCCCACGTATCACGGGGCTGTGCACTTGAACTAGTAGCCACGATTTACTCCATTAAAATCATTTTATGTGTTGTGTTTGCTTCTGTTAGGCGTCTTTAAAAGTGGTGTATATTTAGTTTTACACTTAATAAAATTATCAGTGACGCTAACGTTGTGGCAAGTAAAGCAGTTTAAGATTAAAATTGGAACCCCCCATTAGTACGTTTTTCCATCAAAATTGTAATTAATATGTTTAAATGCTGATTTTTTAGCCTTTAACATCAACTATACACTAATTTTTACAATCTAATAACACAATCATTCTTTTTACTTCCATACTACTTCATCACGATCTGAACTCATTTCTTGCTTGTCGCCACTCCCTCAGAGATCTACTATTGAGAAGCATTGCATTACCTCTAGGTTACTGAATGGAAAAGTTTTATCACTTTCTTACACTGGCAGGGATCGGTTTGTACTGGATCTTAGTCGCTGGTGTCACGATTCGCGTGGTACTGAAACGTCGCGCAGTGAGTGTTTCGCTGGCTTGGTTGATGATTATTTATATCATCCCAATTTTAGGCGTTGCCTGCTATTTTCTATTTGGTGAACTTAATCTAGGACGCAAAAGAGCTGAGCGCGCAAAAGAGATGCTTGCGCCTTTTGCCGATTGGTTTTCACTGCTTAATGACTGTCATGCCCATGCGCCGGAAAACTTTGGCCGCCATATCTATCGTATTGACGAGTTGTGTAATAATCGCTTTGGGCTGCCAGCACTTTCCGGCAACTCACTATCATTGCAAAGCTCGCCCGACGAAATTTTACATTCAATAATTGAAGACATTGAGAACGCCCAAACGAGCATCCGGATGGTGTTTTATATTTGGCATCCAGGCGGGTTAGCTGACTCCGTTGCCTCAGCATTGATACAAGCGGCGAAAAGAGGCGTAGATGTAAAACTCCTACTTGATTCGGCTGGCAGTCACCGCTTTTTGCGCAGTGAATGGGAGAAGATGATGCGCACGGCAGGAATAGAAGTCGTACAGGCTCTGGAAGTGAGCCCATGGCGGATATTCTTACGTCGCCTAGACTTACGCCAGCACCGTAAAATCATCGTCATCGACGAGAAAATTGCCTATACAGGTTCAATGAACTTGGTCGACCCTGCCTACTTTAAACAAGATTCAGGTGTGGGCCAGTGGATTGATATTATGATTCGCGTCACTGGCCCAACCGTCAATGTACTATCAGCCATTCATTGTTGGGATTGGGAGGTCGAGACAGGCGAGCGCACATTCCCTTCGCTGCCAGAGTGTCGTATCGATCCTGATGAGCCTCAGCATCCAGTTCAAGTCGTACCATCTGGCCCAGGAATGCCAGAACACTTAATTTCCCAAGTGCTCACGCTTGCCATCAATCAGGCTAACCGCTCGGTTCGTATTACCACACCTTATTTCGTACCCAGTGCCGATCTAGTTGCGACGCTAAAAATGACTGCACAGCGTGGCATCAACGTCGAACTTATCATTCCGCACAAAAATGATTCTGTCATGGTCCAGTGGGCTTCACGCGCTTTCTACAGTGAACTGCTTAGCGCGGGAGTAAAAATCTATGAATTTTATGGTGGGTTGCTGCACACAAAATCTGTGGTTATCGATGAGGAGTTCTGCCTTGTCGGAACGGTTAATATGGATATGCGAAGCTTGTGGCTAAACTTCGAACTGACATTAGCCATCGATGATCTTGAGTTCACCAAAGAAATGTACTGGCTGCAACAAAGCTACATGGATGATTCGCACTTGGTCGATATCGACCAATGGAAAAATCGCTCAATGTATTCTCGCTTTTTAGAGCGCGTTTTCTATCTGTTCAATCCCCTGCTTTAAACCCTTGCTATTCAAGCGGTGCCATGTTTTAAATAAAGTAAGCTATTCGATAAGGACTTCAGATGTCAGAAAGTAAACAGACCAAGTTTATCACTGCTGGTCGGGACAAAAAATGGACCAACGGCGTCGTTAACCCTGCCGTGCAAAGGGCTTCTACCGTTGTGTTTGATACGGTAGCTGAAAAGCATCACGCCACTGTCAATCGCGCGAATAAAACACTCTTCTATGGTCGCCGTGGCACAACGACCCATTTCGCATTTCAAGATGCGATGACAGAAATCGAAGGTGGTGCAGGTTGCGCCCTCTACCCATGTGGCACAGCCGCAATCTCCAACGCCATTTTGTCGTTCGTTGAAACAGGTGATCATGTGTTGATGGTCGACACTTGCTACGAACCAACGAGAGACTTTTGCGATAAGATTCTGAAAAAGCTAGGGGTAGAAACCACCTACTATCCACCAACCATTGGTGAAGGAATACGTGAACTGGTTAAACCAAACACCAAAGTGTTGTTTCTTGAGTCTCCCGGTTCGATCACCATGGAAGTGCAAGACGTGCCAACGCTTGCTCGTATCGCTCATGAGCAAGATATCATTGTCATGCTCGACAATACATGGGCCGCAGGGGTGAACTTTTCTCCGTTTGATCACGGGGTCGACATTTCCATTCAAGCCGCAACTAAGTACATTGTTGGCCACTCTGATGTAATGCTGGGCACAGCTGTCGCAAATGAAAAATGCTGGGATCAGTTACGTGAGCAAAGCTATCTGATGGGCCAATGTGTATCTCCAGATGACGCCTATCTTGGCTTACGCGGTATTCGTACCTTAGATGTCCGCTTACGCCAGCACGCTGAAAACAGCCTTAGAGTTGCCCAGTGGTTACAAAGTCGTCCAGAAGTCGACCATGTCCGCCATCCGGCGCTAAACACATGTCCTGGCAATGAATTCTTTGAACGCGATTTCACTGGCGGTAACGGTTTGTTTTCATTTGTATTGAAAACTAGCTACCCACGAGCAACAACAGCACTGCTTGATGGTATGAAGCACTTCAGCATGGGTTATTCATGGGGCGGTTTTGAAAGTTTAATTCTCGCTAATGAACCAAAGAGCTTTAATAGTCTTCGAACCGTAGCAAACCCAAACTTTGAGGGTACGTTAATCAGGGTTCACATCGGCCTAGAGAATGTTGATGATCTAATTGCGGATCTAGAAGCGGGGCTGGCACGTTATAACGTCTTGTTGGCTGAGAAAAAAGTAACATTATAAGTTTGCTATACCAAGAGCGCTTACGCGCTCTTTTTCTTTGCAGGGCAATGTTGAAGATGATCATCGACTAAGCCTGCCGCCTGCATAAAAGCGTACACAGTAGTTGGCCCGACAAACTTAAAACCACGCTTTTTTAGGTCCTTGCTAATCTGCTTTGATAAATCTGTACTCGACGGTAACTCAGACATTTTCTGCCAATGATTTACTATTTGGCGGTTGTCGACATAACGCCAAAAAAAGGCATCAACCGAACCAAACTCAGTTTGAATTATTCTTAACTGTTGAGCATTGTTTATCACAGACTCAATCTTACCGCGGTGACGTACGATCTCTGGATTGATAACCAAGCGTTCAATATCATGTTCTGTCATCTGACACACCCTATCGATATCAAAACCATAAAACGCCTGACGGTAACCCTCACGTTTTTTAAGAATGGTTGTCCAACTTAGACCCGCTTGGGCGCCTTCAAGGCTGAGTATTTCAAACAAACGATTATCATCGTGAATAGCCACCCCCCACTCATTGTCATGGTACTCTTTATCTAGCTCTGACACGTTGGCCCATGCACAGCGTTGTTGTTCCATTGTCCTGATCCCTTGTTTGTCGATGAAAAGCGACCATCAAATGGAGTGAATTGAGGCGCTATAGAGTGACAAAGATAGATGAAAGATATCTCTCATGCTATCACTCAAATAGAAATTTATCGGTTAGTTCATACAGATAAAATTTCTCAGCCTTGAGCCTTCAACTCACCTAAACAGGCTGAAGACTCATAGTCAATTGTGGCTACAGAGATTTGAATTCTTTATTAACTTTAAAGGAGTCAGAGGTGACGTACGCTTCCATATCGCGAATTTGATTCTCTAATTGATGAAAATCTTTCTCGATCGTGTTGAGCAACACGTCAGGGGTTTGACCTTGCTGCCAAGGCTTATTTTTCAACTTGTGTTCCTGTTCAGTTTTGATTGACTCAACGTAATTTTTGGGCTGTTTCTCGATCATGAGCGTCATCGCAATATAGGCTAATAACACTAAAAAACTGCCACCGAGTAAAGCGGCGGAAATAACCAATATCCGCACTAACCATACTTCCAAAGCAAAGTAGTTAGCGATACCAGCGCAAACACCACTAATTTTGCCATTCACAGTATCACGGTATAGTTCGCGTTTATTCATAACGACGCCTCCAACTCGGTGATTCCGCATCTAGGATACGCTCAAGAGTGTCGACGCGGCTTTGCATATTGGCGGCCTTCTCTGATAACGCCTCAAGTCGCTGCATATCTTCTTGTGATAACCCAGTACTGGCTTTTTTTTGACTGCGGTAGTGCAAAAAAAGCCACAGCGGGGCAACAAAAATTAAAAAGACAATCAGCGGACCAGCAATGAAAAATGACGACATAAATAACTCCTTGGTGACAAGTAGATAACTCCAACTACAGCGTGTGAATTATCTACTCTACTAACTTAACAAATTCAAATTAGAATTACTTTTTCTCTTCCATTTGCTGCTTGAGTTTTTCTAACTCCTTTTCGATCTCATCTTGAGCTTGTAGCTCGGCAAATTCTTGGTCCAACGATTTTGCATTGCCCGTTTTCGCGTACAGATCAGCTTCGGCTTCCATTTCATCAATTTTGCGTGAGTACTGCTCAAATTTAGCCATCGCCTCACTAGTGCGGGCCGTATGCAGATGTTTCTGCACATCTCGACGGTTGGATGCGCTTTGACTGCGAATCGCTAACGCCTGCTGTTTTGCGCGGGTTTCGGTAATTTTCGTTTCGAGCTTGCCGATCTCGCCAGTCAGTTTATCGATCGTCTCTTCGACAAGAGTTTGCTCAGTGTGGAGTCCCTTGAGCATATCTTGCAGTTTCTGCTTTTCAATCAGTGCCGCACGAGCAAGATCTTCGCGTTGTTTTGTTAGAGCGAGAGTCGCTTTTTGCTGCCACTCTTCAATCGAGTCTTCAATCAACTCCACTTTACGTGACAACTCCTTTTTATCGGCAATCGCTTTCGCTGAGTTGGTGCGTACCTCAACTAAGGTGTCTTCCATCTCCTGAATGATTAAACGAATCATTTTTTCAGGGTCTTCTGCTTTGTCGAGTAGAGCACTGATGTTTGAATTAACGATGTCGGCGAATCGAGAAAAAATACCCATAGCTAGGCTCCTTGTTTATTACAATCAGGCTATGCCATACATAACCTTCGAAAAATGGTTTCACTTACTATGGTTTAATACTCCAAGTAACGTGCCAACATTTCAATCTATAAAAATCAGAAACTTATAAATATTTCCTTTGCAATCGCTTTCTAACTGTGTTGAATTTAACCTACAGTTGGTAAATTTCACCACGGAGTCACTATGCAGCAAAACCTTATCGGCGAGTCCCCTGCCTTTCTCTCGGTCCTAGACAAAGTGTCAAAACTGGCGGCGATCAACCGACCAGTTCTGATCATAGGAGAGCGAGGAACAGGCAAGGAACTGATTGCTCAGCGTCTCCATTATCTTTCAAAACGCTGGGATCAGCCTTTAATATCGCTCAATTGCTCGACCCTGAGCGAAGGTCTGATTGACTCGGAGCTGTTTGGTCATGAACAAGGTTCATTTACTGGTTCAAAAGGGCGTCATCAAGGCAGATTTGAACGAGCAGAAAATGGCACACTGTTTTTGGATGAACTCGCAACAGCACCACTGCTGGTGCAAGAGAAACTGTTACGAGTGATTGAGTATGGTCAATATGAGCGAGTCGGCGGTCACCAGCTTCTTAATGCCAATGTACGTTTAATCTGCGCCACCAACGCTGATTTACCGAAAATGGCCAGCGATGGAACATTTCGCGCCGATTTACTCGACAGACTAGCGTTCGATGTTATTCACTTGCCACCACTTCGCGAGCGAAAGGAAGACATTCTCTTATTGGCAGAGTATTACGCGATAAAAATGTGTCGTGAGTTGGAGCTGGAATATTTCATCGGTTTTTCACAGCAAGCACAACAAAGCTTGCTCGATTACCCTTGGCCCGGCAATGTACGTGAATTAAAGAATGTTATTGAACGCGCCGTCTATCAGCACGGTTCGCAAAATGAACAAATCGATCAACTGGTGTTTGACCCTTTCCAATCCCACTGGGCTTCGGCCAAGACAGAAGAAACAGACCAAACGACGCAATCATTGAACTTCCAATTACCAATTGACTACAAGCAGTGGCAAGAACAACAAGACCAACTCATACTTAGTGAGGCTCTAAAACAAAGTCAGTTTAATCAGCGTAAAGCCGCCGAACTGCTTGGCTTAAGCTATCACCAACTTAGAGGCATGGTGCGAAAGTATGACTTAAACAATCTTAGCTAGCTGACACATTTGTGTTTTTGCTTTGGTTACTGCAGGCAAATAGTGGTAAATTATTAGGATCTTAAGGCATAATGGTGAGTTCTATTGTGCTTCGTCCCAGACACTTGTTCTTTCTATGAAAGCATTCATTCAGTTTACATTAGGTTTATTTAGCCTCGGCTTGTTAGCAGGTTGTGGTGAAGAGATTGATCACGAGAAAATTCGCCAAAAGGGATTTGTCTATTGTGGTCAAGGGGGGCCTGAGTCATTCAACCCTCAGCTCGTCGACAGTGGTATCACAACTGAAACACTGAGTCCTCAGTTGTTTAATACTTTGCTAACACTTGATAGCACTACCTATCAGCCTGTTCCGAGTCTCGCAACCATGTGGACTGTAAATAGCGAAGGCACTGAATACCTGTTTACCTTACGCAATGATGTCCAGTTTCAAACCACAGCTTGGTTTACCCCATCGCGCCCAATGAATGCAGAAGATGTCGTATTCAGTTTCAAACGCATCATAGATAGTAGCCATCCATTTCACTATGTGGGCAGTGGGCTTTATCCGTGGTTTAGTGGTATTGACTTTCAAAACCTGGTAGTGGATATCGAAGCCATATCAAGCCACCAAGTCAAGTTCACTTTAAGTCGGCCTGACAATAGTTTTCTTTCCAACATTGCGACCAGTCACGCCGTGATCCATTCCAAAGAATACGCGGGGCAGTTGGAACTCAAAGACGAAAAAAGCATGCTCGACAGCCATCCTGTCGGTACTGGCCCTTTCTACCTTGCAGAATATCAAGTCAACGATCTCGTCCGTCTTAAGAAAAACAGACGCTACTGGGAAGCTGCCCCAAAAATGGAACAGGTGGTATTTGATATATCTCAACGTGGGACAGGGACGTTGGCTAAATTACTAAGAAACGAGTGTGATGTCCTTAATTCTCCTCTTTCCAGCCAGTTACCTATCATTAAAGCGTCTTCTCATGTTGAGCTAACCGCTAAACCAGCGATGAATCTCTCTTTTATCGCTGTAAATACTTCACATCCTGCATTAAACGACGCTCGAGTACGCAAGGCGCTCAACTATGCCATTAACCGCCAGAACATCTTGGACTCGGTTTACTATGGTACAGGTAGCCAAGCTTATTCTGTTTTGCCTCCATCGTCTTGGGCTTACCAAAAAGACGCCATTCAAATACGTTATGATCGCAATTACGCCATCGCACTATTGCGAGAAGCTGGCTACAGCAGTGGGCTCGAATTGACGATGTCAGTTCCCTTGGAGCCGCGCTCGTTTAACCCAAGTCCAAGAAAAACCGCGGAGTTGATTCAAGCAAACCTCGCTGATGTGAATATCAAACTTAATTTACTGACCGAGGATAGATTTGACCGTAGCAGCTTGAGCAGCAATGCCCATATTGATCTCTATCTAACTGGTTGGATTGCAAATACGGGTGACCCAGATAACTTTTTAAGACCGCTTCTGTCTTGCGATTCAAAGCGAGTCGGACTCAATGTATCGAGTTGGTGTAACTCAGATTTTGACTTTCTACTCGACTTAGCGCTCGAAGTAGATAAGCCTAGATACCGACAGAATCTCTATAAGCAGGCTCAGAATATTCTTAATGAAGAATTTCCTGTGATACCGCTTAACCATGGCATGCAATTGCAAGCCCATCATAAGTCGTTGAGAGGCTTTAAAAACAGCCCTTTCAATGCACAACCATTTAATACAGTGGAGCGAGTTAAGTAATGCTGTTGTATTCGGTAAGACGCTTCAACCTCTTCATCATCACCCTACTCATTCTAACCATGGTAGGCTTTAGCATTTTGCGGCTAGAACCCAACTCACCGTGGGCAATTCATGAATTTTGGAGCGGATGGTTGGTATATATTGGCGAATTAATGCAATTCAACCTTGGGGTGACAAAGCTAGGCACTCCCATCATCGATGAGTTAAGCATCGTCTTCCCTGCTACGTTAGAGTTGGTTTTTCTGGCCTTTATGATCTCACTGATGATTGGCATTCCCATTGGTACACTAGCGGGGATGAAACAAGGCAAGTGGATCGACACAGCCATTTCATTTACTTCGATGTCTGGCTATTCAGCCCCCCTATTTTGGGTTGCTCTGCTGATGATCATGGTGTTCTCGCTTCACTTTCAGGTTTTTCCGGTCGCAGGGCGCTATGATCTGCTCTATCAAATCGATCATGTCACGGGTTTTGCCCTAATTGATGCATTTTTTGCCAGTGGCGAATATCGCGCTCACGCTTTACAGAGTGTTCTTGAGCACTTGATTTTGCCGTGTTTGGTACTTGCACTGGCACCAACCACACAAGTCATTGGTTTAATGCGCGCGTCTGTCGCTGAAGTAATGGGACAAAACTATATCCGCGCGGCACGAATTAAGGGCTTATCAACCCATGAGATTGTGACTCAACACGTATTGCGAAATGCGATCCCCCCAATCATTCCTAAGATTGGTGTTCAATTATCGAGTATGTTAACTCTAGCGATTATTACCGAGTCCATTTTCAACTGGCCGGGGATCGGGCGTTGGTTGTTAGATGCGCTTTCAAATCAAGATTACGTTGCAATTCAAGCCGGCGTTATTGTCGTGGCAACATTTGTACTGACGGCCAATATTCTGTCTGATTTGATTGGCGCCATGATCAACCCACTGGTAAGGAAGGAGTGGTATGCTAAGCGATAATATTTATCAGGAAGAGCGTATCCCGACTCAGTTCGAGCGATTCTGGCGTAGTTATCGTGCCAACAATCTTGCCATGTTCGGGCTATGGTGTTTGCTGATTCTGTGTGTCATTACCTTGTTCTCACCTTGGCTAACCCCGCACGATCCTCAAGCGCAAAGTGGCGAATTGCTTATTCCACCGTCTTGGAATCCAAGTGGGACAGTAGAATACTTCCTCGGTACCGATGACTTAGGCCGTGACATTTTATCGCGTTTGATCGAAGGCTCTCAATTAACCTTTGGCGCGGCGTTATTGATTACCTTTATCGCTACCATAGTCGGTTGCGTGATGGGCGTGATTGCTGGGATGACCAAAGGACTAATGTCCAGTGTATTGAACCACTTACTCGATACCGTGATGTCGATACCATCGCTGCTGCTGGCGATCATTTTTGTTGCTTTCCTTGGCTTTGGCGAATTCAATATCCTTCTCGCGATCTGCTTGGCACTGATTCCGCGCTTTGTTCGCTCGGTATACATTGCGGTTCATACTGAAGTTGAAAAAGACTACATCATGGCCGCACGTCTTGATGGGGCAAATCAGTTCTACCTGCTTTGGAACTCAATATTACCTAACGTGCTGGTTGTTATTGCGTCAGAAGTCACGTTAGCTTGGTCTATCGCGATCTTAGACATCACTGCACTTGGTTTTCTTGGCCTCGGCGCACAAGCACCGAGTACCGAATGGGGCGCCATTCTGGGTGATTCAGTAGAGCTTATCTACCTCGCCCCTTGGACTGTGACTCTACCCGGGCTTGCGATTATGTTTACCGTAATCATAATTAACTTAGTGGGTGAAGGTACGCGCCAAGCACTCAATGCAGGGATCGAATAATGCCACTGTTAGATATTCGACATCTCACCATCGAGATTGAGACACCCCAAGGTTTAATGAAAGCGGTTGACCGCATGAGTTTGACTTTAAATGAAGGGGAAATTCGCGGCCTAGTTGGAGAGTCAGGCTCAGGAAAAAGTCTGGTTGCCAAAGCCATCGTGGGCGTTTGTAAAGACAACTGGAAAGTCAGTGCCGACCGGATGCGGCTCGGTAATGTCGACCTACTGCAACTAACCCCCAAAGAACGTCGCCGTGTGATTGCGCGCGATGTCGCGATGATTTTTCAAGAGCCGTCGACCTGTTTAGACCCCTCTGAAGAAGTGGGTAAGCAATTAATTGAGTCCATCCCCTCTCGATCATTCGAAGGCAAGTGGTGGGAACGATTTAAATGGCGTAAGAAACAAGCCGTTGCTTTGCTCCACAAGGTAGGTATCAAAGATCATCAACGCATAATGGAGAGCTTTCCGTACGAATTGACGGATGGAGAGTGCCAAAAAATCATGATTGCTATGGCGATCGCCGCGAAACCAAAGCTGTTGATTGCTGATGAACCCACCAATGATTTGGACCCCATAACTCAATCGCAAATTTTGCGCTTGTTAAGTCGTATGAATCAATTACACAACACGTCGATTTTGTTGATTGGTCATGACCTCACGACGATAACTCAGTGGGCGAATCGCATTACAGTGATGTATTGTGGACAGTCGGTCGAATCGGCTGACACCGCTAAAATCCTAGCGAAGCCTAAGCATCCGTATACAGTAGCACTGCTAAAAGCGATGCCTGATTTCAACGAATGGATTCCGCATAAGGAGAAGCTACAATCGCTTCCTGGCACTATTCCTCCACTGCAGCACTTACCGATAGGCTGCCGACTAGGCCCACGCTGCCCTTATGCGCAGCGTCAATGTGTTGAAATACCGATGACACGTCGCATTAAAAATCACAAGTTTGCCTGCCACTTCCCACTTAACATGGAGAAGAAAAAAGCATGAGTGCCTTATTAGAAGTCAATGAACTTTGTAAAACGTTTGTGACTCGTTCAACCTTGTTCCGCAAAAAAGTTCAACAGGCGGTCAAACCTGTAAGCTTTAGTCTTGAAGCAGGCCAAACCATCGGATTTATTGGTCAAAATGGTTCAGGCAAGTCTACTCTTGCAAGAATGTTGGCTGGGGTAGTAGAGCCAACATCGGGTGAAATTCGCGTCAACGGTGAGCGCCTAGAGCACGAAGATTATTCCACGCGCTGCAAGCTGATCCGAATGATTTTCCAAGACCCGAACACCTCATTAAATCCGCGCATTCAAATTGGCCGCATTCTAGAAGGTCCATTGAAGCGAAACACCAGCATGCCCCCTGAGGCACGTATAAAGCGCGTCAAAGAAACTCTGCTCAGAGTCGGCTTATTGCCAGAACATGCGTATTTTTATCCGCAGATGCTTGCAACAGGCCAGAAACAACGTGTGTGCCTAGCACGCGCGCTTATCTTGCAACCTTCGGTCATTATCGCAGATGAGGCTTTGAACGGCTTGGATATGGCCATGCGTTCGCAAATCATCAACCTATTTCTTGAGTTGCAAGAAGAGATGGGGGTTTCCTTTGTCTATGTTTCACAACACATTGGGATAATGAAACATATCACGGATAAAATCATGGTGATGCATGAAGGAGAAGTCGTTGAAAGTGGCGACACACAAGAAGTTTTGAACTCCCCTCACCACCCAATCACCCAAAGGTTAGTCGAAAGTCACTTTAACAAAGCCACTTGCTTTAAATAGGCACTCAGATGCTAAATAGGGCCATCGTTATTCTGTTGATGCATTGGGCTAGTTTCCCTGCACTGGCGTACATCAACCAGCAAACATGGCTTGACCCGCAGTTTGTCGAGAATGCATTTATCAACGTGGCCCTGCGCAACGAATATTCTGCGGGCAGTAAGCCGCTGGTGAAATGGAATCAACCTGTAAAGGTGTGGGTTGAGCACAAAGTGGCCGACCAAGCTTTACACGATCAACTCACTGATGCGCATTTACGCGACTTGCAGCAGATAACTGGTCACTCAATCAAGCGCGTCAACTCACGTGACCAAGCCAATATCGTTTGGGTTTTCACCCAAGAGTCTGAATGGCGTAGAGATATTGAAAAAGAACTTGGCAAATCGGCTCTTGCCAATGTACATGGGGCCATTTGTAAAGCAGGTTATCAGGTAGGAAGAGATAGAGCCCTATCTCATGCGGCGATTATTATTCCTGTCGATCAAGCCCGTGGTCACGGCAAATTGCTCGCTTGTATTGTAGAAGAAGTAACTCAAATTTTGGGCTTACCCAATGACTCTGAAAGTGCCTTCCCTTCCATTTTTAATGATGAAACTCCTGAAGACTTGTTGTCGCCGCTCGATGTGATACTACTTAAGCTATTGTATGAGCCGCAGCTCAAAGCTGGTATGAGCGAAAAGCAAGTTCGACCTATAATTCGTAGGCTGTTAGCCCAATACAAAAAAGACGGCACGTTAAAACGCGCCGTCTCTACTGCCAAACAGGGGGAGCTTTTTCAGCTTATTGGTTATTAAGCATTACGCTTTTTAAGCTCAACTTCAAACTCATCGGGGTAAAGTACCACCCCTTCCTCATTATCGCCAGGAAAGACAACAACAGATAGTTCATCATCTTCTAATCCACACGTCCAACGGCTGAACCATTTCGCGGTCGAAATAGGCTCTGCTTTACAATGTTCCCAATCCCCAGTCGCCCATTGCTCGGCAAACTCTTGGTGCGGCCATACTGGTACACAATCTTCGTCTTCAGTATTTAGCATCACGCAACCGTGCTCATCGGTCAAAATCCAGACTTTACGGTTGTTGGCAATCTCTTTAAGGCAGTAGTTAAATCGCTCATCCGAGCGCATTTTGTTGACGGTTTCTAGCAGTTCATTAGATAGTGGCATCGCACTCTCTCCTAAATAAAACGCCCATGGCATAACCATGGGCGTTAGAATTACGTTCTAAAGATAGAATTAAGCAAGCTCAGTTTGCAACCAAGGCCAACCTTGTTTTTTACGGCTTAGCGTATTTTCCATCATCAGCATGCCATCTTTCTCATGCTTAACTAGCTTCTCTGCCCACTCACCTTTGTAAAGTAGACGAGTTTGAGCTGTAGTGATGTCTGTTAACATAACCGCAGCAAACGCTAGACCTTGCTCAGCACAACGGTTCTCTAGATCCGACTCAAGTGCTTCAATCATGCCGTCAACTTGCTCAAGTGTTGCTAGTTCAACTTGGCCAACAACCACATCACGTCCGTTGAATGGGTATCCTTTAAGATCTTTTTCAACCAGTTGAGCAGCACTTAGACCTTCGATATCAGTCTTAGCAATCAGTAGATCTTTGATGAAGGCATCGACATCGTTCACGTCAGCGATTTTCGCTAACTCAGCAACAGCATCTTTGTCTTTTTGCGTACAAGTTGGAGATGCAAAACCAACAGTGTCAGATAGGATAGCTGACATCATTAACTTAGCGATCTGAGGCTTAATTTCATGGCCTTCAATCTTGAACATGTTAAAGAGTACAGTATTAGTACAACCTACCGGCCAGATCCAAGCTTCCATAGGGTTGATGGTCATCACGTCACCCAGACGGTGGTGATCGACAATACCTAGAATCTCAGCGTCAGCCACATCATCTGGAGCTTGTGCTAGATCGGAATAGTCAACTAACCAAACTTTCTCACCAGCAACTGAAGTACGTAGCTCAGGAACGCCTGCGCCAGCGACTTCTAGAATGTGTTGAGTTTCACGGTTAATTTCACCTTGGCGAATAGGCATTGCTTCTTCACCGCGAGCTTTCAGTAACTCAGTGGCTACCAATGCACTACAGATACTATCGCTATCAGGGTTCTTGTGACCTACAACTAGAATCATCTTTTTTCCTATCTGACTAAATTTTTTCCCGACACCGGGTAATTACTCACAAACCCGATATATTACCGGATTTTGATGATTTGTCATCGGTTGGATAGAGAATATTTCGTCATAAGCCATGACCAACATTCTTCATCAAACCTCGCCCTTCCTTAAGTTTAGCACTAATCCCCACACACTCAGTATCAACCACACAATCATCCAGTAATAGGTTACGCATTTCCATAAAGTTATTGCAAATAATTCTCATTAGCATATATTTGATAATAATTCGTATTTGCATGTTTGATAGCCTATGGATACTTTACGATTTCACTTCACTTCACCACCCTGGCTGGCGACTTCTCAATTTCGTCTCGCCTACAAGCGGCTGTTACTTCCGATTGTGATGATCAGTTTAATAATCAGCGACACCACTCGCGCAGTCACGGTAAATACTTTATCCGACGCGTTCTGGGCCGTATCAAGCTACGTCGCATTAACTCTTGCCATCTATCACTATCTTGCGCTGCTGTTCAGTAAACAAAATCGCCTCGTTGACCTGTACCGAGGTTCACGTGGTCATCAGGTGTTGTTTGCTGCTTTACTCGGCGCTCTACCTGGTTGTGGCGGCGCAATTATTGTCACCACGCAATTTGTCACTGGCAGAGTGGGATTTGGTGCAATGGTCGCTGTTTTAACTTCGACCATGGGCGATGCGGCATTTCTCCTATTAGCCAGCCAACCTAGCGTTGGTGTTGCTGTTGTCGGTGTTGGCGTGTTAGTAGGTTGTCTTTCAGGCTGGTTGGTCAATTGCATTCATGATGATAGCTTCCTGCGCCCGTTGGTTATATCTGATAGTAATCACTTAGGCTGCAACAGAGAAAGCTCAACTGGTATCGAACAAAAAATGATTAATCTGCAAGGCGCGTTTTGGAAGTGGTTACTCGCACCTGCAGCTATTATCGCGTTATTGGGTTCTTTTCAAGTCGACATCAATCCACTGCTTTCGTTGCCAAATATGACCATTGAGTGGATTGGTTCCATACTTATCATCGTTAGCATGTTGTTGTGGTCCTTAACTAAAGAGATCAATGATTACGAATCAACCGTTACTGAAGACACGAAACAAATCTCATCTCACCCAATACAGAAAGCAGCGCAAGATACCAACTTTGTTACCGCTTGGGTTATTGTCGCTTTCTTACTGTTTGAACTAGTCACCTTCTTTGGACAAATTGATTTGGCTGCCACTTTCTCTGACTGGGGAGTCTGGATGCCATTGGTAGGTTTAGCCATTGGCATGTTGCCTGGTTGTGGGCCTCAAATACTGGTTACCAGTCTATATATTTCTGGTGCAGCACCACTGTCAGCGCAATTAGCGAACGCTATCTCAAATGATGGTGACGCCTTATTTCCCGCGATTGCATTAGCTCCTAAGGCCGCGTTAGTCGCGACCCTCTATTCTGCTCTGCCTGCTTTAATTGTTGGCTACAGCTTCTACTTTTTATGTGAGGTGTAGAGTTAAAACGATCGCTACAAAAAACAAAAGCCGCAATATAATGATTGCGGCTTGTCATTTCCTAACGATTTAGATCGCAGTCAAACTATTTGTGGCGTTCTTTTAACTTGTTAACGACATCGTTCATGGATAAGCCCTGATCCTGCAGCAGCACCATAAGATGGTAAATCAAATCTGCAGACTCACACACTAGCTCCGCCTTATCACCCGACGTCGCCGCAAGCGCGACTTCAACGCCTTCTTCACCCACTTTCTGCGAAATACGCTTGGTGCCACGGGCGTATAAGCTGGCAGTATAAGAGGAATCAGGGTCGGCACTCTTGCGGGCAGCCAGTAGCTGCTCAAGTTGATGAAGCCACACCATTTGCGACTCTTCTTGCTTATCGGCATCCCAACAGGTCGTTGTCCCGGTATGGCATGTTGGGCCAATAGGATTCACTTTGACCAGCAACGTATCGCTATCGCAATCTAAGGCAATATTCTCTAGCTGGAGAACATTACCCGACGTTTCACCTTTGGTCCAAAGACGCTCTTTGGTACGTGAGAAAAACGTCACTTGACCGGTTTCTCCAGTTTTCGCCAATGCATCGCGATTCATGTAGCCCATCATCAGCACTTGGCTCGATTGGAAATCCTGAACAATAGCGGGTACTAGACCATCCACCTTGTCCCAGTTGATTCGCTCCGCAAGCGAACTTACTTCGGTGGTATTAAAACTCATAGTCGTACCTCAATGCCTTGTTGTTTCAAATACTGCTTTAGTTCACCAATATTGATGACTTGTTTGTGGAATACCGATGCGGCAAGCGCACCATCGACATTCGCTTTTTGGTAAGCCTGCGCAAAGTGCTCCATCGCACCAGCACCACCGGATGCAATCAGCGGTACATGACACACTTCGCGCACCATGTTGAGCTGTTCTAAATCGTAACCATTACGCACGCCATCTTGGTTCATCATGTTGAGCACAATTTCACCGGCACCACGTTTTTGCACCTCTTGTACCCAATCACGTGTTTGCCACTGGGTTGCCTTAGTGCGTTCTTCGTCGCCAGTAAACTGATAGACCTGATATTTGCCCGTCTCTTTGTCGTAGTAGGAATCGATACCGACAACAATACACTGAACACCGAACTTATCAGCAAGATCAGTGATCAACTGAGGATTGGCGAGAGCGGGCGAGTTAATCGATACTTTGTCTGCACCAAACTCTAGAATGCGCGCCGCATCTTCGGCTGACTTGATGCCACCAGCAACACAGAAAGGAATATCAATCACTTCAGCAACGCTAGCCACCCAGCTCTTATCAACCACGCGTCCATCACTAGAGGCGGTGATATCATAGAACACCAACTCATCTGCGCCTTCTTCAGCGTAGCGCTTAGCTAGAGGGACGATGTCACCTATGATTTCGTGGTTGCGGAACTGAACGCCCTTTACCACTTGTCCGTCACGAACATCAAGACAGGGAATTATTCGCTTTGCCAACATGAAAATGCCTCCTCTGCGGTGAACTTGCCATCAAGCAATGCACGGCCGACGATCACGCCTGCAACACCGCTGCCTTTCAGCGCTTCAATATCAGACAGTGAGCCAATACCGCCTGACGACTGGAACTGCACTTGTGGGTACTGCTTACAAAGATCAACATAAAGTTCTATGTTTGAGCCTTCCAATGTGCCATCACGGGAGATGTCGGTGCACAGCACGTGCTTAAGGCCCACGGTGAGATAATCATCAATCAGAGCTTCAATCGTTACGCCCGAGTCTTCCTGCCAGCCAGAGATCGCCACTTTACGCGTGCCGTGTTGGTCAATGTTGATATCCAGCGCAAGGACGATTTTCTCTGCGCCGTATTTCTCCATCCAACCTTTAACAAGTTCAGGCTGTTTCACTGCGGTAGAACCCACAACCACGCGCTGCGCTCCTGCTTCTAATAGATCCACCACGTCTTGCTCGACACGTACACCCCCGCCGATTTGGATATTCGCTGGCGTGCTCGCAAGTAGCTTGGCAATCAAATCTAGTTGACGTGCCGATGTGTCTTTCGCACCCGTCAAATCCACCAAGTGCAGCCAGTTGGCACCCGCTTGGTGATACAGATTGAACTGCTCGGCTGGGTCAACTTTGTATTCCGTGACTTGGCCGTAATCACCTTGATAAAGGCGAACGACTTGTCCTTCAATTAAATCAAGAGCTGGAATAATCACACTAAATCCCTTTTATAATTCTAAGAAGTTTTGAATAAGCTTCGCGCCTGCTTTTGACGAACGCTCAGGGTGGAATTGCACACCGTAGTAATTGCCACTTTGCACCGCAGCAGTAAACGGATTACCATAGTCGCATTCCGCGATGGTGTAATCGCCGACTGGCATTGCAAAGCTGTGCACAAAGTAGAAATACTCGCCCTGTTCAATGTCTTTAAACAACGGATTACCCTCTTTTGCAGACACCGTATTCCAGCCCATATGAGGCAGCGGTAAGTCCCCCGTTTGTAGCAACTTCACTTCGCCCTCACAAAGACCAAGGCATTCAACCAGCTCATCGGCTTTCTGACCTTTTTCTTGCGAGACCTTACCGAGCAATTGCATTCCTAAACAAATACCTAGCAGCGGCTTTTCCACTTTTTTTACTAGGCTGATTAGATCACGCTCTTGGAGGTTTTTCATCGCTTCACTCGCCGTTCCTACGCCCGGTAGAAATAGCTTGTCGGCCGATAGAACCACTTGAGGATCTTTTGAAATCGTTACTGCGTAACCTAGGCGTTCAATGGCAAACTTCACCGATGAGACGTTGGCACAGCCCGTATCAATGATGACAACTTTTTGCTCTGTCATTGTTTCTCTCCTTTACAGAACGCCTTTGCTACTTGGTAGTTCGTTGCCTTCGACTTTAATCGCTTGGCGTAATGTACGACCAAATGCCTTAAATAGACTTTCGATGATGTGGTGATCATTATCACCAGCAGACGACAAATGCAGTGTACAAGCGAGCGTGTCCGTCAAAGAGCGGAAAAAGTGAACCACCATCTCGGTTGAGAGATCACCAACTTGTTCACGACTGAATTGCGCATCAAACTTAAGATATGGACGACCGGACAAGTCCAGCGCACATTGTGCCAAACACTCATCCATCGGTAGGCTGAAACCAAAACGGCCTATACCACGCTTATCGCCAAGCGCTTCTTTCAGGGCTTGACCCAGAGCTAGCGCCGTATCTTCTATCGTGTGGTGATCGTCAATATGCAGGTCACCTTCTACTTTGCATACCATCTGAAAACCGCCATGCGTCGCTATTTGATCCAGCATGTGGTCGAAGAAACCAAGACCGGTGGAGATATCGTTACCACCTTGCTCATCAAGGTTAACCTCAACTTTGATATCGGTTTCCTTGGTGGTGCGAACCACTTCAGCAATACGCGCTTTCACAGTCAGATCTTTCAGAATCTGTTTCCAACCCATACTATCAGGGTTGTATTGGATACCACGAATCGCCATATTTTCAGCCAACTGTAGATCCGTTTGGCGATCGCCAATGACCACTGAGTTTTGGAAGTCTACCTTGCCGCCTTGAAGATATTCTTTCACCATACCCAGTTTAGGTTTGCGGCAAGAACAGTTGTCTTCATCAAAGTGTGGGCAAATCAACACATCATCAAACTTGACACCTTGAGATTCAAAAATCTCCATCATCATATTATGTGGCGCGTCGAAGTCTTCTTGTGGGTAGCTGTCTGTACCCAAACCATCTTGGTTGGTCACCATCACTAGGCGATATCCAGCATCTTGCAAGGACAACAGACTAGGGATAACAAAGGGTTCCAATTTTAGTTTGTCTAAACGATCGACTTGAAAATCAATTGGCGGCTCAACAATCAGCGTACCATCGCGGTCTATAAAAAGAATTTTTTGTTGCTTGCTCACTCGAACTTCCTTATTTCAAATTTTGTCGCTCTCGCAAATTGGCCAGAGCTTAGCTATTTAGCGGTAGTAATTTCTAATAAATCCGAGTGTTTTTTCGCACTCGTCACGATTGCCGACACTGATTCGCACGCAGTTTTCAATCGGTGAATTGCGCAAAATAATGCCAGTATCCCAAGCCGCTTTAAATAAAGCATCGCCGTCTGGGAATTTCACCAACAGGTAATTCCCCCACCCTTCGAACACTTCCAATCCTGGAATCATAGACAGACCAACCTGCAGGTAGGCACGATTTGCATTTAAGTCCAAAACTTGGAATTTAGCACGTGCCAAACCCGCTTCAGACAATGCCTGGGTCGCAATTTCCGCGACTGGGATCGGCACTGGGTATGGTGCGATCACTTTAAGAAGTACATTAATCAGCTCTTCGTTGGCAAGAGTAAATCCACAGCGCAGACCAGCAAGCGCAAAGGCTTTCGATAGCGTGCGTAAAATTGCTAGATTGGGATACTGAGCCAACAAGTCTACCGTAGAGGCTTCTGGGCAAAAATCGATGTAGGCTTCATCCATCACTACAATAGCGCGATCTTTTGTCATCTCAAGCAGCGAAACAATGTCTTCGCGCTTAACAAGGTTACCTGTCGGATTGTTGGGCGAACAGACGAAAACCAGCTTAACCTTATCTAAATTGGCTTCTATCCCTGCAAGGTCTAATTGCCAATCTGGCGTAAGCGACACGATTTTACGTTCCACGCCAATGGTTTCAGCGCTGATCGCGTACATACCATAAGTTGGCGGGCAATATAAAATCGCATCCTCACCCGGCTCACAGAACGCACGGATAAGCAGTTCAATCCCTTCGTCAGCGCCTCGAGAAGTCAGAGTTTGCTCTGGTTTTACCCCCGCATACGCTGCGTAGGCTTCAATTAACGCTTTGGGCTGACATTCACTGTAACGATTCAAACGCGCAAAGTCCGTTTTGTATTCGTTGTCGAATGGAGATTCATTGGCGTTTAACCACACATCACCACTCCCACCAATGCGGCGAGCCGATAGATAAGGGGTTAGTTGTTGGACTTGTTTACGCGCTAGCTTTTCCATCTCATGACCCTCTTATTTAGCTGCTAATTTTTCTATACGGATTGTCACGGCACGTTTGTGCGCATCTAATCCTTCTGCTTCAGCCATAGTAACTACAGTAGGCGCTAGATTTTTCAAACCATCCGCTGACAGCTCTTGCACTGTCATACGCTTAGAAAAATCCGCCAAACCTAAACTAGAATAGGTACGCGTATAGCCATAAGTCGGAAGAACGTGGTTCGTACCAGAGGCGTAATCTCCTGCCGATTCAGGAGACCAATCGCCTAAGAAGATCGATCCTGCGTTATCTAACAAAGGCAGAAGTTCACGTGGATTCTTGGTCTGAACAATCAAATGCTCGGGGCCATAGTAGTTTGAAATAGAGACGGCTTGAGTAATCGACTCAGCAATAATGATCAAGCTCGATGCCAAAGCTTTTTCTGCGATATCAGCACGTGACAGCGCTTTTAGTTGGCGTTGAACGGCATCGGTCACTTGGTCGGCAATAATTGGCGATGGGGTCACGAGTACCACTTGAGAATCAGGCCCGTGTTCTGCTTGGCTTAGTAGGTCTGCCGCAATGAAATCTGGATCGGCAGTGTCATCTGCAATGACGAGCACTTCCGATGGACCTGCAGGCATATCAATCGCCGCACCACGGAAATCGTTGCTCACCTGACGTTTAGCCTCAGTGACATACGCATTACCCGGACCGAAGATTTTATCAACCTTAGTAACGGTTTCTGTGCCGTAAGCCATCGCGGCTACCGCTTGACCACCACCGACATTGTATACTTCATCAATATCGCACAATTTGGCTACGTACAGTATCTCGTCAGCGATCGGAGGCGGAGAACAAAGAACGACCTTGCGACAACCTGCTATTTTTGCCGGAACGCCCAGCATCAAAACAGTTGATGGCAACGGAGCACTACCGCCAGGAATGTATAGCCCCACTTTTTGAATTGGACGAGTTACTTGTTCACACACCACACCCGGCTGAGTTTCAACTTTCAGTGGCTGCGGTTTTTGCGCTTTATGAAACTTAGCGATGTTTGAGTAAGCTTGCTCAAGGGCACTTTTCATTTTTTCAGAAAGACGCAGTGACGCTTGATCGATTTCTTTGGCCGAGACACGAATTGACTCCGGCTTCACGCGGTCAAACTTTTCGGTTAACTCTAGTAGTGCAGCATCACCTTCATTGCGAACTTTCGCGATCACTTCTGACACAGCTGCAGTAATATTCGCACCTTCAGCAATAGCTGGACGTTCAAGAATCGAGTCTTGTTGCGTTTCACTTAGTGACTGCCAAACAACTGTTCTCATGGCGATTACTCCATCATTTTTTCAATTGGTAGTACGAGAATTGAACTAGCACCTAGCTCTTTTAGCTGTTCCATCGTTTCCCAGAACAAGTTTTCAGTACTCACTAAGTGAACCGCGACTTTCTGCTTATCGGCAGAGAGCGGTAGAACCGTTGGGTCTTCTGCACCAGGAAGCAGTGCTTTGATTTGTTCAAGCTTATCGGCTGGCGCGTGTAACATAATGTACTTAGACTCTTTCGCTTGCTGGACGCCCTGCATACGAGTGAGAAGTTTCTCAATCAGGGCGACTTTGTCTGCGTCGAATTCGCCTGTGCGCTGGATAAGTGTCGCCTTGGATTTGAAGATAATTTCCGCTTCTTTCAATCCGTTAGCTTCTAATGTTGCCCCTGTCGAAACCAAATCGGCAATCGCATCAGCAAGACCTGCGCGCGGGGCGACTTCGACTGAGCCAGTTAACATACATGTTGAGAATGGCACGCCCGCTTCGTCCATATACGCTTTAAGCAGGTGTGGATAGGTGGTTGCAATACGTTTACCCGCTAGGTCTTGCGGTCCGTTGTATTGCTCATCTTTGTCAATCGCGATTGATAGGCGGCAACCACCAAAATCTAATCTATTTAGGATAACAAACTCGCAAGGCTCGCCCAGTGCTTTACGATCAAGACGTACTTCTTCCAGTTCATTTTCACCGATAAAACCAAGGTCAACAACGCCATCCATAATTAGACCAGGGATGTCGTCATCACGCACCAAAAGTAGGTCAATTGGCATGTTTTCAGAGTGAACTACTAAACGTTCACCCATTACGTTAAATTTCACACCACACTTCTTCAATAGAGCTTGGCTCTCTTTGCTGAGGCGGCCTTTTTTCTGAATGGCGATTCTTAGGCGTTGTGTTTGCATGACTTGTTTCCCTGTGCAATTTGATTTTTAAATCGTTAAAACTAAAAAACCCTCGGAAGTGCTATCTCCCGAGGGTTATAAATCTTTTGTTTTGCGATTTTAGCCTCCGGGAGTTTCCTGTCTCCCGGGTATGCGCGCATCTCCCGAAAGACTAAACTGGGTGATGATGGTGATGAATGTTCATAACTGATTGGCGCATACTTTAAGAGCTCATTGGTTTCGCTTTGTTGACATTCACACTAACTAAGGCGTAAACATTTTTCAACTGTTTATTTAAACTTTTTCGGTTTTGTCTATAACAAATAACAGGGAGCCTAGGCTCCCTGTTATTTAATTCTTTATCTCAATCAGTTAAGCGTTCTGGCAACGCGCCAACTTCGACTTGGACATGACAGAGAGCAACACACATATTGCGACAAATGCAACGGTTGCAACAGCAAATGACAAGCCAATTGATGCTGTCATACCTAAGGTTATAAAACCGATACACGAGACAACTGCGACTGAAAGTGCGTATGGCAACTGAGTCGCAACGTGGTCGATGTGGTTACAACGAGCACCTGTTGAAGACAAAATAGTCGTGTCTGAAATTGGCGAGCAGTGGTCACCAAATACTGACCCCGCTAGAACTGCACTTAACATTGGCAGCATAAGCGCCAGATCCGTCGCTCCCGCCATATCGCCAGCAATAGGCAACATTATACCGAACGTACCCCAAGAGGTTCCGGTAGAAAACGCCATCAAGCCAGACAGCAAGAACAGGATGACAGGTAGCCAATGTGGGTCAATATTGCCCTGAGCGAGGGTAGATAGGTATTTACCAGTGTTCATATCGCCAATCACCGAGCCTATGGTCCATGCAAAAACCAAGATCAAGATGGCACCAAACATTGAGCGAGCACCGATCCACAAGGTGCGTGCAATTTCAACTCCTGCAATTCCTTGCTTAACCACAGTGAACAACGCGGTAGCTAGACCAACAAGACCGCCGTAAATCAAAGAAGTACCAACATCAGTATTCTCAAAAGCACCAAGTAGGCTAAAGCCAGCGCCATCAGTGGCCAGTGCTTGTCCGCCGGTGTAAATCATCGAAGCGACCGTCGCTACAATAAGGAATACTATAGGAAAGATAAGGTCTGAAACTTTGCCGCCTTCGCTTTCACGAATATCGAGTTCTTCATTTAACTCGTGCGCTTCAGGTGCATCGTTTTCTTTATCGTTGTCAAATCCGCGACCTTGTGATGCAGCAATTTCATGGTCACGCATTTTACCAATGTCTAAACCAAACCATGCAACGGCGAACACCATCAACAATGCGAAAATTGCGTAAAAGTTCATTGGTATTAAACGAACATAAGCGCCCAGCGCTGAATATTCCGTAATACCGTGCGAGACCAAAATACCACCAATGATGGTCATGATGTAGGCACCCCAGCTTGATGCTGGCATGATCACACACATAGGTGCAGCTGTAGAATCAAGAATGTACGCTAGCTTCGCACGAGATACGTAAAAACGATCCGTCACAGGGCGAGAGATAGCACCGACAGCTAAGCTGTTAAAGTAGTCATCAACAAAGATAAATACCCCAAGGAATGCGGCAAGCAACTTAGAGCCACGCTTACTCTTAACACGTGTCTGAGCCCACTCAGCAAAAGCACGTGTTCCCCCTGAGAGAGTTAACAGCGCGGTCATCATACCGAGCAAAACCAAGAAACCGACAATACTCATATTCCAAGTATTAAGGCTTCCATCTTCAATAACGACACCCGCAACCGTTGAACCAACGTAGCTTAGCGCACTACCAAGTGAGTAGTCATTTAATAAAATTGCGCCTAAGACAATACCGACACCTAATGACACCAGTACTCGGCGAGTAATAATAGCAAGACTCAGTGCCACCAGCGGCGGCAAAAGAGATAAAGGAGATGATGCAAAATCAATTAAATTCATGATCTTCAAAAACCAGTTAAAAATGGTTAGAGATCTACTGCAGACTAGATGAAGGAAGTCATTTCCAATCAATAAAGTTGAAATAAGCGATAGGTCGGCGAATGCTAAACCCTGCCCTACAGTAGCGCTCCATAGTTTTACAAATTATAGACTATGGCAGTGTTACCCCTTTCGAGTGTAACCCCAGCAAACTTCATTGATGAGAAAGTTCACTTCGGCGAAATAACCTTTTATGCTTGTTCATTGGCATCACCCCAACAAGCACGACTTATTTATTCCGCGCCTCTACCGCGATCGTTGATATTTTAAACTATTGAAAAGTCATTTTTACAATAATTTAACCAAAGATCGCATTAGGTTGCGTCCATTGTACTTATCTAAACACTCGTTTCAACATAATATTCCATTTTTATTATCAAAAATATTATCAAATGGCGTTAGCCTTGACTAAGGTTGCGAATCTGCTGAATAGTAATCCGATTGG
Source organism: Vibrio galatheae (assembly GCF_000967545.1). GTDB lineage: Bacteria > Pseudomonadota > Gammaproteobacteria > Enterobacterales > Vibrionaceae > Vibrio > Vibrio galatheae. Next base: position 198,920 of record NZ_JXXV01000016.1, on the reverse strand, counting down.
ATAAACTGAGGGGAAACAATAGGCCATCACTCGAACAAGATTATCTAAACTCGACTTATCGATAACTCAAATCGGTAACAAAACCTTTTCAATTAGGCGGCACAGTTAGAATCTATTTTATTCTTCATCTCAGTTAATACCCACATATAGATATTTGCTCCATCTATATATGACATCACGTTTCATATGAAACTGAACCTAAAATAATATTTGATTATATCAGCACTTCCTCGCAAAAATGAAATATACATTTCATACAAATTAGAAATCCCACCAGGAATAAAAACATCAAATAACAAATTTATGTAAAATTTTGTCAGTTGGATTGTATTATTAAAATTTGAGGTTTATGATTCCTCTATCGACAAATTTTATATGAAGAGATGAATAAATGTCGGAAATAACAAAAACACTATTAAACATTCGTAGTCTACGAGCATTTTCACGCGAATTAACGCTAGAGCAGTTAGAAGAAGCATTAGATAAACTTACTACTGTCGTCGAAGAACGTAAAGAAGCCGAAGAAGCTGAGCGTGAGGCCGCTGCTGAACAAGAAGCTAAATTAGCAGCTATTGCGGAGCAAATTACTAAAGATGGTATTGATGTAGAAGCACTAATATCTGCATTAGCTGGTGAATCTAAAGGAAGCAAGCCTAAAGCCAAACGTGCTCCTCGCCCAGCAAAATACAAATATACAGATACATCTGGTGAAGAAAAAACTTGGACAGGACAAGGTCGCACACCTTCAGCTATCCAAGAGCAATTAGATGCGGGTAAATCATTAGATGACTTCCTAATCTAATCTACCACATTGCAAAAAGCGCCTTTACGGCGCTTTTTTGTATTACTGTTACAAAAAACCTCATATTATGTTTTTTTAAGTCAACTTAACGTTCCCAATATGCTTCTTCCAAGCTATCTTCACGTTCAGGTAAGCCTCGAGATAAACGTGGAGAATGTTGAACTAGTACCTCGTAACTTGCACGGTTTGAGTATTTACATACTTGAGAAAAAGATGAGTAAGTTAAATATGGGTAGGCGTGTTTGCTTGAATTTGGCACGTTTTCTTTGTGGTATTTGTTCGCCGCCATATCATGCAACAGTGCCGACAACGCCGCGTCGCCCGCTCCATTTGTATTCTTAATTTTTTCCGGTCCGCCCATGTAAGGTGATATATGCGAATAAACCTTTGTTGGTGTGTCACAAAGTTCTTTTGAAGCTGGTCGACTAAATTCGTAGCGATTAAACTCAGCAATACTACCTGGCAATAGCGGTAGCGATGTTTCACGCTTTGCTGAATCTTCTGTATAGCCCGCCATAAAAAGCCCCACAGGCCCAGCAGTACACAATACCAAGTCAACCCAATCAAGTGCTTTGTCAGATGCCGCAAGAGGATCGGATTCACCTGTCAGCGCCTCTGCTTCATCTTCGTTCATTGCCACAACGGTAACATGATCGCGAAGGAAATCTTGCCAATACTCAGGATCATCTTGAATAACGAATTTCGTTCCCAAGGTGAGTACCACTGGCACATCGTATTGCTTTGCATACTCAATGGCTCTCATCGTCGCTTCCGGCATTGGATCGCCCGCTTTACAACGCACCAAATAAGAGGTCAGCACAAGCGCAGAAGCATTTTTAAATATTTTTTCTGGGATGCTGTCTGGATTAAGTTGGTTCATTTGCCCTTCACTAATGGCAAAAGTACGCTCTCCATCTTCCGTAATCAGAGCAAAACAGCGGCCAATGGCACCTTGCACGCCCTGCAAATAATTCAGATCCATACGACTAGAGGTATTACATAAATAGCGGTAGCCATAGCTGCCAATTTTTATTTCTTCACTCATTACACCGAGCAATGTTGAGCGATCATCAGCCAAAACAGAATAGTTATGGAGGGTATTTCCTATGGTTCCACCCGCATATTCGTTAGTAATCAACCCTTCACTTTTTAACTCGTTGTATAGCGCTTCCGCAGAGGTATCATCAATGACTAGCGAATGTCCTTTACTCAAGTTGTATTTGTCGATGAGCTTGGTACACACCTTAGCTTCAATATCAACCAACGTCTGATCAATACCAATAATATGGGTACGAGACATTTTCTTACTTTCTTGAGATTGACTGACTAAAGGATCGCGAGCGTGAACAGGAAAGTAATGCTTCGATTTACGTTGACCAGGAAATTTCATAACTATGCTTCTGTAGTAAAGAATTCTGAATAAGGGATAAAAAGATGCCGGATTCTACCTTGCGCGGATTCGGTCAGCAATATCCACGATTATAGCAAACGTTTGCATCATCAATTTAAATCAGGGCATTCCGTGAGGTAATAAACTAAGAGGGGGAATAAACGAGTAAGCACCTGCATGATGCAAGTGCTATTAGTCATTAAACAGAAACGCCCTATTCGCCTTCCATAAAACTCAAGTCAGGTAGTCGATCAAGGTTTTCAGCGTAACGCTTTAAATTAAACTCGCCTTCATTTTTCATCACATCGAAAATCTCAATCGCCACGGCACAAGCCATCATAGCGACGGCTTCTTCACGTGGTGTTCCCGTCATCATCAGACGCATCAAGGTCTCTTTCGCCTTGATAGGGTTACCATCCTCCACTTGGTTTTCAATCACCTCGATTAACTGGGCTTCTTCGATGATTTGGTTTTCTTCACTCATGCTAATTACTCTGACTATCTTGAATTTTCGCCACTATGCCACATATAGAACTTCTATACTCAATTATCCGCTGATTTCAGTTGGCGAGCGGGTAAATTATGGTCGATTTCGAAGTGTGAGTTCGATCTCGGATCTGTCCCCTAGGAATGCTTTCTGATAAAATCTGCGTCCAGTTAATTTAAGTGGTGTTTAGTAATGTCTGACAACTGTACTGATAACAGTCAAAAGAAAGTCATCGTTGGTATGTCCGGTGGCGTTGATTCATCTGTATCTGCGTATCTTCTAAAACAACAGGGTTACCAAGTTGAAGGCCTGTTTATGAAGAACTGGGAAGAAGATGACAACGAAGAATACTGTACAGCAGCCGAAGATCTTGCCGATGCACAAGCGGTTTGTGACAAGCTAGGCATTCACTTACACACGATAAACTTTGCTGCCGAATATTGGGACAACGTATTTGAGTACTTCCTTGCAGAATATAAAGCCGGTCGAACACCTAACCCTGATATTCTGTGTAACAAAGAAATCAAATTCAAAGCATTCTTAGAATTTGCTGATGAAGTGCTCGATGCAGATTATATTGCCATGGGTCATTATGTTCGCCGCACCTTCCCAAGCGCTGAAGAAGTCGCCAACGGCGATAAGCCAAAGATGCTACGTGGCCTAGACAGCAACAAAGATCAAAGCTACTTCTTATATACACTGAGCAGTGCTCAAGTTGCACGCAGCCTGTTCCCTGTAGGTGACTTGGAAAAACCAGAAGTACGCCGCATTGCTGAAGAACAAGACCTAATTACAGCGAAGAAAAAGGACTCAACTGGCATCTGCTTTATTGGTGAGCGTAAATTTACAGATTTCTTAGGCCGTTACCTTCCAGCACAACCGGGAAATATCGAAACTCCTGAAGGCAAAGTGATCGGTCAACACAATGGTTTGATGTACCACACTCTAGGCCAACGTAAAGGACTCCACATTGGTGGTCAGAAAGGCGGCGGTGGTAACGAAGACCCATGGTTTGTTGGTGATAAAGATCTGAAACGTAACGTTCTTATCGCGGTACAAGGTAAAGATCACCCAATGCTTAAGTCACAAGGTTTGATTGCATCACAACTGCACTGGGTTGATCGTGAGGCGATTAAAGAACCGTTACAATGCACTGTAAAAACACGCTACCGTCAAACAGATATCCCATGTACTATCATCCCTATCGATGATGAAAACATCAAAGTGATTTTTGACCAACCACAAATCGCTGTCACGCCAGGTCAATCTGCTGTGTTCTATCAAGGAGAAATTTGCTTGGGTGGCGGTATCATCGAAGAACGCATTTAAATTCAGCTGTATATTAGGAGTAGAACTACGTGGCCAACACACTATATGACCGTACCATCGCCTTTGCCGGAATTTGCCAAGCTGTTGCTTTGGTACAACAAGTCGCAAAAAACGGTCACTGTGACTCCGACGCGTTTGAAACTTCACTCAAAGCGATCATGAACACCAACCCAAGTAATACTGTGGGTGTTTTTGGTCGCGAATCTGACCTAAAGTTCGGTTTAGAATGCTTGGTAAAAGGTATCGACAGTACACCCAATGGCAGTGAGATAACACGTTATATCATCAGCCTAATGGCGCTTGAACGTAAACTGCAATCACGCAATGATGCGATGTCACAACTCGGTGACCGCATTCAAATGTTAGAACGTCAACTCGATCACTTTGAGCTACTTGACGAGCAAATGATCAGCAATCTAGCCAGTGTCTATCTTGATGTCATCAGCCCTGTTGGGCCACGTATTCAAGTGACAGGCACGCCTTCGGTACTGCAACAAACCGCAAACCAGCATAAAGTTCGCGCATTGCTCCTATCGGGTATTCGGAGTGCGGTACTCTGGCGTCAAGTGGGTGGTAAACGTCGTCACCTAATCTTCGGACGTAAGAAAATGGTTGAACAGGCACAGATTCTTTTAGCCCGAATGTAGAACGAATTTATTAGCTCGCGCCACTCGCGAGCTTCTTTTTTATGCCAGCATACTTTGTTTAAAAACAGGCTAACGCAAACGTTTGCGCAATGTTCGTGACAAATGCGCTTGTTATTGGTATAAAGCACACAAAATTTAGCAACTCAATTTTCAGGAGAACATCATGGAACTGTCAGCATTGACTGCTGTTTCACCAGTAGACGGTCGTTACGGAAGCAAAACCATCGCACTTCGCAGCATCTTTAGTGAGTTTGGACTACTAAAGTACCGCTCTATCGTTGAAATTCGTTGGTTACAAAAGCTTGCAGCAACCGATGAGATCGCCGAAGTACCTGCATTCAGCGCAGAAGCTAACCAGTTCTTAGATGCTCTAGCCGCGAACTTCTCTGAACAAGACGCAGCGCGCATCAAAGAAATCGAGCGTACAACTAACCACGACGTTAAAGCGGTTGAATACTTCCTTAAAGAAAAAGTGGCGGCTGTGCCTGAGCTTCATGCAGTTAACGAGTTCATCCACTTCGCTTGTACGTCAGAAGACATCAACAACACTTCTCACGCGCTAATGCTTAAAGAAGCTCGTGATGAAGTCATTCTCCCTGAAATCAAAAACATCATTGATGCCATTAAGGCGCTTGCTGTTGAGTACCGAGACATTCCATTGCTGTCTCGTACTCACGGCCAACCAGCTTCTCCATCAACGATGGGTAAAGAGATGGCTAACGTTGCGTACCGCATGGAACGTCAATACAAGCAAATTGCAAACGTTGAAATCCTAGCGAAAATCAACGGTGCTGTAGGTAACTACAACGCACACCTGTCGGCTTACCCAGAGCTAGATTGGCACCAATTCTCTGAAGAGTTTATCACTGAGTCTTTAGGCGTTACCTGGAACCCATACACAACTCAGATCGAGCCACACGATTACATCGCTGAGTTATTCGATGCAGTAGCGCGTTTCAACACTATCCTAATCGACTTCGATCGTGACGTATGGGGTTACATCGCATTAGGCCACTTCAAGCAAAAGACCATTGCTGGTGAAATCGGCTCATCGACAATGCCACACAAAGTTAACCCAATCGACTTTGAAAACTCTGAAGGTAACCTAGGTCTTGCGAACGCAGTGTTCGGCCATCTAGCACAAAAACTGCCTATCTCTCGCTGGCAGCGTGACCTGACAGACTCAACAGTTCTACGTAACCTAGGTGTTGGTGTTGGTTATGCGATCATCGCGTATACTTCGACGCTAAAAGGCATCAGCAAGCTAGAAGTAAACCGCGAAGCCCTTCTTGCTGAGCTAGACAAAAACTGGGAAGTGCTGGCTGAGCCTGTACAAACGGTTATGCGTCGCTACGGTATCGAGAAGCCATACGAGAAGTTAAAAGAGCTAACTCGTGGTAAGCGTGTAGACGGCGAAGCAATGCGTAATTTCATCGACGGTCTTGAGCTTCCTGAGCACGAAAAAGCCCGCCTCAAAGAGATGACGCCGGCGAACTACATTGGTCAAGCAATCGAGCTAACCGATAAGCTATAAGATTCAAGAATCGAAGAATATCGAGGGTTGATGCAAATACATCAACCCTTTTTATTTCTGTCACAAAAGACCGAGAGGAACTGTTATTGCTTTTGAAAAAACAACGTAATACGTCCCACCTCAAAGCCGAACTTGCGAATTTTGGTCACATTGAACACGTGCTGAGCATCTTGTCGGTAAAGCCAATCATCAAAAGTAACAACTAGCGTGGAGTCTTCCATTTTCAGCTCAAAATCATATTGCCACTGCAGTGCATTACCCACTTCTTTACCTTTAGCGATCCCGATGATGTCATCAGCACGACCTTGATAATAACCACTACCCAAGCGTTCAATCGTCCAAATACGCTGAGACTTCTCACCGTCATCGAAGACAAAATCCTCGACTAGGGTTAATGTATTACCTTCAACACGTCCCACGATAGCAACTTCAAAGCGTCGAGTTTGCATCGTTGTAAAGTCTTGTACCATTCCCCAAGCAGTTGACTGACCATGAAAGTATTCAAACAAATTAAACTGTGGTTGCGCCTCAGCATAATCTTCTAGGTCACTTGAACACCCGAAAACTAGAGTTAAAGAGAGTAAGGCCAAGGCAAAGTATCTGATTTGCTTTATCATTGATTCCTCCCGATTAAACCATCCCTTAACTGCGGATACGCCGTCTCGGGTGACAACCATATGGCCAGAAAGGCATCATTAAACGTCTCTTCGTCAATTGAGCCAATTAATTGCTGAGAAGCTTCCGAATGAGAATAATAAAATCGACCTGTTGAGCCATCCGTAACATAAGTAAGATTGTTACCTTGTTCGATGTCAGGGAAGATGGTTTCAAGTTTTGTGGCCCACTCACTGGTCTTGCTTTTCTGATAGCCAAGTTTGGCCCATTGCTTCAATGTCGCATCGAGCAACTGCTGCTGCGAAATGTCACGCTGATAAGTGATCGAAAGCGCAAGTGGATGGGGCGAAATATCTTGTTCTAGCGCATAGTGACCACTGGGTGTAAATAGCTGCGACCGGTAAATATCAAACAAAAATACCGTCAACTGCGCTTGCCCTACTTGCGTCCATTTTCTCCAACTCTCGCTCTCACTATTTGTCGGCGATGAGGCGAAAGCGTCACTTGCTAAAACGAGACAAGCCACGGCTAACGTTACTGTTTTCATATCCATACACCTTAATAACCAAAGCAATGATGAGACTCCATTCGACCAGTAAAATGGCCGTCATGGTAAATATCGACGCCCCAAAAACAACTGCGCCAAGGCTTTCACCCGCGCAGTAACTTAGTGTACCGCCAATACCGCCTACTATTGATACGACAGCCAACGGGTATTGGCTCAACATTGGGTATAGAAAATGGGCATACCAAGCAAAAATCATCCATAACGCCACTAACCACAATGGAAACTGCTGTGCCTCAAACTGGAATAACCCAAATGATGAGTTAGTAAAATCAACCGCCACACCTAAGGTGACTATCAGCGAATATTTGTACCAATTAATCGTTGTTTTCAATGCAGAAATGACCAAGGTGGCAGTGACTAATAACAGAGTTAGAGGTTGCCAATTGTCATTGCCAATAACGGCGCAAAACCATACGATTTGAAACCAAGTTGAGACAAGAAGTATTCGCGTCATAGATATATCCTCTACGCCTATTTAGGGGCGCTGAAATGTCATATGGACAGTACTGATTGATTTGGCGCGGAAACCGCCTTCGCAGTAACAAAAGTAGTAGTTCCACATGCAAACAAACCTGTCATCGAAGCCCAGTTGGGTGACCTCTTTATGAGCCTGATTAAAGCGCAAGTACCAATCTCGTAGTGTTTTCGCGTAGTCTGGGCCAATGTCAAACAGGTCTCTTAGTACAAAGTCACTGTGCTTGGTTGTTGCCTGAGTTAGCGCGGTTATTGACGGCAAAAAGCCGCCAGGGAAAATATACTTTTGGATAAAGTCGACATTATTGCTGTAGTACTCGTATCGCTGATCGGCAATAGTGATCGCTTGAATCGCCATTAACCCACCAGACTTTAACAGCGATTGACATTTTTGGATGTAAGACGTCAAAAACTGCTTACCTACCGCCTCGATCATTTCAATCGAAACCAACTTATCGTACGTACCTTCTAACAAACGGTAATCTTGCTTTAGCAAAGTGATTTTGTGCTCAAGTCCCTTCTCTGCAATTTTTTGCTGCGTATATTGGTATTGTTGCTCAGATATGGTTGTCGTCGTTACATGACAGCCATAGTTCTCTGCCATATAAATAGCCATCGCCCCCCACCCCGTACCGATTTCGATCACCGAATCATGAGAGCTGAGCTCAAGTTGCTGACACAAACGTTCCATCTTGTTGAGTTGCGCCTGTTCCAAACTATCAGACTCCGACGCATAAATGCCTGAGGAATAAAGCATGCGGCTATCGAGAAACGTCTGATAGAGTTCATTGCTCAGATCATAATGGGCTTCGATGTTTTTCGCCGAGTTTTCAATCGTATTTCGATTTAACCAATGACTCACCTGAAGCATTAGCTTTGAAACAAAGCTTGAACGGTTCTCAATGGAATCGAGCGTCGCTAGATTGAGCGCCATTAACTCCATTAATGCCGTAAGGTCAGGACTGTCCCACCAACCGTCCATATAGGACTCGCCAGCGGCAATGCTGCCACCTTTAAGCAAACGGGCATAGAAAGCAGGGTTTTTAACCTCAATGATTGCACTGGGCTGGCCTTGCTCTGGTCGGCCAAATGACTCTCTGACTTGCTGGCAACTGTGTTCCGAAAATGACTCAATAACGGTTAGGGAACCAAACTGAAGCTTGCGCAAACAGTTAAATGCGATGTTTTTTGCCGTCTTTTGAATCGATGTTAATTGCTTAGGCAAAGGCAAAGTTTGAGAATTAATCATGTCCTCGGCTCCTTGTTATTGTTCTATTTTCGTGCGTTGAGAAGGCTTAACATCCTCACTCTTGCGAGAACGAGGGTGGGAGTAAAAAGGCGCACCTTTTATCCATAGTTTGAGTGCATGCCAGTAAATACCTATTGTTACTTTTACTGCCATGACCGGGGTGACGATCAGTTGTTTAAGTAACGCTCGCGAATTTAGCGGCTGCTTCGCCATTTTTAACGTGGCATCAAATTCTTTTCCATCACGATGACACTCAAGATGAATGGATAAGCGCTCATTGATCGGTTTAATCTTCCACTGATACTGTTGCTCGATGGGGTTAAACGGTGAGACGTGAAAGGCTTTCTCATGTTGCCAAGTCGATTGATCTTGCGCATCGAGAAGATAGTAGTAGCGTTCATTCCACGGTGTGTTACTCACCTCAGCCAACAGATATCGCCACTGCTGTTTCTGGTCATAAATGTAATAGAAATTAACCGGACTGAAATAGATACCAAAGTATCTCAGGTGTAACACGGCTTTTACGCTGCCATTCACGTTAGTCCCCCCAAGCTCACACACCTTACTAAGTACCGCCTGTTTTAAGTCCCCTTTCCCAAGATAGTCTTGGCGTTTAAACCTCGCCCAGTGCCACCATTGAGTGCCAAATCCCCACACTTTACTCTGCAAGAGTTCTAGCTCGTCAAGGTCCAGACAAGGCATAAAAAGGCGATAATTCAATGCATGCTCTATCGGTGCAAAACGCCGATGACGCACATCGCCGATAAACAAGCAGCTATTTTGTATGCTAGACATGTTACGCCGCTCCCTGCTTGCTCAGAGTGGATTCTACTAGTTGAATACCTCGCACAACATCAAGTGCACTGCGCACGCCATCCTCGTGGAAGCCGTTGTACCAATAAGCACCGCAAAACCAAGTGCGAGACATGCCGTTGATTTCTTCTCGTCTGGATTGCGCTTCAATGGATTGCTGGTTGAACACCGGATGATGGTACTCGAAGCGCTTCAATATTTTGCTTTCATCTATCTGCTCACTGCTGTTGAGTGACACACAAAAAGTTTGTGGTGCCTGAATGTGCTGCAAAATGTTCATGTTATATGTCAGGGTCGGTGCTCGCGAATGCTCTGCTTGACTACCATCTAACCAATAGTTCCACGACGCCCATGCGGCTTTGCGTTTGGGCAATAGACTCTCGTCAGTATGAAGCACCACTTCATTCGCTTGATAAGCCAGATTGGATAACACAGCGTCTTCTTGGGCACTAGCGTCACCAAGTAAGCGCAAGGCTTGGTCGCTATGACAGGCAAATATGACTTGGTCAAAACGTTCACTATGCCCTTTCAGCTGCACAATGACCCCTGCCTGATCACGAACAACCGACTCAACGGGCGTGTTTAAACGGATGTTATCGATAAACCCTTGAGTTAAGGGTTTAATGTAAGCACGTGAGCCGCCGTTAATCACATACCACTGAGGTCGGTTGGTAACATCAAGCAAACCATGATTGAGAAAGAAGCGAGCAAAAAATGCTAATGGAAACGCCCTCATGTCAGCCAAGGTCGAAGACCATATTGCAGCGCCCATAGGCAAGATATAATTATCACAAAAATAATCACTGAAGCGATTTGAGGTGAGAAAGTCACCTAAGGTCGTCTTTGACGCACTTGGCTGTGTGGCAAACTGTTTCACCTGCTTGTTAAAACGTAGAATCTCAAATATGAATGAATAGAATTGAGGGTTAATCCAGTTACGTTTTTGGGCGAACAAGGTGGAGAGAGTGTGGCCGTTGTATTCCAGGCCATTGCTGTCGTTTCTGACACTAAAGCTCATTTGACTTGGCGTGCCTTGCACACCAATCTCGTCCATCAAGGCAATAAAGTTTGGGTAAGTACGATCGTTATAAACGATAAATCCGGTGTCGACAGCATAAGACTGGCCTTCGACTTCAACATCCACGGTCGCGGTGTGACCACCAATATAGTCATTTGCTTCGAATAAAGTGACATCATGTTCTTTATGCAAGTAGTAACCACATGTTAACCCTGAAATACCAGTACCGATAATTGCTATTTTCATGATGAAACTCCTATCCTTGTGCAAGTAATTTGGCTGTCAGAGCGTTTTGCCACCGGTATGGCAATACACCAATCAGGCGTAGAATTGAGGTAAATCTTTTCGGGAAATAGATATGACTTTTTCCAGCGGCCAATCCGTCACGGATCTCTTTCGAGGCGCGCTCAGGTGAGATCAGCATCGGCATTTGGAAGGTGTTTTTGTCGGTTAACGGCGTTTTGACAAATCCTGGGTATATAATGGAAACCTCAACTCCACTCGGCTTGAGATCCAGTTGCAGTGCCCGAGCTAAATAGCTAACCGCAGCTTTAGAGGCACCATAAGCTTCGGCACGTGGCAGAGCAACTTCACTAGCGATAGAGCCAACGATGGCTAAACGCTGACCTGAAGAAAAATAGCGCTGACATGCGGCTATCGCATTACTCAAGCCAATAACATTAATGTCAAATACACGCTTGATTAACTCAGCATCTAGCTTGCCGTCGTCTACATATTCACAGTCACCAGCATTTAAGATCCACAAATCCGGTGTGACTGCTAGCTCACTCAAAGCATCATGTGTCGCGGCTAAGTCTGTAAGGTCAAACGCCAGTGGCGTAACGTTGTTATGCTCAGCGACAAGTTTTTCTAAACGCTGTCTGTTTCTTCCACACGCATAAACATGAACATTTGATTGTGCGTAGTCTCTTGCCAACTGTAGCCCTATTCCAGAAGTCGCCCCTGTTATCAATACCGTGTTCATTTACCGAGCCTCTGTTTAATGGTTTTGATGACAGAGCCCAGCAATGGCAAGTTTTCGTAGAGCATCTCTCCTAAATCAAAATAATCTCTGTGGTAGATGACCTTTCCTTGAGAAAACTTCAAATGGCTGACTCCGTTTACGGAAATCATCTCTCCTTTCGACAATCGCGGATGCTCAAGTACCATTTGCCAAGTGAGAAAACCTCCATCTGCCACTTGCTGATGCTCAATGATATTAAATTCACAACGCGTTACGTTGGTGTAAAGCGTCTCGAAATAGCGCTCTAACTCGCTCCAGCCCTCAAGCCTATGCGCGGCATCTTCAAACACCACATCTTGGTGGTACACGCCAGACAGCAGGTGAAGGTTCGACTTGTTTAATTGCTGGTAAACTGCGCCAACACTTTGCACATCCATTTCCACACCTCACATAAGTTGTACTATTATTATTTTTGTACAATATTTATACCTTAGATGATTTTCAAAAGTTATACAAATATTTTATTGTATAAGTTTTTGTATAGCTTGTACGTGAAAGTAGGGATAACAGATCAAAAAAAGGCTTGGTTATAAACCAAGCCTTTTCAAATAATTAGAATTGTTTATTACGAATTACGTAATGCAGAAATACGTTTATCAAGTGGTGGGTGGCTCATCAGCAGCTCTGTCATAGAACGCTTACCATTGATACCAAACGCCATCATAGAGCCTTCTAGTTGAGACTCGTGACTCACTTTGAGGCGCTCCAGAGCCGCAATCATCTTATGCTTACCAACCAGTTGCGCGGCACCAGCGTCAGCATGGAATTCACGATGGCGGCTGTACCACATGGTGATAAAACTTGCTAAGAAGCCAAACACCAGTTCAAGTACCATACTGACACCGAAGTAAACCATCATATTGCTGCCACCTTCCTCTTCGTTGTCGTTTGATGCCACAATATTGGCAATAAAGCGAGAAAGGAAGATAACGAATGTGTTTACAACACCTTGCATCAAGGTCATGGTCACCATGTCGCCGTTAGCAATATGACTCACTTCGTGAGCAAGTACTGCCTCAGCTTCATCGCGAGTCATATTGTGTAGCAAACCCGTAGACACAGCGACTAAAGAGTCATCTCGCTTTGCACCTGTGGCAAATGCGTTGATGTCTGCTGAATCGTAGATAGCGACCGTTGGCATACCAATCCCAACTTGCTCAGATTGACGACGAACCGTTTCTAATAGCCAATGCTCCGTCTCGTTGCGCGGACTCTCGATTACCTTACCGCCAACAGAGCGCAGTGCCATACCTTTTGACATCATCAACGAGATAAATGAACCGCCGAAACCAAACACCGCCGCCATAACAAGCAAACCGGACAAACTACCTGGTTGCATGCCCGTTGCAGCATAGACAATATTGAGTACAACACTTAACACCAGAACAACAGCTAAGTTGGTTGCAAGAAATAACATGACTCGCTTCATTACTTTTCTCCAAAAAACGGAAGCATTTTATTATATTCTCTAAGATTGGCTCTTAAAGCTTTTCTTTACTTATTAGATATAGTCTATCCCCTTTAATTACAAGGTTAAGAAGTAAATTGAAACATTTGATTTCGAGAATGTTAGCAGCAAGAGAAGGTTTAAGATCAATTCGTTACAATAAGGGTAAACAAGACAAAGCTCATCACCTAGATTGTCTTAGACTTTGGTCGTATTGTTACTCACTTCAAACCTGTTAGATTGTCTGCAGACTAAATACCCATGTAACAAGGGACCGCAATCATGGTTGAAACTAGCAACTATCAAATGGCTATTGATCTGTTGTGTTGCCACCTTGGCATCTCTGAGGAAGAGGCTAAACAGCAGCTCGGAATCTCGGTTGAAGATCAAACTCAAAAACGCATTATTGAAACTCAAAGCGCGCTGATGGGTTTAAACCAAGAAAGATAATATAGAGATAGATTGAAATAAGGCTGCCGTTTGGCAGCCTTTTGCATTTTAGTATTCTAGTAACGGAGAGACATCAATATATTTGGCTAAATCTTTACGCTTAACCTTAGGTACATAAGGAATTTCACCTAACTTTGGCGCATCAATTTTGCTTTCTAACATTGCAATGATATCAGCATAATGCTCAGTACCAGGGTTGACGCGATTTGCAACCCAACCAATCACTTCTAGACCATCCGCTTTGATAGCGTCAAGCGTGAGCATCGCATGACTCAAACAACCAAGTTTAATACCGACCACAAGTACCACTGGCAGCTTCTCTTGTTGAACCCAGCTCGATAGGCACTCGTGTTCTGACACAGGAACTCGCCAGCCGCCCGCGCCCTCAACCAGAACGATATCCGAATGCTGCTTGTGTTGCGCTAGCTTGTCGCTCAACACTTGATACTCAATCGTGATGTTTTCACGACGCGCCGCAATATGAGGAGACGCTGGTAGCGCCAATGCATATGGATTGACGTTGTCATAAGCGACATCAACTGTCGCCGCTTCTTGTAGATATAAAGCGTCTGAATTACGAAAACCATGTTCCGTTTTTTCACTGCCCGCGGCTACAGGTTTGTAACCAATCGTTTTTAAATCCTTTTCTGCTAGCGCATTTAAGATCGCTTTTGAAGCGACCGTTTTTCCAACATCGGTATCCGTACCCGCAATAAAAAATGCATCAATCATAGATTAATAACCCCTAAACAGACCTGATATGTTGCAGGTAGAAGACCCTGATGATTTCGAAAGGTAAGGTACTCATGTTCAACTTTAAGAAGTGAACGACGACTTGTCAGCCCCGTAGAACGGCCGTTAACATGGGTCGCTCCGATGCCTTTTAAATCACGCATAAGGGCAAAAGCTGTCTGGTACCAAACCTTGATAGGCGCTAAGTCTAGTTGATGGGACTGGCAATCAGATTGCGCTAACGCAATGTTTATCTGATTGATTGAGACAAACTCGTTGACGTGTTGATGTGAGTCAATTTTTCGCCACGCTTGCTTTAACTCGTAGAGCGACCCGTCGATTAATGTCGAAAAATACGCGCTCCCTTTCGCTTTCACTACGCGCTTTATCTCTTTTAACGGAACGCTCAGGTCATCACACCACTGCAGCGCGAGACTAGAAAATACATAGTCGAATTGATGGTTGTCAAACGGCAAACACTCTGCGTCCCCTTGTTGGTATAGCACTCGTTGATTGCCACAACGAGATTTAGCGGCTGCAAGCATTTGAGCGGAAAGATCACAGCAAACTACCAAGGCCCCACGTTTCAGTAACTCCGCTGAGAAATAACCGGTACCACAACCAAGATCTAGCACAGTTTTACCACTAAGGTCTGCAGGCATCATGTCGAGTAGTCTATGACCGACATCGCGCTGAAATGCAGCATGCTGATCGTAGGTTGCGGCCGCGCGGCTAAAAGCGTTCGCCACTGCAGATTTATCCACACCTTCTCGTGTCTCTAGCTGTACAGCTTGATTCATCGCTTATATTCCTTTCACTGCTTGCTTAAGAGCATTGGCGAGTTTGATGATATTGTGCTTATCGTGATTGGCCGTCAGCGTGATCCTAAGCCGTGCACCACCTTGAGGTACCGTTGGCGGACGAATAGCCGTAGTCCAAAACCCTTGTTGCCGTAACATATTAGACACATCAAGTGCACGCTGAGACGTAGCCAACATAAAGGGTTTGATTGGGGTTTGCGTCTTGGTGAAACCGTCAACCTCGCTAAGCTGTTCATAATAACACTGGGAGAGTTCCACTAAGTGCTCTCGTCGCCAATGCTGAGTCTGAATCATCTGCGCTGCTTTGGTGAGTGCTACCGCTTGAGAAGGAGGTAGCGCTGTTGAATAGACATGATGCTTCGCGAACTGGGTAAGATAATCTCCCATGGACTCACTGCACAAAATGGCAGCGCCAGATAATCCGAATGCTTTGCCAAAGGTGACAATCAGCATTTCTGGTTTAATACCAGCGAATGCGCAGCTACCTTTTCCATCCTCTCCTAATACCCCAATGCCATGAGCGTCATCAACTGCTAACCAACCCTTGTTATGCGTAACCGCTTTGATCTGCTTAAGAGGCGAAAGATCGCCATCCATACTGAACACCCCTTCAGTAACCACAAGCGCGTTCTCAATCAACAAAGTTTCTAAATGACCGACATCATTATGCTTAAATCGTTTCATCCGAGCCGGAGACAAGTTTCCGGCTTCGATTAAAGAAGCATGATTTAATCGGTCTTGTAGCAGTAAGTCGTGTTTATTTAATAACGAAAATAGCAGCGCTTGATTGGCCGAAAAGCCAGAGCCAAACAAAACTGCACGCCCAAAGCCCAACCAGTTACATAGCGTCTCTTCCAGCTTTTGGTGAGCAGAGCTAAACCCCGTCACCAAAGGCGACGCCCCACTGCCATTGCCATACTGGTCTAACCCTTTCTGCCATGCTTGGGTTAACTCTCTATCTGTCGCAAGCCCTAGATAGTCATTGCTCGAAAAGTTGAGGTATGTTTCACCATTGTAAATAATGTCAGTTGCACCACTGGGCTGCATACAGTGAAGAGTACGAGTCAAACCCTGTATTTTACGCTCATAAAGCGCTGCTTGGATGCGCTCATTAAACACTGGCATCGTAGAATAGGTCGTCTTGAGTTGGTCTTGCGGCTACACGCTCTACAACGCGATCGAGCAGATCGTTCTCTTCAATCTCATCAGGCTTTTGCGAGACTTGCTGACTATTAATTCCCAGCTTAGCAAACAACTGCATGTCTTTGTCTTCCGCGGGATTAGGCGTAGTTAACAGCTTACAACCATAAAATATTGAGTTGGCCCCAGCCATAAAACATAGCGCTTGCATTTGCTCGTTCATATTCTCTCGCCCGGCAGATAGGCGCACAGCGGACTTCGGCATCATGATGCGAGCAATTGCGATTAGGCGGATAAAATCAAAAGGTTCAACATCCTCCACATTTTCAAGTGGCGTTCCTTTCACTTTAACCAACATATTAATCGGTACGCTTTCAGGGTGAGTGGGAAGGTTAGCAAGCTCTATCAATAAGCCCGCTCGGTCGTTGGCACTTTCTCCCATGCCGATAATACCGCCTGAGCAGATTTTCATTCCTGCATCACGCACGTGTGACAAGGTATCGAGACGATCTTGATAGGTACGTGTAGTGATGATATTGCCGTAAAATTCCGGCGACGTGTCCAAATTATGGTTGTAATAGTCTAATCCAGCATCCGCGAGTGACTTGGCTTGCTCAGACGTTAACATTCCCAACGTCATACACGTTTCTAATCCCATGCCTTTTACGCCCTTGATCATTTCTGTCAAGTGCGGCATATCTCGCTGTTTTGGATTTTTCCACGCAGCGCCCATACAGAAACGGGTTGAACCTGCATTTTTGGCCTTTTGCGCCGCATCGAGCACGCGCTCTACTTCCATCAAGCGCTCTTTCTCAATGTCTGTTGTATAACGGGCGCTTTGCGGGCAGTACTTACAATCTTCAGGGCAAGCGCCGGTTTTAATCGAAAGCAGGGTACTGACCTGGACATGGTTGTGCTGCTGATGTTGACGATGAACCAGTTGCGCTTCGAACACTAGGTCCATGAATGGCTTATCCATAAGGTCGCGAACTTGCTGTGCAGTCCAGTTATGACGTACTTCCACGTGCTTTCCTTTGATTATTATTGGTTTGATGACTTGGCTAGTCTACCGACTAAAGGTAGACTGTCAACAATACAAAAATAACAAGGTTTACATTTGATTATTAAGCAATCAAATCATTTCTAGGACTCGATATGGATCTCGCTTTCGATCGCCGTCATATATGGCATCCTTATACTTCTACGATAACACCTCTGACCTGCTACCCAGTTACATCTGCATCTGGGGTGATGTTACACCTGGAGGATGGGAAGCAGCTTGTCGATGGTATGTCATCTTGGTGGTCTGCTATTCACGGTTATAATCACCCTACTCTCAATACGGCCGCACATGATCAAATCGATCAAGTGGCACATGTCATGTTTGGTGGAATCACTCATGCACCCGCTATCAATCTATGTAAAAAACTGCTCTCTTTAGTACCGAGTAATTTACAGCATGTTTTCCTCGCGGATTCCGGTTCTGTTGCCGTTGAAGTGAGTTTAAAGATGGCACTGCAGTACTGGCACGCAAAAGGGGAATTTAGACCAAAATTTCTTACCCTGCGCGATGGCTATCACGGTGACACCTTTGCTGCCATGTCAGTCACCGACCCTGATAACTCAATGCACTACCTGTATAAAGGCTTTCTTCCACAGCATATCTTTGCGAAATCCCCCACAACAGGTTACTGGCAAGAGTGGGATGAAAGCGATCTTGACGATTTCCGCGATAAAATAACTCTGCATCATCAAGAAATAGCAGCGGTTATTTTGGAGCCGATTGTTCAAGGAGCTGGTGGAATGCGTATTTACCACCCTAACTTTCTCAAAGGGGTGAGAAAGCTGTGCGATCAATTTGGGATCTTGCTTATTCTCGATGAAATTGCGACCGGATTTGGCCGAACAGGCAAGATGTTCGCTTGTGAACATGCAGAGATTCAACCTGATGTTCTGTGTGTGGGGAAAGCGCTAACCAGCGGTTACATGACCTTGTCTGCGACGCTTGCGTCAAGTGAAGTGGCCAATACTGTTTGTGGTGGTGAAGCCGGTTGTTTTATGCACGGCCCTACTTTTATGGGCAATCCACTCGCATGCGCTGTCGCAGCAGCGAGTATGGCGTTATTAGAAACCAACCAATGGCAAACGCAAGTTAAGCAAATAGAACAGCTATTTTCCCAACTGCTTCCAAAGTTAAAACAATACCCTATCGTGCAAGACGTTCGATGGCTAGGTGCGATAGGTGTAGTGGAGACAACTACGGCTGTGAATATGGAAACCATCCAAGCCCACTTCGTTGAACAAGGGGTGTGGATACGTCCGTTTGGCAAACTTATCTATATGATGCCGCCTTATATTAGCGAGCCAGAACATATTGAAAAGCTAGTAGGTGCAATAGAAAGCGCTTTGGAGTGCGAAGATTATTTTAATTATTAAAGTCAGTTCCTAGTCCCTTACTATTCTAGGAACTAGGAACTAGGAACTAGGAACTAGGAACTAGCAAATTATTCTTGATCAATCATCCAACGGCGGAATTCTTTGCGCTCTTCTTTCGATGATTTTAGATACCAAGCTTTTAGCTGTTCAACATTGCTTGAAGCAACAGGCTTAGCTGGAGACGTTTTTTCAACTTTACTTGCTGTTGATGTAACAGCAGTGCTTGTAGTCGCTGCTGCGATAGCTTGAGCTTCTACTGGCTTGCTAATTAGCTTGCCACCTTCAAAGAAAATTCCTTTTGACTGGTTGTATTCTGCAACTAGCTTATCCATGGCAAGGTAAGGAAACAACTTGCCGTCTGATGGCAACATTTCTTGATGATACTCAAGCGGCTCACCATCTTGGACAAGTTTCCATTCAGGTCTCTGTGATTTGAAAGCATTGGTAGCTTCTTGAGCACTTCTCGCTACAGGGGTATCAATTGTAATTTCTTCACCAGTAACAACAAAAGAAAGGACAAAAGGATTAGAAGTAAACACTTTAGCTGAGTTACCACGGCCTAATTTTTTATCCATCTTAACAACTAACTGCACATCACCTTGAGGTAGTTGCTGGCGTCCAATCTTTGATTCTGCTTTTTGCTCATTAACATAAAGGATAGACAAGCCTTTTTCCGGAATGATTACTGCAGCACCCACTGAAAAAGAAAACAGTGCGAAAAGCGTAAGAATCCATTTCATAATTAACATCTCTTAAATTCTGCGATCACGAGTTTAATTCTAACAGCAGCTTAACTAGGTTAAAAGCCAATAAGCTATTGTTATAAAAATAAAAAGCCACCCAAATGGGTGGCTTATTTTAGTATTCAAAAGTCTTCAATTAGAATGAAGCTTTAATACCAACACCGTAACCTAGGTCAGTGTTAGCTTTGTCGTTGTCACCAATTTCTACGTAAACTGTAGTGTTAGGTGCGATACCGTAACCCGCGTTTAGGAACCATTGGTCAAAATCAGTACCAGCTGCTGCAGTGCTGTAGTCAGTTGTGCTGAAGCCACCAGCGAATGTAACTTTGTTCCAAGTGTAATCTGCAGCTACAGCTAGAGTATTAACATCAGTAGAAGAACCACCGAATGGCTTAGAATCTACGTTGTAGTAACCTAATTCTAGGTTTAGGTTTTCGATACCAGCGTAACGTACTTCACCAGCGATTAGAGTATCTTCTTTGTTAAGAGCATTAGAATCGCTGTCAACACCTTTAAGCTCAGTATCACCGTACAGTACTGTGAAGTCGAAACCTGCCACACGGTAACCTACTTTAGCGTCAACGTAATGACCGTCTACACCGATTGCGCCGTCATCGTGCTTGTCTTGGATTAGACCTAGGCCAGCGTAGAAAGAACCGTTGTCGTAGTCGTAACGTACTGCTTCGTCACCACCGAAGCCAGCATCGGTAAAGAACGAGTTAACACCGAAAATGTAGTCAGCACCGATACCAGCATCATCAAGAATAGTATCTAGTTTACCAACTTTAAGTGTACCGTATGCATTGTGGTAGAAACCAAAGTAAACGTTACCTACAGAAGTATTGCCTACAGCACGGTCACCGTCATCACCAGAGAACTCAAAATAAGCACCAACTTGGAAATCGTCGTTTACAGCGTAACGAGTGTCGAAGCCGAAGTCAGCGTCGTCGATTTCTTGTTTAGTGATTTGGTCAACACCGATATCTTTCAGGTAACGTATTTCCACATCACCAGATAAGTTAACAGTCACACCGTCTTGGTTGTATAGTTCGATAGCTTGAGCAGACGTTGCTGCCATAAGTACTGAAAGAGCTACTAGAGTCTTTTTCATAATAATCCACTGCCTTTTCTATAGAATGGGAATTCCTTGTCCGGTTCCCTTTATGTTTTTTGATGATGATTCCAATCTCTTTATGGTCGGATATCATCGCCACTAAATGCGAGGTCTAGATTGCAAAAGATTATGCGGCGTGTCAAATGTTCTAAAAAGCAATACTAAAAATACATAAAATATATAATTATCAGCATGTTACATTTTTACAAGCTTAAATTTCGAGCAACTTCATACATTGCGCGTCTATTGGGGCGTGTTTTTTATCACAACCAAAAACAAAATTTTCCTCTAATTTATAATAAAAAAACCAACCAATACAGGATATTGAACCATCAATAAAGAAGCTTTGGCGTGATATATTTTTTACAATTGGAATTAAATCTAAGTCACTGAAGGTTCAGTTTTTTTTTGTGAACAAGATCCACATTTAATTAATAAGGATTCTATTTCGTGAACTAAGTAGTATTTAGAGAACTGTGCTATGATGCGATACCCGCAATATAGGTCACAGTATGCTAACCAGTAAAATCCAACTATCCATCCGCACTAGTTATCAAAACTTACAATCTCAGCTAGAAAACTTTGTGCCTCGTCGAGCGCAAAACTATCTTGTTGCGGAAATAGCAAAAACGCTATGTGGTGAATATCACAGATCTACCCGGATGATTGTTGCGGAAGCAGGGACTGGAATTGGTAAATCGCTTTCCTATTTAATGGCAACCATTCCAGTTGCGGTACTCAATAATCGCAAAGTCGTCATTTCTACCGCAACCGTCGCACTTCAAGAACAACTGGTGAGTAAAGATCTACCTCTATATAGAAGGCTCACTGACCGGGAATTTTCCTTTATTTTGGCTAAAGGTCGCCAACGTTATTGCTGCGCAGAGAAGCTCGCCTCAGCCAGTGGTGTTGATGGTGGCCAGCTCGCGATGTTTGAGAGTAAACCGAAGAAGAAAGATGTCGAGTTATTAGAAACCATGTACAAATCACTCGCACAGGGGAAGTGGGATGGCGATCGTGATAGTTGGCCAAAACCAATAAAGGATGAGCTGTGGCAACTGATTGTTAGTGACAAGCATAGCTGTAATCTTAGTATGCCAGCCCATCGTAACTGCCCTTTTCAGAAAGCGCGCTCAGAGCTAGATAAAGCTGATGTCATCATCGCCAATCACAGTTTAGTCATGGCCGATGCTGATTTAGGCGGAGGCATTATTCTCCCTGAGCCTGAAAACACTATTTATGTGTTCGATGAAGCGCACCATTTACCCCACGTGGCACGCGATCACTCATCAGCGGCAGCGAGCCTTAAAGGTGCATCCAGTTGGTTAGAGAAACTCAATCAAGCGGTAACAAAGTTTGCCAGTATGACCGATGAAAAAAGAGTCGCTCGATTCCGCAATGAACTGCAGGATTCGGTACAGCAACTTGTTCCATCACTAAATCAGTTAGCCACTCGTTTTGACCCCGCTCATTTTGAAGAAAATATTTATCGTTTCGAGAATGGCGAACTGCCGAGTTGGCTGGATGAAGAAGCAAAGGAACTAAAAAAGCTCTCCTCTAAAGGCGCTCAAGCGGTTGCGAAAATCGCCGACCTCATTGCAGAAAGAGTAAAGGATGGCGAGCTATCCAATCGCCTCGCCGAGCCTGCCTTGGCTGAGTTTGGTTTTTATATCCAACGTATGGATAACCTCGCCCAAGTCTGGAAGCTAATGGCTGAACCGCTAAGAGATAAAGGAGCACCACTGGCACGTTGGTTGGAAGTTAGCCCAGATCGGGAAGGAGATTTTGTCGTCAACGTATCGCCCCTTGAAGTGGGCTGGCAGCTGGATCAACAGCTATGGAGTCGTTGCGTCGGCGCCGTATTGACGTCAGCAACGCTGCGCGCACTCAACTCATTTAGCTTTTTCTGTCGTCAAGCGGGTATCAGTGAAAAGCCAGGTGACGGTGTTAAATTTCTTGCGCTGGCCTCGCCATTTGACTACCAGAATCAAGCAGAGCTCCATGTACCCAAAATGAGCTGCGAGCCGTCAGCGCCGCAATTTACGGAGCTACTGATCGAGAAACTACCCGAGATAGTAGAAGCCAACAAAGCAAACCTAGTGCTGTTTTCTTCTTATTGGCAGATGAATCAAGTCGCAGACGCGCTCTCAACAGATTTTGTAAAAAGAGGCTGGGCGCTGCAAATTCAGGGGCAGGAGTCGCGCTCAGAAATCCTAAAAAAACATAAAGCATTAGTTCAATGCCAGAAAACAAGTATTCTGTTTGGTACTGGCAGCTTTTCGGAGGGTTTAGACTTACCTGGCGACTTATTAGAGAACTTAGTTATCACTAAGATTCCATTCTCTGTCCCAACCTCACCCGTTGAGCAAGCACATGCAGAGTATATTGAAAGCCGGGGCGGCAATCCGTTTATGCAAATTACTGTACCGGAAGCGAGTAAAAAGTTGATTCAGTCTGTCGGGCGTCTGCTGCGTAAAGAACGAGATTCTGGTAAAGTCTACATTCTTGACCGACGCATCGTAACCAAGCGCTATGGCAGTGCATTGCTTGACTCATTGCCACCATTTAAACGCATTATCGAATAATTAAGGTCTATAGACCTGGACCTTTATAATAAAAGTAGAATAACTATATGGAATTTTTTGAGCCAACCATGCTGTTGGTGTTGGCACTTGTCGCCTTCTTAGCTGGATTTATTGATGCGGTCGCAGGCGGTGGCGGAATGTTAACGGTTCCAGCTTTGCTTTCTTTGGGGTTGCCGCCACATATAGCTCTTGGCACCAACAAATTAGCCGCGACATTTGCATCGTCTACGGCGGCTTTTACCTACTATCGAAAAAAGTTGTTTAAACCTCAATGCTGGGGACGCGCGTTTGCTGCCACGTTAACTGGTGCAATTATCGGTACTCTGGTCGTCGACTTGATCAGTACCCAATGGCTTGAAAAGATTTTACCGCTTATTATTCTCGCTGCTGCTATTTATACTGTCTGGCATAAAACACCCGCCAATGTCCACAATGAATCACCACAGCCCTGCCCTACGCTACACAAAAAACAGTATGCGCAAGGGCTGACGCTTGGGTTCTACGATGGTGTTGCTGGGCCGGGGACCGGAGCTTTTTGGACCGTTAGCTCTATGGCGTTGTACCGGCTTAACATTTTGCTTGCCTCTGGGCTTGCCAAGGCGATGAACTTCACCAGCAACTTTACCTCGTTAATTACTTTTGCAATTCTTGGTCATATTGACTGGTTGCTAGGCTTAACCATGGGGGTCTGCTTAATGGCAGGCGCTTTCGTTGGTGCCCACTCTGCAATTCGATTTGGCGCAAAATTTATTCGCCCGGTATTTGTCACCGTCGTCAGTATTCTCGCGGTCAAGCTCGCTTACCAAGCTTGGTTCGTTAATCTTTAGGCTTCACATGAGTATAGTTAAACAGCTACAACCGACCTTGGAACAACTGGCCGTCAATGCTGCAGCTCTGGATCGCCAACGTGGTGAACACCACCTGCCACTGTTTGATGAGCGACTGTTCCAATGTAGAGCTAAGCTATTAGTGCCCTGTGTCAAAGAGATTCAAGCAACCTTAGATAGTATTATCAGAGAAGAGAACGCCGGTAAGCTGACGCCAATGCGCGCAGAATATTTAACCGAGCGGCTGTTAGCCCAGATCAGTGCTATTAAACGCGAATTAGCAACGACGACTATCCGCAAACATGAGCCAAAGCACAGCAGTTATTACAGAAAACCCATCAATGAACTATATCAGCACCTCGCGCAACATCAGGAATGGGAACGACGTTTAATGGAAATGGTACGAGACAAAGAGCTTGCTCTTCAGTACGCCCCTCCCTTCCAACAGCAGTCTGCCCAACAATCGCTCATTGCCACCGAGCAAAGATTGAAACGCTGCCAAGAAGCCAAACTTAAGATTGAAAAACAGATAACTTATAGAGAGAGAAATCAGTGATGTCTTGTTCTAACTCTGGATTAGATAACGCCCCAGACGAAATTAAACTCGCCGTTGATTTGATCTACCTATTAGAAAGCAACGAGGTTGATCCTCAAGTGGCATTGGAAGCGATTAAGATTGTTCAAGCCGATCTAGAGCGGAAGCTGGGGAACCCATGTACCAATTAACTTTCGATTTACCTCAGTTTCTCGCTCAATATTGGCATAAACAACCAACCATCATCAAAAACGGTATTCATGATTTCATCGACCCAATATCCCCTGATGAACTGGCGGGATTGGCAATGGAGGAAGAGATTGATTCACGCCTGATCTCCAATCAAGACAATCGATGGCGCGCAAAGCATGGACCATTCACCGAATCTCAGTTCGAGTCATTGGGGGAATCGCACTGGCAACTGGTAGTACAAGCCTGTAACCACTGGCACTTAGGTGCTGCGGAACTTCTTGAGCCTTTCAAGCGTTTACCTAACTGGTTACTAGACGATCTCATGGTTTGCTTCTCAGCCCCCGAAGGTGGTGTTGGGCCACATATCGATCAATACGATGTCTTTATCATTCAAGGTAGTGGCAAACGTCATTGGCGAGTAGGTAACAAAGATGTCGGTCAGTATACTGAAACCATTCAAGGAGGCGCACTGAGGCAGATTGAAGGTTTCGACTCGATTATTGATGAAATCCTTGAACCCGGAGATATTCTCTACATACCACCGGGGTTTCCTCATGAGGGTCATACCCTTGAACCTAGTATGAGCTACTCCATCGGTTTTCGTTCGCCAAAAGAGCAAGAGTTGCTGAGCAATTTCGCTGACTATGTATTGGCACATGAGATAGGTGACGTTCATCTACACAACCCTGATATGAGAACGCAAAATGCTCACGGAGAAATCCTTTCGAGCGATACGACTCTACTCACGCAGATGCTAAAAAAAGCGCTAAATTCAGATCGGGACATTGAAAAACTTCTTGGTGCCATGCTGAGTCAATCTCGCCACCAGCTCGATATCATTGAGCCTGAAGAGCCAATCCAACCGATAGAGATTTACCAACATTTAGACGCTAATGGCACAATACGTAAAGTCTCAGGGCTCAAAGCGCTCTATCACCAAAACGTAACGAACGTTGCCTATATAAATGGCGATAGATTTCGTATCGCTCAGCCTTGGCTACTCAATGCCGTCTGCAATAGAGAAACCATCGATATCCAAACGTTACCACAGTTCGACGACCAATCAGCGCTCAACTTGCTGACAGAACTCGTCAATAAGGGGTATTGGTACCTAGACTAGCGATCATCGGCAATTAAAAAGGCTTCGCATACAACGAAGCCTTTTTTAGTTTTTGTTTAACGTCCGTTGGTTTAAACCTTAAATTGATTGACCAATTGCTGCTGTTTGTCAGACAAATCACCAATTTGAGCACTCACTAATTCGGACTCCTCTGCCTGACTCAAAATCTGGGCACTCAAATCGCGAATATTACTAACGCTTTGGTTCACTTCAGCCGATACCGATTGCTGCTCTTCGGCCGCTTTAACAATCTGCGAGTTCATGTCGTTAATTGACGCGATGGCTGCGAAGATCTGGCTTAGTTCTGTTGCTGCATTTTGCACTTGGGTAGCCGAGTCGTTCGCCAAATCGTTACCATCTTGAATCGCTTGAACCACGTCACGCGTACCGTTTTGTACGTTTTCGATCACTTGCCTAATTTCGCCGACTGACTCTTGAGTCCGACTAGCGAGATTGCGAACCTCATCTGCAACGACAGCAAAGCCGCGTCCTTGATCTCCCGCTCTTGCCGCTTCAATGGCTGCATTTAACGCAAGTAAGTTTGTTTGCTCCGAAATACCCTCAATTACTGCCAAAATCTCGGTGATGTTGGCGTTGTTCGCGGCAAGCTCTTCGACAACAGGTACTGCAGCCGTCATGCGCTCGACTAATCTCATCATCTCCTGCTGAGATCTCTCAATCACTTGCTGACCTGACGCAGCAGCTTCGTTGGCTTTTTCAGCCTCTCTCACCGCAACTTCTGCATTTTGAACTACCAACCCAGCGGTCTGAGTCATCTCTTCTGAAGCCGTTGCCACCAAATCGACCTCTCTAAACTGAGAGTCACTACTGGTTCGAGTTTGTTGCGCCGCAACGCGAGATTGCTCAATAGTGGTGCCCACTTGATTTGTTGTATCAATCACTTCGCTAATGATGGACTGCAATTTATCCAAGAAGCCATTGAAGCCTACCGCTAACTTTCCTATTTCATCTTTAGATGTTACTTCCAAGCGCTGAGTCAGATCGCCTTCACCCGAAGCGATATCTTCTAAGCGGGCAACGACTTCCCGGATCGGTTTGACCAAGCGAGAAGCTGAAATCGCGATAGTGGCTAGCCCCAATATGACTAAGACAACACCTGCAATCAGTTCAGTGGTCACACTTGCCTCAACTTGCTGGCTTATAGTGGCATCAAGCGCTTCCGCATCCGCCAGTACGCTTGAGCGCGGCAAGTCAAACAATATGCCCCATGTCTGGTTAGCTACCATAATAGGAGCAAAAACAGTCAGCCACTGCCCGTTGTCACTCCATTGGGTCTCGACGACTTGGCCAAATAACAGATCGGTTAGCTGCTCAGAGGAAACAATTTCACTCGAAAACGCTTGTCCTACCTGACTTGACGGGTTGTCACTCGCAATCAAGGTACCATCTAAACTAATCAAATTGACATTGCCGCTACCTGAGAAAAGCTGCTGGTCAGAATTTACGACAATCGAAGCTAGGTTATCTAGTCGGAGGTCAATACCAAAAAAACCAATCGCTGTGTCTTCAACAATCAGAGGAATAGAAATAGAGCTAGTAAGAAATGCTCCGCCATCTTGATTTACGATTCGCGGCGTGGTGATACACGCTTCTTTTGCAGCCAATGGACAATAAAAACGCTCACTATTGACTTCATCTTTCAGCACAGTTTCAGAAAGCACGTTGGCGACCACATTCTCGCCATTTTGCGCTGTCATCCAGTAGGGAGCAAAACGGCCAGTCTCATTTGATCCTACATATTCAGCCCCAACATAGTTGCTGTCTTCGCTATCGAGCATATCGGGTTCGAACACCAAATAAGCGCCTTGGACACTAGCAAAATTGATAACGGCTCGACGAACCATCTCATCTAGTGCAGTGCGTAACTCTTCACTATCGCCAAAATTTTCTTCGCTCAAATTCTTCTGAAATATCACACTAGATGCCAGCATTTCTGCTCGATACAAAGATTCACTGAGGAACTCAGAAACCTGAGTCGCGTTGAGTAAGGCGCGTGTTTCAACAATCTGCTCAGATTTATCAATAACAGAATTAGAACTCTGCTGTTTGATCTGATGCTGATTAGAAATCGCGTTATAAACGGAGAATCCGATCAACGATAGAGAGGTGACAAGTAAGCAAATACCCGCAAGAAGTGTAATTTTCCACTGCACAGATAACGTTCGCATAATACATCCTTTTAGCAAACTCGGTGTTTTTGAATTAACGTAGGTATCAGTGAATTACAACATAAATAAAGTAGATATCAATCGAAAGTTTAAAAAATTGTTACTAACGCGAGATAACCACGCGCCCATACTTACCTCAGCACTTCAATCTATTCAAATGCTCCAGCGCTACACGAAAGAATGTTACGCTAGGTATACCAACCAGTCTCGCATTCTAAAATGAGTTGGGTATAGTATTAGGCAATCTAAATACCAACAGCCAAAATCAAGGAATTGAAATGAAAGTCATCTCTTTCAATATCAACGGTCTTCGTGCCCGCCTTCATCAACTACAAGCCGTGATCGATAAGCATCAACCGGATGTGATTGGTTTGCAAGAAATCAAAGTGCACGATGAAGCTTTCCCCATCGAAGATGTTGAAGCCATGGGTTACAAGGTCTACTTCCATGGCCAGAAGGCGCACTATGGCGTCGCTATGTTGTGTAAGAAAGAACCCATTTCGGTTCAAAAAGGCTTTCCAACCGATAACGAAGATCATCAAAAGCGTATGATCATGGTGACGTTAGAGGATGACAACGGTGAAAAAGTTACGGTATTAAATGGCTACTTCCCTCAAGGCGATAATATTGCTCACGAGACCAAATATCCTTATAAGCGCCAGTTCTATAAAGATCTGATGAGCTATTTGAATGAACATCATAATAACGATGAGCAGCTCATAGTGATGGGGGATATCAATATCAGCCCTATCGATGCAGATATCGGTATTGGAGAGCCAAACCGTAAACGTTGGTTGAAAACAGGTAAATGTTCTTTCCAACCGGAAGAACGTGAATGGTTGAAAACACTGCTTGATTGGGGCTTTGTCGATACCTTCCGTCAACTTCACCCAGAGGTTAACGATCGTTTTTCATGGTTTGATTACCGCTCTCGTGGCTTCGACGACAACCGTGGACTACGTATCGACGTGGTGCTGGCAACGCCAAAACTGGCTGAGAAGTGTGTTGAGTCAGATATCGATTACGAACTTCGTGGTATTGAAAAGCCCTCTGACCACGCACCGATTTGGTCAACGTTTAAGTAAAAATCAAGACGGACAAACCGAACAGTCTTTTAGACACAAAAAATCCGGCGTTTTAACGCCGGATTTTTGTTATCAACTTAATAGCGCAACTTAAATTGCGACAAAATCAGTTTCGATCTCTGGATTGACGTCTGCTTCGTAATCTACGCCTTCAACGCCAAAGCCAAATAGCTTCAAGAACTCTTCTTTATACTCAACGTAATCGGTAAGTTCTTTCAGGTTCTCAGAGGTAATTTGAGGCCATAGATCGCGGCAATGTTGCTGGATATCTTCACGCAATTCCCAGTCATCTAAACGCAGGCGGTTCTTGTCATCCACTTCAGGTGCACTGCCATCTTCTTTGTAAAGGCGCTGACTGAACATACGGTAGATTTGCTCCATACAACCTTCGTGTACGCCTTCTTCACGCATCTTCTTGAACACCATTGCGATATAAAGTGGCATAACAGGAATAGCAGAGCTTGCTTGAGTGACAACAGACTTTAGTACGGCAACATTTGCGCTACCGCCAGTTGCAGAAAGCTTTTCATTAAGTGCTGCTGCTGCGCGATCTAGATCCATCTTCGCACGGCCTAGCGCACCATCCCAGTAGATTGGCCAAGTCAGCTCTGTACCAATGTAGCTGTATGCCACCGTCTTACAACCGTCAGCCAATACACCAGCATCAGAGAGAGCATTGATCCAAAGTTCCCAATCTTCACCACCCATAACGGTAACAGTGTCTTTGATTTCTTCTTCAGTTGCTGGCTCGACACTTGCTTCGATGATAACGTCTTTGTTGGTATCAACCGCTGTTGATGTGTAAGTTTCACCGATTGGTTTCAGAGATGAACGGATTAACTCACCCGTGTCTGGCAACTTACGTACAGGAGAAGCTAGGGAATAAACCACCATATCGATTTGACCGAGATCTTGCTTAATTAGGTCAATTGTTTTTTGTTTCGCTTCGTTTGAGAAAGCATCACCGTTTAGGCTTTTCGCATATAGGCCTTCTTCACGCGCAAGCTTTTCAAAAGCAACTGAGTTGTAAAAACCTGCTGTGCCCGGTTTTTTCTCTGTGCCTTCTTTTTCAAAGAAAACACCGATAGTTGAAGCGCCGCCACCAAATGCCGCAGCGATACGAGAAGAGAGACCGTAGCCACTTGAAGCACCAACAACAAGCACACGCTTAGGGGCATCTTTGATTGGGCCTTGTGCTTTTGTGTAAGCAATTTGTTCTTTTACATTAGCTTCACAGCCCACTGGATGTGTTGTGGTACAGATAAATCCACGGATTCTAGGTTTGATGATCATATTCAACTTCCTTTAAAAAACCCCGCTAGGATAAAAGGTTCACCTCGAGATCGCATCTAATTTCTGTAAAAATGTCGCGAAAATGCAAGTGGTTGGAGCTGTTACCTTATTATTCAGCTATAACTAATTTGATTCAATGACAACGAAAAGGATAGCAGTTTAATGAATAATACTCGAAGACGGTTACTCGCCGGGTTATCGCTACTGCCCATTGCTTCATTGGCCCGTATCAGTACTGCCGAAGAAATCGATGACATTCCGGAATGTGAATCGGGCTCATTAGAGAATTCGGAATGGCAAGTTGTGTGGGACGAGACAAGTGTTCTACTTTTCCCTATTGAAGGTTCGGCCTTAATGGGATTAAAACAAGGAGCTAAGGCCTGGAAAACAACCATAGATGAAGATGGGCTTGAGCATAATGTTTTGGCCAATAGAGACGACGTTTTAGAGACAAGATTTGTTAACGAGCATAGTGGCAATTACGAACTCAGTATTTTCGTTCCAGACACTTTCACCTATAACGGTACTCGCTACCAGTTTAATAACAATAAACACGCCTGGTTCTCTGCGTCACAAGGAGAAGAGCCAATCGAAATCTCCCCGTGGATTGGGGTCGTGTTCATAAACGGGTCAAAACCAGATTTTACATTACAACCCGACAGGAGTTCAGGTTACCCCAAATTCACAATATCTCTCAGCAAAAGTGAGTTTGAATCTTTTTGGCGTACTCGTGAGAAAAAATTTGGAGTCCACTTTGTCGTAAACAATATATTGTTAGCAAGTCGCACGTATAGAAATACAGGCGCTAAGAAAATGTTCGAACAAGCAACTAACAAACACTTGATACAAGCGCGTAGACGACAAAACAATGAATGTATGGAAAGCGGTTGTTTCTTAACCACGGCAGCATGCGAATATATTGGCTTGGAGGACAACTGTTGGGAACTTACGACGTTGAGACAATACCGAGATGGTTTTTTAATGAATACGCCAAATGGGAAAAAGCTCGTCGAACAATATTATGTCATTGCTCCCACTATTGTGGACAAGCTTAAACATCACTCATCACGTAAGCGTATTTATCTGACTATGTACTGGCAATATATTGTCCCGTGTAGCTTATTGATCAAGCTAGGCCTAAACAATATAGCGCTTGGTCTATATAAAAAGCTGGTTCGGTATGCCCAACATGTATAAAAACCTCGAGCGCTCGCTCGAGGTTTTTAACACGAAGCATCTAAGCCGCACTATTTAGCTTAGCTTTACCCTTTTTTGGCGTGCCATTGGTACGAACCTCACTAAAATCGTGGCTGAAATGGTCAACTTGAATCGCTTTGTAGCGAAGCTTATCCGCTGCGATAATTTGGTCGACCTCTTCTTGTGTTAACACATCCGCGGCAAGCGCTTGTGCTAAGCGGTCAGTCAACAGCCCTTTACGAGCTACCTTGCCCTCTTTCGCCGCACGCATCAGTTTACGTTCTAGCCCTTTAATTCCATACATGGCTAGGAAAGCTTCTTCCATTAGGCCAACGCTGTCATTGTCGTCTTTACCTACGTAGCACAAGTTGGTCAAGCGATCGCGCTGTGCTCCTGGTGTCATTAAGCTCTCAGCTAGTTTCACCGTCAAATCATCACTTGGCTTGGTGTAGTGATTGCCGAGCGGGAAGATAATCACTTTCAGCAAACGACCCACTGCTTTTTGCGGATAGTTGGTGAATGCCTCTTGAAGCGCCTGCGCTGCGTTATGCAAACAGTGTTGAACAGCGTAATGAACAAAATCAAGATCTTGTTGCTGACGTCCTTCATCTTCATACTTTTTAAGAGCGGCAGACGCCATGTATAAGTAAGCAAGTACATCACCCAAACGCGCGGAAATCATCTCTTTGCGCTTAAGGTCACCACCTAGTGTTGCCATTGCGATGTCAGCGCTGACAGCAAGAGCTCGGCTTAGGCGCGTCATCTCTTTATAGTAATGCTGGGTAGCGCCACTCATATTAGCCTTAATGAAGCGAGAGCCTGTCAAAGCGGCACCAAAGGCACCAAATGTATTCCCCATCGCGTGTTTGATATGTTTAAACAACAACTCATCAAACTCTTTCGCGCCCTGTTTTTCATCAGGATTAGCGGCCGCTTCCATCTCTTTGAGTACATATGGGTGACAACGAGTTGCCCCTTGACCAAAGATCATCAGGTTACGGGTCAGAATGTTGGCACCTTCGACAGTAATCGCTACTGGAATACCTAAGTATGGTGCAGCTAAGTAGTTCATCGGGCCATCCTGAATTGCGCGGCCAGAATGAATATCCATCGAATCATTTAGGATAGTGCGCGCCATCTCCGTCATGTGGTACTTAGCAATCGCTGTCACAATGCCCGGTTTTTCTTTGAGATCGAGAGACGTCGTTGTTAAGGTTCGGCTGGCTTCAAGCAAATACGTTAAACCGCCAATACGACCTAGCGATTCTGCCACACCTTCAAACTTACCAATCGACATACCAAACTGCTTACGCACGTACGCATAGGCGCCAGTGGTGCGTGAAGTCAGGTGACCAATTGCCGTACCCAGTGCTGGAAGGGAGATGCCGCGACCTGCTGAGAGACATTCCACCAACATACGCCAACCTTTACCTGCGTAATCTTGGCCACCAATCAGCCAGTCCATTGGGATGAATACATCCTTACCGCGAGTTGGGCCATTCATGAACGCTAGGCCCAATGGGTCATGACGCTCACCAATCTCGACACCTTTGTGATCAGCTGGGATTAGCGCACAAGTAATACCAAGCTCTTTTTTATCACCCATCAGTCCGTCAGGGTCATACATCTTGAATGCTAAACCAAGTACAGTCGCCACCGGTGCAAGCGTGATGTATCGTTTGTTCCAGTTTAGACGGATACCAAGTACTTGCTCACCCTTATGCTCGCCGTAACAAACAATGCCTTCATCTGGAATGCCGCCAGCGTCTGAGCCAGCTTCTGGGCCAGTCAACGCAAAACAAGGGATATCCGTACCGTCGGCTAAACGGGGCAACCAATAGTCTTTTTGCTCTTGTGTACCATAATGAGACAGCAGCTCACCTGGACCCAAGGAGTTTGGAACCATAACCGATACCGCGGCACTAATACTGCGCGTCGCAATACGTGTCACAATCGTCGAGTTAGCCAGAGAAGAAAATTCACGACCACCATACTCTTTTGAAATGATCAACGAGAAGAACTTCTCTTTACGTAGGTATTGCCACACTTCTGCTGGCAAATCACGATTTTCTTTCACGATCTTATGATCATCTAACATACTCAGAAGCGTTTCCAACTCGTTGTCCATAAACGATTGTTCTTCTGCTGATAACGTTGGTTTCGGGTATTGGTGCAGTTTAGTGAAATCAGGTCGGCCTGAGAATAATTCTCCGTCCCACCATACACTACCCGCTTCCATCGCTTCCTTCTCAGTACTTGAGAGTGGAGGAAGGACTTTCTTAAACATTTTGAAAGCCGGGTCGCTTACCCATTTTCTTCTTAGAGAGCCCATAATCAGATCCTTTTGTTCGCTATTTGGTCCAATATTTTTATTTTTGTAGGTACTAGTTTTGTTCTATTCTGCAGCAACACCTGCTGCTAAGAATGGAATAAGTTGATCAACAACGGATTTGGCATCCATTGCTTTTCCATAATCATTTTCGGCTATTTCAAGCAGTGCCTGACTCGACGCCATGGTGAACACGCATGTTCCCAGTGTGAAGTGTAATCGCCAGAACAGCTCTTCCTGAGTTAACTTAGGGTTTGCTTTCATCACTGACTGCATAAACAAAGACAATGTTTCTGAATAACGTGTCGTGATAAACCAACGTAAGTGACCTTGTACATCTGTGTACCCTCTCCCTATCAGCAGCATAAAGCGGCTGGTTCCGTTTGGTCTGACATCATTCAGTTTACGCAACGGGCCGCGCAAAGATTCAAAAACGTCTGCCATTGGATAAGTATCACTAAGATTGAGGTTGATGAGTGCATCTTGTACCGCAGGCATAAACGCTTCTAAGTAGCGATCCAACACAGCTCGAACCAAGGTTTTCTTATCACCAAAGTGATAATTAACCGACGCCAAATTCACTCCCGCCTTACTAGTAATGGTTCGCAGAGAGGTATCTTTGAAACCATGCTCAGCAAACAAGGCTTCTGCTACATCAAGAATTTTCTCTTTGGTGGAGTTTCTACCCGACATTTTAATCACTCGTATTAAACAACTGTTTGAAAATATACATCTGAAACACCAAGGCAACAAGTCATTAACATCACACTTTTAATTATTGGTCTGACCAGACTGCAAACATTTGTAGTTAAGCACCTGAAACAAAGAAATTATTTTTTTTAAAAAAATTGGAACTGTTTTGGAAACACCCGGTCTGAATAAGTGTAGTTAGCAGAGCATTCGAGGGGCTGATGCCCCGATAAGTTTACAGGCCGTCAAACTTGTTTTCTTACTGAGGCTACTAATTTACGCTGCTTTTTCTTATTAACTCCTATGTTTATTGTATCCGCCCAGAGCCCAATTGCTCTGGGCTTTTTTTATCCAATTCATTCAGAAGTTGTACTGAACAAAAAAGTCATCTGTTGCGTTTATTTATATAAAAAACAGCGTTAATTTGATCTATTTGGTTACCTTGGTGGGACTATCCGATAAAATCGCCGGCAACGAAATTTACTCCCTATCCCAATGAAACTGACCAACACCCCCATGACCGAACATCAGTTCGCAGGTATCCCTTTTTATCTAAAACGAGATGATCAGCTACATAGTCATTTCAGCGGCAATAAAGCGCGTAAATTTATGGCGCTGCTAGAGCAAGACTACCCTGAAGTCACAACGCTAATTAGTTATGGCAGTGCTCAATCTAATTCGTTGTATTCATTAGCCGCTCTTGCCGCGATAAAAGGCTGGAAGTTGGAGTTTTACGTTGACCGAATTCCCCAGTGGTTAGCTGATAAACCACTTGGTAACTATCGAGGCGCATTAGAATTAGGGGCTCAGATCATTGCCACCGCGGCGCATCAACTTCATCCCCAGCAGTACATCGACCAAATTCGTCAGCCAGATTCAACATGCCTCTTTTTACCAGAAGGTGGGCGCTCCCATTTAGCCAAACATGGAGTTGAGCAGTTAGCTCGTGAGATACTCTCTTGGACGAGATACGAACCTGGAAATAAAGTTGTCGTTGCTCTTCCCGCTGGAACAGGTGCCACAGCGCTGTATTTACATCGCTATCTCAAAGCTCATTCTATACCCGTGCTCACATGCCCGTGCGTAGGGGGAAAAGACTACTTGATCTCGCAGTTTAAAGAGCTTGGAGAGAGTGACTTCCCTGACATACTTGAACTAGAAACCAAACACCATTTTGCCAAGCTATACGAAAAGGATTACCAAATTTGGCAACAATTGCTAATCGAAACGGATGTAGAATTTGATCTACTCTACGACCCGATGATGTGGCAGTGTCTACAATCATGGTATAAAGAAAATCGCGACAAGCGGATCATCTACATACATCAGGGTGGTCTATTAGGCAATGAAAGTATGTTGCCACGTTATGAGCGAAAGTTTGGGCAATGTTTCGGAGGACGAAAATGAAGTCTTATATAGCCTTGTGGTTAGCGCTGCTATCCTTACCTGTATTTGCCGATATCATTACTACTCCGGGCAAGCCTATCGTTGGGATTAACTCTGGTGATCATGGCAAGCGAGTTTGTTATTACCAAGATCAAGCCTACTCCGATGGCTCCATCTTACAAGTCGGCGAGTATTTTATGATATGCGCGAATGCCAATGATTTTGAGAGCAATAGCGCAATGAAATGGCAGCGTCTAGATAAGCATGAAAATGCAACACCTAAAGCCGAAGCTTCAAATCCACCACTTAAACGCTTTTCTGTGAA
Organism: Vibrio galatheae; assembly: GCF_000967545.1. GTDB lineage: Bacteria > Pseudomonadota > Gammaproteobacteria > Enterobacterales > Vibrionaceae > Vibrio > Vibrio galatheae. The sequence continues at coordinate 162,334 of NZ_JXXV01000016.1, read as the reverse complement.
ATAACCAAAAAACAGGGCAAGGTTAACTTGATTACTCCTATCGCAGTTCGCCTAACTAAAGGTCAAGACTTGAAGCTTTATATTCAACAGTTAGTTACTGAGCATAATATTCATGCGGGAACGATCGCGTCTTGTGTCGGTTGCTTCACACAAACAACTATGCGCTTAGCTGGCGCAACAGACACACTCCAATTGCATGAACTTGTTGAAATCGTATCCGTAATGGGCACTCTTACAGCGGAGCATCAGCATATTCACATCGCTGTTGCTAAAAAGGACGGTAGCGTTGTCGGAGGTCACTTGATGGCAGGGTGCCTAGTCGATACAACAGTAGAGTTGATATTGCATCGATATGACAATCATAACTTTTCCCGTGAATATGACCAAAGCACGGGCTTTACTGAACTCGTGGTCAGCAAAGCCCTTTAACTGGAGTTATTGTACTTTGAACTTACCAACTAATTGGGACAAATCTACTGACGTTTCGCGCAACTCTTCGCACACAGAATTCGTGTGTCCTGCATTGCTGTTCAGCAGCCGTACAATTTCCTGAATGGCCGCCATATTGGTACTTACTTCACCCGTGACTTGGCTTTGCTGCATGGCCGAAGTCGCGATTAAGGTATTCAAATCATTCATCTCAACCACGGAATGGGTCACCTGATTAAGTGAGTCCATAACTTGGGTGGTATTTGATGCGGTCTGCTCACAGCTTTCTCGGGTAGCTTCCATTTCACTGACTACGTTATCAGTAGTAGCTCTTAGTTTCGACAGCATTTCATTGATTTGCGATGTGCTGTCTTGCGTGCGAGCTGCCAGCGCCCTAACTTCATCAGCAACCACTGCGAAACCTCGACCTTGATCTCCTGCCCTAGCCGCTTCTATCGCCGCATTGAGCGCAAGTAAGTTAGTCTGTTCAGCAATTTCACCGATCACCTGTAACACACTGCTGATTTGCTTTGTATCTTCACTCATGGTGCTGGTTGCTTGAGACATAGCTGAGACTTGATTAACCAAAGCGTTCACGCTGTCCACCGCATTGTTTACTGTCTGCTTAGACTGTTCAGCGAATTGGTTAGTAGATTCGGTTAACTTCGCAGCCGTATCCGCGCTGTCAGAAATTGAACTTGCTGTCGCACTCAATTCTTCAATTGCGGTGATCGCTTGCTCTGTTTCGAGAGTATGCTGCTCTAAAGTAGTCGCGTTAGATGCTGATTGCTCCGCAATGTTATGCACTGCGGTATCTATATCTTGGGCAGAACGAGACACATCAACAAACATGTGTTGGAGTTTTTCAATGAAAAGGTTTATTGATTGCGAAATGACACCAATTTCATCACTGCGCTCTACGTTTAATCGCTGGGTTAAATCACCATTGCCTTGGGAAAGGTCAGCCACCACGTCCTGAAGTCTATTTAACGGCTTAAACGAGTAATTGATCAGAATTACGCTAACAAATATGATGATGCCCGCACATACCAACAACGCCAGCGTAATCAACCAGTTCAGCTTATCTGTATTACTCTGGATATTATCCAAGTCGATATAACCAACTAACTGCCAAGATTGATCAGCAAACTCAATTGGGCGCTCGACAGGCGTCAGGTTATCACCTTGTTTATTGCTAAAGATGGTGACATTCCCTGCCGACAGTTCTGCGAAGCTACCTTTAGCCGCATACTCAGTAATGATGCTTGCAAACTCGGCCAGCTCTAAAGTGAAGAAATCAACCGACTCATCAGCGCGTTTTACCGAAAAAACCATTGAGTAACCAAGATCAGATTTTGTCACCGGACTGATGACCATTTCTTCACCATGCGCGTCAGCGAGATCAATAAAGACCTGTGCGTCTTCATCACTCATATTGCCCGTATCATCAAATGCGTAGCCGTTGACCACCTTAACAACTTTAGCAAAACCGCTATTCTCTTTAGCTTCAGAAATATCCATCATGCTAAAGTTCAGACTCGACGCCAGCGACAATTTATTGCTCAATTCTGTTTCTAGCTTTTGCTTAATTAAGTCAACATTATGAGTAATATTTTTGCTATCAGATTCTTGAATATAGCGACTAATAAAGTGGTTAACACTGAAGTAGGAAGTCGCAATAGTAAGGGTAATTATTGCAACAATCAGCGCAATAATTTTATTTTTGAATGACAGGTTGGTCATAACACTTTACATCCTTAAAAGTAGCTACGAAGATGCACTGCTTCCGGCAATACGTAGGCAAATTGTAAAGAGTTATTAACCTAAAGTGAACACAAGTGACCAAAAATAAGAATAGATACTCGATAACACATTGTTTTGGAATAAAGATCACCCTAGGTTCAGCGTACAAGTGCCAGCAATACAGGCATTAAGCTAGTTAACTGCAGCCGTTAACGAACCTAATTGTTATCGACGACAAACTTCAAAGGTTGTGCAGACAACTCAGCAACTTTTAACTTTTTTTGCAGATACATATCTTTGTCGGCTCGTGTCAAGGTTTCAGTGTTCGAGATATATGTCTCCGGCCCGGACTGAGCGACACCAATGCTCAGTGAAATATCGCCACGGATGGTGTGTAAATTCTCTAGCAACCTTGGAATGTAATTAGCGCTGGCATCATCTTTGGTACAGTTGGGCATAACGACGACGAATTCATCGCCCCCCATACGGAAACAGAGATCGACACTGCGAGAGACACCTCTCATGCTGTCCGATAACGCAACCAAAACATTGTCGCCATCATCGTGACCATGCACGTCATTAAATTCTTTAAATTTGTCTACATCGATATACAGAATAGATATTGCCTCACCGCGTTGTTCTGCTTCGGCAAAAGATCGCCCAGAGAATTCATCGAATGCACGTTTGTTGTAAAGATTGGTTAGTGGGTCGAGCCGTGTCATCTTCTTTAGGCTCTTGGTTCTTTCTTGTACCAGTGATTCGAGATCTCTAACGTACATGTTAGATTTGTTCTTCTCTATCTCGATCTCATTCATCATGCTACGAATATAAGTATCGAATACGTAAGACACGTCGAATTCAATGAGACGCTCCAAGATATCGCACAGTTCACTGGCGTAGTTCTTGTCACTGATGTTTTTTCTGATCGTCGAGCCAATCGTATATTTTAGATAGTTAACCGCAGATAAATATAGCTTTGGATCGACGCCAATTCGCTTGTGCACTAGCCCGATTCGTAATCTGTGCTCAACATACTCAAGATCTATCTCTTTGTTGAAAAGATCGATAACGTACTGTCTAAGTGCCGACATCAATCTCTGCAGCGTCCCTGCATCGCCAATTAGCGTTTCGACATCTGGGGTGTGAGTCTGATGTTCGTAAAAGTCATTGACGATTCGGTCTAACTCTCGACCAATCATACTCTTTATTGTTCTAAGCTCGTTAAGATCGTCAGCCGTTAAGCGAAACAATTGCAATCTTTGGCTCAATTCTGTTTCGGATATTTGTTGCTGCTCGACAAGAGATTTATCCGTTATTCTCATGTTTCAATCCTGAAAGAGTTTTATCTCTATTTAATATAATCCTAGTATCATATGTTTGCTTGGTAATTTTTAAATTTTTGCTAGAAATCAACCCATTTACTGAGTCACAAATCCGTTACTTTGTGGACGTACATTTTCAATATATCGAAGTGCCTAGATGGCAATAACTTGGTCACGACCAGACAGTTTGGCTTGATAAAGAGCCGTATCCGCCTTTTCAAAAGCGTGCTCAATCAACACAGATTTATCTCTTACTGTTGTACAACCGATGGAAATAGTGAAAGTAATCCCTGTTTGCTCAAGCATATAATGATTAGCTTTGACTAACTCTCGAATACGGGTACATATCGCAAAAGCTTCATCTTCAGAAGTATCTTTGAGCAACAAAGCAAACTCTTCGCCACCGATACGTGCAAAACAATCGTGATCTCTGAGTGATTGTTGACATAACAGGGTGAAGTAACAAAGAACCTTATCACCGACAATGTGGCCATAGGTGTCATTAATTTGCTTAAAAAAATCTATATCAATAATTGCCAGTGAAAAGTAACGGTCACTCTGCTCGATCTCCACCAAAGCGCTCTCTACTTCTTGTTCGAACTTCCTTCTATTGAAGAGCCCCGTCAATGGGTCAGTGGTTGCCTCTAACTCCAGTCGCAGTTCAGTTTCTTTACGTTGAGTTATGTCCCAGAATACGCCAACCAATACGTCATCTTTATGGTTTTTAATTTTAGGGCTATTGGCTGAAATCTCTATCCAACGGCACTCACCATTATTAATTAACATCTTTACGACGCATCTAAAGATCTCATCTTGCTGATTGAGAAATCGCTTCGCTTGGTGGAAGAAATCTTGTCGAAAATCAGGGTGTAGCCGTCTTATCCAATCCCGACTGACAAAGTGCATGGTAAAAGGCGTTTCACACTCTGGTAAGAACACTTCAGATGTAGACCATAAGTGCCCACGGCGTAAGTCAAACTCCCATGTACTACAAGTCGTGTTTTGTTTTAAAACACTTAGCTGTCTTTTCCTTGCTACTAAATGCTCTCGTGTGATTGCGCTTGAGATGAAAAAACTTGCCGCTTTTAATAAGGCTATTTCAGTGGCTGACCATTCAAAGGCACGTTCGCAATCGTCCAAGCCAAGAGTGCCCCACCATTGGTTGTCAACGATGATTGGAATGGTCAACATGGAAAGAATTTTCTGGCTCTGCAAATACGATTTCAGCCATGATTGAGGGAGGTTGTCAGTAATAAGAGTTTGGTACTCACCTTTTTTCCTGCTTTCAACTAACACCGAATATTCTTGATTATCAATATTTGATTTAAAGTGATTAAAGTGTGGTAAACCTATTTGGATATATTTGTCGTCGCGCGTCCATTCGAAAACGTAATCTTGTAAAATATAATCATTGTTAAGTTCTAACGTTTGAAATATCCATACACGACTGACTTGGGTAATGGTGCCAATTTCTTTGAGCAGCGCTTCTGTACTATCAAGCCAACCGTAGCCAGTGACAAGTGCTTCCGCACGACTTAATACCTCCGCCAATAGCTCGTGGCTAAAATCATCTAACTGGTTTAATTCAATACTGCTTAAGGGGCCAGTATTTATCGCCATTCAAACACTCTCACACTATACAACGACTTCTCAGCCCTATTTTTATCATAGCTTATCTGAAACGCCTGAGTAGATATGTGAAATCCAACTGATAACTCGACCCAAGTTATGTTTGTCGTTCTAATCGTAATTAGATTGAATCTGTCGCTTAGAGGAAGATGAGAATAAAGTGAAAGAAATGGTTTATAACAGGCACAAAAAAAGACGCCCTAGGACGTCTTTCTTCAAGAATGTGGCGGTGAGTGAGAGATTCGAACTCTCGATACGTTGCCGTATACACACTTTCCAGGCGTGCTCCTTCAGCCACTCGGACAACTCACCGAATCAGATTATGGTTGGTTTCTCAACCAACGAGGCGCTAATTTAATGATTCTATTAGGTTAGGTCAAGCCTAAACCTTAAAAAAACTAAGCCTCTTGAACCATTTGGTTACTAACTAGCTAATTCGCTCGCCAATCGTTCAATTTAGGCTTGCTGATAGTAGCCTGGGACGCGGAACCACTTGCGGCACATATCAAGGAAATAACCATATAGGATACCCATACCACAAGACACGACAGCGTTGGATGCTACGGCGGTAATAATTTGATCTGTTGATGCGCCTACGGTGAACAATATTGCCGCATAAACTGGAGACTGGAACAAGACGTAGGCAAATAGATCAGAGAGGTTTTTCATAATACCCGAGTTTGATACGCGAGCACCTTGGCGCAGTACATAGTCACGAAACACACCATACGGCCATGCAATAGCAATATTAACGGGTATTGAAAGTGTTCTTGACGCTAAAGACTGTTCGAAAGTCATACCCGAAATCAAGATTTCTATCAGCATTCCACTCATAAAACAGAACACAACCATTGCAAACGTGTCGGCGGCAGCATTACGAATACAGAAAGGCCCTCTCGGCTTCATCTTTACCTCAATACAAAAAACTATAAATAAATCAAAACAACGGCATGAATAACCAGGCAAAAACAACCTACCAGTTAATGGTGCTATTAAATCACTAATTATTTAGTTTTAGATTTCAAAGTTAATCAACAAAGGTAAATAAATAACTACTTTCTGTATTTAAACTAGATTAATCAGCTATCAATAGGAGTTTAGAGCATTTTTTAATCATTTTAGTGTAATTTAGTTACAGTAATCTTTTACTTGTATCACAAGCAAGTCGAGTTCTTCCGGCAGCGGAAACTGACCTTGAGCTAAACGAGCTTCAATGCCGTCTAGGTTGGTATCTAATACGCTGGTGTCGATAGCTTGAAGGCAATGCTTTATTTGCGTAAGGAAACCTTTAGCTTTAGCCAAATCTTGGTTCTCTACTGCCATAAAGAACATCGTTAATGGCTTATCAATTTCTACGTTTACATCATTGGGCGCCACTGGCTGGTTCAGCAAGTGTGGCTGGAACTGATACAATTTATCCGAGTAACTGATGAGTGCATCATCAAGTTCCGTTTCATCGATAGGCTTAGAGATAATATAATCCACGCCAGAGAACAGCATTCTTTCACGAGTATCTTTAAATACATCGGCCGTACATCCAAAGATCAGTAAGTTAGATACCCTCCCCGGCAAATTTCGAATCGCAACTGTTGCTTCTACACCATCCATAACGGGCATGTGGTTATCCATCAACACAAGATCAAACTCTTGTTGTTGAACCGCATAAACTGCCTGCTCTCCGTTTTCGACACATTCGCACGAAAAACCTTTGTTGGTCATAAAGGTACTGAGAATTAGTGCATTTGTTCGATTGTCTTCGACGATTAATGCTTTCAAACCTTGATAGTTGAGTTTCACCAGCTCACGATATTCTGTTGTCAACGGCTGACTAATGTCAGCACGAATCGCCACGTCAAAACTTGAACCAGTACCTAGTTCACTGGTGACCGAAACCTCTCCTCCCATCAGTTCACAAAGTTGTTTTACGATCGCAAGCCCTAGCCCAGTTCCGCCAAAGCGTCGAGTGGTCGATGACTCAGCCTGTTCAAAGGGTTTAAATATTCTGCTTTGCGCTTTTTTAGCGATCCCTATTCCGCTGTCGCTAACTTGGATCACGAGAAAGTTATCACCGCTTCTTACTTCCTCTTTGAAGTGAACTTCAACATAACCTTGAGCAGTAAACTTGACGGCATTATTAAGGAGGTTGAATAGAATCTGTCTCAAGCGGGCTTTGTCACACAAATACCAACGTTGCTGTGGAACCTGAGATTGAATATTGAACGTTAATCCCTTCTCTGCACAAAGGGAGAAGTAGACACTATTGATGCTGCCGATGAGCGATTCCAAAGGAAACGGGGTCGCTTCCAGTTCTATGTGCCCCTGCTCGACCTTAGAAAAATCTAAAATTTCGTTAAGCAAGGTCATCATGTGCTCACCAGACTCATATAAGGTCTTGAGATGTTTTTTCTGCTCTTGGTTGAGATCGGTCTTAAGCAACAATTGAGCGGTGCCAAGAACGCCGTTCATTGGTGTTCTTATTTCATGGGATAGAGTAGCAAGGAAGGCGCTTTTGGCTTTGGTCGAAGCTTGTGCTTTGACCTTCTCTTGCTCTAAATAGACGGTCTTTTGGTTGAGTGCATCGATCAGGTATTTGATCTCATCTTGGCTTTGGTAATCGATTTCGATCGCACCGCCTTCTTTAGAGTCGTCAAGACTGCGGGCAATAACAACAATTGGGGAGATCAAAAATCGATTGATCAGCATATAACCGAGCATCACACAAATAAGCATGATCGGTACAACCATCACTTCTACATTTGATACGACCTCATATACCTGCTCTGCAACCAGATATTTGGCGTTTACAACATCGACACTCCAGTTAAAATCGCCAAAGTCGTTCTCACTAATGTAAGAATCCATCGCTAGTTGAAAGTTGTGCTCTGTGATCACATCGCCGTAGCTATCACGCAGAAGTACCCCTAAATCGTATTCCTCGGCGTGTTTGCGCACAAATTGCAGTAAGGTTTCCAACGAAATATCTATGGTTGCCACACCTGCAAACTCACCATCCACGTAATAAGGAGATGATGCCGTTGTCATCTGCACATGAGTAAAAGGGTCAATATACACTTGGGACCACGAAACCGTTCCAATCGGCTTGTTGATTACAGAGGTATACCACGTTTCTTTATCGTAGCCGCCAGATTCTGGATTATCCCACGAAAAAACACGATCAATTTGGCCGTCACTAGCGCGATTAAAAAACAGGCTCTTATAGGGAGTAGTTGCATCGATAGAATAAGGTGCTGGCCATAATCCTCCACTAACGGTCACGCCATCCACTAAAGAAAACAGGCTAAACAATAAGTCAGCCTGATGCTCCTGACTTTCATGGTTGCTGCCAATACTTACCACGGCTTGCAAGGTACCTAACGAGCTATTTAGCGTCTGCTCAATTTGAGTTGAGATAAGCTCGGTACGAAGATCGAGATTTTTTTCGAGCTGGGAGCGAGTCGGCGGCTCCACGGTCAGATAGCTGACCGTGCCTATCAAGGTCACGACCAGAGCTAAATATATAGCTAAAGCAAAAATGCTCTTCCTTTTCAGCGATGATTGAATATCCATAAATCTTTGAATTTTGACCGTTTATAAAAAATTATAGCGAATATATCGTCGCAGCAACCTTTTTATCGCTTCTCTTGACTGTTACCATTGCGCAATCACAACTCCAGATCTACATAGGATGTCTGTTTTGACCCTACAAGAACTTCTATCTTTGCCTGAACTTGAAGATAAATTGATTAACGAAGCCAAAACTCAGGGCTTTGTTACCGCAATGGCATCAGCGCCAAACATTTTACCCCCGCATGAATGGTTGCCTTTCCTATGGGGCGGCGAAGAAGTTGCGCCATTTAGCGACGGTGAACAACTAGAGATTTACATCGAGCATGTCATTGCACTATGGAATGAATACCGTCCTGCGCTGCTGGACAGTCGCTGGCAATGGCCTGAAGGCTGTGCGCTAGATGAAGAAGAGATCGTAACAGAGTCAACGCGAGATTTTTGTGAGGGTGTTCTGCGGGGGTGGCAACTGGCGCGTGATGATTGGGAAACAATCATGCCACAAGATAGTGAAGACAACGCGTTACTTGGCGGCGTACTGCTCTCATTAAGCATGCTTTATGATCCAGAAACCTCTATTACAACACTTGCCGAACAAGGTATTGAAGGTTTGGAGCAATTTGAAGAGATATTTAATGCCATGCCAACCATGTTATGTGGATTGACTATGCGTGGTTCAATTCTCGCAGAGCAAGAATAAGCCAAAAAAACGCAGCCTGGCTAGGCTGCGTTTTTTATCAAATTTTACGCCAATCGAACTCTTCAATTCGCTCGTCAGCAATATAGAAGATCTTCGCGCCCGGTGTTATCTCTCGCGCTAACTCTGGGTTCAACTCAATGCCTTTGCCGATATCGAACGCAATCAAGGTCGCTTGGTAGTCTCGCTTCATCATTTGAAACGCATCTTCAACCTTAATCGCAGTATTATCTTTGGGATAGATGGTAGAATACTGCGTCATCCCTCTTGTAGAGGCGAGCAACTCTTGATGAAGCGCACTAGAACCTGGGTCAACAGCCGCCTTAGCCAACATTTCCGCTCCAACTGCTGGAATGCACTCGGCATTAGGACAGTGCTGGCTGAGCAGATTACTCAAAGCTTCGTCTTTAAAATACGCCAGTAAATGCGCCGTGGGGTTTATGTTGGCACTATAGAGTGCAGCAGAAAGAGTGATGTCGTCTTCGAGATTATCGACCACAATGCAGCTCGCATTCGCTATCGCAGCTCGCTCCATCTCTTGAGAATCGGTATAACTGTTAACCTTCACAAAGCCTATTTCACCTGGCAGTGGATTTTCAATATCAGAACGACTGCAAAGCACGATAGGACGTTTGCCCGCTTCTTCGTGTTGCAACATGCGAATCAAATGCATGGTTCGCTGCCCGTTCCAACCCAGTAGTACGATATGATTTTCCACCCCAATTCTCCGTTTACCTAATATGCCCGCACGCCAATACTCAACCATCCCAGTCGCTAAGCGGCCAATCAACGCCGCAAAAAGAGACAAGCCTCCAGGAATAACAACTAAGATCACAACCCACTTACCTAACGCGGTTTGAGGAGAGTGATCGCCATAACCAACAGTTGACGCTGTCACCATCAAAAAATAGAAGAAAGTAGAGACATCTTGCGTAAGTGACTGCTCACCACTCAGCGCCAATAACGTCCATGACATAACTACATAGATAGCTAACAACAACACTAAATTGCGATTACTAAGGCGAAACAGGTTTGAATTCAACCACTTTCTAAACGTTAACCAAAGAGTCATAAAGCGCCTTAATTTATACGAGTGAGTTTATTTAAACGCATTCATCGATACAAAAAAACCAGCCAAAGTGGCTGGTCTTGAGATCTGTGACAAAAGCCCGTTTACGCGTTGCCTTTGACCTGCACATTCAACTGCTCGGCAAAATCAAGCATACGATTCAATGGGATCAATGACTTAACACGTAGCTCTTCATCAACAAAAATTTCGTGCTCTTCGCCACCATCACGCAGTGCTGCTTCAATCGCTTTTAATCCATTCATTGCCATCCAAGGACAGTGCGCGCAACTGCGGCAAGTGGCACCAGCGCCTGCTGTTGGTGCTTCGATTAACTCTTTATCCGGCACTAGCTGCTGCATTTTAAAGAAAATGCCTTTATCTGTGGCAACAATCATTTGCTGATGCGGTAACTCTTTTGCGGCTTTGATCAGTTGACTGGTTGAGCCGACTGCATCAGCTAATTCAACCACACTCGCTGGTGATTCTGGGTGAACCAAAATAGCCGCATCTGGGTATAGACCTTTCATTTTACGCAGTGCATCTGCAGAAAACTCGTCGTGAACCACACACTCACCTTGCCAAAGCAGCATATCAGCACCCGTTTGGTTGGCGATGTATGAGCCTAAATGACGATCTGGCCCCCAAATAATGGGTTTATCTTCAGCGTCGAGATGTTCGACAATTTCTAACGCGATGCTTGATGTTACCACCCAATCTGCACGGGCTTTTACTGCGGCTGAGGTGTTAGCATACACCACCACCGTATGATCAGGGTGAGCATCACAAAACTCAGTAAACTTATCTGCAGGACATCCGAGGTCGAGCGAACATTCCGCTTCGAGTGTTGGCATTAGGATGCGCTTTTCTGGGGTAAGAATTTTTGCCGATTCCCCCATAAAACGGACACCACCGATAATTAGCGTACTTGCAGGGTGGCGATTGCCAAATTTGGCCATTTCAAGTGAGTCACCAACAAACCCACCTGTTTCTTCAGCCAGAGCTTGAATTTCAGGATCGGTATAATAGTGCGCAATCAGTACCGCATCTTTTTCTTTGAGCAACATTTTGATGTTTTCAATATGTGCTTGTTTTTGTTCTTCTGTCAGCGGGATTGGCTTAGGTGGGAACGGGTAAACTGTGTCAATTTTATCTAATATGTGGCTCATTGCTCTTGCGCTACGCTACTTCCAGTAATCCGAGTATTGTAACCCCAACAGCCAGTATGATGCCAGTTTCGAAAGACAGGAAAACAAAAAAGGAGCGCTAAGCACTCCTCCTTTAACTTGCAACAAAGATTACAAGTGTTGCTGCGCTAATTTGGCTGACGCACTACTTGGATATTCGTCTACCACCTGCTGATAATATTTTTTCGCTTGCTCAGCATTGTTGTTACGCAGGGCGATATCACCCAATTTAACTAACGCATCTGCACGCTTGTTAGAATCTTCGTACGCAATCACCGCTGCAAAGCTCTTAACAGCTTCTTTATCTTGTTTCTTAGCAAAATAAAGTTGCCCTAACCAGTAATGGGTATTGGGTGCAAATGTCGAGTCTGGGTAATCCTTCTGGAACTGCTGCAGCGCAGCAATCGCGCCTGTGTAGTCACGCTTTTTAAGGATCAAATCGACTGCATTTTGATAAGCGGTTTGCTCATCCGCATTCGAACTGAATGTACCTGCTGGAATGTCGTCAGTGTTATCCGCTGTTACAGCAACAGCAGGTACTGACGCTTGGCTACGCACTTTATCCAACTCGATAAATAATTCTCTTTGACGCTGCAACATCTGTTGCATGTCATAGTTGCTCTTTTCCAACTGACCACGTAGGTCGCTGATCTCAAGAGCCATTTCATCGAGCTGCTGTTGCATTTGCAACTGGACTCGGTTTCGGTTCTCCAATAAGCGCTCTAAGCGCTGGACGTCCGTTTCGTTAGTGCGAACCGAAGACGATGGAGTGGCAGCATTGCTACCGCTTAGATCGGATACTGGAGCTGGTGCAGCGAGTACACTACTCGCTGCACTTGCCAGTAACGTAAGCGTAACAACGCGCTTAAGGTTACTGAACATAGGCTAATCCCTTGATTAGTACACTAGAACTGCGCGGCGGTTCTTAGCGTATACATCTTCTGATTGACCTAGAAGAAGTGGTTTCTCTTCACCGTAGCTTACGATAGAGATCTGATCAGCTTGAACACCTAGCGCTTGTAGATATTTCGCCACTGCTGCTGCACGACGTTCACCTAGCGCGATGTTGTACTCTGGAGTACCACGCTCATCAGCATGACCTTCGATAGTCACGTCTAGCGCTGGGTTCTTGCTTAGGTATGCTGCGTGTGCCGCTAGCATCTCTTCGTAATCGCCTGCAATCGTAGCATTGTCAAACGCGAAATAGATTGTTTGTGATTCACGAAGAGCTTGCTCTTTAAGCTCTTGCTCAGTCAGCATGCCATTCGCTTCAATTGGAGATACCGCAGTGTTATCTGTCGTTTGAACTTGGTTGGTTTCAGAAGAACCCGTGTTGCTTGCTGCGTCATCACTTGAGCTACATGCTGTAACCGCTAGAACTGGTAGCGCAATTAGAAGCCCTTTAAGAACTTTGTTAAGTTGCATTGTTGTTTCCTTTGTTATTGATACTTACTTGCTACAAAAACGGTGACCATGCAGGAGCACGAACTCGACCATTTGTTGCTGGTAACCTTGCTTTAAAGCGCCCATCAATGGAGACCATTGACAGAACATTAGTCTGGTTATAAATCGAACTATAAATGACCATACCACCATTTGGCGCGATACTTGGCGACTCATCTAACAAAGTTTTTGTCAGAATCTGCAATGCACCGGTTTCCATATCAAGCTTGGCAAGATTGAATCCAGAGTTGCTGCGATGAACCATTACGATAAAGCGACCATCAGGTGTAATTTGCCCACCAAGGTTTTGGCTGCCTTGCCATGTTAAACGCTTGGTCGAATTACTTGCCAAATCTACTTGATAAATCTGAGGTTTTCCACCCCGATCCGAGGTAAAGATCAGAGATTTACCATCTGGGTGCCAAAATGGTTCAGTATTATTCGATCGACCACGGGTAATTTGCGTCAGCTTTCTGGTGTTGAGATCGAGAGTATAAACTTGCAAGCTGCCCGTTTTCGACAAAACCAACGCCAGTTGACTGCCATCAGGCGAGAATCTTGGCGCACCATTGTGACGAGGGTATGACGTCACTTTTTCGCGTGCACCAGAATAGATATCCATGATAAATATCTCTGCTTGACCATTTTGAAAACTGACATACGCAATCTTTTTGCCATCTGGTGACCATGCTGGTGACATCAACGGCTGCTTTGAACGAAGCACGAGACGCTCATTAAATCCGTCGTAATCCGCTACACGCAGTTGGTATGGGAAGCTATCTTTGTCGTTGACAACAACATAAGCGATGCGAGTTAAGAACGCGCCCTTTTCCCCGGTTAATGCTTCATAGACTAGATCTGAGATGCGGTGCGCATACTCTCTAAGACGTTTACCCGGAACGGTCGCTTTTTTATTAAAGATGACATGATCTTTCGATAACACAAGTTGACCATCGCCACTTAGAGACTTGCTTTGGCCTTGAGTTAACTGACCACGCACCACGTCTACCAGTTGGTAGTTTATCACGTAGTTACCTTCCGCATTTTGCGAGATTGAACCGGTCACCAAAGCATCAACACCAAGCCCTGTCCAAGCATTAAAGTCTACTTCCGCTTCACTGTATGGCGTTTGAGGCATTTTGTTGGTTGCCACAGGGCTAAATTTACCACTGCGCTGCAGGTCAGAAGCAATGACATTTGACACATCTTCAGGAAGCGGAGTATTGCCTTCCCATTTAAATGGTACGATGGCGATTGGACGTGCCGAATCGATGCCGTCTGTAATCACTAGTTCCAATGCCGCATTTGCGGTTTGAAACACACCCAACATTGTGAGCATACATCCTATTACTAGTCGCTTTAACACAAGCTTTTCCTTATCACTCAGGTACTACGGTTAAATTGATATCTTTCAGTTTATTGACAACATCTGGATCTTTAGGCAATGGGAAGCTATTCACTTGTGCCACTGCGCGTTTGGTTGCAGCGCATAGGCGGCTGTCACCATCCAAAACCGCAAGATTGCCAACAATGGCGTCTGACCCAGTTGGTATCAAACGCAGGTTAACTCGACAAGACTTTCCCCTAAAGCTGTCCTCTAATAGGAGGTTCTGCTGGATGAGTTGGGTATAAATCGCACCATATCGATCCGTTTCACTTGCCACATGACTTGAACGCGCTGAAGTATTTGCTTCTGCTTCCGACTCTAAACCAGCAAAAATGTCGTTTAGTGCCGCTTCTTGCTCTTTGCGCTCTCGCTCCAAACGTTCAAGACGTTCTTTCTCTTGGCGCGCTTTCTCTGCTGCCTCTTGCGCTGCTTTTTCTTTCGCGATGCGATCTTGCTCTGCTTTTGCTGCTGCTTCACCTTCACGGCGCGCTTTTTCTTCTGCTTCTTTAGCCGCTTGTTCACGCGCGATACGTTCTTGCTCGGCTTTGGCAATTGCCGCCTCTTTGGCTAACCTTTCTTGTTCCGCCTTTTTAATCGCCTGCTCTTTCGCTTTGCGCTCTTCTTCAAGCTTAGCCACGCGTTGTTTCTCTTCACGCGCTCGCTGCTCTTCAGCTTTACGCTCTTTCTCTTTCGCGATACGTTGCTTTTCGGCTTCACGTGCCGCTTTAGCTTCTTTGGCTTGCTGCTCTTTCAGCTTACGAATACGTTCTTCTTCCGCCTTGCGATTTTTTTCTAGTTGCTCGCTCTCGCGGCGCAATTTATCTAAACGATCTTGTTCTTTCTTCGCTGCTTCTTCGCGTTGACTGCGGATCTGCTGAGCCTGCTGTCTGACAAGATTCGGGTCAATCACCACCGCCTGAACCATGCGTCCGGTTGGCTCAGGTTTTGACATAGTGAAGTCTGTTCCCCAAATCAAAGCGGCAATAAGAACCCCATGCAAAGCAGCCGATATGATTATCGGCTTCTTATAGTCACTCTTTTTGTTTTTTTTCTCTTTCATCTGCAACGACGATTATTCCTTTATATCGGTCAGCAAGCCTACTTTTGGAATGCCAGCGCGACTTAATTCATCCAACACTAAGACGACGTCTGCGTATGGCGTTGCGGCATCTCCGCCCACTGCGACAGGCGATTCTGGTTTCAAGGACAATTCAGCTTTAACACGAACGATCACATCTTGCAGCGAAATCCCACGGGTGACTTCCTCATCGTTGACGCTCAGGCCAAGATTGCCATCTTTGTCAATCTCTACAATGATGAAGCTCGCGTCGCTGTCTCCTGCCAACTCTGAGGCTGGTTTAGCCGTTGCGGTTTTTGGTAACTCGACATCAACACCTTGAGTCACAAACGGTGATGTCACCATGAAGATAATCAGCAGTACCAACATTACATCGATGTATGGCACGACATTTATCTCGGCAGTCATCTTGCGCTTTTTAGGTTGGTAACCAGCCATAACCACTATTCCTTATGCGCAGAATCTCGACCAGCCATTGCTTGGCGATGCAAGATGCTGTGGAACTCTTCAGAAAATGTTGCGTAGTTATGCTCAAGTTTGCCAACTTTGTTGCTTAAGCGGTTGTAAGCCATGACAGCGGGAATCGCAGCGAATAGACCCATCGCGGTGGCCACCAGTGCCTCTGCAATACCTGGGGCTACCATTGCCAACGTCGCTTGCTTAACCTCACCCAGCGCGATAAAGGCATGCATAATGCCCCACACAGTGCCAAATAGACCAATGTAAGGGCTAATAGAACCGACCGTGGCTAAGAAGGGTAAATTGGTTTCGAGATCATCGACTTCACGCGCAACAGCAACACGCATTGCTCGCCCTGTTCCTTCCATGATGAAGTCAGGAGAGTCGGCATTCGATTTGCGGAGTCTAGCGAATTCAGTGAAACCGGCATAAAAGATCTCCTCTGTGCCCGCTAAGTCATCTTTTCGCTTTTTAGCATTTTGGTACAAAATCGAGAGATCGGTGCCTGACCAAAACTTATCTTCAAATGACTCTGCGTCTTTTGATGCCTGAGACAGCACTTTGCTGCGCTTTATGATCATGGCCCAAGATACGATAGACATACCTAACAGGATCAACATAACCATTTTTACTAGCAGGCTGGCCTGTAAAAACAGGTCGAGCATCGAAATATCAGCGCTCACTATCCATTAACTCCATAACGATTGATTGAGGCATTGCTTTTGGCCTCATTTCTAGATTGTCGATACATGCTACCTTAACCATTGCTTTACACAATGTCTTACCTGCAGGATTAACGATCTCCTGACAGAAAACGAGCGATGCTTTCTTAAGGTCAGCAACGTGCGTCCTTACGATGAGGTGATCGTCCAGCCGAGCCCCCTGTAAAAAATCGATGTCCATGTGTCGGACTACAAAACCAATGTTTTGTTCCAAAAGGACTTGTTGTGAGACTCCTATTGTGCGAAGCAGCTCGGTTCTCGCTCGTTCAAAGAATTTGAGATAGTTAGAGTGGTAAACCACTCCACCAGCATCGGTGTCTTCGTAGTAAACCGTCACCGGCCACTCAAATATCATTTGCACTTTTACGTCCACAACTTATTTTCCAGACAGTTACTATAACGCAACTCATTACTATCTATGCAAGTGTAAATAGGCGAATTCAAAGCTTGAAACAAAAAAAAGTGCAACCCATTCAATGAGTCGCACTTTTTTTAATCACTATGAGCGCAGTTTAGCCGTTACATTACGCGCAGTACCGTCAGGTAACCAAGAATCGTAAGTGAACAATACGGGCTAAATAGCAGTTGCCAATACCAATTGTGAGGCTTGAACCCAATCCCAAATACCATGCTTGAACAAATTGCCCAAATCATTAGCGGTGAGATAACGGCATTGAAACCACCAATTGAAGCTGAATAAAGCTCAGGATCCCACATCACCATAGCGACATGATAAAAACCAAGGATCAAAGATAAGGCTCGAAACAGAGCCTTATCAACCGGTGCATGCAGCTTAGCTACTTGCACAGCGAGATCACTCACTGTCTTTATCCATCATTTCAGAGTGCTCTAGCCAAAGAGCGTTAATGATACCGAATGCACAAGCAAGCAATACACCCAGAATCCATGCGAAATACCACATAATAATTGCTCCTTAGTAAGCTGATACGTCGTTGTCTTCGATGTGTTTCTTATCAAGACGACCGAACATTTTGTAGTACGTCCACGTCGTATAGCCAAGAATCACCGGAACCATAACCGCTGCAACAAGTGTCATCAGACCCAGTGTAAGTTCACTTGCGGTTGAATCCCACATGGTCAAGCTGTGGCTTGGCACTAGACTTGAAGGCATCACGAACGGGAACATCGCAAACCCAGCTGTCAAAATAACACCCGCGTTAGCTAGGCTTGAGAACAAGAATGCAAAACCACCACGCTCAATACGTGAAGCAAGGACAGCTAGTAAAGGCATCAGTACGCCAAGTGCTGGTGCAGCCCACATTGCTGGGTAGGTTTCAAAGTTTTGCATCCAAGCACCGGCTTGTACGGCCACTTCTTTATTTAGTGGGTTGGAGTCAGCCATGGTATCAATCGCACTGGTAATCACATAGCCATCAATAGACTGAATCCAAAAACCACCAAGTACAAACAGTACCGTCGCAACCAAGCCAGCGATTTGAGCAACATTACGTGCGCGCTGGTGAATCGCTTCTGTGGTCTTCATCTGAAGCCAAGTCGCACCTTGTAGAACGAACAGCAGCAAGCTCAGCACACCACACAGCAGTGCAAATGGGTTCAATAGAGCGAAGAACGACCCTTTATACTGAGACATCAGCAGATCATTCAACTCGAAAGGAACACCTTGGAGCAAGTTACCAAATGCCACACCAAAGATGATTGGTGGTACAGCGCCACTAAAGCAGATCGCGAAGTCCCATGCATTACGCCATTTAGGATCTTCGATCTTCGAACGGTAGTCTAAGCCAAGTGGGCGTAGCCACAATGCCGCAAGCGTAACGTACATCGCTAGGTAAAAACCTGAGAACGACGTTGCGTAGACCAAAGGCCATGCCGCAAACAGAGCGCCACCTGCCGTGATCAACCAAACTTGGTTACCATCCCAGTGTGGAGCAATGGTGTTAATCATCACTCGACGCTCGGTATCGTTTTTGCCGATAACAGGTACCAGCGCACCGACACCCATATCGAATCCATCTGTCACTGCGAAACCGACCATCAGAACACCGATCAGTACCCACCAGATCAATCGCAAGATTTCGTAATCAAACATATTTGTCTCTCCTTGCCTTACGCTTCAACTTGGCGGCTAACTTTATCTTCGACAGAGTCAGCGTTTTGCTCAAAGTGGTAGCGTCCAGTTTTTAGGCTGCTCGGTCCTTTACGCGCGAATTTAAGCATTAGATACACTTCCGCAATTAAGAACACGGTATAGAGTGCAATGATTGCGAACAGAGATGTCCAAATTTCAGAAGCACTTAACGCCGACGCTGCGACGTTAACAGGGAGAATTTCACCCACGGCCCAAGGCTGACGACCGAACTCAGCGACAAACCAACCAGCTTCTACCGCAATCCAAGGCAAAGGAATACTAAATAGCGCTGCTTTCAGAATCCATTGTTTCTGTTCGATTTTTTGACGGCATGTTTGGATAAATGCAGCACCAAAGACGAACAGCATGATAAAGCCACACGCAACCATGATACGGAACGACCAGAATAGAGGCCAAACAGTTGGGATAGAGTCATCCGCTGCCGCTTGAATTTGCTCTTCTGTCGCATCGACTACATTTTCTGTGTAGCGCTTGAGCAGTAAGCCATAGCCTAAATCACCTTTCACTTCATCAAAAGCAGCCATGTTTTCTGCAGATTTGTCACCTGCACGCAGTTTTTCAAGTAACTCGTAAGCGTAGATACCCGTGCGAATACGATCAACGTGATCAGCGCGCAAGTCACGCAGGCCTGTCACTTCTTCATCAATTGAGCGGGTAGCAATGATACCCATCACGTAAGGAATCTTAATCGCGTAATCGGTATGCATAGTTTCTTGATTAGGGATACCAAACAGTGTAAACGCCGCAGGTGCTGGTTCAGTGTGCCACTCAGCTTCAACCGCAGCCAGTTTCACTTTTTGTACCTCACCAAGCTCATAGCCTGATTCATCCCCAAGCACGATTGTCGATAGAATTGCCGCCATACCGAAAGAGGCTGCGATAGCAAAAGAGCGACGCGCAAACGCAATATCACGACCTTTCAATAGGTAGTATGAGCTGATGCCAAGAACAAACATTGCGCCAGTGGTGTAACCAGAAGCAACGGTATGAACGAACTTAACCTGAGCAACTGGGTTGAGTACCACCTCAGCAAAGCTCACCATCTCCATACGCATGGTTTCAAAGTTAAATTCTGCGCCAACCGGGTTTTGCATCCATCCGTTCGCCACCAAGATCCAAAGTGCAGAGAAGTTAGAACCCAATGCAACCAACCAGGTCACCACTAAGTGTTGACGTTTAGATAGACGATCCCAGCCAAAAAAGAATAAACCGACAAAAGTGGATTCTAGGAAGAAGGCGACTAGAGCTTCGATTGCGAGAGGTGCACCGAAAATATCACCCACGTAATGCGAATAGTAAGACCAGTTAGTACCAAACTGGAACTCCATGGTAAGGCCGGTCGCTACACCAAGTGCAAAGTTAATACCGAATAGCTTGCCCCAGAACTTTGTCATGTCCTTATAGATTTGCTTGTTCGTCATTACGTACATTGATTCCATGATAGCCAGTAAGAAGGCCATACCGAGAGTCAATGGTACGAATAGGAAGTGATACATCGCTGTCAGTGCAAACTGCAGTCGCGATAGATCAACAACATCGATCATGATTACTCCTATGTGTCGGCTGAAGACACTGTTCTCATTAATGCATTGTTATTAAGCGTTGAACAAACTTAACCAGTGTTATCAAAGATAGACACTCTGTTGCAAAAATGTACCGTAACGGTTAGTTAATTGTTAAGCATCAGCTAATATAGCTGCAACTAATATTACTTGCAAAAACTGATTGTTTCAAAAGGTTTATGGTTAGGCTTCGCTTTGATTTACATCAACTTTTGTACGTCATTTCTGCTTATAAATCCATCACATTGATCTAAATCAATCAATTCAACACACATTTGTTAAGGCCCCGTTACTTACCATGCAAAAATAACTATTTATGCAAAACAAGTGGTTAACATATCACGCAATCACGCTAACTATTAAGAGGTAATTAAATTCCGTGAATGTGATATAAATCACCAAAATAAAAAAGCCAGCGAATGTCGCTGGCTAGTAAAAACTTATTTCTCAATTCCGAAATGAAGATAGGCTCGGTCAGTAGCAATTCTTCCTCTTGGTGTTCTTTGTAAGTAGCCCTGCTGAATGAGATAGGGCTCAAGAACATCTTCAATGGTGTCTTTTTCCTCACCGATAGCGGCTGCCATGTTATCTAGCCCAACGGGACCACCACCAAACTTCTCCATAATGGCCAGCAGCAGTTTCCTATCCATGTAGTCAAAACCCTGCGCATCGACATCAAGCATGTTCAATGCTTTGTCGGCCACCTCGGCACAAATATGCCCGTTACCTTTTACTTCGGCGTAATCACGTACCCGACGCAGTAGACGGTTGGCGATGCGTGGCGTTCCACGAGCACGTCTTGCTACTTCTAACGCTCCTTCGGCTTCCATGGATAAACCAAGGCAATCTGCACTGCGCTGGACAATATTTTGTAAGTCAGGGATCTTGTAATATTCCAAGCGCTGAGTAATACCAAAACGGTCACGCAACGGAGATGTCAATGAGCCTGCTCTTGTCGTCGCACCTATCAAAGTAAAAGGCGGCAGATCAATTTTGATTGAGCGTGCCGCTGGCCCTTCTCCAATCATAATATCGAGTTGATAGTCTTCCATCGCGGGATAGAGCACCTCTTCGACCATAGGGCTTAGACGGTGAATCTCATCAATAAAAAGAACATCGTTCTCTTCTAGGTTCGTCAGCAATGCAGCTAAGTCGCCTGCTTTTTCCAAAACGGGACCGGATGTGGTGCGAATATTAACTTCCATCTCATTGGCAACAATATTCGCCAACGTCGTTTTACCCAAACCCGGAGGACCAAATATCAACAGATGGTCGAGCGCTTCATTGCGCAACTGTGCCGCTTTGATAAAGATTTCCATTTGATCACGTACGTGATCTTGGCCTTTGTAATCGTCAAGCTTCTTAGGACGAATCGCTCGATCGATTACATCCTCTTCTTTGTACACCGTATTGTCTGGTGCTATTAAGCGATCCGCTTCAATCATAGTTTCGGCCTTTCTATACCATTGATTTCAACGCTTCACGGATAAGCTGTTCACTACTCATCTCTTCAGTCTTAACTTGTGAAATCACTTTAGAAGCCTGTGTCGGCTTGTAACCCAGCGCAAGCAGTGCGCTGATCGCTTCTTCTTCAACATTTGACTGTGCAGGTTGTGGGGCAGAGTCAACCGGAGCAGCATCGGTAAATGGCGTAAAGAGATCGCCAGCACTCCAGCCTTTGAGCCTGTCTTTCATTTCAACCACCAAGCGTTCTGCGGTCTTTTTACCCACACCGGGCAGTTTGACTAAGGTAGAAACATCTTCACGTTCAACACTTGCCACAAATTGGCTGGCTGTCATACCAGACAAGATGGCTAAGCCCAATTTTGGACCAACGCCATTGGCTTTAATCACTTCACGGAACAGAGCTCGCTCTTTAACGGTATTGAAACCATAGAGTAACTGCGCATCTTCACGGACAATGAAATGAGTATAGATGATCGCTTCTTCACCGATATTTGGCAGTTCATAAAAACAGCTCATCGGCATTTGCACTTCATAGCCAATACCGTTTACTTCTATCAACAGTTCGGGAGGTTGTTTTTCGATAAGAATGCCGCGCAGACGTCCAATCACGGTGATTACTCTTTGGAAATGAATTTGCGACAGGATAATAAAGAACTGGATAGACATCCAGTCCTTTATTGATTGGAGCTAGATTTTTGAGACAACTTGATCAAGTTGCGAGGTCAAGGTTCGTACCGCCTCTACTTGCGCGGTTAATTGCGCGCCGTTCAACGCGACATTTTCTGAGATGACTTTGGTTTGGACAACGCTGTTCGCAACTTCGCTACTCGCTTGGTCAAGCTCTTTAAGGGCGATCATCTGGTTAGCCATAATGTTCGCTAGGCCATTGACATCTTGCGATATGGCAGATACTTCCGCGATCATCGATTTCATTTTATCCGCACTAGAAATCACTACATCTTGGCCGTGTTTCACTTCTTGCTCACTGCGGTCAAGTAGGTTTCTGATCTCAACCGCAGAGTGGCTACTTTTCGCTGACAGTTCTCGTACCTGCTCCGCCACCACAGCAAATCCTCGTCCTTGCTCTCCTGCGCGCGCCGCTTCAATCGCCGCATTTAACGCCAGTAGATTGGTTTGCTCTGCGACAGAGGTAATCAAATCGGCAACTTTCATGATTTCTTGCTGGCTGTCTAGGATTTGGCTGATTGCCGCTGTTGAGTCTTCTAGAAGTTGTGAGCTGGTCGCCGCTTGGAGGTGAACGGCTTCACTGCGCTCTCTCAGTTCATCGACAAATCGAGTCGAGCCTTCGATTCCTTCGGCCAATTGGTGAACTTGCTGGCTCATTTGCTCAGCAGCGCTGGCTTGCGATTCGCAGTTAATATTTAACTCAGACACTTGCTCGTCCAAAGTCAGCGACTGGGATTCGAGCGTTTGCGAAACGTCTTTTAACTGCAGTGAATTTTGATTGGCTTGTTCCAGCACATGAGTAAGGTTTTTTTCGCCTAGCATTGCTTTTTCAGCCGTCGCCTCACTGTCACTTTTGGCTCGCTCAGCAATTTCAATCGCTTTGTCTCTCTGTTTGGCGGTGAATGCTTGAGCAATACAGATGACAACAAGAGGTAGTACAGTACCAGACCAGATCTCTATGCGCTGGGCTGACTCTGATAAGTCTAAGCTAGGAAAAGAACGCCCACTCACCTGCATGTAGGTCATAATTGCAGCGCAAAAAATAACCCCACTACTCCAGGTTATCGCCATTGCGCGCGTGCCGGACAAAAAGAAGGCGACCACCAGCAGTGGTACCCAGTAAGTCTGGGTCGACTCAACAACGCCGCCACTTTGATAAATAATGTTCAGAGCGTGCATGGCCATGCCGACAAAACCAAAGTTAAGTGCAACAGTTGGATTCTTAAATAGCTTCAAGTACGCTGCGGCCAATAGCTCGCAACCAATCAAAAGTAGTGATGTAACAATCAGGCTATCGTGCCCATGTTTCGCCCACTTGATTGAGCTATAGACACCAACAAGAAACGCAATAAAGGTGAACAAAGAGAGCGTATCTGCCTGACGCTGTTGATTCTTCGTCCATAGAGTTTGGTTTGGCATACACAACTGACGCCAGACGTTGACCGGATTCATAGTCAATCTTCCTTAGATTGATACCTTATTAGACCTCCGACCACTATATTGATGTAACATTTTTACAACAAATCCAACCTTCAGAACTGTCTGATATGTCTCAGTTTTGATTCATTTTCCCACAGAGAATCACGTGAAACTAACGATAACGTCCACGCCTTGCACTAGTGGCTTTACCCGCAAGAGCAACCAGCGTTTTGTTGGTATTGGCATGACAAATTGCCACACCCAAAGCATCGGCAGCATCGGCCTGCGGCTTGGCGGGCAATTTCAGCATGTGTTGCACCATATGCTGTACCTGCTCTTTATCAGCAGCACCTGTCCCTACAACCGCTTGTTTAATTAAGCGTGCCGCGTATTCATACACGGGAAGATCCGCATTAACCGCTGCCACAATAGCACTGCCCCGCGCCTGACCAAGCTTAAGCGCGGAGTCAGCATTACGTGCCATAAAGACTTGTTCTATGGCGAACACCTCTGGCTGAAATTGGGTGATGATCTCTGAAACACCGGCATAAATTTGTTTGAGGCGTCCTGGGAGATCTTTTTCTGAGGTGCGAATACAGCCGCTACCAAGATATTGGAGATGACGACCCGTTTGACGAATCACGCCATAGCCTGTGATTCGTGAACCCGGGTCAATTCCTAGTATGATTGACATTGTGTTCTTTATTGTCGCTAACTCTAGCCCGCCATCTTAATCTAGCCAAGACGCTATAGCGAGGTAATTATCGCCCGACTAGACAATCCCGATTCTAAGCCCACTTCAAGAACTTGTGCGGGTTCGTGTGTGAGCTTTTCTCCTGTCCAATAATCATACCAGTTGACTGGAAAACTCGCGGTTAACGTCACTTCACGTGCTGCATCGTGATAATTGAATAAGCAGTGCAAGTCGTTACGCTCGGTCAGGGGTAGAAATGCATGATGAAGATTCAGCGCGGTGAATCTCGCCGCCTCTTGATTGTGTTTGTGCCTGATGCTCAATTTGGCTAGTGTCTTTTTCGCAAACGGGGTCAGCTCTGGTAGTGGGTCGCCAGACAACAATAATCCACCAGTGGCAAGCAGTACATCACGGTGAAATTCGTAATATTTTCGTTCGGTCGCTTGATTAGCAAGAGAGACAAACGTCGCGCAATCTGGGTCAATTTGCCATAACTTGCGATGCTGCCAACTTCGGTAGAAGGTCTCTTTCGCAATTTGTTCAAAGCGCATCTCGCTCCGTTCAACATCATCAGAGACTCGCATCGCATCAACCAAGCCCAGTGACGGCCACATAGGTGCATTGCAGCCTAGAATTAACGCATCCCCGGCCCCTTCGATAATCGCTTGCATGCCTAAACGGTAAGCTTCTACTCCTGTAACACCAGATTGGCTACGAACACCCTTCAATGTACCCCAGTAATTTGCATCGAGTTTGAACATTTCAACGCCCCACTCTTGACGCATAGTACGTACGACATAGGTCAGGTATTCCTGTACTTGTGGGTTGGTCGTATCAAGAATATACCAAGGGGTGCAACGCCATCCCGCATAAGTCACATCTTCGGCTTTAAGAAGCTCACCATCGACATGTCGAACAAACCAATCAGGATGGTCACGAAACAGTTGCGACTCTGGCTGGGCGATAAAGGGGGCTAACCAAATTGCGGGTTTCTTACCGTTGGCTTGTATCTCTCTTAATAACGACTGAACACCTGACGAAAATTTGTCTGAAGGCGTGAGCCAATCTCCCATAAAAGCTTGATATCCATCATCAAGCAGCACGTAGTCAAAAGGCTTCAAATGTTGACGCATCTGCTCAACATTAAGGTGAATATCTTGCTCCGTCACTTGTGCGTAATAGGCATACCAAGAGCACCAACCTAACGGTGCATCCTTCTCGACGCCCGCACGAGCTGGGTGTTGCTCTCGAATCAATTGACTGAATTGGCTATAGAGCCCTGATAACGAGTCACCGCGCAGTACAACGATCGATTCCAAACGGTTAGTCGACCAATCTTGTGGTGACGTATGTTCACCATCAATATAGGCATTAATTTTAGGTCTGCCCTCTTCTTCAACGATTGTGAAATAACCCGCAAAACGATGACAAGAGGTAAAACCAAATAAGGCATAACCTAATGAATCTTCCACCACCAAGTAGTTGTAATAGCGCTTAGCCGCTTTAGATGAATAGATTCGATAATTTGAGTTGTTGTCAGGACAGCGGCCGATATCGACCGGGTCATGGTAGGTACCCGTGGTTTGCGCCAGCATTTGGAAACCGTCACCGAGCAAGGTTGCACGTCTTTCAAAGTCAAATTCAGTTTGAAAGAGGAGATATTGCTCACCGATCGGATCACTGGATAAACCACGATAGTAAAAGGTGATGTGATCACCATTTTGTTCACTAGCGAGATCGGTGTTAGAAATGTATAAGTGACGGTCGTGGGCTAAATGCAGGACTTGAGACATATAGGGCTCTGCTATGTCATTATCTTTTTTTAATTAGAGCATTCGAGCTCTTTATTGTCTAATTCATCATCAAGCATCAGCTCACGTTTCTGACATCCTAATCAAAGTTGGATAAATTTAATGGCGAAGCTAGCAAACCAGTCACACTAACTCACTGGTTCTACTTTTCAAATGAACAAAAAAATACCAACCGCTTGGCTGGTATTTTCTAAGTGTATTTAGGGTCTGTTGACCTTTTGAGCTGATTTTTGCAGCAGTTTGTGGGTTCTTTATGCAAGGCAGAGGCTTTGAATTGTAGTTGCTCTACCTGATAAGCCGATAACGCAGCAGAAAGGAGCCACAAACGCTGTCCGAAGGGTTCGGCTAAAAGCGTTTTACTCTTTGTTGAGAGGTGTTTTGCATAGAATGCTAGGCGACAAACCTCTCGCCGCGATTAAAACGCTTTTATCTCGAACAACATTTAACCGCAAAAGGTCAACAGACCCTACTACTTACGCGACTTCGATTGGACCACCAAATGAGGTCACTGGCGGCACTTTGCCTGTGAATTTCTCGAAGTCAACAATACACGTATTGGCTGATGTCGCCTGGGCAAGCTCAGAGGAGCCAATATCTTTCGTCAGCGTATTCGGGTCACCATAAGTACAAATTGCGCCCTCTTTTTCATTCAATGGGCCGTACCACGCGCCTTCCTCAATACGAATAACACCACGTGGGTAACTGTCAGTCAGTACCGCCCCAGCGAGTAGCTGACCACGATCATTGAACACACGAACTAAATCACCATCTTGGATGCCTTTTGCTTTGGCGTCCGCAGGGTTGATGTATACCGGTTCGCGGCCTTGTACCGCATACGTGGCTCGGAACTCTTCAGATTCACACATTTGTGAGTGAAGACGCTTATCTGGGTGACAAGATTGAAGCCAGTACGGGTGTTTGTCTGAGCCAGGGCCACCGTGTGAACGCTCTGATTTTTCAAACCACATAGGGTGCTCTTGACAATGTTCGTAACCATAACGCCCAATCTTGCGTGACGTAATTTCGATAAAGCCCGATGGGGTACCGAGTGGATTGATTTCAGGATCTTGACGGAAGTCTGCATGACGAACCCAAGGCTTACCCTGACCAAAATCGAGAACACTCTGCTTCCAGAACTCGGCAAATTCCGGCATCTCAAATTTACCATCGTTTGCTTGTTTACAATCGTTGTACAAGCTCTCAATCCATTCCATCTCGCTCATTCCGCGCGTATATTCGTCGCGGCGACCCAGACGCTCCGTCAGTTCACTCATGATTTGGAAATCTGACTTAGATTGGAACAGTGGGTCGACCAAGCGATGCATCGCGATTAAGCCTTTGCTCGAATACGAACCGTATACGTCGATATCGTTACGTTCCCATTGAGTACACGCAGGAAGAACGATATCAGAGAAACGACAACTTGCCGTCCATGCGAATTCAATCGTGACGACCGTCTGCAGTTTCTTGAACGCTTTTTTCATCCGGTTGCGATCTTGGTGATGGTGCCATGGGTTATTGCCCGAAATCACCATCATCTTGAAATCTGGCAAGGTTACTTTCCCGCCGTTGTAACGGATTTCTTTACCCGGCTCCAGCAAGCAGTCAATCCAACGCGCAACCGGAATAGTTCGGCTATAGCCGTTAAAGTCGTTGTTGTCCCATTTTGGCTTCATACCTTGGTCAAGGTTGCGCGGGAAACCGCCAGGGCCAGCAAAGCCAGTCGATGGCACACCAATGCTCGAATAGTGGTGGCCGTAAGAGATACCACCACCGGGTAGGCCAATTTGACCAACCATAGCCGCAACCACTGCCGCGGCCCAGTATGGCTGCTCACCATGCTCTTGACGCTGAATGCACCAGCCCATCAAAATCTGAGTACGCCCATTGACCAGCATGCGCGCAAATTCACGGATCTTGTCGGCGCTGACACTACAGATCTCAGCAGCCCACTCTGGGGTCTTGGCCACATTGTCTTTGGTTTCACCCTGAACGTATTGAATAAACTCTTCAAAGCCAAGGCAGTAAGTATCAATAAACTTCTTGTCATAGAGCTTTTCGTTGTATAACACGTTAGCAACCGCAAGCATAAAGGCTACGTCTGTCATCGGGTTAATGTACAGATGATCATTCTCTAGGTAACGCTGTGTCTTGTTCTTCACCGGGTCAACAGAAAGTACGTTGATCTCACCTTGCGCAACTTTCTCTTTTAGCTGAGCAAGATATTCAAACGATTCGTGGGTTTCACAGTTCCAGCCGACTTGCAGGTTTTTCACCGGGTCATTGGCCCACAAAATAATATTGTCGGCGTTTTGTAGAATTTCTGACCACGAGGTACCTTGTGCGTAAACCTCCGTAGAGCCAAGTACGTATGGCAAAATAGTTTGACCGGCACCCGTTGAGTAGTCACCCACTTTGGTAATGAAGTTACCGTGCATACCAACTGCACGCTGCATGTGGGCCGTACAATTGTGGAACGAACCCGTTTGGTTCCAGCCGGTTTGACCCGCATGCAGCGCCCAAGGGCCATAGTCTTTCTGCACACGTTCCAATTCACGGTAGAACAGGTCTAACGCTTCATCCCAAGTCACGCGAATAAAGCGATTGTCACCGCGAGTTTCTGCACTGTATTTATGCTTTTTCAACCAATCAAGTCGCACCATTGGGTAACGTACGCGTGATGGGCTGTAGATAATACCTTTAACCCCGTTGAGCATTTCGGTTGGATTTTTGTCAAGTTCTAACGGTTTTACCTCTTGCACTTTACCCGCATAAACGTGGGCCCGAAATGCGCCCCAGTGGGAACCCGTTACTTTCCATGTACCCGTGGTTTCTGCCGCTCGTGCCGAAGTGGACACCAATAAGCTTGGACCTATAACAGATGCAGCGCTTGTCGTCGCGACACCTTTAAGAAAACTTCTTCGCGTAATAGCCATTTCAATTACTCCGTCTGACGCTTATTAGTGGTGGCCTTCAGCATAATCTGAAGAGTGTTTCTGTAGGTATTTCAAGATCAGTGCTTCGCTGTCTGTGTCTAAATTGACAAACGCGAGCATGCCGTCGAACATACCTGGCCAAGTGTTAGCATCAAAGTGCGCTTCATCGGGTTGAGTGTGACAAACCGAACAGTTGGTCTGGTACGCTTCTTTTGATTTTTCCCAAACTGGCGTAATGTCATTCAGCATCGACTCTTTCTTAACCCACACTTTAGCGGCCACTTTTTCCCAAGGAAGACCCGTCAACTCATCCACTTTCTGTTCACCAGCAGTGACGACATTGCTGTCAGTAGATGCTTCTTTAATCAAAGAAGCGACGGCAATGTTCTTACCAAAGTCTTCTTGGATCACTCGGCCAAAACCTTTCGCCTTACGCCAGCCGTCAATTTCAATTTCTGCGAATTCGCCTTTTTCATTCAACACGGTAACGCTTGAAGCTGGGTTAAGTAGACCCGCTTCTTTTGTTCCTTCTGCATCCAGATAAATAGGAAGATGGCGAACACTGACCAATGTTTGTCCTACACCGTAGTTGGTGTTGGAGGCCAAAGATTCAAGATCACCAACAATGCCACCAATACTGTCCATACCTGCAGGTAAGTTGTGTGCAATACCTTTGTGACAATCGACGCAGCTTTGATCTTTCTCCGCGGCTTGCTTCATCTGCACACGCGCCGCAGGGGACATTTGTTCGAAATCCATTGACTGATAATTGTGGCAGTTTTTGCACTCTAAAGATTTGTTGGCAGAAAAACGGTCCCATTCATGTTTTGCCAGCTCAATGCGGCGTTCTTCAAATACCCCCTCCTCGTCGTAGTTGCCAAATACTTGAGCGAAGACTTCTTTTGAAGCCTGCATCTTACGCGCAATTTTGTCTGTCCAATTGTGGGGGACATGGCAATCCGGACAAGTTGCACGTACGCCGGAGTCGTTTTTCCAGTGCACCGTGTCTTGCAATTCAACGTAGACGTTGTCACGCATGGTGTGGCAACTAATGCAAAACTCTTCTGTGTTGGTCGCTTCTAACGCAGTGTTAAAACCGCCCCAGAAGATCACACCTGCGATAAATCCACCCATAGTCAGCACACCTAGGCTGATATGGACAGCTGGGCGTGTCATGGTACGCCACAATTTAACCATCAATGATTTCATCATTTGCTCTCTTAAAACTTTTTGAAAATGGGGGGGGGGGGAATTGAGCTCAGTGAACGGCTTACATGCCGTGTGCGCCTGGTGGGCCCATGACGAATACTTGGAGCATCCAAACTAGGAATCCGTATCCGCCGACGAACGCCACACTCAAAACTGGAAAGAGAACAACCGCGATGAAGAGAAATGACTTCCACTCCAGAGAACGTTTTTCACCGCTCTCGATTTTGTTAACATCATTCATACATTTGCCTATTTCGTATCTAGTGCATTTTCTAGGCTCTTGTGATTGAGCCAGTTTTTTAACTATCTTTAATTGAAAGCATTAGACCATACTCTTTGTAAGGTTCAATCAAATAAGTCCTTTCACCACTTGTTATTTCGCTCTTTTTTGAGCTCATCCAGAGATGTATTCAATCGTGTTTTTATATATAAAATTACCTGAAAATATGAATGATTATGAACAGAAACAAAATGGCAACACGCAGCCATTTTTAAATACATTCCCACAACAAAGTGCAACAATGGAGAGTTGGTGAAACAGTAATTCGACGAGTAAAACCGTTTCAAATGTAAGCAAAATGTTTCATTTTAGATGGGTATCAAACTGAATATTCGATACCTAATTGAGTGAAGAAAGCACTATTTCGCAGACAATATTTAGCGGTAAAAAGGAGCGTATATGGAGGGGGTTGCGGACATATCCTGGCCAGTACTTGGGCTATTTTTCAGCCTATTAGTGATACCACTGTGGATTAATCATTACTATCAACTCAATTTGGCCAAAGAAGCGCTAGTCAGTGTAGTGCGCATGGCAATTCAACTGCTGTTAGTGGGTGTTTATCTTGAGTACCTTTTTCAATTAAACAGTCTATTTTTTAACCTTCTGTGGCTAGCTCTTATGACCGTGATTGGAGCGAGTGCGATTATCAACAAAACTCAGTTGCCCAAAAAAGTGCTACTGTTACCTGTCTCAATAGCGTTAGCTGCAACGCTGATCCCTATGTTGGCAATTATCTCACTGCTCATCATACAGCCACAGCCTTTGTACAGTGCCCAATACCTTATCCCACTCGCTGGGATGCTGTTAGGTAATTCAATGAGTGGCAACATTGTCGCTTTACAAAGTTTTTTCACTGCTCTGGATGAGCGAAAAAGCGAGTATGAAGCGGCCATTTCTTTAGGCGCTTCCCCAAGATACGCTACGTTACCCTTTGTGCAAGATGCTATCCGTCGCTCTCTTGCACCAACACTCGCAACTATGACCACCAGCGGATTAGTCACCCTACCTGGGATGATGACCGGGCAGATCCTCGCTGGTGCAAGCCCAATTGTCGCTATCAAGTATCAGATCATGATCATGGTTGCTATCTTCATCATGCTCACCTTATCCGTTACGCTTGCGTTGCATCTCACCCTGTCAAAATGCATCAATAGTGAGGGCAAAATATTGGTGCGCATCAACCCCTCTCACTAAGCAGGATTTGAGTTATTCGTTACCTTGATTTTATCCACAGATTCTGTGGATAACCGTGGTGATACCTAGGAAACAACTGGTCTATCCAGATTTCAAGTAAATTCTTAACAAAAATTTTCTTTGCATTCATACGCATATCAATTAATTCATCACGTGTAATAAACCTGTCACGCCAAGCCCCTAGCTTAAGAGCCTAACCAGCAAAGGAGTGCATTATGCAAATGACAAACGATGTCTACGAATTGGAATTACAAGAACTCGACCTTGGTAATATTCAAGACTGGTTGATCGCGCAGCCACAGGAAGTCGTCTCGACTGAAGAAATATATACATCGGAAACAAATTATTGGCATTAAAAAGGCCCACTTTCGGTGAGCCTAGGTATAAATCCGCTGTTGGTTTAGTCGCGCAAATAGATTAACCAATACCACATACCAACGAAGACGCCCCCGCCAATAATGTTCCCTAAGGTCACGGGAACAAGATTATTGAGCACAAAGTCAAGCATATTGAGATCAGCGTAATCTGCGATACTTGCCCCTGTCGTTTGCCAGAACTCTGCAGGCGCAAAGTTCTTAATACCAATCGCCATTGGTACCTGAAACATATTGGCGATACAGTGTTCAAATCCCGCTGAAACAAACATCGCAACCGGTAAGATCATAACCGCAATCTTGTCGGTTAAAGTGCGACCACTGAATGTCATCCACACAGCAATACACACCAGAACGTTACACATGACACCAAGCGCAACAGCCGAGATAAAGGTGTGATGGAGTTTGTGCTGCGATATCGCCATCGCGTTGAGCCCGACCTGACCATGATCGAACATGTACTGTTTGGTTAGTAACATGCAAATAACCAATAGCAACGCACCAGCAAGGTTACCTGCGTAGACCACGGCCCAGTGCTTAATTAATGTTCCCCAACTGATTTTACCACTGGCTCTTGCTACTAAGGTTAGTACTGAACTGGTGAACAGCTCACCACCTGTGACAACCACCAAGATAAGACCTAGGCTGAAGGCTAAACCACCAATTAATCGCGTAATCCCCCAAGGCAAGTCGCCGGCACCGGTTGTCACCACAGTGTAGAAAACAAAGGCAATACCAATATGAAGGCCAGCAGAGATAGCAAGTAAAAAGGTTTTCGCCGGATCTTTAGTCGCTTTGCCAACGCCGATTTCCGCTGCGCGCTCTGCCATTTGTGGTGGAAGTAAAGAGTCAAACTGGTGGTTAAAGTTCATCATGGGTGAAACATTTTGCAACATTTAAAAGAATGGTGGCGGATAATCACTCGATTTTTATTCAATTTCAAGCCTTAATTAACCACACAAACAAAAATGTTTTTTCAGTTAGCAATACGCCAGCTAAATTTCTGCTCTAGTAGAGTTGTAAGGCTGAGTTAACCAGCCATTTCAAGGCCAATTAGTCACTATTTTTCAAACAGTTAGAATCAAGTCTCTCTAGCCCAGTGATTTCCCACATTCACTTTAGTTTCATTACTTATATTAAAGACAACCATTATTCGTAATCGATATTAAACAGGGGTAAATAGCGTCTCTGACAATATTCTTTGATTCTGATCCAATCAAACTGAGATTGAGCAACTCCTGAACAACCCTAGTGAATCCGTAAGAGAAAGTAAGGGATAGCTAACACTTCTCAACTTGTAATATTGCCGATTAGTAACTTCATGATTAAGTTGAAAACAGAACTTTCTAAAAGGATTCGAATATGAAATTTACGCCTGAGCATATGTCCGAACTTAACCTTTTGCTTCAATTTGATATCAGCAGTTCCGCAACAGGAATTAAAGTCCATCATGATGCGTCAAAAGAGATGCAAGAAGCGGTACAACGCCTATATGAAAAAGGACTGTGTACTTTACCAGACGGGGGCTACCTGACTGACGAAGGTATCGAAATGGCCGAACATGCCGACAAAACACTGAGGGTTCTGACCAGCTGAATGATTAGCAAAGCTCAGCGGAAAAAGTCGGCATAAAGGAAATGAGAGCTCCAATGGCTCCTTACGCGATGTTAGTTCTGCAATATGTTTTTTTTCTGCATTGATATCACGCCAGTCTCTTGGCGTGGTATCGCAACAAATCCCCTTTCTAACCTTTTTTAGCCCCCTTTAGTTTCACACTTTCAGCCACAATTATTACCCAGCCCCACAAGCGTATGTTTAAGCGGATAATATTTCACTCTAGGTTACGCCTTGTAGTCAGCCTTAAGACATGCAAAAGTAGCTTAATTCTGCACGACAGACTGCTGAGCAATATACCTTGTTGCCGACTAAGTCTGAGAGCTTATAGGAAATAGCATGAAAACAATTTCAATTATTGGTGGTGGCTGGCTTGGTAAGCCCCTAGGTCAATACCTTTCCTCTATCGGGCACAAAGTTTACGTTAGTAAGACAACATCTGAAGGTGTTGAGGCGCTCACGCAATCTGGTGTAGACGGTTTTAGATGTGATTTAAATCAAGGCGCAACAGAACTGAGTCAGCACTTAACAGCCACAGCAAGTGAAATCGTTATTGGCTGTTTTCCTCCCGGTTTTCGTAAAGGGGCTGGAGATCAGTATCTGCATCACTGGAAAGCTCTGATTGAAGCAGCTAAAGAGAGTAAAGCCAAACGTGTCGTCATGGTCAGTTCAACAACTGTGTATCCATCACTGGCCACCGATATGGTCGAAGAGGATGCGACTTTAGCCCAAGCGGAGCAAAATCCCCTTTTTAGTGATAATGGTACAATCATGCTACGCGCTGAAGAGGCACTCATTAGTTCAGGACTCAATTTCGCAATTGTCCGCTGTAGTGGTTTGGTTGGTCCGAATCGTCACCCAGCCAGATTTGCCAGCAAACTGAAACAAGTTAGCCAGAAAGCACCAGCAAATATGATTCATCTGCAAGATGCCATTGGAGCAATCAGTTTTATGGCGCTTACTGATATATCAACAACCGTAAACGCAACAACACCCAATACCGTCAGCAAAGCTGAGTTTTATCAGGCGGCCTTAAATGCGGTAGGGTCGGCAGAGCCGTTGCCTCCGATAACTCAACAAGCCGACAAACGCATCGTTGCCAATAAACTCAGCGAACTAGGTTATCGTTTCCATTTTAAACACACGTTAGAACTTGTGTAATCACCAGAGAGATATTTATGGGTCAACTTAAGCTGTATCAACATATCGAGCGTCTATGGTCTTACATGCAGCTCTCAGACAAGATTGAAAAATCTGACTGTATCTTTGTGCTCGGAAGCAATGATGTCAGAGTCGCCGAGCACGCTGCACAACTCTTTCTCGAAGGCTGGGCAGACAAATTGATTTTTTCTGGTGGTATTGGCCGACTGACCGAAGGCGTGTTTGAATCAACAGAAGCACAAACCTTTGCTCACATCGCGCGCGATATGGATGTTCCCGCAGATTGCATCATCATTGAAGACCAAGCGAGCAACACAGGGGAAAACGTTAGGTTCACCTATAACTTGACTCAAACGCTAGGAATAGAGCTACGCAGCTTTATCTTAGTGCAGAAACCTTATATGGAAAGACGGACGCTGGCTACATTTAGCAAACAATGGCCAGCACCCTATGAGCGGATTTATGTGACTTCGCCAAAATGCGAATTCTGCGATTATTTCAATGAAGACATAGATATAGAAACAACGGTGACCGCTATGCTCGGCGATTTTGAACGTGTTAAGAATTACCCCGCACTGGGCTTTCAGACTGAGCAAATCATCCCACAAGAGGTTGAAGAGTCTTACTTAGTGCTCAAGAATGTCTTCGTCTAAGCACATAGTTTTCAAACACGCATTAAAAAGCCAGAGCATTTGCTCTGGCTTCATTTTTAGTCACGGTTAGTGAATTGCCGCTTCCTTCTCACTTAAGTACTTAAACTTAAGTTCGTCACCTTTTAATTCGACCTTCACCGTACCACCATCTATCAGTGAACCAAACAGCAGCTCGTTCGCTAGCGGTTTTTTAAGTTCATCTTGGATTACGCGACCCATTGGACGTGCACCCATAGCTTTATCGTAGCCTTTCAATGCCAACCAATGACGAGCGTCATCTGACACTTCAAGTGATACGCCACGAACATCAAGCTGCGCTTGAAGCTCTACGATAAACTTATCAACCACTTGGTGAATGACATGCTCATCTAGGCTATTGAACCAAATGATGTTATCAAGGCGGTTACGGAACTCAGGCGTGAACACTTTCTTGATTTCAGACATCGCATCGTGACTGTGATCTTGTTGGATCAAGCCAATCGATTTTTTCTCTGTCACCTGAACACCCGCGTTGGTCGTCATTACTAAGATCACGTTGCGAAAATCGGCTTTGCGTCCATTGTTGTCCGTCAGCGTCCCGTTATCCATAACTTGCAACAATAAGTTAAAGATATCTGGGTGCGCTTTTTCAATTTCATCCAACAGCACAACAGAATGTGGATGCTTAATCACAGCATCGGTCAACAAACCGCCTTGGTCATAACCAACATAACCAGGAGGTGCACCGATTAAACGGCTCACAGAATGGCGCTCGCCATATTCCGACATATCAAAACGCAGCAATTCAATACCTAACAGTTTAGATAGCTGGACGGTCACCTCCGTTTTACCGACCCCAGTTGGGCCTGCAAATAAAAACGACCCAACCGGCTTATTGTCAGCACCGAGGCCTGCACGAGTTAGCTTGATTGCTTCGCTCAGCACA
Source organism: Vibrio galatheae (assembly GCF_000967545.1). GTDB lineage: Bacteria > Pseudomonadota > Gammaproteobacteria > Enterobacterales > Vibrionaceae > Vibrio > Vibrio galatheae. Next base: position 125,491 of record NZ_JXXV01000016.1, on the reverse strand, counting down.
TCAATCGCATCATCTTGACCAAACACCAGCATTTTCATCTTCTTATCAAGATTTTGCAGAATTTCTTTATCTGACGATGAGACCGATTTCTCTGGAATCCGAGCCATTTTTGCAACCATAGCCTCAATATCGGCAACGCTTACCGTTTTTTTGCGACGACTTGCTGGCGCTAATCGACTACACGCGCCGGCTTCGTCAATAACATCAATCGCTTTGTCAGGAAGATGACGCTCGTTGATGTACTTCGCCGATAACTCTACCGCGGCACGAAGTGCTTTGTTGGTGTAGCGAACTTCATGATGCGCTTCATATTTAGGTTTGAGACCCATTAAGATCTTAGTCGTGTCATCTAATGATGGTTCGACAATGTCAATTTTTTGGAAGCGACGTGACAAGGCACGCTCTTTCTCAAAAATGTTGCTGTACTCTTGGTAGGTAGTTGAACCGATACAACGTAACTTACCGCTACTTAGCAGAGGTTTAATTAAGTTTGCAGCGTCAACTTGACCACCCGATGCCGCCCCCGCACCAATAATGGTGTGGATTTCATCGATAAATAGAATAGCGTCTTCTTCTTTCTCAAGCTGCTTCAATATCGCTTTAAAACGTTTCTCAAAGTCGCCACGGTATTTGGTCCCTGCCAATAGCGAACCAATATCCAGAGAGTAGATCACACTATCGGCAATAATTTCTGGCACTTGGCCTTCAACAATTCGCCACGCTAACCCTTCTGCAATGGCGGTTTTACCAACACCTGCTTCCCCAACCAATAGTGGATTGTTCTTACGACGACGACACAGCACCTGAATCGTTCTTTCAAGCTCTTTGTCTCGTCCAATCAGGGGATCTATCTGGCCTTGTTTTGCCAATTGGTTAAGATTGGTCGCGAAGCTTTCTAGGCGCTCTTCTGAACCCGCCTCCTCTGCACTTTCGCTACCGAAAGAATCAGAAGAAGGGTGCTCGTCACCCGAACTAGATGCTTTGGTAATTCCATGAGAAATGAAGTTAACAATATCGAGACGGCTAATATCATTTTTCTTCAGCAGATACGCGGCGTGAGATTCTTGTTCGCTAAAAATAGCCACTAGCACGTTCGCACCTGTGACTTCACTACGTCCTGAAGATTGAACATGGAACACAGCTCGTTGCAAAACGCGTTGAAAACTCAAAGTGGGTTGCGTTTCGCGAGTTTCGTCGTTCTCTGGGATGAGAGGCGTTGTTTGATCAATGAATACATCGAGCTCCCCGCGTAGGGATTCGATATCGGCCTGACACGCTTGCAGGGCCTCGCGAGCAGCATCGTTTTCTAGCAATGCTAACAGGAGGTGCTCGACGGTCATAAACTCATGTCTTTTATCTCGGGCGCGTGCAAAAGCGCCGTTTAGACTCGACTCCAATTCTTTATTCAGCATAAGTACCTCCTTAATGAACAACTAAGTTGTTCGAACAAGCTTTATGCCTGTTCCATTGTACAAAGCAAAGGATGCTCATTCTCTTTAGAATATAGGGTAACCTGCGCTACCTTGGTCTCAGCAACTTCTGCAGTATACGTGCCACAAATTGCTTTGCCTTCATAATGCACTTTGAGCATCACTTGTGTCGCCTTGTCGATATCCATAGAAAAAAAACGTTCTAGGATTTCAATCACAAAGTCCATCGGGGTGTAATCGTCGTTGTTTAATACGACGTTATACATGGATGGTGGCTTAACTTTTGTTTTCTCTAACTCCAGTAGATCGGAACCGGGCGTAACCCACTCAAAATGTTTGCTCATGACTCATCGTTGTTGCTGTTTATCTCTGTTAATTTTACCACTTCATTGAGCGAAAGTTTTGAATTTAGTTCTTACTATTTAGAACAAAATACGTCGAAGAAATTTTGCCCTTACTTAGAGACTAATGCAGCATTTGAGTCGCTGCAAATAAAAGATTTCGCTGAAACGATAACTTGTATCTAATTGATTAAAAAGAAACCAAAAACCATTCACGACCTCAATAAACTCGCGCGATTGACCGTTTTATTAGTTACAGAAATGTAAATCTCAAAAGTAATTTAATTGCAAATATGTAGACTATAAGACCTTTTGCCTATTGACTGTGAACAATCATTGGCTACATTGGTCAATTAGTGACTGAAAATTTGGCAGCGGCTGAATGAAAATTCACTTTCTGTTTACAAGGAATAAGTGTAAACACCTTAACAACATCAGTAACAAAATGCATGAGGGATGTATAGCATGGCTACAGGTACAGTAAAATGGTTTAACAACGCCAAGGGATTTGGTTTTATTTGTCCAGAGGGAGAAGATGGAGATGTGTTTGCGCACTACTCCACAATTCAAATGGACGGTTATCGTACTCTGAAAGCTGGCCAACAAGTGAGTTTTGAAGTCGAAGAAGGACCGAAAGGCCACCACGCTAGCTCTGTGGTTCCGGTTGAGACTCAACCAGCAAAATAACCGCTGCCAACGACAATGAAGTTGAAATCGTTTAATACAAGAAACCCGCCTTTCGGCGGGTTTTTTTATTGTTCAGTCAAACTCAACTTAACCAATAATGGCATTCAGTGCTGAGCTTGGACGCATTAGTGGCGCCACTTTGGCAAATTCAGGTGCGTAGTAACCACCTAGCTCACCCGCAACACCTTGCGCTCCATTTAACTCAGCAACAATCTTCTCTTCGTTTGCTGCCAGTGCTTCAGCAATCGGTGAAAACTCAGTGGCAAGATCAGCGTCTACCGTCTGTGCTGCCAACGCTTGTGCCCAGTATGTCGCTAGGTAGTAATGGCTGCCACGGTTGTCCAGCTCGCCAACACGACGTGAAGGTGACTTATTATTATCGAGGAAATCACCAGTTGCTTTGTCAAGCGCATCAGCCAGCACCTGAGCTTTCGCGTTACCTGTTACTGTGCTTAAGTGCTCAAGAGAGGCAGCTAGAGCTAGGAACTCACCTAACGAATCCCAACGTAGGTGGTTCTCTTTTTCCACTTGTTGAACGTGCTTAGGCGCTGAACCACCTGCACCTGTTTCAAACAGACCGCCGCCATTCATCAATGGAACAATAGACAGCATTTTCGCTGATGTTCCTAGCTCAAGAATTGGGAACAAGTCTGTCAGATAGTCACGCAGTACGTTACCAGTTACTGAGATAGTGTCTAGACCATCTTTAATACGAGCAAGTGAGAACATACACGCTTCTAATGGCGCTAAAATTTTGATCTCTAGACCTGAAGTATCGTGATCTGGCAGGTAGGCGTTCACTTTCTTAATTAACTGCGCATCGTGGGCACGATTTTCGTCCAACCAGAACACAGCCGGAACACCTGTTGCACGAGCACGTGTCACAGCCAGTTTCACCCAATCTTGAATCGGCGCATCTTTCACTTGGCACATACGGAAGATATCACCCTCTTCCACAGCTTGCTCCAGCAGAACCGCACCAGAAGCATCAACAACACGGACCGTGCCTGCTGCATCAAGAATGAATGTCTTGTCGTGCGAACCGTACTCTTCCGCTTTTTGAGCCATTAGGCCTACGTTTGGCACGCTGCCCATTGTGGTTGGATCAAAAGCACCGTTTTCTTTACAGAAATCGATAACGGCTTGGTAGATTCCAGCGTAGCTACGATCTGGGATCATCGCTTTGGTATCTTTCTGTTTGCCATCTGGACCCCACATTTGGCCAGAAGAACGTAACATTGCTGGCATTGACGCATCGACAATGATATCGCTTGGTACGTGTAAGTTGGTGATGCCACGGTCTGAGTCAACCATAGCTAGCGGTGGTTGAACCGCGTAGACCGCTTGTAGAGCTGCTTCGATCTCTTCTTTTTGCGCTGCAGGCAGTGCTTGAATTTTCGCGTAAACGTCACCGATACCGTTATTGACGTCAACACCTAGCTCGTCAAACAGCTCTCCGTACTTAGCAAACACATCTTTGTAGTACACCTTAACCGCATGACCGAAGATGACCGGGTCTGATACTTTCATCATGGTAGCTTTCATATGCAGTGAAAGCAGTACATCTTTCTCTTTCGCATCGGCGATTTCTTTTTCAAAAAACTCAACCAATGCCTTTTTGTTCATGACTGAACTATCAATGATCTCTTTGTCTTGTAGTGGGAAAGCCTCTTTGAGTACTTTCACCGCACCATCCGCTGCAACAAACTCAATCTTAACGTCCGTCGCACCTTCTACAGTGTGAGATTTTTCGCTGCCGAAGAAATCGTTGCCTGACATGCTCGAAACATGAGACTTAGAATCCGCAGACCATGCTCCCATTGAGTGTGGGTTCTTCTTCGCATAGTTTTTCACTGACAGCGGCGCACGACGGTCAGAGTTACCTTCACGAAGTACAGGGTTTACTGCACTGCCTTTGATTTTATCGTAAGTTGCTTTGATCGCTTCTTCTTCAGACGTGCTTGGCTCATCTGGGTAGTTTGGCAAGTTGTAGCCTTTCTCTTGTAGCTCTTTGATCGCCGCTCTCAATTGAGGTACTGAAGCTGAAATATTTGGCAGCTTGATGATGTTTGCTTCTGGAGTTTTTGCCAGCTCACCTAGCTCAGCCAGTGCATCACCAATACGTTGTTCGTCTGTTAAGTAATCTGGGAAATTAGCAATAATACGCCCAGCTAGAGAGATATCACGAGTGTCAACATTGATACCTGAAGAAGCAGTGAAGGATTGAATAATTGGCAATAACGAGTATGTTGCTAGCGCAGGAGCTTCATCAGTGATGGTGTAAATAATTGTAGGTTTTTCTGTAGGCATGAAATTTCCCTATTGTTCTAACCGGACCGTTGTTAAAGATGGGTCCTGTGAGTGTGTCCGCTAACAAGTTTTGAATAATCCCCTCACTTGTTGCGATTTGACCGTCTCTTTATGTTTTCGCCGCTGTGTCAGCGACATCCTTGAGAGCGATTAGTTATAATTAAACAAAATTGGCAGAATAGTCTATTATATTGTCCGCCATTACTGTTTTTGGGCGCGCAAATGGTAGCTTATTCCGTGCCTAGTTAAAAGTTTTACCCACACCCCGTTTACATTTTTGCAAGGTAGTTAACATGTCTCCACGTTCGCAACGTGAATCAAAAAACGCGTCTAAACAACGTGGAAATTCGGGTTTTAAACATCCTGGTTCAAGTAAAAGCGTCAAGAATTACTCTGCAAAAAATCGCAACAAACCCATCAAGCCAAAAACCAAGATTGCGCTTGAAGATCGCAAAGTCATCTTGTTCAACAAGCCGTTTGATACCTTGAGTCAGTTCACGGACGGACAAGGCAGAAAAACCCTCGCTGATTTTGTCCCAGTCAAAGATGTCTACGCCGCAGGCCGATTGGATAGAGATAGTGAAGGCTTGATGGTGCTAACCAATGACGGTATTTTGCAAGCCAAACTTACTCAGCCCAAATCAAAGTCGCCAAAAACCTATTGGGTGCAAGTCGACGGTGCGCCATCGGAAACCGATCTAGATAAATTGCGTAAAGGTGTTGAGCTAAAAGATGGTATGACATTGCCTGCTAAGGTTGAAATGATTGCAGAACCCAATGTATGGCAACGCAATCCACCAGTACGTTTTAGGGCCAATATTCCAACGACTTGGCTTGCCATTACAATTATTGAAGGGCGTAATCGCCAAGTTCGGAGAATGACTGCTCATATCGGATTTCCGACATTGCGCCTGATCCGTTATTCGATGGGTGGCATTGAACTGGGGCAATTGCAACCCGGTGAATGGAAAGAGATCTCGCTCAGCTAAGCAATTGAATTGCTCCGTTCAAGAGAGTCTTGTCCCTTGATAAAAAGCACACTGCTTGCCAGATTTCTTCGCCAAATACAATCCATTATCTGCTCTAGACAAGGTTTTATCCAAGCCAGCTTGTTGAGTGAACTGTTCTAAACCGCCGCTGAAAGTGACGCTAATATCAATATCTTCAAAGCGAATCGGAGTTTTCATCACCCGACTCTGCAATTGCTTAACCAAAGTAATGGCACCGACTTCATCGACTCGTTCGGCAGTGAGTACAACGACAAATTCCTCACCACCCATTCGGTAGATGTGCTGGCGGCTGACGACCTGACTTAAGCGATACACGACCTCTTTGAGCACTTCATCTCCAGCCGCGTGGCCATAATTGTCATTAATTGACTTGAAGTCATCGATATCTAAAGTAAACAGATAGCTGCCTTCCAACTGTGCAGGGCTTTGCTTGAAAGCTGTCACTAACGACAAACGATTTTGTGCTCCAGTTAGCGCATCCTGATGAGCTAAAGCGTTGAGCCTATCAACCCCTTTAACCCGACTGTCTTCATAGACATGAGAGATAGTCCAAACAAAGATGTACGCCAAAACAAAGTTGAGTAACACCGCAGAGCGGACAAGCACAGTTTCTTGAAGAGCGAAATGCAACGCGACAAGTTCGAGAAGCATACACGACAGACTCCAATAAAACCCAACCCGCAAGCCTAATGCCAAGTAGAACACTGTCGGTAAAGCGACAGCCCAAAGATAGAGCGAGCTTTCGATACGGCTAACGTAAGTTCCAAAACAGATCAAAAATGTGAGCACAACGCAATGAAAAATCAGAAACCAACTTGGTTGCTTCCGTCTCCAAATATGGACTAACATCGCCAAAGAAGCAGCAAAATATGCCAGCTCCAGCATGCCTAGCACCTTTGCTCTCGGGCCAAAATAGAAAATGTTACTGAGGCCAAAAAGCAACGCCGCTACTCCTAGAACGATACACATACCAATTAAGACTTTACGCCTTAGTTGTTGGGTAGCATTGCATTGAATCAGGTCGTTATTCATCGGTTTATCTGTAGATTAAAACTATTGCGTACTTTTATCACAGTGAGACAGATTGTTCATGCCTTGAATACAAAAAAGCCGCTTGGGAACAAGCGGCTTTCAAATTTTAGACGCAACTCAAAGGTTATTCTGTGTCTTTTTCTTTCGCTGCAGTAACTGCAATCGCTAGCTCTTCAAGCGCTGCTGGGTTTGCAAGGCTTGGTGCGTCTGTCAATAAACAAGAAGCCGCGGTTGTTTTCGGGAATGCGATAACGTCACGGATGTTTTCTGTACCACATAGCAGCATAACCAGACGGTCTAAACCGAATGCTAGGCCTGCGTGTGGAGGCGTACCGAATTTCAATGCATCCAGCAGGAAGCCGAACTTCAGTTGTTGTTCTGCTGCATCGATACCTAGGATATCGAATACCGCCGCTTGCATTTCTGCGTTGTGGATACGTACTGAACCACCGCCCACTTCATAACCGTTAAGAACCATGTCGTAAGCGTTTGAGTTCGCTGCCGCTGGATTCGTTTTTAGCTCTTCCGCTGTCATACCAAGAGGAGATGTGAATGGATGGTGCATTGCGTGTAGGTTGCCTTCGTCGTCTTCTTCGAACATAGGGAAGTCAACAACCCATAGCGGTGCCCATGCAGATTCGTTGGTTAGTTCTAGGTCTTTACCTAGTTTCAGGCGCAGTGCACCAAGAGCTTCTGCAACGATGCTCGCTTTATCTGCACCAAATAGGATGATATCGCCAGACTCTGCTTGAGTACGGTCAAGAATAGCGTTGATCACGTCTTCGTTGAGGAATTTCGCTACTGGAGATTGGATACCTTCCATGCCTGCAGCACGGTCGTTAACTTTCATCCATGCCAGACCTTTCGCGCCATAGATACCAACGAACTCACCGTAACCGTCAATTTGCTTACGAGTTAATGAAGCACCGCCAGGTACACGAATGACCGCAACACGGCCTTTTTCATCGTTTGCAGGGCCAGAGAAAACTTTGAATTCTACGTCTTTTACTAGGTCAGCCACATCGACTAGCTCTAGTGGGTTACGTAGGTCTGGTTTGTCAGAGCCGAAACGACGGATAGCTTCACTAAACGGCATAACAGGGAACTCGCCAAGGTCAACGTTTAGCAGCTCTTGCCACATGTCGCGAACCATTTTTTCGGTCACTTCACGTACCTGATCAGCCGTCATAAATGACGTTTCGATATCGATCTGAGTGAATTCTGGCTGACGGTCAGCACGCAAGTCTTCATCACGGAAACACTTAACGATTTGATAGTAACGGTCAAAGCCAGACATCATTAGCAATTGTTTGAATAGCTGTGGAGATTGAGGAAGCGCGTAGAAGCTGCCTTTGTGAACACGGCTTGGTACTAAGTAGTCACGCGCACCTTCTGGCGTCGCTTTGGTTAGCACTGGTGTTTCGATGTCTAGGAAGCCGTTGTCATCTAGGAAACGACGAACGAAGCTAGATGCTTTCGCACGTAGCTTGATTCGGTCACTCATTTCTGGACGACGCAGGTCTAAGTAACGGTATTTTAAACGTTGCTCTTCAGAGTTTTTCTGGTTGAAGTCCAGTGGCAACACGTCTGAGCGGTTGATGATTTCAAGACCTTTGGCGATGATCTCAACTTCACCCGTTGCCATGTCCTTATTTACTTGGCTATCCGGACGAACACGAACTTCACCCGTTAGCTTAATACAGAATTCATTACGCAGTGTGTTAGCCACTTCGTACGCATCGGCCATATCTGGATCGACAACTACCTGAACAACGCCTTCACGATCTCGCATATCGATAAAAATAAGACCGCCTAAATCACGGCGACGATTAACCCAGCCGCAAAGTTCTACAGTTTGTCCTGCAAGGGACTTGTTCAGGTGACCACAGTAATGGGTACGCATAATGAATTTCCCAATCTCTTAAAATTTGTTGATTACACTCTATCGGTGATAAGTTTACCTGTAGAGCAAAGTTCCATTTATACGCTGAAAGTGGGTCGAGATCGACTACCTAGCGTACAATTTATTGCGATTTATTATCTATTGATGCTTTTTAAGCCAACAAAGGCGCAAAACAGCAGCAATATGAAAAATTGGCGCTGATTATAGCCCTAATCTGGGTAGTTCGGCAAAGCTCTCATTCACCCTTTTGAAACCAAAGATTCGAGCAGCAGTTATGAATAGATTACCCATCAGGCTTGGGCTGACTATGTGGTCACACAATAACTGGCAACAAAGCTTCTATGGCAGTGGCACCAAGCCCAATGAGCGGCTGGAAAAATACGCTCGCGTTTTTCATACCGTGGAAGGCAACACCACCTTCTACGCCACACCGAATGCAGTAACAGTCAACAACTGGCGCGCGGCTACACACGATGATTTTCGCTTCACCTTTAAACTGCCACAAAGTATCACTCATCAACAAATGCTGAAAGGTTGTCATGGTGAGCTAAAAAGCTTTATGTCGATTATGGAGCCTCTGCATGACCGTATCGGCCAGTGGACGATTCAGTTGCCTGCCGCATTTGGGCCTGAACACCTAGAGCGACTCAAGCAGTTTTGTACTTTCTTCCCACCTAACTACCCTATCGGTGTTGAAGTTCGCCATCCAGCGTTCTTTGCCAAAGGCGATGCGGAGCGCGAGCTTAATGCCTGGCTAGTAGAAAAAAGTTATGACCGCATCATTATGGACAGTCGCCCAGTATTTGCGGCCAAACCCGATAATGAAGCAATAATCGATGCGCAGTTGAAGAAGCCTAAGGTGCCTGTTCATGCCATCGCTACGGCGCACAATCCAATGATTCGATTTATCGGTCACCCTGACGAAACACCAAATTATTCTTTCTTTACACCTTGGTTAGCGAAGCTACCACAATGGATTGAACAAGGTATTCAACCCTACGTAATGATCCATACAGCAGACAACATTGTCGCCCCTGAACTGGCAGCAAGCCTGTATAAGCAGCTACAATCTAGGGTCAGTTTGCCGGACTTAAATGCTTTCCCGGCAGTCGATGGCAATACACAAATAACAATGTTTTAGTCGAAGTAGGTTCAGCACATGACAGGGGCGCGAAATTCACATAAAATACGCGCCTTTTTAATGTCCGTTGCGCGCTGAATACTCTGTTTTGAGCGCATTAAGAGAACTGAGTTATGAACCCTGACAGCAATCCAGATACTATTTTTTCGGCTCCAATCGATAAAATTGGGGATTTCACCTTTGATGAACGTGTTGCAGAAGTCTTTCCCGACATGATTCAACGCTCGGTACCGGGTTACAGCAACATTATTTCAGCAATTGGTATGTTGGCTGAGCGCTTTGTTAAGCCGCATTCCAATATCTACGATTTGGGTTGTTCTCTTGGTGCTGCTACCCTATCGATGCGTCGCCATATTAAACAAGAAGGTTGTCAGATCATCGCAGTAGATAACTCATCAGCGATGGTTGAACGGTGTAAATTGCACGTTAATGCTTACCGCAGCGATACCCCAGTCGATGTGGTTGAAGCTGACATTCGCGAGATCGAAATCGACAATGCCTCGGTAGTAGTACTCAACTTTACCTTGCAATTTTTATCGCCGGAAGATCGCCATACCTTGCTTGAGAAAATCTATGCCGGTTTACGCCCTGGCGGCATTTTGATTTTGTCTGAAAAATTTGTCTTCGAAGACCAGACCTCAAATGAACTGCTAATCGATCTTCATCATGACTTTAAACGAGCGAATGGCTACAGCGAACTTGAAATCAGTCAAAAGCGCAGCGCGATTGAAAATGTAATGCGCCCCGACTCAAAAAAAGAGCACAAAGAACGTTTCGCTAAAATCGGTTTTAGTAGTTTTGATGTCTGGTTCCAATGCTTTAACTTCGGCTCTATGTTCGCAATCAAGTAGAAATTTTTAGTTGCTAGCGCCTATTCCCTAGAGGCACTAGCAATCATTACTCTCTAGGGACTAGGCACTCAAATCTAGGAACTTTACTTCATGTTCAATTTTGCTAATTTTTATCAGCTCATTGCCGCAGACACGCGTCTTCAACCTTGGCTCAATGTTTTGCCTCAGCAGCTAACAGAATGGCAGAATGCAGAACATGGGGATTTCGGCCGTTGGTTAAAAGCACTTAACAAGATTCCAGAAGGTTCGCCAGATCAGGTTGATTTAAAAAACTCCGTCACCATCGCCAATGATACCCCCTTCCACACGGGTGAATTGAAGAAACTTGAAAGCCTATTACGCACTTTTCATCCGTGGCGTAAAGGGCCTTACCATTTGCACGGTATCCACATTGATACCGAGTGGAGAAGTGACTGGAAATGGGATCGTGTCTTACCGCACATTTCACCATTAACTAACCGAAGTGTACTTGATGTCGGTTGTGGCAACGGCTACCACATGTGGCGTATGCTCGGCGAAGGAGCGCGTCTATGTGTTGGCATCGATCCCTCACACCTTTTTCTCATTCAGTTTGAAGCAGTACGCAAGTTAATGGGCGACAACCAGCGCGCACATTTGTTGCCGCTGGGTATTGAACAATTACCTAAGCTCGAAGCATTCGATACCGTGTTTAGCATGGGTGTTTTGTATCATCGTCGTTCGCCACTGGATCACTTAATTCAACTTAAAGACCAACTCGTATCGGGCGGCGAGCTGGTATTAGAAACCTTAGTGATCGAAGGCGACGAAACCTCGGTTCTGGTTCCGGTTGATCGTTACGCTCAAATGCGCAACGTCTACTTCTTTCCGTCAGCGAAGGCACTGAAAGTGTGGTTAGAACAAGTTGGTTTCGAAAACGTTCGTATTGTAGATGAAAACACCACCACCACAGGTGAACAACGTACAACAGAATGGATGACCCACAACTCGCTACCTGACTACTTAGACCCCAACGATCCAAGTAAAACCGTTGAAGGTCACCCAGCGCCTCGCCGTGCAGTGCTAGTCGCAACCAAACCCTAGATTCACCACTAATTGACAGAGAGTTAACTCAACTCACATGGTAATTCGTTTCTATTCAGCGCAATCACCAATACAATATCAAGGATGCTCGGCATCCTTGTTTTTTTCGCGTATTCCTCTGTATTTCACTATTTGAAACTTGGGCAGCGGGTGCTGCTTGTTTGTGATAAAACCAATACGTTGAACTTCTCATTTACTTAGTGTTTTAACTACCTTCAGGTTGATTAATGTTGACAAGATTTACCCCTATTGTGGCACTCATGCTGTTATCTGGTTGTACTCTTACAAATAGCGAGCAATATCATTTTGAAACATTAGCCGCGATTCAAGCCTCTGAAGAAAACCTCACCAGCCAGTACGCAAGCCTGCACTCTCAGCTCAATCAGCAATCTGAATATATTGAAGGTCTTCAATACCAAGTTGGAGAGCTTGAACAACAGGTTTTAGCGCTCAAAGCGGCTACGCGTGAGCAGGCGCGCCAACAGAAATCGCCAGTTGTTGCGGCCGAAGTGCCCTCGGCCCAAGCGCTGCCTTCACATGAAATCTTGCTCGGTGAAGTTGAGAAAGTCACGATTGATTCCATCAAACAATCCTTTGATGCTCGAGTTGATACGGGAGCAGCAACCTCATCGCTTAACGCCATTGATATCGAACAGTTCGAACGCAATGGCAATAACTGGGTTCGCTTCCACCTTTCCGATGGTGAAAAAAAACTTGATGATTCAAACTGGATCGAAGCACCGATTACACGCTTTGTGAAAATACGTCAGTCAACAAATGAAAACGTCGAACGACGAATCGTGGTTGAATTGTGGGTTAGGCTGGGAAAAATCCATGAAAAAGCGCAATTTACCTTGGCAGATCGTTCTCAAATGAGTCATCCTGTACTTTTAGGTCGCGAATTTATTCGCGATATTGCCGTTGTGGATGTCAGTAAACAATATATCCACACGCAAGTCCCTCAGAAACAATAAGGTAGCGTAGGCTTATGACGTCTAAAATCCCCTTCTACATATCGGTTGCTTTGATCATTGCGGCTGGTATCGCTTTAAGCATCTTTCGTCACCAAAATTACGGTGTTCCTTGGACACCAGGTGAAACTCGACAAGTCTGGGATATTGAAGCTCGAATTGAATTTAACGGCCAAGATAAGCCAGTTAAGGCATCTCTAGCCGCTCCACATACTCAATCAGGCTTCACCCTAATCAGTGAGTCATCATCGTCACCAGGTTACGGTGTCTCTTACGTTCAAACAGACACTGGTCGTAGAGCTGAATGGTCGATTCGCAATGCATCAGGGCCACAAACTATTTACTACAAAACTCAGTTCCTCGTTGATCCGCAAGCCAACGTAGAGCCGCTTGAGCCTAGCAAAGAAATCAACCCACCAACCTTTGACGGACCAGTTGAAGCCGCCGCCATTGCGTTAATTGAGCGCGCAAATGAGCGTTCAGCGGATGACATTACTTTTACGCGCGAATTGATAAAATCACTCAACGATCCTGACAGCCAAAATTCATCGCTTATTTTGAATAATATGTCGAAAGTGGCAGCGGTTGATAACATACTTGCCTACGCAAAAATCCCAAGCAAGCTGGTTGGGGTTATCGAACTTGAAGATGGCCGTCGTCGTCAGACTATTCAGCAGATGAACCAAGTTTGGGACGGGAAGCAATGGATTCTGTTTAACCCAAGCAATCCTGGCCAACTTTTTAAAGAAAACATTTTAGTTTGGGATGAATCAAACGTATCTCTGCTCGACTTGATTGGTGGACAGAATAGTCAAGTTCACTTCTCTATGATTGTTCAAGAAGTCTCGCCTTCGCAAGCCACACAAGATAAAGTCGAAGCAGATGGACTACTAAACTTCTCGATTCACAGCTTGCCACTTGAAGAACAAGCAATGTTTAAAACCATCATGCTGATTCCGATTGGTGCGCTTATCGTGGTGTTCTTGCGCGTGATTATCGGCCTTAAGACGTCTGGTACTTTCATGCCAGTGCTTATCGCGGTTGCATTCGTTCAGACGCAACTGGTTACTGGTATCGTTGGCTTCTTGCTGATTGTCGGTACAGGTCTGGTGATTCGAAGCTACCTGTCAAAACTCAATTTGTTGCTAGTGGCCCGGATATCTGCAGTGATCATTACCGTTATCATGATCATCTCTGTATTTACCGTTGTCGCGTTTAAGATTGGTCTGACTGAAGGTCTATCGATTACCTTCTTCCCGATGATTATTCTGTCATGGACAATCGAGCGTATGTCGATTCTATGGGAAGAAGAAGGCGCGAAAGAAGTTGTGCTACAAGGTGGTGGTTCACTGCTGACCGCTGTGTTGGTTTACCTTGCGATGACCAATCCGTTCATTCAACACTTAACGTTTAACTTTATCGGTCTGCAGCTCATCGTGCTAGGCGGTATTTTGTTACTCGGAACATACACAGGCTACCGCCTAACAGAGCTTCGTCGCTTTAAACCCCTAGCGGAGGACTAAACATGTTTTCCAGTTTTACCTCTAAATTTACCTCGCCCGGTAAACTTCGCCACAAGGGCATTATGGGGATGAACCAGCGTAACCATAGTTATATCGGGCGGTATAACGACCGCTCGAAATATCCGTTGGTGGACGACAAGCTTAAGACAAAAATCATCGCTCAACATCATGGCGCGACGACGCCTCAACTAATCGGTGTGATTAGTAACCAAGCGGAAGTCAAAACCATTCATAACATGGTGAAAGAGTGGCCAGGTTTTGTTATCAAGCCCGCTCAAGGAAGTGGTGGTAAAGGTATTTTAGTCATCACTTCCCACAAAGATGGCGTTTATACTAAACCTTCAGGCTCAACGATTAATCAAGAAGATGTCGAGCGCCATATCAGTAATGCCTTGGCAGGTCTGTTCTCTCTGGGCGGAAAAAATGATGTCGCCGTGGTTGAGAACCTAATTAAGTTTGATGATTGCTTTGATGGTTTTAGTTACGAAGGGGTGCCTGACGTTCGTATCATCGTCTTTAAAGGCTACCCAGTGATGGCCATGATGCGCTGCTCTACTGCGGCCTCCGATGGCAAAGCTAACTTACACCAAGGTGCGGTTGGCGTTGGTATTGATATCGCCACAGGACGTGCAGTAAGAGCGGTGCAATTCGACCAACCGATTACCCACCACCCTGATACCGGAAAGGAGCTAGCGACCCTACAAGTTCCACATTGGGAACGTCTGTTAACTCTCGCGTCTAGCGCTTGGGAGATGACAGGCCTTGGCTACATGGGTACTGATATGGTTTTGGATAAAGAAGAAGGCCCGATGGTTCTGGAGCTGAATGCCCGCCCTGGACTTGCGATTCAAATTGCCAACGGCGCTGGGTTATTGCCGAGGCTTCATCATATCGAGAATCTCGGTATTGGTGTGCGCTACCCGACACCGGAAGAACGTGTCGCATATGCGGCAAGACAGTTTGGTATATTCGCTAAAGAATTAACCGTCTAAACTCAATAAAATAGCCCGCAACTTGCGGGCTATTTATTGGCTTGAACGATGTGAAATTTTCGTCATCGTACTATTTACATCTAATCGTTATAAATAAATGCCCGCTAACATAGCGGGCATTTTTAGCAACATTTACACCTCTTCAACCAATTGCTGCACGTCACTGCTGGTCTTCTTATCTTGACCAAAACCTCGTAAGCCAACCACGTGAACATGTTCATGATCTTTGAACACCTTACGTACTAGCTTGTAGGTGGTACCTTTCTCTGGACTAATGTTTTCAGGCGCAGCAATAAGGAGTTGCATGTCCAAACGGTCACACAATTCAAACAGAGTCGAAATTGACTTAGCATCAAGACGCGCGGCTTCGTCAAGGAAGAGTAAGCGACACGGAACGATATCTTTACTACGTAAACGACGCGATTCTTCTTCCCAGCTTTGAACAACCATCAACAAAATAGACTGACCAGTACCAATCGCCTCACCGGTTGAAAGTGCACCAGATTCCGCCTGTAACCAACCATCAGAGCCACGATTGACTTCAACACTGAGCTCTAAGTAGTTACGGTAATCCAATAGCTCTTCACCAAGTACTTGCGGTGAGCGCTGGCCCATATCGATATGAGGATTCACGCGCTGGAACAATTTCGCCATCGCTTCAGAGAAAGTAAAGCGTGATGACTCAAACAAATCTTTATGCTGTTCTTGCTGCGCAGATAAGCCGTTTAGAAGCACTTCGTGGCTTTCACGGATCTTAACGTTCAAGCGCACACCTTTCACCTGACCGAACGAGATATTAGACAAGCCTTGGTTGAGCATACGAATGCGGTTTTGCTCACGTTGGATCGTTTTCTTGATGATACTCGCAACCGAATCAGAACTGATCGCTAAGCGATTCTCACGTTGAGTCAGTTCTTCAGTTAATCGAGCCAGCTCAACTTCCATCTCTTCAATCGCTTCAACCGGGTCATCGGTACGGATAATATCTTGGCGGATACGTTCGCGCAGGTGCTGGTATACGGCAATGTAGAACAGAACTTTACGCTCTGGACGCGCATTGTCCTCAGACAACCTAAGCGCATCACGCAAATCTTCGTTGTCTGCAACCGCTAGGCGAAGTGCGCCAAGCGACTTATCTGACATTGAACGAAGCTCATTGTCTGACAGATAAGCCAGCTCGCGTTTGTGTAAACGGCGCTCGACATCGTTTTCGCGCGCAAGGCGCAGTACTGAGCACCAACCCGCTTTAGCAGCAACGACAAAGGTGCGCAACTCAACATACTCTTTCTCCACTTTTTTCACGCGTTTAGCGAGCGCTTTCATTTCAAGCTCAGTAGCGGTGATGGTGCGCTCATATTCACTCTTGCGTGAACGCGAGGTATGCAGACGCTCTTGCAACTCATCACGACGACGCATCGCGCGCTCAGCCGCGCCTTCATCAGCCGTCACACCGTACTCTTGCAGCTCATGTTTGAATTCCTGAACTGTTTCGAGTTTCGCTTGGTGCGAACTCTTAAGTGAAGCCAATACTTGGTTGTATTGGTTCATCTGACTTTGGGCTTGCTTGAGCTCATCACGAGTTCGAGTACGTGCTCGTTCAGCTTCAACAAGCTTTGCTTTTAGCTGTTCACTAAGCTCACTGCTCTGATTGAGCAAGTCAACGGAATCAGAGTAAGCGAAGTAATGACGACGCTCAACCAGATCAGATACGGCAAAAATCTGTTTCTTAAGTTGCTGAAGCTTTTGGTCGGCTGCTTGGTATTCAGCTTTCAGCGCATCAAATTGCTGTGGATCGGTCTCTAGCGCAGAGGCAATGTTCTCAAGTTGATTAAGTGCTTTAGCATGATTGGATAAGAATGACTTCGCCTCAGTCAATTTAGCCAGATTCTGTTCTAACTCTTCAAACTGACCAGAGAGGGCATCATCTTCAATCAACGCCATATTTGGTGCAATTTTATCTAACGCGGTAAGCGCTTGCTTGCTGGCGAGCAGTTGGCTACGTTGCTGCTGCTCCTTGGCATCAAGTTCAGTAAGAACACGAACTAGCTGGTTACGTTTATCACGCTCAGTGTCTAACGCTTGCTCAGGATCCGCTTCAAACGCCACTTGGATGTGTTTCGCAACAAAGCTGTTAAATGCTTGGTACAAGCGCTGAAGCTTTTGCGAGTCGAACGCAGCTTTGGCGTGCTCTTCAACCACTTCCTCACGCTCGCTACGCAATAACTCAAGGCGCTGCTCACGTGCTGCACGGCCAAACAACGGGATCTGTGGCAAACGCGAGTAGCGCAGTTGTCGCTCGTTCATACGAACACATACTGCACCTTCAAGCTCCTCAGCATCAAATGAGCTGTCGTCAAATGCGTCGACGTCACCTTCGATGATGTAAAGATCGTCTGGGCAGTCATCAAGCTCGACTAACTTCTCTTCAATGCCAGAAAGGTCAGAGACCACAATCGCGTGACGCGCAGGGCCGTACATGGCACTGAAATAAGGCGCATCATCAATTGTAATGTCATCATAGATTTCAGACAGCAAAACACCACCAAGGGTATCTGCCAAGCCTTTCAGACGCGGATCGTTTGACCCACCCGGCGACGCCAAACGCTCAATATCATTTTCGAGCGCCGTGCGGCGTTGAGCCAGTCTGTCTTTCGCAAGCGACTGTTGCTTCTCTTGCTCAAGCACAACCTGCATATGACTCATCACAGATTGGCTGTCGTAAAGATCAGCGCCACTTTGCTCACGCAACGCTTCTAGCGCATCATGTGCGGCAATCCAAGTTGGTGCAATCGCTTCGAGCTTTTTAATTTGTGCCGACGCATCTTGTTCTAGACGACGCTGCTCGCTGCGCTGTTCACGTACTTCTTCCTGCGCCATTTCCAGTGATTCGATTTGCAGCGCATGACGCTCGCGCTCCTGCTCAAAGGTCAGCTCATCGACAAGCTCAATACGGTGCTGTTTTTGATACTCCGCAACCAGCTCTTGAGTCTGACGCTGATTATGCAAACGACGTTCAACATCACGATGTTGCGCGCGCCATTGCTGCTCGTTCTGTACCAGTTGTTGAGCTTCCCGACCTTGCTGAAGCGCTTCTTTTGCCGCCTGTGACGCTTCGCTACGTTCAGTATGACCAACGATGCTGGTGACCAACGCTAGTGCAGACTCAAATTGCTCTGCTGCCGCAGACGACATATCAAGCTTGTGTTTGGTCGCGAGTAGCTGGTTAGTGCTTTCGGCTTCTTCATCCTTTAACAGTGTCACCAACGCATGGGCTGACTCAGCCGTTAGTTCCTCGTTTTGCAATAGTTGCTTGGCTTTATCCAACGCTTGAATCGCTTGCTGATATTGTAGAGCACGAGTTTGCTGCACGTCTAACGCTTGCTGATAATCGGCAAGCTGAGTCTTTAAACTGTCTACTTCTTCTTCAGAAACAGTCGCTTGCTCTTCAGCCATTATCACACGTTCTTGTGCTTCTTCGACCACCATCATCTGCTCTTCAAGGCGCTCTTGAAGCTCTTGCAAATCATCTTGGTAGCGCTCTATTTTTTCTTGCTGACGCAGTGCATTTTGCACCAGTTGCAGGTGGTCAGAAGCCGCTTGATAGTCTTGTTCTAATCCAGATTCTGACTCGACCAACAACTCAAGCTCTTCATGAACACGATTAAGTAAGCTGTTTTGTTCAATCAAGGTCTCGCGCGAGCTAAATAGCTCAGAACGCAAAGACAAAGTTTGTTCGAGTTTGTTGCGACGATCATTCGCATGGCGCATATAATCTGCCGCGACATAATTGGTCGATTCGGTAATCAAATGCTTGAACAAATCGCGATCTGCTTGGGTCGTTTTAATCGCCTCAAGGGTCAAACGGTTCTCACGCAGCGCAGACTCCATATCTTGGAACGCTTTCTTGACCCCGCCATTTTGTGGCAAGAGGTAATCTCTTAGTGAGCGCGTAATCGCACTGGAGATACCACCGTATAATGAGGCTTCGATTAAGCGATAGAATTTTGAGCGATCGCTTGAGTTACGCAGTTTCTTCGGAATGACCCCAAATTCAAACATCTGAGCATGGTAATCAACAATGGAAGAGAAGGCTTTAAACTGCACACCTTCGATTTGGCCAATCGACTCTTTCACTTCGTTAATTTGGCGCACGCGCGCTTGAGTATCTGAGACACTTTCAATCAGCACATCGGTGGGTTTAATATGACTTGGCAAACCTTGAATAACAAACGGTTTTATGTCGACCTTCTTGTCACGCCCTGCCACTTGCTGAAGCTTGACCGCAAACAGCAAACGCTGATTACGCGAGTTAACAACATCGAGTGCCGCGTAACATGCGCCCGCCTGCAACTTACCGTATAAACCTTTGTCGCGAGAAGATTGACTACTGCCCGCTTCTGTTGTGTTACGGAAGTGAAGCAAGGTTTGATCAGGAATCAAAGCGGTAATGAAGGCTGCCATCGTAGTTGACTTACCCGCGCCATTACCGCCCGAAAGCGTAGTGACAAGTCCATCGATATCAAAAGTACGCGCAAAGAAGCCGTTCCAGTTGATCATGGTTAGCGATTGATACTTACCTCTTTCAATCATGCTTCACCCTCTTCTATCAATTCTTGTTCATCACTATCGTCGCCTTGGGTGCTCTCTAACAGGCTACCTTGGCTCGGTTCTTTGGTGTGAACCACAGCTTCACCATCGCGAATAAGTCGTAGCTGTGCATCACGCATATCGTCGCCGACACGTACGTCAGCACCAAAACGAAATACCGATTCACTGATGCTAAATTTCCCTGTTTCACCGATATTAATGATCATTCCTAAGCGGCGTAGACGACGTAACGAGGTACGAACCTTGTCAAACAACTTTTCTTTGTCGAGATCGGAGCCTGTTGCACGGTTGGTGACCAGCTTCATGAGTTTGGCTTCATCAGCAAGCGCCAGCAGCTCTTCGTATAGCTCTTGGTTGGTGAAGATGCCTTCATGAGCCAAACGCTCTGGACTGAGATAAAGGAAACACAAAACCTTACCGACCAGCATATCGAGCTCAGATAATACGCTGCGACCAATTAACGAAGTCGAGCGAGGTCGCAGGTAGAAAAAGCCCTCAGGTGCTTTCACTAGCTCCGTGTTGTAGCGTTGGTAGAAAGAAGATAATTCAACTTCAAAATCAGATAGCAACGCGTGGTTATCAAGATCTTCACTTGAAATATGGCGCCCCGCACGCAGCATGCTATCTAGCGCTGGGAACAATGGGTTTGAAATTGCCTTTGCCAGATTATCTGGCATGTATTCATTAATATCGGTCGATGACATTTGCTTGTACCTTTGCACCAAATTCGTTGATCGCTTGCCAGTCCGGCTGGACAGCTTGATAGTCTGACTCTGAATAACCAAGTCTGACTGCTTGATCGATAACAATTCGGGCTAAATCAAAATGATGAGTCTGTGGGTGCTGTGCTAAGTAATCACGTAACACCAATCCGAGGTCAATTGGCGCACCCTGTTCTTTGTGAACTTTAAGCATGCTACCAATGCGCTGTGATAACTCATCATTGACCTGTTGAAACTCTTCGTATTCCACTTCAAGTGGCACTTGACCAGTGACTTCGTCATCGCGAAGTACCAAAGCCTCGTCACGAAGGTCTATTAGACGCTCGGCATCTGCGTAAGTCAGATACCAAGGCATATCGAAGTACTCTTTGACTGATTGGCGTAGGCGCGAACTGAACGCTCGGTTCTTATCCATATCAATCGCAGTACGAATAAATTTGTGTACGTGGCGATCGTAACCGATCCACAGATCGATTGCTTGTTGCCCCCAACTGGTGATGCGGTCTAGTTTCATTTGCAGCGCAAACAAGGTTTCTGCAATAAACTCTAGCTCGTCGTCACCATAAACAAGTTCCTGAATATCAAGAAGTTGGGTTTGTAACTCGTCACCAGCGGCTTGGAGCGTATCTTGTAGCTCTCGTAGCGTGTTGGATGTCTCTGACAGTAAGGCTTCACAGTTATTGATGGCGTCACGCCAATCTTTATTCAATAGCTCTGCGATCTGTAGCTTGACTGACTGTTGCTGCTCATCCATAACGCGTTGGTTGAGATCAATCTGGTCAAAAATCTCACCCACTGAATATTTCAAAACACCATAAACGTTTTTGCGCCAATGAGCCGCCGTTCCGCCTTGACGAGCAGATTCAATCGCTTTCGCCATCTCATCGGCAACCATTGAAAGCTGAATAGAAAGTTTCAGTTTAGAAAATTCGCGGTGACGAACGTAATAGTCGGTAATCCCGATAGCCAAAGGAGAGAGGCGGTAGATGCTCGCTCCTTCGTTAATTTCACTGGTAAAACGGCTGATAAGTCGCTGCTTGACCATTTCGTTAATCGCATTGTTAGCGCGAAATGATGAAGCCTCACCCGTCTCTTCAAATAATCGAGTAACGATAGTGAATGCATCATGCAGTTCACCCTCACCCAATTCTTCATCGAACCTTTCATTACTGAGCACAGCAATCGCGATCAAAAATGCCAATCGCTCTGTTGTCAGGTTCAATGAGAAATCATGCTGCTTTACCCAGCTAACCAATTCATCGATCGGCTGTTCAGCATTTAGAGTCATCTCACTCATTGTTAGTCCTGCTTATCTTTCTTTTGTGCCCATACATGTATGTATCGACCTAACGAGAGGTATGGCTCTTGTCTGCACAATTGTCTTTCTAGTGCCAACACATCTTCATACTGGTAATCGCCCATGTACTCCATATTTCCTATGTAGTCGCTAAAGCAGCGAATACCCGATTTACCACAAATTGAAAAGCCAGCGTTTTCGATCCACTGGTACACTTCTTCAGGTTTTAAGCCTTTTTGTGGTTGTAACTTAAATCGTTTGCGATGTGGCATTCCATCTAATACGTGAGGAATATTGCCACATACGACATTCTTGTAGACCAGACCATGATGATTATAAAACATGACAGATGCCATACCACCGGGCTTCACTTGCTGTAAAACTTTTTCTAACGCCGATTTCGGATCCGCCAACCATTCCATGACCGCGTGAAACAACACTAGGTCAACGGGGGATGCTAGGTGCTGTTCGATCGATTGGACTGGTGAATGAATGAAGCGATACTGCTCAAGCAAGCCATTTTTTGCAATATCCTGCTCAGCCAACAACAGCATTTCAGAAGATAGATCACATAACGCGACATGATGTCCGAGCTTGGCAAGCTTTTGCGACATTTGTGCCAAACCGCCACCTGCATCTAGCACATTGAGTTGCTGTTTCGGCCCTTTAACAGTATTTAGTATCTGCTGAAGATCTTCCCAAACAATGACTTGGCGAATCTCTCCTTTGTCAGAACCATATATATTTTTTGCAAATTTGTGGGCAATATCGTCGAAATTGCGGTCTTCAGTCACAGCAGCTTAGGTTATCATGTCTAATCGTGCTGCTATTCTGTCATAAGAAAAGCAGGAATAAAGAGGCTTTCTCTTAAAATATAATCAATTGATGTTTTTTCGGACTATTTAAGTATGTTTGAGCTGAAAAAAGTTGTGTCTTCTTTACTAATGCCGCTGCCAGCGATGTTGATCATCGGTTTGTTCGGCTTAATGTTAATCATGTTTACCCGTAAACAGAAGACAGGCTGCTTTGTTGTTCTATTCTCTTTCATCGGCATCTTCCTTATCGCTTTTCAACCTATTTCCTCTCGTTTGTTGATGCCGCTCGAACGCCAATACTCGGCGTTTTTCCCTATTGATCAATCAATAGACTATGTGATGGTGCTCGGTAGCGGCCATGTCGTTGATGATAAAATCCCCCCTACATCAGAGCTCAGTCGCTCTGGTTTAATGCGCCTGACTGAAGGTATCCGTATCATGCGTATTTATCCGGGGTCGAAATTGATTTTATCGGGTTACTCTGGCGGCTCTGAAGTGAGCAACGCCCGTATGATGGCTAAAGTCGCACTGGCATTAGGCGTGTCTAAATCGGACATTATTCTGTTGGAAACCGCCAAAGACACATGGGAAGAAGCGCGTCAGGCAGCAGCGTTTGTTAACACTAAAAAGCTTGTTGTGGTCACTTCCGCCAGTCATATGAAACGTGCGCTGAATGAGTTTCACTCTGCTGGTTTGCAGCCTTATCCGGCACCAACTAACTATCTAGCTCATGAAAACATCAGCGAAGCATGGGAAAAGTTCACACCGAAAGGTAAGTATTTGGAACAGACCGAACGCTATTGGCATGAAACATTAGGCCAAATCTGGCAGAAGCTAAGGGACTGGGCTTCTGACTATGAAGAAAAAGCGCTTCAATCGTCTGAAAGCAACGTTTAAAAAAATACCGAGGCACGCCTCGGTATTTTTTATGCGTATTTAGCAGGCTAAGTTAATCTCCAGCAAACATATAGCCTTCACCATGGACAGTGACAAAAATTTGTGGATTCTTCGGATCGTATTCCATTTTGGCACGCATGCGTCGAATCAGTACATCAATGGTGCGATCATTAGGTGCGTCAACACGGTGGCTAATCATGTTTAAGATACGCTCGCGACTCAGCACCTGATTAGGATATGACGAAAGTGCAACTAGCAGCTCATATTCCGCTTTGGTCAGTTTAACTGGATCGCCATTTCGGCTCAGAGCTCGACGTTGAGCATCAAATGTCCAATCGCCAAATCGGACAATATTGTCATCTTGTTTTGTCTTCGCTTGGGACTGAGATCCTCGCCTTGCCGTCGATATCCGCCACAACAAGTTTTTGACTCGAACTAACAGTTCTCTCAATTCGAACGGCTTAGTGACATAGTCATCTGCGCCCATTTCCAAGCCAACAATTTTGTCGATGCTATCCGTGCGTCCGGTGACCAAGATGATTCCAATGTCAGATTGACTGCGCAGTTCACGCGTTAACATCAACCCATCTTCACCGGGTAGGTTAATGTCTAACATAACCAAATCAATCGCATTGTTTTCTAGCATGTCACGCATCTGTTCGCCACTTTCTGCTTCGCTGACTTGATAGCCTTCATTCTGAAAGTAGCCGACCAGCTTGCTACGAATCACTAGGTCATCTTCTACTACTAATACATGATAACTCATGGATACCACTCAATTTACGTTGGCAACAGTTCTAACATTCATTCTATTCATAAATAGTCACATATCTAGTAATTATCTGCGGCATCCGGCGAAAGATGATTTTTTATTGATTCAAGACAAACCCATTGTTGCTGTTAATAAACGCACATAAATCGCCTTATCTTGTCATAGTCACCATTAACGTTATTCATGTTTATTGATTACACTAGTAGGAAGTATTTTTAGGAGTCCGACCTAATGCAAGAAATCAAAGCATTCAACGAGAAGCGCGCGGAAATTTATTGGTGGCTTTCAAGCCTTTACGCGAATGAGCTAACCGAACAACACCTCGAACAGTATCAATCACAACAAATCCGTACCTTTATTGCTGGACTTGGCGAAAACGCCCAGCTTAAGCCAGCCATCGACCGAGTAACTGACGCCCTCAACCGTTTGCTCGATAGAGAAGATGCCCAGCTTGAATTGGCGGCCGACTTCTGCGACCTATTTTTGAAATCCGACCGTGATTCCGCGCTTCCTTACGCTTCAATGTACATAGGTGGTTCTGGCCTACTTAATGACACGCCAGCGCAAGAGATGGAAGCCGTGATGCTTGAGCACGGTGTTTCTGTCGACGAACAGCTCAACGAACCGGCAGATCACCTTGCCATTGAGCTCGATTTTCTTGGCAATTTAATTATTCGCTCCAATGAACTCGAGCAACAACGTCATATTGAGGAAGCGCTGTTAGAGCAAGAAAGTTTCATTCGTCAGCATATCTTAAGCTGGACCCCAAAATTCGCTGCTAAATGCCAAGCACTTGATGAATTTGGCTTTTACTCAGCAATTGCTTCACTGACGGTGGCATTTTTGGAATTGGACTGCACCTATTTGGTTGGTGAATAGAAGCTGACAATGTGAGCTGGCACAGGTCTGAGTGATGAAATTTGTTTGCCCTTAGTCAGATTGCGGTCTAAAATCGTGACCGCAAACGATAAAAATGAACGATTCAAATACAAACCGCTAAATAAAGCGGTTTTTGTGTTTCTGATACTTTCTGCCAACATATTCTAAACTGTGAATATATGCACGTGGCAGTCATCGACAGGACAGAACTTATGGCCACTATAAAAGACGTTGCTCGCCTAGCAGGTGTATCAACAACCACAGTATCTCACGTAATCAACAAAACCCGTTTTGTTGCCGAAGCGACACAAGAAAAGGTGATGGAAGCGGTCACTGAACTTAACTATGCACCTAGTGCCGTGGCGCGTAGCTTAAAGTGTAATACCACACGAACTATCGGTATGTTGGTAACGCAATCGACAAACCTGTTTTTCTCTGAGGTCATTGATGGTGTAGAGAGTTACTGCTATCGCCAGGGCTACACGCTCATCTTGTGTAATACGGGTGGTATTTATGAGAAGCAACGCGACTACATTCGCATGCTGGCGGAAAAGCGTGTCGACGGCATCCTTGTCATGTGCTCAGACTTAACAGAAGAACTGAGTGAGATGCTCGATCGTCACAAAGACATTCCGAAAGTGGTCATGGATTGGGGTCCTGAAAGCTCTCAAGCAGATAAGATCATCGACAATTCTGAAGAAGGTGGTTATCTGGCGACTAAATACTTGATCGAACGTGGTCATACAGATATTGCTTGCCTAAGTGGTCATTTTGAAAAAGCCGCTTGCGTAGAGCGTATCCGTGGCTTCAAACGTGCGATGGCAGAAGCAGACTTACCCGTTAATGAAGACTGGATTTTAGAAGGCAACTTCGAGTGTGACACCGCTGTTTTGGCGGCCGATAAGATAGTCGCTATGGACAATAAACCTACTGCCGTGTTCTGTTTTAATGACACAATGGCACTAGGGCTCATGAGCCGATTGCAACAAAAAGGTATTCAGATCCCACAAGATATGTCTGTGATTGGTTACGACAATATTGAACTTGCGGAATACTTCTCACCACCTTTAACGACAGTACACCAGCCCAAAAGACGTGTTGGCAAGAACGCATTTGAAATTCTTCTAGAGCGTATTAAAGATAAAGAACACGAAAAACGTGTGTTTGAAATGCACCCTGAGATTGTTGAACGTAATACCGTTCGAAACCTGAAAAAGTAGTGGTTTGCAATACGCTTAGTTGGTAGTTCATATATTGACTAAGCGTATAAGCAATTGCTATTTATTGAACCAACATCACATTTACCCCATTCAAATGTGATGTTCTGCGCAGATTTTATTTATTCTTTAACTGTTCGACTAATGCCACGAACAGGGCAAACCACTCCGAAAGGGTGGGACGCAAAGCCTCCGGCCTTAAACAATAAATTGTCTGGTAGCGGGGTTGCCGATGGCGAAGATGCAATATGTCATACTGGTGATACTTGCAATGGTATGACACCATACTGACACAGTTTCTGCATTATTTTGCTAATCTCTCGGACCTGAATTGGTGGCGTATACTTATACACCGAGAATACACAGCATGGATAAACCAATACTAAAGGACTCAATGCGTTTATTTGAGCAGCTAGGCTACATAAAGTCTCGCTCAATGTTTGGTGGATTTGGCATTTTTGCCGATGACACTATGTTCGCACTTGTGGTTAACGATAAGCTTCACGTAAGAGCTGATGCGACTCTCGCAAACCAGTTCAAATCTCATGGACTCGAGCCGTACGTATACAAAAAACGCGGATTTCCTGTCGTTACTAAGTATTTCGCTCTCAGCGAAGATTGGGCAGCAGATAGTAGCAAAACCCTCGAAATCGCTCGTATAGCGTTGAGTGCAGCTAACAAAGAAAAGCAAAACCAGTCACTGGCGAAACCGAATCGCTTGAAAGACTTACCTAACTTGAGGCTCGCGACTGAAAGAATGCTTAAGAAAGCAGGCATAGATTCCGTTGAGAACCTCGAAGAAGTAGGCGCAGTTAACGCGTTTAAAGCTATCCAGTCGACTCACTCAGCCGATGTCAACATCGAACTGCTCTGGGCTCTAGAGGGAGCGATCAACGGCACTCACTGGTCTGTAATACCCCAAAGTCGTCGACAAGAACTGTTAACTCAAATTAATTAGTTATAGATTTGTCTAAAAAGTCAGCCATTGCGCTGACTTTTTTGTTTGAAATTTGGCACTTGCTTTACCTGTCCTATCTATTAACACTAATCAAACGATCTCTAGCCAAAATTTAGGACGAGGCCACCCACTATGAATAAAAAAATTATCCTAGGCATACTCTTTGTCGCATTAATTGTTCTACTGGCTGTTAACTTCAGCCAATACCTGACGCTAGAGAACGCCAAAGCGCAGCAAGCCGAGTTCGCCACGTTTATCTCTGAAAATTTTGTACTTGCTGCAGCCAGCTATTTTATTGCCTACGTCGCCATTACAGCGTTTTCAGTTCCCGGAGCGGTTGTTGTGACCTTGTTGGGCGCAGCTTTATTCGGTTTCTGGACCAGTCTTATACTCGTTTCATTTGCGAGCACCATAGGCGCTACTTTAGCGTTTCTTAGCAGCCGATACCTGTTAAGGAATTGGGTGCAAAGCAAGTTTGGCGGAAAACTAAGCGCCATCAATCAAGGAATGGAAAAAGACGGCGCATTCTATCTGTTCTCGTTACGCCTTATCCCTGTATTCCCATTTTTTCTCATTAACTTACTCATGGGACTAACCCCCGTCACAACGCTGCGTTTTTATCTCGTCAGTCAATTGGGTATGTTGCCCGGTACAGCCGTGTATCTCAATGCGGGTACTCAACTTGCGCAAATAGATAGCTTGTCCGGCATTGTCTCGCCAACTGTTTTGGCCTCGTTTGCGATTCTTGGTTTGTTTCCCGTCATAACAAAATGGCTTATCGCGAAGATTAGAACTTCTCCATCTGCATCAAATGGAAACGTGTGATGAGAATTTACTCAGCTTCCAACCCAGCCGAGGCACACATTGTTTGCGAACTGCTAAAGTCTCAGCGCATATCATGTGAAGTCCGTGGGGAAGGGATATTTGGTCTACAGGGGGAAGTGCCCTTAGGTGAAAGCAGCGAGCCCTTTATTTGGCTACTAGATAGTGGCCAAGTTGAACAGGCCCATGCGGTCATCGAGCAATTTAACTGCGCCTCGTCCGGTACCCCCTGGTGCTGCACGCAATGTGGTGAGACCAACGAAGCACAATTTGGTGTATGTTGGCAATGCGGCGAGAGTGCTCCTTGAGCAGGGAAATCGAGCGGATGCTTGCTCTATGACTAACGCTGCTCTATCTGCTGCTGGATAAATGAAATGGAGTGGTAGTTGAATTCTTCAGGGCGTTCAACGTTGCAAACATGGCCACAATTGGCAATTTCCAGTAGCTTGCTTTTCTGATGCGCCGCAACCATCTCTTTGACTGGCTGAATGAACATATAATCCCTCTCCCCCATCAGGTAAAGAGTCGGAATTGGCAGTTCTTTGTCTTTAAAGTATTTCATCAGCGGGTTGACTTCAGCCGTTAAGATGAACCAACGTTTAAATTCTTTTTGACACAGGTTTTTGGCTTCGCGGATGAACAAATGGCGGGACTCTCTCTGAGTACGTTGTGGCATCACAATGTAAGCAAAAAGGCTATACAGCCACATGTAAGGGATAATGTGCTTACACAAACCGCCTAACTTGACGAGTATTTGTGAACGGATGTTAAAACGCGTCACCGCGCCACCTAACACCATAGACTTGACTCTATCAGTCGCGAGTTCTGCTAAATTGCGTACAATAATGGTTCCCAGAGACATACCGACAAAATGCGCGGAGCGAATCTTGAGGTGATCAAGCACCTTGAGAATATCCATTGTCACCGCTTGAAAAGTATATCGGTTAGCAATCAATTCTTTGATCAGTTGATTTGACTTGCCATGACCTCTCAAATCAATAAGTAGCAAGTTGAAATGCTGTTTGTAAGCTTTTATCTGCTTAAACCAAATCGACGAACTTCCCCCTGCGCCATGCACAAAGACTACCCATTCATCACTGGTTGGATGGGAAAATGTTTTGTGGAATAGCAAAGCGTCACTCATATATAAAACTTACTTAAGAGGCCAATCGGGTTACGGAGATTATCATAAACATCGTGGTTATTACGTCAGTTTGCGTCAAATCTTACCGAGTGATAGTACTAAAAGTGTAAGCAACTATCAAAAAAGGCGCCATAACGGCGCCTTAAAACAGAGTCATTTTTCAACTCAATGCACTGTGATATAACTCGATATACTCTTGTGCAGACTTGTTCCAACAGAAGTTTTGCTCCATAGCATGTAGCTGGACACGTTTCACTTCATTAGGTTCCTGAGCATAAAGTAGTAAAGAGCGTTGCAAAACATTGAGTAGTGCTATCGGCTCGGGTTCGTAAAAAACAAATCCTGTGGCGTCGCTAGTGTCAACATCATAATCATTGACACTATCTTTCAAGCCACCAACACCACGAACAATAGGCAGTGTGCCATAGGCCATGCTGTAAATTTGATTTAAGCCACACGGCTCAAATTCAGACGGCATAACGAAAAAGTCCGCCCCGGCCTCGACTAAATGCGCCAGTTCGTTGTCGTATGCTTCAATGAAGGCAAATTTGTCGCCATACAGCGCAGCAATCTCTTTAAGCTGTGAAGCTAACACCGGGTCACCTGTACCAACGATAACCACTTGAACTTGGTGTTTCAGAAAATCACTCAGTATCGGCAGTAGGTAGTGAACCCCTTTTTGATGGGTCAAGCGACACACCATGCCGTAAACGGCAACATCTTGCTCACCTAGCCCAACGCGTTTTTGTAGCTCTCGTTTACACGCCTTTTTACCGCGTACAAGGCTTTGGCGACTCGCTTTGTAATTCGCTGGCAAATAGGGATCGTTTTGCGGATCCCATGCCGAGTAGTCACAGCCATTTAGAATCCCAACCAGATCTGAAGAACGATGTTGAAAGTCTTGCGCCATACCATGGCTACCAAGCTCTGTCTTTAGCTCATCAGCATAAGTGGGGCTCACAGCATTGATTTTATCCGCATTCATCACGCCAGCTCTGAGCATAGTCACGTGAGTTGCGCTGACCGCCGCGTCAGGCGCATAACGTGTATGCATCTCAGGTAAAGATTGCAGCTCATCGTAGCTAAATACGCCTTTAAACACAGCGTTATGCACTGACAAAACACTCTTAGTCTGAGCGAAGAAGTCGTCTGAATGATAGCGATGCTTGAGCAAATACGGTACGAAACCTGTGTGCCAATCATTCGCATGCACTATGTCTGGTTGAAAGCCAAGCTTGGGTAACATATCAAGGCAAGCGGCGCTAAAAAACGCGAATCGTTCACCATTATCTTGATAAGCCTGATTGTTCTCGGCGTACATTTCTGGTCGATCGAAATACTTTGGACAGTCAACGGCATAAACAGGTACGCCGACGATTTCCAACGCTTTAACTTGGTACTCAGTATGCGGCCAATGCTCAAGCTGGGTTTCAAGAACAACCTTTGCTTGATCAATACCTGCCATGTTTCGATAAGCAGGTAAGGTAATACGAACATCCTGTTGGAGTTCAAGAAGCGCTTCAGGCAGTGCCTTGGCAACATCTGCCAAGCCACCACTTTTGATTAACCCTTCAACTTCTGAAGCTACAAATAGAATAGATAAATTCTTAGTAGCCAATTCGCGCTCCTTTGGAAATGACAACGATGCCACTTTCCGAAACGTGGTAGTGCTTCTTATCTTCAGACAAATTGACACCAATTTGGGTACCAGGTGCGATATCAACACCTTTATCGACGATGACACGTCTTAGGACACAACCTTCACCGATTTTAACATCGCCAAGGAAGATACTCTCACTAATGTCACACGCAGAAGCGACATTGCTGCGGAAACCCAGTACAGACTTCTCGATACGTGAGCCACGAACATAGCTACCACTACAAACCAAGCTATTGATGATTTGCACACGGCCGTTGTCTGAATCAGTGAATGTCGCCGGTGGCAACGGTGGGTAATAGGTATGTAATGGCCATTTACGGTTATAGAGAGAGAATGGTGCATCTTTCTCTAACAGATCCATATGTGCCTGCCAGTATGCGTCGATGGTACCTACATCACGCCAGTAGACTTCTTCTTTCTCCCCGGTGATGCGGTTAGTACTGAAATCATAAACATACACATTTCCGCGTGGGAACATCTTAGGAATGATATCTTTACCAAAATCGTGCGAAGACTCTTCATCTTCAGCATCTTCAATCAGTTCTGCAAACAGATCCTTCGCTTCAAACACGTAGTTGCCCATAGAGACAAGTGCGTATTCAGGATCGCCAGGAATCGATTTGGGGTTGGCTGGTTTTTCTTCAAAGCCAATCATTCGCCCTTCACTGTCGACTTCAATCACACCAAATTCAGACGCTTCTGAGAGTGGCATTCTTAATGCTGACACTGTCAGAGCTGCTTGCTTTTCTACGTGAAAATCAAGCATTTGTTTGATGTCCATTTTGTAGATATGGTCAGAACCGAAAATACAGACTTGATCAGGTTCTGCCAACTGCATGAAACTTAAGTTCTGAAAAATCGCATCCGCGGTACCTTCGTACCAACGTTTACCGCGGCGCATTTGTGCAGGGATAGGATCGATAAAACGATCAGTGATACCACTGATATTCCAACCTTTTTTCAAGTGGTGAAATAGAGATTGAGACTTAAACTGAGTCAGTACGTAGATACGCATCAAATCAGCATTAACGAAGTTGTTTAGAGCAAAATCAATCAGGCGATAACTACCGCCAAAAGGAACCGAGGGTTTACTACGAGACTCTGTAAGAGGACGAAGGCGTGACCCTTCTCCACCAGCGAGGATCATTCCCAAAACACCAGCCATTTAAATATCTCCATTTTATTTATTGTGTGTGATAAGTCCGTATATTGGGGGAGGACCTATCAAAATTTTTTATAGTTGCACTATTCCTATTCAGCACAACTGGCAGCAAAATATCTTTGCCCACACCTGTTGTAATGGTCGCTAACCGCCACCTTACGATGTGCAAACGATGTATTATAACTTATCGTATTTCAGCAAGATTACAATTTAAAATATCCTGTACCATCGACCTCACACTTATTACTTTTGCACCTCCTGCGATAGCTCACAGATTCCCATCTGAAATACACATGTCGATAACAATACCTCTACATTAACGTGACTCAACTCGCAAACAGGTACGAGCACTGGCTAAATACTTCACACCATCAGGTTGACTAATTTGTCCTGCATTTTCACATAGATCATGAATATAAATAGCGTTCTTAGACGAAGATTTAGCGAGATATAAAGAGCTATCTGCAAGCGCCGCCTGCGGCATAGAAAGACTTGGTTGAATTAATGTTACGCCTATTGATAGATTTTCAGTCAGATCGAGAGCAGAAATTTGAGCATACTTCCACAGCAACTCTTCAACCACTTCGTCGATCATTTACTTGGCAAAACTATGAGCAGCGAATAGAAAAGTCGCACTGACAAGAGCTAAAACGGTCAGTAGCTTGATTCTCTGTTTCATGATGTCCTTCCTGTGGGCCATCTAAAGCAATAGAAGCTACTTACTATATTGTCAAAAATGCCAATTATAATCTTCAAACTCAACGTTTGATTCAGCCAAGATTTGTAGGTAAGTCTCACCAAAATGAAAACAGTTGACCATTCGGCTCATAAAAAAAGCAGCCTGGTGGAGGCTGCTTTTTGTTCATTTTATACGGTTACTTTTTCTTTGCTGGCTGTTT
Source organism: Vibrio galatheae (assembly GCF_000967545.1). Classification (GTDB taxonomy): domain Bacteria; phylum Pseudomonadota; class Gammaproteobacteria; order Enterobacterales; family Vibrionaceae; genus Vibrio; species Vibrio galatheae. The sequence continues at coordinate 92,386 of NZ_JXXV01000016.1, read as the reverse complement.
ACGCTTGTCGGTAATTTCCCATTTACCGTCAACATAAAGCGCCGTGTAACCCGTAGGCTTACCATCAACTTCAGAACGCACGTAGTTCTCTTTCGATTTACGGCTAAAACGTACCACCATCGGCAAACCATCTGGATCTTTGTCAGGCGCTTCAGTCAAATAATGGAATTTAGGTGACAGACGCTCTTTAAAGCGCACCAACTCTTCCACTAAAGGAGCACGCGTCTCACGTGATTTAGGGAAGGTACTGGCGGCCAAAAACAGACCAGAGGCGCCATCTCTAAGTACGAAGTACGCGTCTGAGTTCTCACATGGTAACTCTGGCAGGTGAACTGGATCTTCCTTAGGGGGAGCCACTTCACCATTTTTCAGAATCTTACGCGTGTTTTTACACTCTTCACTGGTACAGTCCATGTATTTGCCAAAGCGACCATTCTTAAGCACCATATCACTGCCACACTTGTCACACTCGACTACTGGGCCGTCATAACCTTTTACTTTGAATTCGCCATGTTCAACCACATAACCTTCACAGTTCGGATTGTTACCACATACGTGAAGCTTGCGCTTATCGTCAATCAAGTAAGCGTCCATTGCGGTTTCACAGATTGGACAACGTTTTTTCGCGCGTAGAGCTGCGGTTTCAACGTCTTCTTCCAACACATTGATAATGCCGTCTTCATCACCTAAGTTGATCGTTGTCTTACAACGCTCTTTTGGTGGCAAAGCGTATCCAGAGCAACCCAAGAAGACACCTGTAGATGCAGTACGAATCCCCATAGGGCGCGAACAGGTAGGACATTCAATATCTGTGTAAACGATATGATTGGGTTTCATACCGCCTTCTTCTTCATCAAGCTCAGCTTTGGCTAGATCGCCAGTGAAATCATTAAAGAAATCATCCAGTACACCTTTCCAATTTGCTTCACCTTCAGCAATCTGGTCAAGCTTCTCTTCCATGCGTGAAGTGAACTCGTAGTTCATCAACTCGTCGAAACTACCATCTAAACGGTCGGTAACAATTTCACCCATTTTCTCGGCATAGAAGCGGCGCTGCTCAACTTTCACATAGCCACGATCTTGAATGGTTGAAATGATAGAAGCATAGGTTGAAGGACGGCCAATACCTCGCTTCTCCAACTCTTTAACCAATGCTGCCTCTGTGAAGCGCGCAGGTGGCTTAGTGAAGTGCTGTTTAGGATCGAGCTTAACAAGCTCTATGCTGTCACCCACTTGAACGGCTGGCAGAATTTGGTCTTCGTTCTTACCCAATGGGCGCTGAACACGCGTCCAACCGTCAAATTTTAGGATGCGACCTTTGGCTTTTAGTGTGTAGTCAGCGGCTTTAACACTGACTGTCGTCGAATCATATTTGGCTGGTGTCATTTGACACGCGACAAATTGGTTCCAAATGAGTGAGTACAGTTTGTGCGCGTCTGCTTCCATACCATTTAGATCGTCAGCTTTCACTGCAACATCTGAAGGACGAATCGCTTCGTGCGCCTCTTGAGCGCCTTGCTTGCTACCGTAAACATTAGGCTTGCTAGGTAGGTAAGCGTCACCGAATTCACTCTCAATGAAACCGCGTACTGTTTCTACCGCTTCTGAACTTAAGTTTGTCGAGTCGGTACGCATATAAGTGATGTAACCCGCCTCGTAGAGACGCTGGGCAAGCATCATGGTCTTCTTAACACCATAACCTAAACGCGTACTTGCAGCTTGTTGCAATGTCGAGGTAATAAAAGGCGCCGAAGGCTTGCTCGAGGTTGGGCGATCTTCACGCTTGCATACTTCGTAACGCGCATTTTCCAGCACTGACATTGCCGCTTGCGTTTCTGCTTCATTGACTGGCTTGAACGCAACGCCTTCTTTTTGCGCGACTTGCAGGCGGAAATCGGTTTTATCTTGAGTCTTAGTATCTGCGTGGATATCCCAGAACTCTTCCGGAACAAACGCTTTAATTTCACGCTCACGCTCAACTAATAGTTTTACTGCTACAGACTGTACGCGCCCTGCAGACAAGCCACGTGCGACCTTCTTCCACAATAGCGGTGACACCATAAAGCCAACAACACGATCCATAAAACGACGCGCTTGCTGGGCATTTACACCAGGCATACTCAGTTCGCCAGGCTTTTCGAACGCCTGTTGAATCGCATTTTTAGTAATTTCGTTAAAGACAACGCGTTTGTATCGCTCTTCATCGCCACCGATGATCTCACGAAGGTGCCAAGCGATGGCTTCTCCTTCGCGGTCCAAATCGGTTGCTAGGTAAACGCTGTCTGCGTCTTTAGCGAGCTTTTGTAGTTCCGCCACAACTTTTTCTTTGCCTGGCAGAATTTGATAATTCGCTTCCCAACCATGGTATGGATCAATGCCCATCTTTTTGATCAGTGACTTGCGGTCTTTTTCTTTTTTAATCCGTGCTTTTTCTTCAGCACTTAAGCCCTTGGTTGATACCGCAGCAGCTTTCTGGCCTGTGCTTTGACCAGCTGTCGGCAGATCACGGACGTGACCTACGCTGGACTTTACAATAAAGTCCTTACCTAAATATTTATTGATGGTCTTCGCTTTGGCTGGCGATTCCACAATAACCAGTGACTTACCCATAATTGACTCAAGTGTCCTTTATCGAGTGCGAAATTATCGCACGACATACTTAATACTTTGCTTCTTTTTTTACTATTGAGCGAGATTACAAGAAGATCAATATCTTTTTTTATTTTCTATCTTGACTGCTCGACAATTCAGCGATGTTCTCAACGTTAGCACTTGTTTTTATACGGCGAGCGTTTTGCTCGTTGGGTCAAGTTCAAATTCGCCACATACTAAACGCCTCAACCTCTCACGTGCCAACGCACGGCGCTAATTTTTTGTTGCTAGTCACAAAACCTTTGCGCTTAATCCCACGACAGCCAAGATGCGATTGATCTATCGCAATTGAATTTATGGATGAACCCTCTAAAATTCCAAGCATCAGTTTTTTATTAATATGCTCAACTCAATAAGGTATTGCCATGAGTGACAAAAAGATTATTTCTCAATTTGAGTTATTAATGATCGCCAATCATATAATTCAAGAGCACGCCGATTACATTGAAGGAATGCGTGCAGACAGCGTCGAAGAGAAAGATGACGTGCTGGTATTTAAAGGAAATTACTTTCTAGATGATAACGGTTTACCAACAGCACAAACGACCGCCGTTTTTAACATGTTTAAGTATTTAGCACATCATTTGTCGAAAGAGTTTACGTTAGAGAATTAAAGCACAAAGTGACGCAAAAAAGGGTTGGTATAATTTACCAACCCTTTGTTTTATTAACAGGTATCTGCAAAGCGCAGCGTTGTACAGCTAGGCACTCAATCCTTCAAGTTTATCGAAATAATCAGGGAAGGTTTTCGATGTACATTTAGGGTCATTAATCGTAACTGGCGTGTCGCTCAAGGCAACCAGAGAGAAACACATCGCCATACGATGGTCATCGTACGTGTCGATGGCAGCGTGTGTCAGTTTCGCAGGTGGTGTCACTATAATGTAATCTTCACCCTCTTCCACTTCGGCTCCCACTTTACGTAATTCTGTTGCCATTGCCGCTAAACGATCCGTCTCCTTTACTCGCCAGTTATACACGTTGCGAATAGCCGTTGTACCTTCGGCGAAAAGTGCCGTTGTTGCAATGGTCATTGCCGCGTCCGGTATATGGTTGAAATCCATGTCGACGGCTTTTAACTGACCAACACGAGAAATCACATAGTCATCGCCCCATTCAATTTCAGCACCCATTTTTTCCAGTGCATCGGCAAATTGAATGTCGCCTTGGATACTCTTTTTACCGATACCTGTGACTTTTATTTCGCCACCTTTGATTGCAGCGGCAGCCAAGAAATACGACGCCGAGGAAGCATCACCTTCAACAAGAAAATCCCCAGGAGCAACGTAAGATTGGCCTTTGCGAATCACAAATGTTTGGTAGTCGTTATTCTCAACCTCAACACCAAATTGAGCCATAATATGCAGCGTAATATCTATGTAAGGTTTGGAAACTAAATCACCGATAATTTTGATCGTGACATCATCTTCAGCCAGAGGAGCAGACATTAAAAATGCGGTTAAGAATTGACTAGAAATAGAGCCATCAATTTCTACCGTTCCGCCTTTTAGTCCTGTGCCGAGTATTTTGAGCGGCGGGTAATTTTCATTTTCAAGGTACTCAATTTGCGCTCCAGCTTGGCGCAGTGCATTGACCAAATGCCCGATTGGACGCTCTTTCATTCTTGGCTCACCAGTAAGTATGTACTCACCACCACCCAAACAGAGCGCCGCAGCCAACGGGCGCATCGCAGTACCTGCGTTACCAAGAAAAAGCTCTAATGTTTGAGGTGCATTAAACGGCTTACCTAAGCCTTCCACTTCACATACCGTTTTATCTTCAGACAGCGTAAATGTGACGCCTAGTTGCGTCAGAGCATTAAGCATGTGACGAATATCGTCACTGTCGAGTAAATTGGTTAATCGCGTTGTTCCACTAGCCAATGCTGCCAGTAGCAATGCTCGGTTAGAAACACTTTTTGAACCAGGTAAGTTGACCTCACCATTGACTTTATTGATAGGTTGTAACGTAAGGCTTTCCATTAAAATTGATATTCCTTTCTCACCCTATAGTCCTATACAGGATGATGAAAAATTCTTCGTACTTGCAGACTATCTAAATTCCCCTGCTAAAACCAGACCCAAATCACGATTAAAACTGAATAATTATCTCCTCCGTTCACGTCGTATCAATGCCCATTAATATGTTTTATCAGCGCCTACTCCATCATCAAAATAACGAATGCGAACGCTATTTCTTTACTAAGCTGGATTGGCAAATAACGTAAAAACCAATATGATCGACAGTAACATCTTCATTTTTCCTTCACTGAATTCATGGCGATTTATCTCACCGAACTTGATTCCAACCAATTGTGGTTTCCATCCACTTTTGATGCATTAGCCGACCCAAATGGCTTGCTCGCTTTTGGTGGGGATCTCTCTACTGACAGGCTACTCCTTGCTTATCAACATGGAATTTTCCCATGGTATGGCCCAGGAGAGCCGATTCTATGGTGGAGTCCTTCACCGAGAGCTGTATTTGTTCCTAAGGCCTTTCAACCAGCAAAAAGTCTCAAAAAATTTCAGCGCAAACACCAATACCAAGTGTGTATTAATCGAGCGACAGATAGGGTGATTGACTATTGCGCATCGACTCGCCGTGAAGACGACACTTGGTTAAATGAAGAGATGCGCGCTGCCTATAAGCAGTTAGCAAAGCAGCAACATTGCCATTCAGTGGAGGTTTGGCGTGACGGGTCGTTGATTGGTGGCTTCTACGGCCTAGCCATCGGCCAAGTTTTTTGCGGTGAGTCGATGTTTAGTTTAGAAACCAACGCTTCTAAGATTGCTCTGTGGTACTTTTGCCGCCATTTTGCAATGCATGGTGGTCAACTCATTGATTGTCAGGTGCTGAATCCACATTTGGCCTCTCTGGGTGCGATCGAACTTGAGCGTGAAGATTTTATGCAAAAACTGCTATCCTTTAACAATAAACCACTGCGTAGCGGTTGTTTTTCTCAACAGGGTATAAACAGTGACATTTGGGGAGAGTATGAGCTCTGAATTGCAGCAAATCCGCATAGGTCTAACTGATAGCCACCCATGCAGTTATCTTGCCGACAGACAAGAACGGGTTGCCGTCGCACTGGATCCTACAATGCATTGTGGCTCAAGCTACGAAGTATTGCTTGCCAACGGATTTCGACGCAGTGGCGATACGATATACAAGCCTCATTGTGACCATTGCAGCGCCTGCCAAGCCATTCGCGTTTCTATTCCTGATTTCACACTATCGCGTAACCAGAAAAGGCTGCTTGGCAAAGGGAAAGCCTTTACTTGGCGACTCAAAGAACAAATGGATGATCATTGGTTTGAGCTTTATTCTCGCTACATTGAAGCGCGCCACAGCAATGGCACCATGTACCCACCCAAAGAAAACGAGTTCGCGCAATTTTCACAATGCGCTTGGCTCAACACTCAGTTCTTGCATATTTACGACGATGACAAGCTAATTGCTGTCGCGGTCACCGATATTCTCTCCAACAGTGCGAGTGCGTTCTATACCTATTTTGATCCTGATTACGCCTTATCTCTCGGGACCTTAGCGGTATTATTTCAGATCCAATATTGCCAAGAGCAAGGCAAACAGTGGCTTTACCTCGGTTATCAGATCGATGAATGTCCTGCAATGAACTATAAAGTCAGATTTCAGCGTCATCAAAGGCTAGTAAATCAGCGTTGGCAAGGGTAGAATACGCCCCAACTTTACTTAATTCATTTTTATCGGCATTATGCGCCGATTGAAATCGTCCATTTTTAAAAGAGGATTAAATGGCTAAAGAAGACGTAATTGAGATGCAAGGCACTGTCCTTGATACTCTACCAAACACAATGTTTCGTGTTGAGCTAGAAAACGGCCACGTAGTTACTGCTCACATCTCTGGTAAAATGCGTAAGAACTACATCCGTATCCTTACTGGTGACAAAGTAACTGTAGAGATGACTCCATACGATCTGTCTAAAGGTCGCATCGTCTTCCGTGCTCGTTAATCTCAGACTGCTTAGTGCAATCAGAATTAGTCGAATACAAACAAAAAAGCGAAGCCTAGTGCTTCGCTTTTTTGTTGCTTAATGTCATCTCAGGCTATTTGCCTAGCGCTTCTTTATAATGCTCTCGGCACACAGAAACGTAACGGTCATTGCCACCAATCGCCACTTGATCGCCTTCGGCAATCGCGACACCATGTTCGTCAGTACGAATAACCATGTTCGCCTTACGGCCACAATGACAAATCGTTTTTAGCTCAACTAACTTATCTGCCCAAGAGAGCAGATACTTGCTGCCTTCAAACAATTCACCAAGGAAATCGGTTCTCAAACCGTAGCAAAGAACGGGAATGTGGAGCTTATCGACCACTTCAGTAAGCTGATAAACCTGCTCTTTGGTCAAGAATTGGCATTCATCAACCAGGATACAATGACGTTTCTCATCTTCGTTTAATGCAGCCACCTCTTGGAACAAGTTGGTCTCACCATTAAAAAGATGCGCATCAGACTGAAGTCCGATACGTGAGCTCACTTTTCCGACACCGTAGCGGTCATCTAATGCAGCGGTGAAAATAACGGGCGTCATTCCACGCTCTTGATAGTTAAAAGAAGACTGAAGAAGCGTCGTTGATTTACCTGCATTCATTGCAGAGTAATAGAAGTACATCTGTGCCACAGATTGATTCCTATAAAAATATAATAAAAGCGTAGAAAAAAGGGCTGCGAATACAGCCCTTGATAGTTATTTGCGACGCCAAGTTGTCCCTTCAGGGCCATCTTCCAGAACGATGCCCATTTCTGTCAACTTATCACGTGCCATATCAGCATTTGCCCAATCTTTCGCCGCGCGTGAGTCATTACGCAGTTTAATCAGTGCTTCAATTTCAGCCACTTCATCATCGTTTCCTGCATCCCCCTTAAGGAAAGCTTCTGGATCTTGGTGAAGAATACCGATGACATCCGCAAGCTCACGCATGAGAGAACCTAGCGCACTTGCCGCTGCAACATCTTCCGTTTTGACACGGTTAATTTCGCGCGCCATATCAAACAACACTGAGTAAGCCTCTGGCGTATTGAAATCATCGTTCATCGCCTCAGCAAAGCGCTTCACGTACTCTTCACCACCTGCGGCTGGAATCGATAGGTCAAGACCACGGAGTGACGTGTACAAACGCTCTAACGAAGCACGCGCTTGATTGAGGTTTTCTTCGCTGTAGTTCAACTGACTGCGGTAATGGCCCGACATTAAGAAATAACGCACGGTTTCTGCATCAAAATGGCCAAGAACATCACGGATGGTAAAGAAGTTACCCAGAGATTTAGACATCTTTTCTTTGTCAACCATCACCATACCACTGTGCATCCAAGTATTAACGTACTGAGTGCCATGTGCACAGCAAGACTGAGCAATTTCATTCTCATGGTGCGGGAACTGAAGATCAGAGCCACCACCGTGAATATCGAAATGGTTACCTAAAATTGATGAGTTCATTGCTGAACATTCTATGTGCCAGCCCGGGCGACCTGGGCCCCATGGAGATTCCCATGTAGGTTCACCTAGCTTCGACATTTTCCACAGCACAAAATCGAGCGGACTGCGCTTGGCTGAGTCAATATCAACGCGCGCACCGGCCTGTAATTGGTCTAAATCTTGTTTAGATAGCTTGCCGTATTCATCAAACTTGCCAACTTCAAACATCACATCGCCGTTGCTGGCCACATACGCAAAGCCACGTTCGATCAGTTTTTCAACTAACGCGATGATCTCAGTGATGAATTCCGTTGCTCGTGGTTCAATGTCTGGTCGCTTCATATTAAGCGCATCAAAGTCTGCATGCATCTCACCAATTAGGCGTTCAGTTAATGAATCACAGCTTTCGCCATTTTCATTCGCACGTTTGATGATCTTGTCGTCAATGTCGGTGATATTACGGACAAACGTTAGGTCATAGCCTAAATAACGTAGGTAACGAGAAACCACATCAAACGAAACGAAAGTACGGCCGTGGCCGATATGACAGAGATCATAGATGGTTACCCCACAGACATACATACCGACTTTACCGGCATTGATTGGTTTGAATTCCTCTTTCTGTCTTGTGAGTGTGTTATATATCTTTAGCATGATCTCTTTCTAATATTTAGGTGAAACAAAATAGTTGCTCAGTATATCAAGTCACGTTCGCTTAGGTAATCCCTGAAACGCGCAAAAAGCCATCATAAACACCTATACTCAGGTCTCAACCCTCACTTTTCGCGTATTAATGTCCGAAAAGTTACGTTAGAATCTGGCTCTCAAAGCAATAAACACAGCTAAAGGAAAAAATCATGATCACCCTTCACACAAATTTTGGTGACATCAAAATTCAACTAAACGAAGAAAAAGCACCTGAAACAAGTGCAAACTTCCTACAGTACTGCCGTGATGGTTTCTACGACAACACACTATTCCACCGTGTTATCGATGGTTTCATGATTCAAGGTGGTGGCATGGAATCTGGCCTGAAAGAAAAGCCCACTCGTGCGCCAATCAAAAACGAAGCAAACAACGGTCTGAGCAACAAAGTTGGCACACTAGCGATGGCGCGTACAATGGAACCGCATTCAGCAAGCTCGCAGTTCTTCATCAACGTTAACAACAACACTTTCCTAGATTTCCGTAGTGAAAGTCTAGATGGTTGGGGTTACTGTGTATTCGGTGAAGTGGTTGAAGGCATGGACATCGTCAACAAGATCAAAGGCGTTAGCACAGGTTCTTACGGCATGCATCAGGATGTTCCATTAGAAGACGTACTAATCACTGGCGCAACAATCGAAGAATAATCAAATTAAAGAGAGCGCGTTCAGCGCTCTCTTGCTATTTTACTATGACCACACTTTTTATATCTGATTTACATTTATCTGCTACGACACCTGAGATCACTCAATGTTTTGTGCAATTTATGCGTGAAGAAGCGATTCATGCTGAGGCACTTTACGTACTCGGAGATCTGTTCGAGTTTTGGATTGGTGATGACGATTGCTCGGACTTCGCACTGTCAATACGCGCAGAATTTAAGATGCTGACTGATAAAGGGGTGCCTTGTTTCTTTACTCAGGGTAATCGCGATTTCTTAGTCGGCAAACGGTTCAGTAAACAAACCGGCGTTCAGTTGCTCGGAGATGAAACGGTTATCGATCTTTATGGACGTAAAGCTGTCGTTCTGCATGGGGATACACTTTGCACCAAGGATGTAAAATACCTTGAATATCGCGCTAAAGTGCAACAACCTTGGCTACAGTGGATATTTAATCGTATCCCAATGTTTATCAAGAAAAAAATTGTCCGCAAAGTCCAATCTGACATTCGAACTGACAAGCAATCAAAATCACTCGATATCATGGATGTCACCCAAGATGAAGTTGAGCAAGTGATGTTGAAGCATCATGTGGATCTTATGATCCACGGGCATACACATAGACCCAATGTTCATCACTTTCCCGTAAAAGAGACCGACTATACTAGGATTGTATTAGGGGACTGGTACTCTCAAGGCTCTGTCTTGGTTTATGATAAAGATGGTTTTGAACTACAGCAGCGACCTTTTGCAAGCTAAATCACTTCTTTTTCGCGCTGTTTAGTCCACTCTTATTAGAGACTATTTTTGTCAAATTTACATGGAACGTGGTATCTCCCTTGACTTACTCATATATAGCTAGACAACCCATACTTGATCAAGACAAACACACCGTTGGCTATGAGCTTCTGTTCAGAGATGGTCCAAACAACACTTTTCCAGAGATCGATCCTGAACAAGCAACCAGCCGTTTGTTGTCCGATCATTTTCTTTCGACCCACTACGAAACACTCGGTGACAAGTTAGGCTTTGTTAACTTCCCTTACCAAAGCCTAATCAATAGAGTTCCGACGCTGTTTCCATCAGATAACTTAGTGGTTGAAATTTTAGAAGATTGCCCTCCTACGCCAGAACTTTTCTCCGCCGTTAAGGATATGTCTTCTGCTGGCTATAAAATCGCACTTGATGATTTTATCCCGAGCAAAGAATGGAAAGCATTTCTCCCGTATATCGCTTTGATTAAATTTGACATCAGGCAGGTACCAATAGAAAAAGCGCGCAATTTTATTCTGCGCCTGTCAGGAACCAAAATTAAGTTTCTCGCCGAAAAAGTTGAAACCTACCAAGAGTTTGAGCAAGCTAAGCGTGCAGGCTTTGACTATTTCCAAGGTTATTTTTTTAGCAAACCAGAAATGATTACGCGAAAATCAATCGCACCTTCATTTATGACAGTCGTGCAGCTACTTACTGAAATCTCCAAACCAGAGATGGATTATGCTGCAATCGAATCTTTAATCAGCAAAGATGTTACCCTGTCGTACAAACTGCTGACGCTGGTCAATTCATCAGTGATCGTTAAAAGCAAAATCCAATCTTTCAAACAAGCGCTCGTGTACTTGGGAGAAGAAAAGTTGAGAAAGTTTATCTCTTTAGTCTCACTTGCTTCCAGCCAAGAAAGAAAGCCCGATTATCTATATGGGTTGTCGATTCAAAGAGCACGTTATTGTGAACTTATCGCATCACAAATAAAGACTAAGTTGGAGCCAGGACAAGCGTTTTTAACCGGCATCTTCTCTTTGCTTGATAGCTTATTGGATCGCTCTTTAGAACAGGTCGTTGCGGAAATATCAGTTGATGAGTCAATTAAACTTGCTATCACCAAAAACGAGGGTGTGCTAGGCGAAATTTTATTGTTAACCAAAGCCTATGAGCAAGCTCAGTGGGAAGATGTGCGCCGCTACTGTCAATCAATCGGCGTGGATGAAAGCGTATTAAGTCAGTGTTATAACGCTTCGGTGAAATGGACGGCAGACCTTCTCAATGTACAGCATGAATAAGCGGAGTTTTTATGAATTTGTGTCCTTGTGGCAGCCTTAAGGATTACAACCAATGTTGCGAACCTATCCATAACAATCACTCACTCGCTAATACGCCTGAACAATTGATGCGTTCTCGCTACAGCGCACATGTGAAAGGATTGGTCGATTACGTCGTCAACACTTATCACCCAAGCTGCCACGCAGAAAATGAGCGTGAAGCGATCGCACAATCGATCGGTAGTGACTGGTGCGGACTGGAAGTCATCAGTACTGAAAATGGTAATAACCAAGATGAGGGCTTTGTCACTTTCAAAGCTTATTTCAAGCAAGATGGTGAGCAATACTGCTTAGAAGAGCGTTCTCGATTTTTACGAGAACACCAGCTCTGGTACTACATTGACGGTATTTTTCCCCAATCAGATGATGACAAGGATGCCATCATCGACCCAAGATTGAACCAGTCAGTCAGCCAAATAAAAGTTGGCCGTAATGACCCATGTATCTGTGGCAGTGGTAAGAAATACAAAAAGTGTTGTGGCTAAACAGTAAAGGCAGGAATCAATCCTGCCTTTTTCAATTCATAACGCGCTAAACTCTCGACATCCTATTTAATACCAATAATGAGGGTCGCTACTTCTCTTCATTAGGGTTGACGCGCACGATGTCTTCTTGCCCTGCTTGAAACTGTTTTTTCAATTCAGCCTTGGACTTAAAGCTAATTTCTCCACCTTGTGCAACTGTCATGTGCTGCGCTTCTGCATTATGCTTAGATTGATACAACATCACAGCTTGCATACAAGAGTCTCGCTGCTGTTGCGAAAGTACGTTACCCTCGGGCCACTTACCTGTTTCTACAGCAAAAAGTAGACGCTCGTACGCCTCTGGAGTGATAGCGTCAATTAACTGCTCTGCGTCCATAGTCTATCCTTAAAAGTCAGTGGTGATAATTAAGCGCACCTTAACTGGCTCATAGACTCAGTCAAGACAACAACAAAAAATAAGTGTAACGGATCACAAGCAACGACAGTATGAACACTCTCAAAACAGTTTTTATATTAGCTATTGCTCTTATTGTTTCTGGCTGCTTAGAAGGCAACAAGAACACTGAGCAACTGTGCGCAAACAACCCTTCCCTTCAATGCTCTCGGCTGAATATGGATGATGGCCAATGTCGCATACCAAGAACTGACTTGATTTGGCATCGTTTTGAAGTCTTAAAAAACCCAACAGACGAAAACCGAATTGAAGAGTATCGCTATCTTGCGGCATATAAAAAGTGCCTAGAGTTGGCTTCACAAATTCAACCGATCGATCAATCTGCTCTGAAGCAGCAACGTTTTAACGCGCTAGTGAATTCTGGTGATGATCTTGACAAGATTGTCGCCACGTTAGAGAAGTCCTCTTCACCACAAGCGCTGTACTTTTTATGGAGCCAAATTGGCAGCGATGAAGCTCGCAGAGGCTTTCTACAACTCGAAGGATCGCCCGCACTTGAAACTGCCGAGCTTCAATACGCGCTGGCGACCTTTTATACCAGCCGCGATCAACATAAAACGCGTGACTTGCTAATACATTCACTTGAATTGACTAATAGTAGCAAGGTCAACACCGAAGTATTTAAGTCTTTAGCAAGTACAACTTATCGCTTGGGTATGAAAAAAGAAGCCTATATATGGACCATGGTGGCACAAAAATTTGGTGTGCCTATTGTCTCTGAAAGTGAGTTGCAGCTTCTATACGGTTTCGACAGCAGTGTTTATAACCAATTGGATGATATTGCAGACCGAGTTGAAGATGCTATCGAAAGCGGCACATTCAATGCAACCCTGATTCCCAAGTTTGCACAATCTTGAATAATTGAAAGGATGAAACAGAGAGCGGCGATATTATCGCCGCTTTTTTACGAATTGTTGAAAATTAACGACACGGAGTTGACGCAAAAACGTTCGCCTGTTGTCTTAGGTCCATCTGGAAAAACGTGACCTAAATGGCTATCACAAGCGGCGCAACGAATTTCTGTCCGCACCATTCCGTGACTTAGATCTTCTAAATAGCGAATAGCCTCACTATTGAGAGGGGCATCAAAGCTTGGCCAGCCACACCCTGAATCGTATTTACTGTCTGAGCTAAACAAGGGGGCTTGACAGCAGGTGCAGGAATAGATCCCCGTCTCTTTATTATGCAGCAACCTGCCACTAAAAGGCGCTTCCGTACCTTGCTCTCTACAGACTCGATACTCTTCACCCGAAAGCACTTCACGCCAGTGTTCATCAGGCTTGACCACTTTTTTTATCGTTTGTGTCACGACCAAAAATCTCCACTTTCTCAATTTTAATTATGACTTTTTTTTTGAAAAACTTGCACTCAATAACTTTTGTAGCACATACTTTGAAGCCATAACAGAATGTTTAATCTTTCAGCAATGCTGTCTACATCTGAACTATTTTACGTCAACTGGTTAGGGAATAAATCAGTAATCCGTTCAAAACATCGCCATTTAAGACTAATTGTGAAAAAAAGCGACGCTTTTTTTTGACTTTAAACAAGTTAAGTCCGATTATCTATTGCAGATTTTGACTGGATTCTGTAATTTTACTACCAGTTATCTTTAATCAGAAATTAAGTTGTGGAGCAACTATAATGACTATCAAAGTAGGTATTAACGGTTTTGGCCGTATCGGCCGTTTCGTATTCCGTGCAGCACAAGAGCGTGCAGACATCGAAGTTGTAGGTATTAACGACCTTATCGATGTAGATTACATGGCATACATGCTTAAGTACGACTCAACTCACGGCCGTTTCAACGGTACTGTTGAAGTTGAAGGTGGTAACCTAATCGTTAACGGTAAAACTGTACGTGTTACTGCAGAGCGCAACCCAGAAGACCTAAAATGGGACGCAATCGGTGTTGACGTTGTTGCTGAGGCAACTGGTCTTTTCCTAACTGACGAGACTGCACGTAAACACATCACTGCTGGCGCGAAGAAAGTTGTACTAACTGGTCCTTCTAAAGACGCGACTCCAATGTTCGTTAACGGCGTAAACTTCGACACTTACGCAGGTCAAGACATCGTTTCTAACGCTTCTTGTACTACTAACTGTCTAGCACCTATCGCTAAAGTTCTTAACGACAAGTTCGGTATCGAATCTGGTCTTATGACTACAGTTCACGCGACAACTGCTACTCAAAAAACGGTTGATGGTCCTTCTGCAAAAGACTGGCGCGGTGGCCGTGGTGCTTCTCAAAACATCATCCCATCTTCAACTGGTGCTGCTAAAGCGGTAGGCGTTGTTCTTCCTGAAGTAAACGGCAAGCTAACTGGTATGGCTTTCCGCGTGCCAACTGCTAACGTTTCTGTAGTTGACCTAACTGTTAACCTAGTTAACGGTGCTTCTTACGAAGACATCTGTAAAGCGATGAAAGAAGCTTCTGAAGGTGAACTAAAAGGCGTTCTAGGCTACACTGAAGATGCAGTTGTATCTCAAGACTTCATCGGCGAAGTTTGCACTTCAGTATTCGATGCTAAAGCTGGTATCGCACTAACTGACAAATTCGTTAAAGTTGTATCTTGGTACGACAACGAAATCGGTTACTCAAACAAAGTTCTAGACCTAATCGCTCACATCTCTAAGTAATTACTTGAGATAAGCGTTTAGCGCAGAATCTTGTAAAAGGCGGCTCTCGAGTCGCCTTTTTTGTATTTAAAGTTCCTAGAAACCCGTGTCTGCTTCCTAGATGGACCAACACTCTAGGAGCGCATATCTAGATACTAGGAACTCAAGACAATGAACTTAAGTACTCTCCCTGCCCTTACTGTTCTCTCCGACAACGTCACTATCGTTGAAATTGATCAAGTCAAAGTAGTACGCGTTATTCATGATAAAGCGTCAGCAGCAATCGCCTTACATGGCGGTCATGTTATTTCATACCAACCGAAGGGACAAACAGACCTCATTTGGATGAGCGAGCAAACCATCTTCGATGGCAAAGCCGCACTCCGTGGCGGTATTCCTGTTTGCTGGCCATGGTTTGGACGCATCGCTGCACCAGCACATGGCTTTGCTCGTAACAGCGAGTGGACTCTAGTCGAACACCGTGAAAATGATAACGGCGTTATTGTCGAACTTGGACTAAAGCCATCTGAAGCTACGCTTGCCATATGGCCATATCAATTTGATGCACGCTTGTTGATTGAGATCGGCGATGAGCTAACCGTGACATTGAATGTGACAAACACAGATGAAAACGCATGGACTTTCTCAGGTGCGTTGCACACTTATTTAACCGTAGGTGATATTGAGCAAGTGAAAACAACTGGCATGGGTGCTGAGTACATCGACAGTCTAAAAGGTGGAGAGATCTGCCAAGGTGGTGATGTTCTGCAACTAACCGATACGATAGATCGCGTTTACACTCAGCCCGAAGCACAAATTGTTGTCGAAGATCCCGCATTAAGTCGTTCTATTGTCGTCGAAAACCAAGGACATAACTCTGCCGTATTGTGGAACCCTTGGGCAGAAGGTGCTCAAGGTATGGCAGATATGCAAGACGATGGTTACAAAACCTTCCTGTGCGTTGAATCAACTCTGCATGCCCATTCAATTGAAGCGGGTAAGTTATTACAGCCGAATCAAACTCACCAACTGATTAGCACCATTTCAGTCAAATAGTAGATTGTCGCGGGTTTCTGCCCGCGATCTTTCTTGCGGCGAAATTTATCTCATCTCACGTCGGTCTTTTTCCATGTCATACGCCTGTTATCTCAGTACACACTATCTACAAAATCATTAATACGAATCAATTTTGTGTGTTTTATAAATCACTATTATTGGTCTTAATTTGTTGCTGAAGAAATTATCTCTCATTGATAACAAAAGTCGAATAACGACAGGAAAACTCGAAATGTTTGAAAAACTCAAAAACCAAAGTGTCGGATTTCAGTTAAAATTAGTGATTTTGCTGTGCCTGATGATGTCATTTATCGGCACGGCTACACTAGTTTACCGTAATGCATCTCAGGTATTCCTCGACAATACTCTGCGCGAACACCAGTCAAAAGTAGAATCAATGGCGATGACCATTGCGGGTCAATTCAATGCGTATTTGCACACGGCTAAGGTGCTCGAATCTACGTTTCGTAATGGCTACCTAGCAGGGGTTTACGTCGAAGATTACAACGTGGACTTTCAAGGCCAATCCGTCGCCAATATGACACAGTATGGCGAGAGCTTAATCAACGATACCAAGTTAGTCGACAGTTTTACCCGTGACACAGGCGCTGTTGCGACACTATTTGCTCCGATCGGTGATGACTTTATTCGCATTTCAACATCGTTAAAAAATCCCTCAGGGGAGCGTGTCGTTGGAACCATGCTCGGTCGAAATCATCCGGGTTATAAACAGTTAAAAAGCGGTCAAGCTTATTACGCACAAGTGAAGTTATTTGGTGAAAACTACATCACCTACTACTCACCGATTAAAAACGCATCTGGCCAGGTTAATGGTATCTCTTTTATCGGTTTACCTGTCGAACAAGCGACACAAGACCTGTTCGAATCATTGGCCTCAGTCACCTGGGGAGATACTGGCTACACTATAGTAGTTGATAATCGCCAAGATAATTTGGGCAAATACTTACTCCACCCAAATAAAAATGAAAGTGATCCATCGATTGTGGAAACACTTGACTACAACGGTAACAAAGCTTTTGGTGCCATTTTTGAAAGCGAAAGTGGATTGATTCGCTACCCCTACCAATACCAAAGCAAAGTCGGTGAAAAGTATCTGGTGTTCACCACCGTCCCCGGATGGAACTGGAAACTGCTCGGCGGTACATTTATCAATGAGGTAACGAAAGGCAGTGACGCGCTGTTAAAACTGGTCGTCATCATTGCTTCGATAGTGGGCATCACTACCTTTATCATTTTGACTCTGTTTTTAAACCGAAGTTTAAAACCTTTAACGGTACTCAATGGTTACATGTCTCGCCTAGCGAAAGGCGAAGTCAGTATTGATATTCCAGCCAATGGTCAACCTTCCAAAAACGAAATCATTAGCTTAAATAACGGCGTCGCAAATATGGCGACGCGAATAAATACCTTAGTTGGCGAGATTCGTTCCACAAGTGATTCAGTTCAGAGCGCTTCACAAAGCGTTTCAGGTGATGCGCAGAGAAATTTAAGTCAGTCTGAGCTTCAGCAACAACAAGTTGAGCAAGTCGCAACAGCAATTGAAGAGATGGCATCGTCAGCGCAAGCGGTCGCCCAACAGGTCGAAGCCATTGCGGAGAACGTTCGTCTGACTAATCATGATAGCCAGTCGGGTTTAGAGGTGGTTGAAACCGTGTGTATTGATATCGCTCAGCTTAACGATCAACTCGATAACTCTGCCAAAGCAATCGAACAAGTGAACCTAGACAGTGAGGCAATTCAAACCGTCACCAAGATGATCGATGAAATAGCAGAGCAGACCAACTTGCTGGCCCTCAATGCTGCGATTGAAGCAGCTCGTGCCGGGGAGCAAGGTCGTGGATTTTCTGTCGTCGCCGATGAAGTTCGCACTTTGGCTCATCGAACTCAGACGTCAGTTAAAGATGTTGTGACTATTATCGACAAGCTTAAAAACTCGACCAACAATGCGGTTGGTTTAATGGGGCAAAGCCAAGACAACGCGAATAAGGTGTTAGACAAAGCGCAGGAAGCCGGTATAGCCCTAGAAGCCATCGCCTCTCAGGTTCAGTCGATTGCAAGCCAAGCTGACACCATAGCGGCGACATCAGAGGAGCAAGCCAATGTTTCTCAGGAAATTGCTGCCAACGCAAACTCTATCAGTGAGCTGAATCGAGCAAGCCGTGAGACAAGTGCTCAAACCACTGAGAGTGCTGCCCATCTGATCAAGCAAGCGACATCATTGAAGCAACAAGTCGACTTTTTCCACTAAGCAGCCACATTTACCCACAAAGGCAATGTCACTACATTGCCTTTTTTCAACTCATCCGGTCCCTGTTAGCTAGTCTGTCATTGTGCTTCCTGCTAAACTTCGCACTCTCTTATCGCAACAGAGCCATATATGTCCTACACCTGCCCTTTATGCCATCACATCCTAACCTTGTCTGACCGCACCTATCGTTGTCAGAACAATCATTCGTTTGATCTTGCAAAAGAAGGGTATATTAATTTGATGCCCGTTCAGCACAAGCGATCTAAGGATCCGGGTGACAACAAAGAGATGATGCAGGCACGTCGACGCTTCCTAGAAAAAGAACACTACCACCCGCTTAAAATGCGTATCGCTCAAATCTGCTGCGAAACCTTGGCTGAAAGTCAACATCGGCTGCTTGATATAGGCTGTGGCGAGGGGTACTACACCACCGCAGTCGCTTCATTGTTGACTAAAACATACCCAGATGCGACAACCTATGGCTTAGACATTTCTAAAGTGGCAATTCGCTACGCTGCCAAACGCTACCTAAATTGCCGTTTTTCAGTTGCGTCCAGCCATCGCCTCCCTTTTGCAGATAAGAGCCTTGATGCCGTGTTGCGCATTTACGCACCTTGCAAAGCCGATGAATTGGCGCGTGTCCTCACCGATTCAGGCGTCGTTATCACAGTAACGCCCGCGAGCCGACATTTATATCAGCTTAGAAATGAGATCTACCCAAACGTCAGGCTACACAATGAAGATGCCGAAATGATTGAAGGTTTTGAACTGATTGAACAAGAGAAACTCAGTTACTCTATGCAACTGACCGACGGTGATAGCTACGATTTGCTGCAAATGACCCCATTTGCTTGGAAGGCTTCTGATGCTCTCCGAGATAAACTTAAATCAGCTACACTATTTGAATGTGAGGCTGACTTCATGATTCGAGTCTATCGAAAACAACAAACACAATAGAAAATAATTCTCATTTACATTGAAGTCTAATCTCGCCTCCATTACTATTGCCGAACAATTTAATGGAGGCCATTTATGCTTAGGCTCATTGTCACTTCTCTATTCTGCTTTGCGGTTACTGCGTGTTCAACAACTAGACTTTCTCCTCACCCAGCTGCGATTAGCAGCTATTACGATTACCAACTCTACGACGCCACGCAACAGACCTTACCTATCGATACGCTGTCAGATGAAATAAGGGCTGCTGATGTTATTCTCGTAGGTGAATGGCACACCCATGCGGCAATTCACCGATTTCAGGTTGACCTGCTAAAACAGCTGTCAGGTGCATCGACACCGCTAGCTCTCTCGATGGAGCAATTTTCGCGCGACAAGCAGACGATAGTGGACGCTTACCTTAATGGTGAGATTGGTGAGCAAGTGCTCATTACACAAGGAGCGGCTTGGCCTAACTATGAAAGTGACTATCGACCATTGGTCGAATACGCAAAAGCGAACCAGCTCGATATTATCGCTGCAAATGCACCAAAAGACTTGGTACGTTGTATTGGCCGACAAGGGATTAGCTATTTAGACAAACTCTCAGCTAATGAACGAAGCAAGCTCGCCAAGACCATAGATGTGTCAGGCAGCCCTTACAAAGATAAGTTTATGGCGTCAATGCACCACGGCGAGCCGGCACAGACACAGCGTCAGTTTGCCGCCCAGATGAGTTGGGATGAAACCATGGCGGAAAGCATAGTCGAATATATACAGCAGCATCCAAACTCGCAAGTTGTGCATATCGCAGGAAAGTTCCATACCGAGCAAGGATTAGGGACTAAGGCTTCAATTTTAAAACGTAACCCTGCGCTTAACGTTGTGGTCATCACTCCAGTATCTTCACCGATAGACAACACAACTACAGGGCAAGACTACCTGTTAGAAGTGTTAGCCCCCCCGCCACGCTATGTGAAAATGGAAAATAGGATTGCCGCCTACCAGCATCTGGCCAATCGTAATGAAGATCTAGAGTGTAACTAGGCACTGTTTTTGCTCTAAATCCGATAAGTAAAGCCACTTTGCTGCCCTCAAATAGAAATTGCAACCAAGTGGCTAGATGTAGGCACGATTTATGCTTGGTCTTTTTTCATACAAATCTCGCATATTTTGCACAAGTTTTTTACCAAGCAGTCGATATATTGTCTGAGGATGATGTAAGGAGAGCATTATGACACCAGTAGGAATGGGGGCGGCTAAGCTGTCATCCACTCAGCAGGTAAAGCTTCAAGCAACGACACCCGAGTCAAATACAGGCCAAGCCCCACTTAAGGTTGAGCAAAATAAAGTCACCCTCTCAAATGAAGGCAAGGCGCTTTTGGCTGCTCTGCAAGAAATTGAGAAAGAAAGCAAAGTAATCAAAGAAGGCGACAAATCTGTCGGCGATAAAGTCGAATCCTTTGCGCACGGCGCACTCGGTATGGATCACCCAGATAAAATTAAAGAAGAAGAGGATGGTTCTTATTCAGCGGGGCAATATCTTTCCGCTGCGGCAACCGTCGGAGGTATACTGTTAGCCATACTTTAAACGTAATCGATAAACTCAGCTCTTACATCTATCCTGCTCTCTTCACGACAACAGTTGCTTGTCGTGATCCTGTTTATGCTCATTACGTCGCTCTGCTATCAATAGTAAATAGGCTGCGCATACCCGCAGCCTATCCACATAAACAGTCTCTATGCTTCCCTACTCGTTCTCTTTAACCATGTGCAAGTGAACATCCTGCTGTGGGAATGGGATAGAAATACCTTCGCGGTCAAATCGTAATTTCACCTCTTTGGTTACATCCCAATATACATCCCAATAGTCATCCGTTTTTACCCACGGACGAACAATAAAATCAACCGAAGATGTATTCAAGGTATGGACGCGAATGTTTGGCTCTGGCGTACGTAATACTGCCGGATGCTCAGTAACGATATCCGTCAGTATCGATTCCGCTTTCAACAAGTCATCTCCATAGCCGATGCCAAATACCATATCCACTCGTCTTAAACGTTCATGAGTGACGTTCTTGATCACGTCGCCCCAAATTTTGCCATTAGGTATAATAATAATTTGATTATCAAAGGTTTTTATCGTCGTATTGACGAGACTCATATGGCTGACTTTTCCATCAACGCCACCAGCAAAAACAAAATCTCCGACATCAAACGGACGATAGATCAATAACATCATGCCCGCGGCAAAATTGGACAAGGTATCTTGCAAAGCGAAACCAATGATGACACCGGCAATACCAAAACCGGTTAACACTGGGGCAAGGTTTAAACCAATTTGCGACAGCGCAACTAAAATCCCGATCACCCAGACGATATTACCCGACATTCCGATGAAAAAATCCTGCATCAAGTGCGACAGCTTAAGGTTTTTCGAAACAACGGTCTTACTCACCAACTTACGTACCAGCCTAGCCAGCATTTTGGTCGCGAGTATGATGAGGGCAAAAACAAACAGTTGAAGAATGTGCTGCGGTGCATTGTTGGCCACCCAGTTCCATAAATTGTCAGACCAGTGACTAACAATA
The DNA here is from genome assembly GCF_000967545.1 of Vibrio galatheae. Taxonomy (GTDB): domain Bacteria; phylum Pseudomonadota; class Gammaproteobacteria; order Enterobacterales; family Vibrionaceae; genus Vibrio; species Vibrio galatheae. The sequence continues at coordinate 70,405 of NZ_JXXV01000016.1, read as the reverse complement.
GAGAAAATCACTTTGCCTTCTAATAAATCTTGGGTGATGCTACCTGTCACTTCAAACAGCAAACGTTTGTACTCGGAAGTATCTAAACCGAGCTTGTCTGCGATGGCAATTAGCGAAGCCAGGCTATCAACCGCGATATTCATTCGCTGTTTAATAACCAGTTGATTCAGCTGCAAAGCGGCTTTTTCAGATTCAGGGCTAACAGAGAGTTGTCGGCCTACTACACTAATTTGTTGCTTAAAGTATTCGACCGATGCTGACATCAATCGCATTCGCTTGGCAACAACATCACGATATTGCGCTTCAGCCGCCGTTTCATCGACACCCAGCACTTTTAGCCACGCTATATTTTGCCAACGTGATTCTATAATGTTGTCAAAATAGTGCTGCAGCTCTTGGTAATCGTTAAGTAGAGTAAGGCGCTGTTCATTGCTCGCCGAATCCAGTTGAGCATTGAGCGCTTTTATCCGCCCCTCAAGATAAGTTGCAGCGCCACTAGAATAATTTTGTTGCATTTTTATCTGAGCAATCAAACTTTCAGTCGGGATACTTCGACGATTCACCGCTGCATGTAACTCTGCTCTGAGTTCTTCGTTTTTTTGGAACAATTTCAACTGCAGCGCATCTTTCTCGTCGCCGCTTGATGACGTTAACGTATCGCTTAGCTCTTTAAGATCTTTATTGATCTGCTCAATCGCTTGCTGTTGTGCTGAAACTGCTGCGCCTTCCTCAGCGGCTTGAACATTTAAGCTGATCAATAGCGCGAGCGTGACAACTACCCCTTGGGCAAATATACGCATCAAACGTCGAGACAATACGTCCATGATAACCTCTGCAAGACAAACACAAGTCTTTGTTTATTATATTGAGATTATAAGTGTACACGACAAAACGATAAGATTCGCTTATTACTCGTCAGCACAAGGTCAATACAAAAACAGCCGCCATTGGCGACTGCTTTTCTAACTAGGGGCGATTGGGATGATTCAAAATGTGGTCTTCCCAATCCACGACGTCGATTTCATACACGACTTTGTTACGCACACTCTCACCAGCAGCATGCATCGCCGACTTTGAACCTGTGATAAGAGGGTGCCATTCGGGTAACGGCTGCTTCTCGGCGAGGAGACGGTAAGCGCAGGTATGGGGAAGCCATGTAAAATCATCAATATCTTCACGGGTTAACTTGGTACACTCTTCGCCTGAAGTGAATCGATTTGGATAATCCTTACATGAACAGGTTTTACTGTTTAACCAACTGCACGCGACATTGGTGTAGTAGATCTCTTCAGAATCTTCATCCATCAACTTGTGTAAACAGCATTTACCACAGCCGTCACAAAGTGATTCCCACTCTTCTTCGGTCATCTCTTCGAGAGCTTTTTGCTGCCAAAATTGCGTCATGTGGTAACCCCAAGTATTTATTTCTTGTCATGGAAAAGGAAAGCGGAATTTATATAGATCCTTGGCGCAAAGTGCAAGTGCTTCTGCTCGCGAGTTAAGTTGTAAAATATGATTGGTGCCAACTCAATTGTTCAAGCATTTGATTTGGTTGAGTAACGTTTCCCCACATTGACCGGGAGTTCTGTTTGCAGAATGTCGAGTTTGTTTAGACTGGCTGGTGCGACTCTCCCAAATGAAAGAGAGGCGCTAAATGAACGTGATAGAACGCACATTTATTGTTACCATGACAACCAATTTATATTGAGGTCAAAATCAGATGGAATGTCGTTTAGGTTGCGGGGCATGTTGTATTGCGCCAAGTATTTCTTCCCCTATCCCTGGAATGCCCAATGGCAAGCCTGCTGGCACGCGTTGCATTCAGCTCAATGAAGACAATCTGTGCAAACTTTTTGGCAAGCCCGAACGCCCTAAAGTATGCCATGAGTTCAAGCCTTGCCCCATCGTTTGTGGTTCGACTAATCAACAAGCGTTTGATAACATCACCGAGTTGGAAAACCTGACCTAACAGACTGATGTTCCTCGTACTTTGTTAAATCCTCCGCTTATAGATAGATCTCGTTGCGATAATCCTAAATTCGTCACAACTTTGCCTTCCAGTCACAATTAGTCACATTGTTGATCATTCCTGTGAGTTATAGTTTCCTCACCATCCATCATTTTTCAAAACTGAATGTCAACGCCCAAAACCTACTCAATAACCTTGGTTGAAGATGATCTTGAACTCGCTGACTTGATTCGAGACTTCCTACAAAATTATGAATTTGACGTCACGATCGTTAGTGACGGTGTGACTGCTGTTGACGTTATTCTTGATAGGCAACCCGACTTGGTCATTCTTGATATTATGCTACCGGGTCAAAGTGGTATGGATGTATGCCGTGCAATTAGAGTGAAGTATCAGGGTATGATTTTGATGCAAACGGCGTTGGATGACGACATTGATCAGGTAATGGGACTCGAACTTGGTGCCGATGATTATGTCGTAAAACAAGTAAAACCGCGCCTTCTTTTATCACGTATTCGCGCATTGCTACGTCGTCAAGAACGGCTATCGGCGAAAACCAATGACGATGAAATGAAATTTGGCCGACTCACGATCAACCTTCAACATCGTGCTGTAATGGTCAACAATCAAGCCATCAAGCTGACCACTTCGGAGTTTGACCTCCTCCATTTACTTGCAAAGAACGCAGGAAGCGTCGTTTCACGTGATGAGATAGCTCAATCGATACGTGGATTTGAGTATGATGGACTAGATAGATCCATTGACAGACGAATTTCTCGTTTAAGGCGCACACTGAATGATGACCCACAAGAGCCAGAGCTAATTAAAACCATTCGCGGTATCGGCTATCAACTGTGTCTCTCAAACGAGGAGGCATTCCTATGATCAGAGCGTTTTTTATTCTATGGTTAGCCGTATTTGTGCCTATCATCCTACTGATTATTCCCACCTCGTTTAACCCTATTCAACGCTTAAATGAATCTTTTTCTGAACAGTTCTATAAGCAAATTTACACCGTCAACTTCGATATCCTGACAGATAAGCTGCTAGAAAAGCCACAAAGTCAATGGCAAGCCATTATCCAGACCCACGCTAAGCACTTCGCCTATCCCCTCAAGCTTGAGCCTATCGAAAATTATCAAGACGATGTTAAGGTTCTGGAATCTATTCGCCGTGGCGAAACTGCTTTTGTGTTCGGCGATCCTATGGCTCTACTCAAGCGTGTTGGCGATAGTGACTATCTCATTTACTTTGCGTTGAACGAGTCAACACAGCTTGCGGTTCTGAATCAGGCAAGAGGTACGCTCTACCTAGCGTCACAGCAACTTCGCGCCCTTGCCAAAGAATCTTGGCAGCAAGATTTGGCAGAAAAAAATGCCCGAATACCTTTCCAAATAAGCCTGAAAGAGACCAGCGAGCTTTCTCTCTCTGGGCATAAAGCCATTGAAGAATCGCCAAATGAGATTGTCAGTTACATCAACCAAGCAGGGCAAGTTGAGCTGCTCGCACCGGTAGAAGAGGGCATTTGGCTTCATGTTCACGATGACATGTCTCAAAGTACCCAAATGAAGCTCACATCTGCGATCGGCGGACTGTTTTTTTTGCTGATCTCACTCGCGCTAGTACTTTGGGTATTTCCACTGTGGCGGGATTTAAAGCGACTGGTGCACACTGCCAACGAATTTGGTCAAGGGCGACTTTCTCAACGAGCTAAAGCGTCTCGTCTATCCGTCGTTTCTCAGCTCAGCGCATCGTTCAATACCATGGCGGATAATATAGAGAGACTGATCGCTGGGCAACGTGAGCTGACCAATGCAATCGCCCACGATTTACGCACGCCTTTATATAGACTGAGGTTTGCGTTAGAGATGATTGAAGATGAATCACTGCCGACAACTCAAAAGCAGAAGTACCACAATACGATTCAATCCAGCATTGAAGACTTGGATCATTTAATAAATCAGAATCTACTATTGTCTCGCTACAACCGAATTGCTGATGTTACCCAGTTTAGTCAATGCTGCTTCGCTGATGAGCTCGCTAAAGAGGTGGAATTTTTCCGTCTTGAGCACAGTGAATTAGAGATCAGGCTATATTGTTCCCCCAGCTTACGAACAGATACCTTATTTATCGACAAAGCGGGCTTAATGCGCGCAGTCAAAAACTTGCTTGCCAATGCCAGTCGCTTTGCACAAACCAAGATTGCGATCTCTTTTGCGAATGAGAGCAATCTATACATGATAAGTATTGAAGATGATGGGCCGGGCATAGCGAGCAAAGATGCTGAAAAAATCTTTGAACCCTTTATTCAACTTGATAACCAAGAACGCAGTAGTGACAAAGGCCATGGACTTGGTTTGGCCATTGTTCGTCAAGTGATGAAGTGGCATCAGGGCAGTGCGAAAGTTTCCTCATCCACACTGGGCGGTGCGCAGTTTACTCTCACTTGGCCAGCTAAAAACGTTACGGGCAACTCAAAACCAATTGTGACCAAATCGGACACAATTAGTCCATAAATCACCAACGATTAATAACCAGTGTGAATGTTAGTTTGGAGTGGCTAAAACAAGTCACTCCAAAAAGGATTTCACATGCACGTCAGTTCAAGCTTTACCGCGCTCGTTGGCGCTTCAGTTATCTCGGTTAGTTCTTTCAATGCGTTAGCCCAACGCGATCCTTTCACGCCGGGCTTTAGTGGTGCAATTAGCCTCAATGCGGGCTACAGCCAAACCCAATCTCAACACAATACTCATGACGATAACGCCATTACGCACGACTTAAATAATAAGGGTCAGCAGGTTAGCCAAGTATCTCCTATCCTGCTTGGTCGATTGCAGTACAGTTTAGGTAACACCGTCATTTTCTTAGGTAACAGTGAAGACCAAATCACTGAAGCCAACTTTCAAGCAGAGTTGGGGGTAACACAAAAATTAACCAGGAATAGCGCATTAACTGGCGCTTTATTTGGCAGTGTACCCGGTCAAGATGAAGTGTGGCGCGACCCTTATTTAACCGGTACGGCTCGAACCGTCACAGATCAAACCGTATCAGGGGTTCGCTTTTCTTGGGACTTACTTAGCCCTGTATCTGTGTCGTTAAAATACGCTTATGCGCAAAGCGAAGTCGACCAAGACGATATTGGCCGGTCTGTGCTTCTGTCAGCGGCAGAGCAAGCGCAACTTGCTCGTGACAGCGATTATCATAGATTTGGTACAGAAATCGCTTTTCCAATTGGCAAAGCGTTGACGATTGCTCCTTCGATGTATTACACGCGGAGAGATGCCAAAGGCCATTCACACTCTTTTGATGAGATCAGTGGTCAAGTTGCTGTCGTCATAAACCTGCCAAGACACACGTTTACCACAACATTTCGCAACAGTATTGCCGAGTTTGCTCAAGACAACCCTCAGTTCAACCGTAAACAAGATTATCAAAGTTTTGGGCTGTTCTCTGTTTACAGCTACCACAACCTACTTAACCTGCCTAACACCGACCTAAACCTAATGGGGGGTTATCAAATAACAGAATCTGATATCGAGTTTTACAGTAGCGAAAACCTCTTCCTTTCTACTGGCGTGAGCTACCACTTCTAATCATTGCGAGGGATCACCATGTCTATGTTTGTCAAATATCTTGTTCTCGGTGCACTGATTGTTCTCTCTGGTTGTGATGACGATATTGGTGACGCAGAAAAATATACCAAACCAACAGTAGATGCTGGCAGTGACAAAGTCTATACGCTGCCGATAAGCAAGATCACGTTAAGTGGCTCTGCGAAAACATACCCTAAACATGTGTACAGTATTAAAGATACCAAGTGGACGCAGACTTCAGGGCCTGAAAATTTAACTATTCTAAACTCAGATAGCCTAACCGCGACGTTACTCAATCCCGAAACTACAGGAACGTACACATTCGAATTATATGTCAAAGATAGCGGAGATAGGACCAACACAGACAGAGTCAAAATCGTTTTAACGCAAAGCGCGAAAGTCGCATCAGCTAGAAGCAGTCGCAGTTATAGCGATGACTACAACTTGATGTGGAATACCGTTGCTGAAGACCAAGTCCGCTACCCTGAGATTGAAGATCAATGGCAAGCACTGTATCAGCCTTACCTAATTGAAGTAGAGCAAATAACATCGGATACACAATGGCATAAGCTGGTCACCAAGATGATTAGTGATCTCAATACTGGCCAACTTGAGTTGCGCACCATTGACAGTAACCTTAGTGGCAGAGATTCAACGGTTGAACACGTAACTTGGTCTCAAGACAACGGTATCGGCACAGTACGCTTTGATTCGCTCGGCAACATTTCAAGTCAAGAGTTACTCGTTGGGCTAACCAAGGCACTCTCAAGCTTATCATCAACCCAACAAATCAAACTCGACTTTCGTACCAGCGGGGTATTCAATGATCAACTTTTGCTGACGCTAATAACAAGGCTAACAACCCGACACTTCAATTTGTGTCTTGCGGAATCTGAACAAGAGGTTGACTGCATCCAAATACAAGCCAACAAAGACGTGAGTGAAACCCGATTTGAGGTAGTAGGCGCAGAAAGTAGCCTATCGGCACAGCAGTTCGCTAGGTTTATCGACTTTGTTAGCTTGGGTGGCGAAAGGTTCGAGTTTTTAACCAGTTTGCCATTAACCACTAAGTTGGTTTTACACTAACAAAAAAGCGATGCTTTCGGGCATCGCTTTTGTTAATTTGATTGAGCTAAAGTTTTTGTCTACCCAGCAAGGAGTGTGACAAGGTCGTTCCATCGACAAGCTCTAGCTCTCCACCAACAGGGACACCATGCGCGATTCGACTCGCTTGCACTTGGTGTTCACGGCAAAGCTCAGCAATATAATGAGCGGTTGCTTCCCCCTCCACCGTTGGATTGGTCGCCAGTATGACCTCACTGACATCACCACGACGCAAACGAAAGTCTAAAATATCTAAACCAATATCGCTCGGGCCAATACCGTCTAGTGGTGATAAGTGCCCCATCAAGACAAAGTATCGACCAGAGAACTGACCTGTTGCCTCAACCGCAGCAATATCCGCCGGGCTTTCAACCACACAAATCTGACCATTTTCTTGGCGTTTCGGATTCATGCAGATATGACATGTTTCTTCTTCGGTAAACGTTCGGCATTCATTACAATGACCAATTTCCGTCATCGCTTGGCTGAGTGCATCGGCAAGCTGTAAGCCGCCTTTTCGATCCCGCTGTAACAAATGAAAGGCCATACGCTGTGCCGACTTGGGACCCACCCCAGGTAGACAACGTAAGGCCTCCATCAATTGCTCCAGCATATGACTGGTGCGCATTAGTTCTTACTCAATTAGAACGGCATCTTCATGCCCGGAGGTAATTGCATACCGCCAGTCACACCTGCCATTTTCTCTTTTTGTGTCTCTTCAACACGGCGAGCTGCGTCATTGAATGCAGCGGCAATGAGATCTTCAAGCATCTCTTTGTCATCTTCCATCAAGCTTTCGTCGATTTCAACACGACGCACGCTATGGCTACCAGTAATGGTCACTTTCACTAGGCCAGCACCAGACTCACCGGTGACTTCCATATTTGCGATTTCTTCTTGAAGCTTTTGCATACGCTCTTGCATTTGCTGGGCTTGCTTCATTAAGTTGCCCATACCGCCTTTACCAAACATGTTTATCTCTCTGGTTAGTTAGCTTGTTTCGTTATTAGATGGGGCTAAGTTAATAAAATTCAACCCCGAAAATTAGATTGGCCTCACGCTCTCTTTATCGAGTTCAGCGGCAAAACGCTTCTCTATAAATTGAACATTCGCATCTTGTTCTAAACTTGTGAACGCTTGCTTCAATCGACCTTGATAAAGCTTATCGCGCAATTCCAATGGTGTTTCACCTTGCTCACCAATCTCGACGCTAAGATGACACTCTTCCCCCAGCACGCGGTTAAGTTCATCCAATAGCTCGCTTTGAGCTCTGTCTGTATTTAAGTGTGCCTGCGCCGAACGTAAGGTAAGCGAAATTGAAGCTCCGCTCTTCTCATAGTGGGAATTCAGCGCCAACTGTTCGGTCAGTTTTGCCGTAGTAAGTTGGCTGATGAGCTTGGCCCACTCACTTTGCTCTAAACTTTCATCGACCAACTTCTGCACCATTTCCGGTGTTTTTTCATGCTCAAGCGCTTTTTTAAGTAGTGTGGGAGTCAGCTCGATCGACTCTTTCGCTACTTGGGGCAAAGTTGGTTTCCATTGATAAGGTTCATTCTTATCTAATTCAGATTCCGCCGCTATATTGGCCGATAAAGAGGGCGACACCTGAGCTGAACCTGAGTGTTTTTTTGCAACACGATCAAGAACAGATTCTGGTTTTACAGATGCCGCATTAGCCTTTTTTGGCGTATTTCCTGGCGTCGGATTTAATCCCTTTCTTTGCGAACGCAACTGATGACGTAGACCACTTAAAGGCGCAGAAGTTCGCTCATTGTGACTTGCTTGAGGAGTTGACGCTCCCTGGGATGCGGCAGGTGGAGACATATCCGGCTGTGGGGGAGCATATTGCTCGCTAGGCGGAATGTACTGCTCCGCAGGCTCATCATAATGTGGCGGCTCATAACCATAATCCGGCGTTGAAGGCGCTTGTTGGGCCTGTTTCACTTGTTGAGCATGAGTCTGCTGAACTTGTGGTGCACTTTGCTGACTGCGCATCGCTGGGTTCACCACAGGAACAGTATTGGTTGGCGCGGCAACTGCTTGAGGCTGAGCTTCAGTCTGGGTGCTAATGATGTTCGCTTGTGGCTGCGAGGCTGGTCTAAAGGCCATCATGCGCAACACGACCATCTCTAGCCCCACTCTTTCTGAGGGCGCTAAAGGTAAATCTTGTCGACCTTTTAAGGCAATCTGGTAGTAAAGCTGAACATCTTGCGGGCTCAGTGCTCGCGCGAGCAGTTCAACTTTCTCGGCATCAGGTTGGCTTGAGTCTAAAGTTGCTGGCAGTGCTTGATACATAGCTAGGCGGTGCAATTGCGTCGCCAACTGCTGAAGTAGACCATCCCACTCAACGCCATTTTGCGCCAACGTGCTAATCGACTCCATTGCCACTTGCGGTTGCTTAGAACTTATCGCTTCAAGCAAGTGCAACGCTTGATCAGTGTCTAATGTTCCAAGCATGTGGGCAACACTGTCGCTCTGCACTTGACCATTACCCAACGCGATAGCTTGATCGGTAAGACTTAACGCATCACGCATACTGCCATCTGCCGCGTGAGCAATCATGCCTAAAGCTCGAGATTCCACAGTAACATTTTCTTGCTGAAGAATATGATCAAGCTGCTCATGAATATTATCCACACTGATCGGCTTCAAGTGGAACTGAAGACAACGCGATAAAATCGTAACGGGCAGCTTTTGTGGATCGGTGGTGGCTAGCAAGAACTTCACATACTCAGGCGGCTCTTCTAGTGTTTTCAACAAAGCGTTGAAACTATGACGCGAGAGCATGTGAACTTCATCGATTAGGTAAACTTTAAATCGACCTCGTGCAGGTTTGTACTGCACGTTATCAAGCAGTTCACGAGTATCTTCCACCTTAGTCCGCGACGCCGCATCGATCTCTAGCAAATCAACAAAGCGACCTTCATCGATCTCTTTACAGGTATCACATACGCCACACGGCGTCGCGGTAATACCTGTTTCACAGTTCAACCCTTTCGCAAACAAGCGACCAATGGTGGTTTTACCCACCCCACGCGTGCCACTAAACAGATAGGCGTGGTGGAGGCGATTTTGTGCTAAAGCGTTTTCAAGTGCTGTTAATACGTGGGCTTGACCAACAACTTCATTGAATTTAGTTGGTCGCCATTTTCGCGCTAAGGCAAGATAACTCATGAAACTATACCCATCAATAACCTACCTGATTAGTGACCTTCAAACTCACAGATGCTGTAAACGTTGAGACCTAGGCCCTCAAGGCGCTTATCGCCACCGATTTCAGGAAGGTTGATGACAAATGCTGCATGCTCGACTTCGCCACCAAGTTGACGAATAAGTTTTGTTGTCGCTTCGATTGTGCCGCCCGTGGCAAGCAGATCATCAACCACTAACACCTTATCACCTGTACTGATTGCATCCGTGTGAATCTCTAATGTATCAGTGCCATACTCAAGTTCATAAGACTGAGCGACTGTCGCTCGTGGTAGCTTACCTGGCTTACGTACTGGTACGAAACCTAGGCCAAGTTCCAGTGCTAATGGGGCACCGAAAAGAAAACCGCGAGCTTCTGTTCCAACGACTTTGGTGAAGCCCATATCTTTGTACTTATCAACCAAAAGCTGGATCGTCGCCTGATATGCTTGAGCATCTTCCATCAGGCTTGTGACATCACGAAATAGAATGCCTGGTTTTGGGTAATCTGGAATGCTTTTGATGCTTGATTTGATCTGTGAAATGGTGTCAGTAGTCATAATTTTTTCTTAGATTGGCTTGGCACATGCGAGTTAAAACACATGCCTTTGTTAGCTTACTTTTTAGCACAATCTGACCTTAGGCAATGACAAAGCGGTAACCACGGCTTATTGTGCTCAAAAAACAAACGCCCACTCTAAAAGCGGGCACACTTCCTCACAATCTTAGTGATTTTCTTGCCTATCGGCAAGGTACTCAATCACGGGTAGACGAATAAACCAACTGAGTAAAACCACTAGCATCACAACTAGCGCAATCTTTAGCCAGAAATGGGGCACTACCCAGATAGAAAATGCAAAACTGAGCAAGATGCATATCACCCCCCGCTTCTTAACTGTGGCAGTGACGGCTTTATTTTGATGCCAATTCGTGAGAATTGGGCCGAAGGTTTTGTGCTGATGAAGCCAGCGGTGAAACTTAGGACTACTGCGCATAAAACATGCACTAGCAAGAAGAATAAAAGGCGTAGTCGGTAGGAGGGGAAGAAAAATGCCTAGGATGCCTAAAATTAGGCTGAGCACACCAACAAAATGAAAAAACAGTCTGCGAATGATGATGGCGTGCTCCGAGTATGATTTAGAATCCCGCGTATCCGTTTAGCACACGAATCCAAGTCAGGGATGCAGGCAACGTTGGGATAAGTAGTACCGCAATGAAGCCTAGAAAATAGTAGATATTATAAGGTTCTTTAAAATCTTTGTCTGCCATGAGCTTACTTCTCTCGAAATGAAAATTGACTTTACCCCATGAAATTAACCAAATGTTAATGACTTGGGTTATTTTTGTTTGCGGCAGACTATACCCTAAACATTAACCAGCAAACACCGACTATTGACAGGGTTATTAACAAGATGTGCTGTGAACCCAGCTACGCATTTCCTCCACGATAGATATCTAAGCTAAAACTGCTTGAGCCCAATAGACTCAAGGTCAACTGGCATGCAGATTGAATAGGCAAATCAGTAGTAATAAAGTTTTTTGCGCAGTTTTCACCTAGCATCACGCCCGCTGCAATATGCTGGGAAAAATAGCCGTTCGACCACTGCGCATCTAATCCTGCAGGTAGGATAGACAACTTGCCTTCTGACAAATCGGCAATACCAAAGATCGCTTTCACGGGCGTGCTGCATTCGGAGCACTTAATGCCTTTTTCCAATAAATCAACGATATCCTTCAAATCGGCATTAAAGCATTTTAGATTACGCAGATAATCATGAAATAACGCGCGTACCATCAGCGTCGTTGCCGCACCATGTTGGCCTTCACTTGCCGAATCAACTAGGTAGAAGGCAAACTGCCCATTAATAAGCCATGCATAGTCAAACACAAGTGGCATCACATCCGTCGATTGCAGCAGCCGATAACTGCATTTCCAATCTCCTTGCGATGTATCTTTCTCCGGTAACAATGCATGAAGTAGATCTTTGGCCGCACTAGGATTGTCTTCTAGATATTCTAAATGCCAGTGAAGTTCTTGCTCTTCTGGCATATCGCCACTATCAACCCGAAACCACTGACTGGCAAAATCGCGTTGGTCACTGAGATGGTTATCTGAATCATCAAGAGTATTTTCAATAGCGCACGCTAGGTGTTCATGATTACTGATCGGTTTTGCTAAGAAGTCTTTAATTCCAAACCGTAGTGCCTTAGCAACATCCGAAATTTCGTCTGTGGCCGACACGACGATCATAGGCAGAGATGGGTATTCAAGGCTCACTTCTTCAACAAACTCAATACCGTCCAATACAGGCATCGACAGATCACACAAAATCAGATCAGGGTCGTTTGAGCGTAGTTTTTTCAGTCCATCAAGGCCGTTTTCTGCCTCAATAACTTGATAACCTTGAGATTCTAAAAAACCTTGGGTGATGCGGCGAAAAATAGGGTCATCATCGACTAGCATCACTTTCTTCTGTCCAGCAGCAACAGGCACAGCCGCGCTGGTTCCAACTTCAATTGCTTTATGCATAAACCTTTGCCTCATACAACTAGGATCACTACGCTTATTGTTATTATTGTCTTTGTTTAAAACACTACCTTAAAAAGTAGCCCTGAACCCAGATTTATACAAATCTTCCACTTTGAAACCTTGTTGCATACTATATGTATGGAATAGCAAATTTTGAGAAACTTGTTGATGTGACTCAAAATTTGGCGTTTGATAACCATATAAATTATTTCAATTAGTAAATATGTGTGTCTGAACCAATGAAATTAGATGATCTAAACCTATTTAGGCTCGTTGTCGAAAACGGGAGTTATACCGCAACTTCGCGCAAAACTATGATTCCTGTAGCAACGATTACGCGCCGTATTCAGGCCCTTGAAGATTCGTTAAATTTACGTTTACTCAACCGCCATGCACGTAAATTATCGCTTACCGAAGCGGGAGAACGTTTTTACAACGAGTGCTCACCACTGCTCAGCCGTTTGGCTTCTGCGGCAGAGGAATTGACAGATGAGTGCCGAGGAGCGGCAGGGAAAATCCGCATTACTGCCCCATCGAATCTCACCAAACGCATGATGATGCCGATGTTTAATCTATTCATGGCCAAGTATCCAGACATCAACATTGAGCTCACCACCAGTAACAATGCTGACCAACTGGATCCCACAGAATGGGATGTCATCTTCCGTGTGGGACCACAACGTGATTCGAGTTTGATTGCGCGAAAAATCAGCTCTGTGGCAGATATCCTAGTCGCGAGTCCAGAGTATCTTAAGCTCTGCCCCGCCCCTAAGCATGCAGAAGATCTCCATCATCACTCTCTCCTAAAAGGGTCGCCACTGTTGAAATGGCAGTTGTCGAATCACAGTGGTGAAACTGTCATCAACAACGACAAAGGTCGCTTCCAAGCCAACACACTCGATGTGGTGAGAATTGCCTGCTCCTCTGGTCTGGGGATAACCCTTATGCCAGATGTGATGCTAAGAGAATACATTGAAGATGGGAGTCTAGTGCGGGTGTTGGAAGATTGGAGTGCTAACCCTCGAGATATCTACATGCTGTACAATCACAAAGATCATCTACCTGAAAAGGTTCGACTCTTTATCGACTTTGTCATTGAGTACAATCTTGATTAAGCCAATGACAACGAAAAAGCTTGGCAAACCCCAGCCAAGCTTTTCTTTATTTCTATTATAAATACTCTACAAAGCGGCTTAAATCGCGTTGTGGTACCTTCATCGGTGTACAACCCGGAGTACCTAGATATAGGAAACCGACAATTTGGTCATCCCCTTGCAGACCAAATGCTTGGTGTACATCAGGATGAAACATCCAATGGCCCGAACGCCAAAAACCCTGAAACCCTTGAGCGACAGCGGCCATCTGCATGGCTTGCACCGCACAACCTGCTGATAAATGCTGTTCAAACGCAGGGACTTTGTCATGCTCCGTCACCTTAGCAATGACAGTGATGACCATAGGTGCACGAAACGGAGCACCTTTCACTTTATCGATAACAGATTGTTCACTATTGTCGGCAAGCGCTGCTTTGACTAAAATCTCTGAAAGCTTATTTAAGCCATCTCCCTGCGCGATTACAAATCGCCACGGTGTTAAACCCGCATGATCTGGCGCTCTTAGTCCGGCTTGAATGATATTTTCGAGCACTTTCCCTTCCGGGGCCGGGGATGATAATTTTGCAATTGAGCGGCGGTTGAGCAGCAAATCTAACGCATCCATTTCACTTCCTTTAAACTGTATTGTTTTCTTCTTGATAATAACTCTCAAAAACAAAAAAGGCGAACCTCTTGGTTCGCCTCAGTATTTTAATTATCTCTACTCGTAGAACGCTTTGTCTAAACCGGCACGAGTCAACAAACCATCACATGGCGCAAATCGGTCGCCATATTTCTGTGCGTGATCGTTCATAAGTTCAACCAGTTTCTTGACGCCTATCTGATCCATATAACGGAATGGACCGCCAAGGAACGGTGGGAAACCAATACCAAAAATAGCACCAATATCACCATCTCTCGGGCTGCGGATAATACCTTCATCCAAACAACGCACCGCTTCATTGAGCATTAGTAGTACGCAGCGTAGTGCGATGTCTTTTTCTGCCAACTTAGCTTCTGGACTTAACCCAAGTAGCTTGTAGACCGATTTATCGACGTCTTTCTTTTTACCTTTATAGGTATAGAAACCTTTGCCACTTTTACGCCCTTTGCGATTGTCATTGAGAAGTTTATCGAATACATCTGGCCCTTGAAAACGATCGCCAAGCTCAGCCACTAAAATAGGCATAATTTTAGCGCCGATATCAACACCAACTTCATCAAGCAGAGTAATTGGACCGACTGGGAAACCAAAGTTAAGCAGTGCTTTATCCAACTGTTCGATAGGTTCGCCTGTCATCAACACTTGCGCCGCTTCATTCATATAGGGCGCCAGTATGCGGTTGACGTAAAAGCCCGCGCAATCTTTCACCACAATCGGGGTTTTACCCTGCTTACGCGCAAACTCAACCACGGTTGAAACTGTTTCATCCGATGTGCCTGCATGTGGGATAACCTCGACTAAAGGCATCTTCTCAACCGGACTGAAGTAGTGTAAACCTACGACATTTTCAGGATGCTGAGCTTTAGCGGCAATTTGATGGATAGGTAGTGACGAGGTGTTTGTCGCGAAAATGGTGCTATCTTTCGCATTCTGTTCGACATCTGCAACCATTTTCTGCTTCAAGTCGAGATCTTCGAATACGGCTTCGATAACAATATCGGTGTGGTTAAAGCTGGTAAAGTCTACACCACCAGAAAGCTGCAGCATGTTATTTTGCAATTGCGCTTTCGAGATAATTCGACGCTTTCTTTGCTTGTCAAAAAGCTTGTAGTTGTATTTCAGCGCGTTGAGTACCCCATCATTAGATACGTCTTTCACTCGTACAGGCACTTTGGCTTTAGCGACGCTGACATGGCTAATACCCGCTCCCATCAAACCGCCACCGAGAACCGCTGCACGCTTGATACTCTGAGGCTCAGCATCACTGCCATTTTCTTTTTTCATCTCAGTGGTGGCAAAGAAGATCGAACGTAACGCTTTTGACTCAGAAGTCATGACTAACTCACCGAAACGCTGTGCTTCTTTCTTCTGGCCTTGCTCAACGCCTTTCTCTAAACCAAATCGAATGACTTCCAAAATAGCGTTTGCCGCTGGGTAATTACCCCGAGTTTTTTGCTGTGTTTTCTTTGCTGCTTGTTCAAAGATAACTTTGCGTCCCAGCCCAGTATTTGAGATCAGCTTTTCTTTAGTTGGCACTTTACGCTTTGTCTTCTTACTGCCGGAATTTTTCTCAACAAAGCTTTTCGCGACATCGAGTAGAATCGTGTCAGAAACAACCGCGTCGACAACACCCAGTTTTTTGGCCTTTTTCGCGCGTAGCTGTTTACCTGTAAGAATGAGATCCAGCGAAGGCAACAGCCCGATTAATCTAGGCAGACGCTGAGTCCCTCCAGAGCCCGGCAACAGGCCAAGCTGCACTTCAGGTAGACCTAGACGAGTCTTATCAGAATCCGTACATACGCGATAGTCACACGCGAGCGCAAGTTCCAAGCCACCACCTAGGCACGGGCCATGAATAGCAGCAACCACAGGGAACGGTAGCTCAGATAACTGCTGGAACATCTGCTGACCTTTTTCAGCCAACGCCTGCGCTTCCAGGGCACTGGTACAGGCGTCCAACATCCGAACATCGGCACCCGCAATAAAGTTGTCTGGTTTTAATGAATGAACAATTAAACCTTTAACTGCCGAGCCTTTCTCTGCAAGTTGACCAAATATCGCTTCCATTTCTTCTGCAAAGGCTGCCTGAAGCGTATTCATTTTTTCGCCGGGTACATCAATAGCAAGCCAAGCGATGTCTTGTTCATCAATCGATAAGTTAAATGCTGTTGTTTCGCTCATTACTCTACCTCCAGTACCATAGCTGCGCCTAATCCCCCAGCCGCACATGCCGTATTCAATGCAAGTCCGCCACCTCGACGTTGAAGTTCTCGCAAGGTTTGAGTGATCATACGTGCGCCAGTCGCTGCGAATGGGTGACCATAAGCAATGGATCCACCAAGCACGTTAAACTTATCCATATCAATTTCGCCAATCGCCTTTGAGCGGCCAAGCTTTTCTTGGGCAAATTTATCACTAGCAAACATTTTAACGTTGGATAGCGTCTGAGCCGCAAACGCTTCGTGCATGTCAATCAATGTCAAATCAGACAACTGAATACCCGCACGATCCAGCGCCATAGGTGTAGCGTAAGAAGGTCCCATCAGCATATCGTTGTGGACACCAATTGCTGAAAATGCGTAAGAGCGAATGTAGCCCATGATGTCTAAACCAAGCTCTTTGGCTTTGCCTTCACGCATCAAGATGATCGCTGCTGCGCCATCGGTCAGTGGAGTACTGTTGGCCGCGGTAACGCTGCCGTACTGACGGTCGAAGGCAGGGCGCAGTTTAGCGTAACCTTCTATGGTTGAGTCTTCACGAATATTGTTATCTTTTGCTATCCACTTTTTGTAAGGTTCAGGAAAAGCCGTCATCACCTCTCCTTCGATTTTTCCCTCATTCCAAGCTTTCGCCGCTAAGCTGTGCGAACGGTGAGCGAGCTCATCTTGCGCCTGACGAGTAATACCGTGCGATTTTGCCATTTGCTCAGCGGTTTGACCCATAGAGAGCCCTGTCGAGTATTCTGCAACGGCAGGCGGTACTGGTATAAGGTCTTTAAAAGAGAGTGTTTTTAGAATGTTGAGCTTTTGGCCGAGTGTTTTTGTTTTGCTCAGAGCAAGGAGATTAGCCGCTAATTTTTTAGACACACCAATTGGTAGCACTGAAGAAGAGTCTGCGCCACCCGCAATACCGATATCAATGGTTCCCGCCATAATACTTTCAGCAACGTTCACTGCAGACTGGAAGCTAGTCGCACAAGCACGGGTCACGCTGTAGGCGTCAGTATGAATGTCCATTCCTGTACCCAAAACAATCTCGCGTGCGATATTTGGCGCCTCAGGCATTTGCACTACCTGACCAAATACAACCTGCTCGATCAGTTTCGGATCAATTTCCGTTCGAGCAAGTAAATCACTCACAACCAATTTACCCAAATCGACGGCTGGCACCTGACTAAATTCTGTACTTTGACGTGCAAATGGCGTGCGCAATCCCGCGACAATCGCCACTCGTTCACCTGAGCGAGTTTTCACTTCCTGCTTGCCCATTGTTGCTCCTTAATAGATAGAGGTCTGACCAGAATCATTGTAACGAGAATGTTAATTCAATCAAACGCTCGTTTGAATAAACGTGACTTACAACAGATTCCACAGCGGTAACTCTTACCAGATAAGAAAAAATGACGATAGAACATATGCTCTTTTCATAAGATCAAAAGGGGTTAATTCAGGTGAGATGACTTGCGGGCAAAAAAAACCACACAGATCTGTGTGGTCGGAATATATAAAGCAATTAACGTAACGCCAATTGAAATAATCAGTTTCCTGATTAGGAGAAAGTAAAGTCAGCCTTCAAAAGGAAGTGTCATCTTGCTCAACTTGTCGGTGTAAACACCAACTAGATGACAGGAGTAACTATAACCGTTCGAGCTTGTTAGATTTTGAATTAGATCAATTTTAGGTGGAATAGACTGGTAATTACCTCGTTATATTGCAAGAAATCCATTCATAACATCAATCAAATACATATATAGTAGCCATAACACAATGACAGACAGATGCATTGGTTAGCACAATAAGGTACGAACCACAGAGCAACGAGGGAGGCTTCTGTGTCAATCATAAATTTTTTCGGAAAGAAAAAGTCCAATGATCCGGTCAACTCGGATATGGACAGACAAAGAAAATACGAAGCGCTAGTCAGGGCCTATCACAGAGACTTGTATCGCTATGCTTACTGGTTGTGCAAAGACCCGACCATTTCAGAAGATCTAGTACAAGAAACCTGTCTCCGAGCATGGAAATCTCTTGATAGCCTTCAAGACCAAAAAGCCGCAAAATCTTGGCTCATTACAATATTGAGGCGAGAAAACGCACGCCGATTCGAACGTAAACAGTTCGATCTGGTCGATATTGACGACCACGGCAATGACGCAAAAGTGTCGGACGACCCACATCATCAAACGGAGTGGATCCAAGCACAAATAATGAAGCTTGAAGAGGATTACCGCGAACCACTTTTCCTGCAGGTCGTAGGCGGTTTTAGCGGTGAAGAGATCGGAGAGATACTTGGGTTAAACAAGAATACCGTGATGACTCGGCTATTTAGAGCGAGGAACCAACTAAAAGAGATGTTAGATTCACACAGCACACACAGGGGGCAGAAAAATGGATGAATTAGAATTTCGTCGACGCATACTGTCTGAGCCTAAACTAAGAGACAGCGACATCAATGCTGCGATCACAGCCAACGAGCAAAACGCTCAATTCGCAGAAGAAATCCTCGATCTCGATAAACAAATAGTAAAAGCTATGACTGTAGATGTGCCTGAAGATCTCGCAGACCGTATATTGTTCAACCAATCATCGACCACTCAAGGCAATGTTATCAGGCCAAACTTTGCCAGAAAAACGATGGCGATGGCAGCATCGGTTGCGTTCGTTGTAGGGGTACTTGTCGGTCAAGTTAATTGGGGTAACTTAGTCGTTTCTCCAGCACAAGCCAGTTTGGCAACGACAGCGATAAAACACGTTGTGGATGAGAAACCATTCGTCGAAAGCTTAGACGAACAAGTGCCTTCGTCGCAAATCAATGCCAAGATGGTCCCCTTTGATCATCAATTGTCAGACACTTTCCCTTATCATGTGTACTATCTAAACCACTGCGGCTTTGGTAAATCTAATGCGCTACATATGGTTTTCCAAGGGGAAAAAGGCAAAGTGACCCTGTTCTTAACGGGAATCGCTGCCGACCAAGTAGTAAACTTCGATCAAGATGGTATGAGTGGCGCCGTTCAACCTATGGGAAATAACAGTTTAATCGTTGTAGGTACCGAAGGTGAAAACATCACTAAGATCGTGGAAAGTTTGTCGAAAATAATCAAACCCACCATTTAACAAAATAATAACATTTTGTGATTCACGTCATGGCTTGAACATTCTGTTTGAGCCATTTTTTTTACATTTTTCTAGAGTCAAAACTCTAATAAAATACATTTTGCAGCATTTTCCTGCCAAATATGCATCATTTCCATAATTTTATCATCTAGATAAGTAATGGTCGGATTTCTTTAATTTATACTTGTGTCTAGTATCAGCCACCACTGAGCTTTTGCTCAAATAATATCGCCCAGCAGAGGCGAAGATAAAGACAAAGGAAAAAGCAAAATGAACAAGACGCGTCTGTTTAAAAAATCACTTTTAGCAGTGACTATCACAACCGCAACTTTAGCTTCGCAGCACGCTCTCGCTGCTGGCTTCCAACTTAACTCTCAATCGGCAACAGGCTTAGGCCGTGCATTTGCAGGTGATGCCGTCATTGCAGACAACGCTTCTGTTATGTCTCGCAACGCTGCAGCAATGTCACTGTTTGATCGTACTGAAGTTTCACTTGGCTTTAACGTCATTGATTCAGAAGTAGAAGTCAAAGGCACTACATACACACAACCAGCAGCTGCAGGCGGCAACTCATATGATGTAGCAGATACAACTAACAACGCAACTTCATACATTCCAAATTTTTATGTTGTTCATCCAGTTAACGAAAAGTTTGCTGTTGGTTTAGGCCTATATTCTAACTTTGGTACCACTAACGAGTTTGATCCTAATTGGGGATCTGGCACAGGTACTTTGTTCGTAAACGGTAGTAATGTCGTGCAAGCGGTCCCAGGTGCAGACGCATTTGGTGGTGTTACAAACGTTTCAACGATGAACTTTCTACTTGCGGGTTCTTACCGTATCAACGACCAATGGAGCATTGGTGGTGGCTTAGATATTATCTATGGTGAAGGCGAACTAAAGCGCCAGTCCACTATGAATATCGTACAAGTTCCAAGCACACCAACCGGACAGACTAATACTCAGCAACTAATGGATATTGATGCTTCAGCGTGGACACTGGGTTTCAATCTTGGTACCGTTTTTGAGCTGAATGAAAATAACCGTTTCGGCTTAAGTTACCATTACAGTCCAGAAAAAGAAGTCGGTGGCACGGTTTCGTACGCTGGTGACTCAAGTATTGGTGATCTAAAAATCCCTCTACCAGATATGTGGGAATTCTCTGGTTACCATCGTATTGAAGATACTGCGTTTGCCGTTCACTACAGTGTACAATGGATCGGCTGGGGTGACTTTGACCGCCTAGTAACGACTGATGGCACAGAAATCAAAGAGTACAAGTGGAAAGACACCTTCCATTACTCAATCGGTGGTACTTACTACATCAGCCAAAACTGGGAAGCGCGTATCGGCTATATGTTCGATGAAGGTGTCCAGGATGAGATTACTTCAGTATCAGTACCTGACTCTGATCGTCAGTGGTTCTCTGCGGGTGCTACCTACCACTTCAACCAAGACCAAGCGCTTGATTTTGGCTTTACCTACCTAGTAGGCAAAGAGAAACAAGTTAATGACACAATCACTAGTGGTACAAATACAATTAGCCTAGATACAACAACGAAAGCAACAGCTATGCTATTCGGGGTGCAATACACTCATAAATTCTAATCTGAGCTAAAATACATGAAAAAGGTCAGCACTCGCTGGCCTTTTTTATTGGATTAAAATTTGGCGATATCCAATATGATATATAAGTCAGCTGGATATTTTCGCGTTTAATTGAGCGAACACGTGTAATCATTCGCCCACATTGACACTACAAATGTTCGCTGAAAACCCAAAACACTCCGCTATAAATTGGAATTTTTAACCAAAAAAGAACAAAATTACAATACAAAACTTCAAAAAATATCAGAACGTTGCTTTAAGTTTTTAAAGCATAAACTCTAACCTTATGATCGCTCGACGAAAAACAGATAAAATCAGCGAACATTATAATGAAAACAAACAAAACTCTTCTCTCACTAGCAGTGACATATGGCTTAGTCGTAACCTCATCAGGCGTCAATGCGGCGGGGTTTCAATTAGCTGAGTATTCAGCGACTGGCCTTGGTCGCGCTTATGCTGGTGAAGCCGCAATGGCAGATAACGCCAGCGCACAGTGGCGTAATCCTGCTATGTTAACTCATCTAGAGGGTACACAAGTCTCTGTGGGTGCGATTTACGTTAACCCAAATGTTGATGTCAACGGCGAAGTTGACGGCTCTCAATCTTCAAATCCAACCCTACCAACGACAGCCGCCTCTTCAAGCGATTTCGCTCACGACGCCGTTATTCCAAACCTTTATATCTCACACCGTTATTCTGAAGAGCTCGCCATTGGTTTTGCTTTGGGCACCAACTACGGTATGGAAACAAGCCTTGGTGATGATTTTGCCGCTACGCATTTTGGTAATGAAGCGAGCGTTATGACCATGGAAGCTAACCTGAACCTAGCCTACCGAGTCAATCAACAATGGAGCTTAGGTGGCGGGCTGCGTTACGTTGTGGGTGAAGGTAGTTTTGGTGCCAAAACACCAGAAAACAATGTTGTTGGCGTTTCCGGCATGACGCCAATTTCAGCGCCGAAAGGCACCACATTGAAATACATGGAAGGTGACGATACTGCGTTTGGTTGGCAAGCGGGTACAGCGTGGCAAATTAATGACAATCATCGTATTGGTTTTGCGTACAAATCTGAAGTCGAATTGAAGCTAGAAGGGTACGCAACAGGCATGGGATTTAGCCCTGCCCTAGCCACCGCGCATGACAACGGCTCTATGCTTCTTACTTTGCCAGCCAGTGCAGAAATCGCTAGCTTCCACCAACTTAATGACAAGTTTGCCGTTCATGCGAGCATCAACTGGACAGACTGGAGCAGCTTTGAAAAGCTAGAAGCTCAGCTAGAAACATATGGCACTAAGATGGTGAAGGAAGAAAACTGGCAAGACAACTACCGTTTTGCCCTAGGTGCGACTTACCAAGTCGACCCTAAGCTCGTGGTCCGCACTGGTGTGGCGTATGACACCTCGGCGGTCAGCGATCAAAACCGCACCATTACCATCCCAGAAACTGATCGTACATGGTTAAGCCTAGGCGCGAGCTACGAGTTCACTAAGCAATTCACGTTAGATGGTGGTGTGACCTACATCATCGCTAAGGATGCACCAATTACTGAGTCGCGCGGTTATAGCTCAGATGATCAAGCACAAGCGGTTGCTGGTCAGTTTGTCGGTGAAGTCAGTGGGAGTATCTGGCTAATCGGTGTGCAAGCCAATTACGTATTCTAACGGTTAAGTCACACGAAAACGAACAAAGGCTTGGTATACCAAGCCTTTGTCCTTTTTAACATCATTTCATGCAAAATGCGTATTGATTCATATAAATGATGTAAGTCATTGTTTTATATACCATCGCTGATATAGCATCGAGAAAGTAGTCACAAAGTTTAGTTTTAGTGACTCACTAAGAGTAATAAGCAAATAAAACCTATATTCAGGAGTATGAATGAAACGAACAATTGTAATAGCGTTGGCAGTATTTTTAGCAGCATGTGCATCATCCCCTTATCAATACTATGTCAAGCCGACCCCTATCAAAAAGCAGCAAACCGTATATAAAGTTGATGAAATCAATGTCAATCTAACACTCGGTCATGGAGCAATTCCCGGTGATAACTCTTTTGCAGGTAAGTCAGAATTGCAAAAACAATTTAAGAAATACTTAGAGTCAAGTCTGTTAGAAAAAGGGCTATTAGCTCAAAATGAACAAGATGCTCTGGATGTGTCAGTAACAGTTGATTACAAGCGTAACTTCAATCATGGTGGTAAAGCCTTAAATAAGCCTGAAGTTTCTCACAGCGTCACAATACATAATGAAAAAGAAAAGCTGGCAGGTTTTTCAAAAGCTGGCTACACAACAAAATACGCATACTTTGACGAAATTGCTGTAAATCTAGAAATTTCTACATTTAATTGGGATCAAGAAGATGAACCTAGAGATATTGAGCTTATCTCAAAGCAAATTGTAGATGACATAGTAAACGCAGGTTCATAAGTTGTATTAGTTCCGACTAGATCTGACACTTCAATTTGAAAAGAAGAGAGTTACCCACTTTGATTAAAGGTGCTTAATCACTAATCAAAGACAATAAGAGGTAACTCTCATGCTTCATACTAGCAATCCAATCATCAAACACAAAGCTGGCCTTCTCAATCTTGCAGAAGAACTCGGCAACGTATCAAAAGCCTGTAAGGTTATGGGTGTATCTAGAGACACTTTCTACCGTTATCAAGAGCTAGTCGAAACTGGTGGTATTGATGCTCTGATTAATCAAAGTCGAAGAACACCAAACCTGAAGAATCGTGTCGATAGTGAAACAGAGCAAGCCGTTCTCAAGTCCGCCATAGACTTCCCAGCTCACGGGCAAGTTAGAACAAGCAACGAGCTACGAAAACTCGGTGTATTTATCTCTCCAAGTGGCGTGCATTCAATCTGGCTTCGTAATGACCTAGAAAACTTCAAAAAGCGCCTTATTGCCTTAGAAAAACAGAGCGCTGAGAACGGTATCATTCTAACGGACGAGCAAGTTGCAGCCCTTGAGCGCAAGAAACATGATGACGAGGCTTGTGGTGAAATTGAAACCGCGCACCCAGGCTATCTCGGCTCTCAAGACACGTTTTATGTTGGTAACCTTAAGGGTGTTGGACGCATCTATCAGCAGACGTTCGTTGATACCTACAGCAAAGTCGCCTTCGCTAAGCTCTACACGACAAAAACACCAATCACCGCAGCGGACATGTTGAATGACAAGGTTCTACCGTTCTTCGAGGCTCATGAGCTGCCAATGCTGCGAATCCTGACTGACCGTGGTACTGAATACTGTGGCCGTGTTGAACAGCACGATTACCAACTCTATCTTGCCATTAATGATATCGACCACACGAAAACTAAAGCGATGTCGCCACAGACAAATGGTATCTGCGAACGCTTCCACAAGACCATACTAAATGAGTTCTACCAAGTGACATTCAGAAAGAAACTGTATGGTTCAATGGAAGAGTTACAGAAAGATCTGGACGAATGGATGGACTACTACAACAATCATCGTACCCATCAAGGAAAAATGTGCTGCGGCCGAACGCCAATAGAGACATTAGAGGATGGGAAATCAATCTGGGCAGAAAAGAATCTAGCCCAGATATAATCTGACAGGCACCGAGTCGAAAAGTGGGTAACTGTCAGATCAGGTCTGAATTAGTACACATAAGTTTACACTAGCTAATAACTAGAATCCCAACGCTAGACACTTTGTTGTTAACGTTGGGTTTCACTTGATATCGAGTTATGCCGACTAAAACTCTTCTAAGTACTCGTCTAAAAGCGCTTCTTCTTCTGCGTTGTAAGCATCCGTTTCTATTTCTGCATGATAATCTTGGCGCTGAATATAGACATCACGTGCAACCACGTATGGATCGGGTGAGTTATCCAGTAACGCCTCTTGGTTAACCAAAGCTGCACGAGTTTCCATACCTTCGAGGGCCCACTTCCCTAAACCAGCCCAAAAATTAAGTAATGACAATGGTACGTACATGTTGTCGACCAAGTCTGCTGTTTCTCGTACAGACCAAGGTCCGTAAGCGGGTACCATGACATATGGCCCATTAGCTACGCCATAATGCCCTACCGCATCACTAAATGTTTTCTCATTGTGATCAGTGATCCCAGCTTCAGAAGCGATATCGATAAGGCCAACGATACCTATGGTTGAGTTAATCCAGAAGCGATTGAAGTGGTCAAGCGCCTTACTGCCATTGCCCATAATAAGGTTATTGACCATACTCGCAGGCTCATCTAAGTTACCTAAAAAGTTGCTTATCCCGGTTCTAATTGGTGAAGGAACGTAATTGACGTACGCCAAAGAAACAGGACGGACAAAGTAAGGATCTAAATACTCATAGTTTAACGTCCACATTGAGCGGTTGAAGCTCTCAAATGGGTCGGACACTTTCGACTCGCTGAACGTAGATTCTTCTTCGGGGACTGACGAACACCCAGATAGCGCAATGGCGATAGACAACATCCATATCTGCGGCTTAATTGTTTTCATTATTATAATTCCATTAAAAAGGCCGGTGAAATCACCGGCCTCAACAGATTGATAATCACAGTTTATCAATATTGACTATCAATCATCACTTCAACTGGTTCACCCATTCTAACGGCTTCGCTTTCACCAAACCAGTCCCCTTGTTTGGTTGCAACGTTGCCATCACTATCAATACGCACTCGTACCATGAAAGTATCGAGAGACGACAGCTTTCTATCTTGTAGCATACTATTACCATCATCTAGTACGACAGTACGTGGGAAGCTACCTAGGGGATACCTTGCCGCCGCGACAGGCATTGGTGCACCATCAGCAGTATGTACAGAGACAATTAACGAGGAATTAGGGTCAGCATTAACTTGATCCGCCAGTGAAATTTCAACTGAAACAGACTTGCCTGTACCAACCTGCTGGCCCATTTGCTTCTGGGCATTTTCTATGCTTCTCGTTAACATTTCATAGCGACTGTCTTGCGGGCCAATCATTTGTTGCATGATACCCCAGTAACGCACTGCCGCCGCATAATCTCTGCGCTCATAGGCATCAAACGCCAAGAGGGAGAATACGCGCAAATCAACATAATCTTGCTGAACGAGCTTACCCAGTAGACGGCGGGCTTTATCTTGGTCAACATCGTCTTGTGACAACATTAAAGCTTGCGCATAACCTAACATCACATCGGTGCTTTCTGGATCTAAACCATAGGCCTTATTCATTGATCCTATCGCAGTATCGACATCACGGTTGGCCAAGGCAATACGCCCGAGTAGTAGCCAGCCCGTAGCGTCATCAGGTTGGTAGTGAAGACGCGTACGTAGTGCTAACGTTAAATCTTGCATTTCGTCATCACTAAGTGCTGCCCCTTCTGGAGACATTAATTTTTGAGACAAAGCTGGCAGATTTGCGCTGACTTGCTGCCACTTCATTACGTCTTCAGAAGCACCAAATTTGAAGTACAAGCCATAAGACAGACCAACGACAAGTAACGTTGCTGGGATCATGATTGCAAGTGTTGAGATGCTGCTATCTTGCTGTACTTTCTGGCTAGAAGGAATATCATCCAGCAGCGACTGCTTTAAGTCTTCGATCAGTTCTTGCTGGTTTTCAACAAGACCTTCATCCGTTTCTTCTTCCAGTTCTTCAAGACGATCTTTATAAAACGCTTTGTTGAGTTCATCGCGCAACTCATCATCGATATTCGACTTCTTCTTAATAAATGGCAGTGAAATAACCAATACACTGACTACAACAAGAATGACCGAAGCTATCCAAAATAGTGTCATTACTGCTTATCTCCTTCATTCTTTTCATTCAGCAGCGCTTTTAGACGCGCTTCTTTTTCGTCATCCCACTGCTGTTGGTCTTTTATCGCCGTTGACGATCGTTTTCGACTACGAATTAAGATAAAGCCAAAACCAAACAACACCACCGAAAGCGGTCCCAGCCAAAGAATCGAGGTAGCGACAGTAAAAGGAGGATTGTAGGTAACGAAGTTGCCATAGCGCGCTATCATATAGTCGATAATTTCTTGCTTTGATTTGCCCGCTTTGGTCATCTCATAGACTTTTTCACGCAGGTCAACTGCAAGCTCGGCATTAGAATCAGCTATCGTATTATTTTGACATTTAGGGCAGCGCAGCGTGCTACCCAGCTCTTTGAACTGCAGCTCTTGCTCTAAGGTATCAAACTCGTGAATTTCAATAGCTGCATTTGAAACTGCAACGAAACTAAGACTGACGAAAAAAGCCATTAACCACTTTTTCATGACTTCTTCTCCGCAAGCATAGCCTCGTACATTGGTTTCAATGTTTCGTTCCAATTGCGGTCATTAACATCACCGACATGGCGATAACGAATCACGCCATCTGCGTCAATCAAGAATGTCTCAGGAGCGCCATAGACACCGAGATCAAGTCCAAGCATGCCGTTACCATCAAACAAGCTGATCAGATAAGGGTTGCCTAAGTCATTAAGCCAGCCAACCGCTTTGTCACGTTGGTCTTTGTAGTTAAGACCGATAATTTTCACGCCTTGCGAAGCCAATTCATTTAAGTACTGATGCTCTGCGTAACAAGTTGGGCACCATGTTGCCCAGACGTTGAGCAATAAAGGCTCTCCCTTGAAAATAGCTTGGTCATAGAGCTTGCCCGGCTCGGCCAAATCTTCAAGCCGAAATTCAGGGACATGCTTACCCACCAAAACAGACTCAAGTTTCGTTGGGTCATCACCTTGTTGGTTTTTTATCAGTTGGGTCGCAAAAACTGCGACCAAACCTAAGAAAGCCACGAAAGGAATAAATAGAAATTTTTTACTCATTATGCCTCCTGCTTCTTAACTGTTTTTCTAAAGCGGTAACGTTTGTCGCTTATTGCAATCGCACCACCTATAGCCATCAATAAGGCGCCAGCCCAAATCCAGCGTACAAATGGCTTATGATAGATGCGAACTGCCCAAGACTTGTTATCATCCAATTGCTCGCCCATCGCGATGTAGAGATCACGAGTGAAGCCTCGGTCGATAGCCGCTTCTGTCATCATTGAACGCGCCGTTGTATAGAAACGCTTCTCTGCATGCAAAGTATTGATGTACTTACCGTCACGCGTTATCTCAAAATCAGCAATATAGCCATCATAGTTTGGACCGTCTTTGTCACGTAAACCGGAGAAATGGAAATCGTAACCCTGAATTTGAATATGTTCTCCCGGCGCTAGACGAACATCACGCTCAATGCTGTAGTTTTGTACCATAGCAATACCTATGATACTGACTGCTAATCCAAGATGGCCTAGCATCATTGCCCAGTGGCTACGTTGCAGCTTTTTAACACCTTCGACAAATGAGTGACGATGCGTAGCACGTTCGTACAACTCAAAACCATGTAAGCAGATGATCCATAAAGACATCACCCAACCTAGGTAGGCCATAAACAAGAAGTGCTCAGAGAAAATCACCACAAACAAGCCCGCCAGAGCCAATGACACCACACCTGCAATCAGCATCGGCTTCTTCAGACTCGATAGATTGTCTCTCTTCCAACGAATCAAAGGACCGATACCGAGTAAGAAAGCAAATGGGATCATCAACCACGCAAATAGCATGTCAAAGAAGGGCGCACCAATAGAAACAGATCCTAGGCCGATTTGTTTATGGACCAAAGGTAATAAAGTGCCGACTAATACCACAACTAGGGCAGCAATCAGCAACACGTTGTTAGATAGCAGTGCATTTTCGCGTGACACTAAGTCAAAGTTACCACGGACGCGAACAGAAGCTCCTTTAACCGCAAACAGCAATAGCGAACCACCGATCACAAATACCAAGAAGCCCAAAATGAACATACCGCGCGCAGGATCTGAGGCAAACGCGTGAACTGAGACCAAGATACCAGAGCGCACAAGGAAGGTGCCTAGTAAGCTGAGTGAGAATGCAGAAATCGCGAGTAATACCGTCCATGCTTTAAACGTACCGCGTTTCTCTGTCACTGCTAATGAGTGCATTAACGCAGTACCCGCAAGCCACGGCATAAATGACGCGTTCTCAACCGGATCCCAGAACCACCAACCACCCCAGCCTAATTCGTAGTAAGCCCACCACGAGCCAAGTGCAATGCCCAGTGTTAAGAATAGCCATGCAGCAGTTGTCCACGGACGAGACCAACGTGCCCAAGCAGTATCAAGACGACCCGTCATCAGCGACGCAATCGCAAATGAGAACGCAACGGAGAATCCGACATAACCCATGTACAACATAGGAGGGTGAATGATTAAGCCGGGGTCTTGCAGTAGAGGATTTAAATCACGCCCATCGACAGGGAAAAACGGCAATGTGCGCAAGAATGGATTTGAGGTCAGAATAATGAACAGTAGGAAGCCTGCGGTAATCATCCCCATGACTGCCAGGACACGAGCAACCGATTCTTGAGGCATTCCACGACTGAACGTCGCAACCGCAACCGTCCAACCAGCCTGGATCAACACCCAAAGAAGTAATGAGCCTTCATGTGCTCCCCAAACTGCTGTCAGTCGGTAGTACCAAGGCAATTGACTATTGGAGTTACTCGCCACGTATTTAAGTGTGAAGTCATTGGTATAAAACGCCCATAGCAAAATGGCAAATGAGACCAATAACAGCAGGAACATTCCCCAAGAGAGGGGCCTTGCGCTATTCATCAGCAGGGTATTGTGACGAGAAGCACCAATTAAAGGCATAACGCTGAGCAATACAGCCAATGCCAAAGATATGATCAGTGCAAAGTGACCGATTTCAGCAATCATTGATCACTTCCTTGTTTTTGTGTTTCTGAGTATTGAAGCGGTTCATGCGTTTTCTTCATTGCTTCAGCTATTTCTGGTGGCATGTACTCTTCATCATGCTTCGCTAACACTTCAAATGCTTCGACGGTTGAGGCATCTTTCAAAATACCTTGCGCAACAATACCTTGCCCTTCACGGAATAGATCGGGAAGAATGCCATCGTAAACAATGGTGACCTTCGGACCGACATCGTGCAAATCAAATGACACGCGCAACGATTGAGGATCACGTTTAACTGAGCCGACAACAACCATACCGCCGATACGAAGACGCTGCCCTACTTCTGGCTTCGTACCATCTGGCTTGCCATTAACGAGCTCAGTTGGAGTATAGAAAAGGTCCATATTTTGATTTAGCGCATACAGCATCAAACCAATCGTCGCGCTGATACCAATAAAAATGGCTAGAACGATACCGAGCCTCTTTTTACGTCTTGGGTTCATAGTGTGTTCTCCAAATTTTTTGCTGCGTCAATTCTTGCTTGTCTGTCGACCTTAGCTTGCACTTCATTAAGCAACGACTGACCTCTCCTCACACTCAAGGTGTATAACACCATCATGGAGGCGAAAGTCACCCCAAATGCGGTCCAGACGTAACTGGCGTAACCGCCCATAGCGAAGAAATCACTCAAAGATTCAAAATGCATGTTTAACTCCCTCTCTGAGATCTATCTGTTGCTAACTTAATCACCCACGGGCGATGACTCTCTTTATTAATGATTTCGTTACGTAGACGAATCATGGTTACCGAGCCAAAGAAGAAAGCAAATCCAAAAATATTGAGCAACAACGGCCATAGCATGTCACTTGAGATAGACGGTTTTTCGAATTTGGTAATGGTTGCGCCTTGGTGCAAAGTATTCCACCACTCAACCGAGAAATGGATAATGGGTAAATTCACTACGCCGACAATCGCAAGAATACCTGCCGCTTTTGCTGCCGTTTTTTGATCATCAAAGGCATGGTAAAGCGCGATGACACCAAGATAGAGGAACAATAGAATAAGTTCTGATGTTAGTCGGGCATCCCATACCCACCAAGTCCCCCACATCGGCTTACCCCATATCGCGCCCGTTAACAGAGCAATAAAGGTGTACACAGCACCAATTGGAGCCATAGCAGAGGCTGCCATATCGGACAGGCGAACTTGCCAAACTATGCCAATAAACGCCGCAATTGCCATAGACATGTATACGCCCATTGACCATATCGCTGACGGAACATGGATGTAGATAATTCGGAAACTATCACCTTGTTGATAGTCAGAAGGCGCAAAAGCAAGCCCCCACACATTACCAACGGTCAAACATAGCAAGGCTAAAATTGAAAACCAGGGTAAAAGCTTACCGCATAGTTGGTAAGCTGATTCGGGTTTGGCGTAGGGATGGAGCCATTTCCACATCGTCTTTCTCACTCTCACTTCAAGTTTGTTTAACTTAGCGCTAAACATTTATAGGTTTTGTAATTTATATAATTCTGTTTAACCACAGGCGACTAATTGACGCTGACCCTCAGCGCCGCACTGATCGCAAATGGCGTGAGCGTCATCGCTCCCATGAACATCGCGCCCAAAATCGCTAACTGGCCGTTATACGCCATTCCAAGTGACGCAGCATCAATCGCAGAGGTGGCAAAGATCAATATCGGGATATAGAGCGGTAAAACAAGCAAACTCAGCAATACGCCCCCTTTTTGCAACCCGACGGTCAGTGCCACACCGATAGCACCGATAAAACTTAACGTCGGTGTACCTACAAGTAATGTCAATACAATTGCAAGCCAAGTATTGAAATCCAGTGATAACAAAATCGAAAGTAGAGGACTGATCAAAATAAGCGGAAGCCCTGTAAGTAGCCAATGGGCAATAACTTTCGAAATCACTACGACAGGTAATGGCACCGGCATCAACATCATTTGCTCTAATGCGCCATCTTGAAAATCATCTCTAAATAGACGCTCAAGTGACAGCAATGCAGAAAGTAACGCCGCGACCCAAACAATCCCCGCTGCAATACGAGCAAGCAGATTAGGCTCTGGCCCAATGCTTAACGGAAACAGTGTAATAACAATAATAAAAAACCAAAGCGGGTTGAAAATGTCTGCTTGGCGGCGAAATGCAATCAGCAGTTCGCGTCTGATAATACTGTTGATGATGCCAAACATGGTTAGTTACCTAATTTGATCTTTCTAAGTTTTGGATTGTCTGAGAACATATCTTGGTGGGTGGTCAAAATTACTATCCCACCTTTTTGTGCGTGTTGCAGAAACAAAGATTCAAGCACTTTGACACCTTGTTTATCTATAGCAGTCAAAGGCTCATCTAAAATCCAAAGTTTATGTTCACTTAACCACAAACGCGCCAGTGCAACGCGGCGTTGTTGACCTGCAGATAATTGAGCAACT
Organism: Vibrio galatheae; assembly: GCF_000967545.1. GTDB lineage: Bacteria > Pseudomonadota > Gammaproteobacteria > Enterobacterales > Vibrionaceae > Vibrio > Vibrio galatheae. Next base: position 38,123 of record NZ_JXXV01000016.1, on the reverse strand, counting down.
GGCACATCCTCCCTTCCGGCGAGGCCGACCTTAGTCAAAGCGTCATAGATGGTTTGTTTGTCGACGGGCTCACGCGAGTGAATACTTAAATAAAAGCGCAAATTTTCATAAGCGGTAAGCTCACGTTTGACACCGGTTTGATGACCAAGAAAAAGTAAGTCTTGGTGAAAAGCATCTCGATTCGACGCAATATTTTCTCCGCTCCAGAAAATCTCACCGCTATCACGATCACCAAGCCCAGTGATGATTCGCAACAAGGTCGTTTTACCCGTACCATTCCGCCCTTCGACTTGAACGAGCTCTCCTGAATCTATGGTAAAAGAGAGGGATTCAAAGAGAATTCTTTCATCTCTTATTGCTGTCAGTTGAGATACTTCTAACATTTGTGATCACTAGGTAAACTTCGAGCCCGTATCTTACCACAGCCATTTCGCCACAAAATAGAATTAGACCTATACGAATCACGAAACTAAGTAAGAATCTGTTAATATTCAAACATAAATATTAGTAACTACCACTAAATAGCTACATCTGAAAACAAAAAAGTGTCCTAAGACACTTTTTAAACTCTTTACCTTTTGCCACTTTGCTTTTTGGCAGCAAATTTCTGCTGTCGAGGGCGGGTTTCTAGAGGGGGGACTTTTTCTTTGCCTGATATCTTGTTTTGCAATGACATCATCAGCTCGGCTTCAGCCTTAGGCAGTTCGCATTCCTCAATAAGCTCATTGAGATCAGCTCCGAGCTGAACCATTTTACTCGCTCTTGAGTATAAACGACCATCACTGTCTGCTTGTTCTAGTTCTGTGATGCGCTCATTTAAGTGCTGAATGATGTCTTGTTGTTCGCTGACTCTTTGGCCAAGCCCAACGACAACAGAGCGTACTTCAAGTATTTGCTTATTTGCTTTTTGTAGCTCTTTGTCTAGATGACGATTCTGTTGGCGTAAATGCTCTGCGGAACGCACTTGACCACGTTTTAGTCTAAATAGTGCTAAGCAGATAAACAGAAAAACTACCGCAATAGCTCCAGCAATCACTGGAGCACTGGTCATCCAACTACTGTTCATTACAGGTGAGCCATCTCATCCCACTCTTCATCAGTAAGTAGCTTGTTTAGATCAACCAAGATAAGTAGTTTGCCGTCACGGTTACTTACACCTTGGATAAACTTAGCACTTTCATCTGTACCAACACTTGGTGTTGTATCGATTTCTGATGAACGCAGGTATACAACTTCAGCAACACTGTCGACCAGAATACCAATCACCTGATGTTCTGATTCGATCACTATGATGCGTGTATTGTCTGTGATCTCGCCTTCCATCAAACCAAAGCGAGAACGAGTATCAATGACGGTCACAACATTACCACGCAAATTGATAATGCCGAGTACGTAATCAGGTGCGCCAGGCACAGGGGCAATTTCCGTATAACGAAGTACTTCACGAACCTGCATTACATTGATGCCATAGGTTTCTTCTTCTAGCTGGAACGTCACCCACTGAAGCACTTCGTCGTTCGACTGCTCTTTTCTTACTTCTACTTCATTTGTTTGAGACATACCTTATCCTCTCTAAAGCCTAAATCGGCACAAATGTTCTATTTATCTAATGCTTTAACGTCAAGTCCTGCATTAAGCATAGCTATCAATGCTTCAACATGGATCAAAGCACACATTTTTTCTTTTACCATACCAGCAAGCCAAGGGCGTTTACCTGCCGTTTCTCGCCAGCGAACCTTGTCTGGATTCAATGATTCAGTACCCATTAGTTGAGTTGAGGCTAATCCCCACATACTCTCACCTAACATCACTATGTATTGGTACTCGTCTTTGTAACTGTCATCTTTAAGCTTCTCAGCCATAACCCATTTTGCTGTATCAACGACGTCAAGCTGAGCTTCTCGGCTTGTTTGTAATCCCAAATACCAATCAGGACGTCCAATCAAATGGTTGAGCTCCGCGATGCGGTGTATGCCCCCCAATTCATCAAGGGGAACCGCAAACGTCACACCATTGACATCAAAATAGAGGACTTGGAAGTCAACATCTCGCTGAGTCGATTGCCAAACGCCGAGATCAGCGCCACCCGTTTGAGTATCCAAAGCGGGCTCTGTCTCTACACTGGTATCAGTATCAATTAGAGGCTCAGAAACATCTGGCTGAGTGCTCACTTCATCCAATTGAGGCTGCACTTCAATTTGTTGAGTTTCTGGCTCTAAGATGACGACTTCAGGCTCGTCAATAACCCATTCTTGTATCTCTTCAACGGCGGTTTTAGCTTGAACTTGAGCGATATCGGCCGTATTTTTCTCCATCACTTGTTCGAGTTCTAATTCTGCCACCGGATTAGAGCTTTCAAGTTGCTCTAAAAGACGCTCAACGTCTTCTAGGTTTGGTACTTCTACTTCTTCGGTAGGCAGCCGGTAATAGCTTTTTTCCTCTACCGACTGAACCATAGGCTCAAGATCTTGCGGCTCAACTTCCTCAGTCAGCTCTGGCACCGCCGTCAGTTCAGGAGCACTGACTGACTCTATATCACTGGTTTCAGCGTCAAATGACTCTTCCAGCAAGGCCGTAAAGTAATCATCGAGCGCCTGCTCGCTTGATAGCAAAGAGTGGTTAGTCATCAATGGCTAGCCTCTCTAAGTAGATCAGTAATTGCTTGTAAGCAAACACGCCACGACTTCCCGACGCAAAGTGAGAAACAGGCAAATGCTTTAAACTCGCATCACGAAATTTAGTGTCAATTGGCACGGCGGAAGACCAAACCTGATCAGGGTAATCTTTCTTCAATTGTTGCAGTGTTTGTAGCGAAGCTCGGGTGCGCTTGTCGTACATGGTCGGCACGATAGTAACGTTGAATGACTTGTTACGCGATTTCTGCATGATGGCTAAAGTGCGAATCATCCGCTCCAAACCTTTCATTGCTAAAAATTCAGTCTGTACCGGAATTAAAATTCGATCACTGGCAGCTAAAGCGTTGACCATCATCACACCAAGAATTGGCGGGCAATCGATCAAAACGTAATCGTAGCGATTCTTAATCGCCATTAAGGCCCGTTTGAGGATCAACCCCATACCGCTGCGATTCCCCATCACTCTGTCAAGTGTGGCTAGTGACATGTGTGCTGGTATCAAATCAATGCCTTCGATATCAGACTGCATAACCAGCGGCATCACTGTGTGTTCGTTGTATTCCTTTAGCTGGAATAGGTCAAACAAACTGGACGGTACACCATCGGAATCATAACCGAGGTAAGTCGTTAACGAAGCATGAGGGTCAGTATCAACCAATAACACGCGTTTACCTTGCAGACTCAATAAGCCAGCCAGTGTAATGGTGGTTGTCGTCTTACCCACACCGCCTTTTTGGTTTGCTATACTCCAAACAATCATCGATAACCTCTATGCTAGACCAACTTCGACTAACATACGTTCAGCAATTCTATCTAGTGGCAGATCTTCCGTTGAGATACCTGCTTTCGCAACCGCTTGTGGCATGCCGTAAACAACACAACTCTCTTCATCTTGAGCCCAGATGGTTGAGCCTGCACTTTTGAGCATTCGCGCCCCTTCTCGGCCATCAGCTCCCATACCAGTCAACACCATAGACAGCACTTGATCAGAGTAGATCTTTGCTGCACTGCCGAAAGTAACATCAACACACGGTTTGTAGTTCATACGCTCTCCGCCGTCGATAATCCGCAGTTTTGCAGAACCGGGTCTCCCCTCGATCATCATCTGTTTACCACCAGGTGCGAGGTAGGCGACGCCTGGCTTAAGCGCATCCCCATCTTCAGCTTCTTTCACTTGGATTTTACACAGTGAGTTTAAGCGACTGGCAAAAGCAGCCGTGAAAGTGGCCGGCATGTGCTGTATAAGCACGATAGGATGTGGGTAATTCGCGGGTAGCTTGGTCAAAATCTTCTGTAGTGCAACTGGCCCACCTGTCGATGTTCCAATCGCAGTCAGCTGATATTTCTTACCACTTGCTTTAAAGCGTGTGGCAATGGACGGCTTTACTGCTGGTGCCGCAGGAGCTGAACGTAATGATGAACGCGTTGCTGTCGACTGAGGCGCCGTTCTTGTTGAAGCAAGAGGCGTCGGAATACTACGGCGCATCATGGCACGTCTCGATGCAATTTGAATCACGCGTTGCTGCAATAATGTGACTGCTTCATCGCGGTTTCGCGCGATATCTTCAAACTTCTTCGGCAGAAAGTCTAACGCACCCGCATCAAGCGCATCGAGTGTTGCTTTTGCTCCATCGTGCGTTAGAGACGAGAACATGAGAATCGGCACAGGACTCTTTGCCATAATTTCACGAACAGCAGTGATGCCGTCCATGACCGGCATCTCAATATCCATGGTGATGACATCTGGCTTGAGTCGTAGAGCTTTGTCTACAGCTTCCTTACCATTAGTGGCGACATCAATTACCTCAAGGCGCGCTTCAGAGTTAATGATTTCGCTCACTCGACGGCGGAAAAAACTCGAATCGTCTACAACTAATACTTTGATCGCCATATGGATCCTTCTATATTTCGCGATTTAGATTCGAGAAGCAGCTGCGTACTGCTTGAGCAAATCTGGCACATCTAAGATAAGTGCGATGTGACCATCACTCGTAATCGTCGCGCCCGCCATACCTGGTGTGCCTTGTAGCAAGTTATCTAGAGGTTTAATCACCACCTCTTCTTGTCCGATCAATGTATCAACCACGAAGCCAACACGTTGGCTACCGATTTGTACAATCACCACATGGCCATGTCCTTTGCGCAGCTCTACTTTACCCGCGCGTGGCGCTAGCCAGTTTTGGAGATAAAACAGAGGTATCGATTTATCACGGACTATGATGGTTAGCTGACCATCGACGACATTAGTTCGACTAAGGTCCAAATGGAAAATTTCGTTCACGCTGGCTAACGGTAATGCAAACGGGTGGCCTGCAACCCCCACCATTAGCGTTGGCAGAATCGCCAGTGTTAGCGGTACTTTAATGGTAATTTTGGTGCCGTGACCCAGCTCAGAGTCAATATCTATTGAACCATTGAGGGTATTGATCGCAGTTTTAACCACGTCCATACCTACCCCCCGGCCTGAAATATCGGAGATCTGCTCTTTACTAGAAAAACCAGGCATAAAGATTAAGTTGAAACACTCTTTATCTGTCAGCCTAGACGCCGCATCTTCATCCATCATTCCACGCTTAACGGCAATACCACGCAGTTTATCCGGATCCATACCACCACCATCATCGACGATAGCAAGCTCGATATGATCACCTTCTTGAGAAGCGGACAGAATGACTTTACCCGTTTTTGGCTTACCAGCCGCAACACGTGCCTCCGGCATTTCAATACCATGGTCGACCGAGTTACGAACCAAGTGAATTAATGGGTCGGCGAGTGCCTCGACAAGGTTTTTGTCAAGATCGGTTTCTTCACCGCGCATTTCTAGATTGATATCTTTATTTAGGCTTCGAGCCAAATCGCGAACAACGCGAGGGAAACGGCCAAACACTTTCTTAATTGGTTGCATGCGCGTTTTCATTACCGCGCCTTGCAAGTCCGCTGTCACAACATCAAGGTTTGCGACCGCTTTTGACATTTCCTCGTCATTGCTGTTTAACCCTAAGCTAAGCAGTCTATTACGTACTAAGACCAGCTCACCGACCATGTTCATGATGACATCAAGGGTCGATGTATCTACACGCACTGTCGCGTCGGCTTGTGGTTTTTTAGCGGGTACAGCCGCCTCTCTTTTCGCTGGCGGCTTAGGCTCTTCCTTAGCGGCCGTTTTAAGTGCTGGCGCTGCTTTTGGAGCTGGAGTGACTTGCGGCGCTGGAGCAGGTGCTGGGTTAGCAGCAACAGGTTTCGTTGCCGCTTCAAGTTCTTCGAGCGTAGGTCCTTTCCCGGTTCCATGAAGGTCATCGAGTAGTTTTTCGAATTCTTCATCCGTCATCAAGTCACTATCACCGGCACCAACAGCTGCGACTGGCTCGCTTGGAGCTGGAGTGACAGGCTTAGCATCGCCTTTACCAGGCCCCTGACCAGTGCCATGTAGCTCATCGAGTAACTTTTCAAACTCGTCATCCGTGATGTCACCGCTCATTTCAGTGCTCGCGGTTGGGGCAGACACAGATGGAGTCGGTGTAGCTGTCTGGCTAGCCCCAGGAGCACCGCCAGAACCATGCAACTCGTCGAGTAATTTCTCGAATTCATCTTGGGTAATTTCATCGATAGAGCCTGATGAAACTTCTGCTTTCGGCACTTCCACTGGAGAAGGCTCTTCAACAACTGGCGTCTCAACGACTGGAGGTGCTTCGGCTACGACTTCATCTTCAGACTCTGGCTTACATAATCGATGTAATTCATCTAGCAAAGATTGCTCAGCTTTAGGGAGCGGGTCATGATCTTGTACTGCTTTAAACTGCTCGTTGACCGTATCTAACGCTTGAAGCATGGTATCCATCAAGCTGGCTGTCACTGAACGTTGTCCATTGCGCAAAATATCGAATACGTTCTCTGCACCGTGACACGTATCAACAAGTTCAGTTAACGCGAGGAAACCTGCCCCACCTTTTACCGTATGAAACCCACGGAAAATAGCATTGAGGAGTTCTTTATCTTCAGGATTATTTTCTAGCTCGACCAACTGCTCAGAGAGAAGTTCCAATATCTCCCCTGCTTCGACTAAAAAGTCCTGTAGGATGTCTTCGTCTAAATCGTAGCTCATATGTTACCTCTAAAACCCAAGACTTGAGAGTAAGTCGTCGACTTCGTCTTGTGATGAAACGGCATCATCCCTTTCTTGAGGGTTAAGGATCGGACCTTCAGGATCCGTAGATGCTTTGTTCTTGTTATTCGTGCTTTCTTCCAGCTGACTCGAACCAAACGCTGTGAGTATCTCGACTAATCGACCCTCGACCTCGTCGACTAAGGTAATCACACGGCGAATAATTTGGCCCGTCAGATCTTGGAAGTCTTGAGCCATTAGAATCTCAGTCAATTGCCCTCTCAGTTCAGAGCTGTCTCCTTCCACCTCACCAAGTAAACTATCGATTCGGTGACAGAGTGCTTTGAAGTCTGCAAGTTCAATTCGACCGTGCATCAGTTCGTTCCACTGAGGACGAACTTGGAGTAATCCTTCATGGAGGTTATCTGCGATAGGCATACAGCGATCAACAGCATCCATGGTTTTATTGGCGGCAACCTCAGTTTTGTCAATGACGTATTGGAGGCGATCCCTGGCATCTGGGATTTCGTCATTGGCAATCTCACTCATGCGCTCATCCATGCTGAAATGCTTAATTGACTCATGCAAATCACGAGTCAATGTCCCTATTTCCTGAAACATAGGATTAGAAGTGCTTTGGTAGATATCTCTGACAAGAAGATCAGCGTCTTCCTGCTGACCCGCTTCCAACATCTCTACGAGTTGCTTTGCCTGTTCTAATGAAATCATTCTGAATTGGCCTTTAGCGCCCTAAGTCAAAAGTTTGACTTATAAACGTTCAAATATTTTGTCTAATTTTTCTTTTAATGTTGCTGCAGTGAACGGTTTTACAATGTAACCATTAACGCCCGCTTGAGCAGCTTCAATGATTTGTTCACGCTTCGCTTCTGCGGTGATCATCAACACAGGTAGGTGTTTTAGCTCATCGTCAGCGCGAATATGCTTGAGTAGATCGATCCCTTGCATACCTGGCATATTCCAGTCTGTCACGACGAAGTCGAACTCCCCTTTTTTAAGCATAGGTAACGCCGTCAAGCCATCATCCGCTTCTTGGGTGTTGTTGAACCCAAGGTCGCGCAGTAAGTTCTTAACAATACGACGCATTGTTGAAAAGTCATCAACAATAAGGATTTTCATATTTTTATTCAAAATTGCCTCCACTGAGTTCGAGATCAGTGATTTTTACTCATTATTTGTCCAAGCACTTAACTTTGTGCGTAGACGCTGCATTGACTGGCTTAGTATTTGGCTAACGCGTGACTCGCTAACACCAATCACCTCACCGATTTCTTTTAAGTTTAACTCTTCATCATAATAAAGCGAAAGTACTAGAGCTTCACGCTCTGGAAGCGATTTAATTGATTCTACTAGCGCTTTTCGGAAAAATTCGTCTGCAACACCCTGGAATGGAACGTTCTCTTCGTCGCTATCTTCGGGTGATATCGCATCTTCGGAAACACCAAGGTCTTCGATTCCAACCAATCGTGAGCAGTTGATGTCCGTTAAAATTGTATGATATTGCTCTAAGCTGATACCTAAGTGTTGTGCCACTTCAGCATCACTTGGATCTCTATTCAATATACCTTCAAGTGTAGAAATCGCCTGACTGACCTCGCGGTTATGCTTGTGGACAGAACGAGGCACCCAATCACCACGCCGAATATCATCAAGCATCGCACCTCGGATACGTATGCCTGCATAGGTTTCAAAGCTAGCGCCTTTACTCCCATCGTAGTTTTTTTGCGCCTCAAGCAAACCAATCATGCCCGCCTGAATAAGATCTTCTACTTGTACACTCGGCGGCAAGCGTCCGAGTAAATGATGAGCAATACGCTTCACCAACACCGAGTATTTTTCTAAAAATGCCCGTTGGCTATCTTGGTTCGCATACTGTTCATAGGTCAAAGCCTTATTCACCAAATGGTTCCTCTAGCATCTCAGGTCTGTTTAGTAAGCGTTCGACAAAAAACTCTAGATGTCCACTCGGTGTTTTCGGAATTGGCCACGTCAGCGCTTTATTCGCTAATGAGCCAATCGCCAACGCCGCAGGAGATCTTGGAAATGCGTCGACAACGATCTTTTGTTTCTTTACCGCTTGTCTAACTTTATCATCCAACGGAATACATGCTACGAGCTCAAGGCTCACATTCAAGAATCGCTCTGTGACCAAGGTCAACTTTGCGAACAATTCTCTGCCTTCACGATAGCTTCTGACCATATTTGCAACAATTTTAAAACGTTGCACCTGATGTTCTTTGCTTAACAGCTTAATTAAAGCATATGCATCAGTAATTGACGTAGGTTCGTCACAAACTACAACAACGACATCTTGCGCCGCTCTCGAAAAGCTGACTACCATATCTGAAATACCCGCTGCTGTATCCACGAGCAGCACGTCCATTTCATCTTCTAAGCTTCCAAATGCTCGTATCAAGCCAATATGCTGCGCATGAGATAACTCAGTCATTGCCTGGGTACCCGAAGTCGCAGGGATAATTTTAATCCCATGAGGCCCTTCGACAATCGCGTCTTTTAGCTCACACTCACCTGCGAGTACATGCCCAAGGTTGCGTTTTGGTCGAATTCCCAACATGACATCGACGTTCGCTAACCCCAAATCGGCATCAAGCACCATAACCTTTTTGCCTTGACGTGCCATACAGATCGCCATGCCTAAAGTTACATTTGATTTACCAACACCGCCTTTACCACCAGTTACAGAAATAACTTTGGTCAATGATGGCTGTGTTAAGCGGCGTAGCCCGCTTGCTTGGTCTTGTATCATATCTTTCGTCATAATCGTCCGCCGCCTAGAACCTCTCCGCTTCACTATTCCAGTAGTGAGGTTCATCATCTGTCGACTTCTCTAGTAGTTCGTTTGCTTTCGCGACCATGTATTTAGGTTGCGCAATCACAATATCTTCAGGAACTCGTTGTCCGTTTGCTATATAAGCGACAGGTAAAGAGTTTTGCACCACCACACTGACGAACTCCCCTAAACTCAGGGATTCATCAAGCTTGGTCATAATGCAACCTGATAACGGTATGCGCTTGAAGTGATCAATGGTTTCTTGCAGCACTTTTCTCTGTGCCGTTGCGGGCAAGACCAAGTAGCTGTGAATCATTTCTCCACTTTCATGCATAAGCGTATCTAATTGCTCAGACAGCCTTACATCACGCTGCCCCATACCTGCAGTATCAACCAGAATTAGGCGACGATTTCTTAACTGATATATTACATCGGCTAACTCATTGGAATCTTTAGCGACTTTTACAGGACATCCCATAATTCTTCCATAAATCGCCAATTGCTCATGTGCACCAATACGGTAGGTATCTGTCGATACCAGTGCCACGTTGTCAGAGCCATACTCCATCGCAGCGCGAGCAGCCAGTTTGGCAACCGTAGTGGTTTTACCCACGCCAGTTGGTCCTAGTAATGCAACAACGCCACCACGTTTCAAAATATCTTGTCTGGAAATAGGGATCTGATCGGATACCAAGCCAAGTAGCGCCTTCCAAGCTTTGGTCGGCGGAGTATCTTCAGGGATGTAGCACGCAAGCTGATCCGCTAAATCCGAAGAAACACCCATGCGTTCTAAGCGCTTAATCAACATCGCGCGTAGTGGTTCGCGCCGCTCGACTTCTTGCCACATTAGGCCAGACACTTGATGTTCAAGAAGCTGACGAATCGACGTCATTTCTTCTTTCATCTCTTCTAAATCTTCACTCGATACTGATGGCTCATCTCTACGGGAGCGTTCATAGCGCGTGGGATCCAATTTAGCTGCTGGTTTCTCGACACGTCGATCTTCAGCTATCAGGCGCGCTAACGGTGAATCTTGTCGAAGTTGGACATTTTCCGGTGCTGTACGCGATGCCGACTGCCTCTTTAACAACGCAGACAGCGAATCAGGGTTGTCGTCTTGCTGCTGTGCACCGTCGGCTCCATTGCTGTATTGCTTAAGCATGTTAGCAAAACGTTTGGTCATGGAACGGCCAGAATCAGCTTGAGATTGTAAGCTAACCTTATCTTCATCTAGAGCACGTTGGCTTGGTGTAGGAATACTAGCAGGTGCCTGGCGAGTATTATTGTGTCGAGGATTAGAATTGTAATTGCCACTTTGACGTGTAGCTCCTTCAGAGCCATCTACCGCTGCGACAATTTCTACACCACCTGCGACTTTTTTGTTCGACATGATCACCGCATCATCACCTAACTCCCCTTTAACTTGGAGTAAGGCGGTGCGCATATCCTTGGCAAAAAATCGTTTAATCTTCAAATTAAGTACCGTATATCAACGCAATAGTTCTAGTTTCCAACTGCCTGAACAATGCGAATTTGTTTCTCGTCAGGGACTTCTTGATAAGAGAGAACTCTTAATGAAGGAATCGTATTTTTGACAAACTTGGCGAGCGTAGAACGCAATACACCAGAAGTCAGAAGTACCGCGGGCTCACCTTTAAGTTCTTGCTCTTGTGTCGCTTGGCTTAACGATGACTGCAGTCGTTCTGCTAGGCCCGGTTCGATTCCTGCCGATTCCCCGCCAGAAGCCTGCATTGTTTGATGCAATATTTGTTCCAGTTCAGGAATGAGCGTAATAACTGGCAATTCAGGCTCTATACCATTGATTTCTTGAACAATTAATCGCTTAAGTGAAATTCGTACCGCAGCCGTCAAAATGTCAGGTTCTTGACTCTTACTTGAGTATTCGGACAAGGTTTGAACAATGGTGCGAATATCTCGAATCGGAACCGCTTCGTTGAGTAAATTCTGCAAAACTTTAACCACAACACCAAGTTGCAATTGATCAGGCACAAAACTTTCCACCAGCTTAGGTGTACTGCGGCCAAGCATCTCGAGTAGATTCTGTACTTCTTCGTGACCAATAAGTTGAGATGCGTTGTTAGTGAGTAGCTGACTCAGGTGTGTCGCGAGTACGGTAGACGAGTCCACCACAGTGTAACCCAGCGCTTGAGCATGCTCGCGCTGTTCTTCTCGGATCCAGACTGCCTCCAGTCCAAAAGCAGGGTCTATCGTTGGCTCACCATCAATCATTCCATAGACTTGGCCTGGATTAATCGCCAGCTCCATATCAGGCCTAATTTCAGCTTCTCCTACAGCCACGCCCATCAATGTAATTCGATAGCTATTTGGTGTGAGCTCAAGATTATCTCGAATATGAACAGCTGGGATTAAAAAGCCGAAGTCTTGAGAGAGCTTCTTACGCACTCCTTTAACGCGCTCTAACAGCTCTCCGCCTTGGTCTTTATCGACCAAAGGAATCAAGCGATAGCCTACCTCTAAGCCAATAACATCAACCGGCTGTACATCATCCCAAGAGAGTTCTTTTGGTGTTGGCGAGTCTTGCTCAAGTGTGGCAGGTGTACTGGGTGCTTCTGCTGCTTTTTTCTGTTTACGCTGCATCCAGTAAGCGCCGCCACCCGCGATCAAAGCCAGTAGTAGGAAGGCAAAATGAGGCATCCCCGGGACTAGACCCATCACACCTAAAATGGCGGCGGTAATCATCAAGGCTTTCGGGTTGTCAAACAACTGGAAAACAACCTGCTGCCCCATGTCTTCATCTGTGTTTTGGCGCGTTACCATGATCGCCGCACCAATAGAGAGTAGTAATGACGGGATTTGAGCAACCAAGCCATCACCAATAGTCAATAAGGTATAGATCTGCACAGCTTCGCTAAAACCGAGGTCATACTGCGCCATACCGATAGAAAGACCACCGATAATATTGATAAACAGAATCAAGATACCAGCAATGGCATCACCTTTGACGAATTTTGAAGCACCGTCCATCGAACCGTAGAAATCCGCTTCTTTAGTGACTTCTTGACGCCTTGTTCTTGCTTGATCTTGGTCGATAAGCCCTGCGTTCAAATCCGCATCAATCGCCATCTGTTTACCCGGTAACGCATCCAAGGTAAAACGAGCACTTACTTCGGAGATACGTCCCGCACCTTTGGTCACAACCATAAAGTTAATGATCATCAAAATCATGAAGACCACTAAACCAACGGCGTAATTACCACCGATAACCACACTACCGAATGCTTCAATGACCTTACCTGCGGCTCCTTCACCTTCATGACCGTAGAGTAAAACCACACGCGTTGAGGCCACATTTAACGCCAAGCGAAGCAGTGTTGATATCAGCAAAACCGTCGGAAAAGCCGCAAAGTCAAGCGGACGACGCGTATAGACCGTCACTAACAGAACAACCATTGCTAACGCAATATTGAACGTGAAGAACAAATCGAGCAAAAAGGCCGGAATTGGCAGAATAACCATCGCCAATGTCGCCAAAACCATAACTGGCGCGCCAACAGCGGGCATCGCGCGTTGAGGGATTGGAGGCAGCTTGTCCACAAACGGCAAAGAAAACTTCATAATTGAGTAGCTACAATCGTCTGAAAAAGAAGAACTTGGCCTATCTATGCAATATCTAGTCCATCGACTCTGTCAAATTAATGGCTGCATATATAACTAGAAATTGGGCGAGTTGAATTTGGCAACGCAATGTTGCCAAATTCACGCTATTACGGCTGCATGTTGAAGACAATTTCGCCCGAGCGTTTTTCTGGTGAATACTCAATGCATGTCAAACCAGATGTCGGAAACATAGGAGGATGGATATCAGCCACAAACTCTGCCGTCAGGTATCCAACTAAAGGAAGGTGAGAAACAAGCAAAATCGATTGATAGTTATGTAAGTCAATCAACGCAGAGACATATTCCGCCACATGCTCAGAATCCCCGTAAGGGGTAATATCGTCACACGTTTCTACTTGTTGCGACGACAAATAATTTGCCACCTCCTGCCAGGTTTGCTGCGCTCGAATATAAGGGCTGACCAGCACCTTATCAAACTGAGAAAACCCTTTTTCAGCACAAGCATGAGCAACAGCAGCTGACGCCCTTCGGCCATTTTTGGTTAGCTCCCTTTGTGCATCTGATTGGGCAAAGTGCTCGGCTTCTCCATGACGCATGATGAAAATTTTCATGGCATATTCCTAATACTATCCGCTTTGTCTACTCACGCGGTTTATTGTTGTCTTGCTGTTTAAAACAGCTTCATTGTTATTATAGGGTGAAATCTTCACCCAATTTTCGGTGTTGAACTATAAACAATTATATCAACTCCCGTTTTAAAGACCCTGACTTTGTTAACACAATTGAAACCGCAACCCTCCAGTGGGCTTTAACTTATTTTGCTCATATTTCTCAAACAGATAGTTTGCAGTCGACCGTATACGAGTCATAATTACTCTATTAACGTTAAGACCACGCCTTAATCCGGAGAGCGTATTGTGCACATTAGCCCGAATGATACTAACCAATACCGTTTTATTACTTTAGCCAATGGTGTCAGGGCTTTATTGATTCACGATCAAAGTGCGCAAAAATCCGCAGTCGCACTCGCCGTCAATGTCGGTCATTTCGACGATCCACAAGATCGCGAAGGTCTCGCTCATTACTTAGAACACATGTTGTTTTTAGGTACGGAAAAATATCCGAAAGTCGGCGAATTTCAAAGCTATATTAGCCAACATGGTGGCAGCAATAATGCATGGACGGGGACTGAACACACCTGTTTCTTTTTCGATGTTTCACCCAACGCTTTTGAGCAAGGATTAGATCGATTTAGCCAATTTTTTGCCGCCCCGCTGTTTAATTCCGAAGCGTTAGATAAAGAACGCCAAGCCGTTGAATCTGAGTACAAACTAAAGTTAAACGATGATTCAAGGCGGCTATATCAAGTCCACAAGGAACTGGTTAACCCTGCTCACCCTTTTAGTAAGTTTTCCGTTGGCAACTTAGAAACCTTGGGCGATCGTGATGGCAAGTCCATTCGAGACGAAATCATGGCGTTTCATTTCGAGCAATATTCTGCCGATTTGATGACCTTAGCCTTAACAGGCCCACAGCCACTCGACCAATTAGAATCTTGGTGCCACGACAAGTTTTCAGCCATTCCCAATCATGAACTGGCAGGAAAATGCGTCGCTGAACCTTACACAGATAGCAATTCAACCTCGATCTTAGTCCACGTCGAACCCGTCAAAGAGATTCGCAAACTGATTCTCACGTTTCCAATGCCGAGTGTTGATCAATATTATCAAACCAAACCGCTATCTTATTTCGCTCATTTACTCGGGTATGAAGGCGAAAATAGCCTGATGCTTGGGCTAAAAGAGCGAGGCTGGATCACTTCCTTGTCAGCGGGTGGCGGGACAAGTGGCAGCAACTATCGTGAATTTACCGTTAGCTGCGCTCTGACACCATTAGGCTTAGACTTTGTCGATGAAATCACTCAGGCGGTGTTTAGCTACATTGATCTGATCGCCACTCAAGGGCTTGATGAGTGGCGCTATCTTGAGAAAAAAGCAGTGTTAGAGTCAGCTTTTCGTTTTCAAGAGCCGACACGCCCACTCGATCTTGTCAGCCATTTGGTAGTGAATATGCAACATTATCGAGCAGATGATGTTATCTATGGCGATTTTATGATGACCCACTACGACGAATCGCTGCTCAAATCTCTGCTTGGCTATTTCACTCCTGACAACCTACGCACGACATTGATTGCTCATGGATACCAACACGATAGAAGCGCTAAATGGTATTTTACTCCTTATTCTGTTGCGTCATTTACTGCTGAGCAGATCGCGCTATACCAACAGCCAAGTCCACTCGAATTCAAGCTGCCGGAACAAAATCCATTTATTTGCTATGATCTTGACCCAAAAGAGCTGGAAATAACGCAATCAGTTCCTCAAGTGCTGGAAGAGCTACCCGGTTTTAAACTTTGGCATCTGCAAGATAACGAATTTCGTGTGCCAAAAGGCGTTATTTACGTCGCGATTGATAGCCCTCACGCGGTCGCGAATCCGCGTAACATAGTCAAAACCCGACTTTGTGTAGAAATGTTTTTGGATAGTTTAGCGGCAGATACCTATCAGGCTGAAATCGCGGGCATGGGTTACAACATGTATACCCATCAGGGGGGCGTGACTTTGACCATCTCTGGTTTCAGTCAGAAGCAGCCTGAACTGCTGATGCAAATATTAGCCCGTTTTGCCAAACGAGATTTTAGCCAACAGCGCTTTGACACCATCAAACAGCAGTTGTTAAGAAACTGGCGCAATTCCGCCCAGGATCGCCCGATTTCACAACTTTTCAATGCGCTTACAGGGATATTACAGCCCAATAACCCACCCTACTCCGTTTTAGTCGACGCACTCGAATCGATAGAAGTCGACGAACTCGCAAGCTTTGTTGATTCAATTTTGGCTGAGTTGCATGTAGAAATGTTTGTCTATGGTGACTGGACCCGAGCAGACGCACTTGCATTGGGCAACACACTGAAAGACGCATTACGAGTTCGTAACCAGAAGTACGAAGAGTCCCTGCGCCCTCTAGTTATGCTAGGGAAAAACGGCTCGTTTCAACGGGAAGTTTTCTGCGATCAGGAAGATTCGGCGACGGTGCTCTACTATCAATGTGACGATACCAGTCCGAAGAGTATCGCTTTATATTCATTAGCCAATCATTTAATGTCGGCAACCTTTTTCCACGAGATCCGAACTAAACAGCAACTTGGCTATATGGTGGGGACGGGTAATTTACCCCTCAATAAACACCCAGGTATTGCGCTATACGTTCAATCACCCAACGCCGCGCCAATCGACTTGATCAGTTCAATCGATGAGTTTCTCAACGCTTTTTATATGGTGTTGCTTGAGCTAAATGAATATCAGTGGCATAGCAGTAAGAGAGGGCTTTGGAACCAGATCGCTACACCAGACACCACCTTGCGTGGACGTGCTCAACGCCTTTGGGTTGCGATTGGCAACAAAGATACTAACTTCAATCATCGTGAAGTTGTTCTCGAAGAACTCAAAACCTTAACCAAAACCGACATGATTCGCTTTGTGGTCAACGAGCTTAAGCCGCGTACCGCCAACAGGCTCATTATGCATACCCAAGGCAATGCTCATCACAGCGCAGAAAAACTCAGTCTAGGTATGGAAATTGGCTCAATTGAAGAGTTCCAATTGAGGCCAAAAGACACCGATTTGGGTTAACAGATTTTAGTGACGCTGTTCAGACGCAACAATATCAAGTAATGAATGGGGGTGGAGCTTGATGCACACTCCCTGCCATTTGAATGCAACGGTCAGATTATTTAACCTTTCCCCTTCCCCTTTTGGGCTTGAAAGTTTGGTTTTAACGCCAAGCTCTTCAAACCTTTGCCAACATTCGTTAAGAGCGGGAAATTGCTTTTTGATATCAATTAGGTACGCTTCGGCCGTTTGAGCCGATGAAGGAACCACGAACTCCACATGCTCCCAATTCTGTTCCGGATACCGTTTCCCCTCTGCAGGGTAAGGCAGTTCCAAGCATTCAATTTGCCAGCCACAACTTTCAAGCGGGTTTTCAAACTGGATAACGACAATAGGTCGCCCGTTAATTTTCGCCTCTGAGATAACCTTGCCCTCTTTTTTCCACTCATCATGAGCTTGTTTAGCCAGTTGGGCATCATTAATCCGCAACGCGATATGATCGGCTTGAAATGAAGCCAAATTAATGTCTAAAACTTCGCTTAAAGATTGAATTTTATTCATAAATTCATCCAGTTTACTTTTCATTTGCGACGGCGTTAATTCAGCATTTATCAGCTTTTGGGACATTTTCGACTACTCAAAACGTTGATTTTTCCCCAATACTAGCAAGAACATCAGTAAAAGTAGAAAATTTCCCAGTTCACTCCCTATAAGCGGAGCAATAAAGTTGCTATTATGTGCGCCAAATTTATGAACAAGATCAAGATATGCATTCATCCCATTCGGTGGATAATATTCAAGGTTCTCCTCGACGAACCTCCCCAATGGTAACAATGCATAGCTAACCAATTCCAAAGAATTGAAGGAAGCGTGTGTGAATATCCAAGCACTTATTAACGATAAAGTTTCTCTGGCTCTTGAAGCCGCTGGCGCACCGGCAGGCAGTCCTGCCGCCGTTCGTCAATCTGCAAAACCTCAATTTGGTGACTACCAAGCCAATGGCGTTATGGGCGTTGCAAAAAAATTAGGGACTAACCCACGCGAATTTGCCCAAAAAGTATTGGATGTTCTAGACCTAGACGGTATTGCGAGCAAAACAGAAATCGCTGGTCCTGGTTTTATCAACATTTTTCTAAGTGAAGAGTTCCTTGCCAAGCAAGCAGAGGCCGCACTCGTTGACGTACGTTTAGGCGTTAGCGCTGAAGAACAAAAAACCATCGTGGCAGACTACTCCGCACCAAACGTTGCAAAAGAAATGCACGTAGGTCACTTGCGTTCAACAATCATTGGTGATGCCGTCGTCCGCACATTAGAGTTTCTTGGTCACAAAGTCATTCGCGCAAACCATATTGGTGACTGGGGCACTCAATTCGGTATGCTGATTGCTAACCTAGAGCGTGTTCAAAATGAGTCAGGCGAAGTTTCAATGGAGCTTTCTGACTTAGAAGCCTTCTACCGCGAGTCGAAGAAGCTATACGACGAAGACGAAGAGTTCGCAGTAAAAGCTCGTAACTACGTGGTTAAACTGCAAGGTGGTGATGAGTACTGCGCAGAAATGTGGAAGAAGCTTGTAGACGTCACTATGGTGCAAAACCAGCGTAACTATGATCGCTTAAATGTTTCTCTTACCCGTGACGATGTGATGGGCGAAAGCATGTACAACGACATGCTGCCGGGTATTGTGGCCGATCTGAAAGAGCAAGGTCTAGCCCAAGAAGATGACGGCGCTCAAGTGGTATTCCTAGAGGAATATAAGAACAAAGACGGCGAAGCTATGGGTGTAATTATCCAGAAGCGCGACGGTGGTTTCCTCTACACCACAACGGATATCGCCTGTGCTAAGTATCGCTACGAAACTCTAGGTGCAGATCGAGTGCTTTACTTCATCGATTCACGTCAGCATCAACACTTGATGCAAGCATGGACGATTGTACGTAAAGCT
This sequence comes from Vibrio galatheae, assembly GCF_000967545.1. Lineage (GTDB taxonomy): Bacteria > Pseudomonadota > Gammaproteobacteria > Enterobacterales > Vibrionaceae > Vibrio > Vibrio galatheae. The sequence goes on along the minus strand of NZ_JXXV01000016.1, from coordinate 19,363 downwards.
GGCTATGTACCTGAGGAAGTATCTCTAGAACACCATGCATTTGGCATGATGCTAGGTAAAGATGGTCGTCCATTTAAGACTCGCGCTGGCGGCACAGTCCGTCTGGCGGATCTTCTAGACGAAGCTGAAGAACGCGCGATCAAACTTATCGAATCTAAGAACCCTGATCTCGATTCTGCTGAGAAAGCAAACATTGCGACCACTGTCGCGATGGCAGCGGTTAAGTATGCTGATTTGTCTAAACACCGCACAACAGACTATGTGTTTGACTGGGACAACATGCTGGCTTTTGAAGGTAACACAGCGCCTTACATGCAATATGCGTATACTCGCGTTGCTTCTGTTTTCGCTAAAGCGGGTATCTCAATGGACGAACTGTCTGGCGAGATCAAAGTAACGGAAGAGAAAGAAAAAGCACTCATCGCTAAGTTACTTCAGTTCGAAGAAGCTGTTCAATCAGTCGCTCGTGAAGGTCAACCACACATCATGTGTAGCTACCTATTTGAGCTTGCAGGGCAGTTCTCTAGCTTCTACGAGGCGTGCCCAATTTTGAGCAGTGAAGACGAGTCAATCAAACAGAGCCGATTAAAACTGGCAGCATTGACTGCAAAAACCATTAAACAAGGTTTGTCTCTGCTTGGTATTGATACTCTCGAGCGTATGTAAGCCAACTGAGATCTGAAATTAATCTGAAAGGTTGACGTGAGAGCGTCAACCTTTTGTTTTATTTGGCGTATACTAAATTCCATTCGCTATTATCGGACAACCATTATGGACTTTGAACTCCACCCACAACTCGCGAACGATACCACTGTGATTGGCCACTTCCCGCTCTGCATTGCGCTATTGCACAAAGACAATGCTGTACCTTGGGTTATTCTTGTACCGAAACGCAACCATTTAAAAGAACTCCACCATTTACCCATGAAAGAGCAGCAACAGTTTTTGCTCGAATCGCAAGCCGTCAGCCAAGCTTTAGAAGCCACGTTTCAACCTGATAAGCTAAACCTAGGCGCACTTGGTAATATGGTGCCACAACTGCACATTCACCATATTGCACGCTTTAAAGATGACATTGCTTGGCCAGGCCCCGTATGGGGAAACACCCAAGGGATTTTCAGAAGTGAAGAACAGCAAACTGAGCTCCTTGGCCGCATTCGCAATGTGCTGTCTTTAAGCTCGATTTTTTCTGCTGAATAGTATTTACGGATACAAAAAAGCCGCTCTAAAAAGAGCGGCTTTTAAAAGTTTCATCAGTTACATAGTCACATTCACAGCTAAAGCGTCACTTTTGACTACGCTATATCTGACCCGAGTCACGTGCTGAAAAGTATTGGTATCGACAAAACGTGACAGTTTACCTTTCTTAATCCATACCCTAAGCATCGCATCAACGCCATCTTCACTCATGGTAAACTTATTCGCCAACTCACGGCGCGAAATCGTGCCACTTTGCTCAATGCACAACTTTAACTCTGATAGGATCATGCCACCTGTACCTCTAACCCTTGCTGTTGTTTACTGCCCACCAATTTAAGCACACTAAAAGTCACTATACTCACCAACAAGATGCCGCTGACCCAAAGTGAACTTGCGAGTGGATGGTCACTAAAATGGGTAATCTGGTAATACAGTGCTGAGCTCGCGTACGCTAACCCCATAGTCCACAGAGCAATCAAGCGAGCATATTTAGACCCAAACTCACGTACATAGGCGCCCATCGCCGCAACACATGGTGTATACAGCAGAATAAACAATAGGTACGCGAATGCCGCATTACCTGAGACAAAGAAACCTTTGAGGTTACCAAATATTGAGGCGTCAACATCTTGCTCTTCAGCGACCGCTTTGCTGTCCGTTAAGTCGCCGACTTCAAGACCAAGTGGATCAGAATAGCTTAAGCCAGCAAGGTTATCTGGTATTGACATGACCGCCTCTTCTAAACTCGCCATTAAGTCGTATTCACTATCAGCTTGTTCAGCTGGTGCGTACAAACTATTTAACGTCCCGACTACTGCCTCTTTAGCAAAAATACCCGTGATAATACCGACAGTGGCGGGCCAATTGTCTTGTTTAATACCGATTGGCGCGAAGACGGGTGTCACCACCTGAGCTGCTTTAGACAAAACAGAGTTTTCACTATCTTGGTTGCCAAAAGAGCCATCGGTACCGACGGAGTTTAAGAAACTAAGAATAGTGACTACAACGACAATGGTTTTACCTGCACCCAACACGAAACGTTTTAATTTCTGCCATGTTTTGATTACGACATTACGTAGGGTCGGAAGTTCGTAGTCTGGCATTTCCATCACCAAGCTGTCGCTCGATCCTGGATAGAGTGTTTTCTTAAGGATAAAACCCGTAAAGACCGCAGCAGCAATACCGAGCAGATACAAAGCAAAAACGACATTCTGGCCACTTTGAGGAAAGAAAGCCGCTGCAAACAACGCATAGACAGGTAAACGGGCACCACACGACATAAAAGGAGCCATAGATGCAGCGAGTTTGCGTTCACGCTCTTGGTCCAAGGTGCGCGTTGCCATAATCGCAGGGACGTTACAGCCAAAACCTAAAACCAGCGGAACAAATGCTTTACCCGGTAAACCTATTTTCTGCATGACTTTGTCTAACACAAACGCGGCCCGAGACATATAGCCCGAGCTTTCAAGTACAGCTAAAAACAGATACAGGCACGCAATGACAGGAACAAAGGTCGCGACAGTTTGAATACCGCCACCTATACCGTCTGCAAGCAATGTCACTAGCCATACAGGCAGATGTTCATCAAGCAGGTAGTGCCCACCATCCACCAGTAATGCACCGACACCAATATCGAAGAAATCAATAAACGCGCTGCCGATGTTAATTGAGAACATAAACATCAAATACATGACGACAAAGAAAAATGGTACACCGATCCATTTATTGAGAATGACTCTATCTACTTTTTCTGTGAAGCAATGACTCAACTTGCCCTGTGTACGGCGTAACTTCTGACACTGTTGATGAAGAAATGTGTATTTAACGTCTGCAACAAGTAAATCAATATCAAGTTCTATGTTGCGCTGCTCAGAAAACACCGCGTCTCTAGATTGCTGAGATAGCGAATTCAGGACCAAGACATCATTTTCTAGAGCACGGATAGCCAACGCCCGGCTCGCGACTTGTGACTGAGCATCGAACAATGGCTGGATTTGATCTATCGCCGCTTCAAACTCATTGCCATAGTCAAGGCGCAGTTCATCCAATGCAACACCTTGAACTAAGGCTCTATGCAAACGCTGTTTGAATAACTGAACTTGCGCCTTGTTGTTTGCCGAGATAGCTATAACTGGGCAACCTAACGTTCGCTCTAGCCCTTTGATATCGATAGTCTGGCGTTCACGCTTGAGCGCATCCATTTTGTTGAGCACAACCACCATTGGACGAGCAAGCTCGCGTAGCTGAAGGGTCATATAGAGACTGCGTTCCAGACAAGTTGCATCGACGACATTGATAATCAGATCGGCGGGGTGAGTAAGAACTGCTCGTGAAGCAATGGATTCATCAATACTGTTGCCATCATTACCACTGTCTAGTGCGTAGATACCCGGTAAGTCTGTCAAAGAGAACACATCGCTTGATAGTGAGTATTTGCCGGTCTTTTTCTCAACCGTTACGCCAGCCCAGTTACCAACTTGTTGCTTAGCACCAGTCAATCCATTAAAGAGTGTTGTCTTGCCACTATTCGGGTTACCAACCGTCAGAATATTGTATTCCATTAGTTTGCCTCCACAACAATTGAGTCAGCAATGTTGGCACGCACGGCAAGAGAAACACCACGAACCTCAACCTGAAGTGGGTCGCCCATAGGCGCTCTGCGAATTAACGTAACGGGAGTATTTGGCAGTAAGCCCATAACCATCAGTTTCTTACGCACGTCTTTCGAAAGTTCGCAAAACCCGTGAATGGTTGCTTTTTGCCCCTGATGTAATTGTGAGAGTTTCATAAACAAACCAAAGATATAAATGAGAAGGATTTTTATTAACGATTGCAATACTATCTTCGAATGCCACTTAATATCTTGTCTGAAATCAATGTTTGCATGTATCAACGGAAAAGTATCATCGCCATCTATATCAATCATGCTCGCGCTTCATACAGAATGACGCACCAGTATACTGGTTAGATCTTTAGGTCATTTATAGATTGCCAAAAACGTCAAAAAGCAATCCGTCAAAAACGTTAAAACCCATCAAAAAATTGCATTATTAAGACATAAACTGCGCATAAAATGGAGGGGACAAAAAATAAAATCATTAAAAACAAACACTTATAACAATGTCGTTTTTCTTATATTGTATGGCGTTAATTTTATAAGTAAAAAAAGGTCACATGGTTATAGTTAACCACGTCGAGAGGGCTATCCCCTTGAGGCACATTGAATTCCAGAGGTGGTGCACAACGCACCACTCCGGCAGCAAGCGAAGGTGTCGTTGGCACCCGTGGTATAGTCCCCCCGGCTATACCACGACATTTTTTTCTATCTCTCGTAATCTTACCTAATTTCAGCAACCAGCAGACATTGCGTCTATATCGACCAAATCCACGCTACCAAGTTCTCAGTTCGTCAGATCTGATATCCATCTAGATAAACAAATGTTTATCTTATTGATCAGTTTAAATATTTATTCTTATGGTAGAAAGATCGCCTACGGCTACACTCAATAACAGCAAAAATGAGTTACATAGCGCTTTGGGACAACCAATAACCACTAGGCGTAAACTAGATAGTGCCTATGTTAAGCGGGTCTATAGGAAAGGAGCGTTAGCAGGCAGCTTGTTCTTCAACAAACTGCGTCGGCGACATGCCAAAACGATGTTTAAATCTTTGACTAAAATAAGAAGGGTCATTGAAACCGCATTCGAAAGCGACATCCGATACTCTTTCCCCAGCCAGTAGGCGTAGGCACGCATTGTCCAAACGTACTTCAGTTAGATACTCAGTAAAGGTCTTCTCTATTGAAGACTTTAATCGGCGCTGTAAACTGCGTTCCGAAACGTAGAGCAGCTTAGCGGCAGATGAAGTACTAAACTCTGGGTCAGCGTAATGCGCTTCAACCAATTGTCGTACTTTTGACAACCACACATCGTCATGGTTGAGCAGATTTTCGTCCTCTTCTGCGACGACAGCGCTACCATCTATTGGTAAACTCTCTTGCCACGCAATTTCAATTAAGTTTCTTTCTTTAGAGCTAAATAAGTGTATGTCACCACCACTTTGCGTGACCAGTTTGCTCAGGTTGTCGTTCGAGCTAACACTTGTAGTGTCTATATCAAGTGCGCTACCTTGATCTAGCATGGAAAATACAACCATTCCCTCTCTCTGCATTAGCTGGATCGCAACCACTTGGTTCCGATAGCAGCGACGCAACATGCCATCAAATAGCACATTGAACAGTTCATCTAGATTAAAGTCTTTGACAGCAACGAATAGATCTTCATCAGCCTTAAGCTCAATCTGAATACCGACTCTATTCAATTCATTTTTCCAGCCAGTAATGACTGAACGCAGCACCATAGTGATATTAAAAATTGGCAATGATTTTCCATTAGCCGATCGAATATTGACCAACATGTCTAATTCTTGCAGCATATATTCAGTCAACTGAGACGGTGTGAGTCCTTTAGCCACTGTGGCATTCAACCTTTGTTTTAGCTTTTCTATCGACTGACTGTAGAACAGCCATCTCACGTGTAATTGTTTACGCAGTTGATTGTTATTCCCCAATAAAACCCGGCTTTGATGTCTCAGTTGGCTCGTTTTTAACGCGACTTGCGCTTTCAGTTCTCTGTTCGTCTGTGCCATCAAACGAGAACGCCAGTACGCAATTATTGCGATAACAGACAGTAATGCCAAAGCAAAAGTGAACAGCGCAAAGTTGCTTAGAAACCAAGGTTCACTGACGATAAACTGATAACGATTGCTCTCGCCTTTCACTCGGTCACTTCTCACCGGCCTTACTTCCAGTTGGTATTGACCGGGCATTAGATGCTCTACCGATAACGTGCTGCCATCTAAACTTTGCCACTCGCTACTTTGATTAAGCCGATATTCAAGAATGATATTGCTTGCGCTTGGTAGGTAACCAAATTGGAAAGAAATTGATTCGCCATAACCGATTTCGGGCACTTGTTTAACTGTATTGGCTAAAGAGTACTGCTTTTGGTTCCGTTTAATTTGGCTAAAAATGACTTGGGTGCTTGGCAACTGACTCGCCACGAGTTGCTCGGTATCAACCTTAACTAAGGTGCTTTCTGCACCCAACAAAATGACTCGTTCGCTGCTACTTTCAAAGCTACACATATCAGGTAGAAATTCATTGTTGATGACCCCGAAAGGCTCACCATAATGCTGCACGATTCTCCCATCTGAGGTATAACGAGAGAGTCCGGTCGATGACGTTAGCCAAATACCATCTTGGTTTTCAATCAGGCACTTAGGCGTTACATGTCCATTTACCATATCGAGCGATTCTGCGGTGTTTTGATAAAGGTCAAGACTATACAAGCCGTAACGGCTCGCTATCCAAAGCTCTTTGTCATTGGGCTGCAGCACATCGATGACCTCGCCATAGGTAACACTTTCCCCCGCAAAGCTGATCTGTCCATCGCGAACCAAATAACTACCATGTTCAGTGCCCAACATCACGTAATCCTGAGACGTAACATACATATGGGTAAGCTGGGCGGGAAGATACTTGTCAATCATCCAGTCAGAACCGTACTGAGTTAACTGACGCGTTGCCAAATCAAAACTCCAAAGTTCGGTTTCACTTGCCCCCCATACTTTATTGTGATGATTAAACTCAATCAGGAGAACTTTGGTGGTTTTAAGAAAATTAGGTAGATTATCGGCGATGATCTCTCCTGAATCCGCTTCGATGCACACAATGCCCTCATCTGTAGCCAACCACAGCACACCATTATGTTCCTCAATATCATGCACATCACCTCGGTAAACAAGCTTGCGCTGGGCTGTGTGGTGTAGCTCTAACTGATACACCCCTTTACTGGTCAACAACCAGTAACCATCCCCCCCTTTGCGCCGAGTTAAACCAACCAGCTTTTCACCACGGGATAAGTATAGGGATTCGTTGGAGTAGCGAGTAAATTGATGAGAGTAGAGCGAAAAATACCGGACTCCTCGATCGGTGGCGACCCAAACCCCTCCGGCGTGGTCATTTAGCAACGCATAGATTTTTTCTCCGTCGAGACGGCTACCGACGCCAATTCCATGTTCAAATTTTTGTGTTTCGCCGGTTAAAAAACGATAAACATACAAACCTTTTTCAGTGCCGATCCAATACTCTTGGTCTGTTTCGGTAATACTCAGAACATGGCTACCCGAAATCGTACGGATCGGATCGTTCGGCTGATCAATACTAAAGATAATGGCACCGCTGAGAGAACCACCAATCAGCTCGCGCCGCGTCTCAGAAAAGTAGAGTTTCTCTACATAATTTTTCCCCGACTTTGGCACATGTTCAAAGTGGTCGTCATTTGATAAATAGACCCCAGCATCGGTTGCTACGACCCATTTTGATAGAATGAATTTAGCGTCATTTATCGTTATTTGAGACGATTGGTTGTAGTGGTAAAGCTCCATCAAAGAGAAGGTTTGGAACTCGCCGCTATCAAGGTGGTAGGTATAGAAGTTTCTTTCATCCGCAAGCCAAACGTAGCGCTGCGATGTGCCAATTTTCAAAATTTCAGTACCCGGCGTTAAGCTAAATACCAACTCTTTCTCTTGATTAGGGACGTTACGGTAGATTTCGTTGTGAAAAAACGTCCAAAAAGCATTATCGATAAACGCTATTTGTGCAGAATCACTGTCGAGCGCGGAGCCTTGCTCAGGAAGAATATGTTGACCGTCATAAAACAATACATTGTTGCGAACGTCTTGTAGCCAGAGGCCACCGTCGTCCGCCAAAAAGAGTTGCTTCGCCGCAAAAACTTTACCTTGCGCTAACGTGGGTAACGGATAAAAGAGCTTTGGAGAGACATGAGCAGCCAAAGCTCCCCCGGAAGACAGAAGCCAAAGCGTTAACAACAAAGTGACCAGCTTGTTCAATTTGATCCGTTCCCTGACAGCAGACTAAAAAACCATGACGGTTAATATTTGAGCTTTGATACGCCCTATCGTTATTTTGTGATAATAATTATCTAGTAATTAGAGGGATTAACAAGTCAGGGAAGGAAATAGTTGACGACTTTTTCGTTCAGTTCACAGATATTTGTAAAGTCAAAGGCTTCACAGCCTTTGACTGAGAGGTGCTTACTTGACGAGACAGTCACTGAAACTGTCAGCAAGACTTTGTTTGAATTGGAAGTAACTGCCCTCAGTTACTTCAATATCAACAGCGAGAGGATCGAGGACACCTGTTTTAGCATTGCTTCCACGCGTGACCGATTGTACCACTGCTGGCGTAAACTGAGGCTCAGAGAACACACATTTAGCTTGTTCTTCCGCCAACGTTTTACGTATGTTAATCAAGGTTTTTGCACCTGGCTTACGCTCTGGACTGACAGTGAAATAGCCAAGGTGGTTGAGCTGGAAATCCTGCTCAAAATAACCATAAGCATCATGGAAAACGTAATAGCCAACGCCAGAAACAGGTTTAAGTTGTAGCGCGATGTCATTGTTCTGCTGCGCTAGCGTTTGTGTAAACTCTTGCAAGTTAGCAAGGTACTGAGAACGGTTGTCGGCATCCAGTTGAATCAGCTTTTCCGCGATCGCTTCAGCCACCTGCAACGTCGGTTTATAACCTAGCCAAAAATGTGGATCATGGCTACCATGATCGTGTCCATCATGGTCATGGTGATGCCCTGTAAACTCACGTAACGCCAGCCCTTCTATCTCGCTGATAGTTAGAACATTGTCACGTTTCATTAGCACTTTAGTTAAAAATGGTTCGAGATCCTTTCCGTACCAGATAATCAATTTAGCATCGTGCAGACGTTTGACATCTGAAGGACGCAGCGCATAGTCATGAGGCGACGTATTTGCTGCTAGCAATACCTCAGGCTTCGAAATATTTTTGGTCAGCTCTAAGGTGATCAACTGAATTGGCTTAATACTTGTTAACACTGCTGATGCATGAGCAATAGAAGTACTTGCGAGAACCATGACGCAAGCGGTTAAAAAACGTTTCATAGAATAGTGATTACTGACTGGTTTAAAGGATAAGTAAATGTTACATTATAACATTAACAAATTGCAAATGAGTTCCATTCATGTCGACTCTAGTCGAACTCGATAATATTAGTGTTCAATTTGGCGAACGTACCGTACTCGACAAAATCTCTCTGCGCCTCAAGCGAGGTGAAATTACAACGTTAATCGGCCCAAATGGGGCGGGAAAATCGACCTTAGTCAAGATCTTGTTGGGATTGCTTAAAAGCTCTAGCGGTAAAGTGAACAAGGCCAAAGGAGTAAAGATTGGTTATGTTCCACAAAAGCTGAAGCTCAATGAATCTCTTCCCCTCAACGTCGATCGCTTTCTACGCTTAGCAGGAAAATACAGTAAACAAGAACGTAATGATGCATTGAAGCTGGTGGGAGCTGAACATCTGGTGCGCAGTAATATGCACTCTCTATCTGGAGGGGAGAATCAGCGTGTTCTTCTCGCTCGTGCCTTGCTGCAACGTCCAGACCTATTGGTGCTAGACGAACCGGCTCAAGGTGTCGACGTTCAGGGACAGATCGACCTATACGAGCTGATTGACACAATACGCCACCGTTTTAATTGTGCGGTATTCATGGTTTCACATGATTTACACCTAGTAATGGCGAAAACCGACGACGTGGTCTGCATCAATCATCATGTCTGTTGCTCTGGTGCACCCGCGGATATTGCCCAGCACCCTAGCTACATTGCTCTATTTGGTCACACTCATCAGCAGCCATTCGCTTTCTATCACCATGATCATAGTCATCATCACGACCTAGCAGGTGATCCTGTTGAAGGTGATGCAGATATTTGTTCAAATCATTCACACGGCCACCACCATGATTGAGTTTCTACTTCCTTCGATTTTAGCTGGCCTTGGTATAGCCGTGATAGCAGGGCCACTCGGTTCATTTGTTGTCTGGCGAAAAATGGCCTATTTTGGCGACACCTTGGCACATGCTTCGCTCATGGGCCTCGCCCTTGGCTTTTTACTCGATGTAAATCTTTATTTAGCGCTCACGGTGTGCTGCTTAATACTGGCGGTAGTCTTGGTGACATTGCAAAAGCAGCAATTGGTCGCCACAGACACATTACTCGGTATTCTCGCCCACAGTTCACTTTCTTTAGGCTTAGTGTCCGTCAGTTTTCTCGATAACGTTCGTATTGATCTAATGAGCTATCTATTTGGCGATCTGCTCGCTGTCACTCCTGAAGACTTAATATACATCTACGCTGGTGTTGCTATCGTGAGCACTGTATTGGCGCTTTTTTGGCACTCATTGCTGTCGACGACTGTTAACGAAGATCTCGCTGCGGTAGAAGGCCATAACGTCGACTTAATGCGCCTCGTACTGATGCTAATGGTGGGCCTAGTTATCGCCATCGGGATGAAATTTGTCGGCGCACTTATTATGACCTCTTTGCTAATTATTCCCGCCGCCACAGCTCGCCGCTTTGCCAACACCCCCGAACATATGGCGGTAATGGCATCACTGATTGGTGCGATCGCAGTCCTGCTAGGGCTTAGCATGTCATGGCACTATGATACTCCTGCTGGCCCTTCGGTAGTGATTAGCGCCACCGCTATGTTTATGCTGAGTCAGATGTATAGGGTGAAAAACTAGCACAACGTAGGCAGGTAGGAGTTTGCCTTAGCCCTTAGCTTTGTTAGAGAGTTATGAGAAGGTGCTCGCTGCCCTAAACTAAAAAAGCCGATGTATTCACATCGGCTTTTGTCTAACTCACAAAGTATCAGCGCTTACGCCCCTTCATTGTGAAGCTCAAGATTGGCAAGATCTTGTTGTATCTCGCGTTGAGTTTTAGCATCATCGCTGCGCAGTGACTCTAGGAAATCTAAATAGCTTTGGTCAATATCACCTGTGACGTACTCACCGCTAAACACTGAGGTTTCAAATTTCTCAATATCGCGGTTTCCGCTACCAACGGCTTCGACGAGATCTTCAATCGTTTGGAAGATAAGTTCGTCAGCACCAATTTGCTGACAGATCGCTTGATTGTCTCGACCATGAGCAATTAGCTCACTCGCACTTGGCATATCAATACCGTAAACATTCGGGAAACGAATTTCTGGCGCAGCCGACACCATAAAGACTTTCTTCGCTCCGGAATCACGCGCCATCTCAATAATCTGTTCTGACGTAGTACCGCGCACAATTGAATCATCAACCAGTAACACGTTTTTATCTTTAAACTCAGAGCGAATCGCATTCAACTTACGACGTACCGACTTCTTACGTTGTTGCTGGCCTGGCATGATAAACGTTCGGCCAACGTAACGGTTTTTCACAAAACCTTGACGGTACGGCTTATCAATCGCCTGTGCAATCTGCAGCGCAATATCACATGAAGTTTCAGGAATCGGAATAACCACATCAATATCTAAATGGTCATACTCATCGCGAATACGATCACCGAGTTTTTTACCCATTTCAACGCGTGCACTGTAAACCGAAATTTTGTCGATAAAAGTGTCAGGGCGAGCAAAGTAAACAAACTCGAAGATACATGGGTTTAAAGTTGGATTATCAGCACATTGCTTAGTATGCAGCTGTCCATCAAAAGTAGCATACACAGCTTCACCCGGCGCCACATCGCGCAGGAAGTCAAAACCGACAGCATCCAATGCAACAGATTCAGACGCCACCATGTACTCCACAGAACCTGCGACTTCGCGTTTACCAAGGCATAGAGGGCGAATGCCATTAGGGTCGCGAAATGCAATCATACCGTGACCGATGATCATCGCCGTAACAGCGTATGCACCACGGATGGTACGATGGACATTAGTCACTGCTCGGAATACGTCATCGGCTGTCACGTTGCCTTTAACAGTGTCAATTTCGTGCGCAAGTACGTTGAGTAACACTTCTGAGTCTGACGTAGTGTTGACGTGACGGCGGTCTTTCTCAAACAGTTTCTCACGCACCTGAGCCGCGTTGGTCAGGTTGCCGTTGTGCGCTAGCGTGATACCAAATGGAGAGTTCACATAGAAAGGTTGCGCTTCTGAGGCACTTGAACTACCCGCCGTTGGGTAGCGAACGTGACCAATACCGACCTCACCTTGTAGCCTTTGCATGTGTTTCGCTTCAAACACATCCTTAACTAAACCGTTCGCTTTTCTCAGACGAAAACGATTGCTTTCTATGGTACAAATACCCGCGGCATCTTGACCACGGTGCTGCAATACCGTCAATGCATCATAGATAGACTGGTTTACAGGCGTTGTGCCCACGATTCCAACAATACCACACATGTCCTAACCCTCGATTTTGACAATGACTGGCGCGCTAGAACGCGCCAGATAAGAAACTAGATGTTGCTTGTAAGTGTTCGAAGAAAGGAGCAATGACTCGGCTAAACTCCGGCACCAATTGCGAACCTTTCCACCACTGTGAATCTGGAAACGATGTAAACGCATCCATAAAAAATAGTCCGGCAGACACAATCAGAACACCACGCAAACCGCCAAAGACGACGCCCAACACCCTATCTGTCCCCGATAAGCCTGTTTTTTGCACCAGTTGGGCGATCACGTAGTTAACGAGCGCACCAACAACTAGGGTTGCAATAAACAAGGCCGCAATCGCCGCTCCGTTGCGAAACATATCATCTTCGATATTGGTAAAGTAGGCAGCTAATTTCGCGTAGTACTGACTCGCGATAAAAAATGCCCCAAACCAAATCACCAATGACAACGCTTCTTTAGCGAAACCACGAACTAAACTGATCAAAGCCGACAGGCCGATCACACCTAAAATGACAATATCTAACGGATTCATTCTGTTCTTACATCTTAAGTTGGCGCGCATTTTAACAGAAAAAACGCTGACGCAAACGTTTTCTTATGGATTTAGTGGTTTAAATTTGAGCAATTGACCTTTTGAGCCAGTAATTTTTTCTAGTTCAATGATTTGACGTTCGAGTTTACTTTGAGAAACGTCAGGGCCAATAATTACCCGCGTAAAACCGTTTTCTAATTTTGTGTGTGCTTGGTAACCACGTTTTTGCAAATCGTTGACCAACACTTTGGCATTGTCTGCATTTTTCAACGCCGCCAACTGGATAATCCATGCACTGTCTTGATATTCATTGCGCTCAGGAACTTCCTTGATAACAGCAGGCAGAGAATCTTGGTCACTGACCACTTCATCTTCCACCGTCACCACTTCCACTGGAGATTGGGGCAAACTCTGGCTATCATCGATGGGATCTAACACTTCAAAACTTTCCAGATCACTGTCTAGTTCTGGTTTAAGCGGTATACTTGCTATCTCTTCTTTGTAATGTGTTTTCTTACCGTCCAGTACATCGGGCAACACAATAATCCCGATTGCGACGAGAATTATGGTACCAACGAGACGGTTTTGAAATTTACTTGCCATTTATTCACCTTTGCCTTGCCAATGCTCTAAGACCTCACCCACGGTATGGAATGAACCCACGACGAGAATGACATCGTCAGGATGTGCGCATGTCATCGCCGCTTCAAAAGCTCTTACTGGGTTTGCATATTGAGTATTCCCCGTAGGAAGAAATCGACACAGTTCTTCAGCATGCGCTGCGCGCGGACCAGATAGTGAAGCCGGATACCAAGTTGCCGAGATAGGTGACAAAGCCTCAAGCGTAGATTCGATATCTTTATCATGCAGCATAGCGACAACGGTATGAATATTTTTGCCGTGATACTGTTCCTTAACTCGCTCAACCAGATACTGTGCTGAATGAGGGTTATGTGCTACATCAAGTAAAACCGTCGGCTCACTACATAAGACTTGCATTCTTCCCGCGAGTTGCGCGTTTCTCAACCCATTGACTATGTTGACGTCGCTCAGGTCCAAACTAGCCGTCGCTAGTGCCATCAGCGCCGTTGCGGCATTTTGTAGTGGCAATCCTGGGATAGGGAGATCGTCTAGTGTGTAGCTACCATGAGTCCATTGCCAGGTTGACTCAGTCACCTGCTGATAATGGTACTGGATTTCAACTTGATACAACTCAGCGGCGATATCGTCTGCGTGGGCGGCAACCGTCGCTGGAGCCTTTGGCTGGCCACATATTGCTGGTTTACCGCTGCGGAAAATGCCTGCTTTTTCAAAGCCAATAACATTAATGTCGTCACCCAGCCAATCAACATGATCGATCGCGAGACTGGTAATTACGGACACATCATGATCAACGACATTAGTTGCATCAAGACGCCCGCCTAGACCCACTTCAAGCAACACGATATCTACATTTTCCGTCTGAAAAAGACGTAACGCAGCGAGTGTGCCGTATTCAAACAAGCTTAGACTGATATCCCCACGCTGCTGCTCTATATAGTCAAAAGCTGCAGCATGCTTTGCGTCGCTCAACTCTTCACCATTAATACGAACACGTTCATTGTAGCGGATTAGATGTGGTGAGCTATAAACACCGACCGAATAGCCAGCATCAAGCAAAATAGCTTCCATCAGTGCACAAGTTGAACCTTTGCCGTTAGTTCCAGCAACAGTGATAACCGTTTGGGCAGGTTTGGTGAGGTTAGCTGTTTGGGCAACAGCTTGAACGCGATCTAGTCCTAGATCGATGGCAGAGGTATGGATGTTGGTTAAATAATCAAGCCACATCGAAAGTGAAGATGTGGCTTGAGGAATTTGGCTTTGACTCATCTAACTATAACCAATTGATTGTGGTTGCTTGTTAGTGAGTTACTTTACCCTTTTTCGTCTGCTTCTGGTACAGAATAAGCAGCTTCATTTGGCGAATCGTTAACAGAAACCACCAAAGGTGATGGTTTATTGTTCATCTTCGCCATTAGGCTACCAATTCGCTGACGCATCTCGCGACGATCAACAATCATGTCAATCGCACCGTGGTCAAGCAAGAACTCACTACGCTGGAAGCCTTCAGGTAAGTCTTCACGCACTGTTTGTTCAATAACACGACGACCTGCGAAACCGATCAAGGCTTTTGGCTCACCAATATTGATATCACCAAGCATTGCTAAACTCGCAGAAACACCACCCATTGTAGGGTCTGTCATGACTGAAATAAATGGTAGACCTTTAGCAGACATACGCTCAAGCGCCGCACTGGTTTTCGCCATTTGCATTAGAGACATTAACGCCTCTTGCATACGTGCCCCACCACTTGCTGAGAAACAGACTAGGCCACAATTCGCTTCCATAGCGGCTTCTGCTGCGCGAACAAAACGTGCACCAACAACAGAACCCATAGAGCCGCCCATAAATGAGAAATCAAACGCACAAGCAACAATAGGCTGACCAAGCAGTTCACCTTTCATTACCACCAACGCGTCTTTCTCACCACTGCTTTTCTGTGCTGCTGAAATACGATCTTTGTATTTCTTAGAGTCTCTAAACTTCAGTTTATCTTGCGGCTCAAGCTCGTCCGCAATCTCAACACGGTTGTCTTCGTCTAAAAATGTTTCCAGACGACGGCGTGCTCTCATACGCATATGATGATCGCACTTAGGACATACTTCTAGGTTACGCTCAAGCTCAGCGTGGTAAAGCACCTGTTCACACGAAGTACATTTTGTCCAAACCCCTTCAGGGATAGACGCTTTACGTGAACTAACGATATTGCTTTTTTCTAAAATCTTTTCAAGCCAACTCATGGAAGACCTTTTCTCTCTACTCCCACGCCCAATAGCGAGGGATACAAATTCTGAATTTACGCGTGAGGATTAAAGCATATTAAATGCCAAGTGTAGACAAAAAACTGGTTGTACCTATTTCTTGAATCCGTTTCTCACACACTAAAGACCTGATTAGTTCGACAATTTAACATGGTTTAGTTCAAATTGTCTGGCAAAAATAGTGGTCCGATCGGTACTCTTGGTAATTCGAATTCTTGCGGGTAGTCAACATCGACTAAATATAAACCTTCCGCTTTCGCCGTAGCCCCAGCTTGCTTGCGATCTTTAATCTCAAGTAGCTGTTTAATCCACTCTGGCTTCTGTTCGCCGCGCCCAACACAAATCAGGCTGCCAGTAATGTTACGCACCATATGATGGACAAACGCGTTTGCTTTAATATCAATCACCACATACTGGTTATGGCGTGTAACGTGAATGTGCATCATATTGCGCCAAGGGCTGCGTGACTGGCAGTGGGTCGCTCGAAACGAAGTGAAGTCATTTTCGCCAAGAAGATATTGAGCAGCTTGGTGCATTTTTTTCTCGTCGAGTTCACCATGGTAATGGCTAACACCAGAAGATAAGATTCCCGGCCTCAATGCACTGTTAAAGATGATATAGCGGTAACGACGCGCCGTTGCCGAAAAGCGTGCATGAAACTCTTCAGGGACTTCTTTCGCCCAACGTACTGCAATATCGTCGGGTAGATTGGCATTCGCCCCCATAGTCCACGCAACCATCTTTCGTGTTGCTGTCGTATCAAAATGAACAACCTGCCCTGTGCCATGAACTCCCGCATCAGTGCGTCCTGCACACTGGACTTCAATAGGATGATTCGCAACGATACTCAAAGCGTGTTCTAGCTTTTCTTGGACGCTTTTTACTTCTCGCTGACGCTGCCAGCCAAAGTATTGGGTGCCATTGTATTCTATGCCTAAAGCAATTCTCATCAGGATGTTCTCGTTGGATTGTTTGAGCTTATAGTGGGGGCGGAAGTATATACCAAAAAACAAGGGGGCTAAACAGCCCCCTTGTACTCAGTGACTACTTATTCTTTATTGATACTATCGATAAGGTTTTTTGCTTCGCGACGAATTTCATCACTGCCATCGACGATAGCTTCCTCCAGCAACTTAATTGCTCCTTGGGAGTCATTCATCTCTACATAGATTTTCGCTAAATCGAGTTTTCCTGCGGCTTCAGCGTTAGTGTCGACATCAGTCGCACCGCCAATATCACCGATCACATCTGGGAAATCGTTTAAGCCAACATCGAGCTTCAGTTCATCATCAATTGCCTGTTCTTCTTCAGACTCAACTTCAGCCATCAACTCATCTATGGTACGGAAGCTGTTTTCCCTCGGGTCAAAGTCATCGAGATCAGGTTGGTCTTCCCAGTTTTCATCCAACACCTGAGCTTGCTCTGGCAAGTTATCTTGTGACCAGATATCCGCTTGATCATCGGGAATGTCATCCGAGATGCCCGCTTGCTGCTCGGGAGACAAACTGAAGCCATTCCAGTCTTCGCCCATTTCCAGCATGGTTTCAATATCCATTCCGGCACTGTCTGAAGTCGTGGTATCTATCGGAGTATCAAACGAGAAATTTGCACTTTCTGGCTGCTCCTCAGAAAGTAGCTCATCAAAGGCTTTTTCATCATAGTCTTGATGTGCAAGATCGATTTCCTCTGCTCGACTATTTGAGATTTCAGAAGGGATTTCACTCAACTCAGGCAGTTCGACAGGATCTAGCGCAAAGTCATCGCTACCCAACTCATCACTGGTTGGTTCCAAATCGTCCAACGCATCTTCTTCGTTGTAGTGAGGAAGATCAGACTCGTCGATCTCGATTGAATCGTATGACTCTTCAGCAGCCAAAGTGCTCGTCTCAATGTATGCAGGTTCATCGCTGGCTTCCGCTAATGCTTCCTCTTCACTAAACTCAGGGAGATCTAACTCATCAAGTTCAAACGTATCATCTTCCACCTCAGCTATTGGCGTTGACGCTTCAGCTTGTGGCTCATCCGCAGATTCGGCTATTGCTTCCTCTTCGCCGAACTCGGGCAGATCTAACTCATCAAGTTCAAACGTCTCTTCTTCAACTTCTGGCGTTAATGCTGCCGCTTCAGGCTGAGGCTCATGCGCAACTTCCGCTAGCGCTTCCTCTTCGCCAAACTCTGGCAGATCTAACTCATCAAGCTCGAACGTCTCTTCTTCAACTTCTGGCGTTAGTGCTGTCGCTTCAGGCTGAGGCTCATGCGCAACTTCCGCTAGCGCTTCCTCTTCGCCGAACTCGGGTAGATCTAACTCATCAAGTTCAAACGTCTCTTCTTCAACTTTTGGTGTAGGTGCTGACGCTTCTACCTGTGGATCATCCGCCACTTCGGCTAGTGCTTCCTCTTCGCCGAACTCTGGCAGATCTAACTCATCAAATTCAAACGTCTCTTCTTCAACTTCTGGCGTTGGTGTTGACTCTTCTTCCTGTGGCTCATGCGCAACTTCCGCTAGCGCTTCCTCTTCGCCGAACTCGGGCAGATCTAACTCATCAAGCTCGAGCCTCTCATCTTCCAGCTCTGCCGCTGGCTTTAACTCTTCAGCTTGAGGCTCATCAGCGACTTCCGCTAACGCTTCTTCTTCACCAAACTCAGGCAGATCTAACTCATCAAGCTCGAATGCCTCATCTTCTGGCTCAGCCGTTGGTGTGGACGCTTCAGCCTGTGGCTCATGCGCAGCTTCAGCTAGTGCTTCCTCTTCACCAAACTCTGGCAGATCTAGTTCATCAAGCTCAAACGCCTCTTCTTCCACTTCAGACTCTGGCATTGGCGCTTCAGGTTGTGGCTCAGCCACAACTTCGGCTAATGCATCTTCTTCACCGAACTCGGGTAGATCTAACTCATCAAGTTCAAACGTCTCATCTTCAACTTCAGGTGTTGATGCTGACTCTTCAGTCTGAAGTTCATTCGCGACTTCCGTTTGAGGCTCGTCGACCAACCAGTCATCATCTTGCGGAACACCAAATTCATTTGGAATTGCTTCTGGCTGAACCTGCGTTGCTACTGAGTCCGTTGGAACTTCTGGAACTTCTGGAACTTCTGGAACTTCTGGAACTTCTGGAACTTCTGGAACTTCTTCTCTCAGTGTGTCGTTTTGCTCTTGCTGAGCAAGTAAATCTTCTTCAACAATTTCTTGTTGTTCGGCGCCGGCGGTCGATGGAGCTTCATCTAATGAGTCAGAACTTTCCACTACTTGCGCAGGCTCTTGGCCCAGTGATGGCTTCTCAACCTCGTCGACCGCAGAGGTTAACCAATCATCTTCAGATTCGTCTTCACTGTCAGCCTCTGAGCTATCAATCTCAGTTGATGGTATTTGTTGAGCGATAGACTCTACGTCGTCGCTTGTCTGCTCAGCCGCTTGTTCGAACCGAGGATTTTCAACTTCATCTATTGCCGACGTTAACCAATCGTCTTCATCTTCTGGCTCTGGCTCTGGCTC
>NZ_JXXV01000015.1 GCF_000967545.1 Vibrio galatheae | reverse complement strand
CTTAACTGATCGGCATTACGCATCTGCGCTCTTTTTTGCCACCAATTCAATCGAATTAATGTAATTTTAGGTTTGGTCGTAATACACGATTAATACGTCCCATCAGGATTATCAAACCGGTCTTAAATACGCCATGCAGCGCCATTTGATGCAGTCGATATAGAGAAATATACACCACACGTGCAATTCGCCCTTCTATCATCATAGAGCCTTTAGTCAGGTTACCCATCAAGCTGCCCACCGTTGAGAAGCGACTTAGCGAAACCAGTGAACCTTTGTCTTTGTATACATAAGGTTTCATTTCACGACCATTTAGTTTAGCCACAATGTTAGAAAATGCGCGGCTAGACATTTGATGCGCAGCTTGAGCACGTGGTGGAACAAATGTGCCATCGGCTTGAGTACATTGCGCCAAATCACCGATAACAAAGATATCGTCATCTCGTGTGGTTTGCAGTGTCTCTTTGACCACCAACTGATTAATGCGGTTAGTTTCTAGACCTGCAAGATCTTTGATAAAATCAGGCGCTTTAATGCCTGCCGCCCAGACCATGATCTGTGCGGGGATTTTGTCGCCGTCTTTGGTCACCAACCCACCTTTTTCAGCTTGGGTGACCATAGTGGCAGTACGTACGTTTACACCAAGCTTCGTCAACTCTTGATGCGCAGCGCCTGAAATACGAGGTGGTAGAGCAGGAAGAATACGCTCACCCGCTTCCACTAAGTTGACATTCAGTTTACTTGAATCTAAGTCGCCAAAACCGTAGGTACGTAGCTCTTTCACTGCATTGTGTAGCTCTGCTGAAAGTTCAACACCTGTCGCGCCCGCGCCAACAATCGCGATATCGACCGTGCCATTGCCGTTCTTGGCATGAAGTTTCAGGAACTCGTTATTCATTTCCGTACGGAAACGATGTGCCTGCTCAGGACTGTCTAGGAAGATACAGTTCTCACGTACCCCTGGTGTGTTGAAGTCGTTGGAAGTGGAACCGATCGCCATGACTAAAATATCATATTCTATCTCACGGCTTGGCATCAAAAGCTCACCGTTCTCGTCTTTAAGCTCATGCAGTTTCACTACCTTACGCACACGATCGATGTCTTCTAGACTACCCATCTGAAAATCAAAGTGATGGTTTTTTGCGTGAGCACGGTAGCTTAATGCGTCCACCCCTTCGTCTAAGGAACCCGTCGCCACTTCATGTAAAAGTGGTTTCCATAGATGGCTTGCCTTGCGGTCAACCAAGGTTACTTTCGCGCGACCTTTGCGGCCAAGTGTGCGACCTAATTTGGTGACAAGCTCTAACCCGCCTGCACCGCCGCCTACTACGATAATTCGTGTCACAGCAACTTCCTCAAAAAATAAAATAAAACTGGATCAAGCCGATGTTCGACTCGATGAAATTCTGCATTTTTAGTCTAGCCGCGAGTTGTTGTTCGCTATTGCCCTAGAAGTAGAGGGCTTGTTATATGACACGTTGTATAAAAAGAGCCGAATCACTCAATGCTTTTTAATCGCCAAAGCACAATCATGGGCAAGTTTTGACTTGCTCTCAATTTTTTTTGATATTTATCAAAAAATTTGTAACCAGTTCATTATATAGAGCAAAACATGACACGCAACCCAATATTCAATTTATCCCACTAATAAATTGTAAGGAATAGAGTCGATTGAACAATAAAAAAGCGACAGAGTTCCCCCTATCGCTTTGCTGTGGTTGATGTGTATTTACATCTAGTCTGTTTGTTTAAACGCTTTCATCGTTTGCAGGTGTTGAGAGATTTTTTTGAACTTATGGGTTTGATTCTCATCCCAAATGATATTGTAGTAGTTCTCTAGTTCAGCGGCCGTTTTACCATTGTCGTGAATCTCATCTTGTTTAGAGAGTATCACCAGACAACGATCCTTGTTCTTCGTTCTAAACTCAGACACACACTTAGTCGCAATATCTTCATACTCTTCTGGGCGATCAATACGACCTTGCATCGTCAGTTCTGGATGCAAGTTGGGATTAAAAATCACTTGCTTGATACCGCATAAGAAGCCGATACGCTCTGACCAGTAGCCACCTAAACCAACACCGCAGATAATGGGATTTTTATCGTCGGACTGCTCAATCACTTTGTGCACTTCTTTGAGCAAGTGTTGCATATCGTGCTTTGGATGGAGAGTACTGTAGTTGATGAAACGCACATCATCGTCGATAAACTGAAGCTGAAGCACCTTTTCATGGTTGCCTGGGCTGGTCGAATCAAAACCGTGTAAATATATAATCATTGAAATTCCCTCGAACCTTATGATTTTAATCTACCATGAAAAATAAGGTTTTAAAGCTCGTGCTATGACTTTAACTGAGCAAAACCACTAAACAGTGATCTTAGCTACAAATTATTTCCTGAAGTTTACGAGCTTGAATTAAATATTGCTCATCCCCCCACAGCTGGTTGGCGAGCAAATACCACAGCATCGCCATCATATTTGCTCTAGGTTGCCACGCCAGCACGCCTTCGACCCAATCATCAACCCCCTCAATTCCCCGTAGTTGGCAATAACGGTAGATGGCTTCCAGTGGCCTTTCACCCATGACATCAATCGAAAGCGTCAGATCTAATCTCGGATCCGCAATGGCGGCATACTCCCAATCGATAACTTTGTTTCCCGTTTCAGTTCGTACCATGTTGTAACCAGCCAAATCAAAATGACACAAGGTATGTCCTACATCCGCAAGGCTCGGCGCTCGACGCCATTGGTTGTAAATCGATATATAGGGTTCGACTTTATACCTGTCATCAAGCAGCATCCAATAATGGTCAACGCGTGCGGTAAAGTTAAACGGAGCAACGGGCACTCTTTTCGTGCTGATGTTATGAATCGCTATCATGGTTTTCAGCAACGAATCAAACGCTATCCCCCCACCGAGAGACTCACCTTCAATCCAGGTAACCAAAAGTCCTTGGTCATTGATATGAATTGCATGAGGCGCGATGCCTGTTGATTCTATCGCGCTCAGTATCTGGTACTCTTGAAAACGAGAGATAGAGAAAGCTTGAGTAATATGGGTTGAAGGTCTCCAAACGTACGCTTTGCCATCTGCTGCGACCACTTTCCAACAACGATTGGTTAAGCCTCCCGTCAGCGTTTGTGCATAGTCAGGAGGAAAAGGAAAGAAGGTTTCCAGAGACAATAATGAGCTGTCGAGTTGGCAAGCTTCACTCCACGACATTCGCGCCATAGTCCCTCCTTTCCTACGCTAAAAACTAAATTTATAACCCGAGGAAACTTTTTGATTCTTGCTTACGAATCTCGGTTTCGTCGGCCCATTCAATCAAGCCTGTTTCAAGATCCATTAAACGCATGGTCATTTTGTAGTAGACATCTTTATCGCTACCAGCGTTCTTGTTAATGCTGGCTAGATTGCCATACAACATGTATTGCGCTCCCACCATTTTACCAAACTGAATCGCTGTACTTTGGTTGACTAACTCATCGTTGTTTTGGAAATTAAGCTGTTCGCGTACCGATTCGACACGGCCCATATCTACAAAACGGAATTTACCCGAGTTGAGCATTTTGGTGCTAATCGTATCAGTGATCGATTCGGTATCTATGTGTTCGCTGGTTTTGTTTTTGATTCGTTCAACAAATACGATTGGACGAGAGTCTCTGGTGATTGCTGCAACCGAGCCCGACATCATCATGCTATCGACCATCTCTGCGGCAATTTTCTGTAAATCTGTTGAACCAAAATCAATGGTCGTTGTTTCAACCGCTTGAGCGTCACCATAGCTCACTTGATTAGAACAACCCCCCAATATCACAGCTAAGCCAAGTAATGCGATTACACTTTTTTTCATTGTTGGTTCCTTAAATACTGCTTTCAATTAGTTATCAAGTTGACGAATCTGAACGCGAAACTGGCGACCATTCGGATTAATTGAGATTTCAGAAATCGAGACCTCTTCGCCGCCACGCAGAATTGATTGACGCCAAGGGCTAAGTTTGTTGTTGACCTCTAAACCTTGGTCGTCATACCAATAAAAACGATACTGGATATATTGGTCGCCCTTACTTTGGTTAAGGAGTCGCACAACACCTCGGGCACGGCCGTCGACATCTACCGTGGAGATATCTTCAATACTGATTTGACCCGCTAAGACGTTATCGCCAAAGATCACGGTTTGCGAGGCTCCGTCGATACGCAAACCGGCCGTATTACTACTCGCGCATCCTGCCAGCAAAACCGCTGCGGCCAAGGATATAAGCCATTTTTTCATCGTATGTTCCCTAATTGTTTATGCCATATGGTTGCGTTGTTTCCTTGACGTGACAACCAAACAAGGGTCGTGCGCCCTGGTTCAACCATAAACTTGTGATTTTGACCTTCAACTTGTATTGATTGTTCCCCCGGTTCTACGATGGCACTTGCACTGTAGATTTCTCCGGGTAAGGTCAACCAACTACGTGTATCTGGCTGCTCCGTCAGTGTATTCCAGACGTTAAACAACGCATTGCCTATATCATCTGGGTTATTTTTTGTTGCCTCTCTGCGCAGCTCTTCTTTCGCCCATACTCGCAAAGCTTGGCGAATCACGATAGAAGGCATACGTTCAGTTAAGTTTTGCTTTGCCATCAAGTTAACATCTGTCAGCAAATTACCTTCGATACGATTACCATTTAACGATACCGAACTAAACTGCGGCGTAGAGCCATTCGCATAATAAGGCAGAGCTACGCTATAAAGTCCATAATTGCTCCCGCGAGAGATTGGCAGCGTTAAGTTCCACCCTTTCATCGCCTCAACAACACCACGTTCATCAAGCACAACCACCCGACCTTTATCCGATGCTAGATAACTTGCGTTACCATAGCGTTGCTCAAGCTTGGCAAGATCTTCTGTCATGGCTAGACGTTTCGCTACACGTTTCGTGCCATCACTGACCTGAAGGTTGTCTGGTATTACTGCCAATGCCCGGCGGTAATCAACGTATGCACTATTTAGATCGTTGTCTGCTTCATATAGTAGTGCAGACAAATAGAGCAAGTAGCCATTTTGTATCGCTTGCAGCGTTTCGCCTGCGTCTGGGTAGTTTGCCAGAACGCTTCCCAAACTAGGCGCAACCCCCTGTGCTTGCACTTGCTGCTGAACAGACTCTAACTCACGCACTCGATCTTTGCGCGCCTGCTCTTGAACCTGATTGGCTCGGCGCATCTCCACCAACGCACCTTCTAGGTCGTTATCACTCAAGTAATTTAACCCCAGATAAAGATGCAAAAAACCTAATTCATAATCGGCAGGCTGATACGTTTTTAAGTTGTCATTCACCGCCAGAGCGCTGATACTCATCGCCGTTTCAGATACGGATACCGTCGCCTGATCTTGTTGACGGCGCACCGCATCATCGCTCAATTCAAATGCACTGAGACTTTCAGAGTACTGCTGATTGAGTAGGTAAATTCTACCTTTTTCAAAGTTATCTAGAATATCGCCAGCCATGGAATCTGACAGTAACTCTTGTGCTTGCTCATAACGGCCAGCTGTCAACGCCTGATGCAATTCACTATTTTGCGCGCTGTAATGACTAAACAAATTGCCCACAGAAAGGTTGGCACATGCGGAAAGTACCAAGCTACTCATAATTGCGGCGACAAGGCGGACGCGTTTATGCACTTCCTACTCCAATTCTACCCTTGATAACATTACGCTTGTGACATACTGACTCACACCCGATTTTAAGCAACTTGAACGACGATACCAAACCGAGAAAGGTCAAATTCATGTCAATAAGCTATCAGCTCATTAACATTGGCCCGAGTGGTCGACCGCCAACTAAATGCATATGGATATGATAGACCTCTTGGCCACCATGCGCATTGCAATTCATGATCAGGCGATACCCCTGCTGGTCAATACCTTCTTGTTTGGCCAATTTTTTTGCCACAGTAAACATTCGGCCCATCACGATCTCATCATCTTGCTCGATATCATTTACAGTAGGAATCAGCTTATTGGGAATAATTAGAATATGGCTAGGCGCTCGAGGGTTGATGTCGCGAAACGCGGTGACGAGATCATCTTGATAAACAATATCTGCGGGAATTTCTTTACGAATGATTTTGCTGAAAATGGTTTCTTCTGCCATGAAGGGCTCCATCGGAATAGATATGATTGAATTGAAACGAGTATGCGTCAAGCTTCCTAAAATCACAATAAAAAACACCGTTCAGTTCACTTATTCGAGAATTCGCTAATATTCACAAGTTAAATTTGTATTGTGCGTCAAAAAATGTGTGTCTCTATATCAATACAATGGTCTTCTTTTTGTTAAATTTTTAAGACAATTTATTTGCAGGGAGAGATCTATGAAGGGCTCAGTGATTAGGCGCATGTACGCTGGGTTTGCATTGATCATTATAATGTTCATCGTTACTACGTTGATGATGACGCGAGGAATGCAACAAATACATCAAAATTTTGAAGGTGTTTCTAACACTTCACTGCCATTAGTTTCCCAATCGAACCAAACTAGCGTGGCGTTACTGTCAGCAGACAAACTCTTTAAGGACTATTTGACCACTCAGAGCTTTGAGCGCATGGATCTGCTATCAGATCAATTTGCGCAAATGAAAGACGCATACTCTGCGCAGCTCGCACAATTGGAACAAGTGAGCGCTGGCCAACCTCAATTAGAGGAATCACTACTCCAACTTAAAGAAATGGAACAAAGCTACTTCTCTGAAGCTGAGCAAGCGATGGACAACTATCGCGCAATGTTTGTTGCTCAAGAAGAGGTGCAAAAGTCCACTCGCCGTTTCCAACGCTTACATTCTGAACTTAGCATCGGCATGAAAGAGTACGTGGATGACCAAAGCAGTATTTCGGTCAAAGTGATGGCAAAAAGCTACTTTATCAAATTGAAAGATGCCGAGCTTACTACGTCTGACGCATTAGCAAGCAGCAATACCGAGTTAGTGACACAAGCTGTAGCTAAGAACAAGAAAGCGGTTACGCACTTAAATTACGCGTATCGCGGACTGTCTACACAAATGCCTGAG
Source organism: Vibrio galatheae (assembly GCF_000967545.1). Taxonomy (GTDB): domain Bacteria; phylum Pseudomonadota; class Gammaproteobacteria; order Enterobacterales; family Vibrionaceae; genus Vibrio; species Vibrio galatheae. The sequence continues at coordinate 93,810 of NZ_JXXV01000015.1, read as the reverse complement.
CTTAAGAAAGCGTTTGACGAATCGGTTCAACAGTTCACCAGAGATGTCGGTCAGAAAGGTGGGGTGTTAGATCAACACAGCGCCTACTTACTTGCCAAAGATGCGTTGTACGCAAACATTGCTAGCCTAACCCAACAGGTTGATGCGACGATGGCGGTACTTAACTCATTTAGTGACGTTGCGACTCAGGCATTAGATGCATCGTTGCAAGAAGCGGGGGATGTTTACCAACAAGGTGTTGTCCGCTCTGTCGCTATCGGTGCGGTAGTGATCTTAATGGCGCTTGCCATCGGTTACCATATTGCGCACAGTGTACGCGAGCCTTTGACTCGTATCCTAAAAACATTGGAGTCACTGACACAAGGTGATATGACTCAGCGAATTGATATCCGTTACAACAACGAGTTCAGCCGCGTGAGTAATCACATCAATTCGTTAGCCGACAACCTACATGGTATTTTGGTCAAACTTAATGACGCTTCAGATAATCTAACGCAAACCGCGACAACCAACCAACAAACGTCTTCGCAAGCGCAATCGCAGCTTAGCCAACAGCGCGAACAGACGGCAAACGTCGCAACAGCGATGACAGAAATGGCACACTCGGTACAAGAAGTCGCGCAAAGTGCCCAAAACTCGCAGCAAATGGTTGAGCAAGTTGAGAAAGCCTCTGAATCTGGTCGTCAAATTATGGGCACCAACATCACGACGATCAACCAGCTCGAAACACGTTTAACTCAATCTGTAGACGCAGTTAAAGATCTGCAAGCCATGAGCAGTCAAATCGGTAGCATTCTCGATGTTATCCGCAATATCGCTGAGCAAACCAATCTACTGGCATTGAACGCTGCCATAGAGGCGGCACGCGCTGGTGAGCAGGGTCGCGGTTTTGCTGTGGTTGCGGATGAAGTCCGCGTACTTGCTCAACGTACAACCGAGTCCACTGCTGAAATTGAAAGCATGATCAGTAATTTGCAAAGCAGCTCAACTTCAGCGAATAAGGTCATTCAAAGCTGTATGGATGACATGGAGCTTTCTGTAGAGCAGGCATCAAATGCCAACAGTGCGATGGAAGAGATTCAAGGGCTTATTCTTGAAATCAGTCAAATGAGTGGTCACATTTCTCAAGCTGCAGCGGAGCAAAGTGAAACGACTGGCGACATCGCACGCAACATTGAAGAGATCAACCTGATTGCTGATACAAGTTACCAAGCGATGGCACAAATCGCGCAAACGAGCGATAACCTATCTAATCTTGCCAACCAACAAGGTGAATTAGTCCACAGGTTTAAGCTGTAAAGTCAGGATAATGTCATTGTTTTAGTAAGGGCGGCTATTTTTGATAGCCGCCCTTGTTTTTTATATCCTGTGTCATCATATGGTTAATAGGCTTGCCCTCTTTTTAATTCACTTTTTTGCAAGCCAAGCATGAGGAATAACTATGGCAGTTCATGTTGGCATCATTGACCAAGACCCTATTCGCTTGGTCACTCCCCTTCTAGATAATCGTAGCGTCAGCAATCACATCGTTTTTATTGGTGTATCTACTCAGTGTGATATGTATTCACGCCTGCAGAACGTTTTAAATAAACGTGGGATCACTTCCGAATTTTTTGAGATCCCTAACGTTGCCAATCCATCAAAAATCAAACAGGCCGTATTAACTCTCGCAGAAGAGCTAAAAGCGCGTGGAGAAGATGTCAAATTAAATGCGAGCTGTGGACTCCGTCACCGTTTACTTTCGATTTATGAAGTCTTCCGTTCCTATCAGTGGACAATATTTGTCGTTGAACCGAGCAGCGATAAACTGTGTTGGCTCTACCCTGACGGGAACGAAGACGCCCAAGTACAAGACAGAATCACCATTGAAGATTACCTCACCATTTTTGGTGCTCGCGGTGAGTTCAGCGAACATAACCTACCTCCTCAGCTCGACCAAAAGCTGTATCAACTCGGTGAGCGCTGGGCGAGCAATGCATTGGAGCTGGGGCCTGGCCTCGCAACATTAAATTATCTTGCGACTACCTGCCGAAAAGAACAGCGTTTAGACGTGGAGCTATCGGAAAAACAACAAGGCTATCGTGAGCTCAATATGCTTCTAAGCGACTTAGTTGAAGCCGAAATCGCGACCTATCAAAATGGGATTTTGACATTTGCCAATGAAGACGCACGTCGTTTTTCAAATGGTGAATGGTTGGAAACGCTGGTACACAGCACGGTACGTCAAATTCAACAAGATATGCCCACGATTCAAGATCGCTCTCTCAATGTTCAGGTTTATCGCCAATTAGGGGAGCGTGAAGTACGCAATGAGCTTGATGTGGCATCAGTAGTGAACAATAAACTCCACATCATCGAGTGTAAAACCAAAGGAATGCGAGATGATGGTGATGATACCTTATACAAACTTGAATCACTGCGTGATTTATTAGGCGGCTTACAGGCTCGCGCCATGTTAGTCAGCTTCCGCCCACTTCGTCATAATGACATTACCCGTGCTGAAGACCTAGGCTTAGCGCTAATCGGCCCTGATGAACTGAAAGACCTCAAACTGCACCTTACCACTTGGTTTACGGAAGCTGGCGGTCAGGATGAAGCCTGCGCTGACTGCTAGTTATGAAGTAAACGGCAAATCCCACCTGATTAACGCACTGTTACCTTGAATAAAGTTTAAGCGAAGCAAATTAACAGCTCTAATAACAAAAAACCGCCTAGCAGGCGGTTTTGTTAATTTAAACTTTGTTAACTGTCATCTTCAGTGAAATTGGTTGGTAAATTGGTTTTCATCTGGTTCCAGATTTGAGCACTTTCCAAACCATAATGACGGATCAAGATTAAGATCTGTTCGCGATTGCCTGTCTCACACACCTCAAGTAAATCTCTGTAGAACTTGAGTGCCAGTGATCTCGCCTGTGGATTAGAGAAGTAAAAACTGCCTACTCGATCGTACAGCTTCTTCAAGCCATTAAAGATCAATCCGTAGATTTGGTTACCAGAATGGAAAGCTAAGCGTTGAAACAGCATGTAATCGTAGAAATTGAACGTTTTGGCGATCAATATGGACTGACGTTTAACTTCATCCTTCTCACCATCATCTTTTACATGCTGACGTATTTTATCCGCATAAGGTGATGACTCCATAAATACGTCCCACGATTCAGCATTGAGTAAAGCTTCACATGAGTTAATCACGCTAGAAATAGTTTTCTCTGAGCTTTCTTTATTGGCCTTAAATGCATAACGCATAAAGATAGGACTGATGTTGGTACGTGCCGCAAGCAAATCTTCAACAATTGACGTGGCATTTTCTGCGTCTAACGTCATCAATGTATCAAGTATGTGCAGACCTGAGGTTTCCATAAATTGGTTAACGCGCGTCGGTTTGCCGTGTTGAATTGTTAACCACCCGTCTCGGGCCAAACGTTGTAGTACTTCTCGAAGAGTTGTACGTGTTACGCCAATTAGTTCAGAGAGCTCACGTTCTGCTGGTAAAATAGAACCAGGGGGGAATCGACCTTTCCAAATACTTTCAATGATGTATTTTTCCGCGAAACCTGCTGGGCTCTTTGCCTTAATGACCATTTATATCTTATCCAAACTTGTATTTATATGGGTCTAGTGGAACTCATCATACCACTAGTTTTTCGATATCGGAAACCACCACTTAGTAAACGTGCGGCAAAGCCATAATGGAGTATAAACTCTAACGTTATTCAGGTTTCATTAAACCCACTTAAGATATGAAGTGTGATAAATTTCACCTTTCATATTCGGCTCAACTCCGTACCCCTTACAGTTACTATTTCACGAGCAAAATCTAAGTTTGAAAAATCACATAATTAAAGTGTCATTTTCATTCAATATAATCACATAATCTTTCTTATTTTACGCTTTCGACGCGTTGCCTGCATTAAGTCGCATTTTCAACAACTCTAACATTTTGTTTACGCCACTTTGATCGCGTTTTTAAACAAAAGTTGGGGAATCAAAAACTCAAACCGATTTTACCATTGACTAAATTGTGTTGGAGAGTACAGTGGCGACCGAAGTAAGGAGTGCTTGTCTTTCTCAGGGAGTGACTTGGCAAGACCACATGATTGCCTACGGAATGCTGTTTTTCTAAGTCACTGTTGAATTGGGTTTGTTTTTTTACTGATGGAGGGATTTCCATAAGTCAGAAAACCTCAACTTTCCGATTAAATGAATCAAGCGCGCACAGTGTCTGTTCATAACAACATTAAGAGTATTTAAATCATGCCGATGTCACTTGGGAGTGCGTTTATTAAGAACTTTCTTGGTAAAGCCCCAGATTGGTACAAAGTTGCCATCATTTCATTCCTCATTATTAACCCGATTGTTTTCTTTTTCGTCGACCCTTTTGTCGCTGGCTGGCTACTCGTCGCGGAGTTTATCTTCACGCTTGCGATGGCGCTAAAGTGCTACCCTCTTCAACCTGGTGGTCTACTGGCTATTGAAGCCATCGCAATTGGCATGACCAGCGCAGAGCAAGTAAAGCACGAGCTCGTTGCTAATATTGAAGTCCTGCTACTGCTAGTCTTTATGGTTGCTGGCATCTATTTCATGAAGCAACTGTTGCTGTTTATTTTTACTAAGATACTGCTAGGCATTCACTCTAAGAGTATGTTATCACTGGCTTTTTGTGTTGCAGCGGCATTTTTGTCAGCATTCTTGGATGCCTTGACCGTTATCGCCGTGGTTATCAGTGTTGCGGTAGGTTTCTACGCTATTTATCACAAGGTGGCTTCTGGACAAGGTCCGCATGCTTCCCACGATCACACTCAAGATGACCATTTATCGGAACTCACTCGCGACGATCTAGAAAATTACCGCGCATTTCTGCGCTCGCTACTGATGCATGCTGGCGTTGGTACCGCGCTTGGTGGTGTAATGACCATGGTGGGCGAACCGCAAAACTTAATCATTGCGGACCAAGCAGGCTGGCAATTTGGTGAGTTTATTATCCGTATGTTGCCTGTAACTGCACCTGTGTTTATCTGCGGCATGATCACTTGTGTCTTAGTAGAAAAACTTGGCATGTTTGGTTATGGAGCACGCTTACCTGACAATGTCCGTCAGATTCTGGTTGATTTCGACCAAGAAGAGCGCAAATCACGCACTAAGCAAGATGTTGCCAAGCTTTGGATTCAAGGCATCATCGCGGTTTGGTTAATTATTGGTTTAGCACTTCACTTAGCAGCTGTTGGCCTAATCGGTCTTTCAGTCATTATTTTAGCCACAGCGTTTACTGGTGTGATCGAAGAACATTCAATGGGTAAAGCGTTTGAAGAAGCATTGCCATTTACAGCGCTATTAGCGGTATTCTTTGCAGTCGTCGCGGTAATTATTGACCAAGAGCTGTTTAAACCCGTTATTGATGCGGTACTGCACGTGGAAGACAAAGGCGCACAGCTCGCGTTGTTCTATGTGGCGAATGGTTTGTTGTCGATGGTATCGGACAACGTGTTCGTCGGAACGGTTTACATTAACGAAGTAAAAACGGCCCTGCTTGAAGGCATTATCTCTCGTGAACAGTTTGATTTACTCGCTGTTGCAATCAATACAGGTACCAACCTACCTTCTGTTGCAACACCGAATGGTCAAGCTGCATTCCTATTCCTCCTGACCTCTGCATTGGCACCTTTAATTCGCCTGTCCTACGGCCGTATGGTAATCATGGCGTTGCCTTATACGATAGTGCTTGCACTGGTCGGTTTAGCAGGCATTATCTTCTTCGTAGAACCTATGACCCTTTGGTTCTATGATGCAGGTTGGATTTCCCAACACGTTGGTGAACTAACCCCAACCATGTCCAACGGGCATTAATCAATAAAGTAGAAAAGTTTTTGTTGCTACCGAAACTTTTGCAAGATAAAAAGCTCTGAATATTCAGAGCTTTTTTAATACAGGACATCTGTGTGAACATTCTTTCTAGTTTGAAAATTTTTTCTAAAGGGCGTCTACCTTGGGCGTTGCTTTTATTATCCATTGTAGCCTTTGAAGCATGTGCTTTGTTTTTTCAACACGTGATGATGCTAGCACCTTGTGTGATGTGCATTTATGAACGTGTCGCCATGTTTGGTATTGGTGGCGCGGCTATCATTGGCCTAATCGCACCCAACAGCCTTGCTGCACGCTGGTTAGGCTTCGCAGCGTGGGGAGCAAGCGCCTATCAAGGTTTAACGCTTTCACTCCAACATGTTGATTATCAATTTAATCCTTCACCTTTCAAGACATGTGACTTGTTTGTCACGTTTCCCGATTGGGCACCATTAAACCAATGGGCACCGTGGTTATTTGAAGCTTACGGTGACTGCAGCAAGGTTGTTTGGCAATTCTTCGATTTATCAATGCCCCAGTGGTTAGTGGTTATCTTCTCTGCTTATTTGATCGCTCTAGTCCCCTTTGTGCTTGCACAATTTGCTAAGAGCAAGTAGTCGAAGGGCAAAAATTAAAGGGTTGGCACACAGTGCCAACCCTTTTAATGTCCGCTATACGGACTACAATCCAACGATTACCCAACGCTAGTTCATTTCTCGACCTGGCGCAGGAGCCAACACCTCACGGTTACCATTGTGACCCGGGGCGCTAACAATACCTTGAGCTTCTAACTGCTCAACAATACGCGCCGCTCGGTTGTAGCCAATCTTAAAGCGACGTTGAACGCCTGAAACCGAACCACGACGCGACTGGACGACGTGCTCGACAACCTGATCAAACAGTGGGTCCATCTCTTCTTCTGACTCCGACTTTTCTCCGGGCAACAAGGCTTCAGGGCCTTGGTCTCCATTGGTAATCTCATCAATGTAGTTTGGCTGACCGCGCGCTTTCCAGTTATTGACCACCGCGTGCACATCGTCATCTGAAGCAAATGCACCATGAACCCGCACAGTATGGCTAGAACCCGGAGGCAAGTAGAGCATATCCCCCATGCCAAGCAATGACTCCGCCCCACCCTGATCAAGGATGGTACGCGAGTCTGTCTTGGTCGACACAGTAAAGGCGACACGTGTTGGAATGTTCGCTTTAATCAAACCCGTAATAACATCAACCGAAGGACGCTGAGTCGCTAAGATTAAGTGAACACCTGCAGCACGTGCTTTTTGCGCAAGGCGTGCGATAAGCTCTTCAACTTTCTTGCCGACCACCATCATTAAGTCAGCAAACTCATCGACAATAACAACAATGTAAGGCAATTTCTCCAATAATGGCGGATGCTCATCCATGCTGTCACCCGGCTGCCACAGTGGGTCATGAATAGGATGACCAGCTTCTGCGGCCATTTTCAGTTTGTCGTTGAAGCCTTTAATGTTTCTTACACCCAGTGCAGACATTAATTTATAGCGACGCTCCATCTCTCCAACACACCAACGCAGGGCATTAGACGCGTCTTTCATGTCTGTCACCACTTCAGATAATAAGTGAGGGATGCCTTCATAAACGGACAACTCGAGCATTTTCGGGTCGATCATAATAAAACGCACGTCCTCTGGCGTCGCTTTGTAGAGCATGCTCAGTATCATGACGTTAACTCCGACCGATTTACCTGAACCCGTCGTACCTGCGACCAAAACGTGCGGCATTTTAGACAGGTCAGCGACAACTGCGTCACCTGCAATGTCTTGCCCAAGTACTACAGTCGTTGGAGATTTCGCATCAATAAACTGAGGGCTGCCTACGACGTCAGAGAAAAACACCGTTTGACGGCTCATATTCGGCAATTCTAGGCCAACATAAGGTTTACCTGGAATGACCTCAACCACACGCACCGCCATTGCAGAGAGCGAACGGGCTAAGTCCATAGAAAGGCCTGAAATTCGGCTGACCTTAACACCCGGAGCCAAATCTAATTCAAAGCGCGTAATCACTGGACCTGGGAAAATGTCCACAACGGTCGCCTTAATCTTGTAATCTGCGAGCTTCGCCTCCACCAAACGAGCGATATTTTCAAGAGCCTCGCGATCAATAAAGTTTTCGCGCTTTTCCGGATGGTAGAGCAATTCCAACGTCGGCATTGGTTCAACAGGTTTTGGTAAATTGGTCTCTTGCTGAACCAAAAACGGATTTTGCTGCGCGGCGACTTTCGCCTGAGCTTCAGCAACCATATCGTGCAAGGCCGCAGCATCTTGGTCTTGAGGCTTATCATTACTGTCAACGACAGCCTCTTCAATGCTGTCTTCTGCAACCTCAAACGACGAAATTACAGGTTCTTGATAGTCTTCATCGGGCTCGATAGCGGAAGATATCTGCTCTAATTCTGCTGTGTTAATCGTCGGTTGAGCGATATCTTCAACCACTTCCTGCTGCCAAGGTAGGTCGCTACTTTCAATTTGTTCAAATGAGACTTCCGAACTACTTTGCTGCTCGGCTTCTATAGCAGAACCAAACTCGACCTGTTGAGGCGCTGTTTCCGACATAACCTCTGACTGACGATCCTCACCACTCATTGCGGCTCGTTCTAACTGTTCGATGGTTTCACCTAGGTGATTATTTGTCTCAAAATCAGGCTCCATCGTTTCTTCAGATACTGGCAAGTGATTCTCTGTCGAAGAGGCTGTCATTACCCTATCACTGATTACTCCAGCGCCGACACCTTCGATGCTCTCAGCAACGGGTTTTGTTGCCGCTGTATTTTCCGGCATATGGATGTTAAAACGCTTTGTCTCGCTGAGTGAGCCTTCTTCCGGCTCTACTTGTCGCTCTTCTTGTAAGGAAGCTACGTTTGATTCTGTTGGCGTGCCTTCTAATTCAGGGTGACTGAGCTGCGCTTCTAGCACTTCATCTTGTCGACCCCGTATTTTGTTAAACAGCGCAGTGATCATACCAATGACACTTTCACCCAAAGCATCAACAATAGAAAGCCAAGAGATCCCTGTGAGTAAAGTAAACCCAGCGCCCCACAAAAAGAGGAATACTAAGGTCGAACCAAGAATATTTAAGCTTGGTAATGCCAAGCTTGTCAGGACATCGCCAATGACGCCTCCTGACGAGAAGTACCAAATATCATCAAAGTTGATATCTGCCAAGCCACAACTGGTCAAAATAAGAATGGTCAATCCGAGTAAACGGGTTCCCCATAACATAAAGTCAATCGGGTCATTTTCATCACGTTTGCGTAACATTGCCCAAGAGACCCCAGTCAATACAAATGGGATCACATAGGCCAAAGAACCGAAAGTAAAAAATAGGGTGTCTGCTAGCCAAGCACCCACTAAACCACCAGCATTATTGATCTCCCCGCCCCAAGCAGTTTGAGACCATGAAGGATCGGCTGCACTGTAAGTTACCAGAGCCACTGCGAGCAAAATGGAAGCTAACACGATAACAATCAAACTACATTCTTGAAGACGTTGGGGCCCACTCAAGCGCGAAGGTTGAGGCTCTTCGCCCGTTTTGATGATTGTTTCTACTTTATTTTTGGTTTCTTTGAACATAACCAACTTTATCTTTGTGAAAACACCAATCGTTCTTGAAGACACAGTGATTGGTCGGGAAAAAAATAGTCCGAGCAGCTATGCTACTCGGACTATCGATTTAACCATATCAAGGCAAAAAACCCAATTGCTTAACGTCAGAATATAGAAAGCAATTATGACTTTAAGCGCAAACCCATAGACAAGTTAGCGAGTCTTGATCACAAGTTGGTTAGTTTGCTTCACTTCTTCCATAACAACGTAAGTACGCGTGTCGTTTACACCAGGCAAGCGCAGCAGCGTATCACCTAGTAACTTACGATAAGCGCTCATATCTGATACACGTGTCTTCAATAAGTAGTCGAAGTCACCAGAAACCAAATGACATTCTTGAATATCATCCAGCTTTTGAACGGCGGTGTTGAACTGTTCAAACACATCCGGTGCACCACGGTTAAGCGTGATTTCAACGAAAACCAACAACGAAGCATCTAAATACTGCGGATTCAGCAACGCTGTATAACCCGTAATATAGCCCTGACGTTCGAGTCGACGCACACGTTCCAAACACGGAGTTGGAGAAAGTCCCACTCGTTTTGAGAGCTCTACATTCGAAATACGACCGTCTTTTTGCAACTCATTAAGAATGTTGCGGTCGATACGGTCTAGATCCTTGGACGGCTTTTTATTGTTGTCTGCCATTTTTTATTCCACCTTATTACTTCCTTGCAAAAAAATATACTACAACTTTTTAATATTCAGTATCAAATTTTATTCGAACCTATCTATACTAGTTGTTAATTCGACAGAATTACCCTACATACAGTTAATGCAACTAATATAGTTTATACAACCAAAATAAAATGAGGATTCAGGATGATTATTGGCGTACCTAAGGAAATCAAAAACCACGAATACCGTGTTGGCATGATCCCAGCGAGCGTTCGCGAGCTAGTGTCTCAAGGTCACCAAGTTTTTGTTGAAACTAATGCCGGTTCAGGCATCGGTTTTTCAGACGATGATTACATCGCTGTAGGCGCATCCATTCTTCCTACCGCTGCTGACGTTTTCGCGAAAGCAGAAATGATTGTAAAGGTTAAAGAACCTCAAGCTGTCGAGCGAGCTATGCTACGAGAAGGGCAAATTTTATTTACTTATTTGCACCTAGCACCAGATTTTCCACAAACTGAAGAGCTAATCAAGAGCAAAGCTGTCTGTATAGCATATGAGACTGTAACAGATAATATGGGTCGCTTGCCACTACTTGCTCCAATGTCTGAGGTAGCTGGTCGCATGTCTATTCAAGCAGGTGCACAAACTTTAGAGAAATCTCACGGTGGTCGTGGTCTTCTTTTAGGCGGTGTACCGGGTGTTGAGCCAGCAAAAGTAGTTGTAGTTGGCGGCGGTGTGGTTGGTGCAAATGCAGCCCGCATGGCAGTTGGACTACGAGCAGATGTGACTATCCTTGATCGCAACGTAGACACACTACGTCGACTGGATGAAGAATTCCAAGGTCGCGCTAAAGTGGTTTATTCTACTGAAGACGCCATTGAGAAGCATGTTTTAGAAGCAGACCTAGTTATCGGTGCAGTACTAATTCCAGGTGCGGCAGCACCTAAACTGGTAACAAAAGAGCACATCGCTAAGATGAAACCAGGTGCCGCTGTAGTTGACGTTGCGATTGACCAAGGTGGTTGTTTCGAAACATCTCACGCGACAACGCACGCAGAACCAACTTACATTGTTGATGACGTTGTACACTACTGTGTAGCAAACATGCCGGGTGCCGTTGCACGCACTTCTACATTCGCATTAAACAACGCAACGCTACCGTATATTGTTAAACTAGCGAACAAAGGTTACCGAGAAGCACTACTAGCTGACGAAGGGTTCTTAGAAGGTCTAAACGTAATCCACGGTAAAGTAACTTGTAAAGAAGTTGCTGAGAGCTTCAACCTAGAATACGTTGAGCCAGCTCAAGCCATTGCGATGTTCAACTAATATTGCATTTTGATATTCAAAGGCCAGCATTGTTGCTGGCCTTTTTGTTTGTATCGTCCCTACCTTACTACTCAAACCGATACAAATACTGAAACTAGAAAGTAAAATGCCCACAAATTGGTGGGCGTTGGCAATGCAGTTGAGGATTTAGAACCAGCGTTCTAATGCGGACTTATCAAGTTGGCGAAACGCGCGATTTAATATATTAGCCAGTTCTTTGTAACGAGGACGTGACTTGAGTGGCTCCAATGCACAGCCACTATCGACGATTTTCTGGTGGATTTCACGATACCAGCCCGCCAATGATGGAGGCAACTGAGTGTTGGCTCGATTACCCAACCACCACATTCCTTGAATCGGCATACTGATTGCGAATAAGGCGATAATAACGGCTTGCGGCATAGACTGATAGTTGTTAAACGCCATTTGAGTCAACACACTGATTGCAGCGATGGCAGGCATAACTTTCACCCCAAAACGCGTTGCTTTTATGATCCGTTGTTCTGGAAACAACAGATTAAGCTCTTTGCGCATTGGCCAAGTTTCCATGTACTTTTGTCCATCTTTCAGACTATGAACAAATCCAGCTTTATTACTCATAGGGCTCTCTCACTTCAGTACAGGGTCTAAACTAAAATTTAGTTGAAAGTTTCAACTAAAAGAACAAAAAATTGATAAAAGTTAATATTCTTTCAAATTATTTTTGTTATCATCGCTTATTATCGTTATCCTTTGCGGACCCACAATCTCATTGTTGCTGTTATTTACAATTTAAGCAACTCTTGAGACCTTTTCGCAGCGGATGCAAAGGTGATGAAGTGAATCATCACTGTCTTTTTTATACGGAATTCGATGTTTTTTTGACCAAGAATAGTACGCAGCTTCTAGAGCATCGTCTATTCTTGTGATTAATTTTTATCCTAATTGATTATTACAGGTAGTCACTCATGTCAAAGCTAGTTTTAGTTTTAAACTGCGGTAGTTCTTCTCTTAAATTTGCTGTTGTTGATGCAGAAACAGGTGCCGAGCACCTATCAGGTCTTGCTGAATGTCTTCACCTTCCTGAAGCACGCATCAAGTGGAAACTTGATGGTAAACACGAAGCTCAACTAGGCAACGGTGCAGCACACGAAGAAGCACTTGCGTTCATGGTTGAAACTATTCTTGCTTCTAAACCAGAGCTTAAAGCTAACTTAGGTGCTATCGGTCACCGCATCGTTCATGGCGGCGAGCAGTTCACTCAATCTGCACTAATCACTGATGAAGTACTAAAAGGTATTCAAGACGCTGCAACATTTGCACCGCTTCACAACCCTGCTCACATCATCGGTATTGAAGCTGCGAAGAAAAACTTCCCTGATCTGCAAAACGTTGCTGTTTTTGACACGGCATTCCACCAAACAATGCCTGAAGAGTCTTACCTATATGCTCTTCCATACAACCTATACAAAGAGCACGGCATCCGTCGTTACGGTATGCATGGTACTTCACACCTATTCATCACTCGTGAAGTTGCAGGGCTACTGAACAAGCCAGTTGAAGAAGTTAACATCATCAACTGCCACCTAGGCAACGGTGCTTCTGTATGTGCAATTAAAAACGGTAAGTCTGTAGACACTTCTATGGGTCTAACGCCACTTGAAGGCCTAGTAATGGGTACTCGTTGTGGTGATATCGATCCTGCGATCATCTTCCACCTACACGACGCTCTTGGTTACTCTGTTGAACAAATCAACAACATGCTAACTAAAGAGTCTGGCCTTCAAGGTCTTACTGAAGTGACTTCTGACTGTCGCTTCGTGGAAGACAACTACGGTGAGAAAGAAGAAGCAACGCGTGCGATGGATGTGTTCTGCCACCGTCTAGCTAAGTACGTAGCAGGTTACACTGCTTCTATGGAAGGTCGCCTAGACGCTATCACGTTCACCGGTGGTATCGGCGAAAACTCTGGCCCAATCCGTGAAATGGTTCTAAACCGTCTAGCCATCTTCGGTATCGAAGTTGACAGCGAAGCTAACCTAAAAGCGCGTTTCGGTGGTGAAGGTACTATCACAACTGCAAACAGCCGCATTCCTGCAATGGTTATCTCTACTAACGAAGAGCTAGTCATCGCTGAAGATACTGCGCGCCTAACCGGCCTTTAATTGATATAACCGGCTGGCAATTGTCAGCCGGTTTTCTTTCGCATGGGTGTAACAGCAATTGCACGATATTAGCAATTTGACTGTTATGTTCTTATCCCAATAGCTATAGGTACTCTACGAATGTCTCGTACTATTATGCTTATCCCTGCAAGTGCTGGTGTTGGTCTAACTAGCGTAAGCATGGGTGTTCTTCGCGCAATGGAGCGCAAAGGCGTTAAGGTTTCTTTCTACAAACCAATTTCTCAGCCCCGTGAAGGTGGCGACCAGCCTGATCTTACTTCAACTATCGTTGGCAGAAACAGCGATGTGAAAATTGGTCAGCCTCTAGCGATGTCAATTGCCGAAAATTTAATCGGCAACGACAACATGGATGAACTGCTAGAAACGATTGTTGAACGTTACAACCAAATCAACAAAGATGCAGACGTTACGCTAATTGAAGGCTTAGTCCCTACGCGTAAACACCCATTCGCTAACCAAGTAAACGCGGAAATCGCCGCTACTCTTGGCGCAGAAATTGTTCTTGTAGCGACACCTGGTACAGACAACCCAGCACAGCTTAAAGAGCGAATCGAAGTAGCTTGTTCTAACTTCGGTGGTACGAAGAACAAAAACATCTCTGGCGTTATCATAAACAAGCTCAATGCGCCTGTTGACGAGGCAGGCCGCACTCGCCCAGACCTATCTGAGATCTTCGACGATGCAGACAGCGCTAAACAGAATGAGATGAAAGTAATGGAGATCTTCAATACATCTCCAATCCGAGTTCTTGGTTGTGTGCCTTGGAGCATTGACCTTATCGCGACGCGCGCTATCGACATGGCGAAGCATCTCAACGCTGAAATCATCAACAAAGGTGAAATCAACACTCGTCGCATTAAGAGCATCACATTCTGTGCTCGTTCTTTGCCAAACATGATCGAACATTTCAAACCTGGCTCCCTGCTTGTGACTTCAGCAGACCGTCCAGATGTTATCGTTGCAGCGGCACTGGCGGCAATGAACGGTGTTGAGATTGGTGCGGTTCTTCTGACTGGTGGTTACGACATCCCACAAGAAATTGTTGGCCTATGTCAGCCTGCATTCGATGCAGGTCTACCTATCTTTAAAGCGCAAGGTAACACTTGGCAAACGTCTTTAAACCTACAGAGCTTCTCTATCGAAGTTCCGGCAGATGACAAAGAGCGTATCGAGTTTATCAACGAACACGTTGCTGGTAATATCGACGGTAACTGGATTGAATCAATGACGGAAGGGACGCAGAAATCTCGCCGTCTAAGCCCACCAGCATTCCGTTACCAATTGACAGAATTCGCTCGTAAAGCGGGTAAACGTATCGTTCTTCCTGAAGGTGACGAGCCACGCACTGTTAAAGCAGCCGCTATCTGTGCGGAGCGCGGTATCGCTGAGTGTGTACTTCTCGGTAACCCAGACGAAATCCGTCGCGTTGCAGCGCAACAAGGCGTTGAGCTAGGTGCTGGCGTCACTATCATCAACTCTGACGAAGTACGTGAAAATTACGTTGCGCGCCTAGTTGAGCTACGCGGCGCGAAAGGTATGACAGAAGTTGTTGCTCGTGAAAAACTGCAAGACTCTGTATTCCTGGGTACTATGATGCTTGAGAATGATGAAGTTGACGGCCTAGTTTCTGGTGCGGTTCACACCACAGCGAACACTATCGTTCCTCCGTTCCAAATCATCAAGACAGCGCCTGATGCGTCTATCGTATCATCGGTATTCTTCATGCTTCTACCTGACCAAGTATTGGTTTACGGTGACTGTGCGATCAACCCAGATCCAACAGCAGAGCAACTTGCTGAGATCGCAATCCAATCTGCTGACTCAGCAGCAGCGTTCGGTATCGAACCACGCGTGGCGATGATCTCATACTCTACTGGTGAGTCTGGTAAAGGTGCAGACGTCGATAAAGTACGTGAAGCGACTAAACTCGCCCAAGAGAAGCGTCCTGATCTTGTGATCGACGGTCCTCTACAGTACGACGCGGCTATCATGGAAAACGTGGCAGCGTCAAAAGCGCCAAACTCTCCAGTTGCAGGTAAAGCGACCGTATTCGTATTCCCAGATCTAAACACAGGCAACACGACATACAAAGCGGTACAGCGTAGTGCTGACCTTGTCTCTATCGGTCCAATGCTGCAAGGTATGCGTAAGCCAGTAAACGATCTGTCTCGTGGTGCGCTCGTCGACGATATCGTCTACACCGTTGCGCTAACAGCGATCCAAGCAGATCAAGCTGAACAAGCAGAAAAAGCCGTTAACTAACTCGTCTATTTTCTTGATTTAAAGCCCTCGTTTCGACGCGGGCTTTTTTTATATGCCAGCACCATACATCACCACAAACATAAGCCCTCCAACCAATACGCAGCCAGTCATCACAGGAACAATCCGATACCAAAGCTGCTTATCTCCAATTGCTCGCACCATTCCAATCTTAACAACAGTATTTACCGAAGCAGCGATAAGAATACCTAAGGCCGCGGTGTTTACATCTAAGGATTGTGTGCTTTGGCGACCCAATGCAAGTGAAATCGCATCCACATCCGTTAAGCCAGATAATGCGGATAAAATCAGTATCCCCGTACTACCGAACATCTCAGTCAACGCGTGTGAGAGCAGCATAATCGCGGCCAAGACCACGCCAAAAAAGAGCGCCGACTGCAGTGCTAACGGATTAGTTTGTTGATTAGACGGCTCAACTGATTCAGCTTCGCTGGAACGCCATATCCACCAAGCAGGCAAATACAACGCGACCATCATTGCTATGACAATTGGCCATAACAGTGTCACTAACTGTGGGTTTATCACGAACAGCACCACCAATAAACGAGGAAACATGGTACCGCAGCTGAGCAGGATACCACTAGCGAGAAGTGGGCTAATACTAGCTTGCTGCTTGGAAAGGTGAGAAAACTGCAGTGTTAGCGCCGTGGAGGAGCTTAGACCAGCAAATACGGAAGTAAACAAGATCCCGCGCTTCGCTCCACCGATTTTTATCGCAAAGTAACCGACAAATGAGATGCTGGCAATCAGCACCACCATCCACCAAATTTCGTATGGATTGAGTGCACTCCAAGGACCATAGGATTGATTAGGTAACAACGGTAGCAACACGATTGAAATAAGGAGTAAACGAAGTGCAGCATCCAATTCGTATTCTTGAAGTTTTTGTAGAGCCTGATGCAGTTCTCTCTTGTTATCTAAGACGACTGCAGTAATGACGGCCGCTGAGGCAGCTAGCACAGCTTGTCCGGAAACGGCCAAGCTGCCTAGGACAAACGTCACTAGCAAACTTACCACCCCAGTAATACTTACATCGAGATTGCTTTTTTGCTGCATAACAAAAGCGATACAGGCCAATATCACCAAGGCAATCAATGCAAATCCTAACAGCAAAGGGGAATATAAGCCCGCTAGAATAGCAACTAACCCGCCAAGTAAACCAACCAAAGAGAAGGTACGAATACCCGCAACTCGGCTGCCTTCGACGCGATTACGCATTTCCCAGCCGCGCTGCGTACCCACGATGGCCCCCAGCAGCAGCGAGATAAGCAGGTGCCAAAGTAGATAGTCACTCGCAACAAATTCGTTGATACTCATACCTACCCCGTTTAAAAGATCGGTTTCATATCATTAGTTTATGTCAATTCGGTAGAGAAACCGTGATGGCGCAAAAATATATCAATATGCGCCATCTAGAAATGGTGCAGTGATAGGAAATACCTAGCTATAAGTGTTCACGTCCGTGAGGTGAATCCAAATCTAAATCTGGCCCCTTGGGTACAACTTGCGTTGGGTTGATACCAGTGTGACTAAAGTAATAGTGCCGTTTAATGTGGTAAAAATCCGTCGTCTCTTTAATCCCCGGGATTTGATACAACTCTTTCATGTATCCGTTGATGTTCGCATAGTCGACAATCCGTTTTTTATTACATTTAAAGTGCCCTACGTAGACAGCGTCAAATCTGATCAAGGTGGTAAACAAGCGCCAATCAGCTTCAGTGATACTGGCTCCGACAAGATACCTGTTGTTGGCTAAGTGGGTGTCTAACTTGTCTAAAGATTCAAACAAGTGGCTATACGCTTCTTCGTAAGCCTCTTGCGTTGTCGCAAACCCACAGCGATAAACACCATTGTTGATATGTGGGTAGACAAACGCGTTCCATTCATCAATCAGATCACGTTGTGACTCGGGATAATAATCGGCTGTATTACCTGTCAGATGATTAAACTGCGAGTTAAACATTCGAATGATTTCCGAAGATTCATTGCTAACAATCGTATTGTGTTTTTTATCCCAAAGTACTGGCACGGTAACACGACCAGAGTAATCCGGTTTAGCCTGCGTATAAATTTGGTGAAGCCGAGTATGACCAAACAATGGCTCTGGAAGCCCCATTTGCCAGCCCTCACTCATCATATCTGGACATACAACCGTCACATCGATATGGGCTTCAAGTCCCTTGATTTTACGGAAGATAAGCGTGCGATGAGCCCATGGACAGGCTAACGAAACATAAAGGTGATAACGGCCTGACTCGGGCTGGAATTTAGCATCTGGGCTATGTTCGATCCAGTCTCTGAATCCAGCATCTTCACGGATAAATTTTCCATTACTTGATTTAGTATCGTACCAGACGTCTTGCCAAACACCGTCGACTAGCTTCCCCATGACAGGCTCCTAACTCGTTTATTTTGTTTAACAAGTATAAAAAAAACTCACAGCGATTTGATTAGATAGGTTTGGCTTAGTTGTTCAAATAATTTGAATAGCAGGATAAGCGATCGTCAGATACAAAAAAAAGCGCGACACCGTTTGGCTATCGCGCTTAAATTGATCAAAGGTGAGAATTATACGCTAACGTGTATACATGACACGGCATGCACGTCTGTACCTTCAATCTTAGGTTTTGTTTGAGCACACTCTTGGGTCGCTTGAGGACAACGAGTACGGAATACACATCCTGAAGGCGGACTAATTGGAGACGGAAGATCCCCTTCGAGCATTTCAATCTGCTTGTTGCGCTCCAACTTTGGATCTGGGATCGGCACAGCAGACATCAATGCGCGGGTGTATGGGTGCTTAGGATTAGCAAACAGCGCTTCTGACTCACCGAGCTCAACGGCATTACCCAAATACATAACCAAAACACGATCAGAAATGTGCTTAACCACTGACAAATCGTGCGCGATAAATACCAAAGAAAGGCCCAGCTCTTTTTGTAGCTCTTTAAGCAAGTTCACAACCTGAGCTTGAATAGACACGTCTAGAGCAGAAACTGGCTCATCACAGATAATCATCTTAGGCTTAAGAATCAATGCGCGAGCAATTCCGATACGTTGACATTGACCACCAGAAAACTCGTGAGGGTAACGGTTAATCACGTTCGGCAATAAACCAACCTTCGTCATCATCTCTTTAACGCGAAGTTTCACTTCATCTTTAGAAAGCTCAGGATAGAACGTCTCTAAAGGCTCTGCGATGATATCGCCGACTGTCATACGTGGGTTAAGTGAAGCTAGCGGATCTTGGAAGATCATCTGGATTTCTTTGCGTGTTTCACGACGCTGAACTTCCTTCATCTTAGTAAGATCTTGGCCAAGCCATAACACATCGCCGTCTGTCGCTTCTACCAAACCGATAATTGCGCGCGCAAATGTCGACTTTCCACAACCAGACTCACCAACAACACCTAGGGTTTCACCTTCGTAAAGGCGTACATTCACGCCATCAACTGCTTTTAATGTGGAAGGCTTAGACCATGGCAAAGCAGACTTTGATGCAATGCTAAAATGAACTTTTAACTCTTTAACATCTAGAATTAGTTTCTTATCTATGCTCATTTTTTCCAAGACTCCCATTCAGAAAAACATGCACGTTGGCGACCATCGCCAAACGGCGTCAAGATTGGCGCTTCTTGCTTACAACGATCCATCACGCGGTGGCAGCGCTCTTGGTATGGGCAGCCAGGTGGCAAGCGAAGTAAGTTAGGTGGGTTGCCCGGAATGGTAGGAAGGATTTCACCTTCAGTATCCAAACGAGGAATCGCTTTTAACAAACCTTCTGCATATGGGTGGCTTGGGTTGTAGAAAATCTCATCTACCGTGCCGTACTCCATGGTACGACCCGCATACATCACCAATACTTTGTCACATGAACCTGCCACGACACCTAAGTCGTGAGTGATCATGATAATTGCCGTATTGAACTCAGACTTAAGTTCGTTCAGCAGATCCATAATCTGTGCTTGGACAGTTACGTCTAGCGCTGTTGTTGGTTCGTCCGCAATCAATAGTTTTGGACGACACAGGAGTGCCATAGCGATCATCACACGCTGGCGCATACCGCCAGAAAATTCGTGTGGATACATGGTAATACGCTTGCGCGCTTCAGGGATTTTCACCGCTTCAAGCATGCGTACCGATTCTTCAAATGCCTCCGCTTTCCCCATGCCTTTGTGCAGCATAAGTACTTCCATCAACTGGTCACTCACCTTCATATAAGGGTTAAGTGAAGTCATTGGGTCTTGGAAGATCATTGCAATCTGCTCAGCACGAACTTTGTTCAGTTCTTTTTCAGGCAGGTTAAGAATCTCATTGCCTTCAAATTTCGCGCTACCTGAAATAATACCGTTCTTAGCCAAAAGGCCCATGATTGCGAATACGGTTTGTGATTTACCTGAACCGGATTCACCTACGATACCTAATGTTTCGCCTTGGTTCAGAGAGAAATTCAAATCGTTAACTGCGGTGACAATACCATCTTGAGTGGTAAATTCGACGCGCAGATCTTTGACATCTAATAAGCTCATCATTGCTTCCTTAATCTTTTATAGCTTTAACAATCTATTTGCTATTTAGTTTTTATCTGTCTTTTGGATCCAGCGCGTCGCGCAGGCCGTCACCAACGTAGTTGAAACAGAACAGAGTCGCCACCATAAATGCTGCTGGGAATGCCAGCTGCCAGATTGCGATTTCCATTGTCTGTGCACCTTCTTGTAAAAGTGCGCCCCAACTTGTCATTGGCTCTTGAACACCTAGACCAAGGAATGAAAGGAATGATTCAGTCAATATCATGCTCGGGATAAGCAGCGTAGAGTATACCGCTACAATACCAAGTACGTTCGGCACGATGTGACGCGTGATAATTTTCCACTTGCTTACACCACATACGTGGGCCGCTTCAATGAATTCTTTGCTACGTAAACTTAACGTTTGGCCACGCACAATACGCGCCATATCGAGCCATGCAATTGCACCGATAGCGACGAAGATAAGAATGATGTTTCGACCAAAGAAAGTCACTAGAACGATAACTAGGAACATAAACGGCACAGCGTAAAGGATCTCTAGGATACGCATCATAATACGGTCGACTTTACCACCGATAAAGCCCGATGCGGCGCCATATAGAGTACCGATAACAACCGCAACCAAAGCACCTAGCACGCCAACCATCAGTGAAATACGGCCACCGATTAACGTACGTACGTATAGATCACGACCTAGACTGTCGGTACCGAACCAGTGCTCAGCGCTTGGGCCAACGTGCATTGCATACCAATCGGTATCATCGTAGGCGAACTCCGCGATCATAGGTAAAAACACAACCGACAGAGTCATAATAAATAGAATAAACAAGCTCACCATCGCTGCTTTATTTCGCATAAAGCGCATACGGGCGTCTTGCCACAAACTGCGGCCTTCAACTTCTAAGTTTTCGGCAAATTTCTCGACTGCTTCAAGATTCTCTTTTTTCGTTAACATAACCATACTTCCCTGTTAGTAGCGAATTTTCGGATCAATCATTGCGAGCAGGATATCTACGACCGCGTTGAATAGGATAAATAAGAAACCGATAAGGATAGTCACACCCATAACAAGTGAGTAATCTCGGTTGAATGCTGCGTTAACAAACAGCTTACCGATGCCCGGTAGACCGAAGATGGTTTCAATCACAACAGAACCTGTAATGATACCGACGAATGCAGGGCCCATATATGAAACAACAGGTAACAGAGCAGGTTTAAGTGCATGTTTGATAACAATGTAACGGTAGCTTAGACCTTTCGCACGCGCTGTACGAATAAAGTTACTGTTTAGCGTCTCAATCATTGAGCCGCGCGTGATACGAGCAAAGGTCGCGATGTACAAGAACGACATACCAAGAACAGGCAATACCATGTACTCGATTGCGCCGCCATTCCATCCGCCTGCGGGGAACCACCCCAAACCAATGGAGAAGATATATATAAGCACGGGAGCAAATACAAAGGAGGGCAACACCACCCCTATCATGGACGTTGACATAACCGTGTAGTCAAGCCAGGTGTTTTGTTTGAGAGCAGCTAACGTACCGATAGCCACACCAACAACAACTGTAAAAATAAACGCATAAAAGCCTACTTTTGCAGACACTGGCAGTGCTTCTGAAACAAGTTCGTTTACCGTGTAGTCTTTATATTTGAATGATGGACCAAAGTCACCTTGCAGAATATTGCCAAGGTACGTGGTGTATTGTTCAAACAAAGGCTTATCTAAGCCATATTTCTCATTAATGTTTTGCATCACTTCCGGCGGAAGTGTCTTTTCTGATGAGAACGGGTTACCTGGAGCAAAACGCATCAAAAAGAATGACACGGTAATCAAAACCAACAAAGTTGGTATCGCTTCCAGGAGTCGAGAGAAAATTAGCTTTAACATAAAACATCTCACATCTAAAAAAACAGTGCGCTAATAACACACAGGCTATCAGCGCACTGGGGTTCTTACTCAAATATTATTTTTTAATAATGTACATATCTTTTGAGTAAATATTGTCTTGCGGGTTTTGATCAGGGTATCCACCTAGCTCAGTGCTAACTAGACGAGGCTGAACGTACTGGTAGATAGGCGCTAGAGGCATATCTTGTGCAAGTTGTGCTTCTGCAATTGCATAGTACTTGTTACGTTCTTCGTCAGTTTTCGCTACTTTAACAGCGTCATTCATCGCTTTATCAAAAATTGCGCTTGAATATTTCTGATCGTTTGAACCATTTTCAGTCATTGCGATAGCTAGGAATGTAGACGCTTCATTGTAGTCTGCACACCAACCAGCACGACGTACATCAAAGTCACCTTGCTTAGAGCTGTCTAGGTAAGTTTTCCACTCTTGGTTTTCTAGCTTAACGTTTACGAAACCACCCAGAGCTTTTTTCCACATAGACTGAACTGCTACAGCAATTTTCTTGTGGTTTTCACTGGTGTTGTAAAGAAGCGTGAAATCTAGAGGTTTACCGTTACCAAAACCAGCTTCTGTTAGAAGCTCTTTAGCCTTTGCAACACGCTCTTTTTGAGTCATCAACGCATACTCTGGCGCTGCTGGAGCAAAGCCCGTAATACCGCTATGTGTTAGTGCGTAAGCAGGCTTCTGACCTTGACCCAAGATAGCGTTCGTTACGATATCACGGTCAATAGAGTAAGAAAGTGCTTTACGGACACGAACATCATCAAATGGAGGACGTTGAGTGTTGAAGCCGTAGTAGTAAGTACATAGGTTTGGAGATACCACTACGTTTTCTGGGTAGTCTTTAACTAGACGGCGGAATTGCTCGTTTGGCACTTCGTACGTCATATGGATTTCGCCAGAAAGGAAACGGTTCATTTCCGCATTTTGGTTTTCGATTGGTAGGTAGGTTACTTTATCAATTACAGTATCGTCGTTATCCCAGTAGTTCGCATTGCGCTCTAGAACAATCTTTTCGTTCACAACCCAATCGCTAAGTACGTAAGCACCGTTACCAACAAAGTTACCTGGCTTAGTCCAGTCGTTACCGAATTTTTCAACAGTTGCTTTATGTACTGGGTACATAGTTGTGTGAGCAAGCATCTTCACGAAGTATGGTAGTGGTACTTCTGTCTCAATCACAAGCGTGTGGTCATCAACTGCTTTAACACCAAGTTCACTGACTGGCGTTTTGCCTGCAATGATATCTTTTGCATTTTTCATCTTGGTGTATTCAATGTACCAAGCATAAGGAGAAGCAGTTAGTGGGTCAGCCGCGCGCTTAAAGCTGTACTCAAAGTCTTGAGCGGTAACTGGGTCACCGTTAGACCATTTCGCGTCTTTGCGAATTTTGAAAGTAAATGTCTGGTTGTCTTCTGTTGACCAAGACTCTGCTGCACCAGGAATAGTATTACCTGGGCCATCTTGAATCACTAGACCTTCCATCAAATCACGTAAAACGTGAGATTCAGGTACACCTTCTACTTTATGCGGATCGAGTGACGCCACTTCTGTGCCGTTACCACGAACAAATTCTTGTTTTTCTGCTAATTGAGTTCCAGCTGGAACTTCAGCTGCGAAAGTAGAGGTTGCGGCCACTGCTAGGCCAGCACCTAAAAGAAGGGCTTGTGTGATTTTGTTCTTATACATGCGTAAAACTCCAAGTTTTTCATTTGCATCCATGACTTCTTTGTACTTCACTAGAACGGACAGTGATTTAGAACTGTTTAGCTCAAATTCTAAGCATAAAAATCTAAATACATACAAAGATTGCGGCACACAGTATCAATCATTGAAGTAATTTGCCATAAAAATGTAGCAAAAAATCGCATAGTTCCACGAAAACAACAATAAATTGGTAAAAATCACCAGCAAATGGATTTTTGTTAGTTGATTAACACAACAATCCTATCACCAGCAGACTGAAATGCCGAAACATCTAATAAGACACTTATATTTAGCATCTTATGCTAAATATTGTGCTAAAAATTTAACAAACGTAATGCAATCTAGCTAACAGTTAGCTACATTTGACTTTAGCAAAATAGAGTTCTGTGAACTCAATCACTAGCATGCCCCAGTTTAGTGTTCAACGCCCCAAAACGATGCATGGATGAGCTAAATGCGTTTTATGAACACATATCAAGCATATGATTTATAGCCAAAACACCAGGAAATTTGGTTTTTTAATTACTAGTTTAAAGTTTGAATATGACTTGTTCACCTCTACTGTTTATGAAGTTCAATACGCGTCATTTTCCTGAATAGGCAGCAGGGAAAACTATGCCCTGCAGCTAGTTGGCGCTGTTTATTAGCAACGAAAACATTCGTTCAAGGAATAACGGCTAAAACAGAGATTAGAGAGATGTATTGACTAAGATGAGTTGAAGAGTACAAAGAAGATTAACGTACGAGAGACGTTTCTTTTTTATCCCATTTCGATTTAATTTCTTTTATCTCCTCAATATGATCGATAAAAATATCGACCAATCGCTTTTCCAAATGCCCGATAGACATTTCTCTTAATGTTTCTAGGACCTTAGGTATCGGCCATGCGTCTTTATAAGGCCGCTTCATAGTCAAAGCATCAAACACATCCGCGACAGCAACGATTCTTGCAGATTCCGGGATGGCATCGCCAGCGAGTCCTTCTGGATAACCACTCCCATCCCACTTTTCATGGTGGCCCAACGCAATCTCTGCCGCTAGATTAAATAATTTATTGTCACTTTTACTTAATATATCGTAACCAATTTGCGAATGTTTTTTCATCACCTCCCACTCGTTTTCGTCTAGCTTGCCCGGTTTTTTTAAAATCGTATCTGGTATACCGATTTTACCCGTATCATGCATCGGTGCTGCCATTTCTAATAATTCACTGTCTTCCCTACTCCAGCCAGACCAAAATGCTAAGTATTTGGCGTACTCGGCCATTCTCCAGATATGGACGCCAGTATCGGTATCGTTAAAATGCCCCGCTTCCCCTAGCATGTGCAATGCCGAACGCTGACTATCTTCCAGTTCAGAGGCTTTAACCAGTGATAAATGAGTGTGAATCCTCGCTTTTAAGATCGGCTCGGAAATAGGTTTAGAGATATAGTCAACACCACCGACTTCAAATCCCTTGTTCTCATCGACTTCACCCTTAGATGCGGTAACAAAAATTACGGGGATATTTTTTAAGTCATCACGTTGCTTGATTTTTCTGGTGAGCTCAAAACCATTAAGATCTGGCATATCCACATCCACCAAAATCAAATCTGGCTGATGCTTTACTGCACTCTCAAAACCAGAAATACCACCATTGGCATACTTGAGGATATACAGTTCTTCTAGGAAGCTACGCATCAACGCTAAGTTCACCGGTTCGTCATCAATACATAGGATGGTTTTTCTAAACGGCATGCTTGTACCCACTGTCCAAATATTGCTTCACTACGTCTTCTGCACGACGAAATTGGAACTGTTCAACTTCTACTGTAACTTGGGCAATGACCTCTTGAGGCAATCTATCCATAGCCACACTTAGTACCTGTTCAATTTCGCTCAAATCATCACTATCTAGAGCCGTTAGCAGCTCTCCTAACGTAGCTCGTTGTTCATCATTGTCATAGCGGGTATCAGCTGACGATTTAACATCGCTAATTTCTGGCTGTAGAGAGGTGATGTATGCATCCGCTTCTTCAATTGATCTGGCTAGAGATCGATTAATCGAATCCAATGCCTTATCGCTAATACTTTCTGAAAGCTCAATTTCTAATTCGGCTTGCCCACTCACTTCCATCAACTCATTCATGCAGAGAGCCCCCGCAACCCCTCTAAGCTTATGCAGCAATGAACGTGCGCTTTCCCACTGATGTTTTGAGATATGCTCTTCCAAGCGCTGGGCCGCATCTGCATGGTTCGAAACGAAAGATTGAAGTTGCTTTAAATAATTATCCTCTTTTTTCCACACCTTTAGCCCTTGGGTAATATTCAGCACCACTGAACTATACGAGTCGCCTTGGTTGACTGGATTATTATCCGCATGGCCTTGCTCAAGTTTCGTGTCTACCACATCAACCTTTGCACTATTTTCCTGTTTTGGCGTCCACTTGAGTACTTCTTCAATCAGTTGCTCCACATCAAACGGCTTGGACACAAACGAACTCATTCCCGCATTTTTCGCGTTTTGCTGGTGAACTTTAAACGCACCGGCACTCAATGCGATGACAGGGAGATCAGCCAATGTAGGGATAGAACGAATTTTTGCAGTCGCTTGATAGCCATCCAAAACGGGCATTTGAATATCCATCAGGACAAGGTCGAACGCCTCAGGTGATTGCACCAGCATATCCACCGCCTCTTGGCCATTTTGGGCAGTTGTTATAGAAGCACCTTCATCTTCTAAGATAGTTTGGGCGACTTCTCGGTTGATTTCACTATCATCCACGACCAGAATGGAACGATTTTGCAAACGCTTGAAAGATGCGATCTGTCGAGCGTTAGATGTTTTTTCAACAAGACGTTTATTCGCTGAAAGCACTGCGTTATACAGGCTTGAGCTTGTAACAGGTTTAGCTAGAACAACATCTATTACACGGTTGGACTCCTCATCAACACTGTCTACAAGGTGAGGTGATATAATTAGAATCACCGTCAAATTGACTTCCTCAGACAACCCTTTAATCGCCCTTGCAACTGGTATTCCCCCAGATTCGGGAAGTTGGTAGTCAATTAAAACTGCGTCATAGTGATCAACACCTTTTTCATTGATCAGTTTCAGTGCATCTTGCCCACAACCTGCGGAATTAACTTGCCAGCCGATACTCGACGCGATATCGCACAAAAGCTCACGCGTTGTCGGATGTTGTTCTACGATGAGTAATCGCTGATAGACCATATTTGGTAACGAATTACCTTCCTTGTTATTGACTTCGAAAGGTAGCTCAAAATAAAACTCACTTCCCTTGCCAAATTCACTAGTCAGTTGTAGTTCTCCTCCCATCAAAGAGGTCAGTTTTTTACTTATCGTTAACCCTAAGCCCGTACCACCATACGTACGTGTAGTTGAGCTATCCGCTTGAGAAAACTCGCTAAAAATATGCTTTTGTTTCTCAGGGGGAATACCAATACCTGTATCCGTGACGCTAAACCTCAATTTAGTTTTACCCTGATTAGTTAACTCACCGACAGATTCAACTTTGAGTACAACTTCCCCTTCATCGGTAAACTTAATCGCGTTGCTAGCTAGATTAATCAGTATTTGTCTGAGCCTAAGTGGATCCCCTTTTAGAAACTCAGCTTCCGGAGGTAAGGCTGAGATAACAACTTCAACCGGTTTTGAGCCGACTGCTGTGGACATAATACTGGCAACGTTGTCGATCACTTCAGTCAACCGAAATGGAACATTTTCGATTTCAAGGCGGTTTGCTTCAATTTTAGAGAAGTCCAAAATATCGTTAATAATGCCGAGAAGTGACTTACCTGCATCATGAATGCGCTTAACCATATCCAGCGACTGAGGCGACAACTCCTGCTTTTTCAACAAGTAAGCTAGCCCTAAAATCGCATTCATTGGGGTGCGAATTTCGTGACTGATATTGGCGACAAAATCACCCTTCGCTTTGTTCGCGGCAATGGCTTTGTCTTTAGCTAAACGTAGTTCAGACGTTCTATCTAGCACCGTTTGTTCTAAAGACTCATTCACCTCCAACAATTTCGACGCTGTTTTCTTCTGTTCCGTCACGTCGCGCATAATGCCCGCGACACCAGATATCGCATTGTCCTTGTTGACAATTGGCGACAGAGTAATAGAGACGTCGAGCTTATCTCCGTTACGCTTGTTAGCGACAGCGTCAAACGAATCCACCACACCTCCGGCAAAAATATCGATGAGCTTTCTTTTCATAGGTTGCGCTGAGTCATGAGAGAAAACCAACTCAAACAGATTTTTGCCTTGCGAGTAACTGGCGGTAAAGCCAAATATCGTTTCAGCTGCATGGTTCCAGCTTTTTACTATTCCGTTACGATCAACACCGATCACAGCGTCGTAAGAATTCTTAACGATGGCTTCAAATTCAGATTGCGTATCCAATAAGGTAAATTTCTTGTTGAGAAATATATGAGCGACAAAGAGAAACCCGCTAATCAGGATGAAAAGAACCGCTAAAACCGCGTATAAAGGGAGTGATTGATTGGCGATTGATTGCTCTATAACGGATAACGGTGTGAGAAGTACTAAACGTATCCATCTATGCTCTTCTAATCGACCGAGTTCAATACTCTTTTGCGTGAACATAATTTTATCTTGTAGAAGTTCACTTTCTGAATACAGCGCATTCGCTGGATATAGGTTCGCAACACTCTCAGAAAAATAACGGTCCCATGTGTGTTGATGGCCTAAATCAGTCGCCATTTCCATACTCGAATCAGGGCCTAATAAGAACTCGCCCTGGTTATTCAATATGTACGCCTGCATATCTGGACTGAGATTCGCAGAAAACAGATCGAGTAATGCATCCGCGTAATAGTTGATGACCAACAAACCAAACAGCTGCCCTTTATCATCATGTACGGGATACAAAAATCGAATCGTTTTAGTGTAAGGGAACGAAACTTTTCCGTACTCACGGTTCAGGTTGATATCAGATTTGTAGATTTCATTCGGAAGGAGTTTTGTTCCGGCTTGGTAATAATCAGATTTGCTCTTGTTCTGCAGTTTGTTTGGCGGCACTATCTCAGCCGAACCACCCGCTCTGTCTACACGAACGATTTCCATTCCTTTATTTTTCACACCGATATATCGAATCTGAAAAATGTCGCTGTTGTTCTCTATGTAACCTTTAAAAATTGTATTTAGGCGATCAATCCAAAGTTGAGATGTCGTACCATCAAATGGGTCAACACCAGCATTTTCGTCAGCACGTACAATTCCCTGAATGGGCGGTGTTGAATATAGAAAGCTGATTTGTCTCTGCCAATCGTTTAGCTTACGTTGCAAAGTATTTTGTCGGCTGGAAAGCTCATTTGCTAAGTCAGAGGCGTACTGCGCTGTTGCCTGCTGAGAAATATACTCTTTAGCGCCAAAAGCGAGCGCAATACACAAGCCTATGGTGACACATAACACTAGCAACAGGGATGATTTTAAAGTTTTTTGATTGCTAAGGTGCATATCAGCACGCTCCCTAGTAGTCCGCTAAATTGACGGTGATTGTGTAAAGTCGCGTTCAGAGATTTCTAGGGCAACAGACACAAGCGCCACCATACATTATGTAACCAGTAGAATAATATTAGGCAAGATTCATATCTTTGCATACGAAAAATATGCAACAAAGATCGATTTGTTAACAAAAAAAGCAATCAGTCACATAAGTGCTTTTGCCCTGAGATTTGCAACAAACGTATTTCGTCGAGAAATTTGCAGTGTGTAAGACAATGAACGGCGATTGACGATGGTTGATTGAGTGGGATGAAATGTAAAAAAGCCTGCAATCTATTGTGTACTAGATTGCAGGCTTTTAAATGGGTGGAAGCCCCAGCCACATCCCGGCACACAAGTCACACGCTGCGGCTGCTTCCTTCCGGACCTGACCGAGTTCACGAGCTATTGTTGCGGGAGGACCAGGGCCTCCATAGATTCTGTTTCCTTAGCAGCGCTAAGGAGTGAGGGGATTATCAAGCATCCACTGGGGTATTTCAAGCCATATACACCAGAAATCTTCGCTTTTTCTGTCAACTGCTTAGTGTGTAACCATTAATTGAAGTAAAGGATGTTTTTGTCAGCATGAATCTCTTCATTTGCGGAGTGCTTTGAGCGATGTTTATGCTGATACATGGCTTCATCTGCTTCGTTTAGAACCTCTTGTAAGGTCATGAAGGAGCGCCTTGGCAATGAAAGACCAATGGCAATTGAAATATCAAACGTGAGTTGATGGTCATTTGAAACAAACGGTATAGTTCTGAGTTCGGTACATATCTCTGCCAATCGAGAGCGTTCAATCTTACTGATCAATATGAACTCATCGCCACCAATGCGATATCCTCTTCCACTCCACACACGTTCAATATGA
Source organism: Vibrio galatheae (assembly GCF_000967545.1). GTDB lineage: Bacteria > Pseudomonadota > Gammaproteobacteria > Enterobacterales > Vibrionaceae > Vibrio > Vibrio galatheae. The sequence goes on along the minus strand of NZ_JXXV01000015.1, from coordinate 63,401 downwards.
CTTGCCACGCATTTAAGAACCTGATCGCCGATTTCATGGCCGTAACTGTCATTGATGCGTTTAAAGCGGTTAATGTCTAAGTAGACCACAGTCGCATCTGCGTTGACACCACTGCGGTATTTCTGATGCATCGCTCGACGATTTTTCATTCGAGTTAAAGGATCGGTGTTGGATTGGCTGTGCAGATACATTGCTACCAAAATCAGGCCGCACAGTACCAGCAAAAACAGTATTAGGCTATAGCGAGAGAACACCTTCTCTGCCTGTAAGGTTTCCTTCCAATTTGGCTGGTAGTCGTATTGCGCAATGATGGTATTGGTATCGATTATTTTGATCGCTCTGTTAAACAGAGGGGCTAATGTTGCTCCTAGCTTATTTTTAGCAAACCCAATCGCGATATTAGACTGGTAGAATTGACCAATCGACGTGTCTTCTTCCAACGGAATAACATCACTTGAGTCACGCATCATCTTATTAAAATTAGCTCGGCTTATGGCCATGTAACTGATGTCACCATCAAGCAGAGCCTGATATAGTTCGTCAGTACTTTGGTACGATTTTAACGCTTTATTTGGTAACAACTGCGCAAGCAAACTCTCAAAGAAATCTTCTTTCATCACTCCGATTTCTTCGACAATTAACTCTGAAACATTGCTATAAACACCGTCTTTATAGCCTTCACGTTTTATCATGATAGCTTGGGGAAAATAGTACGGTTTGCTGAACTCAATCAGAGCCTTACGTTGCTCCGATATGACAATAGGTGCCAAGATATCAATTCGTTTTTCTACCAAGTCTTGGTACATGTTTTCCCAAGTTTCGTTTGCATCACTAGTTACCTGGCATTTTAGTAGCAAGATGTCACATGCCTGCAGGACAACATCAGCACTAATGCCATGTATTTCGCCGTTATCGCGATACTCTGCATACTGGCCAACATTATGTAATTTGACACGATAGTCACGATTGATGTTAATACCGCTATCTATTACTGACTGACGTAACGCTTGTTGTCGCAGATCGAATTGATACTGCTTTACCGATTCGCGTAGTCGTTTTTGAATTTCTGCACTATGAATGTATGACTCAATATTTTGCAATAAGTCTTGATGAGTACTTTTAGGCGCGATAATAGAAACGGGCTTAATGGAGATCTGGTTGTTGAGTAGCTGAGCATCAAACCCGGCGAGTAGCATCGGCTTTAGTTGGTTGATCGCATCCACGACGCCGTCAACCGACTGGCTTTCGAGCAATTTACGCGCTTGAGCATGGCCACTATATTCAATTTGGGTAATATGCGGATAGTTTTTGGCGATAAGGTCTCCATATATTGTTCCGTGCGGAATCCCTATAGTTTGGGCTGACTCTAGAGTGGCATTACTTTGGCTATATAAGTAGGTGTATTCAATATTTGTTGGGCTGGAGAAGTCGAAGAAGCGCTCACGTTCAGGCGTATAAGTAACATTGGCAGCAAAATCCATTTCGCCCAATTCGACCGCTTTGAGTATGTCACCAAAGCTTGGGTAATAAACATATTCAATGTCGAGGTCAAATCGCTGTGACACTTCGTCGAAGAGGATTTGAGAAACAAAGTCGTCAGCCTCGATGCCAACTTTATAAACGTCTCGACTCATGGCACTAGGTGCACAAATGAAACAAATAATCAGTAAAGACGTTCGCCAAAAATGCGCCATGCCGCTGGTAAATCCTTTTAATCGTCATCGAAGCCGTTATTTGCTTGCAATGCCATCCGTTGACCTAAATAAGCAAATATCGCGCGATTCTGACACAACCAGTTACATATGCCAAGCTTGCTAAACAACCTGTGTGATAAGGCGCTTATATATCTTGATTCTCTTCGACACTGCGTAGGATATAGTCGGTCATCCATGCCGTGCCTAGCAAACATATCCATACAACAAACACCGGATTAGGCACCTCGATACTTGGTGTCACCACAAGAGCAGCAAAGCCAACGGTAGGCAAGGTCCAACACAGTAACTTACTCCAGCGGAACGTATTCAACTTAGACAAACTTTCCATCGAGGCCATGATCCCCGTGATACATAAAGCGACCAGAGCTGCAGATGAAAAATCTGCCATCCACAAGGGTAAAATTAGGCCAAGTGCCCACCAACTATGTTTATTGGAAGGTTTCCAATGGGAGGCTGCCCACCAAATAACAATGACCGCAATGGTTTGCACAAGCGTCACTACGGGTTGGCCCGCTAATTTACCTCCGGCCTGAGTCACCATGATTCCAACCATTAACGTGGAGAGGATTAAAAAGCTGGTTAGAACAACCCCAAGACTACTGCGTTTAGAGAAAGCAACCATCAAGAGTGGGAACAATACCCATAAGCTGACGGAAAGTGTGATAGGCTGATACGGCAAGGTTAAGCCATAACTGGTCATGGCAGCCATTAAGACAAGACCGACAATGCCTCCTTGCGGAAAAAACCACAGCGCGGGAATAACTAGGGCTAAGACGGGAATATCGCCTTCACTCAGGCTGATAGCTCGCGCACAAACCACGGCAAGCAAGGTTGTCACTAAGAATTGAAATGTAGAAAATACCATGCCCTCTCCTTATCCATTCCTTGGAAATTTGTACTAGGACACACACATTATGGACCAGTTTTTAATGCAAATCTTTGCTGTAATTCACCAAATTCCTTCTGGAAAAGTCAGTACTTACGGAGAGATCGCAAAATTAGCAGGTTATCCCGGCTATGCCCGTCATGTGGGTAAAGCGTTAGGGAATTTACCTAATGACAGCAAGTTACCTTGGTTTCGCGTTATCAATAGTCAGGGCCGAATTTCGCTTAAAGGAGAGGGTTTGGTTCGTCAACGACAAGCCTTAATTAACGAAGGGGTAGAAGTAACCAATGATGGAAAAATCAAATTAAGGATCTATCGATGGCAGCCCTGAAGCTGCCATGAATAACATTGATTAATTTACCCCGACGAGGCGTAAATTAATTTTGTCGGTACTTTCTGAGTCAGTGATGACTGGGTAAGACGTATCCGTAATAAAATGCAGTTGCCCCCCAATTTCAATTCTCGCACTCACACTATAACGATGACGCGGATTTATTTTGTCTGTTCGGTAAGCGAGATCAAATGCCAAAGGAACTTGAGCACCGTTAGTTTCAAATTTATGTTTGGCAATCACTTTTGCTGGTGCATCAGCCAAAGACACGTCTTGTAGAACCACAGTCACCATTGCGTCTGGTGGTAAAGCGATACGCTCTCTATAAACTAATGTACCTGAGATCGTTTCCACTTGATTTTGTGTGTGCGTAGGCGGTGCAGATTGACAACCAACCAGTAGTAATCCTATTAGCGCTAAAGCGGAAAAAACAACACCCTTCTTCATAAGACTCTCTTAAACCGATATATTTAACCGAATTATAAGCACGCTCAATTATAATTGTCATTGCAATTCGATGATTATTGACAAGACTTTAACCATATTGAATTTGCACTGGCATGAGATCCAAACAAAAGTTTTATTTGCCCGTAAACTGAGTAAAATGCCAAGAATTAAAGAGATTAAAGGTAGAGAAAATGAGTAAACCACTCAGTGAGTTACTGAACTTACTTCAATTGGAGAAACTGGAAGAGGGCCTGTTTCGCGGTCAAAGTGAAAATTTGGGTCTACCACAGGTCTACGGAGGTCAAGTAATCGGCCAAGCCTTATCTGCTGCGCGCTATACCGTAGCTGAAGATCGCACCGTACACTCTTTTCACAGTTACTTCCTCTACCCTGGTGATCCAGAAAAGCCAATCATTTATGACGTAGAAAACCTGCGTGATGGGCGCAGCTTTTCTACGCGTCGAGTGAAAGCCATTCAGAACGGTCGTCCGATATTCTATTTAACCGCCTCATATCATGGTGAAGCGCCTGGCTTTGAGCATCAAAACACTATGCCTAATATCCCAGAGCCGGAAAATTTCGCTTCGGAGTCTGAACTTGCCGAAAATATCGCTCACTTATTACCAGCGAAGCTAAAGAAAACGTTCTGTGGTGAAAAGCCAATTGAGATGCGTCCTGTAACCGTAGTTAATCCCCTTAAACCAGACAAAGTTGAGCCCAAACAATATCTATGGATTCGTGCCAACGGTGAGATGCCCGACAATCAACTCATCCACCAATACATGTTAGGGTACGCTTCTGATTGGGGGTTCTTAGTCACGGCTTTGCATCCTCATGGCGTCTCATTAATGACGCCCAAATTCCAAGTAGCAACAATCGACCACTCGATCTGGTTCCATCGCCCATTCAAGATGGATGAGTGGCTGCTATACGTCATCGAGAGCCCAACCGCAAGTAATACTCGGGGTCTAGTTCGCGGTGAAATTTATAACCGCAACGGTGATTTGGTCGCTTCAGCCGTACAAGAAGGCGTGATGCGATTTACCGAGTAAAACGGTAATGCGGCTCTTCCTAGCTTGTGCATATAGGAAGAGCCGTGGTGTACTTAAGCGGCTCCATGGCAAAAGTTGAGGTCACGTTCGAAATCCCAGCTACAGAGTTAACCAGCTTTTTATAGAATCGGTCAAAACATGGCATGTCTTTAACCAACACTTTCATCATGTAATCATACTCCCCTGCCATCCGGTAAAACTCCATAACCTCAGGAAACTCACTCGCGGTTGAGACAAATTGGCTATACCATTCATGGGAGTGATCACTGGTTTTAATCATTACAAACGCGGTAAAAGAGAGATCTAACTTTTCTGGACTAAGCAATGCCACGCGCTTTTGAATCACGCCAGCGTCTTCAAGTTTCTTCAATCGCTTCCAACACGGTGTCGTAGTTAGGTTGACTGCTTCTGCCAACTCCGAGAGTGACAAAGTTGCATCACCTTGCAGTAAATTGAGCAATTTTCGATCTATCTTATCAAACTCCATATCCACAACATGACCTTTTAGAGAAAAACTTTCTACAAATTAACCAAACTGCAATAAAAATAGCAAAGCTTTTCTCCCTATCAATAGTTAAATTAACCTTATAACGATTCTAAGGAGAAAACCTCAATGTGTACTGATCATCAATGGATTAACAGCGCTGTACGTAAGATAGAAGCCGATTATCAACGCAGTGCCGATACCCACTTAATCAAGCTCGACCTTCCAAGTGTCACTGGCATTGATATTTATCTAAAAGATGAAAGTACGCACCCGACAGGTTCTCTAAAACATCGTCTAGCACGCTCACTTTTCCTTTACGCCATATGTAATGGCTGGGTTGGCCCGGAAACCACCATCATAGAGTCCTCATCAGGTAGCACGGCAGTCTCTGAAGCCTACTTTGCACGCCTGCTGGGGTTACCCTTCATTGCAGTGATGCCAAAGTGCACCGCTCGTAAGAAAATTGAGCAGATTGAATTTTATGGTGGTCAGGCTCATTTAGTGGAGCGTTCCGATCAGATCTACGCTGAATCAATGCGCTTAGCCCATGAGCTTAATGGCCACTACATGGATCAATTTACCTACGCGGAACGTGCTACAGACTGGCGTGGCAACAATAACATTGCTAACTCTATTTTCAGTCAGATGGAGAGGGAAGATCACCCGATTCCAGCTTGGGTAGTCATGAGCCCTGGAACAGGCGGGACTTCTGCCACAATAGGTCGTTTTATTCGTTACCAAAAGCACGATACCAAGCTATGTGTTGTTGACCCAGAAAACTCAGTGTTCCATGAATACTTTAAAACGGGAAACAAGCAACTCACAATCGATAGCGGAAGCAAAATTGAAGGTATTGGACGCCCACGTGTTGAACCTAGTTTTATTCCTGGCGTCGTCGATGAGATGCGCACAATACCAGATGCGGCATCCGTCGCGACCGCTCATTGGCTAGAAAAAATTCTTGGCCGTAAAGTCGGAGCCTCTACTGGCACCAATCTTTATGGTGTACTGCAATTGGCCAGTGAAATGAAAGCGCGCGGCGAAAAAGGTTCAATAGTCACCTTACTCTGTGACAGTGGCGATCGCTACTTAGACACCTATTACAATGCGCAGTGGGTGAGCGAAAACATCGGTGACTTACAGCCATTCGCCGCCAAACTTGAAGAATTCGAAGCGACAGGTCAAATCAATTAGTTTAAGACCAATAAATAAAACTAAGCCGCCACGCCCGCAGTGGCGGCTTAATGCATAAAGAGGAGCTATTTTTTATTTTGGCGAGCTTCAAAAGCGGCCAATTGTTCCGGCGTTGCTTTCGGTTGGTGGTTTTGCTTCCACTCATCGTAGGTCATACCGTATACACGCTCACGAGCATCATCAATATCTAACTCCAAGCCCTGTGCTTGTGCTTCTGCGTTGTACCATTTACTAAAGCAGTTGCGGCAAAAGCCCGCCAAGATCATTAAATCAATATTTTGTACATCTTTGTTGTCATCAAGATGTGTCAACAAACGGCGAAATACCGCTGCATCCAATTTGTCCTGCTCGGCTTGGGTTAGGTTTTTATATTTAAATTCAGCCACTTTACTTACCTTCTCATCGTTGTTTTTGTCATGGGAGTGTAACAGTTCAACACTCAATACAAAAACGCCCGAGCAAAGCTCAGGCGTTGAATCGTTTTTGACTACAAAATTTATGCTTGAATACCGACAATCAACCAAGGCGCATTTGGCGCAGTAAGGTCGCGTTCTAAGTGCCAGATATCCGTAATGTCTTCTTCAATACCTTCAACAGCGTCGCGGTAACGCCCACTAAATTGCAGGCTCAATTGAGCTTTTGATGCGTCGTAATCGGCACGTACAATCTCAGCATCTACATACATAACGTCAGTATGCTGTTCACCTGAAAGTTTGTCGCGTTCCGCTTTTAAATCTTGGTACAAACTTGGTGACACGTATTCTTCGATCGTCTCCAACTGATTGTGGTTCCAAGCCCCTTGCAGAATACGGTAATGCTCACGAGAACCGTTAACAAAAGCCGCTTGGTCAAAACCCGGTGGATAGTTATGAGGAACGTCTGTCTGCGCACCAAAACCAAAACCGCCCGCTTGTGCACCATTACCTTGTGGTTGCTCAAAGTTATGAACATTGGGCTGTTCAAACTTAGGAGCTGAACCACCAAAAGCTGGCTGTTGGCGATTCTGATTCATACTACCTTGCTTCGCCCCAAGCATGCCGCGCATCAATTTAAAGATAACAAATGCAATCAAGCCCATGATCAGGATATCCATAAATTGGATGCCTTCAAATGCGCCACCGAAGAAAGCCGCTAATAAACCACCAGCCAGTAAGCCGCCAAGCAATCCGCCCATTAGGCCTTTCTTGCTTGAGCTCTGTGTTTTGCTCGTTTGGTCTTTACCAATAGTGTTGGTGTTTTGTTGTTGCTGTTTTGGTGCAGGCGCTGTTTTAAAGCTTTTGCCGAACGATTTACCACCACCAAACTTTTTAGCTTCGGCAATTGGCGTAATCGCTACAGAGACCATCAGCAAAGCAACAAGGGAAAAGAGTCGTTTCATATTGTTCCTTTGAGGTTCCAATCAAGATTATAAACTTATTGTTATCAAACTATACTAACCGTAGCGGCTCTATAATCAACCAAAACGTCGTGAATACATGTATCAGAATATTGCAAATTGCCCCGGCTTTGGTTGACGATAGAGGTAGAGGCTAATTAGAATATTGAACATTGTTCATTTTGAATTAACCCAACATGGCCCGAAGAAACGACCACACACGCGAACAGCTAATTGCGATCACACTCAGTACCGTAAAAGAGTTTTTAGCGAGCAACAGTTACCATGACCTGAGCTTACGTAAAATAGCGTCCATGATCGGCTATGTCCCTAGTACGTTGGTTAATGTTTTTGGTAGCTATAATCTGCTGTTACTCCACGCCATCGCACAAACTCTCGACGAACTGTCCGGTGAAGCAAAATCTGTGGTTGCACAAAGTAAAGATGCCAAATCGTCTCTCTATGAATTGGCGTATTGTTACCATGATTTTGCTCAGCGTCACCCTTATCGCTGGCAATTGATCTTCGAGCACAATATGAATGGCGACAAATTACCCAAATGGCAAGAAGAGCGAATTGATTCAATGACAGCAATGCTCGAACAACTTCTTCAGGTTTTGGCACCGCAGCGCAGTAAGGCTGAAGTTCTCACTGCTAGTCGTGTGCTATGGGCGGGCGTGCACGGCATAACTCTACTTAGTGTTGACGACAAATTTTTTACCGCCGAGCCTATTGATGGAAAAGTCCTGATAGAGAATCTACTCTCTAACTACTTAAGCAACTGGTAGATATTAATGGCGAACAACCAAACCTCTCTTTTAGGACAACGACGCTTTTTACCCTACTTTGTTACCCAGTTTTTCGGCGCATTTAACGACAATATATTTAAGAATGTGTTGTTACTGTTTGTTGCTTTTGCTGGCGCTGGCGTACTACCTATTTCAAGTAACCTGTTTATTAACTTAGCGGCGGGGCTGTTCATCCTTCCTTTTTTCCTGTTCTCGGCCTCAGCTGGTGTCCTTGCCGATAAGTACGAAAAATCATGGTTTATTCGTAAAGTAAAACTGGCTGAGATTGGCATCATGTGCCTCGGTGCCATCGGTTTTATTACCGAAAGCTATGCGATTCTACTGCTGCTGTTATTTCTTATGGGAACACAGTCGGCATTCTTTGGGCCGGTAAAATACGCATTACTACCCCAACACCTCAAGCAAGAAGAGTTAGTTCCTGGCAATGCTTTGGTGGAGACTGGTACGTTCCTCGCTATTTTACTCGGGACACTTGGCGCTGGCGTGATCGCTTCTGCTGAGAACGCTAAATATGTTGCTGCGCTCTGCGTCATTGTATTTGCCATACTTGGTTACCTCTCCAGTCGCTCAATACCAGAAGCCCCAGCTAGCGCCCCAGACCTTAAATTCAAGTGGCGTCCAATCCAGCAAACCAAGCAAACTATCGCCATCGCTAAAGCAGACAAAACCATTTTCCGCTCCTTGATGGCAATTAGCTGGTTTTGGTTTTTAGGCTCAGCGTATTTGACGCAGTTTCCTAATTTTACCCATCTCCATTTAAATGGCAGCGAAAGTGCCGTTTCGTTCTTACTGGCGTTATTTTCGGTTGGGATCGCACTGGGTTCACTGGCATGCGATAAGCTATCTAACCATCGTATCGAAGTCGGTATTGTTCCGATAGGCAGCTTAGGCATCACTGTTTTTGGTATCTTAATGGCAACTTCAGTTCCTGAACAGTTGCCTGAATTCGTCAGCTTTTCAGAGTTTCTGATCCATAAGCCACTCTGGCCAGTGTTTATCTCTCTGCTATTGCTTGGCAGCTCTGGGGGCATCTTCATCGTGCCGCTCTATGCCTTAATGCAGCAAAGAGCAAAAGTGACCGAGCGTGCCCAAGTCATTGCTGCACTCAACATCTACAACTCGCTGTTCATGGTCGGGAGTGCTGTACTCGGGATTGTCTGCCTCTCTGTCATCGGCATGTCGATTCTGCAGTTGTTCTTACTGCTGGCTGTGTTGAATCTACTTGTGACGGGTTACCTGTTTATGCAAGTTCCCATCTTCGTAGTGCGATTTTTAACCTGGGTCGTTACCCATACCATGTATCGTGTCAAACACAAAAATTTACATCACCTACCTGAGAAGGGCGGCGCCTTGTTGGTGTGTAATCATGTTAGTTACATGGATGCCCTGTTGCTGAGCGCTGTGTGTCCAAGACTGATTCGTTTTGTTATGGAAGAAGATTATGCCAACCTTCCGCCACTTCGACGCTTCTTACAAAGGGCGGGAGTCATCCCTATCTCGGCCACCAATCGCCGCTCGATTGTTAGCGCATTCAATCAAGTCGAACAGGCATTGGCGCAAGGGCATATTGTTTGTATTTTCCCTGAAGGTCATCTTACTGCGGATGGGGAAATCAATCAGTTTATGCGTGGTATGGATATTATCTTAAAACGTAGCTCCGTCCCGGTGATCCCGATTGCGTTAAAAGGGTTATGGGGCAGTTACTTTAGCCGTTATAAGGGCACGGCATGTAGAGGGTTACCTACTCGCTTTTGGTCCAAAATTGAGATTGAAGCAGGAGAGCCCGTTGCCCCGAATCATGCCTCGACTACAGTCATGCACGACAAGGTCGCAGAATTAAGAGGTGACTGGCGGTAATTATCCCAATTGAACAAGCGTTAAATTTTCCTTAACGCTTGTTCAATTCATTCAGCTCTATTTATCGTGTCAACTTAGTTACAATGACTCGTCTATCAATACTTAGCTCAGTCCATATCCTGATTAAATGAATCGTATAAACAAGCAACTCTCCTTTTGGCTAGCGCTGGCCATCTGCTTAACGCCTTTGATTAATTCACCAACAGCCTTAGTCATTGGATTTTTGTTGGCCTCACTTGGACTCGTCCCGAATGAATTTAATCTCGCTAAGGTCACAAAAAAACTTTTAGCTTATTCTATTGTCGGATTGGGTTTTGGGATTCAATTTGAACAAGCGTTGGCGGTAACCGCCGATGGGTTAGGTTTAATCATCGCCACCATTTTGGGTACGCTAGTCATTGGTTGGTGGGTTGCAAAAGCAATCGGCTTAAACAGAGAAACAGGGTATTTGATTTCTTCTGGCACCGCTATCTGTGGCGGCAGTGCTATCGCCGCAGTCTCACCAGCAATTAAGGCCAACGATGAGCAAATTGGCCTCGCACTGGCAACCGTCTTTGTGCTCAACTCTGTCGCGTTGTTCGTTTTTCCTGTTATCGGACACGCGCTCAATCTCGATCAGCACACGTTTGGCACTTGGGCGGCCATTGCTATTCATGACACTTCTTCTGTTGTTGGCGCGGCATCTGCTTATGGCGAACAAGCGTTAACCACAGCCACCACGCTTAAGCTGGCGCGTGCACTATGGATCATCCCAGTGGCGCTTTTTAGCGCGGTGTTATTTCGCAATGAGTCGAAAAAAATTACCGTTCCTTACTTCATCTTGTTTTACTGTGCAGCGATCGCGACCAGTGACTTTTTGCCGCAATTTAGCGCTCTCTATCAAGGTATTTTCGACCTTGCTAAACGCGCCTTAGTGGTGTGCTTATTCTTGATTGGATGTGGGATTTCGGTCGACAAGTTGAAATCCGCGGGGCCTAAACCACTAATGTTTGGCATAACATTGTGGTTACTGGTGTCGACTACTTCTTTAGCCTGGTTAACATTGGCCTAAAGGTCTTTGATTTTATCTGGATTGCTTGTTTTGCTGCTTTTGAATTGAAACACAATGGCAAGTACCAACAAAAATGCCGACAGTTCAGCTAGTGACCTAACCAAGCCTTCGCTTTGAATTGCAACGATAATCTGCACAATCACCGCGACAACGAGTACCACTCTCATTATTCTTATACCCTAAGAGATGAATATCTTGAGATATTATGAGTTAGGGTTATAAGAAAACTAAATTCATATTTGGACTATGAAATTGCTAATTTAACTAAGTTGGCTCTCTAACCACTTTTTCACTTTTTGCCTCGATACCTTTATACCTCCTTGGAGTAGCTCTGGCGGCATAGAATAATAGGCAATCGGCCATTTCATTTTAGTTAGGATGTGAGTTAACCCCTGAGCAATTTTCTGCTCATCAATCGCTCCATCGCAAACCAACACAGCGACTGGACGATAACCAAATTCACTGTCTTCAATCGGCACCACGATTGACTGTTCGATAAAGGGCATGGCATTGAGCACCTGTTCAATTTCTTCACAATGGATGTTTTCTCCCCCGGAGATAAATAGATTATCTGACCGGCCGAGAATTTTAAGTTCGCGCCCAACCATCTCACCCAGATCTTTCGTTTCGAACCAGCCTTGCTCTGTAAGTGGTAGCAATTTTCCTTGCTCAAAATAACCCGCAGCAAGTGTCTCACCAGCAATATAAATACTCTGCCCTTCGAGACGAAGTTCGCGTTTAGGCAACAATTCTCCGGCGCTGTATTGTCCGTCGATGCGTTTGGCTGTTACCGTGGATGCGGCTTCCGTCATTCCGTAGCCAAGCCAAGTTTCTATACCTAACGCCTCAGCTTGCTGGCTGAGCTCTAAGGCCACATGACTGCCACCTAACAACACATGCGTCAAAGATAGATTCACCTGGCCATCAACGAGCCGCTTAAGCTGGGTCGCAACTAAGGAGGCGTGTGTTACCCCTTGAATATCATCAGCCAAGTCCCCCAGTCCTACCTTGAGAGTGGCTCCGCTAAACAGCCAACGAAACAGTATCGCCAGCCCAGACACATGGTAAAGCGGCAAACTCAGTAGCCAAGTATCACCTGGCTTGAATTGAAATCGCTCCAGTAAACCTTCTGCCGATGCGAAATGTTGCCGTGAGGTATGAGCAACCGCTTTTGGTTTTCCGGTAGATCCCGAGGTAAAGACTATCGTTGCTAGCGCGTCGTGCTGATAACAACCCAATTCGGGTTTAAAGGTAGAGTCAGACAGATTGAAGTCAATATTTTGGTAGTGACTAAGATGTTCTGTGCCATCAGAGAGCCAAACTTTAGCCTCGTTTGGGTGGGAATATAACGTCGTCAGCTTTTGTTTAAACTCGACTTCTGTCTGCGGCATAGTGATTGCACAGATAGCGCCAAGCTCTCTACAAGCAAGGAAAATAAGTACTTTCTCGGGGCTGTTTTTGCCCACGCAAGTCAATAGACTGCCGTTGCGAATACCTTGCTCGGCAAGCGAGTGCGCGACTCGACCCACAAGCTGTTCGAGTTGTGACCATGTATAGCTATTTGTTGGGGTATGCAGTGCATAGAAAGATGGGCTCGACTGAGCCCATTGACGTAAAATAGATAAGCCACTCATTGAGACTGCCAGATCAGTTGTTGGTCTACTAGAGGCGCAATTGGCAATTCGCACCCCGGCCACGGAGCTTCTAGCTGCTGAGCAAACAATCCAACTGTATCTAGTCCTGGTACCTCTTGCGGCAAGAGCCAGTGAGCTAACCTCGCAAGTTGCGTCAAACCTAAGCTCGACTCAATGCTAGAGCTAATCACCGCTTTTATGCCCAACGATTTGGCTTTTTCAATCAGCTCAATGCAGCGCTCAACGGAGCCTATTAGGGTCGGTTTAACCACAATCGCTTTGGCGCCATTTAAATCTCGCAGGTTGAAGTCATCTTTGCGAATAGCATGCTGAAGCGTCTCATCCCAAGCGATAGCAATCCCAGTATTAATAGCAAAAGAGAAGCTGTCTCCTGGAGACTGACAAGGCTCTTCAATAAATGAAATACGACCACGCAATGAAGGGGCAACTTTATTCGCGAACTGCTGCGCTTTTTCAGCGCTCCAAGCCCGATTGGCATCTAAGCGCAGGGTTAAATCTGGAATCGACTCCAAAAATAGGCTTACCAGCATGCCATCACGAATCGGTTCATAGAGACCAACTTTAATCTTGGCCACTTTTTCACCCTTCATCGCGTTGAGCTTGGGTAATAATTCATCGGGGTCACCCGAGCAGAGCGGTGCAGCTTGAAAGCATCCCTCAGCAGGTAACTGCTTATTCAATTCCAATTCAGCCATCGAAAGGCCAAATGCCACCGACGGATAGAGGTCATTTAGCTCAAATGCTTTTCCGTGTTGCCACAAATCGAGTTGCTCGACCAGTTGAGAATAAACCTCATCCATGCTCTCGATACTAAATCCCGGTAAAGGCGCAATCTCTCCACGTCCGATTTCGCCATCAAGATTGATCTCAACGACAAAGCCTTCCCTTTGCGTAAGCCTTTGTTCACGCAGTATCACGCCACTGTCCATCGGCAACTCATAGCGATACAGTTTGGCTGATCTCATAGCAATATCCCTTTCTTTGTTGATATAAATGTAGCTTGAATTGGGTATCCCACCCATTTATACGCAATAACCTCAACAACCAAAGCAAGACACTGACATGAGTATCTTATCTTCAACTTGATCATTGAGGTTGATGCGACGATATAAACAACAAATCAAGGATTGCGTGGAAACTTATTAAAGTCAGGACGACGCTTCTCATTAAAGGCGTTACGTCCTTCCTGACCTTCTTCTGTCATGTAGAACATCATCGTGGCATTACCAGCTAGCTCTTGAAGTCCCGCTTGACCGTCACAATCAGCATTTAGCGCCGCTTTCAAGCAGCGCAGTGCCATTGGGCTATGCTGCAGCGTTTCACGGCACCAACGCACGGTCTCTTTTTCTAGATCTTCTACTGGTACTACTGTGTTAACAAGCCCCATATCTAACGCTTCTTGTGCATCATAGAAACGGCATAAGAACCAAATCTCACGCGCTTTTTTCTGACCGACAATTCGCGCCATATAGGAGGCGCCCCAACCACCATCAAACGAACCGACTTTAGGGCCTGTTTGACCAAACTGAGCATTTTCCGCCGCGATGGTTAAGTCACACATCATATGTAGTACATGACCACCACCAACTGCCCATCCTGAGACAGCAGCAATGACTGGCTTAGGACATGTGCGAATTTGGCGCTGGAAATCAAGCACATTCAAATGATGAGTACCAGAGTCATCCTGATAGCCGCCATAGTCACCACGGATTTTTTGGTCACCACCAGAGCAGAATGCCTTTTCCCCTAAGCCGGTAAGAATAATTACACCTACCCCTTCATCGTAGCGCGCATCAGCTAGCGCGTTAATCATCTCTTTGACTGTTTTAGGGCGAAAGGCGTTGTGTACTTGAGGGCGGGCAATGGTGATTTTCGCAATGCCATCTTGTGATTTATGGTACTGAATATCTTCATATTCACCGCTGCAGTCATTCCAGTTTACTGGAGCATATAGTTCTTCTTCTGAGATACCGACTGTTTTTGCCATGGTGATTCCTAATTGGTTTAGCTATCAACTCAGCGCGCTAATTACAGCGAGTTCAGTTGAGTTTTAACAATACTTGCAAAAGCTTGTGGCTGTTCAAGATGAACATTATGCCCAGCCCCTGCAACCTGGCTAAAAGACAAACCGCTTCGTTTGGCCAACTGACTAAACTTATTGTCTTTTTCGCCACAGATATAATGCGTTTTGACGCCCGATTGTTTGAGAGCATCAAGGATATAATCTTGTTTCGCCAGCGAAGTGGCTTCGAGCATATTCGCTATCGCTGGGCCAAGATTAGCACTGCGTTTAGCGATCAGTTTTTGTCTTTGCTCATGATTTAGCGAACTAAATACCGCTTGCTGATACCAGTCGTTCAAAACCTGTGCAATCGACTCGTGACGAAAACGATCGGCCCACTGGCGATCATTCTCAAGCCTGCACTGCTTGTCACTCGCCTGTTTGAGACCAAAGTTACCGCCTTCGATAATCAATAACTGAATGTTCAGCGACGAAAAGTAACCGTTCGCGACGCCAGACATAGCCATACGACCACCCAGAGAATAACCAAGCAATACGATAGGCTGATGAGGTGCCACATGGGTAAGAATCGTGTCAGATATTTGATTGCAGCAGTGTCTGATATCAGTGCAAGACTCTAAGGCGCTCAATCCATGACCTGGTAAATCAATCAAGATGCCAGAGTAGTCAGAAAGATAAGACTGAGCCTGTTTCCAATCGTCGCTTGAGCCTAGCAAGCCATGTAGAAATACGATGACTGGCTGAGTTTGATCGTGGTGTAAATGGCGCAGACTATAAAGCATGGACTTGTCGCACAAATTCTTTGATTTGCGTTGTGGCTTGCTGAGGTGGCGTCTGTACTTCAACAATTAGCGTGCCTTTACCGGATTCAAGATGAGCATTCACGCGCTGAGAGTAATCGCCCAACGTCTCCGGTTTGCAATAATCCAACTTGAACTGTTTGGCGGCGAACTCAAATTGGTAGCCATGTGGCATTTGATACAGGGCTTGCTTCTGCTGCTCTGGTACGGGTAGCAAATCAAAAATAGCACCACCATCATTGTTCGTCACCACCACCACCGTCGGGGTAACTTGGTTAGAAAGCAAAGCCAGTGAGTTAATATCATAAAGCAGCGATGTATCCCCAATGTAGATAACCGTAGGCGTTTTATTCGCGCGCACAACACCAGCGGCAGTGGCAATTAAGCCATCGATCCCTGATGCACCACGATTGCTAAATACCTCGTAGCCCTTTAGTCGGCTAAACATATCTACTAGGCGCACAAACAGACTGTTGCCGAGAAAAAGCTGCGTTTTCTTTGGGTGAGTATTAAGAGTGAGCGCAAGATCCATTTCATCGAGCAAAGTATCGGTATTGAGATGTAACCCTGCCAAACAGGCAACTTGATGGGAGAGCTCCATCAGTTTGTCTGCCCAACCAAACTGAGTCTTGGTCAGTGGTGATAATTGGTTTGAGAATGCTTGCAACCAAGACCCGATATCGGTCACATGATGGGTTTGCATCAAATGCGCTTGGTTATTTCTCGCCGAGTTCGGTGATAGATAATGGTACTCACTACCGCGTTGTTCTATCTGTTCAATCAGCCACTGATTCAATTGTTTAGAGACAATTCGCGAACCAATTTGCAGCACCAATTGGCATTGATTTAGTAAGGCTGAATTAGCTGATTTTTGTAACCACATATCATAGTGCGCCCACGCTGAGCTCACACCAGACTGCGGATCGCAAAGTATTGGCCAGCCTAATTGCTCAGCGACTTGCTTAGCTAGCATTGCCTCGCCTAACGTAACACTACCGAGAATAATCACACCTTGTTTGTCTGCAAAGTTGTGGAGATTTATCTGTGGCGTTACTGCGCTAACAAGCTGATGCGTATAAGTAGAATTGCTGCCCCACCAGCGCGCAACGCTATCGAGATAATCTTGATAGATGGCTTTGTCTTGCGTGCTATACAACGGTTCAGGGAACGGGCAATTGATATGAATGGCACTTCCCGACTGCGCTTGTCCGAACATGACTTGATCAATCGAAGTCAACAGCCATTTTAATGGTGTGGTTAACGACGGGCTCGGCAACTCCAGCGTTTGGCTAACATGTGATGAAAAGATGCCCACTTGATTAATGGCTTGATTGGCGCCGCAACCGACCAGCTCTAATGGCCTATCGGCTGTCAGGATCACCAGTTTCTCTCCGGTGAGCTTAGACTCAGCAATTGCGGGTAGTAAATTCGCCACCGCTGTGCCTGACGTCACCACCACCGCAACGGGTCTATGACTGGCTTTGGCTAAACCTAACGCAAGAAACCCCAGACCACGCTCATCAAAATGGGTATGCAATGCCAGACTTGGATGTGCGTCTGCTTCTAATGTCAGTGGTGTCGAGCGCGAACCCGGCGCTATACAAACGTCACTTACACCAAAACGCGACAGCTCTTCGAAAATAGTCTGACACCAGATTCTATTGATGACCGCTTGATTCATCGTATTTTGACTATCACTCACTATGACGCCACTCCAAGCGGCGGATTATCTGAAATTAAAGACAATAACGTTGCCATCTTCTTATCTAATTCTTGCCATTCATGTTCAGCAACAGAACCCGGAACGATTCCCGCACCAGCAAAAAGCTGCACCTGGTCTTCAAGCACTAAAGCGCTGCGAATGGCGACACAAAATTCGGCGCGCTGCAAACTGATAAAGCCCATTGAGCCTGCATACCAACCGCGTACAAACGGTTCATTTTCCTGAATGAATTCCATAGAAGCTTCACGAGGTAAACCGGCCACTGCTGCCGTAGGTTGCAAGGCACCAAGTAATTGCACACCGTTAACACCTTTGTGCAGATGAGCATGAATACTGCGTTTCAGATGCTGGACTTTGCGTAAGCGAACTAACCTGGCCTCGGACTCGACTTCAATCTGCTCAGAGTAATCTGTAAGTCGATCAATAATGTCATCAACCACATACTGGTTTTCATTCAGGTTTTTAGCATCGTTTGAGAGCCAATTTGCCAGTTCCATATCATGGCTGGCATTACTGCCGCGTCCAATCGTTCCCGCCAGTGCCTCGGTATAGAGTTCTTGCCCTTGGCGCGCATACAGTCGCTCAGGTGTTGAACCGACAAAACTGTGCTTTTTATCTAATGAAAATAGAAAATGAAAACTGTGATGATTTTGCTCATAGCTGGCTTTCAATAATTGCGATGCGCACAGTGGGCGATCAAGATGTACCTCTGTTTTGCGCGCTAATACGACCTTTTTGAACTGTTGATTGTCAATTCCGCTCAGCACTTTATCAACTAGCTGTGACCACTGCGCTTTCTCTGGCGTATGCTGGATTGTGTCGATGTGTGAGGAGACGGGCAGCAAGGCTTTCACTTCGTACTGCAATTTGTACAGGCTTGCCAGCGTACGGTGCTTTTCTGTATTGAGATTCACCGCCAAAGACCAATGCTGGTCAAAACGAATCAATTCAATTTGGGGCAAAAAGAAAAAAGAGGCCATGCAACGGCGATTCTTATCGGTTTGTCCATCAAACGAACGGCCTCCCCATATGCGTTGATCTTCACCAAGAATGGTATAGGCAGGCGCGGGCTCAACAAAAGTATGCAGTTGCCCTAGCGCCACCACTTCTTCGCGGGTATCGCGTGATTGCCAGTAGAACTTTGGGTATAGCGGTTGTGCTTCTAACCAATCTATAAAGGCAAAATCAGGTTTTTCTTCAAGTACTTGAACCAGACGGTGAACGCCGTCTTGTGCTTCCTTTACACGTTCGATCAATTCAGCGACGGCTTGATGAAAGTATGACAAATCAGCCTCGTATGCATGGGGATTATTATTTCATTCTAACTCGCTACTCTATTTATAGACCCTATTCAAATCAAGGTTGAAACCAATATTTTGCAAATTCCTGTGATAACGAACGTGCTACAAAGGTTTAATTGTTCACAATCATTCAGATTTTTATTCTAAAGAAGTTATTTTTAAGGTACTTTAATAAAGAAATTCAATTACTTTTAGGTTCTATTTAATGCAAAATATCGGGATGTCGTCAAAACTCGACAATGTCTGCTATGACATTAGGGGTCCTGTACTTAAACATGCTAAACGCATGGAAGAAGAGGGACATAAAATACTGAAACTTAATATCGGTAACCCCGCCCCTTTTGGTTTCGACGCCCCTGATGAAATTCTGGTTGACGTTATCCGTAATTTGCCGACTTCTCAGGGTTACTGTGACTCAAAAGGTATTTATTCTGCGCGTAAAGCGGTGGTGCAGCATTACCAGCGTAAAGGTATTCGCTCGCTTGACGTTGAAGATGTCTACGTCGGCAATGGCGCTTCTGAGTTGATCGTTATGTCAATGCAAGCTCTGCTAAACAATGGCGATGAAATGCTTGTTCCTGCACCTGACTACCCACTTTGGACGGCGTCAGTAGCCCTTTCCGGCGGTAAAGCCGTTCACTACCTTTGCGATGAAGAAGCCGATTGGTACCCAGATCTCGACGACATTAAAAAGAAAATCACGCCGAAAACTCGCGGGATTGTCTTGATTAACCCAAACAATCCGACGGGTGCTGTCTACAGTCGCGACTTTTTGCTCGAAGTGATCGAAATCGCGCGCCAGCACAAACTGATCATCTTTGCTGACGAGATTTATGACAAGGTACTTTACGATGGTGCTACGCATACCTCGGTAGCGACTTTAACCGAAGATGTCTTAGTTGTGACCTTTAATGGTCTTTCCAAAGCGTACCGCGTGTGTGGTTTCCGTGGTGGTTGGATGTTCTTGACTGGACCTAAACATCAAGCGCAAGGCTATATTAATGGTCTTGATATGCTGTCATCAATGCGTCTATGCGCCAACGTACCCATGCAGCACGCGATTCAAACCGCGCTGGGTGGTTACCAGAGTATCAACGAACTGATCCTGCCTGGTGGACGCTTACTGGAACAACGTGACCGCGCCTTTGAATTGATTAATCAAATCCCTGGGGTGTCATGTGTTAAACCCAAGGGAGCCATGTATCTGTTTCCAAAAATCGATACCAAGATGTACAAAATTAAAGATGACCAAAAAATGGTGCTTGATTTCTTGATTCAAGAAAAGGTCCTGCTGGTACAAGGTACCGGGTTTAACTGGCCGAAGCCGGACCATTTCCGCATTGTGACCTTACCACACGTAGAAGATTTGGAAATGGCAATCGGTCGCTTCGAACGTTTCTTATCGACCTACAGTCAGTAGTAATTAGACGCTATTTTTCATATGCTTAAAGGGTACTCTATGAGTACCCTTTTGTTTTAACGCTAAGGAGTATCAGCATGCCAAATACTAATCCAAAGGAAAGCCATTTTTTTGCCCACCTTGCTCGCATGAAACTCATCCAGCGTTGGCCTTTGATGCGCTCTATCTCTTCGGAAAACATATCTGAGCATAGCCTACAGGTTGCCTTTGTTGCACACGCACTGGCGGTGATTAAGAACAAAAAATTTGGCGGAGACCTTAATCCGGATCGCATTGCCATCTTAGGTATGTACCATGATACCAGTGAAGTGCTGACTGGCGATTTACCCACGCCGGTTAAATACTACAATCCTGAGATAGCAAAAGAGTACAAAAAGATTGAAGCGGCTGCGGAGCAAAAGCTATTGACGATGCTGCCAGAAGAATTCCGCGATGACTTTGCCCCTTTTTTAGTGTCTCAATCGGCACACTCACAAGACGCCGCGATCGTCAAACAAGCCGATACCATTTGTGCCTACTTGAAGTGTCTTGAAGAGCTTAGTGCAGGTAACCATGAATATGCGTTAGCCAAAAAACGTCTGGATGTCACATTGAAAGAACGCCACACACCCGAGATGGAATACTTTCTCACCACCTTTGCGCCAAGCTTCGAATTGTCACTTGATGAGATTAGCTAGGCTTGAGAATGCTCAGTGTGAAAGGCTTCCAGTAGGTAATCGATGAATGCCTTTTTACGCTTCGGCATCAGTTGTCTGTCGGCATAGACTAAGCTAACGCTCACCTCAGGCATCGTATACTCAGGGAGAAGGCGCTCTAACTTGCCAGTGGTAAAGTGCTCTACACAAATAAACTCTGGCAGCACCGCAATCCCTAGACCGTCGATACAGGCGTTGAGACACGAGGTGACTGTGTTCACTCGTAATTGGTAAGGTAAATCTATCTGGTAAGAAAAGTCCTTTTCCAACCCTAACTGCCACTTAGGCAAACGCGCTCCCTTGTTAAAGACCTCAACAAGTTGGTGTGGCTCTTTTAGATCTAAGTGGCTATTGACCTGACCAAATTTTTCTAGATATTCTGGGCTCGCAACCATGACTCGTTTTGACGAAATTAAGTATCTAGAAACCAGATTGGAGTCGGCCAGTTCCCCTATTTGCGCATAGAGATCTATCCCCTCACCAATAATATCGACTTCACGATTGGTCAGCTCTAAATTCAAACTGACGTGGGGATATTCCAATAGAAATTGATGTATGTATTTGCTTAACACCTGCTGACCCAGCTCAACGGGAAAAACCACGTTAAGCGGCCCTTTGACCAAGTCTTGGTTAGCGCTCACTTCCAGCTCCGCCTGATTGATGAGCTCTAACATCTGTTGGCTTGATTGATAAAATCGTTCTCCTTCTGGTGTTAATAACAAACTTCGCGTTGAGCGCGTGACCAATCTCACACCAAGATGCTGTTCTAGCTCGGCCAATTTACGACTTACCGTTGACTTAGTCATGTTCAGCGCCTCGGCGGCATGAGTAAAACTGCCACACTCAACCACTTGTGCGAATACGTTTATCGCATTCAAGTCCATCTCATAACCCTCATTCAATTAGAGCAATTTTTGCAACAGTGTTTTCATTTTTTCCTATCTTATCAACCAATCCAATTTCCTTACAATTTGTTACACCCTTATTTCCAAGATGAGAACAACAATGGCCGAAAACCATAATGCCGTAACCAAACCTCGTAAACGTAGAAAAGCCCCTTTGGTAGCCAGTGCTATCATGTTGTCACTCGGCTTGCTTGGCGGTAGTTACTGGCTCACATACGGTCAGTATTTCGAGTCAACTGACAATGCCTACTTACAAGGTGACATCACAAGTATCAGCCCCAAAGTATCTGGCTACATCGTTCACTCTTACATCACAGACAACCAAGCGGTAAAACAAGGCGACCTTTTGGTGCAAATTGACGATCGCGATTTCCAAGCGGCACTCGATCAGGCTAAAGCACATCTTGTTGTGACAAAAGCCAGTGAGAACAACTTAAATGCCCAGCTAAAATTACAGCGCAGCCAAATACACCAAGCAGAGAGTCAAGTGGATTCAGCCCAAGCCGAATATGATCGCGCGGTTCAACAAGTAGCGCGCTCTCGAAGCCTGCTCAAACGTAACTACGCCTCTCAAGATGAAGTCGATAGCATGCTCGCCCAGCAGAAAGTCACCTTGGCAGAACTTGATGAAGCACAAGCAAACTTAGCCGCAGCCCATGAACAGCTCAATGTCATCGCGAGCGAAATTGAACAGGCTCGTGCGTCTGTGACGGAGGCCCAAACTGGCGTAACGCAAGCCCAACTGAATTTGGATTACACCAAAGTTTACGCGCCTGCAGACGGCATTATTGGTAAGCGTAGTGTCCGCGACGGTCTTTTAGTCCAAGCTGGTGCGCCATTGATGAGCTTAGTGCCAAACAAAGCCGTGTGGATTGAAGCCAACTTTAAAGAGACGCAATTAAGTGGCATTCATAAAGGGCAGAAGGTCAAAGTAGAACTTGATGCTTTCCCTGGGCAACCACTTGAGGGGGTTGTTGACAGTTTCTCTCCAGCGACAGGAGCGAAATTCGCACTTTTACCGCCAGAGAATGCAACCGGTAACTTCACTAAAATCGTCCAGCGCGTACCAGTAAAAATTGTTATCCCAGATCAGAAATCGCTCACAGGTCGTTTGTTACCAGGGCTATCTGTTACCGCCACGATTGATACGCGAGGCTGATGATGGCGCATACACAAGCGCTTAGCGCCGACAACGAACAGCAAGCCGTCCCTACTCGAAACTGGATCGCGCTATTTGGCGGTCTAATCGGCGCTTTCATGGCGATCCTCGACATCCAGATCACTAACTCTTCGTTAAAAGATATCCAAGGCGCGCTGTCAGCGACACTTGATGAGAGTTCGTGGATCTCCACCTCCTACCTAGTCGCTGAAATGATTGCTATCCCGTTGAGTGGCTGGCTATCAAAAGCCTTGGGTAAACGCCGCTATCTCACTTGGACAACTGCAATCTTTACCCTCTCATCACTGCTGTGTTCGTTGTCGTGGAATATGACTTCTATGATCGTGTTTCGCGCTATGCAAGGTTTTAGCGGCGGTGCGTTAATTCCTCTCGCGTTTTCTTTGGTGGTGCAGTTGCTACCATTAAACAAACGAGCAGTTGGTATGGCACTTTTTGGCGTTACCGCCACCTTTGCGCCTTCAATTGGTCCAACTTTCGGCGGGTGGCTAACTGAAAACTTGTCTTGGCATTACATCTTCTATATCAATATTCCACCCGCTTTCTTGGTGATTGCCATGATCCGCTATGGTTTAGATGACGAACCGTTAGAATTAGCATCGCTCAAAAAAGCTGACTGGTTTGGTATTGCCACTATGGCCTTGGGATTAGGCTGTTTGGAAGTGGTCTTGGAAGAAGGCAACCGCGAAGAATGGTTCAGTTCCAGCTTTATCATCACGCTGAGCATCATCTCTGCAGTCAGTCTCATTTACTTCATCATTAATGAATTACAGCACAAAAAGCCATTGGTTAATTTGCGCTTACTGAGAGACGGGCAATTCGCCATGTCTTGTTTCGCCTACCTCATTCTTGGGATGGCACTACTCGGTTCGATCTATGTACTGCCTTTATATTTGACTCAAATACAACAGTACAATGCGATGGAAATCGGTGAAGTGTTAATGTGGATGGGCTTTCCGCAACTTTTGATTTTCCCGCTAGTACCTAAGCTGACACAAATCATTAAACCGAAATACCTTGTCACGTTTGGCTTTGCGATGTTTGGTTTGAGTTGTTACGTCAATACTCATATGACAGTGGATTTTGGCGGCCAGCAATTGATCTTGTCTATGTTGCTCAGAGCCATTGGTAGCCCATTTATTATGGTTCCACTCTCTTTGGTGGCATTGAAAAATATTGCCAAACACGATACGCCAGATGCCTCTACCCTGACTAACGTAATGCGTAACTTAGGCGGTGCATTCAGTATCGCGGTTATTGCCACCTTGCTTGATAACAAGGCCCGTGAACATCTCGCTTATATTAAGGAATCGCTGCCAACGGTAAGTCAATTAGGTTGGCAGACACTCCAGCTGCAGCAAAGCTACTTTATTCAATCCGGTAGCGATGCCGCAACAGCATTGCAACAAGCTCAAGCGAGTTTAGTCGCTACCATGCAAAGAGACGCGGCGATTATGGCTTATAACGATGTGTTTATCATGATGACGGGCTTTCTGGCTCTCGCTGCGGTGCTTATCCTAACAATGCGCGACTAACCTTGCAGTCATTTGAGTATGCGTGTACGGTTAGATAAAACATGAGGATGTAGCCTATGACGTTTAAAATCAGCGATTTATGGCATGAACGCCACGATGATGAACATAAGATTCGTCGCGATGATCACCGCAGTCCTTATCAAAGAGACCGTGCTCGCATCCTTCATTCTGCGGCTTTTCGACGTTTACAGGCAAAAACCCAAGTTCATGGCAATAGCTTCGACGATTTTCATCGCACGCGCCTAACTCACTCCCTTGAAGCCGCACAGTTGGGAACTGGCATTGTCGCTCAAATTAAAAAGAAACAGCCCGAGTTTAAAGACCTACTGCCCAGCGACAGTTTGATCGACTCTTTATGCCTCGCTCACGATATTGGTCACCCACCCTATGGTCATGGTGGGGAAGTCGCGCTCAATTATATGATGCGTGATCATGGCGGCTTTGAGGGCAATGCACAAACCTTTCGTATCGTGACTAAGCTTGAACCCTATACTGAACAATTTGGTATGAACCTCGCGCGTAGAACCCTACTTGGCTTGATCAAATACCCAGCGATGATTAGCCAAACACGTGCCGAGAAAGTGCCGCAAAGTGTTTCTCATCAACGTAGATTAAGAGCCAAAGACTGGTCACCCGCCAAAGGGCTTTACGACTGTGATAAAGCCTTATTTGACTGGGTTGTGGCCCCTTTATCTGCACAAGATAAATGGCAATTCAGCCAAATGCGTGATGAAAACCTCAGTGATACAAAGCATCGTAAGACTCGTTATAAGTCAATTGATTGCTCGATTATGGAGCTTGCCGATGACATCGCCTATGGCGTACATGATCTTGAAGATGCCATTGTACTTGGCATGGTCAATCGCCATCAATGGATTGAAGGGGCATCCAGCCTATTATCAGAATGTGGCGACCCTTGGTTTGAGAAACATATTGCCTCTATCACCGAGATGCTATTTTCTGGTACCCATTATCAACGTAAAGACGCCATTGGTGGCATGGTCAACGCGCTGCTGACCAGCATTTCAATTAAGCCTGTCGATGCACCATTTAGCTGTGAGTTACTTGCCTTTAATGCAGTGTTAGAGCCAACGATGGACAAAGCACTGCATATTTTAAAACACTTCGTCAGCGACTATGTTATTCAGGTTCCCCACGTTCAAGTGGTGGAATACAAAGGTCAGCAGATCATCATGGATATCTTTGAAGCGCTCAGTGCTGACCCTGAACGATTGCTGCCAATCAACGTTAAACAAAAATGGCTCGAACGTGATGACGACAGCGCTGGATTTCGTGTTATCACCGACTATATTTCATCAATGACAGACGGCCATGCCCAGCGGCTTCATCAACAACTTTTCTCGTCGCATTAGTTAGGCAGTTGCTCAGCAAAGTAGTGGCTGGGCAATTTTTTGATCGCCAATTTAAGTGCGTTAAAGCAGCGCTCATCGATTGCGTTATGTAAATTTTCTTCCATGATCTGCAATGTTTTGGGTACAGGCACAGCACCACGATATGGTCTCTCGGCCGTAATTGCATCAAAGATATCGGCAGTGGTGATGATCCGAGTGGCAAGTGGAATTTGATCGCCACTTAGCTGCTTTGGATAACCAGTACCATCGAGTTTTTCATGGTGCGCACCTGCCATCCAAGCCATTTCTTTAAACGGCTTAAGATGGTTGAGGATCTGTTCAGTTAACGCGGCATGGGATTTCACCGCCTCCCACTCTTCGTCATCGAGCTTACCCGGTTTATCTAAAATAGTATTGCTCACGCCAAGTTTACCAAGATCATGCAGTAAAGCTGCGCGCTTTAGCCATTGTCTTTCGTTATGTTCAATACCTAGCTCTTGGGCGATCAAATCGGTGTAAACCGCTACGCGCTCACTATGACCTGCGGTATAAGGACTTTTTGAATCGACGATTTTACCAAACGCGCTGACAATACAATCTAGGTACTCTTCGTCGATGAATACGCTCGCATTTGCAGGAGCCAACTGCATGACGCGTTGAGAAATATCCGACCTCGTCAGCCCTTTGACAAACTCAGGATTGTGCGCGACATCCGTAAAAATATCGACCAATTGGGGATCAAACCAAGTGCCACGTCGAGCTTGCACTTCGACGATGGCCGTCATTAAGTCGTGCTCAAACTGAAACACGTCCACAACTTGAGCGAGTAACGCAATGCGAGAAAAGAGTGGGATTTGTTGCTGCTTGAGTTGCTCGGGTCTTCCCGTACCATCCCAATGTTCATCGAGACTGTGCACCCCTTGTGCAACGGCTTCATTAAACCTTAACTCTCGCGCCACTTCGGCACCACGCGTACAGCGGGTTTCAATCAACTCTTGAGCGTAGTCAGAACCATTTTTAAGAATATCAATCGTCGTGGAGATACGCGTTACCCAGCTTTGACCAATTCCGGTATTTTTAACGACAAAATTGATCGCGCTGGATAAGCTGGTGCCAACAGTTTTATAGTTGCGTTTAAAGGCTCGGTCATCGGTCATATACAACTCACAGATACGAGCGGCATTGCTACTGCAACCAGCATCTTTAAGTAACAAGGTAAAAAACAGATCGTAAAGCTGCTCGTCACTTAACTGCATTTTTTCACCAATATGCATACCAATCCAGCAGCAACGAATACAGTGTTCTGGCGGCTGCCCTTCCGTCATGTCTAATGCGGTGGTGAGTGAAAGCATTAACTCAGACAGAGGAATTGTCTGGTCGATATGTGGCTGCATTCATGTTCCTTTTTGAGCACAAAAGAGAGGTGGTCATTGTTACCTACGACCACCCAATCTAAGAAATCTACGCTTATCTATACATGCTAGCTAAATGATGCCTCACCAACAAGAAAGCTTTCTAAATATCTGTGTAGACGCTGTTTTTCACTGTCACTAATAAAACTCGCATTAATCGCGTTGCGGCTAAATTGCGCTAGATCTTGATTACTGACAATAAGGCTATCCGCTACCGCAACAAAATTATCCGTCATATACCCGCCAAAGTAAGCGGGATCGTCGGAGTTAATCGTGACACATAACCCGCGCTGGAGCAGATCAACAATATTGTGCTCTCTCATGGTTTCAAACACTTTGAGCTTAGTGTTTGAAAGTGGACACACCGTAAGTGGCATCTGGCTTTTTGCTAAAGCGTTGACCAGTTGCTCATCATCGGCACAGCGTACCCCGTGATCAATACGGCTGACTTTTAGCAGCTCCAAACTGTCGTAGATATTGCTGACTGGCCCTTCTTCGCCTGCGTGAGCCACAGTGAGAAAGCCCTCTTCTAACGCTTTTTGAAAGACTCGGGCAAACTTTTCTGGCGGATGTCCGAGTTCAGATGAATCTAGCCCGACAGCAATGATCTTATTTTTATGTTTAAGCGCTTGCTCTAACGTGGAAAATGCACTTTCTTCATCGAGATGACGCAAGAAACACATAATAATTTGGCTGCTGATAGCTAGTTGCTCACGGCCGTCTTTTAACGCTCGGTAGATACCATTAATCACGGTATCAAAGTCTATACCTCGCGCGGTATGCGTTTGTGGGTCAAAAAAGATTTCACTGTGGACAACATTATCTTGCTGACAACGTAACAGGTATGCCCATGTAAGGTCGTAAAAATCTTGCTCATGGATAAGGACATTAGCTGCTTGGTAATAGATATCTAAAAATGATTGCAGATTAGTAAATTGATAGGCGGCTTTGACTTCTTCTGGCGTAGTATAAGGGAGCGCGATTTGGTTGCGCTGCGCCAATTCAAACATCATTTCTGGCTCTAAGGTGCCTTCGATGTGCAAGTGCAGTTCGATTTTAGGTAATCGTTGAATAAAACGGGGTTGGTCCATACTTGTCTCTCCACTCATATCGATTGAGTTCGATATCCTAGATAGTTGAAGGGTAAACAAGCACTTTTCTCTGGGGAATTATAGGCATACAAAGAGAAAAGCGCCGTGCACTTAACTCTTCGTAATCTGAAATTCTCGGTTTCAGGTAGAGACTCCCGCACCTTATCAACGGGATTATACGAAGCATCACCTAGCAGAAGCTAAACGATTGCGCGGCATTGTACTTGGTTAAAGTACTGATTGACAACATCGCACTTGGACTAAGTTTAGTTGCTAAATCGAACTTTGCCGTGTTTATGTACGGTAATTCTTATCAAACACACCCGGTGGCATTTGTTGAATCTGGAATTCAATCATGTGGTTAAATGCATCAATTAAGGCTGAGAAATCTCTCTCCGGTTCAAGTAAAGAGAGAATGTGGTAACCCGCTTCGACCGTTGAAAGGCTGTTGTCACTTGGCGCTTTACGGATGCGGTAGTTTCCCTGCAAGTCATCCGGCAAATGGATAAGAGGGAGCGCGTGCAAATTGGTCGAAAGCTGCCACATTTTATAGGCTTTCTTCCATGTGCCATCAAGCAGGATCACCCTGACTTTTCGCTCTTCTGCAAGCTTGTTTGCCACCTCAGTGTGACTCAACGAGCCTTGGCCAGGGTAGAGCACAAAATGGTGATAGCTTTCGTCTTCGAGCAGTTGATTTAACTGCGGATGTGCGGAAAAATCCTCTCCGGTAAAGCAATGACTGTTGTTGAGCGATAAGTTTAAGATTCGCGCCGTGCCCATCGGTCTGTTTGTTTCGCTGTGATGCTGTAGAATGACCAACTCAACATTCGATGTTAGGCTTTGTATCCACTCACAAATACACGCTTTGAGTGATTTTCCACATTGAGAACAGTATCGGGACATAATGTGCGCTTATTATTTCTGTTAATCGCTATCAGCTTAGTTTGTCTAGGCCTTCAATTCGAGCCTTTCGCCTCGCAAGTAAACTGGCAACGCACTTTGATTGTGCAAGGCCAATGGTGGCGGATCCTAGCAGGAAATTTCACTCATACCAACTTTGCTCACTTAGTCATGAACCTTGCTGGATTATGGGTGATTAGCTTTATCTTCAAGCCTTCGCCTAAGTCTCTTATCTTATGCCTGTGCTTTGCAAGCCTTGCGGTTGGTGTGCTTAATTTCCTCACCACCATGAATGGCTATGTTGGCCTCTCTGGTGCTCTGCACGGTTTATTTGCTTATTTTGCCCTACAAGAAGTTTTCGATGGCAGAAAGAGTAGTTGGCTATTAGTCATTGGGGTATTGGCAAAGGTTGTCTGGGAGATGACGATGGGCGCCGCCGTATCCACCAGCGAACTCATCAATGCCCGTGTTGCGGTTGAGTCCCACCTTTTTGGCGCTTTAGCTGGATTTATCTTGGCTTTAACTCAACTTTTATTGAGAAAAAAAGGCTTACTTTCTCATTCAGAGTCATAATTTGGTTGATGTTCCCTGCTAAAGGACTCAGAATATCGCCCCTTTTCGTGCTGATGCTGTTTGTTTAGGCAAAGTACGATGACCAATCAATTACAGAGAATAATATATGGGTTTTACCTCTTTAGGCCTTTCTGCTCCAATCCTCAAAGCCATTGAAGACCAAGGCTATGACAAACCGTCTCCAATTCAGGAGCAAGCCATTCCCGCGGTACTAGCAGGAAAAGATGTCATGGCGGCAGCGCAGACAGGTACAGGTAAAACTGCAGGCTTTACATTGCCGATTCTAGAGCTGTTAGATAATGGTCAGCGAGTAAAAGGCAATCACATTCGCGCCTTGGTATTAACGCCAACTCGTGAACTGGCAGCCCAAGTTCAAGAAAACGTCTTCAAATACAGTCGCTATCAACGCCTTACCTCACAGGTGGTTTTTGGTGGGGTGAAAGTAAACCCACAGATGATGAAACTGCGTAAAGGATGTGATGTGTTAGTCGCCACGCCTGGGCGCTTATTAGATCTTTACCAACAAAATGCGCTGAAGTTCGATCAACTTGAAGTACTGGTGCTCGACGAAGCTGACCGCATGCTGGATATGGGCTTTATCCGTGACATTCGAAAAATTCTCAACTTACTGCCAGCGAAACGCCAAAACTTATTGTTCTCTGCTACTTTCTCACCTGAAATTCGTGAACTAGCGAAAGGGTTAGTCAATGACCCTGTCGAAGTGTCTGTTAACCCAGAGAACTCCACCGCGGTGACCATAGAACAAAGCATTTATCCAGCCGATAAACGTAAAAAAGCGCCAATGCTGGTCAAGATGATTCAAGACGGTGACTGGAAACAGACACTCGTTTTCTGTCGTACCAAACATGGCGCTAACCGCTTAGCTTTGTTCCTTAACAAAGAAGGCATCACAGCGGCCCCAATTCATGGCAATAAAAGCCAAGGTGCTCGTACGCGCGCTTTAGCTGATTTTAAATCTGGCGATGTTCGTGTGCTTGTCGCTACCGATATTGCCGCACGTGGTATTGATATCCCTCAACTGCCGCAAGTGGTGAACTTTGAACTACCAAATGTTGCCGAAGACTATGTGCACAGAATTGGTCGTACAGGCCGAGCTGGCGAAGTAGGCAAAGCATATTCGTTAGTCGAAGCAGACGAAGCGGCTGAGCTGTTTGGTATTGAGCGTTTGATCCAACAAGTGTTACCAAGGTTAGAGCTTGACGGTTTTAAGCCGGTCAATGAACTGCCTGAGTCCAAGCTCGATACTCGACCAATTAAGCCGAAAAAACCTAAGAAACCGAAGAAGCCAAAAGCCGAGCATCAAGATGGTCAGCGCTCAGGTGACAATGCGCGTGGCAATAAGCCAGCAAGCAAGAACAAACGTCATTTTGGTCACAACAAGGCGAGTGGTGAAAACCGTGGAAACAGTGGTCAATCTAAACGTACCCCATCAAATGCGAAGCCAAAGAGCAACAACGCCAGCAATAGTGGAAACGGCCAACAACGCCGTAAGCCAACGAATCGCAGACCAAGCGGCCAAGCTAAAGCTCAATAAGATTTAAACTTCAAAAAACGCTCCGGAATCAGGAGCGTTTTTTATTGGGCATTCAACGAAAAAAGCGCCTGAGTTGATAGGCGCTTTTATTCAACAAGTCTGTTGTTACTTAGACAATTGGGCGCTGGCCACGGTCAATCAGTTTCATTAACACGTTGTCGGCCGCCTCACCGGCTAAGCCAGCAAGTTTTGACGTCAGTTTCTTTTTCTCAACGTAGTGAATCGCCAATACGGTTTTCTCTTTACACGCTTCCACAACCAGATCGTCAGAGGTCTTAATCTCATCAACCAAACCTAGCGCATGTGCTTGTGTGCCAAACCAATGCTCACCTGTCGCAACTTTTTCCAGTTCTAATTCAGGGCGACGCTCGCGAATGAAATCTTTAAACAGGCCATGCGTTTCTTCGAGCTCTTGCTTGAACTTTTCGCGCGCTTTGTCGGTGTTTTCACCAAACATAGTCAAGGTACGTTTGTATTCTCCTGCAGTCAGCTGTTCATATTCAATATCGTATTTTTTCAGCACTTTATTGAAGTTAGGTAGCTGGGCAATCACACCAATTGAGCCAACAATGGCAAATGGCGCAGAGACAATCTTATCGGCGATACATGCCATCATGTAGCCGCCACTTGCCGCGACTTTATCAACCGCGATAGTCAGTGGCAGATTGGCCGCTTTAATGCGATCAAGCTGTGAAGATGCCAGACCATAACCATGCACCATACCACCGCCTGACTCTAATCGCAGCAGCACTTCATCGCCTTCACGGGCCACCGCTAGAATCGCTGTCACTTCTTCACGTAGTGACGCCACTTCTTTCGCATCAATGCTGCCTTTAAAGTCAAGAACAAATAAATGAGGCTCACGTTTGCTATCAAGATCACCCTCTTTCGACGCTTTCTTGATCTCTTTATCACGTGATTTATTTTTCT
The DNA here is from genome assembly GCF_000967545.1 of Vibrio galatheae. GTDB lineage: Bacteria > Pseudomonadota > Gammaproteobacteria > Enterobacterales > Vibrionaceae > Vibrio > Vibrio galatheae. The sequence goes on along the minus strand of NZ_JXXV01000015.1, from coordinate 31,150 downwards.
CTTTCTCTTGTTTCTTTTCTGCTTTATCACGCGCTTTAATAAACGCTTCGTCATGCAGGTGATGCTCTAGCTGATCAACCGTATTTTTGTGCTGCTCAGTAAGGTTAGTAATTTCCAATTCACCTTTCGCGCTACCGCTTTTACCGCCAACCGCTTTGGCAATCACTAAAATCGCAACAATCGCGACCACAACAGTCACAATCTTGGCTAAAAACAGCCCATAGTCCAACAAAAATTCCAATGTGATTATCCTCTCATGTGCGAATTAGTGTATTGTAACCACCATCTTACGGAATCATAAAGTAAATCATTACAATAAGGACACACATCGTGGAATATGCTGTTTCTTCAGATGCCTTGAAAGGTAAAGTCATACTCGTTACTGGCGCTGGTGCTGGTATTGGTAAGCAAGCTGCTCTTTCTTACGCAGAGCACGGCGCAACGGTGATTTTACTTGGTCGTACTGTGAAAAAACTCGAGCAGACATACGACGAGATTGAAGCGGCGGGTTATCCTCAGCCAGCGATTATCCCTCTAGATATGAAAGGCGCGACGAAGCAAAACTACCTCGACATGGTCGATACCATTGAAGGGCAATTTGGTCGTTTAGATGGTGTGCTACACAACGCAAGTCTACTCGGTGTGATTAGCCCATTTGATCAGATCGGTGAAGACACTTATGACGATATCATGCAGGTCAACGTTAAAGCTCAGTTCTTGATGACACAAGCACTGCTGCCTTTGCTGCATAAATCACCAGATGCACGTATTATTTTTACCTCATCAACCGTTGGTCATAGTGGCCGCGCATTTTGGGGAACTTATGCCATATCTAAGTTTGCCACTGAAGGCATGATGCAGATTCTTGCTGATGAGCTAAGCGAGAGCACTATCCGTGTTAATGCCATCAACCCAGGAGCAACACGAACGGGCATGCGTGCTAAAGCCTACCCTGCCGAAGATTCTGATTTGCTCAAGACACCTCTGGATATTATGCCACTCTACCTTTACTTGATGGCGCCAGAAGGTAAGGCCGTCAACGGTGAGTGTATTGACGCTCAACCAAAAAAATAGATTCTCGCTTTCCAAATAAAATTCAACGCCTTGTGTTTTTTCAATAAAGACACAGGGCGTTTTTTTATCCATTCGCTCCTTGTGCCTCTTGCCGATCATAGATAATTAATTATACTGTACATATATACAGGTATTTTATTATGTATGAATTAATCGAACATCTTAAACAAAAACAGTGGCTTTGGTCTGGGTCTCAAACACCCGATAACGCTGACTACTACCCAACAGGCTATGATCTTTTGGATCAAAAGCTTGAGGGTGGCTTTCCTAAACACGGGGTTGTCGAACTGCAAGGCGCGTCGAGTATTGGCGAACTGCGTCTCCTGCTGCCACACCTTAAAAACACCACTCAAGAGCGGTTGTCTGTTTTCATCCAACCGCCGGGTTACCTGTGTGCAGAGCAGCTCAGCAATGAAGGTTTAAATAACAATAAAGTACTCCTAATCTATCCACAAAATGACAAACAAGCGCTCTGGGCGACCGAACAATGCTTGCGTAGCGGTGCCTGCAGTAACGTTCTGCTCTGGCATCCAGAATTAGAAGTACACCAAGCAAGACGCTTACAAGTGGCAAGCGAACATGGTAGCTGCCTGCACTTTCTGTTTAAAACGGCCAGAAAAAGTTTGTTCTCACTGCCGGTCAGTTTAAGTATGACGCTGCTTCCACATGTGTTAGGCGTCGAGATCACCATCACCAAACGTAAAGGCGGATGGCCTCAAGGCAGCTTTGTGATTGATATGAGTGCAACTTGGCCAAGTTTAACCTTGCAGCCTCAGTCACCTGTGGTTATTCCATTCCCAATCCGTCAGCAGGGTTAGTGATGCAAAGCTGGCTCTACTTGCATTTTCCCACCCTGCAGCTTGATGCTCTTTTTTCTGAGCAGGCATCACTACCATTGGCGATCGTTGAATCGAAGCGATTTAAGATTGTTCAGTGTAATGACATGGCCCGCGAGCAAGGTGTGCAAGTGGGTATGGGCCTTGGCAGCGCCAGTACTATGTGCCACCAGCTGCAAATTCACCCTTATGATAAGAAAGTCGAGCACACAACCTTACATAACATCGCTCAATGGCTGTACATGGTGACCTCAGATATCTGTTTGTTTCCTCCTCAAGGTATCTTGCTCAAAGTCACCAATATGTTGTCTTTATACGGCGGATTAGACGCATACTGGCAGCGTGTCACAAAGCACCTCGCGCAACTCCAGCTCAATTACTATTATTCGAGCGGCTTTTCACCTTTCTCCGCCATGGCTTTATCCAAGGCCAATGCTGCGCTGCTCACCTTAGAGAAAGAACCGCATCTCAAGGTGATAGAGCCTTTTCCTTTGGCGGCGACTGAACTCGATAGCAAGATGGTCGAGAAGTTACAACGGGTTGGCATTGATACACTTAAAGAGTTGCTTGAAATACCAATCACAGAGCTTGCTCGTCGTTTTGATATCGACTTGGTCAACTACGTCGGAAAATTAATGGGGCAATTCAAACACCCCATCGATTTCTACCATCCACCAGAGCAATTCGAAAGCTACCAAGAGTTGTTGTTTGATATTGAAAACATTCAGTGGCTAGAGAAACCGCTGATTAAACTACTGACTAAGCTTGAGTGGTTTCTGACTCTACGTAATCAAGTCGGCTACGAACTGGAGCTAGTTTTACAACAAAGAGACCAAGAGGATGCATCGGTCCGTTTTTATTCCGCCAGTGGCGACTACCTAGCCGTGCGCTGGATGACACTGTGTCAGTTAACGATGGAGGCTTTGCAGCTCAACGCGCCGGTGCAAGGGCTGACTCTACGTTTAATCCGCAGTGGAGAGCTAGAGTCCACCAGCGCCGATCTATTTAGAGGCTTTCAAGGCGCACAGACCGAGTTGGATCTAATTGGTCTACTGCAAGCAAAATTAGGCAAAAGCAAAGTGCGTAAAGTTGCCCACAGTCGTGATCCACGTCCAGACAAAGCCACCTTGCTGTGTGACCCGACGCTCCCTATGTCGATGATAGAAGCAAGTCAGCGATTACGGCCCAATATCGTGCTACCAACGCCAGAACCTTTGCAAGAGAAAGTCTCCATCATACAGGGCCCTGAACGTTTTGTGACGGGCTGGTGGGATGGCGATGAGATGACCCGCGACTACTTCATCGCTCGCAGTGATCAGGGTCGTTGGCTATGGCTATTTCGTAATCAAGACCAGCAATGGTTTGTCCACGGGCTATTTTGCTAATACGGGAAGCAGCATGTCTTACGCTGAGCTATTTTGCCAAACCAATTTCTCTTTTCTAAACGGGGCTTCACATGCCGAAGAGCTGATGCTACAAGCGGACTTTCTTCGCTATCACTCTTTGTCCATCACCGATGAATGCTCGGTTGCAGGCGTAGTCCGTGCTTACAGTGCGAGCAAAAAACATCAACTGAATGTCAAACTCATCGTCGGTAGCATGCTGTGGCTCAACCAAGAATGTCAGGTGGTACTGCTGTGCCCAAACCGTGCTGCGTATGCAGAGCTTTGTCGTATTATTACCAATGCGAGGAGGCGATCAGAAAAAGGCGTCTATCAACTCTCTGAGTGGGATTTGATGTCGGTAAAACAGTGCTTGATTCTCTGGCTACCTAGCCACCAATCCAGTGATAAAAAATGGGGAACTTGGCTTGCTCAACATCACAGGCAGCGTTTATGGCTTGGCCTGCAGCGTCACCTCAAGTCTGATGATAAACAATATCTTGAGCACTGTGAGCGACTTGCTCAAGAAATACAATTGCCTATTACGGCTTGCGGCGGCGTGCTGATGCATACCGCTACCCGCTTGCCTTTACAGCATACTCTGACAGCCATCAAACACGGATGTAGCGTCAATCAACTAGGTGAGCACTTACTTACCAATACAGAAAGGAGCTTACGCAGCCAAGAAAAGCTAGCCAAACTATTTAAACCTGAGTGGATGCAAGAGAGCGTCAACATTGCTAAGCGCTGTGAATTTAACTTAGGTTGTCTAGAATACGAGTACCCAAGCGAGTTAGTTCCCGATGGTTATACGCCAATGAGTTACCTCACCGCTTTGGTTGAGCATGGGAAGAAGCGCCGCTTTCCAGAGGGCGTACCTGCCGATATTCAAACCACAATCGACAAAGAGCTCGCGCTGATTGATGAACTTAACTACCCGTTTTATTTTCTGACCATTCACGACATCGTGATGTTCGCCAAACGCAAACGCATTCTTTATCAAGGACGAGGCTCTGCGGCAAATTCTGTCGTCTGTTACTGTCTTGAAATCACCTCGGTTGATCCAAGACAAATTGCCGTTCTGTTCGAGCGCTTTATTAGTGCAGAGCGAGATGAACCACCCGATATCGATGTCGATTTCGAGCATGAAAGGCGCGAAGAAGTCATCCAATATATTTATCAGAAATATGGCCGCGAGCGTACGGCTTTGGCTGCGACGGTGATCTCCTATCGCTTTAAAAGTGCCGTGCGCGATGTCGGTAAGGCGCTAGGTATTGAAGAGAGTCAGCTCGATTACTTTATTAAAAACGTCAATCGCCGTGATCGGGCAATGGGCTGGCAAGCGCAGATTGTCGAACTTGGCTTGCAACCAGACTCCCTTAAAGGGGAGCAGTTCATCCATTTGGTTAATGAAATTCTCGGTTTTCCACGTCATCTATCACAACATGTCGGCGGTTTCGTCATTGCGGCGGGCCCTTTGTATGAGCTGGTTCCAGTTGAAAACGCGGCAATGCCCGATCGTACTGTGATTCAGTGGGATAAAGACGATCTTGAATCTCTTAAGCTGCTTAAAGTCGATGTCTTGGCGTTGGGTATGCTCACTGCTATTCGTAAATGCTTTGACCTTATAGAAGGCTTACATAACCAAACGCTAACCATCGCTGAGATTACTCGTCGCCAAGATGATGAGCAGGTATACCAGATGATTCAACGAGCCGATACCGTGGGCGTTTTCCAGATCGAGTCTCGTGCTCAGATGAGTATGCTGCCACGTCTAAAACCCGCCACTTACTATGACTTGGTGATTCAAATCGCCATTGTTCGCCCAGGTCCAATTCAGGGCGATATGGTGCATCCGTTTCTTAAACGAAGAAACGGTGAAGAGGAGGTCGACTACCCTTCAGAAGAAGTCCGCAGCGTTTTAGAGCGCACCCTTGGTGTTCCTATTTTCCAAGAGCAAGTGATCAAAATTGCCATGGTCGCAGCGGGTTTTAGTGGTGGTGAAGCCGATCAACTACGCCGAGCTATGGCGGCATGGAAAAAAAGTGGCGATTTAATCAAATTCAAAACCAAACTGATTGAAGGAATGGTCAGCCGTGGCTATCAAGTCGAATTTGCCGAACGTATTTTTGACCAAATACTAGGTTTTGGTGAATACGGCTTTCCAGAGAGTCACTCAGCCTCTTTTGCTGTACTGGCCTATTGTTCTGCTTGGTTGAAGTGCCATTACCCTGAAGCATTTTACACCTCGCTACTCAATAGTCTACCAATGGGCTTCTACAGCGCTTCTCAACTTGTCCAAGATGCTCGGCGTCATCAGGTTACTATTTTGCCAGTGTGCATTAATGCATCGGCTTATGATCACCAAGTCATTAACTGCCACGGTAAGCTCGCCATTCGGCTCGGTTTAAGGCAAGTGAAAGGGTTCAGCCAACAAAGTGCCAAACAACTCCTGCATGCCCGAGACAAAGGTCAATTTACTCACCCTGGGCAAATCAAACATATCGGCTTATCGAAGCGCGACGTTGAACTGCTCGCTTCTGCCGATGCAATGCATACTTTTAGCCACAATCGCTACCAGACTCGTTGGGCGATGATGGATTCTCTGTCTGAATTGCCTTTATTTCATGATCTCGAAGAGTCTGACAGCAAAGTCATTGGTGCGCCCAGCGCGAGCCAAACCCTAGTGGAGGATTATGCAGCGACCGGATTATCCCTTGCCGCCCATCCGATAACCTTACTGGATAACGCTGGTGAACTAGGCCGCTTTACTCGAATGAAGGATTTAACTGACAAGGAGCATCAATCTCTCGTCACAGTGACAGGCGTTGTCACAGGCAAGCAAGCGCCAGGGACTGCGGCTGGGGTGACGTTTTTCACTCTTGAAGACGATACCGGCAACATCAATGTCGTGGTATGGAAAGCCACCGTGCGTGAGCAAAAAGAAGCGTATCTCACCGCCAACATCTTGCAAGTGAAGGGGATTTTAGAAAAAGAAGGCGAAGTACATCATGTGATTGCTGGTCGACTTATCGATATGACCGATAAACTACAAGGGCTGCGCAGTAAGTCACGCGATTTCCACTAACAAAAAGGGAGCTCATATCAGCTCCCCTTCTATCTTTAACTAACAATATTGCTTTCGCGTTATCATTTAGACAACACTTCTCTCAATCTATCTTGCGCCACTTCGACTAACAGATCAGGCTGGAACTTTGAAATAAAGCGATCACAGCCCACTTTCTCGACCATGGCTTCGTTAAAGCTACCGCTCAATGAGGTATTAAGCGTAATAAATAAATCCTTCATGCGCGGATCGGATCGCACTTCATGGGTTAACTTATACCCATCCATCTCGGGCATTTCTGCATCAGTGATCATCAGCAGTAAATCTTCGACCACATTCTTACCTTCATCACACCATGACTTGAGCAGATTTAAGGCTTCAAGACCATCTCGGCACTCGATAATATTCAGTCCAAGTTGCGACAATGTCCCTTTAACTTGTGAACGTGCTGTCGAAGAGTCATCAACAATCAAGACATTACGTCCGACCATTTCATTGACTAAATCGTGATCTAATATACCTTCAGAGATCGAAATGTCGTAGTCGATAATTTGCGCTAACACTTTCTCTACATCAATGATTTCAACAATTTCCGTTCCTTCACCATCTTTAATTTGCGTGATAGCCGTAAGGTAATTGGAGCGGCCTGCGGTTTTTGGTGGTGGCTGAATTTCCGTCCATGCGGTATTGACGATATTGCGTACCTGACCGACAAGAAAACCCTGCACCGTGCGGTTATATTCGGTGATGATGAGGTTTTCTTCCGGGTTCTCAAGCCGAGACGGTGGAAAACCAATCGCAGCTCTAAGGTCTATCACTGGGACAGACAGCCCACGTAATGAGGCGACACCAGTAATGTGATAGTGCGAGCCTGGCATCTTAGTCAAAGGGGGAACTTTAATCACTTCACGAACTTTAAACACATTGATGGCAAAGACCTGTCGGCTATTCAAACTGAACAGCAACAGCTCCAAGCGGTTTTCACCAACAAGGTTAGTGCGTTGATCGACGGTATTTAATACTCCGGACATACTGCTTCCCAAACAATGTGTATATAACAAAAGTAGTCTAAAGAAAGACTAAGACAAAAATAAACCCATACATCACTCAAGATTATATGGGTTTACGCGAAAGATAAAGTAGAGCGACTACTCAGAAAACACTATCCTTCGATCACCTTCATCAATAACAAGCCATCATACAGTGCCTGTTTAACTAACGCTGCACCGGGCATGGTCGCTTGCTTGTAAAAACGCGATTCGACGAGTTCCAAGTCTTGATGGTAAACAGGCAAGCATTGCTCTTCAATACAAGTCTGAACGGCTGGGTAAAGCACTTCTTTGGCCTGATTGATCACACCACCAATCAAAATCTTCTCCGGGTTAAAGAGATTAATGACAATCGCGATGGCTGAACCTAAATAGCGCCCTAGTTTTTCGATCACATCAACCGCTAAAGGATCGCCATTAGCCGCCGCTTCACAGATGTCTTCGACACTGATTTCTTCTATTTCCACTAGGGAAGAGGTTTCACCTTGAGCAATACGTTCAGCCACTTCATTGCGAATTGCTTGAGAACTGGCAACGGTTTCTAAACAACCACGATTACCACAATGGCAACGCTTACCATTTGGATCGATCTGAATATGGCCTAATTCACCAATGTTACCGTGGCGACCTTGCAAAACGCGACCATCAAGAATGATCCCTGCGCCTAAACCGTGGTGAATGGAGATAAGCACAGAGTTTTCATTCTCTTGAGAGTGTCCAAACAAACGCTCCGCCAATGCCCAAGCTCGAGTATCGTTAGCGATAAACACAGGAAGCCCGGTCGCTTTGTAAATCTCAGAGCCTAGTGGGAGGTTCTCTACATTGTAGTGTGGCATTTGCAGCACCACCCCCGTCTCTGAGTTAACTAAGCCGGGGAGCGTTATCGCAATACTGGTCACACGATCAAGCTGCTCTGAATAGGTTTGGAAAAACTCATCAATTTCATGCAGTAGGCGGGCAAGGACATCATCCTGATCGACTTCGTGAATATCGATTTTTGTGTCGATTAGAACATCACCACCCAATTCGTGGAGTGCAATTGTCAGATACCCACGCCCCAGACGCATAGACAAAAACTGCCAACCTTCGTTATTCACTTGCAAACCAACAGCAGGACGTCCACGACTGGTCGCTTCCTGAACCGTAGTTTCATGAATAAGATGCGCTTCAATAAGCTCTCGAGTGATTTTAGTGATACTTGCTGGTGCAAGTTCACTTTGCTTCGAAAGATCGATGCGAGAAATTGGGCCTTTTTGATCAATGAGTTTATATACACGGCCAGCATTGACCTGCTTGATATGATCAATATGGCCAGGTTGAGCCATGTACATGGAGTGCTCCGAATATCAATAACCTGGTAATTTTTTTACTTTGCGAAGTAATTGTGAAGAGCTTTGGTAAATCGCCGTGACAAGTGTCACGTATAAAGATGTTTGTTTGTGTACCTAATCAAATAGCGAACGTTTCCTCATCAACCCATTCGTATTTTTTTTCATAAAAAAATATGTTGTTCATCACCTTTTCCACCTTGGGAACAAGAATGTCAGAGGAATTTACAGCGCAGAAATAATGCCTGTATATACTTATGGTTAGCTTGATGAAATTGACAATGGAAACAGAAACATAGCTGCCGCATTGAAATTTGTATCGCAGCAACACTAATCAAGGAGCTCCGAATGGCTACAAATCAAAGAAGAACAAAAATCGTCTCGACTCTTGGACCTTCTACAGATAAACCCGGCATACTTGAGGCCATCATCGAAGCTGGTGTCAATGTAGTAAGAATGAACTTCTCTCATGGTAGCGCCGACGATCACAGAGAACGTGCAACACGGGTACGTAATATTGCTGCCAAATTAGGGACTCATATCGCGATTTTGGGTGATTTACAAGGGCCAAAAATCCGCGTATCCACCTTTAAAGAAGGGAAGGTTCAGCTCAACGTTGATGATATTTTTACGTTAGATAACCAATTACCTGCTGGTCAAGGGGATAAAGATGCGGTTGGTCTTGACTACAAGGCATTGCCGAATGATGTCTCTACTGGTGATATTTTGCTACTCGACGATGGCCGAGTGCAACTGCAAGTCATCAGTGTCAACGATAGCCAGGTTCGCACTAAAGTGATTATTGGCGGGCCTCTTTCCAACAACAAGGGCATCAACAAAAAAGGCGGTGGTTTATCTGCCGAAGCATTGACTGAAAAAGACAAGAACGACATTAAACTTGCCGCTGAAATCAACGTCGACTATCTCGCTGTATCATTCCCTCGTAATGGCGAAGATATGAAATACGCGCGCCGACTTGCGACAGACGCAGGCCTACAAACACGTTTGGTGGCTAAAGTGGAACGTGCCGAGACAGTCGAAACGGAAGAAAGCATTGACGACATCATTCTCGCCTCTGATGCGGTCATGGTTGCGCGTGGCGACCTCGGTGTTGAAATTGGCGACCCAGAACTGGTTGGTGTGCAAAAGCAACTGATTCGCCGTGCACGTGCATTAAACCGAACCGTGATAACCGCGACCCAAATGATGGAGTCGATGATCGAAAACCCAATGCCGACACGCGCTGAAGTAATGGATGTCGCGAATGCGGTACTCGACGGCACGGATGCGGTCATGCTCTCGGGTGAAACGGCCGCTGGTAAATACCCGGTTGAAACAGTACGTTCTATGGCTGAAGTGTGTATAGGCGCCGAGAAAATGGCCGCGATCAATCGTTCTGGCTATCGCATGGACTCGGTGTTTGAGTCTGGGGAAGAAACCATTGCTATGTCGACCATGTTTGCCGCCAACCATATGCGCGGAGTAAAAGGCATTATCACTCTCACGGAATCAGGTCGTACTGCGCTAATGATGTCACGCCTCAGCTCTGGGTTGCCGATTTTTGCCTTGTCGCGCAATGAAAGTACGCTAAACCTATCGGCGCTTTATCGCGGTGTTTTCCCGGTTTATTTCAACGATAAATCTGAAACTGGCTTAGCCACGGCACAAGCGGCCGTCGCGACATTAAAACAAAGAGGATTGCTAACTGAAGGGGATTTGGTCATCATCACCCAAGGTGATGTAATGGACATTATCGGCTCAACCAATTGCATGCGTATTCTCGCGGCCTAGCAAATGAATATGACAAGGGAGCAAAACTGCTCCCTTTATGATTGATAGCATTCATTAGTGACAGAGACCGGAGGAGAAGCGCATTGAGAGAACAGTTCGACAAAACGATATCCAGCATCTAACCCTAACTGATAATCGTGTATAAGATCTTGTTTATCACTCATCAAGGAGGTCGATTTCAGTGGCATTTCGGGACGAATTTGGATGATATAACAATCATCAGGGGGCGAATTTAAGAAATCTTGTGTCAAAGAATAGGTTTGGTAGTGAACCATCAGCATATCCGCAAGACTAGAATCAAATTTATCCCCCAGCAAATGGCTCAAACGGTACACCTCATCCGCACCAAACAACCAGCGGCCGCCATTTAAAGATTCAGTCTTACCGCCCTTCTGCTGCACTGCCCTTTGCATTTGATAATTAAAAAATGCACTCCAATCTTGTTTCCATTGCCCGAGTTTTTCCTGCCACTGTTCTTGGATAAGATTGAATGAATCCCTGAACCAAGTCACTGGCTGCTCCTGATTGATCTCCACCGTGCCAGTTGCTAAGTCATTCCCTTCGGTACGAATCACGGCGATGCAGCGTGCTTCACGTCGCCAGGCCTCCTGAACAGGAATCGATGCCGACACTCCACCGTCGACATATTCGCCATGGGGGAAACGGACAGGTTGATTGTATAAACGGGGAATCGCACAAGTGGCAATCAGGACTTTTTTCCAGTCCTCTTGCAGCATAGGCAAGTAATGATCACGCAAATGACCAGTGTCGGTAACAGCAGCATAGGCTTGCCTGTCTGCCAGTACTTTTCTGCCCATATCAATATCAAGTCGGTAAGGGTAGTCACTGATTTTGTCCAGCGCCCAATCTAAACCTAAAAACTGCTGACGTCGAATGTAGCGAAACAATTGGAAAAATTGTGGATCTGTTGTTAGGTCAAGAATAAATGAACGGCCGATGCCGCGCTGGCGACATAGAAACGCGCACAGATTCAGGGCACCTGCAGATGTACCATAAAATTCATGAAAGGGATCGAAATTAGATAAAAGGAAGGCGTCTAATACGCCAGCAGTAAAAATTCCTCTTTGGCCGCCACCTTGAGCAACCAATGCATTTTTACCGCCGGTGTACATTTTCAGTCTTTGAGAATCAAGCTGTACAGCAGCGTTGGTAATAACACCGCAATTTTTCATTGATTAAGCTATGTAGTAGCAATAGCAGTAATGCCAAAAGCAAGTAGAACAGTAAAGACGATCACTGTTATCACTAAGGCATGTTTTAGATTGTGTTCCATAGACACCTCCTTATTGTGTAACAAAGTAATAACATCACTGTGAGGTATCTTCAATTAATACCTATTTTTAGTGCGGAATTATGACGTTAGCGTCACAATTAGTCTAAACCCACACATTGGGAGAACGAAATGAAAACACTCACTCTGTTATTTTTAAGCATAGCGCTTTCTATGACTAGCGCCGCTGCAAGAACGGAAATTTTATTCTCACCTTGGGTCGGATACACCTTTGGGGGCAGTGTCGAGGATCAGGATAGTAATGAACTGAGCGTCAATGGAGCCGAAAGTTTTGCGCTGAGTATTGAAGCTAACATTGATAATGGCCGACTCGGCCTATTCTACGCCACACAAACTACAGAGGTTGAACGAGTCAATTCAAACGTATCAATCCACTATCTGCATTTCCAGAGCAGTGTCTACTACCCAGTGACCAAGCAACTCACTTCCTATTTGGGGTTGGGTGTTGGAGGGTCTTACATAGATGCAGATTGGGTTGGTCAAGCGTCAGGATTTTCAGCCAGCATTTTTAGTGGGTTCGAATACCCGCTCAGCGACACTATCGCATTCAACTCTCAGCTACGCTGGCTAGGTACAGTAGTCGACAACGAAACCAGTGGTGCCTGCTCCTTGCCTGCACAACAAAATAACTCTTGTGTGATTAGGTTCAAAACGGATTGGATGAATCAATTTTCGCTTAACTTGGGGCTTACATTTAGATTTTAACTTTGTTCTCCGCTGTATATCTGCTCGCAGAGGAGAACAAAACACTTAGAATGAGTATTTCACCCCTAACGCAGCGCCAATCTGCAGTTCAGGTCCACTGTACAAATTGAGTTCAGGGTGAACTTGGCCGTACATATTCCAACCTTTACTCATGTCCCAGTTGATTCCTAGCGGTACTCGGGCACCAAATTCCTTCCCTTCCCATTCTGTCCAAGCACCCGCTCCAACATACCAAGTCACCGGTGTATTGGTGTCAAACGAGCCACGTTTAAGAATATAGTCAAACGCACCTCCGTCATTACCAACAATAAAGCGGTACTGATTATCAAGCTCAAAAACCGCGCTAAGTTGCTGATCAACCGCCAAACCTACTGCTAGGTCAGTCGATTTACTCTCTGCTGCGAATGCCGTTGCACTCGTTGCCGTCACCAAGCCAGCAACGATTGTGGAGAATCCATACTTGTTCATCATCTGTCCATACCATAGATATTAAAACCAGTTAAAATTTTCCAGACTTGGCAGGCAAAGATGTCAGAGAAAGGTGAAGTGAAAGACAAAGAAAAGCCAAGCAGGTAAAAAGCTTGATCAAAAAAAGGAGGCCAAAGCCTCCTTTATCAATCTAGATGAGTTAGTGGGAATTAACCGTGGTTACGGATCCACTCATCCATTTCTGTTTTTAGGTTGTCAGACTTAGTACCGAAGATAGCCTGTACACCACCTGCTACAACTACGACACCAGCCGCGCCCAGTTGTTTCAGTTTATCTTGGTCAACTTCTGCTGTATCAGCTACTGCTACACGTAGACGAGTAATACATGCATCTAGACCTGTGATGTTTGCTTTTCCGCCGAACGCTGCAACTAGCTCACCAGCCATGTCTGAACCAGACGCTGCTGCAACTTGCTCAGTTTCGTCTTCACGACCTGGAGTCTTAAGATCCATTGCTTTGATTACTGCACGGAATACTACGTAGTAAACCACTGCGTATACAAGGCCAAGGCCAACCATAAGTACCATGTTTTGCGCATTACCAGATAGGACTGTAAAGTCGATTAGGCCGTGCGAGAAAGAAGTACCGTGTACAATACCTAACGTATTTGTTAGGAAGAACGCAGAACCAGCTAGTAGAGCGTGAATGGCGTAAAGTACAGGAGCAACGAATAGGAATGAGAATTCGATTGGCTCAGTGATACCTGTTAGGAATGAAGTCAGTGCAGCAGATGCCATGATACCCATCACTTTAACGCGGTTTTCTGGCTTAGCAGAGTGAGCGATAGCGATAGCAGCAGCTGGTAGACCGAACATCTTGAACATGTAACCACCCGCTAGCTGACCGAAGCCATTACCCGCAGCACGAGACGCTTCATCAGCAACTAGGTAACATGTTAGAACGCCGTTTTGAGTTTCGCCTGCAGCGTTAACACAAGAACCCGCTTCGAAGAAGAATGGTACGTTCCAAACGTGGTGTAGACCGAATGGGATTAGAGAACGCTCAACGATACCGTAGATACCAAACGCAACTTGTGGGTTTTGGTCAGCAGCCCAGTGAGAGAACGCCGCAATACCGTTACCAATTGGTGGCCAAACGATAGAAAGCACGATACCAAGACCGATAGCGGCAAAACCAGTAATAATTGGCACCGCACGTTTACCAGCAAAGAAGCCAAGGTATTCTGGAAGTTGAATTTTGAAGAAACGGTTAAAGGCCCAAGCAGCCACACCACCTACTAGGATACCACCTAGTACACCAGTATCGATTTTCTCAACACCCATGATGCCAGCCATAACTGTTAGTGTTGCAGTCATAATGCCGTAACCAACGATAGCAGCAAGACCTGCTACACCGTCATTGTTAGTAAAGCCAAGTGCTACACCTACCGCAAATAGCAGAGCCATTTGACCAAATACTGAACCACCCGCTTGTTCCATTAGATTCGAAACGATTTCTGGAATGAAGCCGAGGTCGGCAGCACCGACACCAAGTAGGATACCCGCAACAGGAAGTACTGATACTGGTAGCATCAGAGACTTACCTACTTTTTGCAGGTTTGCAAAAAGGTTCTTAAACATGTTTATGCTCCTGAAAAGTTATAAGAATTATTGGGTTCTAACGGCACACCCCCGTAGCCTTAAATGTTAGCACCCTGAAAAAATGTAACCACATATGTCACTATATTTTCTGCCTCTAAATATATATTGTCGGTGATCAATCTTTCTAGCAAGTTACGGAATTTAGTTTCAAACTAATATCTAGATCACAATCAAGACTCGAAAATGAAATGCTTTTCAACATCGTAACACCATGTATTTATTGATGATTTTATTTAAATGTATTAATTTTGATGAGTAAATAAAATAAAGGCAGTTGTTATTTTATGTAACAAATTTACGTAACAAAAAATTAAGCTCTCAAGTTCAACATTTTTAGTAAACAAGGCGAAAAAACAGCTTGCATGTGATTTGAGTTACAAAAAAAAGGAGCAAACGCTCCTTTTTTATTCAAAACTCTTTTTTCATCTCAAAAAAAGATTTCTAAAGTTTTCGCTGGTCTTTTCTCCAACTTCGCCTAAAGAGCAGCCTTTTAGCTGTGCAATGTAAGCGGCAACCTCCACCACATAGGCAGGTTGGTTCTGTTTACCACGATGAGGAACAGGTGCTAGGTAGGGAGAATCGGTTTCAATCAGCAATCTTTCTAATGGCAGCGCCTTGACCACTTGTTTCAATTCAGTCGCTTGTTTAAAAGTCACAATTCCTGAAATGGAGATATAAAAACCCAACTCCATCGCCGCCTCGGCAAACGTCAGATCTTCGGTAAAGCAGTGAATAACACCGCCACACTTTTCAGCATTGCCTGCTTTCAATATGTCTAGCGTATCTTGTCGTGCGTTCCTAGTGTGTATTATGAGCGGCTTATTGAGCTTAACTGCCAATTCGACCTGCTGCTCAAAACGCAGCTTCTGCAACTCCGCCGTTTCAGGTTGGTAATGATAGTCGAGTCCGGTTTCACCCACAGCGACCACGCGCGGATGGGCGGCATACTCATGTAAGCGGTCTAAAGCAAAGTCACTTTCAACATCCAAAGGATGAACACCACAAGAGGCATAAATATTGTCGAAAGGCTCAATCATTTCCAACATATTGGCAAATGAGTCGAGAGTAACACCAACGGAAAGAAGCTGATTAACGTTAGCGGCTTTCGCTTTCGCCACCACGTCATCTATTCCTTGGTGAAGGTCCTGATAATCGAGTTTGTCTAAATGACAGTGAGAATCTACGAACATGTTTCCCCATTAAAGTTGAAAAGCCAGTCAAGAATAAGCAACTCTGCATTGAGTCCCGAATGAAGCCTGAACTGCTCCACCAGCTTGGCCAATGCTTGTGTCTGACTATATAGCTTGCGGTACTCCATAACCTTGGCGAGCTTGGCAGCACCAGGTGTAAAAAATGGCTGAGTGAGGCCAAAATGTACTTTCTGTGCGTCAGTCAACAGATACCATAACCAATGTAGAGACTCTGCCGGGTGCGACGCTAACTCTTTAGCAAGCTTAGTCACATCTGCTTGATTCTGGCAATGAGCAATTAACTGAGATTCAATGGCTAGGTACTGGCTCACTTTATCTTGGTTGATAAAATCCAACGTTGCTAGAGGCGCGTTATTGTTAAGGTGAGCGGCGTACTCTGGCACATTTTTTTGTGCTGCTTTACTTAACCACTGAGTGATTACCTGAGTCTCCGGAGTACTCAAAGACCATTGTTGGCAACGGCTGGTAATGGTCGGCAATAGTGCACTAGCACGATGAGTCACTAGCAAAAACAGACATGTTGCCGACGGTTCTTCCAACGTTTTTAACAGCGCGTTTGCCGCTGATTCATTCATCGCTTCGGCTGGTTCGATAACAAATAAACGCATTCCAGACAGCTGAGAAGACTCTTGAGCAATTCGATTGCATTGACGAATTTGCTCAACCGTAATCGACTTACCTTCTTTCTCTGGTTTAATAATGTGATAATCCGGATGACTGTTGGATTCCATCAACTGGCAACCATGACAAAAGCCACAAGCTTCCGCGGGATAATTTTGGCACATCACCGCACGGCTAAAGTGTTCAACCAACTGCTCGCTACCCATTCCCTCCTGCGCTATCAACAGTGCCGCATTAGAGAAACGATCGGCTTGCAGATTAGATTGCCACTCTTGCCATAAAGGTAAAAGCCAAGGGTATAGCTCACTCATCGCTAAGCACTCATCCACTGGGTAATAACATGAGAAATATCGGCGGCGACTTGCTCTATGCTTTGCTCTGCATCAACAACTACAACGCTATCATCCTGACTGGCTAGCTCTAAATAACGCGCGCGAGTGCGTTCAAAAAAACTCATATCCATTTTTTCAATACGATCAAGCTCACCTCGGCCACGCGCTCGCTCTAAACCGACTTTAGGATCAATATCAAGGTAGATGGTTAGATCCGGCTTAAAGTCACCTAGAGTGGTTTGCTTTAGGGCCAACATAGTTTCGCTAGGGATCTGACGCCCTCCACCTTGATAGGCTTGTGAAGACATATCATGGCGGTCGCCAACGACCCAGGTTCCGCTCGCTAATGCAGGTTTAATCACATTCTCAACCAGTTGAACCCGTGCCGCATACATCAGCAACAGTTCGGTCATATCTTGCAGTTGCTCACCTTCGTGTTCTTGTTTGACCAAAGTGCGCAGTTTTTCTGCCAGCGCAGTCCCCCCGGGCTCACGAGTGCTTGTTATGCTTGTGACGCCTGCGCTTTTGAGCGTTTCTAGAACCGCTTTAATAGCCGAGCTTTTTCCCGCCCCTTCTAGGCCTTCAATAACAATAAATTTGGCGTTTTTCATTGGTTACTTCTTAATTGTTTTAAATATGCTCGAACAGCTCTATTGTGTTCGGCTAATGTTTTTGAAAAGACGTGTCCACCGCTACCACTGGCGACAAAATAGAGATAGTTGCTATCTTCTGGGTTAAGCGCAGCTTTGATTGAAGCTTCACCAGGCATCGCAATCGGCGTCGGTGGCAATCCAAAAATGGTATAGGTGTTATACGGAGTAGGTGTACGCAGATCTTTCTTGCGTATGTTGCCATCGTATTTGTCGCCCATGCCATAAATAACGGTTGGATCCGTTTGTAAGCGCATGCGCTTATTCAGTCGATTGACAAATACTGCCGCGACGCGCTCCCTTTCTGACTCCACCGCTGTTTCTTTTTCAATAATAGAAGCAAGAATTAAGGCTTCGTAGGCGGAGTTAAGTGGCAGTTTGTCTTGGCGAGTAGCCCAATGTTCATCTAACACCAGTTGTAACTTGTCGGCTGCTCGCTGCAAAATATCAAAGTCAGACGCACCAAACGTATAGTGATAGGTTTCCGCAAGAAATAAGCCTTCGAGTTTTTTGTTCTGAATACCCAATTTCTGTGCAATTTCAGCTTCACTTAAACCGCTAAGCTTATGCTCTAGATAAGGCGTATTTTGCAGAATATCTCGCCACTCATTGAAGGTAGAACCCTCAACAAAAGTAATCGCAAACTGATGCTCTTTACCTTGTTTAAACTGCTCTAGCGCATTTTTGAGCGTAATACCA
The DNA here is from genome assembly GCF_000967545.1 of Vibrio galatheae. Classification (GTDB taxonomy): domain Bacteria; phylum Pseudomonadota; class Gammaproteobacteria; order Enterobacterales; family Vibrionaceae; genus Vibrio; species Vibrio galatheae. Next base: position 13,003 of record NZ_JXXV01000015.1, on the reverse strand, counting down.
CTTTCCAATAAATAAGTACCGGCACGAAGCTGAGTCAGTTCAGGGTGAAAACGGCGCACCAATTTCGCAAAATCGCTACTGCTGATCATTTCTGACTCTGTTAGATTCTGCAGTACGCGATTAAAACTCGTACCTGAACTAATCGTGAAGATTTGCGGCGTGTCCAGTTGAAGGGGTTGATTTATGTACTGGTCAACTTGCTTAGCGGTATAGATATAACCACCTGCCGCCAACGCTGTGACAAATAGCAAAAAGAGAGTGATTTTCTTAATCACGAGTCGATCATCTCCTGAATTCGTTTAGTTGTTATTCCAATATCAAAACTTTTTGATTCAATGGATCGTACTGGGGTGACACCTAGAATCGAGTTGCTAATAAACACTTCATCAGCATCAAGCAAATCGGGCAATTTGAACCTACCTATTTGAACAGCGATATTTTGTTTGCTTGCCCACTCTAAAATGACTCGACGCATAACCCCACTGACACCTGCTCTATCGATTAAAGGCGTAAACAAAGTGTCCTCTTTGCGCCAGAACAGATTCGCCATTGTCGTTTCAATTACATAACCATCTATATCGAGCGCGATACCGTCGTCAAAAGACTGTTGCTCTAGCCCCGCTTTTAACAAAACCTGCTCTAAACGATTATTGTGTTTGTGACCTGCAAGCAGAGGATTATGACCCAAACGTAATTGACATATACCCAACTCAACACCTTGTTGACGCCATTGTTCATAATGAGCCGGATAATGGAAGGCGCTAATGGTAACATTTGGTGAGGTCACTTGAGTAGGGCTATATCCACGCCCGCCCTCGCCACGACTAATATGCAGTTTCAATCCCGCTTTGTCGTCGCTTAACGCCATTTCAGTCAACCAAACTTTATTCGTATCCCAGTTGGGACGTGGAATATGAATAGCGTCTAAACAGGCATTCATTCGTTGGATATGCAAATCCCAATAGGAGATTTGACCATGACGCGTCAGCATGGTGGTAAAGCAGCCATCTCCATATTGAAAAGAACGATCGGTGAGCGAGATTGAGTCCGATCTAACTCCATTGACCATGAACATGTCATATCCTTATACAGCTTTAAATTATGGTGATTTCACTGACCATTAAATAACAAAACGGCTTAATGCCAAAGCAATAAGCCGTTTAAAATTCACTAGCAAGCAGTAACTTTAGATTTTTTTGAATACTAAAGAGCCGTTAGTACCACCGAAACCGAACGAGTTACAAATAGCGTACTCCATCGATACTTCTTTTGCTGTATGTGGTACCAGATCGATATCTAAACCTTCTTCAGGGTTGTCTAGGTTAATCGTCGGTGGAACGATTTGATCAACAAGAGACATAACCGTGATGATGGCTTCTACCGAGCCAGCAGCGCCAAGCAGGTGACCTGTCATTGACTTAGTCGAAGAAACCTTAACTTGCTTAGATCCTTCTTCACCCAAGGCTCGCTTAACACCTTTGATTTCAGCCACGTCACCCGCAGGCGTAGACGTACCATGAGCGTTCACGTAACCTACTTGAGTGCCTGTGATACCAGCGTCACGCATCGCAGCTTCCATCGCTAACGCACCGCCAGAACCATCTTCACTAGGTGAAGTCATATGGTAAGCATCGCCAGACATACCGAAACCAACAACCTCGGCGTAAATTTTAGCGCCACGAGCTTTAGCATGTTCGTACTCTTCAAGTACCATCACGCCCGCACCGTCACCAAGCACAAAACCGTCACGGTCTTTGTCCCAAGGGCGAGAAGCTTTTTGTGGCTCATCGTTACGGGTAGAAAGCGCTTTCGCTGCACCAAAGCCCGCCATACCAAGTGGCGTCGATGCTTTTTCTGCACCACCTGCAACCATAGCTTCTGCATCACCATATGCAATCATACGAGCTGCATGGCCAATATTGTGAAGACCGGTAGTACACGCCGTCGAGATCGCGATGTTAGGACCGCGAAGACCACGCATAATAGATAAGTTACCTGCAACCATGTTAACTATGGTTGATGGAACGAAGAATGGGCTGACTTTGCGTGGACCTTTTTCGACAAGAGCAGTGTGCCCTGTTTCAATAAGATCTAGGCCGCCGATACCAGAGCCGATGGCAACGCCAACGCGCGCAGCATTTTCTTCATTGATTTGTAAACCAGAGTCTTCTAGAGCTTGGATACCCGCTGCGATGCCGTATTGGATAAAGAGATCCATTTTACGTGCATCTTTTTTAGACATGTATTCAGTACAGTCAAAGTCTTTCACTAAGCCCGCAAAACGAGTAGAGAAATTTTCAGTGTCAAAGTGCTCGATATTCGAAATACCGCTTTGACCTGCTAGCAGGGCTTTCCAAGATGATTCTACGGTGTTGCCTACCGGTGACAACATACCCATGCCAGTGACAACAACACGACGCTTGGACACGATTTTATTCTCCGGAATTGAAATGATTCTATGGAAGGATAGAAGGGTTTAAAAGAACACAGGCGGCCAGAAGGCCGCCTGGGAGAGATATTACTGAGCGCTGTTTACGTAGTCGATTGCAGCTTGAACAGTAGTGATTTTCTCAGCTTCTTCGTCTGGAATCTCAGTGTCAAATTCTTCTTCTAGAGCCATTACTAGTTCAACAGTGTCTAGAGAATCAGCACCTAGATCGTCAACGAATGAAGCTTCGTTCTTAACTTCAGCTTCGTCCACACCTAGCTGTTCAACAATGATTTTCTTTACGCGTTCTTCGATGTTGCTCATTTTTTCTTTTCCTTTACAGATTTCGCCTAATGCGATGATTCAGTAGTTTATTCGAACTGCCGAAAGTTGCAAGGGGGACCTTGCTGGTCAAACCACAATTTTAGCGATTTTAACCGAAATTCAATACATTTTTGACTTAAATCATGCACAAATCTTGCGCACATTCTTATCAAGAAACCCAAACTATAGGCTATTTTTATGACAATAAATAGCCAAGTTGGTGAGATTAGGTACAAATTCACTCCACCAGCAGATATTTGAATGAAAATTCATGAAAAAGTTCATTAATTCTGCAAGGTCAGCGATTTACACCATGTACATACCACCATTTACATGCAAAGTTTCACCAGTAATGTACGCTGCTTCAGGAGAAGCCAAGAACACAACCGCTGAAGCGATTTCACGTGGGTCACCTAGACGACCTGCTGGTACGTTCGAAAGTGTTGCTGCACGTTGGTCGTCGTTAAGTGCTTTCGTCATATCCGTTTCGATAAAACCAGGAGCAACTGTGTTTACCGTTACGCCACGAGAAGCCACTTCTCGCGCCATTGATTTAGTGAAACCAATTACACCCGCTTTCGCTGCCGCGTAGTTAGCCTGACCTGCATTACCCATAGTACCCACAACAGAGCCTACGTTGATAATACGACCAGCGCGTTTCTTCATCATGCCACGCAGTACCGCTTTCGACATACGGAAGATCGGTGTCAGGTTGGTGTCGATGATGTCATCCCACTCTGAGTCTTTCATACGCATTAATAGGTTATCGCGCGTGATACCAGCGTTATTAACTAGAATGTCGATCACACCGAACTCATCGTTAATAGTCTTAAGTGTTGCTTCGATAGACTCAACGTCAGTTACATTCAGTGCCAGACCTTTACCATTTTCACCAAGGTACTCACTGATAGCAGCAGCGCCACCTTCAGACGTTGCAGTACCGATTACTGTTGCACCGCGCTCAACAAGAAGTTCAGCGATCGCGCGTCCAATACCGCGGCTTGCACCAGTTACTAGAGCAATCTTGCCTTCTAGGTTCATCATCTTCGTTATTCCTTAAGTTCTTAATTACTTAGCAGCGTCTAAAGATGCAGTATCATTGACTGCAGCGCCGCTTAGCGTCTTAACAATACGTTTAGTCAGGCCAGTCAATACTTTACCAGGGCCAAGCTCTAGTAATTTCTCAACGCCTTGCTCGCTCATCAGTTGCACGCTCTCAGTCCAACGAACTGGGCTGTATAACTGACGTACAAGCGCATCTTTGATTTTCGCTGGATCCGTTTCCGCTGCAACATCAACGTTGTTGATTACAGGGAACTGAGGTGCGTTGAATTCGATCTCTTCCAGAGCAACCGCTAGCTTATCTGCTGCTGGCTTCATGAGTGCACAATGAGAAGGCACTGATACCGGTAGAGGAAGTGCACGCTTAGCGCCCGCTTCTTTACATAGTGCACCAGCACGTTCTACCGCATCTTTGCTACCAGCAATAACAACTTGACCTGGTGAGTTAAAGTTAACTGGTGATACCACTTCACCTTGAGCCGCTTCTTCACATGCTTTAGCAATCGCATCATCATCCAGACCGATGATGGCGTACATTGCGCCTGTGCCTGCTGGTACCGCCTCTTGCATCAGTTGGCCACGAAGCTGAACAAGTTTGATCGCTTGTTTAAAATCAATAACGCCAGCACATACTAGTGCTGAATATTCACCCAGACTGTGACCTGCTAGGTTAGCTGGTTGCTCGAGGCCAAGCTCTTGCCATACACGCCAGATTGCAACTGAAGATGCTAGCAATGCAGGCTGAGTACGATGCGTTTGATTGAGATCTTCAGCAGGACCGTTTTGAACTAGTGCCCATAGGTCGTAGCCCAGAGCGTCAGACGCTTCAGCAAATGTTTGTTTAACTACGTCATACTGTTCACCAAGTTCTGCCAGCATACCAACTGCTTGCGAACCTTGACCGGGAAATACGATAGCAAACTTGCTCATTTTCTTTTCCTTAAAACCGTTTCTTTAAATAAAAGAAGAAAGAAAAGATGCCATATATGGCATCTTAATTTTGAATTCTGTTGATTAGAACTTCACCAGAGCTGAGCCCCAAGTGAAACCGCCACCAAATGCTTCAAGTAGTAGCGTTTGACCACGCTGAATACGCCCATCGCGAACCGCTTCGTCCAGTGCTGTTGGTACCGTTGCTGCCGATGTATTGCCATGGCGGTCAAGTGTAACAACCACTTGGTCCATAGACATAGCAAGCTTCTTCGCTGTCGCAGAAATAATACGTAAATTCGCTTGGTGAGGAACCAGCCAGTCGAGTTCAGACTTGTCCATACCATTTTCTTTTAGCGTCTCTTTAACAAGGCGCGACAACTGAGTCACTGCAACTTTAAATACTTCATTACCCGCCATGTGCAACCAGCTATTGATATCATCGCTGTGTTCAAAACTACCCGGCAACTCATCGCGGCGGTTAGGGAATTTAAGGCTTAGTAGATCACCGAAACGGCCATCTGCGTTGATGGTAGTCGATAGAATGCCTGGCTCTTCACTGGCACCAACAACCACTGCGCCAGCAGCATCACCAAATAGAATGATCGTCGAACGGTCATTAGGATCACAGGTTTTAGACAGCGCATCCGCACCAATGACGAGGATGTTCTTACAGTGCCCTGTTTTGATGTACTGATCAGCAACCGATAACGCGTAAACAAAACCAGAACACGCCGCTGCCATATCGAAAGCAGGACAATGCTTAATACCTAGTAATGCTTGTACCTGACATGCCGCCGAAGGGAATGCGTGAGAACCACTAGTGGTCGCTACCAGAATCATATCAATATCGTTTTTATCGATACCTGCCATTTCGATAGCATTTTTTGCCGCTTGGTATCCCATGTCTGCAACCGTTTCATTTTCAGCTGCAATGCGACGCTCTTTAATACCAGTACGAGTTACAATCCACTCATCACTTGTATCTACCATTTTCTCTAGATCTGCGTTTGAACGCACCTGAGATGGCAAGTAGCTGCCAGTACCTAAAATTTTGCTATACATGAAGACTAATAATGCCTCTCGAGTAATACCGCTTCCAAACGATCGCTAATACGGCTTGGGACCTGCCTTTTGACCTCGTGTAGCGCCTCACCAACTGCATTGATGATGGCATCCACGTCAGCATTTCCGTGGCTTTTTATGACAATGCCGCGCAATCCTAGCAAACTTGCGCCGTTATACTGGTCGGGGTTCAATGTTTTTAGCTCATTAAATAGTCCGGAAAACAATTTTCTTGCAATCCAATCCTTTATCGATGAAGACATCATACTGGATTTCAGTTTATCAATAAAAAGTTGCGCAGTGCCTTCACAGGTCTTCAAACAAACATTGCCCACAAAACCGTCACAGACAACTACATCTGCGGCATCATGGAGTAATTGATTACCTTCAATATAGCCAACAAAGTTGACTGAACGGGTATTTTCTAGCATTTCTGCGCAGCGCTTAACGAGGTCGTTGCCTTTTATCTCTTCAGCACCGATGTTAAGAATCGCCACTCGAGGTGGGCTGGGCAAGTACTGCTCAACCAGTGCACTGCCCATGACGGCAAACTGAAATAAAGAATCGGCGTCACTAGAAACATTCGCGCCAAGATCCAACATCCAAGTTCTGTTGCCCGCTGCAGTAGGCAAAGCAGAAATCAATGCCGGACGTTCAATCCCAGGCAACAATTTCAACTTAAAGCGAGATAAAGCCATCAGCGCGCCAGTATTTCCACCACTGACACAGGCATCTGCTTGTTGGTCGGCAACAAGATCAAGCGCCGTACCCATAGAGGTACCTTGATGATTGCGTAATGCGAGAGAAGGTTTTTCTGTGTTGGAGATCACTCGGTCTGCATGTTGAATACTCAGACGAGCATTCGGCTGATAACCAAGTAATGATAATTGAGTTGTGATCGCGTTTTGATCACCGATTAGGATCACTTTTAGCTCTGGGAAATGCGACAGTGCCTGCACGGCGGCAGGCACTGTGACGCGAGGACCGAAATCCCCGCCCATTGCATCAAGTGCAACGGTTATATTTTGCAAAGGTCAACCTTACTTGTTGATAACCTTTTTGCCACGGTAGTAACCTTCAGCAGTTACGTTGTGGCGTAGGTGAGTTTCACCTGAAGTTGCGTCTACAGAAAGTGCTGCTGTAGTTAGGGCATCGTGTGAACGACGCATGCCACGCATTGAACGTGATTTCTTGCTCTTTTGTACGGCCATTGACCCTACTCCTATGTAAGTATTAAAGAATTACTTCTTTAAGCTTTTTAAAACGTCAAATGGATTCGGTTTCTTTTCTTCCACAATTTCTTCTGGAATCTCACCAAACACCATATTATCTGAATCAACGCTACAATCCGCTTCTTCGTGCATTGCTATTTGAGGCAAGTTTAGAATGAACTCGTCTTCAACTAACTGTATTAGGTCTAATTCACCGTACTCGTTCAGATCTACCAAATCGTACTCTTCCGGTGCTTCCTCTTCAGTCTTCTCACCGTAATACGGTGTGTAAGTGAATTGGACATCGCACTCATGTGCGAAAACCTCATTACAGCGCTGACACTCTAAGTCGACTACGATGTTAGCTTTACCAGAGATAACAACGAGTCGCTGCTCATCTAAGTCAAATGACAGTGACACTTGGGCGTCGCGTTTAACGCCTTCGACTGATTCCTCTAAGCGCTTAAAGAGACTGATTTGAATAATACCTTCAACATCTAGTCGCTTCTGGGCAGCGCGTGATGGATCAATCGTACGCGGTATTTTTACCTTTTGCATAGGGCGCGAATTCTATCTTCCAAATCGTTTTGAGTCAAAGAAAAAGGGTAAAAAGTTGTACTTTTTTTCCTTATCAGTAATAGAGCTAGGATCAAACACATAATATAAATTAAGCTCTCACCACTCATGTTTTGATTGTAAAGAAAAATGCCAGATTACCAACTAGTTTTAGCCTCAACTTCGCCATATCGTAAACAGCTGCTCAATAAACTAGCGATTGAGTTTAAAACCGCCTCTCCTAATTTTGACGAAACACCGTTGGAAAACGAGTCGCCACAAGCGTTAGTTAAAAGGTTGGCAATAGGTAAAGCAGAATCCTGCCAAGTATCGCAAACTAGCTTAGTCATTGGCAGCGATCAGGTATGTGTCATTAATGGCGAAATCATAGGCAAACCCCACACGCGTGAAAACGCCATAGCGCAGCTCACTAAACAAAGCGGTCGATCGATCCAGTTTTTTACTGGTTTAGCGCTGCACAATACGCAAACAGGTAGCACAGATAGTAAAGTGGATACCTTTACTGTTCACTTTAGAAACCTGACAAGTAAACAGATCGAACACTATGTTGATAAAGAGCAGCCTTTTTACTGTGCAGGGAGTTTTAAAAGCGAAGGATTAGGTATTGCTCTGTTTGAGCGCTTAGAAGGTAAAGATCCCAACACCTTAGTTGGTCTACCTTTAATAGATTTGATTGATATGCTGGCAACGCAAGGCATCGACGTATTGTAAGCAAATAAAAAGTGCAATAAGCGTGACTGATAACTTTAACAATCAATGCCCCTTCAAACTAGAGAGGCTTATGAGCTTAAACTCCGCTTAGCGAGTAGGAAATCTCGATAGATTTCCTTCTCGTAGGCGCTACAAAATAGCATTGAAATTACGGAGTGCTTAAAGCTTACGCAATCCAGCCAAAGTCTTTTCTAACTTAGGCTCCATTGGCGCATTAATCTCCATCCACTCATCATTAGCCGGATGTTGAAACTTGATGTTAGCCGCGTGAAGGAACAAACGGTCTAAACCGACTTTACCTGTATAAGCATCAAAACGTCGGTCACCATAACGGTCATCCCATGCAATTGGGTGGCCCGTATATTGCGTGTGAACACGAATTTGATGGGTTCGCCCCGTAATCGGGCTGGCCTGAATAAGTGTTGCGTTGGCAAATTTTTCGATGATCTTAAAACGTGTCTCAGACGCTTTACCATTTGGATTGACGCGTACTATGCTATTCACTTCGTTTTTCAGTAAAGGAGCATTGACCTTCTTGCAACTTGCTTTCCACTCGCCCATCACCAAAGCAAAATAATACTTCTGCACCGTTTTCTCTCGAAATTGTGCTTGAAGGTGACGCAGTGCTGAACGCTTCTTCGCGACAAGCAAAATGCCTGAAGTGTCTCGGTCTATACGATGGACTAACTCCAAGAACCTAGCGTCTGGTCGCAGCGCGCGCAAAGCCTCTATTGCACCAAACTTCAGTCCGCTACCACCGTGAACCGCTGTGCCGGATGGCTTGTTGAGAATGAGCATGTGATCATCTTCATAGATAATCATGCTTTCTAGCTCAGCCACTTTATTTAGCTTAGTACTTGGCGCCACTTCTTCAGGCTTATCTTCAATAGTCACAGGAGGAATACGGACTAAATCACCGGCTTGAAGTTTGTATTCTGCTTTGACACGCTTTTTGTTTACCCGCACCTCACCTTTACGCAAAATACGATAAACCATGCTTTTAGGGATACTTTTCAGTTGGTTGCGCAAGAAGTTATCAACACGCTGCCCCGCCATATCGTCGTCAATATCGACAAATTGGACTTTTGTTCTAATTTCACTCATGGACTTATTCTAACACTCTAAGTTGCGCAGATTCACATTTTCTTCGCAACAATATGGAAAATTGCCGGACAAGAGTGGATTCAAAATCCGCTACGAATAAAAATCCATCAGTTTTATGGCAATTTTCAAAAACACTCTTAATAAAACTTACAAAACAGAAACTTACGATAAATAAAATCAGCTTTTTTAGCGTTTTATTATAAAGCAGATTGCTGAGTTTAGTGGGTACTGCTATAGTTCACACCTGCAATTTATGATTTGGTTGCATTTTACACAAACCAACTCATATTTGAGCAATACATTGAGTAGCCCGTTAATTTACCAAAGTGCAGCACACGGCGTAAGACATTTTTGGAATTAACAAACTTGTCACCCTACTCGTCGCTCATCATGTTGAGTGTTTATCGCCGCCGATGCGGCGCACAAGCTGAACGAGAAAAGTTTGTGAGACTGAAGCGCCCCAGAGCATCCCTCCAGCCGGGAGGCTGCACCGATTAAGCCATGGGATCTGGCGCCATGAAAAAGCGATCACAGTGACAAGAACAACAAAAGAATGACAACGAGATTTATCAATGAAAAGAATGTTAATTAACGCAACTCAAAAAGAAGAGTTGCGTGTTGCTTTGGTTGATGGTCAGCGCTTATATGATTTGGATATCGAAAGCCCTGGACATGAATCTAAAAAAGCAAATATCTACAAAGGACGTATCACTCGCATCGAACCAAGCCTAGAAGCGGCTTTCGTTGACTACGGTGCAGAAAGACACGGTTTCCTCCCTCTTAAAGAAATTGCCCGCGAATACTTCCCCGAAGGTTACACTTACCAAGGTCGTCCAAGCATTAAAGAAGTGCTGACTGAAGGCCAAGAAGTCATCGTACAAGTAGAGAAAGAAGAACGCGGTAGCAAGGGCGCTGCTCTTACTACGTTTATCTCTCTAGCGGGTAGCTATCTTGTTCTTATGCCAAACAACCCTCGAGCTGGCGGTATTTCTCGCCGTATCGAAGGTGACGAACGCACTCAACTGAAAGCAGCGCTAAGCACATTAGAACTGCCACAAGGTATGGGTCTAATCGTACGTACTGCGGGTGTAGGTAAAAGTGCAGAAGAGCTTGAGTGGGATTTAAACGTACTGCTGAATCATTGGGGAGCCATTAAACAAGCTTCTGATTCAAATGCGGCACCTTTCCTCATCCACCAAGAAAGTAACGTCATCGTTCGCGCGATTCGTGACTATCTACGCCGTGATATTGGTGAAATCCTTATCGACAGCAACACAATTTACGAACGCGCTCTAGAGCATATCCGTCTAGTTCGCCCTGATTTCGTCAATCGTGTTAAGAAATACGACGGTGAAGTTCCACTATTTAGCCACTACCAGATCGAGAGTCAGATTGAATCTGCGTTCCAGCGCGAAGTTCGTCTACCTTCTGGTGGTTCTATCGTTATTGATCCAACCGAAGCGCTAACTTCTATCGATATCAACTCTGCCCGTGCGACAAAGGGTGGCGATATTGAAGAAACCGCCTTAAATACCAACCTAGAAGCCGCTGAAGAGATTGCTCGTCAACTTCGCTTGCGTGATCTAGGTGGTCTTGTGGTTATCGATTTCATCGATATGACGCCTGTTCGTCATCAACGTGAAGTTGAAAACCGTCTTCGTGATTCTGTTCGTATGGATCGCGCTCGAGTACAAATTGGTCGAATTTCTCGTTTTGGCCTATTAGAAATGTCTCGTCAGCGTCTAAGTCCATCGTTGGCAGAAGCGAGTCACCACATCTGTCCTCGCTGTAGCGGTACTGGTGTTGTTCGTGACAACGAATCTCTCGCACTTTCTGTTCTTCGTCTGATCGAAGAAGAAGCGCTAAAAGACAACACTGCGCAAGTATTGGCCGTAGTCCCTGTGCCAATTGCTTCGTACCTACTTAACGAAAAGCGCCGTTCAATTAACCACATTGAACGTATTCAAGAAGTTAAGATTACTGTTGTGCCTAACTCAGATATGGAAACACCTCATTTCGATGTTATCCGTGTCCGTGAAGGTGAAGAGTTTGATCTGCTGTCTTACCTGCTACCTAGCAAGCTAGAAGCCATGAAGGAAGCAGAAGGAAAAGAAACCGCGGTTGAAGCCGAAGCTAAGCCAAGAAAGATTGAAGAGCCTGCACTAAAAGGCTTTGCAGCGCCAAGCCAATCTGCTCCAGCGCCGACAAAACCAACGCCTAAAGCGCCAGAGAAGAAAGTGGAAGAAACACAAGATTCTCAGCCGGGCCTTGTAAGTCGTTTCTTTAAAGCCTTAGGTAGCTTCCTCTTTGGTTCAGCGAAAGAAGAGAATCAAGAAGAGCAAAAACCTCAGGAACGTAAAGAAAGCAATCGTAATAACCGCAACAACAACCGTCGTGGCCGTAACGACAATCGTCGTCGTAGTAATCGTGACAATCGTGCTGAAGGTCGTGGTGAGAACCGTGACAACCGCGATGATAAACGCGATAACAAGCGTAAAAACACACGTGACGAAGCGACAACAGAAGCGAAGTCAAACGAGCGTAAACAGCAAAATCGTAAGCCGAAACAGGATCGTCGTAACAAACGCGATGAGACTAAGGCAAGCAAAGTTGCTGAAGAAGGTTTAAAACTAGCCGCTGACGCGCAGCAAGGTGACAAACCTGATATGCGTAAAGAACGTGCGGAAGAGAAAACCGCTAACGTGAAAGAGCGCCGCCAACGTCGTAAACTTTCTAAGCAAGTGCGAGTCAAAGACCAAGCTGCACAGGCAAAAGCCAACGAAGAAGCCAAACAAGTTGCGGTAGAAGCGAAGGCGGAAACGGTTGAAGACAAAGTACTTGAGACCGAAGCTGACAATGCGGAAGAGCAGCCAAAGCAACGTCGCAATCGTCGCTCGCCACGTCACCTGCGTGCTAGCGGTCAACGTCGTCGCCGTGGTCGTGATCGTCGCCCTAACCCATTCCGCCTACGCAAAGGTGGGGTTGCTTCTCCAGAGATGGCAATGGGTAAAGTAATGCCAAGCTACGGTATTACCAAACCAGAACCTAAGCAGAAAAAAGCAGATAAAGTTGAGACTCCTGTTGTAGAGACAACGGTTGCTACTTTAGGCGGCTTCGCTTGTCCAGAAATGGCAATGGGTAAAGTAATTATCCGCCGCGAACAACCTGCTGTTGAAGCACAAGTGGAAGTCGAACAGACAGTGGTATCAGTTGAGCCAGAAGTTGAACAAACACCTGAAGTTATCGAAACGGTAGCCGAGGTGATTGAACAGCCAGTTCAAATAGAAGCCGAAGCGGTTGTTGCTGAAGTTCAACAACCAGAAGCAGACGCGCAAGCAGACACTTCAGATATTGTTGTTCCACAAAACTTTAAAGGTCATGCTTTTGCACCTATGGCTAAAGCACCAGGTTGCACAGAGATGAAAGAAATCACTGTGATTGCTGCACCATTTAAAGAACAGCGTTACCAATCCCGTGGCGCTGGTAGCCAAGTTGCTCGCAACCAAGCAGGCGCGGCAATGACTAAACCTCAGTAATTAGTCATATATGTTGAGTTAAAAACAGCCTCTTAGCGAGTAATGCCGATCAGTTA
>NZ_JXXV01000014.1 GCF_000967545.1 Vibrio galatheae | reverse complement strand
TGCCCACACAGATTGATAGGTCTATATTTTTAAAGAGCTTCGTTTTGGGCTCTGCTCAAAACGGACGGCCATTTTATCGATATAACTTTCAGTGTCAAACACTTTTTTCGTTATTTCTTTGAAAGTTTATTGTTAACTTTCACCGTCTTAGTTGCCATTGCTTTTCAGCTCGGTATCCCGTGGCAACGGAGGCGCATTATAGAGAGTTCGACTCGAAGCACAAGAGCTAAATTAAAAAAAATCGCCCACACTCAACTGTTCGCTCATCAAACAACCAACCCGTCTAAAAAGAGAGCAAAAGAGCCCTAAAATAGGGCTCTTTCAACGTTTCAATTATCACAATTATTGATGTGCGATGATCTGATCGTTATTAACTAATAGCTTCACTGGCTTATCTGGCACCACTTTACCTGCAAGGATCGCTTTAGCTAATGGGTTTTCGACACTTTGCTGAATGGCTCTTTTAAGTGGGCGTGCACCATAGACGGGGTCAAAGCCAACCTGAGCAATCAAATCTAACGCTTTGTCAGAAACTTCCAATGAATAGCCTTTTTCTTCCATTCGTTTCGAAAGACGCTCTAACTGAATCGTTGCAATTGACTTGATATGGTCTTGGCCAAGTGGGTGGAACACAACACTTTCATCGACTCGGTTGAGAAATTCTGGGCGGAAGTGTTTACTTACCACATTCATAACCTGCTCTTTCATGCCCTGATAATCCACCGAACCGAAACTCTCTTGAATTCGCGTCGAACCCAAGTTTGATGTCATGATGACAACGGTATTGCGGAAGTCGACAGTTCGACCTTGCCCATCAGTTAGGCGGCCATCATCAAGAACCTGCAACAGAATATTGAAGACATCTGGATGCGCTTTTTCCACTTCATCAAGCAAAATGACTGAGTAAGGCTTACGACGCACAGCTTCCGTGAGGTAGCCGCCCTCTTCATAACCGACATAACCCGGAGGCGCGCCGACAAGACGAGCAACAGAGTGTTTCTCCATAAACTCTGACATATCGATTCGCACCATTGCATCTTCACTATCAAACATGAAGCTTGCGAGCGTTTTACACAGTTCTGTTTTCCCTACCCCTGTTGGGCCTAAGAACAAGAAAGAACCAATCGGTTGATTTGGATCAGACAGGCCAGCACGACTGCGACGAATCGCATTCGAAACAACCTCAACGGCTTCGGTTTGACCAATCACGCGTTTGTGCAGTACATCTTCCATACGTAGCAGTTTTTCTTTCTCTGCTTCTAACATCTTAGAAACCGGGATGCCGGTTTGTTTTGAAAGCACATCAGCGATTTCATTGTCTGTCACTTTGTTCTTCAGCAAAGTCATCTCTTGCATTTCTGCTTGAGTGGCTAAATCGAGCTGCTTTTCCAATTCAGGGATACGACCATATTGAAGTTCAGACATTCTATTGAGATCGCCCGCGCGACGCGCAAACTCCATGTCCATTCGCGCTTGTTCTAACTCAGACTTGATGTGTTGCGTACCTGACAAGGCTGCTTTTTCAGCATTCCATACCTCTTCAAGCTCAGCAAACTCTCTCTCTTTATCTGAGAGTTCGTCATTTAATATCGTTAAACGCTTTTCACTCGCTTCATCATGTTCATTGGTGAGCGCTTGCTGCTCAATTTTAAGTTGGATGATTTTACGCTCTAGCTTATCCAAAGACTCTGGTTTAGAGTCAATTTGCATTCGAATACTCGAGGCCGCTTCATCAATCAAGTCAATGGCTTTATCGGGCAATTGACGATCAGAAACATAGCGGTGAGATAAACTGGCCGCGGCTACGATGGCAGGATCGGTAATTTCAACGTGGTGATGTAGCTCATAGCGCTCTTTTAAACCACGCAAGATAGCGACGGTATCTTCGACACTTGGCTCATCGACAATCACTTTCTGGAAACGACGTTCAAGCGCAGGATCTTTCTCAATATATTGACGATATTCATCAAGCGTTGTCGCACCAACACAGTGAAGCTCACCACGCGCTAATGCGGGCTTTAGCATGTTGCCCGCATCCATTGAACCTTCACCTTTACCGGCACCCACCATGGTATGAATTTCATCGATAAAGAGAATGATATTGCCTTCCTCTTTCGACAACTCATTGAGCACAGACTTTAAGCGCTCTTCAAACTCGCCACGATATTTCGCCCCTGCCACCAGCGCTCCCATATCGAGAGAAAGGACGCGGCGATTACGTAGCCCTTCCGGCACTTCATTATTAACGATCCGCTGCGCGAGACCTTCAACAATCGCGGTTTTACCCACACCTGGTTCACCGATAATCACCGGATTGTTTTTCGTTCTGCGTTGGAGCACTTGAATAGTGCGACGAATTTCATCATCACGACCAATAACAGGGTCAAGTTTTCCCTGTTCAGCTCGCTCAGTGAGATCGATGGTAAACTTCTCTAACGCTTGACGTAGTTCTTCAGCATTAGGGTCGTTGACTTTTTGTCCACCACGCACTTTATCTATCGCTTCTGCAACTTTCGCTTCCGTTAAACCTAGCTCTTTAAGTAATGCGCCCAGTGGGCCTTTGTCTTCTAGCGCCGCAAGTAGAAAAACTTCAGAAGAGATGTAGGCATCTTGGCGCTTCTGGGCGACTTTATCGCACAGGTTGAACATAGTTCCCATAGCACTAGAGAGCTGTACGTCACCGCCAATACCACTCACCTTGGGCAAGCGGTCAAGAATTTCACTTAACTTAGAGCGTAAGTGGGTAACATCAACATTCAGCATGGTCAAAAGCGGTCGAATCGGGCTGCCATTTTGATCCATCAGTGCCACCATTAGGTGTACTGGTTCTATATATTGATGATCGCGACCTAAAGCTAATGATTGAGCGTCAGATATAGCGATTTGGAATTTACTGGTAAATCTGTCAAGACGCATACCTACCTTCCTACCTCAACTGAGAAAAATTAACTAATCAGTATGAAAGATGGCTACGCGCAAAGAGATTTTCAAGGGGGATAAAAAGTGTATTGAGGAAATAAGCAGATTAATTGTCTATCCAGATAAACGTCGCTTGCCTACCAGTGATACCATCGCGTCGGTAAGAATAAAAACGTTGTGGATCGTCATAAGTGCAGAGATTGCTGTAATAGATCTGGCTAACACCTACCCGATTAAGTCGCTGAGTCACCAACATATTCATGTCGGCCAGCCATTTTCCTTCTGTCGCTTTAGCCATAAAGGCTTTTTTTGCTTCAGGAATAACGGCAGTGAAAGCATCAACAACGTCACTACCTACTTCAAACGCTTGAACTCCAATAGCAGGGCCAATCCAAGCCAACACTTCACCATCAAATTTCTCGACAGCATTTTCAACAATACCATTGGCTAAACCACGCCATCCTGCATGAACCGCAGCGACCTGAGTCCCTTGAGCGTTAGTCAAGAGTACAGGCAGGCAATCGGCCATCATCGCTGCGCACACTACCCCAATACTGTTACTAAAAGCGCCATCAGCATCAAAAATTTCTGAAGTGGGAGTGGCACGATCAACATTAAGCACGTGGGTTGAATGAGTTTGATTGAGCCAGATAGGGGCTTGAGGCATATTGGCATACTCCTCAAGCGCTAAACGGTTTTTACGTACTGTTTGGATATCATCCCCAACATGCGTCCCCAAATTCAAGCCTTGGTAAGCACCTTGAGAAAACCCGTCACAACGCGTCGAAGCAAAGGCTTTTACACGCTGAGGGGCTGGCCAGTTGGGAATGATGATTTCCATGATTAAAACTCTTCTTGCAGTCCGTGCTCTTGTGCATCTTGACGAAGTGCTTCAGCCATCTCGACCATATCGTCTGGTACTGGGGCATGGAACTCAACTTCTTCGCCGCTGATTGGATGTTCAAATTTTAGCATTACAGCGTGCAGCGCTTGGCGATCAAAACTGCGAATATGATTCGCCAACTCTTCTGAGGCACCACTTGGAATACGAGCACGACCACCATAGGCACTATCGCCTAATAGAGGATGCTGTAGGTATGACATATGAACACGGATCTGGTGAGTGCGGCCTGTTTCAAGACGCAGACGAATACGTGTATGTTCACGGAAGTGCTCAGCCACACGATAATGAGTAACAGCAGGTTTGCCTGTAGGCGTCACCGCCATTAATGTGCGTTTGGTTGAATGACGACCAATTGGTTGTTCAACGCGCCCTCCAGCCGTCATTCGACCAATCGCTATCGCTTCATACTCACGAACAAAATTACGTTTTTTCTGCAGAGCACGAACCAAACGTGTTTGCGCGGGTACCGTCTTGGCAACCACCATTAAACCTGTGGTGTCTTTATCAAGGCGATGAACAATACCTGCCCGAGGGACTTCGGCAATATTCGGGTAGTGATAAAGTAACGCGTTAAGTACGGTACCATCAGGTGTTCCGGCCCCTGGGTGAACAACAAAACCACGCGGCTTATTGATCACTAAGATATCGTCGTCTTCATAAACGATATCCAAAGGAATATCTTGCACTTCCCAGCGCTCTTCATCTTCAAGTTCCGCTTGCAGAATGATCTCTTCGCCACCCATCACTTTGGTGCGAGGTTTAGTGACGACTTCACCATTAACTTGCACTTTACCGTTCAGCAGCCACTCTTTGAGGCGCGAACGAGAGAAATCGGCAAATAATTCGGCGATAGCTTGGTCAAGGCGTTGGCCTAGTTGACTATCTTTTACTGTGTTTGTTAACTCAATCTGCTGGGCCATATCGAACTTTTTTAAAAACTGTGAGACTAATTGTCACTACTGTGGAAAAATATACTATTTGGACATTGTATCTGTTACGCAATAGAAAGTAACGGAAGCAACAGAAATATTTATCTCAAGGAATCGAATCCTGACATGAAAAAGCATACTTTATCTGGCTTGTTGGCATTATCTGTACTGGTAGGCTGTTCTAGCAGCGAAGAAATTGTTCCAGATGTGCCACCGTCTGAGCTTTACTCAGAAGCACAGGTTTCGCTTCAAAGTGGCAACTGGCTGACCGCTATAGAAAGATTAGAGGCCCTAGATTCTCGCTATCCATTCGGTGCTTACTCAGAGCAAGTCCAACTCGATCTGATCTACGCATACTACAAAAATGACGATCTGGCGTTAGGTTTAGCGACCATTGAACGTTTTATGCGCCTAAACCCAACCCATGAAAAGCTCGACTGGGTACTTTACATGCGCGGCCTGACGCACATGGCACAAGATCGTAATTTTATGCACGACGTGTTTAACATGGACAGAAGCGACCGCGATCCAGAACCAGTAAAAAGCGCCTTTGCCGACTTTAAGAAGTTGCTAGAACGATACCCAGATAGCCCTTATGCCGAAGATTCACAAAAGCGTATGTACGCACTTAAAAATCGACTGGCAAATTATGACCTTGCGACTGCAGATTTCTACTTACGCCGCGAAGCCTGGGTCGCCGCGATAAAACGAGTTCAAGAGCTGCAAAAAACCTACCCTGATACCGAAGCTGCACGTAAATCACTAGAGATTCAGTTAGAGGCATACCAGCAACTTGGCCTCGAAGATGCGGTGAAGAGAACCGAGCGACTTATTGAACTCAACCCTCAATAACTTACTAATTTGATAGGAAAAGCGCCTTCATTATTGACGGCGCTTTTTTATTGCTGATTTTTGCGCACAGCGATATTTGCAACTACATTTAATCAAGGTAGTTTTGAGGTATATCATGCTGCGGACAATTTTCGTAATTTTACTATTCACTCTCACCATTCATACAGCTCAGGCGCTGTCGTTGTCTCCTTTGCACAAGCAGCCATACTTTGGCGATCTGTCGGTGCTAGAAAAAAAAGGAGTTATCCGAGTTTTGGTCGCAGCAGACTTAGGCTTCTATTATGTGGAAGGCGGCAAGCCAAAAGGGATACTTGCCGAACTGCTCTATCACTTCGAAAAAGAGCTTCGTCAACACTCATCGTACCTAAATCTGCAAGTCATACCGGTTCATCGAGATGAGCTCATCCCCTCTCTTGAAAAAGGTTATGGGGATTTGGTTGTGGCAAATCTAACCATAACTCAAGCCAGACTAAAAAAAATAGACTTTAGCGCCCCCGTACTGAGAGATGTTCAAGAACTCGTCATCACTCACACCAGTGTGGAACCTATGACCTCCCTTGAGCAACTAAGTGGTAAGGAAGTTTGGATTCGCGCCAGCTCTAGTTATTTCGAAAGCCTTCAAAAACTTAATCAAACACTCAACAATCAGTCTTTACAACCTGTAACTGTACATTTTATTGAAGAAACGCTCCAAGATTATGAGCTGGTTGAGATGATTAACCAAGGGCATATTCCAGCGACTGTACTGGATAGCCACAAAACTGAATTGTGGCTGAAAGTGATGGAAAATATTCGTGCTCACTCCGACATCCCGTTACGCAAAGATGGGCAAATAGCCTGGGCAATGCGTAAGAACAGCCCTAAACTAGCAGCATTTGTCAATCAATACCTCAAGGATTACCGCTCCGGAACCCTGTTAGGAAATGTAATTTATGGCAAGTACCTCGACAATACCCAATGGTTGAAACGG
This sequence comes from Vibrio galatheae, assembly GCF_000967545.1. Classification (GTDB taxonomy): domain Bacteria; phylum Pseudomonadota; class Gammaproteobacteria; order Enterobacterales; family Vibrionaceae; genus Vibrio; species Vibrio galatheae. The sequence continues at coordinate 221,907 of NZ_JXXV01000014.1, read as the reverse complement.
ATACTAAACCCAAACCATGTCAGTAAACTTGACTCTCTATCACCGTTATTCGAGCTTTACTCCAGTGAGTACAGTTTTGACGCCTTGATGATTTCGGCGCAAGGCTTTCAGGAGTCTGGGCTAGATCAGAACAAAGTGTCACATAAAGGGGCGGTCGGTGTGATGCAAGTTCTGCCGAGCACGGCAAAAGATCCTAACGTCAATATTCCCGACATATATCAAGTCGACAACAATATTCACGCAGGTGTGAAATACATGCGCTTTATCAAAGACCGCTACTTTGACCAAAAAAATATCTCACCTGAAGATCAGGTGTACTTCTCGCTGGCCGCCTATAATGCTGGTCCTGCCAACATACGTAGAATGCGCGCACTGGCCGAGAAGAATGGCTATGACCCAAACAAATGGTTTCGCAACGTTGAAATCGTTACCCGAAGAAATATTGGTCGAGAGCCCGTGCACTACGTATCGAACATCCACCGTTACTTTATCATTTACAAACAACTCAGTGTGTTAAAAAAAGTAAGAGAGACCAATACCGCAAAAAGCACCGTAATTGAAAGTGGTGTTGATTAAAAAAAGATGGAGAATAAAGAAAGCCTTAGGCCATGAATTGAGGTCACATTTTTCAACGGTCAATTTGTCAGCAGGCTTTTTTATCAAGCCGTACTCAGCCCCTAAAAAACAGTTGAATTTTAGCTTGTTACTTCCTTCAATCTAACGCGATTTTTCACTGACACAAGCTTTTTCAGTTCACAACCAACACACTATTTGAGATAGATCACGTTTGAATTTAACATCGTAAAACACCCATCATAAAGAGATCTAGATCACATTATTTTCGCTTTGGATGAGTAATCTGGAGTTAACCCATGAGGGATGACACAGAGGAAAACATCTATGAAAGTAAACATCACTGGTAAAAACATCGACATCACCTCTGCAATCCGCACTCACATTGAGAGCAAGTTTAAAAAGTTAGAAAAGTGGCAAGTAGATATCATTGGTTGTCAGGCCAGCTTCAGCGAGGAGCCGAACAAACAGAAGAAATTTGAAGCTGTGATTACCGTACCGAAAGGACAGCTGGTTGCTTCCGCTATTCACGAAGATTTATACGCTGCCGTTAACGAGGTAGAACAGAAACTAGAGCGTCAGCTAAACAAACTGCGCCATAAACCTGAAGCTCGCCGCACTGATAAGCCAGAGATCGAAGAAGAAGTAGAATAGAACTTTATTTATAGGATCGCAGCAATAGCGCCGAAAGGCGCTATTTTTTTGCTTGACGCTCTATGGCGTGTTGCTTATTGTGTTTAGGAGTTCACTACTTAGTTAATAATTATGCACCAAACCACACTGTTCTTTTTTGACTTCTTTTTTCTCCACTAAGCTTGGAGGCTCTCTCGTTTTCGAAAGATAAGTCAAAAACGAACAGAAAGCCTCCCAAAGGGAGGCTTTTTTTATAAGGAAACCAGGATGACTGACCAGAAATACTCACTTGAAGAAATACGACTGCGTTTAAACGAACTGGACGATCAGCTACTTCAGTTACTTTCGGAGCGTCGCCAAATGAGTATTGAAGTGGCCAAAAGTAAGGTGGAAACATCGAAGCCTGTACGTGACGCCGAACGTGAACAGCAACTGCTCGTTAAACTGATCAACAACGGCTTCTCGAAATACAACTTAGATGCTCAGTACATCACTAAACTATTCCACACCATTATTGAAGATTCAGTCCTCCTTCAACAGTCATACCTGCAAAATTTAGCCAACCCAGAACTAAGCAGAAAGCCACTGGCTCGCGTTGCTTTTCTGGGATCTAAAGGTTCATACTCTCATTTGGCGAGTCGTGAATACTTCAGCCGTAAGAACACCGAACTCATTGAACTAAACTGCGAACACTTTAAAGAAGTGACACATACCGTAGAATCAGGCCATGCTGATTTTGGTGTTCTGCCAATTGAAAACACCAGCTCAGGTTCAATTAACGAAGTGTATGACCTGCTACAGCACACTACCCTTTACATTGTCGGTGAATTGACTCTGCCAATTGAACATTGCTTAGTCGCGACATCTGAACTGCGTTTAGAAGAGATAAAAACACTCTATTCGCACCCTCAGCCGCACGCTCAGTGCAGTGAATTTTTAAGCAAACTCGCAGGTGTCAAATTGGAGTCTTGCGCCAGCACCGCGGATGCGATGCAAAAAGTGAAAGAGATGAACCGCTCTGATGTCGCCGCGATTGGTAATGCATCTAGTGGTAAACTTTACGGCTTGCAACCCATTCAGAGTAATATCGCTAATCAAACCGAAAATCACACTCGCTTTATCGTCGTCGCACGTAAGCCAGTCGAAGTATCTGCGCAAATCCCAGCCAAAACGACACTCATTATGTCGACATCTCAGCAAGCTGGTTCGTTAGTCGAAACCTTACTTGTCTTGCAACGTTATGGCATCAATATGACTAAGCTTGAGTCGCGTCCAATTATGGGTAACCCGTGGGAAGAGATGTTCTATGTTGATCTGGAAGCTCACCTAGACTCTCAAGCAATGCAGCAAGCGCTAAATGAACTGACGAAGATCACCAAGCACCTTAAGGTACTGGGTTGTTACCCAAGTGAAAATGTAAAGCCAACTCAGGTAAAACTGTAATAAATATATCTACATAGCTCAAATTACTACCATATAGTTGCTGACACAATTCACTAATATTCATACTATCTGCGAATATCTAGTTGCATATTAGTCTCGTGTCAGCGCTATCCAAACTGACTCTGATAAGCAGTACATTTGTGATTTATCCATTAAGGTACCTTCAAGTCAGTATGAGAGCCTCATTTCTCCTCTTATTCACCCTTCTTAGTCTATCCGCTAGGGCCGACGACGATAGTCTCAAAGTTTACATGTGGGAGGACACGCTCTCTGTCCAAGTACAAACGGATTGGCAACAGCAAACGGGCATTCCTCTCACTTTATCGCACTTTGACAATGACGATGAACGCAGCCTGTTAATGATGAAAAGCCTCCAACTGCCTTTTGATGTTGTGGTATTAGATAATGTTTCCGCACAAATTTATGGTCGACTGGGTGCTTTTGAAGATATATCCACACTCAATAACCGTTCAAACAATGACAAAAAATGGAATAAAGCCTGTGGACGCTATGCTGTTCCCTATTTTTGGGGCACCGTTGGCATTGTATATCGAACCGACATGAGCTCTCGACCACCCGAGACTTGGCAGGAATTTATCTCACCTTCACCGTTGTTGGCTGGCAAGATAGGCATGCTTAACGACAGTGTAGAAAGCTTTCTTCCTGTATTGTACGGGTTGGGACTATCACCAGTGACAAAAGATCCACTCGAGTTGCAATCAGCTTATCCAACAATGCTTAAATTCAGCGAAAACGTACTGACTTATGAGTACATTCTGAGCCATATTCGCAGCCAAGAAAAACCAAATCAGCTTCAAATGGCACTCGCCTACAGTGGTGATCAATATTCTCTGAATCGCTTTTTTAACCAAGACACATGGGATTATGTAGTGCCTGATGGGGAAATGTTTCTCTGGGTCGACTGCTTAGCCGTAACCAGTCATTCCGCCAACAAACAGCAAGCCATCGCCTTTCTTGAATACCTTATGTCTCCCAAAGTGGCTGCAACAAATGCAATGGATATCAAAGCCGCTACTCCTAATTTAAGTGCACTAAAACTATTGCCCGATTGGTACTTAAATGATGCATCATTGTTTCCACCAGCGGAAAGAATGAAAAACGTGCGTATTGATAGCGAACTCTCCCCTGAAAATATAAGCCTAAGAGCAAAAATAATTAACCAAATACTTAAACGTCATGAAGCTAAACACTAGAGTCTTGCTGCTCGTTGCGCCAGTCATTTTGTTAAGTGCTGCTGTCTCTAGCTATAGCATCTACTTTAATCAAAAAGACGCTTTAATTAAGCGAGAGCAAAGTTACCTTCAGCTCTCGATGGAAAAACTAGCCGGCCACTTTCGTCAATCAACGGCTTTGCTCAATAGCTATTCTCTGACCTTGACCAAAAGCGACATTATTCGTCACTACTTTGGACAACCAGAGAATCCCTATCGAGAGATGAAGCTAATTGAAAATTTACAATCGACTATCGAAAATCTACAGCCCAGCAAACAAGATAATTTCGCAGTGGCGATTGTCGATGGGAAAAATCAGGTTCGTTTTTATGCCGACAACCAAAACGACCCTTTCTCCGTCTTAGATGAGAATGTTCGCCAATACGTGCAGCGCACCTATCAAACGACGGGCAAAATGAGCCATACAGGCTTCACTCAAAGCTACCAGGGACAAAGTATCTTAATTCGCTATGATGTGTTGGATGAGAGTACTTTGATGTCACCGCTAAGTTACAACAAAGATCAGATCTTTTTTATCGTGGTTTCGCTCTCGCTGGAAAAGTTTGACCAACTCAAACATATTCTTGAATTTGATAACGATAGCAGTATCTATTTCTCACCCAACCCTGTACATAAACCGGGGCTTACCCAATCTGTGGAGCTCAAGTCGGGCTTATACGCCGTGTTGGATCCTGCGCAATACCTCATTACTCAAAAGCTCGCAAAAATAGAGCAACGCCTTATGTTGTCTTTTGGCATCTCCTCACTGATGACGGTGTTAATTTTACTCTTTCTACTCTACCGGCATGTCATCCAACCCATCACGCACCTTGACCGCCAGTTGCAAGAAGTTGAACTACGCAAACGTTCTAATATAGAAAAGCTAGAGAATAACAATGAAATTGGCCGTCTTTCTGCCCGTTTCTACGAGATGTATCAAGAACTTAACTTGAGCTATCAAAAAACCAAAGCCATGGCCGAGAACGATCACCTAACGCAGTTAGCCAATCGTTATCAATTTCAGATGTATGTGGAGCGCACCTTAGCCAACAAGTTTAATTATAGCTATGCTTGGATTCTCTACATCGACTTGGATAACTTTAAGTATGTGAATGATAAATATGGTCATCATGTTGGTGATTCACTGCTGGTCAACTTTGCCGAGCACATAAAACGAATAAGCCAAGACAACGAGCAACGTTATGGCATTAAGTCATTAGCCTCACGGTTATCCGGCGATGAATTTGCTATTTTTATTGCCGCAAATCAGTCTGGCATGTATGCAGATACCATTGCACATTCGGTCCTTGAACCAATTCAAAATCATACGAATGCCTCGATCGGCAGCTTTCCTATTACAGCCAGTATTGGGATTGCTTCCTACCCCGAAGATGGCACAACTCTCGCTAAATTGTTGTCCCACGCAGATACGGCAATGTATCAAGCAAAGCGTGCAGGCAAAAACCAGATAGCGCACTATTCGAAAGAATTAGACAAGCTGGTTCAACGCCGAGCTCAGGTCGAGCGAGCACTGCGCAATGGCGATTTAGAGAATGAATTCACTCTGCTATATCAACCCTATTTTGATCGTGACGGGATACAAATATTAGGTGTCGAAGCGTTGCTACGCTGGGATTCACCTAAACTTGGCAAAGTCACACCAAGTGAGTTTATCCCGATTTCAGAACAGATTGGTTTATTTGGCACGATCGATAGGTGGGTCATCAAGCAAGCCTTTATCGACTTTCAACAATTGCAAGACTGTTTCGACAGCCCGATTCAACTGTCAATAAACCTCTCTTCTGCTGAGTTAGATTCGTTGCAACTGGCCGCTGATATCCAAACACTAATGGAGCAATACCCGGTTCAACCTCACCTGATAGATTTTGAGATTACAGAAACATTTGCTTCAGATTCTCAAAGTTACTTGCTACTACATGAATTGGCGCAAGTCGGCTTTAGATTGACCATAGATGATTTTGGCTCGGGCTACACATCAATCACCCAGCTGGTTGAATACCCTGTACAAAAAATCAAATTTGACCGTGAATTCTTGGAAACCATCATTAAGACCAACAATCAACAAGTGGTGAAACCTTTGGTTGATCTTTGTCATTCGCAATCTATGATGGTCACCGCTGAGGGGATTGAGTCTGCAGAGATGCATCGCTGGCTGGCAGATAACCAGTGTGACTATATGCAAGGCTACTATTTATCTCCTCCTCTTTCTCTTACGCAATTGCGTATGGTACAGACAAGCTCAAAAGGAAACTTCCATGTCGGTGAAGACGGTTATTGTAGCTTCGCTTAACCCCGCTAAATTCAATGCAGTAAAAACAGCCTTTGAAGCAACATTCCCGCAACAAGCATTTACCTTTACGGGCGTTAGCGTGGACAGTGGCGTGAATGATCAACCCATGTCCAATCAGGAAACCCACTTGGGTGCGTTAAATCGTGTCGCCAATGCGAAAGTCGTCCACACCAACGCAGACTATTACGTTGGGCTTGAAGCTGGCATAGAAGACTCAGTGACCTTTGCTTGGATGGTGATAGAATCTCATACTCAGCGCGGTGAATCTCGCTCAGCAAGTTTAATGCTACCGCCGATTGTGATAGAAAAACTGAAAAGTGCTAACGAGTTAGGCGATGTGATGGACGAGGTCTTCGCGACAGAGAATATTAAGCAAAAAGGCGGGGCAATCAGCTTACTGACTCACGATCGCCTAACCAGAAGCTCGGTCTACCATCAAGCCCTGATACTTGCGCTAATTCCATTTGCTAATCCAGAACATTTCCCAAACAATTTATAGTATCGATTAGAAAATAAGGATGCCGAAGCATCCTTATTTATTTTCTAATAGCGTTGCAATGAGCTGTTTTTCAGCATCACTCTTTGATTTGAGTTCATTCGAGCCACGGGTAATAGTAGCAATGCCAACCCCCAACATTTGGCTTATCTGCCTTTGCGATAGCTCTCCTTTGAGAAGCTCGCGGAAAATATTGACTCGAGCAACAAGCGCTTCACGCTCATCGGGTGTTAACAACATGGTCAGCAGCATCTGATGTTGCTGTGACTCTGTACTGTGTTCAATCAGATCTAAAATCTGCTGCCAATCTTTATACTCAGGTTCCAAAGACATCTGCTGGGTACTCGCTAATATTTCGCGTTCAATTCATGCGGATTTAAAAAGGGTCCATCAACACCCAACACTTCTCGATAATACGTTTCAAACATTAGGATATTCTGTACATACCCGCGGGTTTCTTTAAATGGGATGGCCTCGATAAACGCATAAGCATCGAGTTTTCCTTGGGTTCTTTCCCGCCAGGATTCTACTCGATGAGGCCCTGCATTATACGCAGCTAAGGCAAAAATTCGATTGTTATCGTAACGTTTAAGTAAACCATCCAAATAGTGGCTGCCTATTTCAATGTTTTTCCCCACTTGGTAGAGGTCTTGATAACCCTGATAATCGAGTTTGTATTTCTTCGCTGTGTACTTGGCGGTGGAAGGCATGATTTGCATGATGCCACGAGCCCCCACTGAAGATCTCGCTTCAATATCCAACGCACTTTCTTGCCGCGCCAACGACATCAAGGTAATAGGATCAATACTGTGTTTATCTGCATAAAAATCAAACCACCAGCGATGAGCGACAGGGAAACGAATTTCTAGATTGTCCCACATTTGGGCTTCGATACTAGCGGTGACCGTTAAGTGGTGCCAACCTTTAAATGATGCAAATGCCGCCAGCATCTCCTTCTGTGGCTTATCCGATCGCTCTAGCAACCAACGCCATTCACTTTTCGCTGCTGCAATTTTATCTCTATCAATCAGCTCTTCAACGCGAATCAAGTCCGTACGATAGTCTTTCAACAACTCTTGATTGAGTGAAATGACCGAGGTTGGATAATGTATCGAACGTTTAAGCTCTTTCGCCGCAGCCACACTATAAAAATTACGTTGCCCGACAATCGCTTCCATTCGTTGCTGACCAACTAGATGCTCCCCCTGAGCGATTTCACTGCGCCCCAACCAGTACTGCCAACGTAAACTGAGCTGATCATCCTGTGGCAATTTTTCGATCCATTTTTCGACATCTTGCCAGTCAGCAAATTGAATCGCCAAACGCACGCGGCGCTCCACTAGCGACACATTCGACGAGCTGGCGATTTTCTTATCTCGCCACGCTGCCAATTGCGCTGATTCCGTGTTGATCAACCGAAAAGCGATGTAGTCTGCTAATTTTTGCGCAGCGACATTATCAAAATGCTGACCTTTGATGACGGCGTCAAACTGCTGCTGAGCCATCTCTGCGTCTTTGCGGGCGAGTTTCTTTAGTGCCAATTGAGTTTGGGTTTGATAAAACTCAGTGACCTTGTTCTTCTTCGCAAACACTTGTACAGATTCAGGTTTTGCAAACAGAGCAATCATCTGCTCAGCCTGACGTTTCGCTTGAGTTGAATCGAGCTGCTTTTGTAGATAACGCATGAGTTGTCCATTGCGCGCTTCAAACGCGAGCAACATACGATCTAGAATTAATTGTTCACTCTTAAGCCCAGCTCTGTCCCACTCTTCAAACAAAGGGTCACAAGCGTCGGCAATACTATGTCCAGATAACCAAAGCTTTTTTGCCCCAGTAAAAGCAAGTTTCTTGTCGCCCGCTTTCGCATGAGCGTTGTAGTAATAACACTGGTACGTTTCACCTCTAGGCTCTACGGTTTGAAATTCGAGCAGCGTGTGCCATTTCTCTTTTCTTGCTAAGGCATCAATATACGGTGCACGCATTCGGTTAGAAAATGGCAGCGAGTAATAGTCTTTAATAAACTGAGTCACTTCACTTGGTGAGCGGTCTCCAATATCAACCAGAAAACTACGATAGTCGACATAAGGCGTGAGTGGATAATCTGCGATTTGAGGTCGTATCTTGTGATATTGAGCGACTTGCTTATCATCAAGTAACGCCTGAGCTTGATCGTATAAGTCTCGCTGCTGTTGGAGAGTTGTCGCCACTGCTGATGTGGCAAAGCTTGCGCTGCAAACCATCGTTGAAACCATCAAAACCGATGAAGGAATGCGATGCAGCGACTTGAGAAAAGTCAGCGTCATAAGAGTCTCATCCTGAGATTAGAAATCTATGGTGTTCCCTATTAAGACTTATTGTAAACAGCACTGTAAAGCACGTAGATGTAAATAATAATAAATTCACACAACTGTGACATCTAGCTTGCTTTGGACAAATTATTGCTTAGTAATTCATCAGCAATCACTATCAATTTCAGTGTCTCGCTTTCTGTGGTAACAAACTGAGTTCGGTTAGTATAAAATAACCTTTTACGTGAACTGACTATTTAGGAACGATCGGCAATGGCTGAATACGTATATACCATGTCGCGCGTGAGCAAGATTGTGCCACCAAAGCGACAAATTCTTAAAGACATCTCTCTTAGCTTCTTCCCAGGCGCCAAAATCGGTGTTTTGGGTTTAAACGGTGCAGGTAAATCTACTCTGCTACGCATTATGGCTGGCATCGATACTGATATCGATGGCGAAGCACGTCCACAACCTGGCCTTAATGTTGGCTACCTTCCTCAAGAACCTGTTCTAGATGAATCGAAAACCGTTCGTGAAATCGTTGAAGAAGCGGTTTCTGACGTTGCGGGTGCAATGAAGCGTCTTGACGAAGTATACGCAGCCTATGCAGAACCTGACGCTGATTTCGATGCGCTGGCCAAAGAGCAAGGTGAGCTTGAAGCTCTAATTCAAGCCAAAGAAGGCCACAACCTAGAGAATGCACTAGAGCGTGCTGCCGATGCACTGCGCCTTCCTGAATGGGATGCCAAAATCGCAAATCTATCTGGTGGTGAGCGCCGCCGTGTCGCTATCTGTCGTTTGCTTCTGTCTAAACCAGACATGCTACTGCTCGACGAACCAACCAACCACTTAGACGCTGAGTCTGTTGCTTGGTTAGAACGCTTCCTCGTTGATTACACAGGTACTGTTGTGGCCATTACCCACGACCGCTACTTCCTTGACAATGCGGCGGGTTGGATTCTTGAACTTGACCGTGGTGAAGGTATTCCATGGCAAGGTAACTACACCTCTTGGCTAGAGCAAAAAGATGCACGTCTGCAACAAGAAGCCTCACAAGAGAAAGCACGCCAAAAGACGATTGAGAAAGAACTGGAGTGGGTACGTCAAAACCCGAAAGGTCGTCAATCAAAATCTAAAGCGCGTATGGCTCGTTTTGAAGAACTGCAAAGCGGTGATCGTCAGAAGCGCAACGAAACTAACGAACTGTTCATCCCACCTGGTGAGCGTCTAGGTGACAAGGTTATCGAAGTGAACAACCTCACCAAGTCTTTTGATGGGCGCGTACTGATTGACGATCTATCGTTCAGCATTCCTAAAGGTGCCATCGTCGGTATCATCGGTGCCAACGGTGCAGGTAAATCAACACTATTCAAGATGCTAAGCGGTACAGAGCAACCTGATGCGGGTACGATTGAAATGGGTGAAACGGTGAAACTGGCGTCAGTTGATCAGTTCCGTGACTCAATGGATGATTCCAAAACCGTTTATCAAGAGATTTCCGAAGGTGCGGATATCATCAAGATCAACAACTTTGAAATTCCTGCACGTGCCTACTGCTCGCGCTTCAACTTCAAAGGCTCAGATCAACAGAAGGTGATCGGTGAGCTGTCTGGTGGTGAACGTAACCGTGTTCACTTAGCTAAGCTACTGAAAGCCGGCGGCAACGTACTGTTGCTCGACGAACCAACCAACGACCTTGATGTTGAAACGCTACGTGCGCTAGAAGAAGCTCTGCTAGAGTTCCCTGGTTGTGCCATGGTTATCTCGCACGACCGTTGGTTCCTTGACCGTATTGCAACCCACATCATCGACTACCGCGACGAAGGTCAGGTTAACTTCTACGAAGGTAACTATACTGAGTACATGGAGTGGTTGAAGAAGACTCTTGGCCCAGAAGCTGCGGAGCCGCATCGCATCAAGTACAAGCGCATGACTAAGTAAATACGCTTGATCTTTGTGCAGAGGCCGCTAATATTAGCGGCCTTTATTATATAGCTCACAATACGGATAACTCTGTATTGATGAAAGCGAAGAATGAGAACAACCGCGCATAGCAGCCACTTTAGTTTTGTTACTCTTACGAGTTGAAATATAGAGAGAAGATTATGATCGAACGTCGTCGTTTTTCGCGTATTGTTTATCAAACTCAAGCAACACTGACACAAGATACCACCTCAATAGTAGCCTTAGTATCGGATTTATCGCTGCACGGACTGTTAGTCAGTAGCGAACAATCAAGCTTGCTCGATAGAGATAAACCAGTAAATGTTGAATTTTCGCTGGCAGGAAGTGATGTCACGATCCAACTTGTAGGAAATATTGTTGGGCTTAATAACAATGTGATTCGTCTGAGCATTGATCATATTGATATTGAGAGTATCGGGCACTTAAAGCGATTAGTTGAGTTAAACGTAGGTGATGATGAACTGTTACACAGGGATATCGAACACCTCTCAGATCTCGGTGAATACACCTAATCTAACCAAAATATGTCGAATAAAATAACCATTTCTATCCCCAACTCATCGGGGGTACAACGTTTTGATGTTTCAAGAAAAGCCCTTTTGACTACGATAGCGCTGTTGAGTGGCACTCTTATCTCTGGGGTCGGCTACGGCTACTATCAATGGCAGCAAAAACAACAGACTCAAGAGAAGTACTCGTCACTCACTATTAAACTCAGTGAGCTAGAAATGCTGTACGAGGAACAAGTCGATACCACGCACTCTCTCTCACAAGAGTTGGAAGAAAAACGTAACCAAATCCATGTATTAGGCAAACGTGTCTACGATGTGGAATCTGTTCTTGGTTTAGCCGATGACACCTTGCTTGATGACGCTAGTTTGGAGAACCGCATCGATGCTGCGGCCGTTGACTCTGCGGTACGTGCGACTATGTTTCGCATGATTCCTAACGACTCCCCCATGCATTATGAACGCATTTCGTCTTCATTCGGCCGACGTACCAATCCAATCACAGGTAAAAGGCATACCCATACAGGTATCGATTTAACGTGTAAGCGCGGCGAAGAAATTTACGCCCCTGCCGATGGCGTTGTAGAAACCGTTCGTCCTAGTAAAAAAGGCTTTGGTAATTTCTTAACCGTACGCCACTCGTTTGGGTTTATGAGTTCGTACGCGCACCTCAACCGCTTTAATGTTCGTAGTGGACAGTTTGTCAGTAAGGGGGATGTGATTGCGACTTGTGGTAATTCAGGCAATTCAACAGGCCCACATTTGCACTACGAAGTACGATTCTTAGGTCGAGCGCTTAACCCACAATACACCATTGATTGGACACCAGAAAACTTTAACTACCTGTTTGAGAAAGAAAAGAAAGTAAAGTGGGCCCCCTTGGTGAAATTGATTGATGACACGGTAAGGTTACAAGTGAACTTGACCAACAACCCTTACCAAGATAGCTCAGTCAATACAGTAAAAAATGACCAAGAGTCAAACGTTGAGACAGTGACCATTCAATAATTACTTTGCCATAAATACTCAAAGAGCGACCATCTGGTCGCTCTTTTTCTATCTCTACTCGCTTAGCACTCTAGCCGCGATGGATAGAGTCATTAGCTTGCTTTAATAGATTTTGGCTCTCTGCGAGGAACTGGGTCGAGTAATCACCAAACCAATCACTGACTTTATTAAAGCTTTGTACAAAAGCCTGTTTATCTCGACTATCAAGAATGTCTAGAGCTTCACCAAAACAGCGGTGGAAGCGTTTGATCATATCAATATTCTCTTGCGAAGAAAGAATGATGTCGCCATAGAGGTTCGGATCTTGACCAAACAGACGACCAACCATCGCCAGTTCCAAACGGTATATCGGTGAACTTAGCTGAAGTAGCTGATCAATATTTGGGTTTTCACGACTTAGGTGCAAACCATAAGCAAACGACGTAAAGTGTCGCAGAGCTTGAATCAAGGTCATACCATGGTCGTGGTCACTGGCGTCAATCTGACACAAGCTTGCGCCCCAGATAGAAAATTGCTTGAGCAGCCATTGGTATTGTTCACTACCACGTCCATCACAGTAGACAATCACCTGCTTAGCTAAACTTGTCACATCAGGACCAAACATTGGGTGCAAACCAACAACAGGCCCTTTATGGACATTGAGCATCGCTTGCAATGGCTTAGACTTAATTGAAGTTAAGTCACATAAAATGCAGTCTGATGGTAAGTTACCCAGTTTTTCAATCACCCCTTCAGTCAAATGAATCGGCACGGTCACAACCACCATGCCTGCATTGGCAAGCAACTCATCAGCACGATGCCAATCTTTACTGCCAAGCACTCTGACATCATAGCCAGAAAGCTTAAACATGCGACCAAACAGTCCACCAAGTTGGCCGTTACCACCGACAACAACAATCGAACGCAGCTCGGGATTAAGACATTTAAAACCAGAGTCTTTCTCACTGGCGTATGACTCACGCATAGTGCGACGCAAAATGTCTTCTATCAGCTGCGGCGGTACACCCTTTTTCTCAGCTTCGGCACGTCGAGAGGCCAGCATCGCCGCCTCACGATCCGGTGCATAGATGGGCAAACCATGCTCACTTTTTACCTCACCCACCTTCTCAACAAGTGAGAGCCGTTGGGCTAACAAATCCAGAATCTGTTTATCGACTGCGTCTATCTGATCACGCAATGCATTCAATTCAACTGCCATTGATATTCCTTGATATTACCCTTTCAGACGATTTTCTAGGAAAGGAACTAGCTCTTCGTGTGCATGACGTAATAGTGCCTCAGTTGTATCCCAATTGATACACGCATCAGTGATTGAAACGCCGTACTGCATCTCACTTAACGGAATATCTGAAGATTGATTACCTTCGTTAATATGACTTTCGATCATCAAGCCAATAATCGATTTGTTGCCTTCACGAATTTGATGAATCACATCTTCTGCCACCAAAGGTTGACGACGAAAATCTTTGCGCGAGTTAGCGTGGCTACAATCGATCATCAATGATGCATCAAGACCATGTTTCGCCATATCTTGCTCACATTCAGTAACAGAAACCGAATCGTAGTTGGTCTGTTTACCACCACGTAAGATCACATGACCGTTCGGGTTACCTTGAGTGGTTAACAGCGCCACTTGGCCTTCAGTGTTAATCCCCATAAAGCGGTGGCTAGAAGAAGCCGCTTGCATCGCATTAATCGCGGTCGCTAAGCTACCGTCAGTGCCGTTTTTAAAGCCGATTGGCATTGACAGACCACTGGCCATTTCACGGTGTGTTTGCGATTCTGTAGTGCGCGCACCAATTGCCGCCCAGCTAAATGTATCAGCCAAGTACTGAGGGCTGATCGGATCAAGCGCTTCTGTTGCAAGTGGAATTTCCATTTCAGCAAGTTCAACCAGAAGTTCACGGCCAACATGGAGGCCATGCTCGATATCGAAAGAGCCATCTAGGTGTGGGTCGTTAATTAACCCTTTCCACCCCACCGTCGTACGAGGCTTTTCAAAGTACACTCGCATCACAATGTACAATTGGTCGCTCAGTTGCTCTGACAATGCCTTTAAACGCTTAGCATATTCCTTTGCCGCTTCGATATCGTGAATTGAACATGGACCACACACAACCAACAAACGATGATCTTTCTTATGAATGATGTCTGCGATAGTTTGGCGTGAGTGTTGAATAAAACGACGCGCATTGTCACTCAAAGGTAACTTTGCTTTTAACTCTTGTGGTGTAATAAGGACTTGCTCGTCGCTAATGTTAATATTGCTCAATTCACTTTTTTGCATAACTCAAACCTGTATATTTATTTTTACACCTAGTTATCTTTACATTTACTAGACTGGAATAACCAATAAAATAACAGCCTAAAAATAGATTTCAAGATGTAAACAATAAAAAACATAAATGTAAATTTATATTTACACCAAATATTTAATAGAACTTTATTGCTAAAACATGAGTTAAGCATGTTTTCCGTATGCTTAGTTAACTAAAATAGGCGCAAATCCCGCTAACTTAATCGCTATGGATCTGATTCTCTCTCTACTCCAACAGATGTGTGTCTACCTCGTCCTCGCTTATATGCTGAGCAAGACACCGATTTTTCTGCCTCTGCTTAATGTCTCCAATCGATTAAGTCACAAATTAAGTACCTACGTCCTATTTTCACTCTTCTGCATCATGGGGACGTACTTTGGCTTACAAATCAGTGATGCGATTGCTAATACGCGTGCCATAGGTGCGGTCATGGGTGGACTATTTGGCGGTCCAGTGGTGGGATTCTTTGTCGGGCTTACCGGCGGCCTTCACCGCTATCACTTAGGCGGATTTACCGACCTCGCCTGTGCAATTTCGACCACAGCTGAAGGATTAATTGGTGGCCTGTTTCACATTTACTTTTTACGTAAAGGCAAATCCGATCAGCTATTTAGCCCGAGCGTGGTGTTCGCCATTACCTTGATTGCGGAAATCGTCCAGATGCTAGTCATTTTGATCGTCGCTAAGCCATTTGATCAAGCCTATGCTCTGGTTTCGGCGATTGCAGCGCCGATGATTATCGCCAACTCGGTCGGTGCCGCACTGTTCATGAGTATTTTGCAAGATAGAAAAACCATATTTGAAGAGTACTCCGCTACGTTTTCCCGCCGGGCACTCAACATTGCTGAGCGCTCTGTTGGTATTCTTGCTTCGGGATTTAATGTACAAAATGCTGAGAAGATTGCACGTATCGTCTACGAAGAAACCAGTGTAGGTGCGGTCTCAATCACCGATGACGAGAAAATCCTCGCCTTTGTCGGCATTGGTGATGATCATCATAAGCCCAATACCCCGATCTCGTCGCAAAGCACATTAGATGCGATAAAACAAAATGCCATCATCTATCTCGACGGCGCCGAGAAGCCTTATCAATGCTCGATTTCCGCCAATTGTAAGCTTGGTTCTGCGTTAATTATTCCACTGCGTACTGGTGAGAAAGTGATAGGTACCATCAAACTTTACGAGCCGAAAAGAAAGCTTTTTTCGACCATCAATATGTCAATGGCCAAAGGAATAGCTCAGTTGCTGTCGAGTCAAATTTTGTTTGGCGACTACCAGCAGAAACAAACCCTACTGTCACAAGCTGAAATTAAGTTGTTGCATGCGCAGGTCAACCCACACTTTTTGTTCAATGCACTAAATACCATCAGTGCTGTGATCAGGCGCGATCCAACCAAAGCGCGTGAACTCATTCAGCATCTATCACAATTTTTCCGCAGTAATTTGAAGCAGGATATTGAGACGGTAACACTCAAAGAAGAGCTGGCCCACGTCAATGCCTACCTTACGATAGAAAAAGCACGCTTCACTGACCGCTTAGAAGTAACGATTGATATTGATGAATCACTATTAACACGTAAAGTGCCCACGTTTACCCTTCAGCCTTTGGTTGAAAATGCGATTAAGCATGGTATTTCCAATTTACTGGAAGGCGGAAAAATACGCATCTACAGTCAAATGAGTGAATCGGGCGCGCAAGTGGTGGTGGAAGATAATGCCGGAAGTTACTCTCCACCAGCAGATGACCATCAGGGTCTCGGTATGCAAATTGTCGATAAAAGGCTGACCAATAAATTTGGCCGTACTTCAGCGCTCAATATCGAAGTCGACGCCAATCACTATACTCGGATGAGTTTTCTCATCCCTAACACGAACTAAGGTATCCACATGCTGTCGGCATTAGTTATAGATGACGAACTTTTTGCTCGTGAAGAGCTGACTGAACTGCTTGAAGAAACGGGACATATTGAAGTATTAGGCCAAGCAAGCAATGCGATTGAAGGGTTAAAAAAGATCAATCAGCTTAAACCTGACGTCGTGTTCCTTGATATTCAGATGCCGCAAATTACCGGCATTGAGCTGCTCGCTATGCTTGACCCAGATACCATGCCGAAAGTGGTGTTTGTTACCGCTTATGATGAGTTTGCTGTACAAGCCTTTGAAGATAATGCCTTTGATTACCTGCTCAAACCTGTCGATACCTGCCGCCTAGAGAAAACGGTTAAGCGGTTACTCAAATCTCGACAGAACAATCGTCACCATTTCGCTGCGATTACGCCGCAAAGTTTAGATCAAGTTCCGTGTATTGGTTTGAATCGCATCGTGATTATCCCCACGCAAGATGTGGAGTTTGCCTACAGTGATATCAGTGGCGTCCATATCCAGACCCATGAACAAAAAGCAACCTCACAGCTAACCTTAAAAGTGTTAGAAGAAAAGACGCCTTTGGTTCGTTGTCATCGTCAATTCTTGGTCAATATCAAAGCGATCAAAGAGATCAAACTATTAGAAAACGGATTAGCAGAAATCATTACCGTGAGTGAGCATCCACTTCCGGTCAGTAGGCGTTATCTCAAAACACTCAAAGAGATGCTCGGCTTTCACTAAATTGATACCTATCGTCAAAAGGAGATTCTTGCTGACGATAGTATCTACTAGGCTCCAAGAATACGCTTCATTGCTTCAGACGCTTGTCGCCACTGCTCACTACATTGCAGTTCAGATAGGGTGAAACTCTGCTTCTTAAGCAAGTTAACCGCTTCAGGTGTCTCCATAATCGGCAAGTTATCCAACACCTCAACTTGACCATGGCGGTTATTACACAGCAACAGCATATCGCAACCAGCTACCAGCGCTTGATGTGAACGCTCGGCAGGGCCGCCCATGATAGATGCCCCTTCCATATTCAAATCGTCTGAAAAAACAATACCTTTAAAGTCGAGTTGTTGACGTAGAACTTGCTTTAACCAAAATTCAGAGCCACTGGCTGGCTGGTCATCATAGTGTGGGAACACCACGTGAGCAGGCATCATCGCATCTAAAATCCCGGACGCAATCTGCGCTTTAAACACGCTCATATCTTGCTCGAAGATATCGTCTCGGTGGTCATAAGGCGTTTCTAAGTGGGAATCAGCAATGACACCGCCATGACCGGGAAAGTGCTTACCTGTTGTCGCCATACCAACCGCTTTCATTCCTTTCATATAGGCTAAGCTATGACGGACGATAGTGTCGACATCATCACCAAACGCACGATTGCCAATCGCTTTACAGTCAAAGCCTTTATCAAGCACCGGAGCAAAGCTCAAATCGATGTCATGAGCAATAAGCTCGGCCGCCATTAACCAGCCACCTTGTTCGGCTAACTGTTCGCCCATCTCGAACTTCGCATATCGCTCGGCCGCTGGGATGAGAGAGAATCCCTCTCTGAAGCGTTGAACTCGCCCACCTTCCTGATCAACCCCGATCAGAATTGGGCGCTTAGCCGCTTTGCGAATTGATGTATTTAACGCAACTAGCTGCTCACTGTCATGATAGTTACGCGCAAACAAAATTACCCCGCCAACGGTTGGGTGCTCAAGAATCTCTCTGTCTTCGGCGGTCAGTTCACAACCAGCTACGTCTAACCATAACGGTCCCATTATTTCTCCATCCTAACGCCATTTTGCTATGATACCGAGGTTATTAGGATTATCTTCCATTTACAATGGATTACCTGTCACTGTTAAGTAAATTTGAGCATCATGACCCAAGAACTCTACATCGGCGTAATGTCCGGCACTAGCCTAGATGGCATTGATACTGCCCTAGTCAGCATTAAGGCCGATCAGGTTCAACTTGTTGCTAGTCATGACTACCCGATCCCCGCCTCACTTAAACAACGTTTGCTAGACATTTCTCTCGGTCAATCGACCAGCTTGGTTGAAATTGGTGAGCTTGACCATTTATTAGGAAAACTCTATGCACAAGCCGTAGCCGCGCTATTGGCTAAAAGTGGTTACTCTGCTGAGCAGATCACTGCGATTGGTAATCACGGTCAAACAGTCTTTCATCAACCCAATGGTGACACACCTTTTACCACTCAGCTAGGTGATGCCAATATTATTGCCGCATTAACTGGAATAGACACCATTGCTGACTTTCGGCGCAAAGATATCGCCCTTGGAGGTCAAGGCGCACCGCTTGTTCCAGCTTTTCATCAAGCCATTTTCAGCTCAACGGATTCAAGCGTCGTAGTACTAAATATTGGTGGTATCGCGAATATTTCGGTCTTAAGACCCGAGCAAACAGTGATTGGCTATGATACTGGCCCAGGTAATATGCTGATGGATGCTTGGTGCGTAAAACACACCGCTCAACCCTACGATAAAGACGCCGAGTTCGCCAAGCGAGGAAATCTCAGCCAAGGCCTACTGACCAAGTTATTGAATGAGCCTTACCTAACTCTGCGCGCTCCGAAAAGTACAGGTCGAGAATTGTTTAACTTGCCTTGGCTAGAAACGATTTTAAGCGAGTTTACATTGAGAGCTGAAGATGTTCAGCGCACGCTGTGTGAATATAGCGCGCAGACGATCGCTAACGAAGTTAAGCAGTTCTCCCTAGGCACATCCCCAGAGCTATTGGTGTGTGGCGGCGGGGTTCACAACCCGCTTCTTATCCAGCGTCTCGCTCAGTTGCTGCCTGATTGGCAAGTGATGCCAACGGACGCCAAAGGAGTCGATAGCAACAATATGGAAGCGATGGCCTTTGCTTGGCTCGCCTATCGCCGTATGCACAATTTGCCAAGCAATCTGCCTGAAGTCACCGGAGCCAGTAAAGCGGTTTCTCTCGGTGTGATGTACTTTGCTGATAAATAAGGACAACTATGACTAACGATGCGCTTATCGCGGCACTTTCACATCTCGTTTCAGAAGGTCGTAACCCTGAAACCATGGATATCGACTTGCTCTCTTCTCTTGAAATTGTTCAGCGAATCAATCAGCAAGACCAGCTCGTTCCTGTTGCGGTCGAAAAGGTGCTGCCTGAGATTGCGCAAGCGGTCGATAAAATCACGGCTGCATTTAAGCTCGGTGGCCGACTGATATATATGGGGGCTGGCACCAGCGGCCGTTTAGGGGTTTTAGATGCCTCTGAGTGTCCACCGACGTTTGGTGTCTCGGATAAGATGGTTATAGGACTGATTGCTGGCGGACCAGAAGCAATATTAAAAGCCAAAGAGGGCGCTGAAGATTCGCCTCTGCTAGGGGTTGAAGATCTTAAGTCGATTGGCTTTAACAGCAAAGATGTCGTGGTAGGTATTGCGGCAAGCGGCAGAACTCCCTATGTCATCGGTGCGTTGCACTACGCCAATGAGATTGGTGCTACCTCGGTCGCGCTCTCTTGTAATCCAGACTCGACGATAGCCGACATCGCCCAAATAGCAATTAGCCCTGTAGTCGGTCCTGAAGCATTGACCGGTTCAACCCGGCTGAAATCCGGAACCGCGCAAAAGTTAGTGCTCAACATGCTGACCACAGCGAGTATGATTCGTCTTGGTAAGAGCTATCAAAACCTGATGGTTGATGTAAAAGCGACCAACAAAAAATTAGTCGCTCGCGCCGCCAGAATCGTTATGCAAGCGACAGACTGTGATGAGAGCCTAGCAACACAAACCTTAGAAGCCACCGATTATGACGTAAAACTGGCGATTCTCATCCTACTGACAGGCATGGAGTTGGGCCAAGCGAAGAAACAACTCGAAAAGCAAGATGGTTTCCTGCGCAAAGCCGTCGAACATCATCAAGATAAGTAGACATTGGCGCGAAAGTTAATATCAAAAAGGGAGAAATCACGCTTCTCCCTTTTGCTGAAATTAGTTTTGGTATTCGTTCCAGCCACGCTGCCATTCCATACGGAATTTTTGCGCGGTTTCTGTACCTTCACAAACCCCTTCATAGTACTGGCCAGATAAGCCTATCTGATACGCAAAATCGGGGTTGCAGTACTCGTCAACCCCCTCTAAATACCCCTGTTCATAGTCTGCATGTTTTACATCACCTAAACTTGCTAACTCTTTATATGAACGCTGAGTATGCCCTGTAATACCATCTTGGTAACCTATCTGACGCCAATTCCCTTTCTGAGCCAATTTTTCAGGGCTGCTGCTACAAGCGGCCAATAGCAATACCAACGCTGCGATGATTATCTTTGTCATTATATTTCCTTGTGTATGCAGACGAGTCGAGATTAGTCTTTGAATTTTCGAAAAAAGCTAACCCTGTTATTAATCAAACCACTAAATCTCGATTATTGCCACTCAGCAAGGGTAAAAACCACTTATTTTCTCAGCCAACCACTCATTTCACTATACGACCACTCACTCTAGAAGCAGATGATATTGGTCTAGCATCACCATAATATGCACAGTGAGCTTAATCAATTTCACTAAGGAACAGTTGTTATGTTGTGGTTTTTAACCTGTGTGGCAGCCCTCATCGGCGGATACTTTATTTACGGGGCTTTTGTCGAAAAAGTCTTTGGCATTAACGAAAAACGTCAAACTCCAGCGCATACCAAAGCGGATGGTGTGGATTACGTTCCAATGTCGACCAAGAAAGTTTACCTGGTTCAGCTACTGAATATCGCAGGTGTCGGCCCGATCTTCGGCCCAATCATGGGTGCCTTGTACGGTCCAGCGGCAATGCTGTGGATTGTCATCGGCTGTATTTTTGCAGGTGCCGTCCACGACTACTTCTCTGGCATGCTCTCGGTTCGCAATGGCGGCGCATCTGTTCCTACCATCACGGGTCGTTACCTAGGTAATGGCGCGAAGCATTTTATGAATGTCTTTGCCATTGTGTTATTGCTTCTGGTCGGTGTAGTTTTCGTTTCGGCTCCTGCTGGCATGATTACAAACCTAATCAATGACCAAACTAGCCTAAGCGTCAGTATGACGACCATGGTTATCGCTATCTTCGCTTACTACATCATCGCAACGATTGTTCCTGTTGATAAAATTATCGGCCGCTTCTACCCACTGTTTGGTGCGCTACTCATCTTTATGTCTGTCGGGCTAATGACCGCGATTGCTTTCTCAAGCGAACATACTGTAATGGGCGATTTCCAAGTATCTGACATGCTGTCGAATCTCAACCCGAATGACATGCCACTATGGCCTGCTCTATTCATTACCATTGCCTGTGGCGCAATCTCTGGCTTCCACGCAACTCAGTCTCCGCTGATGGCACGTTGTATGGAAAATGAAAAGAATGGCCGCTTTGTATTCTACGGAGCAATGATTGGTGAAGGGGTTATCGCACTAATCTGGTGTGCTATCGCACTATCTTTCTTCGGCTCTCTAGACGCACTATCAGAAGCAGTGAAGAATGGTGGCCCTGGTAACGTGGTATACAGCGCTTCATTTGGCCTACTTGGTGTATTCGGTGGCATCATCGCTTTCCTAGGTGTGGTTATTCTACCTATCACATCAGGTGACACTGCATTCCGTTCAAGCCGTTTGATCCTTGCTGAATACTTCAACATGGAACAAAAAACTCTGCGCAACCGACTACTGATGGCACTACCACTATTCGTTATTGGTGGCATTCTAACTCAAGTAGACTTCGGTATTATCTGGCGCTACTTCGGCTTCGCTAACCAAACAACTGCAGTAATGATGTTGTGGACGGCTTCAGCTTACCTACTGCGCCACAATAAGCTGCACTGGATCACGACAGTTCCAGCCATGTTTATGACTACAGTCTGTGCGACCTTCATCCTAAACAATAGCTCACTTGGCTTTGGCTTACCTATGACCGTTTCGACTGTTGCAGGCATCCTGTTCTCACTATCGGTCACCGTGTATGTCATCAAACGCTCGAAAGGCAAAGGTGAGACCGAGCTAGCTGACGAAGAACAACCACAAGCAGTGACAAAAGCCGCGTAACTCACTACTACTCAACATTAGGCTCCTACGGGAGCCTTTTTTATTGTTCGCCATAAAGCAAAAAGCCAGCGATTCAACGCTGGCTTTGATTCATTGTCTTGAGAATTAGTCCACTTGCTTGATTTGCAGCTCTTTAGGCACTTCGAAAAACATGTTTTCTTCGCGGCCTTGAATCTCTTCGACTGATTCGGTTCCGACCAGTTGTTTGATACGCTCAAGAATCTGGTTAACTAGCTCTTCGGGTGCAGAAGCGCCGGCAGTGACACCGACCTTAACATTGCCTTCAAACCACTCTGGCTTGATGTCTTCTGGACAATCGGTGAGATAGCCTGGTGTGCCTAATTTCTCGGCCAGCTCTTTTAAACGCGTTGAGTTGGATGAGTTCTTAGAGCCAACCACGATAACCACATCAACATCAGCCGCCATATCACGTACGGCGTCTTGACGATTTTGCGTCGCGTAACAAATATCATCTTTGCGTGGCCCTTGAATATCAGGGAATACTCGACGTAGCTCATCGATCACATCAGCCGTTTCATCGACAGACAAAGTGGTTTGACTTACATAATGTAGATGACTTGGATCTTTAACCTTCTCTTTGAGCTTGATGACATCTGCCGGCGTCTCAACTAGGTACATACCACCTTGCTCACTGGCATATTGCCCCATAGTTCCTTCAACTTCAGGGTGCCCTGCGTGACCAATTAAGACCACTTCCATATGCTTGCGACTAGCGCGAGCCACTTCCATATGCACTTTTGTCACAAGGGGACAGGTGGCATCAAAGACGGTCAACGCACGCTCTTTCGCTTCTTTACGTACCGCTTGCGACACACCATGAGCCGAAAAAATCACAATGTTGTCATCAGGCACTTCATGCAGCTCTTCAACAAAGATAGCGCCACGCTGTTTTAGCCCTTCAACCACAAAGCGGTTATGTACCACCTCATGGCGCACATAGATCGGCGGTTGATAGAGCTCAAGAGCTCGCTCGACGATACTAATCGCGCGATCAACACCGGCACAAAAGCCACGAGGGTTAGCTAACTTAATTTTCATTTCATTGCTCATGATGATTCTGTTTTCGCTTCGACTGGCTATTCTACTGACAAAATTTCAACTTCAAAAGTCACATCTTGCCCTGCTAAAGGGTGATTAAAATCGACAGTGACCGAGTCGCCAGCAATTTCTTTAATAATACCCGGAATTTCCATTCCATCTGGACCAGAAAAGGCCATGATAGTACCCACTTCAACTTCAGCTTCACCAACAAACTTAGTGCGATCCATATAGTGAATATTGTCTGGGTTTGGCATACCAAAGGCATCTTGCGCTTTCAGTTCTATCGCCTTTTTTTCACCAGCGTTTAAACCGAGTAAACACTGTTCAAAGTTGTCACTTAAGCTGCCGTCACCAATGACCAACTTGGCAGGTTTGCCCATATTGTGGGTACTGTCAGCCACTGAGCCATCTTTCATTTTAATAGTAAAGTGCAGTGTTACTGCTGAATCTTGGGCAATTATGGTCACGTTACTGCTTCCTTAAAGTCATTCTAGTTTTGTAGGTGTATATCCTAAATAGTTGGAGTTGCAGCTAGGCGACAAGATAATTCAACCCTATGAGCATAGTGCGCTATGTGATTAGGGGGAATTATCGCAGTCAACAACGCTGCAGCTTCAAATATGACGGATATACTAAAAAGCGCCATCGTAATCAACCAACAGCGCTTAAGGTTATTCGCTCGATCAAAGATTAAGCTTTGCTTTTTTCTTTGCTACTAAAGCCATCGAGAATAATCATCGCAGCGCCAACACAGATAGTACTGTCCGCTAAGTTGAACGCTGGCCAATGGTAATTGCCCCAAAAGAAATCAAGGTAATCGACGACAAAGCCATGTACTACTCGGTCAAACACGTTCCCAACGGCACCACCGATAATCATCGCGTAAGCAATGTTGTTCCACTTATCCGACGAAGGTAACTTGCTCATCCAATAAGTCAGCATCGCCGTGACAGCAAAGGCAATCCCGGTAAACAACCAACGCTGCCAGCCTGCTTGATCACTTAAAAAGCTAAATGCCGCGCCATAGTTATGGACATATAGCAGATTGAAAAACGGTAATATCTCAATACGATTTGGCCAGCCATAACCCATATTGTCCATCACCACCAGCTTGATAGCGATATCAGCGATAAAGATAACAATCGCTAACCAAAGCCAACGCACACCCGATTGCTTTAATGGAATGTTTGACATCCTATCCCCTAAAGAATTAAGCCCTAAAAATAACCCCAGTAGATACTGGGGCTAGATTATTTGAATAAAGTTCAGTTATAAAACCGCATTAAGCGAATTTACGCACTTCGCCTTCACCATCCACGTTAGACACGCAACGACCACAGATTTTCTCGTGACCTTCGATGGTGCCTACGTCCGGAGTGTGGTGCCAACAACGGTCACACTTCTCGTTTTCTGTTGCTTTCACTTCAACAAACAAACCTTCAACATCTGTTGCTTGAGCGGCATCAGACTTTTCGCTAAGAGGCTTAACAGCCGCAGCTGAAGTCAGTAGTGCAAAGCGTAGCTCGTCTTCAAGCTTGCTTAGTTTCGCTGCTAGCGCATCATCAGCGTAAAGCGTCACTTCTGCTTGTAGTGAACCACCAATGATCTTCTCTTTACGCGCGTCTTCAAGCAGCTTGTTGACACTACCACGAACTGATTGAACTTCCGCCCAGAACTCATTGTTTAGCTCTTCACCTTCAGCTAAGCCAAATAGACCGTCGAACCATTCGCCAGTAAAGACGAACTTATCACGTTGACCTGGCATTTCGTTCCAGAT
Organism: Vibrio galatheae; assembly: GCF_000967545.1. Lineage (GTDB taxonomy): Bacteria > Pseudomonadota > Gammaproteobacteria > Enterobacterales > Vibrionaceae > Vibrio > Vibrio galatheae. The sequence goes on along the minus strand of NZ_JXXV01000014.1, from coordinate 196,368 downwards.
TTCGTCTGCCGTGAACGACATGATTGGCGCCATCCAGCGAACTAACGCTTCGACGATGTAGTAAAGTGCCGTTTGACAGCTACGTTGAGCGTGACCACCACGTTTTGCTGTGTATTGACGGTCTTTGATTACGTCTAGGTAGAAAGAGCCCATCTCGATCGAGCAGAACTGCATTAGACGTTGGGTAACAGCGTGAGTGTTGTACTCACCGTACGCCTTAACAATTTCTTGTTGAGCAGCTAGTGCGCGGCCAACAGCCCAACGATCCAGTGCTACCATCTCTTCTGCTGGCACAAGGTCTGTCTCTGGGTTGAAACCGTTCAGGTTCGCTAGGAAGAAACGTGCCGTGTTACGAATACGACGGTATGCGTCTGCACTGCGTTTTAGAATTTCATCAGAAACTGCAACTTCACCGGTGTAGTCCGTTGAAGCAACCCATAAACGCAGAATGTCGGCACCGAGCTTGTTAGTCACATCTTTTGGCGCAACAACGTTACCGATAGATTTCGACATCTTACGGCCTTGTCCGTCAACAACGAAACCGTGAGTAAGCACTTGTTTGTATGGCGCTTCACCTTTCATCGCGATAGATGAAATTAGCGAAGATTGGAACCAACCACGGTGTTGGTCAGAACCTTCTAAATATAGGTCTGCAGATGCGCCGTTGTACTCTTCACGAGCGTCAACTACTGAGTAGTGAGTCACACCTGAATCGAACCATACGTCTAGCGTATCTAACACTTTTTCGTACTTATCCGCTTCTTCACCTAGTAGGTCAGAGATTTCTAGATCCCACCAAGCTTGAATGCCTTTTTCTTCAACCAGTTGAGCGACTTTCTCAACTAACTCAATTGAATTAGGGTGAAGCTCTGCCGTTTCTTTGTGAACGAATAGCGCAATTGGCACGCCCCAAGTACGTTGACGAGAGATACACCACTCAGGGCGGCCTTCGATCATACCTTCGATACGGCTTTGACCCCACTCAGGCATCCACTCAACACCTTTGATTGACTCTAGCGCTTTTGCACGCAGGCCAGCTTGGTCCATAGAAACAAACCATTGTGGTGTTGCACGGAAGATGATTGGCGTTTTGTGTCTCCAACAATGTGGGTAACTGTGCTCGTAAGCGTGATGATGAAGAAGCGCGCCTTTCTCTTTTAGCGTTTCAACCACGGAATCATTGGCTTTAAATACGTGCTGACCAGCAAATAGCTCAGTATCTGGAAGGTATACACCATTTGAGCCAACTGGGTTTGCCACTTCAAGACCGTACTTGTTACCTACCGCAAAGTCTTCTTGACCGTGACCAGGAGCCGTGTGAACCACACCGGTACCTGAATCAGTGGTGACGTGGTCGCCTAGGATCGCAGGAACAGTGAAATCATAGAATGGGTGATTAAACTGAAGCAGTTCAAGATCACTACCCTTAGCAAAGCCTAGATTATGGAAATGCTCGATACCAGCGCGATCCATTACGTCTTTCGCTAACTCAGAAGCAACGATAATACGCTCTTTGGTCTCACCTTCGACTTGGATAAGTACATACTCGAGATCATCACGCAGACACACTGCACGGTTGGCAGGTAATGTCCAAGGCGTGGTTGTCCAGATAACGATTGAGATATCACCTTCGCCTTCATGACCTTCATTCAAGGAGAACTTAGCAAGAAGCGCGGCTGCATCTGCGGCTTTGAAACGCACATCGATAGAAGGTGATACTTTGTCTTTGTACTCAACTTCTGCTTCAGCTAGCGCTGAACCACAGTCTGTACACCAGTGAACAGGTTTAAAACCTTTTAATAGATGGCCGTTGTCGGCAATCTTACCCAGTGCGCGGATAATATTTGCTTCAGTGGCAAAATCCATTGTGCGGTAAGGCTTATCCCACTCACCCATGATACCTAGGCGTTTGAAGCTCTCTTTTTGGCCTTCAACCTGACCAGCCGCATACTTACGGCACTCTTCACGGAACTCAGCCGCAGAGATTTTTTGGCCTGGTTTGCCTTTTTTCTTTTCTACCATTAGTTCGATTGGTAGGCCGTGACAGTCCCAACCAGGAATGTACGGTGCATCAAAACCAGAAAGTGTTTTGGATTTAATAATAATGTCTTTAAGAATCTTGTTTAGTGCGTGGCCAATATGAATGTCACCATTCGCGTATGGAGGGCCATCGTGTAGAACGAAAGATTTTTTGCCTTTCTTCGCTTCACGGATTGCACCGTAAAGGTCTTCTTTGTACCAACGCTTAAGCATTTCTGGCTCACGATTTGCCAGATTGCCACGCATCGGAAACCCTGTTTCAGGAAGGTTCAGGGTATCTTTATACTCACTCATCGATTCTTAATTCCGTTGTGTTGGGTGACAGTTAGACATTATGCCAAGCAGCGAACTAAACCGCTTGGACTTTATACTGACGCAGCCACACCCTTGCTGCTTCAGCATCCAATTCTATTTGTTGTTTCAAAGCTTCGAAAGACTCAAATTTGTGTTCATCTCGAATCTTATCTAAAAGTACAATTTCTAGCTGTTTACCATATAAATTGGCTTTAAAGTCGAATAAATGTACTTCTAGCTGTTGGCGTACGCCGTTTACCGTTGGTCGATTACCGATATTGGCAACGCCTCCAACGGGCTCATCGCCCAAACCTAAAGCTTGAACGGTATACACACCAGAGACTGGCGATACGCAACGTTTTAATGGGATATTTGCGGTTGGAAAACCAATCGTTCTACCCAATTTTCGCCCATGAGATACTCGACCGCTGATGCTGTAATCACGCCCGAGCATTTCAGCGGCAAGTGCAAGATTATCTTGCGCCAGTGCTTCTCGGATAGCGGTGCTGCTCACTCGCAGCTGTTGCAAGCAAAAACTTTGCGTGCTGACCACAGTAAAACCGTATTTTTGCCCTGCTTGTTGCAGCATCGCAAAATTGCCTGTACGTCCACGACCAAAGCAGAAATCATCGCCTACGACGAGAAACTTAACACCCAAACGCTTTACCAACAAGTCACTAATAAACTCGTCAGCACTTTGATTGGCAAACTGATGATTAAAGTTCACACACAGCAACCTTTCGATATTGAGCTTACTCAGTTGAACAAACTTATCTCTCAGGCGCGTTAAACGTGCGGGCGCTTTATCTTTAGCAAATAGCTCCAATGGCTGAGGGTCAAATGTCATTACCGTTGAGGGTAAGCCTAATAGCTCAGCTTGCTCAGACACTTGGCGTAACACTTCTTGATGTCCGAGATGAACACCGTCGAAGTTTCCGATCGTCAACACACATCCTTTATGATGTGATTTGATGTTGTGAATACCTCGAATCAATTCCATTGAAGACTACTAAAAACTCATTTATTGGCTATAAATTCTTTAAATAAGAATTAACGTTGCGTGAAACTGACGGATTATATACTAATCGTGCTTACTCTGTCGCTGCTTTTAGGTCTTTTAAACGCACCCCAAGAATCAGCAAGGTAACGAGATAAACACTAGCGCCTAACCCAATCAGAGCAGTGAGCCAAAAAACTCGCTCAATGAATGACCAAGCCAACCACACATTCATCTCTTCAAGTTGCCACAAAATCGCGCCAACCATGAGGCTGCCTGCGATGGCCAGCTTAGCGACAAACCATAAAGTTGTTGAAGTTAAATGATAAACCCCCGCGCGATGCAACCCTCTATATAGCAGAGACATGTTGACGAAAGCCGATAAGGCAGTTGCGATGGCTAATCCAACATAACCATAAAACCAAGCAAAAATCGCGTTGAACACCATATTGGTGACCATCGCAATGATTCCATACTTCACTGGCGTCTTGGTGTCTTGGCGTGAGTAGTAGCCCGGCGCTAAGACTTTAATCAGCATAAAGTTAAGCAAACCGGAGGCATAAGCTATCAAGGACATAGAGGCGTAATCAACATCCTGCGCCGTGAATTCACCGCGCATAAAGAGCACCATCAGCATAGGTTTGGCTAACACCATTAAACCCAGCATCGCAGGAACACCAAGTAACGTGACCATACGAATTCCCCAGTCCATGGTCTGAGCAAAACCATCACTGTGTGCATCAACATGTTTACGTGACAGTGCCGGTAGGATTACCGTCGCGATAGCAATACCAAACAAGCCTAATGGAAACTCCAATAAGCGGTCCGAATAGTAGAGCCAACTGATGGAGCCCGTTTGCAAAAAACTGGCAATAAAGGTGTCAAACAACAGGTTAATTTGACTAACCGAAACACCAAATAGCGCAGGTATCATTAGAGTACGGATTTTGACTACGCCTGGGTCGCGCCAACCCCATTTAGGTTTAACCATGACGCCCGCTTTGATTAAAAACGGAATCTGGAACAAAAACTGCACCAAGCCACCAAGGAAAACGCCAATCGCCAAACCAATCTCTGGTTGCGATAACTGAGGAGCAATAAACCAAGCCGAAAGAATGATCATTACGTTGAGAAAAACAGGCGTAAAAGAAGAGACGGCAAATTTACCTAAGGTGTTGAGAATCGCCCCTGACAATGCCACAAAAGTGATAAACCATAGGTAAGGAAAAGTGATTTTGAGCATCAAACTCGCAAGCTCAAACTTTTCGGCTGCTGGCCCACCATTCAACCAATCAAGAAACCAACCAAAACCAAACAGCGCGGTGACACCCCCTGAGCCCAGAACGCCAAGTACGGTGACGATAGAGACAATAACACCGAGTGTACCCGCGGCTCGAGCAATCAACTGACGCGTTTTATCCATGTCTCCTGCAGCATGGGACTCGGTCAAAACTGGCACAAAAGCTTGTGAAAATGCTCCTTCAGCAAATAGGCGTCTTAAAAAGTTGGGAATTTTATTGGCGAAGAAAAAGACATCGGCACTGGCTCCTGCCCCCATGATATTCGCCACCACGACGTCTCGAACTAAGCCTAACACTCGAGAGATCAAGGTCATGGCACTGACTATCATGCCTGATTTGAGTAGGCGTTTACTCACATTTACCTCGGGAATCAAAAATTTTGCTCTACTTTACACTAGGAATGTCATTTGCAGCGCAGATTAGTATTAGCATTGAAAAAAAAATACTGTTAGAATCCCCGCCATCTTAACCGTGAAGACCTTTCAATCCAAAATTTGTTTGGCTCGATGGGTTTTTGCACAAATCATTTGACATTAAGGCGCAAATGAGGGATATTCCCTGCCCTTAAATTGTCACCGAACTAAGTTTTTGGGAGTTAGACCCTTGGCAAATAGTAAATCTGCTAAGAAGCGCGCTATCCAAGCTGAGAAACGTCGTCAGCACAATGCTAGCCGTCGTTCTATGATGCGCACTTACATGAAGAAAACTGTTGCTGCTATCGAAGCAGGCGACAAAGCTGCTGCAACTGAAGCATTTGCTGCAGTTACACCAATCCTAGACCGCATGGCGACTAAAGGCCTTATTCATAAGAATAAAGCTGCACGTCATAAGTCTCGCTTCTCTGCTGCAATCAAAGCTCTTTAATAGAACTCTGATTCTTCAGTGAAAGAAAAAACCGGCATCTGCCGGTTTTTTTATATCTGCTTTTCGAGGCAGAATCACTTACCTCGATAATCGAGCCCTAATTAAGCACAATAAAAGTCATGTAACAGTTGGATCATCGCTTTGACTTCTTCGCTGCTCAAAGTGTAATACACCGTCTGCGCTTCTTTGCGCGTATTGACCAGCCCATCTCTTCTTAACCAAGCCAAGTGTTGAGACAACGCCGACTGACTTAATTCTAACTTAGTACACAACTCCCCAACGGAGAGTTCCTGATTGTGTAAAATGCACAAGATCTGAAGGCGGCGCTCATTGGCCATCGCCTTTAGTAGTACGACAGCCTGAGAAGAATTTTTTTCCATCTCTTGTAAGTTCATTGGCCACTACCTCTTCCTACAACAATACTTCTACAAACATCAGCCTTACATCATAAGTAAGTAACGCCGTTGACCTGTCATTGAGTTCACTGTCTATTGAGTTATTTTCAGTGAATGATTGCAAATATTAATCGAATTGTAACAACTAATCTATTTGTTCAAATAGATCAACGTCTAATTAAATAAGGTTGTGAAGTTCGCATCACACACATTCTTCACCGCAGGGTGTTGGATCATTCGCTCAGCAAAGATCACATAGTATTCTTCCTTCAACTCATCAATATGACCAATCAGTTGCAGTGGCAGATCACTTTCCACTTCCGTCATATAAATAGAAGGCGCTAGAAAAATCACATCATGATGATAACGAGCAAAAGCTTTCATTAATGCCACATCATCAAATTCACCCAAAATATTCGGCTGTAATCCTTGTCGATCAAACCACTCAAGAACCTTACGCCCCATCGCAGTGCGACTCCCTGGGATTAACAACTTGCGCTGCTCTAATATCGCCGGGAAGCTAGTTTCATTCACGTTGCTTGAACAAAAGAAACTCATATTAGATTCACCGAGTTTCTTGCTGTAAAGACCGGGGCTTTGGCTCGAATCTACCGGGCAGTCTGATAAGATCATATCGAGTTTATGCTGAGCTAGCTGCTCCAATAGCATTTCGTGAGTAGATTCGAAACAGCGTAAATGAATGCTGTTATCTTCTGGCACTGTGGTTAGAAGTATTTTACTGACGAGTCTTTTTGAAAGCGCATCGGCGACACCAACGTCAAACAAGATATTAGAACGCTGGCTATAGTTGACGATATCAAGCATTTCATAACTAAGACCGAACATTCTATCGGCATATTTAAATACCAATTGCCCCAGCTCTGTTGGCTCGACACTGCGTCCATTACGCTTAGTAAGTTTACCATCCATGCGCTCTTCAAGTGCTTTAATCTGACCCGTAACAGTCTGCGGAGTGAGAAATAAAGCATCCGCAGCTTTAGTGACAGAGCCTTGTTTGCACACCATCCAAAAGTAATAAAGATGGTTATAGTTTAAGTGGGACATAGAGAAGTACTCGTGTTTTGCATCTGTAGGTTATAGCAAATGCAGCGCGTGACAACAATAACTCGATAAAACTTACAAAATAGTTAGTAGCCATCGTTTTTTCCGAAACAATACTTTTCAATATGACAGTAACTAGGTGTTTCTTTACGGTTAGAGAGAATTTTTTTGCGATTTTTCCGATATAAATCACGTCGATTAAAACAGAACAAAAAAAACAAATAAGCATTTAAAATCAAATAATTAATCAAACTGTAAATTTACAACGACAGCGTTAATACACTTCAAACGACAAAAAAAAAACCGTTACACATAACTGTAATATTAATGAAATATTTCATCTCTAACATCGCCCTCAGTTTCAACAACAGACCAAAACGAAGTATAAACGGTCCACGGAGAAAAAATTATGAACCAAGCTACTACTACAGCAGCGCCAATTTCGAGCACGACTCGCTGGTTGCGCTGGGCTAACTTGGCATTCATGTTGTACTTGCTACTTTTAGCAGTATCTATGGTAGGCAGTGGTTTCAAATGGGCAACAGGCGATCAAGCCAAAGTCTTATTTGAGTTTGCCTCTCACCCTGTTGCTGGTTTGATGATAGGTTTAGTGGCAACAGCGCTTATCCAATCTTCAAGCACAGTGACTTCTATTATCGTGGGCCTTGTGGCCGGTGGACTGCCGGTAGAAACCGCTATCCCTATGGTAATGGGTGCGAATATTGGTACGACAGTAACCAACACTCTCGTGTCACTCGGCCATGTACGTTGTAAAGAAGAATTCAAACGTGCTTTTGCTAGTGCAACGATTCACGACTTCTTTAATCTACTTGCTGTCGCTATCTTCCTACCGCTAGAAATGATGTTCGGTCTTCTAGACAAAATTTCTCATTGGTTAGTATCCCCTTTCTTAGCGACTGGCGATATGAGCATTAAAGGCCTGAACTTTATTAAACCAATCACGAAACCAGTTGTTAGCGCGGTTAAAGAACCTCTTGCAACATTTGGTGACCAAGTCGGCGGCATCTTACTGATCGTGTTAGGTATCGCAACGATCTTCGTCGCCATCACTGTGATGGGTAAACTGATGAAGAGCCTAATGGTGGGTCGTGCACGTGAAATTCTAAAGAACGCGATTGGTCGTGGCCCTATCCATGGCATTATGTCTGGCTCTATCGTTACTGTACTTGTTCAATCGTCATCAACAACAACAAGCCTAATGGTTCCACTGGTTGGTTCTGGTGTGTTGAAAGTCCGTGATGTTTACCCATTTACCCTAGGTGCTAACATAGGTACTTGTATTACAGCACTTCTTGCCGCAACTGCAGTCTCTGGTGAGTTTGCCGTCTTTGCTTTGCAAATTGCCCTTGTACACCTAGTGTTCAACATTTTGGCGACACTGCTCATTTACGGCGTACCTTTCCTGCGTGAGATTCCAGTTAAAGGCGCAGACTATATCTCTGATATGGCAGTAAAGAACAAAACGGTTGTGGCAGCTTACCTACTCACGGTATTTATGATTTTGCCGGGCGCGGTTCTCGCACTGACAGCTTAATCATATCACTGGCACTCGTCATTCAAGGCTTCACTTAGGTGGAGCCTTTTTTAAATATAAAATTTGATAGTCAGATTTCACAGCCGATGCTAATTTAAGCTATGTTCATTTGGAATTGACTGCCATGACGCTAAACATCGAACCTACCTCTCAACGTCTTGCCTCACTTGATGACAACTTGACTCAATTGGTCAAAGACATTGATATTCTCAACAGCGTGAACCCGCTTAATTACATTCAAGAGCGCGATACTTTTTTCGCCAATAAGTATTCACAAGAACCTAAATTTGAATACGCAAAAACGTCATTCGATACCCACCAAGCAAAACGTCAACTCTATCAGCTGCCACTAGAAATAATCGAGGACAGTGATCTACAAAAGCTGTATTCCGATGTCATTCAGTCATACTCAGATAAGCTCGATCAATTAAGCACAATTGGTACCCAGGAGTTTATGTACAACTCTTTGCGCTATTATGGTGAACCCAGCGTCAAAGATATTGCCAATGCTCACTTTATCTTGCACCTACCCACAGAAGACGAGTCTCACCCAGAGCATGATAGCCAAGCCATCGCGAGCTATATGCAACGCTTCTCTGCGCAGCATGGTTACACCAGTGACATTCAAGTGGTTGATGGTATGTTAGCGAATGCTTTGGTATCGGGTTCTCGGGTCAAAATCAGCCAAGCGGCATGCATCAGTACCGACGAGCTTCATGCCCTGGCACACCATGAGTTGGGCGTTCATCTGCTCACCACTCTCAATGGCAATCAACAGCCTCTCAACCTACTCAGCCTAGGTTGCCCTGCCAATACGAATACCCAAGAAGGTTTGGCAATATTATGTGAGTATCTTTCCGGCCACTTTAGCATTAAGCGTCTGCGTACTTTGGCTTTGCGCGTACTGGCTGTAGAGTCGATGATTAAAGAGCGCGATTTTCGTCATACCTTTATGCTACTCAAAGAGCAGTACAAAGCATCGGATACTCTCGCATTTACTATCACATCGCGCGTGTATCGTGGTGGTGGTTTTACTAAAGATTATCTCTACTTACGTGGATTTAGAGAAGTCCTCAATGCCTATGATCAACTCGGCGATGACTTTCTTCTACTCCTGTGTGGGAAAACTGAATTGAAATATCTTGATGTGATTCGCTCGCTAGTCAAAAAAGGGATATTTCAAGCACCGCGCTTTATCAGCCCTGCATTGTCGAACCCAATGCAAACCAACCCCATTCATCGCTATATTGTCAGTGCGCTTAAGTAGTGACAGCAATAAAAAAGGCTCCTAAAGAGCCTTGTTATCAAACGGAGAATGGATATTGAATGGGTTCATGAAACTCATAACCCTCAACCCAAAAATCATCTAAAGTAACCCAAGTTTCTAAATCTTCTAACGATTTAATTTCAGGGTTAATATGAAACGTAGGTGCTTTGAGTGGCTCACGTTTAAGTTGCACATCACGCATTAACTCAAGCTGATCTTCATAGATGTGTGCATTGACGATTTTGTGATAGGCCTGACCTGCCTTTTTACCAGTAATCTGCGCTATGATCGCGAGAAAAACATACACCTGCACCATATTGAAGTTGAGCCCTAGGGGAACATCGCAAGAACGCTGAGTACTGTTGAGATATAAGGTATCTCCCAATAGCGAAAAATGATGGCTGTACATGCAAGGACGTAAACATCCCATGTGGAATTCACCAGGATTGTAGAAGTTTAAAATCTCACCACGGTCATCGACACCACGCGTTAAATCATCAACTATCTTACGTAGTTGATCGATATGACCACCATCAGGTTTTGCCCATGCGCGTCCCTGTACACCATAGACACGGCCCATGTCGTCCTCACCTTTACGATAAGGGTTGTTCAGCCAAGCGTCATTTTGGTTGGCATTGGCATCCCAAGTCTTGGTACCGAGTTTGCGGAAATCTTCGGCGTTATCGTAGCCACGAATATAACCAAGTAACTCAGCGACCGCCGCTTTCCAAAAACTTTTACGCGTTGTCACCAAAGGAAATTGATTATTTGCCACATCGTAAGTGAGATCGGCATTGATCACAGTTAAGCAACGCTTACCTGTTCGCTCATTGGCAATCCATTCACCTTGGTCAACGATACGCTGACAGAGATCCAAATACTGTTTCACACCAGTTCCTTACTTCTATTGTTGTGGTAGTTCGTCTTTATAAAGACCGCGCTTATAGGCCCAAACCATCATAAGAATACCGATAAGCACCATAGGCAATGATAGGATTTGTCCCATCGAGATAAAGCCACCAAATAAACCTAAGTGTGCATCTGGCTCGCGTACATATTCTACGAGGAAACGGAATGTACCATACCCGGCCAAAAATAGCCCTGACACAGCCCCCAGAGGACGCGGCTTTTTGATAAACCAGTTCAAAATAAAGAATAGAACAATCCCTTCGAGTAACATCTCATACAACTGAGAAGGGTGGCGAGGCAAAGGGCCACCGTTAGGGAAGACAAATGCCCAAGGAACATCGGTGACACGTCCCCAAAGTTCACTATTCATAAAGTTGCCGAGCCGTCCCATTCCTAGGCCAAACGGTACTAACGGCGCAATAAAGTCGGCGACACCGAAAAAGGTTCGTCCGTTCTTTTTTGCGTACCAGAACATCGCTGTAATGACACCCAGTAAACCACCATGGAAGGACATACCGCCAGTCCAGACTTTAAATAGATACAAAGGATCTTGAATAAACAGGTCAAAGTTGTAGAAAATCACATAACCCACTCGCCCACCGATCACCACGCCGAGAAAGCCTGCGAAAAGAAGATCTGACACCTGTTCACGCGTCCAGCCACTGCCTGCTTTATCAGCACGTCGATTAGCCAGCCACATCGCGAAAGCAAATCCGACAAGATACATTAATCCATACCAGCGAATAGACAGTGGTCCGATGGAAATAAGAACTGGATCAATATTTGGAAACGTTAAATATCCTTGAGACATACGAGGATTACTCTTTTGAAATTGTGAGAATGATGAATTTGTATAGATGAGAGTGCACTATAGCAACATAGTTCCAGCGACAAACATTAAAAAAACCGCAAAAATTTTTTTCAGTGTCGGCGTGGGAAGCGAAGTTGCCAGCTTAGCGCCAAAGCGGGTGGTTAACATAGATGTCGATGCAATCGCAAACAAAGCGGGTAAGTAAACATAGCCAATACTATATGCAGGCAACGCCTCAACCTGATAGCCATGCAACACAAACCCAGCCATCCCGGAAAGCGCTATCATACTGCCACACACCGATGAAGAGCCCACGGCTTTACGCATTTCGATGCCATGACGATTGAGAAAAGGGACAGACAACGATCCACCTCCAATACCAGCTAAGCTTGATACGATCCCGATTCCTGTACCATAAGCCATAGTCGCAGCACTGCCTGGCATCGGTTTTTGCGCTTTACCGCGAATAGAAAATAGCATCTGAATTGCCAGCACAAGGACAATGATACCAAAGACTTTCGGTAAATATTGAGCAGGAATCCACTCGGCCACATTAGCACCTAAGAAGCCTCCCACGACGACGCCTGGCATCAGCCATTTGACGACAAACATGTCGACATTACCCAGTTTGAAATGATTCAGCGCAGATGATCCCGACGTAACAATAATGCTCGCCAGAGAAGTCGCGAGTGCAATTTGCATGCTGATAGTCGCATCGATACCAGTCATAGGCAGTAGAAACAGCAGCGCCGGAACGACAATCAAACCACCACCAATACCCAATAACCCAGCCATCACACCAACGAAAGCACCGAGCAGCATGCAGCTGAGAAGTAATTCTATTAACACATTCAACCTTATTTATTACCGGCTCGAATGAAGCCGGCGAAGCCTTTGTCTTCGAAAAATGACTGCATCATAGTATAAATGTCACGCCCATAAGGTTGCATCAAAGCTTTGTCAGCAAGTGCTGTTAATTCGGCGGTTTCAGTGTGACGAAGTAAGTACTTCACTTTGGCCACGTTTGAAGTGTTCATACTTAAACTACGGTAACCAAGCCCAACCATTAACAATGCACCAATCGGATCCCCCGCCAATTCACCACAAATACACACGGGCAGATTTAATTGTTCGCACGTACGATAAATATGATTGAGAGCCATAATGACGGCAGGATGCATTGATTCATAAACATCTGCAACACGTGCGTTGTTGCGATCAACAGCAAGCATGTACTGAGTTAAGTCGTTAGTACCAATCGAAACAAAATCCACTTTGCTTGCTATCAGGGGAAGAAGATAGATCATCGATGGCACTTCGATCATGACTCCAACCTCTGGCATCACGATTTGCTCATCGACAGAGGAGACTTCCGTATACGCGCGTTTAATCAGCTCAATCGCATCATCTAACTCTTGTGCCCCAGAAACCATAGGCAGCAATATGCTCAGATTCTTGTGTGTCGAGCTTGCGCGCATCATGGCACGAATTTGCATTAGAAAAATATCGGGATGATCTAACGTAAAACGAATGCCTCGCCAGCCTAGAAAGGGGTTGTCCTCTTCGATTGGCAAATACGGCAACGCTTTGTCCCCGCCAACGTCCAATGTGCGCATGACCACTCGTTTATTTGGGTAGCTACCCAGTACCGCTTGATACTGCTGCGTTTGCTCTTCTTCCGAGGGGAATCTGTGTTGCAACAAAAAAGAAATTTCTGTTCGATATAGTCCTACGCCATCAACCCCTTGGTTAACCGCAATATTGGTATCAGCACTAAGACCGGCGTTAAGCATCACCTCAATACGTTGACCATCTTTGGTGAAAGCTGGCTCTTCGATGCGTTGGTTGACCATATTGGCCAGTTCACGCTCTTCATTAGCCAGCTCACGGTATTCGCGTAGTAACTGACGGCTGGGCTCAACCAGAATCTTACCACTGTACCCATCGACAATCCCCTGCTTACCATTGAGCGCTTTGAGATTGAGTGTTACCCCCATCACCGCAGGAATACCTAGCGCTCTGGATAAAATCGCGGCATGTGAGTTGGCAGCGCCTTCGAGAGAAACGACCGCTAGGAGCTGTTCCTTTGGCACAGAGGCGAGTAAGGTCGCCGTTAACTCGCGTACAACTAGGATAACTGGCTTGTCAAAACTTGGTTTTTCTTGATCGGTATTGTGCAAAAAGAACAGTAATCGCTGGCCTAATTCACGTATATCTTGCGCTCTTTCACGCAGGTAAACATCCGACATACGAGCAAAGCGATTTGAATAGGACTCCACCACTTGGCGTAACGCCCAATCCGCACGATCACCTTTCTGGATCTGAGCTTTGAGATCCTTGCGCAGCATGGGGTCGTTAAGCAAGTGCGTGAACAGATCAAAAATCGCCAATGCGTCTTTGTTGATCTCACTATCCAGCTTCTTCCGCATGCGGCGAAAGTCATTCAAGGCTTCTTCGATAGATAAAAGCAGCCACTCCTGCTCTCGATCGATATCCAAGGTCGACGCAGGATAAACATTACTCAAATCGGGCTGGGTGTCGTCCCACCAAAACTCACCAATTGCAACACCAGACGAAGCTGGGACACCTCGAATCGCTTGCTGTTTTTTCTCTAATCGCCAATGACCTTGAGTTTGTGCATGGGCAATAATAACAGCCAGCTGCGCGGCCAATGTGACCAGAAATGACTCTTCCATTTCATCAAACTGGCGTGGTGTTTTCTGTTGGACAACAAGTACACCAAGTACTTGCTTGCGATAAATGATCGGGGTACCGAGAAAGCTCTGGTAAACTTCTTCACCTAGCTCAGAGAAATACTTGAAGTTTGGGTGTTTTGACGCTTCAGCCAAGTTAAGAGGCTCAGCACTGCGTTTAACGAGACCAACCAAGCCTTCGCTAAAACGGATATGTATTTTGTCGCCTTTAAAACGCAGCCCTTGGGTCGCCATTAACTCAAGGCGCTGCATTTCTTCATTCGCAAGATAGACAGTGCAACACTCAGTACTCATCGCACTGCATGTTTGTTTTACTAAGATATCTAAGGCTTGATGAACTTCTTCGACCTTAGATACTTGTTCAACTATTTCCCTTAGCTGAGAAAGCATGTCTATCCTCTTCGGTTTTTACGCTTGCCTTTCACTTTACGCTGTTTAAATGGCATCGCCATTGATGCAAACTCTTTCATTGCCCGACGATAAACGTCGCGCTTAAAAGAAACCACTTGTCTGACTGGATACCAATAGCTTACCCAACGCCAACCATCGAACTCAGGGGAATTGCCGCGCAACATATCAATTCGTGATTCATCACAATCGAGTCGCAGCAGAAACCATTTCTGTTTCTGACCGATACAAACAGGTTTGGAATCCCAACGAACAAGACGCTTAGGTAATTTGTACCTTAACCAATGACGACTTGTCGCGACGATCTTTACATCTTTTTTTGTAAGACCAACCTCTTCATATAACTCCCTATACATTGCCTGTTCAGGGGTTTCACCTTCATCAATTCCGCCTTGAGGGAATTGCCAAGAGTGTTGTCCGTATCGTTTAGCCCAGAAGACCTGACCATGGCTGTTACAGATTACAATTCCCACATTTAAGCGGTAACCATCGCCATCTATCACTGGCCAACCTCTAATAAATTCTTAATTACAGTGATTTTTCCACATATCCCCAGCAGGAGCAAACTTACTAGTGTGACTAAAGCGAAAAATATTACTTTCCTTACTCTTTATGTATAACTTTCATCCAAAACTAAGGTTACACACATAACAGTGAGACATAGGCCACATTTATTCACCTTTTCTGTGTATAACTATGTGAAAAATCAATGTGAAAGTGATCAATCGTCGTACAAATTCCAATTGAGAGTTAATCAGAGAATTACCAACAAAAAATAAAATACATAAAATACATCAACTTAATTTTAATTTATTTTTTTGACATTGCTTAAAACACCGCGCAATACACGACATCAACAGATCGGTCAAAGATCAACCATGCGCTAGCTTATCCACATCAGATCGCAATACATGCTAGACTAAGCGAAAATTTCAAGCATTTTGTCTCGATAAAACCCCTGTTTATTCATACATATCAGAAAAATTTAGTGATTCATCACCCAAAAACTGTGGATAACCATTATATTGATGATCTTTTACTCACAATGATCAATCTCTCGACAGTCGTATTTTTTCTCTAGTTCGCTACAATATGTACTTTCCACTCTGCCGTACATGTCATGAAACCAGAACCTACTTCCGAGCAAGAACTTCTAGAACGAGCGAAAAATATTGCAGGTGTCAACTTGGCCAATCTCGCCCAAGAAGCAGGGATAGCGGTTCCCCCAGATCTACGCCGCGATAAAGGTTGGGTAGGTCAGCTATTAGAATGGCATTTAGGGGCGATCGCGGGGAGTAAACCAACACAAGACTTTGAAAAGCTTGGGATTGAGCTTAAAACTATCCCTATCAGTTATTCAGGTAAGCCGCTTGAAACGACGTTCGTTTGTGTCGCTCCTCTGACGGGCGTACATGGTCTGACATGGGAAACCAGCCACGTGCGGAATAAGCTCTCACGAGTATTATGGATTCCTGTCGAGGGAGAGCGAGAGATCCCCCTTGGCGAACGCTGTGTCGGTTCCCCCTTGATCTGGTCGCCAACTGCAAGCGAGGAACTTCAGCTCAAAGAAGATTGGGAAGAATTGATGGAATTCATTGTCCTTGGTCGAATTGAGCAGATTACAGCACGCCACGGCCAAGTGTTGCAACTGCGCCCCAAAGCAGCAAATGGTCGCGTGCTGACAGAGGCTTACGGGGCGAGTGGTAAACCGATAAAGACACTGCCGAGAGGCTTTTATTTACGAACGCAATTTACTGAAAGTATCCTTGCCCGCCACTTTGTTTAGTGAGTGACGAGTGGCAACTCTGCATCATGGTAAAGCGGCCCATCACCGGCGCCACATTCATCATAAACGTTGTGAACTCTTAAGTAAGCGCGTTCAACACCCAACCTTTGCAACTCTTCTTTCACTTGTTCAAGCGAATCAAATTGCACCGGCTCGTCATTCACTCGGATCGGCTCTAACTTGTGCTTATACTCAACGGCTAATAGATACTGGGATAAGTCCGAACAGCTGATCACAAATACTCTTGGTGGCTGATAGCTCTCCTTATGAGGACTATGAATCCATTTATCTAGCTGACTCTTTTGCATACTTCACCTCCATTAGACAATAGTAGCCAACTTGGGAAATTTTGCGAATTTGTTACCAGCGCCCCTTTTCTACTCATGCTTAAATCCCCTATAGTGGGATCATTTCACTGTGACGACAAGGAAGATCGATGCAATACAACAAGTTACCTCATTCCACTTTGGAAGTAAGTAAGATCTGTCTTGGCACCATGACTTTTGGTGAACAAAACACCGAGCAACAGGCATTTAGTCAGCTTGATTACGCCCTCGAACGTGGGGTGAACTTTATTGATACCGCGGAAATGTATCCCGTGCCACCGAACGGTAAATCGCAAGGTTTAACGGAGCAATACATTGGCAACTGGCTAGCTAAATCGGGCAAACGTGAGAAAGTGGTCTTAGCGACCAAAGTAGCAGGGCCGAGAAACGTGCCCTATATTCGCGACAACATGAGCTTAGACAGAAAAAACATTCACCTCGCGATTGATGATAGCTTACAGCGTCTGCAAACCGATTATGTTGACTTGTACCAATTACATTGGCCGCAAAGGCAAACCAACTGTTTTGGTCAGCTAAATTACCCCTATCCTGATGACCAGGAAGAGGTAACGTTGATTGAAACACTCGAAGCTCTCGCAGAACTGATCAAAGCTGGTAAGGTGCGCTATATTGGCGTGTCCAACGAAACCCCTTGGGGCGTCATGACACTACTTCGCCTAGCAGAAAAACACGAGCTACCGCGGATCGTTTCAATCCAAAATCCATATAACTTGCTCAACCGCAGTTTTGAAGTCGGACTGTCTGAAATTAGTCACTATGAAGGTGTCCAGTTGCTGGCGTACTCTCCACTCGCTTTCGGCTGTTTGAGCGGTAAGTATTTACAAGGAGCTCGCCCTGAAGGCGCTCGCTGCTCTCTATTTGAACGCTTTGTACGTTACTTTACACCACAGGGTGAACAAGCGACCCAAGCTTATGTTGATCTCGCGAAACAACATGGACTGGATCCAGCACAAATGGCATTGGCATTCGTCAACCAAAGGCCGTTTGTCGCCTCCAACATTATTGGCGCGACAAACCTAGAACAGCTTAAGTCAAATATTGATAGTTTAGATGTCATGTTAACTGATGAGTTGCTTCAAGGTATTCAAGAGATTGGCACGACCTACTCCAATCCTTGTCCATAATATATCGGGGCAGGAGAAGCACCTGCCCCTTTAAATTACGTGGGTATTCGCGCACTTAACACACGACGAAGGTGACGAATACGACGCTCAGCTTTGACACTGTCTGGTTCGCTAAAGCCAATAGGACGACCATCTTGCTCTAGACCAATATCGCGTAGCAGATGTGCATTGTCCCAAGGAATATCGAAAGCACTACGGCGAAGTTTACGTTTCCATTGACGTTCTTCTTGACGTAAGTCCGCTTTAACCAAAAGAGTGGCAAGTTTTAGATAAACAGAATGACTCATGAGTTTTCTCCAGTTGAGTTTAGTGCTGGGAAAAGATCAACGAATCTAAGGATTTAGAGTGTTTTAATTCGCTGCTTTTCCGCAGCCAATTAAAAAAAGGATACGGATTAATTACATTGATGTGTCTAGTTTTCGATCGGCGATAAACGTACGGCGTTTAATTGCGCCCATAGCGTTAATGGAACGATCGGCAGACGCACAGATAAATGATTGAACAGTAAAATGTTTCATTGTGCGCCTCCTAGCTAATGTAAAAAATCCAAAAAATAGTTTGATGGGTATGAGCCTGAGCTCATGGTTAAATTCTATGCATCGAAGGTGATATTTCAACCACTTTATCGGCTAAACATCGAAAACAATTTATTAACCTATATGTAACCCACTCTTTCGTTTAAATATAAGATATTCGACTAGGGAATATATTAAGCACCACACATCCTGTTAGCCGATAAATAAAAACCGCGCGATTTACCGCGCGGTTTTTATTTACAAATCAATTAACTAAACCGGAATGTCCGAAATGAGATTGTGTTTGTTTAATAAACGATACATAGTTGCACGTGAAACACCCAATTCTTTGGCAGCCATCGAGACTTGGCCTGAGTGAGATTCCAGCACCAATAACAATGCATCTCTCTCACTTCGTTCACGAATACTCTTCAAACTACGTCGACTATCGCTACGTTTTGGCAGGTCAAGGTGAACTTCATCAAGCATTACCGTATCAGACATCAATACGATGCGTTTAATTTGATTCATCAGTTCACGTACATTACCCGGCCAATGGTAGCGCGTTAACGAGCGAGCCGCTTCTTCGGTAAAACTGCGCGCTTGAGCGTTGTACTCTTTCGAATACTCCTGCAAAAAGTGGCGAGCCAGAATGTTGATATCTCCAGCGCGTTCTTTCAGGCTTGGGACGTTAATACGTAGCACATTAATGTAGTGATAAAGTTCCTCATTGAAATCGCCATCAATGAGCGCCTTTTCAATATCCGCAGAATTTGCAGCTAACACACGAACATCGACTTCTTTGCGTCCGGATGGTGTATCGACCATTCCCTCTTGTAGAAAGCGCAAAAGGTTGAACTGCTGAGATTTCGGTAAAGTGAGGATATCGTTGAGTAAGATAGTCCCGCCATGAGCTTTTTCTAAAATGGAAGGTTCACTAAGATCGTCGCGATTGATACCAAACAGATCACTTTCAATGCGACGCTCTGACATGGCGCGGCAATTGACCGATATGAATTCTTTGTTTGCGCGAGCAGAAGTTCGGTGTACCGCACGAGCCACCGTCTCTTTGCCCGTCCCGTTTTCACCGTAAATTAAGATGCTAACATCCGTTGGACCAATACGTTTGATTTGATCACGTAAGCGTTTGACTGGAATCGAGTCGCCAATCAATCCCATATCACTTTGGTTACCATAATGTGGCCACACCTTTTTTTCGAGTTTTAGCATTCCCAATTGGTGGCCTATGGTACTTAACAGTTGAGCGTCTGGAATTGGCGCGGTGAAGAAGTCGATACAAAAGTTAACGATAAACTGGCAAATAGTATCTGAGCTTAGTTGAGACTCACGAATAAACGCGAGCCAGCGTACTTGCTTATGCTTACTTACCAAGTTAGCAATACCATTGAGACTGAATTCGTCATGGCTAAGGTCAACGATACCGATACATGGGCCAGTTTCGGTAAACAATGCATCCGCCTTACGCAAATCTCCACACTGAGTACATCTCCAACCCACTTGTTCTAATACTGACAGCCACGGCTCATAGGTTCCTCCCACTACAACCAATGAACCTGGAACGGAATCCATTCGGAATTGATTACCCATGAAGCTGGTCCTTTTTTTGACAATGTAAATACTGAGTGCTCGAACACACACTAAGAAATATGTGTGGTTACATTATAGAGACTTACTCCAATAATCTGTCTCACAGTTAAGACTAGAGGTCATATTGCCCTTTTTCCACACTCATTGAGAGACTTGTCGGAAAATAGCCATCTGCCCATTTCCTTTCACAGTGTATGAACTCCGCACTTTCCTTGTCAGACATTCGGCTTGCCGCGCTGCATACAAAAAAGTCACCCGAAGGTGACTTTCTGTCGTGCAAGGTTTCGACCAACTAGGCTTGTGGGCGCATCGCCGGGAACAAAATCACATCGCGGATTGTGTGCGTGTTGGTAAATAGCATCGCTAGACGGTCAATACCAATACCTTGGCCCGCTGTTGGCGGTAGGCCGTGCTCTAGTGCCGTGATGTAATCTGCATCGTAATACATTGCTTCATCATCACCTGCGTCTTTTGCATCAACCTGCGCTTTAAAACGCGCATCTTGATCTTCTGCATCGTTAAGCTCAGAGAAACCATTCGCCACTTCACGACCCCCGATGAAGAATTCAAAGCGGTCAGTAAAGAACGGATTGTCGTCGCTACGACGTGCCAATGGTGAAATATCTGCTGGGTAGCCCGTGATAAACGTTGGTTGAATCAATTGAGGTTCAGCCGTTTCACCAAAGATCTCTTCCAGTAGCTGACCACATGTCCAGAATGTTTCAACTTCTACATGCACTGATTTCGCAATCGCAACCATCTTGTCACGATCGGTAAGATCAGCTTCAGTCAGGGCTTGAATCTCTGCGTGATCTGGATTGTAGTGCTTGATCGCTTCAAACATGCTCATGCGCGCGTACTTGCCACCAAACTCAACCGTTTCTTCGCCATAAGGCATTGAAGTTGAACCAAGAACATCCATAGCTACAGTGCTTAGCATCTCTTCCGTCAGATCCATCAGATCTTTGTAGTCTGCATAAGCTTGGTAGAATTCCATCATGGTGAATTCTGGGTTGTGACGTGGCGAAAGACCTTCGTTACGGAAGTTACGGTTGATTTCGAATACGCGGTCAAAACCACCCACGACTAGGCGCTTTAGGTAAAGCTCAGGTGCAACACGTAGGTACATGTCGATGTCGAGTGCGTTGTGGTGAGTGATGAATGGACGCGCCGTCGCACCACCAGGGATCACGTGCATCATTGGCGTTTCAACTTCTAGGTAGCCTTTTGAGCTCATGAAGTTACGAATCGCTGATACTAGCTTAGAACGAATGATGAAGGCTTCACGAGAATCTTGGTTAACGATAAGGTCAACGTAACGCTGACGGTAACGCATCTCTTGGTCCGTTAAGCCGTGGAACTTCTCTGGCAGAGGGCGAAGTGCCTTGGTTAGCAACTCATACTCTTCCATGTTTACGTAAAGATCGCCCTTACCTGACTTGTGTAGAGCGCCTTTCACACCAACGATGTCACCGATATCAAGACCTTGATACTTCTCTTTCAGCTCTTTCTGAACGTCTTTGGCAGCGTAAGCTTGAATACGACCTGAAGTCTCTTGAATAACTAGGAAAGGACCACGTTTCGCCATGATTCGACCTGCGATCGCAACAACGTGGTTAAGCGCTTCTAGCTCTTCCTTAGTCTTCTCACCGAACTCTTTTTGAAGGTCGCCCGCTAGTGCGTCACGACGGAAGTCGTTTGGGTGGCCATTAGCTTTGCAGCTTTTACGGATCTCGTCCAATTTAGCGCGGCGCTCAGCAATCAGCTTATTTTCTTCTTGTTGAATATCGTTTTGAACAGCATCAGTCATTTTCGATGTATCCTGTTTCTATTTTGAGTGTCGGTGAAAAGCTTAAAGACCTGATTTCAGGCTAGCTTCGATAAATTTGTCTAGGTCGCCATCAAGTACCGCTTGAGTGTTGCGGTTTTCAACGCCTGTTCGTAAATCTTTGATGCGAGAATCATCCAGAACGTAAGAACGGATCTGGCTGCCCCAACCGATGTCAGATTTGGCATCTTCGTTGGCTTGCTTCTCTGCGTTCTGCTTTTGAATCTCTAATTCAAACAGTTTGGCGCGAAGTTGCTTCATCGCTTGATCTTTGTTCTTGTGCTGAGAACGATCATTCTGACATTGAACCACAGTGTTGGTCGGGACGTGAGTAATACGTACCGCAGATTCCGTGGTGTTGACGTGCTGACCACCCGCACCTGAAGCGCGGTATACGTCAATACGCAGATCAGAAGGGTTAATGTCGATATCAATGTTGTCATCAATCTCTGGGTAGATAAACGCAGAAGCAAACGATGTATGACGACGGCCACTTGAATCAAATGGCGACTTGCGGACTAAGCGGTGAACACCTGTCTCAGTGCGCAACCAGCCGTAAGCGTATTCGCCAGAAATTTTAACCGTAGCGCCTTTTAGGCCAGCCACTTCACCTTCAGAAACTTCAATAACCTCAGTCTTAAAGCCTTTAGCTTCAGCCCAACGCAAATACATGCGCAACATCATTGATGTCCAGTCTTGCGCCTCTGTACCACCAGAACCTGACTGCAAATCAATGTAGCAGTCGGAGGCATCGTGGTCACCAGAGAACATGCGGCGGAATTCAAGCTTCTCTAGTTTAGCTTCCAGTTCAGCCAGCTCAGGTTCAATTTCATCAAAGGTTTCTTGATCTTGTTCTTCAACGGCAAGCTCTAGAAGACCATCAACATCTTCTACGCCTTGATCCAGAAGATCAATCGTTTCTACAACCGCTTCCAATGCAGAACGCTCTTTACCTAGCGCTTGCGCACGCTCAGGTTCGTTCCATACATCGGGTTGTTCAAGTTCTGCGTTGACTTCTTCTAGACGCTCTTGTTTTGCGTCATAGTCAAAGGTACCCCCTCAGGACATTTGTGCGCTCAGACACATCCTTTAGGCGGTTTTTAATAGGATTGATTTCAAACATGTTTGCTCAACATTTATGAGTAGAATTTAACCGCAGAATTGTACTGAAAAGTGTGATGAAGATACAGGAATTTTTTGCACGAAGAGAAAAATCCTCACCAACAAAAAATCCCCGGTCACGCCTTACGTGACCGGGGATTTTAAACTGAAAAAACTGGATTAATTACGCTGCTTCTTGGTTAAGAGCTTGAGGTTCTGCTCTGCCAATAAAGAACATAGAAACCATAGCAACGGCTGTTGGTAGCAACCAGCCCATACCAATATCAAACAGTGGTAGCATTGATAGCGCAGACACATCAACACCCGCGACTTTTGCGGCATCGATTAGAGCAAATAGCAGTGACACCAAAATAACCACTCGATAAGCCGCTGGCGGATTTGGCAGCTTGTTGCGTAGGAAAGTCAGCACAACCAAGGCAATCGCGACTGGATACAGCGCAAATAGCACCGGAACAGAAAGAGCAATAAGCTGAGATAAACCAACATTAGCCACCGTCGCGCACGCTACGCCGTTGATCACTACCCACGTTTTATATGAAAGTGGAGTGAGTGAGCTAAAGTAGTCAGAACAGGCAGAGATAAGACCAATCGCGGTAGTCAAACAGGCCAGCAGGACAATGATCGACAACACGATTTGACCGTAAGGGCCAAACAACGACTGTACGTACAGGCTAAGAACCACACCACCATTATCGGCACCTGACGCGACTGCCGCGCTCGTTGCGCCTAAATAAAATAGAGACACATAAACAAACGCCAAGCCTGCTGCTGCTATACACGCAGCACTGATTAGGTACTTAGCCGTTGGCTTTTGTTCAGTAATGCCTTTTTGGCGCAGTGCATCAACGATTAACACCCCAAACATTAGTGAGCCAAAGGTATCCATGGTGTTATACCCTTCAAGGAACCCTTTTTGCAATGGGTGCGTTAAATACTCCCCTTGCGCTGCGATCATCTCACCTTGTGGGTCAAGGAATACGGCTCCAGCCAAGACCATCAGACCAACAAACAAGACCGGAGTAAGAAACTTACCAATCACATCAATTAACTTACCTTGCGACCAAGCAAAAAACATCGCCACAATAAAAAACATGATTGAGAAAATAGTAAGGTGCGATTGAACAGCATCGACAAAAAATGGTTTAACTGCCATCTCATAAGCCACTAGACCAGTACGTGGTGCCGCAAAGGCAGGGCCGATAATAATGAAGATCAGTATCGCCATCAGAGTCGCGGCGCGCTTAGGCATATCCTTGGTCAAGTGCTGCCAAGAACCACCAGCCACGGCAATTGCAATAATAGTTACAAGAGGGAGACCCACCGCAGTCACAAGGAATCCCGTCATAGCAGGAAGCAAATTTTCTCCGGCTAGTTGGCCCGCGAGAGGAGGGAAAATGATATTGCCTGCCCCCAAAAAGAAAGCGAAAAGCATAAAGCCTACCGCAATAATATCTGTTAGTTTTAAAGTCTGATTCACTGTCGACCCTTGATTTGTACTAAATTGATGTTGTGTTACATGAGTGTTGAGACATAGCGCACACTCTTAAAATTAGGTGCGCATGATGACGAAATCCCAATCAGCTCGCAAGCTTGAGGCTAAAAACACCATAATAATTCGCAATCAAGGCAAAAAACCAGAACATATAACTACAACAAATAACAAAACCAAATTAATTAACTGCATAATTTCAACCAAACTAGCAACACAAATAGAACAAAACACCAAACAAACAGTTAACAGCAGCCTAATTAACTTGATAGCCAACTAGATACCGATAAACATAAGCAGAATGAAAAAGACAAAAGACTTCCATTTTAAACAATTTAGTATTGATGGTGGCTATACGGGAATGCCTGTCAGTACGGATGGTGTTTTACTTGGTGCATGGATAGATCTTGAGAACGCCCAATCGTTACTCGACATAGGGACTGGAACTGGATTACTAAGTTTAATGTGTGCTCAACGAAGCCCACGACTCTCGATTCAAGCGATCGATATTGATCAACACGCTACTATGGCTGCGAAAAATAATTTTAGCCGCTCACAGTGGCGAGCAAAATTAACACTGCACCACGGTGACATATTGAACTATGATTTTACCGACCAATTTGAGTGCATTATTTGTAACCCGCCCTATTTTAATAGTGGAGAGCAGGCAGACAATGCCTCACGCGCATTAGCAAGACACACACATAGCTTAGGCCATCAAGCACTTCTTCGTCGTTGCCAGCAACTACTTAGTTATGACGGGAAAGCAAGCTTTGTGCTACCCAAAGTCGAAGGGGAGCAATTTATCCAAGCAGCGGAGCATCAAGGGTGGAGTCTCAGCCGACTTTGCCATGTCAAATCGACACCGAACAAAGAGGTATCTAGGCTATTGATAGAACTCACCAAGTTGTCACAGCCAATCAAATTAGAAACCCTTACGATTCATGCTAATGGTGGCTACAGTAACGATTTTACCGCCCTAACCAAGGTTTTTTATCTCAAGATGTAGAAAATAAGGTGTGATCCTAATCACCGAACGCTCTATACTACGTCCCCTTAAATTTATCGTCACACCAACTGGCTTGTGGAGACATCATAGTGATCAGAAATTTTGCTGAATTAGAGTTAGACCCTAACCTACTCCTCGCAATCGAAGAAATGGGTTATGACCGCCCGACACAAATTCAAGCTGAAGCCATCCCACAAGCTTTAGATGGGCGTGATATCTTAGCGTCCGCGCCAACAGGAACCGGGAAAACCGCTGCATTTGTCTTACCGGCACTGCAGTACTTACAAGATTTTCCGCGCCGTAAACCAGGACCAGCGCGCGTACTCATTTTGACCCCAACGCGTGAGCTCGCGATGCAGGTAGCGGATCAAGCTCGTGCGCTAGCAAAATACACTAAGTTGAACATCTTCACCATTACAGGTGGCGTTCAATATCAAGAACATGCCGATATTTTGGCCACAACTCAAGATATCGTGGTTGCCACACCAGGCCGATTGATGGAATACATTGAGTCAGAGCGTTTTGATTGCCGTGCGATCGAATGGCTTATTCTCGATGAAGCAGACCGAATGCTTGATATGGGTTTTGGTCCAACCGTCGATCGCCTCTCTTCTGAGTGTCGCTGGCGTAAACAGACCTTGCTCTTCTCTGCCACGTTAGAAGGTAAAGGGGTTGAGGGCTTCACCGCTGATCTACTTAAAGAGCCGGCAGAAATAGATGCAGAGCCTTCACGTCGTGAACGCAAGAAAATAGCTCAGTGGTATCACCGCGCTGACGATATGACACATAAGCTAGAACTGCTGAAAAAGATCATCAACGAACAAGCTGAACGCTCGATCATCTTCTTAAAGACCCGTGAACGTCTTTCTGAACTGCGCGTCGAACTGGAAAAAGCGCAAATTCCTTGTGCATGGATTCAAGGAGAGATGCCACAAGATCGTCGCAATAACGCCATTGCCCGCTTCCGTGATGGAACAGTTAACGTGCTGCTCGCTACCGACGTAGCGGCGCGCGGTATCGATCTGCCAGACGTCAGTCACGTGATCAACTACGATATGCCACGCAGCGCAGACGTTTATTTGCACCGTATTGGCCGTACCGCTCGTGCAGGTAAAAAAGGCAATGCAATCTCTCTTGTCGAAGCACACGACCAACCTATGATGGACCGCGTCGCTCGTTACGTAAAAGAAGAGATCAAAGAACGCTTTATCAAAGAGCTTCGCCCGAAACACAAAAAACCAGTGTTTAAGAAGAAAAACAAAAAGAAAGACGACAAAAAGTCTCCGGCCAAAAGCAAAAAGAAAGTCGCGAAGAAAAAGAAGTAAGCGAGCGGATACGAATGACCTAGATAGTTATTGCTTGCCAAGTCGCTTGAGCAGAAGTCGATAGGTCGCTGCGCATACTTGGCGCAATAGCTACACAGACCATTCAAAAACTACAAAAAATAAAGGGTTGAGACCTTATTGGTATCAACCCTTTTCATTTCGAACGCGAGTGCTCCCCCGAAGTTCGACAGATTAGTGCTCGCGAGTTGCGCGGAACTCCACTTCTGGAAAACGCTCTTTAGCCAGATTTAAGTTAACCATAGTTGGCGCGATGTAAGTGAGATTATCACCACCATCAAGTGCTAGGTTAGCCTGATTCTTACGCTGGAACTCGTCCAGTTTCTTACCATCCCCACATTCAACCCAACGTGCGGTTGCAACGTTAACCCCTTCGTAAATTGCTTCAACGTTGTACTCTGCTTTAAGGCGCGCCACAACGACATCAAACTGAAGCACACCTACCGCACCAACGATAAGATCATTATTTTGCAAAGGACGGAATACCTGAACCGCTCCCTCTTCAGAAAGCTGAACCAAGCCTTTTAGTAGCTGCTTTTGCTTCAAAGGATCTTTTAGGCGAATACGACGGAACAATTCTGGCGCAAAGTTAGGAATACCAGAGAACTTCAGCACTTCACCTTGGGTGAAGGTATCACCAATCTGAATCGTACCGTGGTTATGTAAACCAATAATGTCCCCTGCGTAAGCGTTCTCTGCGCGAGAACGATCACCAGCCATAAAGGTTACCGCATCAGAAATATTGATTTGTTTGCCGATACGCACATGGTTCATCTTCATACCTTGCTTGTAGGTACCGGAGACAATCCGCATAAAAGCAATACGGTCACGGTGTTTCGGATCCATATTCGCTTGAATCTTGAATACAAAGCCTGAGAAGTTTTCTTCTGTCGCCTCGACTGAACGCTCATTAGCCTCACGAGTTTGTGGTGCTGGCGCCCACTTGGTTAAACCATCTAGCATATGGTCGACACCGAAATTACCTAATGCCGTACCAAAATAAACTGGTGTTAACTCGCCTTTTAAAAACAGTTCTAAATCAAACTCAGGGCAAGCCCCCATAACCAATTCAAGCTCTTCACGAACACTTTCTGCTAAATCAGCACCAACCGCTTGATCAAGATCTGGGTTATCTAGACCTTTGATTGTACGCACTTCCTGAATCTCATGACCATGACCAGATTCGTACAGAATGGTTTCATCACGGTGGATGTGATAAACGCCCTTAAACTCTTTACCACAACCAATAGGCCAAGAAATCGGCGCACACATCATACCGAGTTCGCTTTCAACTTCATCAAGCACTTCCATTGGATCACGTACATCACGATCCAATTTATTCATGAAAGTCACAATAGGCGTATCACGTAAACGTGTTACTTCCATCAGTTTTCGCGTTCGGTCCTCGACACCTTTAGCAGCGTCGATTACCATCAGACACGAGTCAACGGCAGTTAGGGTACGATACGTATCTTCAGAGAAGTCTTCGTGTCCTGGGGTATCAAGTAGGTTGACCAAACATTCATTGTATGGAAACTGCATTACAGAAGTAGTGACAGAGATACCACGTTCTTTCTCCATCTCCATCCAATCAGACTTCGCGTGCTGTGCCGAACCACGGCCTTTTACGGTACCTGCAGTTTGAATGGCGCGTCCGAACAAGAGTACTTTTTCGGTAATAGTGGTTTTACCCGCATCCGGGTGCGAGATAATGGCGAATGTCCTGCGTTTTGACACTTCACCAAGAAATGGAGTATTTGACATGAAAGGTTCTTCTTCTGTCTAAGCGCTAGAGAAGACAAGATGTACCCTAGCGTAAATGGTCGATTCAATTTTGCGCGGTATTTTCGCTTATATTGAACGGTGGAGCAACTTCCTCTACTAAATTGGCTGAAATTCAGCGGCAATTTCTCTGCCTATTAAAATATCAATGAAATTGAACTATAACTAAAGGAGTAGAGGGAACCGAACTGAACTATGCCTAAAAGCAAGAAAATTAACTCATTAGCGTTTCGCCAAGCGAAAACGGTATTCCTAGTATCTGTAATATTAGGGATTTGCTTTAGCTTGTATCATATTTTGGTGGATCTTCATCAGGAGCAAAAGCGCATTGAAGAACATTATCAGTTCAAACTTTTACAAAATTACTCCAATGCCAGTCAAGCAGCATACCACCTCAATCAGCTATTAGCAGAGCAAGTAGCATCGAGTCTAATGATGGATAATGCAGTCTACAAAGTTGAGATTGTTGACGACTTTGGTGACACGCTAACAGAGAAAGAGCGCAGCATTTCTCAACAGGGTAACTTTACGGAAGCCCTGTCTGAATACCTGACCCCCTCAACGCCGGTATTCACCACTGACTTACACCAACCAAACTCACACGTTGTGGTCGGAACGTTAAGCTTTTCGGTCAATGGAGCCAATATCGCTAAAGCCTTTATCAATAAAACCAGTCGTATTCTGCTTTTCGATCTGTTTCGTAACATTCTCCTGACCTCGATCTTGTTGATGTTCTTTTATCAGAAGCTGTCAAAGCCTCTCAGTACTTTGATCGACTGGGTGCGTTCGCTGCAAAATGCTAACAGTGAACTACCGCCACCAGCCCAATACCGCGACGACGAGATCGGCCAACTCGCTAAAACATTTCATACTCTGTGGCAAGAGAGAGAATCCGCAACAGCGCAGCTCAATCAACTCGCTTACTATGACTCTCTAACTGGATTAGCAAACCGAAGCTTATTACTGCAGATGTTGCAAGAAGCGATTAGTGAATCCAATCAAAACAGTCAAGCCGGTGTCTTATTTTACTTAGATTTAGATAGATTTAAGACTATCAACGACTCTCTGGGTCACACCATCGGTGACAACTTGATCAAGGCCATTTCAAAACGTATTGAAGCTTGGTTGCGAGAAGGCTATACCGCTGCGCGCATCGGCGGCGACGAATTTGCCCTTCTACTTCCAAACGTTGGTGCTGACAAAGCCCACGAATTAGCGCAACAGCTTCTCGCACTGATATCTAATCCGTATTCGATTGATGACCACCAACTCTATTGTACCGTCAGCGTAGGTATCGCCGTTTTCCCTTCCGTAGGCAGTACCAACATCGATGTGCTGCGCCAAGCGGACACAGCGTTATACCGCGCCAAAGTAGCAGGTAGAAACAAGTACATGTTCTACGAACCAGAAATGCAAGCTCAGGTGGAGTCGTTCCTGGAAATAGAAAAAGGATTGCATGAAGCGTTGAATCACGGTCAGCTTGAGCTTTACTATCAACCGCAAGTAGATGGCAGTCACAATATCATCGGTGTGGAAGCACTGATCCGCTGGAACCATCCAGAAAAAGGCGTGCTTCCACCGGGCGTATTTATGCCCATCGCTGAAGAGACTGGGCAGATTTTACAGATAGGGAACTGGATTATTGAACAAGCATGCTATCAGTTTTCTAGCTGGAAAAAGCAAGGCGTATTACCTAAAACATTCCGCCGCTTAGCGATAAACATCAGCCCATTACAATTTTCCCAAGCCTCATTTGTAGAGCATATCGTCGATTCGTTGGCCCAAGCTGGTATCGACGGTGAATTTATTGAGCTGGAGATTACCGAAAACTTATTGCTTGAAAATGTTGAAGCGGCAATTCAAAAAATGGCCGAACTGAAGGAGCATAACTTAAAAACATCGATCGATGATTTTGGCACTGGCTACTCTTCACTGCGCTATTTAAAACACCTATCTGTTGATGTATTAAAAATTGACCGCTCTTTCGTAACTCAACTTCATTTAGATGAAAGTGACCAAGCCATCGTTGATACCATTATCATGACGGCTCAACGACTTAATTTAGAAGTGATTGCTGAAGGGGTTGAGGATGTTCATGAGCTCAATGCACTTAAACAACTAGGCTGTGATCAGTTCCAGGGCTACCTTTTTGATAAACCGCTGCGAACGTCGGAACTCAATGAACGTTTTGCTCAGAACTTTTATTCGATTGAAGAACCAAGCGCTGTGAAAGCCGCTCAAAAATAAGTTATTAGAAAAAAATGTAGCTCATGATAATCGCATCTTCTTTGCCTGATGCAGTTGGATAATAGTTGATGCGACGATCAACTTCATTAAAACCAATCGATTCATAAAGACCAAAGGCAGAGACGTTACTTTCTCTTACTTCAAGCCAAGCACTCTCCGCTTTGTCGTGCTCACACATCACCAAAAACGCATCCATTAACTCCTTGCCGAAGCCTTTACTTTGATGATTTGGCTTGACGGCAATATTGAGTAAAGTCACTTCACCAACAATGTTCTGCGCATAGAAGTATCCGATGACTTCATCTTCTATGAGTAGAACTCGGTGGCATGCTCCACGACTATTGAGTTCGCGAATCATAGTTTCTGACCATGGGTGTGAATGTGCATTACGCTCAATCATCCATACTTGATCGAGATGTTGCGCTGACATGGGTAAAATCGAAGTTTGAGTCATAACGGTGGGTATCTTATTGGTAAGCACAAATTTGCTGCCACAACGCGCGGCGCTGCTGATTGTTACCATCTACGTGAGTGAGCAGTGGTGAGTTCAGCGCCTTGACCTTGTCTATTTCTGCAGGTTCACAGCCTGCAAACCAAACCCATTCAAGTTGGTGGTTCCCTAGCTGACTAAGTTGCTGTGGATAGATATGTAATGCTTGCTTGAGGGATAAATTAATACTTTTCAGCACCCTTTCAAACATCTCAGCGTTACCGCCTTGAGGAATTAGAGGCGAGACTAACAGCAATTGACAAGTTTCAGGTAATTCAAGACGCGGTGTCGCATAGCCTTGTAACCGTTCAGGATGAGCAAGCTCATAGCACTGAATACCCATCTCTTGTAAATATTGTTGTTCTTGATGTGACATATCATATCGCTACCGTTTCAATCGCGCTAATCGTATCATAAATCAACACGACAGAATCATTCATTTCAAATCACGCTCTGAGCGAAAAAGCAAAAAGCGCCACCGTTCGGCAGCGCTTCTATTGTTACCCGTCGAGTTTAGAAACTCGACTTAACTGCCTCGGCAATCTTGAGCGCTGATGACTGGACTAGGTCTGCATCTTCGCCTTCAACCATGACACGAATTAAAGGCTCTGTACCTGACTTACGTAGCAGCACTCGTCCCTTATCGCCGAGTTCAGCTTCCACCGCTTCTACAGAGGCTTTAACTGCCTCAGCCTCCAGTGGGTTAGAATCACCAGAAAAACGGACATTCTCCAAAACCTGAGGGTATAGCGTCATACCTTGTGACAATTCGTTGAGTGACATATCGCTGCCGATGACAGATGCCAATACCTGAAGCGCTGCAACGATGGCATCACCTGTCGTCACTTTATCAAGTAAAATAACGTGGCCGGAGTTCTCTGCGCCGATTTTCCAACCTTTGGCCTGAAGTTGCTCCATTACGTAACGATCACCTACCGCTGCACGCACAAATGGAATGCCCAACTGCTTTAAGCCATTTTCCATACCAAGGTTGGTCATTAGTGTTCCAACAACACCACCTTTTAGCTCTCCACGGCGCAATGCGTCGCGTGCGATAATATACGCGATTTGGTCACCATCCACTTTGTTGCCCAAATGGTCAACCATGATAATTCTGTCACCGTCGCCATCAAAGGCTAGCCCCAGATCCGCTTTTTCTTCAACAACTCGCTTTTGTAAAGCGCGGACATCGGTCGCACCGACCTCTGCATTGATATTAGTGCCGTTTGGTTCAACGCCCATAGCAATCACTTCAGCACCTAGCTCTGTGAATACATTTGGGGCAATGTGGTAAGTCGCACCATGCGCACAATCTACAACTATTTTAAGTTTTGCGAGACTTAACTCTGACGGGAAAGTACTTTTACAAAACTCGATATAACGACCAGCCGCATCAGTAAGACGGCTTGCTTTACCTAGCATCGCCGATTCTACACATTCAATCTCTTTATCAAGCTCAGCTTCTATCGCCAGCTCAATATCATCCGGCAATTTCGTGCCTTCAGAAGAGAAGAACTTGATCCCGTTATCATAATACGGGTTATGCGATGCCGAAATCACAATGCCCGCTTCCGCGCGGAAAGTTTGTGTTAAATAGGCAACAGCAGGGGTTGGCATTGGTCCTGTGAAAGTCGCTTTCAAACCTGCCGCTGCAAGGCCCGCTTCTAATGCCGATTCAAGCATGTAGCCAGAAATACGTGTGTCTTTACCGATAATTACTTTCTTTGTACCTTGCTTAGCGAGTACACGTCCCGCCGCCCAACCAAGTTTAAGCACAAAGTCTGGAGTAATCGGGTATTGGCCTACTTTGCCACGCACCCCGTCAGTACCAAAATAACGTCTTTTATCAGACATGGTTGTTCCTTTTTATATTTATTACTTTGCTCAATGGTTATCGCAAACCATTGTGACAACTTTCATAGCATCAAGCGTTTGTTCAAAATCATGAACGCGAATAATTTGCGCCCCTTTCATAGCTGCGATTGTAGCGCAACTTACGCTCGCTGCCACACATTCAGACGGTGCTTTGTCTAGCAGCTTAAAGATCATCGATTTTCTCGACATTCCCGCCAATATTGGCAAGCCAAATTGGTGGAAATATTCTAGACGAGACAACATGTGGTAGTTGTGCTCAATCGTCTTACCAAAACCAAATCCTGGATCTAAGATCAGTTGGTCACGAGTAATGCCGACGGCTTCACACGCCGCTATTCGCTCACTAAGGAATTCACCAACCTCTTTAATCAAATCATCATAATGAGGATTGGCTTGCATGGTTCTTGGCTGACCTTGCATATGCATTAAACAGATAGGTAATCCAGTCGCTGCCGCAACTTCCAGCGCACCAGGCTCTTGCAGTGCTCGAACATCGTTGATGATATCGGCTCCTGCTATCGCCGCTTGCCTCATCACTTCTGCTTTACTGGTATCAATTGAGATCCACACATCAGATCGCGCTCGAATCGCTTTGATGATTGGAATCACACGTTGTAATTCTTCCTCCAATTCGACTTCAGGCGCGCCAGGACGGGTAGATTCTCCGCCTATGTCGATAATAGTGACTCCAGAGTCAATCATGCGCTGTGCTTGCGACAATGCATCTTCCAGAGCACAAAATTTGCCTCCGTCAGAGAAGGAGTCTGGGGTAACGTTAAGAATCCCCATTACATGAGGTTTTGATAAATCGAGAGATTTGTTGTTGGCTTTTATAATCATACTAAATACAAAAACCCCGAGTTTCCTCGGGGTTTCTCTTAACTACATCAATTATTCTGAGTCTTTTTTCTCAACCGTTTCAGCAGACGCACTTTCATTTGTCTCAGCAGGTTCATCCGCTTTAGCGTCGCTCTCTGCTGCTTGCTCATCCACTTTAGCTTCGGATTTATCTTCAGGCTTAGCTTGTGATTTGTTGCTCGGGTTATCACCCCAGCCTGCAGGTTCACGAATTTCATCTTTGCGTTCCATCAGATCATCAATCTGACCTGCATCGATGGTTTCGTACTTCATTAGCGCATCTTTCATCGCGTGCATGATATCCATGTTATCTTCAAGGATCTGCTTAGCTCGCGCATAGTTGGTATCAATGAGGTGACGAACTTCGTCATCAATCAGTTTTGCCGTGTCATCAGACATATGTTTAGTCTGAGTCACACTTCGGCCTAGGAAAACTTCACCTTCATCCTCAGCATAAAGCAGAGGACCCAATTTTTCCGAGAAGCCCCACTGAGTCACCATCTTACGCGCGATATCGGTTGCACGTTCGATATCATTCGAAGCGCCCGTTGAAACTTTATCAGAGCCGTAAATAAGCTCTTCAGCCAAACGGCCACCATAGAGACTCGAAATCATTGATTCTAGATGCTGGCGAGACATGCTTACACGGTCTTGCTCAGGCAAGTACATAGTGACACCTAGTGCACGACCACGTGGAATGATCGATACCTTGTACACAGGATCGTGCTCAGGAACCAAACGCCCAACGATTGCGTGACCTGCTTCGTGGTAGGCAGTTGACTCTTTTGTTTCTTCTGACATCACCATAGAGCGGCGCTCTGCACCCATCATAATTTTGTCTTTAGCCAGTTCAAACTCCACCATAGAAACATTGCGCTTGTTACCACGCGCAGCAAATAGTGCCGCTTCGTTAACTAGGTTGGCAAGATCGGCACCAGAGAAACCTGGCGTACCGCGAGCGATAAGTGACGGTTCGACATCACCCGCCAGAGGAACTTTGCGCATGTGTACTTTAAGGATCTGCTCACGACCGCGGACATCCGGCAAGCCAACGACAACCTGACGGTCAAAACGTCCCGGACGAAGTAGTGCTGGGTCAAGTACGTCTGGACGGTTAGTTGCTGCGATAACGATAATGCCTTCATTACCTTCGAAACCATCCATCTCTACCAGCATTTGGTTAAGGGTTTGCTCACGTTCATCATGACCACCACCAACACCCGCGCCACGTTGGCGACCAACCGCATCGATTTCGTCGATAAAGATAATACATGGCGCCGCTTTCTTCGCTTGTTCAAACATGTCACGTACACGAGATGCACCAACACCAACAAACATTTCTACAAAGTCAGAACCCGAAATTGTAAAGAATGGTACCTTAGCTTCACCAGCAATCGCTTTAGCCAGTAACGTTTTACCTGTACCAGGAGGACCAACCATTAGAACACCGGTTGGGATCTTACCACCTAGTTTTTGGAAACGGCTTGGATCACGCAGGTAATCAACCAGTTCTTTTACATCCTCTTTTGCTTCGTCACAGCCAGCAACGTCAGCAAAAGTGGTTTTGATTTGTTCCTCGCTCATCATACGAGCTTTACTCTTACCAAAAGACATAGCGCCTTTGCCACCACCGCCTTGCATTTGACGCATGAAGAAAATCCATACACCAATCAGTAAGATCATCGGGAACCAAGAGATAAAGATTGTACCTAACAGGCTTTGCTCTTCTGGAGGTGTGCCTTGTACTTTCACATTTTGATTAATTAAGTCATCAAGTAGCTTCTGGTCGTAGACTGGCATGTAAGTTACATAACGCGAGCCGCCGCCACGACGTGTGAAAGTAATCTCACCGTCTTTAAAAGTTGCTTCCTGAATCTGGCCTTGGCCAACTTCCTGTACAAACGTGGTGTAATCCACCGCTCTGCCATTGCTCTCCCCAGGGCCAAAGCTCTGGAAAACCGACATCAATACGACAGCGATAACAAGCCACAGAATTAAATTTTTTGCCATGTCACTCAAGGTGTCAGCCTCTCGATAACTAATTGTAATTAAAGGTAGGGTACTACAGTTTATAACCTGTAGCTATAGTGTTAACTTACCCATCAGGGGCAAATGGTTAACCTTT
The DNA here is from genome assembly GCF_000967545.1 of Vibrio galatheae. GTDB lineage: Bacteria > Pseudomonadota > Gammaproteobacteria > Enterobacterales > Vibrionaceae > Vibrio > Vibrio galatheae. The sequence continues at coordinate 160,203 of NZ_JXXV01000014.1, read as the reverse complement.
GTAACCAGTGGCTACAACAAAGACTTCCCGTGAGCGAGCTCGCGATGAGTCAGGTTTTCTTACTTTGACGACTTTAAATGCGTCTCGAACATCTTTGACAAACTGGTCAAAACCTTCCCCCTGGAAAACTTTCACAACAAAGCTACCATTAGGGGCTAGAACTTGTCGACACATATCTAAAGCCAGTTCAACTAAATACATAGCGCGAGGTTGGTCAACTGAATTGTTGCCGGCAATATTTGGCGCCATGTCCGACATTACGACATCCACCATCGAAGGTTGGATACGTTCAAGCAATGCGTCTAGTACAGCATCTTCACGAAAGTCACCTTGCAGGAAACTTACACCAGCAATTGGATCCATAGGCAATAGATCACAAGCAATAATTTGCCCATCCTCACCTACTATCTTAGCAGCATATTGAGACCAACCTCCGGGAGCTGCCCCCAAATCGACTACAGTCATACCAGGTTTTAGTAGCTTATCCTTGGTTTGGATCTCTTCCATTTTGAAATAAGCTCGCGAACGATAGCCCTTTTTACGTGCTTCATTGGCGTATTTATCATCAAAATGTTCTTTCAACCAGCGACCAGAGCTAGCAGAATGCTTTTGTTTACTCATTTGTTACCTAATAGATAGAGGGAACAACTAACCCAATAAATTATAGTCTTCAGGGTTAGATGGCGTTAAAATGGTATTTTTCAACCCTTATACTAAAGAAAATTGGCCGCGTAATGAACCTAAGCACCAAACAAAAGCAGCATCTAAAAGGCCTAGCGCACAGTCTAAAACCTGTTGTGCTTATGGGCGCAAATGGACTTACTGAAGCTGTTCTAGCGGAAATTGAAATTGCTCTTGATCACCATGAGCTAATTAAAATCAAAGTCGCGTCAGAAGATCGCGAGACTAAGAACCTGATTATTGAAGCTATTGTACGTGAAACTCGCGCAGAAAAAGTACAAGTAATCGGTAAGACCTTAGTCCTATTCCGCCAATCGGAAGAGCGTAAAATCGAGTTGCCGCGCAAGTAGTTATATTGCCAGAGCATGAAAAAAGGTCGCGCAAGCGACCTTTTTGATATCTCGACTTTGAACAACCGTTTAGATGTACTCTACGCTGTCAATTTCGAAGTCACGATCTCCGCCAGGTGTAGAAATAACGACTTCATCGCCTTCCATTTTACCAATCAAACCACGTGCAATTGGCGAACTAACAGAAATACGCCCTGCTTTAATGTCGGCTTCGTCATCACCTACAATCTGATACGTTTTTTCTTCTTCAGTGTCGCAATCAATCAAGGTTACCGTTGAACCGAAAATCACTTTTCCAGTGTTGTCCATTTTTGTCACGTCGATAACTTGAGCGACAGATAACTTGTATTCGATATCACGAATTTGCGCTTCACAAATACCTTGTTCTTCACGAGCAGCATGGTATTCCGCGTTTTCTTTTAAATCACCCAACTCACGAGCTTCTGCAATTGCTTCAGAGATCTGTGGGCGAAGCTTTAATAGTCTTTCGAGTTCTTCACGTAGCTTTTTCTCGCCACGCAGTGTCATTGGGACTTTTTCCATTGTATACCTCATTCCAAAGTAATCTTTGGACAAAACAAAACTACCCAATCCAGAGGATTAGGTAGTTACCGTTACTAATCGATTTCTTCTAGTGTAAACAAACTTGGCGTCTAAATCACTCTAATTCACATTGCGTGATCCATTTCACAAAAATAACATTCAAGCAACTGATAAACATACGTTAATTTTTAACTTCATTCCCATTTTAGACACACCAAATCTAAAAAAAAGTAAATATTCTTATATCACCCACTCTATCAACAGCAATAGTTAGTCTTTAAAAAACAAATAGTTGATATTTTTCACATACAATAAAACGCTGTTCATAGATTTGATTTATATCATTTTACTAACTCATCACGGAACTTTAGGGTAAAACCTATTTGACCTGTTCAGAGCGGCCTAACCCTTATAGTTCAAGCATTTGCTATAATCCTTAACTATGCATTAGGGCTAATATGCCAATGCTCTGAGGATTCTCTCCAGTGAGGAGACACTCCTCACAACCTGACTATTTATGGACAGTAAATTAGGAATAATAAAATGAATAAGACTCTAATCGCTTTAGCAGTGGCAGCTACAGCAGTGGCTTCTGGCGCAAACGCCGCCAACGTATACAAGCAAGACGGTACTGAACTAAACGTAGGTGGTCGTGCTGAGTTCCGTGGCGACTTCAATGGTACAGACAGCGGTGAAAAAATCGACGGCACGATGAGCAATAAGAGCCGTTTCCGTTTAAATGTTGGCGGTAGTACTGAGATCACAGATAGCCTAAGTGGCTTCGGCTTCTACGAAGCAGAGCAAGGTGTTAACTCTTCAACAGAAGCTGGTGATCAGAATACTGACTTTAAACAACGTTACCTATTTGCTGGTTTTAAAGGTAACTTTGGCGCTATTTCTTTTGGTCGCCAAGATACGGCTGCTGTACAAATCTCACAAATGTCTGACGTTACAACCTTTACTGGTGCGCAAAAAACCTTCATTAGTGCGGGTAACGAGCAGATCAACAACACGATCCTATACACAGGTGAGTTTGTTGACGGCCTAACGTTCAAAGCAAGTTACCTTGCAGGCGAAGAGAAAGATACAGATGGCTACGGCGTTTCTGCGATCTACACCTTACCTATGGGTCTAGGCTTCGGTCTAGGTTACTCTGCAGGTGACAACGGTGATGGTGTGAATGAAGGTACTGGTAGCGCGGCTATCGCCGGTATTAACTACACTCTAGATTCGCTATATGTTGCTGGTACTTACACAACTGGCGAAATCGATGACAAGACTAATTCTGACTTCAACGGTGTTGAATTAGCAGTAACCTACGGCTTTGGCAACGGCTTCACTGTCATGGGTGCTTACCAAAAAACTGAAATTGACGAAAGCGGCCAATCTAAAGACAAGAGTGACTTCTTCGAAATCTCAGGCGATTACGCGTTTAATAAAAACATCAATGCCTACGTTGCGTACCTAATCAACAATATTGATACAAATAACCTTGCAACAGCAGCTGACTTCAGCGGTGACGAAGACACTGTACGTGTCGGCGTAAAATACACTTTCTAATTGGTTGTTAACAACTCCTAATAGAAGCAACTTTGATAAGGTCTGGCTCCTGCCAGACCTTTTTATGTCAATTATCAAGCCACTTGGCGTTTTACGCTAGCCCTCCTTGAACGAGCTATCTATACTGGTGAACGTTTTCTCTCAGCGCGTGCATCGGACTGTCTATGTTCAACCATTTGAAACTATTCTCTTTACTCATCGTCTTTCCAACATTGGCATTGGCCTATACCCCGATTGATGAATTACCACTCGGCAGCCGCGCTGCGATTAAGATTGAGGCCCTCAAAAGCCAATCGAATTTAGAGCAATCCAACAATCAGAACCAATTGTTTCCACCCGCCAGCACCTTAAAGCTAGTGACCGCACTCGCTGCCAAACTAGAGTTAGGTGACGAGTTTAACTTTGAAACTAAATTAGAAAAATCAGGGGACGATGTTATCGTGCGTTTTAGTGGCGACCCGACATTGACCACACAAGATCTCAAACAACTCCTGAGTGAACTACATAAAACAGGCACGACAAAAATCAACGGAGATATCTGGCTCGATAACAGCGCTTTTACCGGTTATGACCGAGCTGTCGGCTGGCCATGGGATATACTGGGTGTGTGTTATAGCGCCCCAGCAAGCGCCATTTCGTTAGACGGTAACTGTGTTCAGGCGTCCATTTACACTCAAGACAATGGTAAGACCCGAGTTTATGTGCCTGAGCATCAGCCCATTTATGTGACAACTACAGCAAACTCAGTCTCTGACATTGAGCAAGAAAGTACTCAATGCGATTTGGAGCTACTCTCTTCTCCAGACAACCACTATCAACTCCAAGGCTGCTTACAACACCGCACTCAGCCGTTGCCCCTGAAGTTCGCAGTACAAGATCCAGCGTTATACACTCAGCGGATCATTCATACCCTGCTAAGCCAATTAAATATTACCTTAACGGGTACGATTAAGCTTGGTTCACCTACAACATCTGGCGTTGTCGTCGCGACCCACCATTCGGAAAATTTACCCCAATTACTTAAAACCATGCTCACCAAGTCTGACAACCTCATTGCAGACAACCTAACCAAAACTCTTGGTGCGAAATTCTTTATTCAACCAGGAAGCTTTGCCAATGGGGTTAAAGCAATCAAACAAATCTTGTTTAGCCACACAGGTATCGATATCGAACATATGCCAATGGCTGATGGCTCAGGTTTATCACGCAACAACCGTTTTAGTAGCCAAAATATGGCCGCAGTCTTACGTTATATTTGGCGACACGACCAACAGCTGGGGTTAATTGCCTTGATGCCAACAGCAGGAACTGATGGCACATTAAAATATCGCCGTAGCATGAGAAACAATCCCGTTAAAGGAAAACTGATCGCGAAAAGTGGTTCAGTGTACGGCAGTTATAATATGGCAGGTTTTGGCTTAGATAACTCAGGCCAGCCAAGTACTTTGTTTGTACAGTTTGTCGCCGATTATCACCCAGTAAAAGTAAAGAGCGATGATCAACCAACCACCGCCCCTATTACTCGCTTCGAAACTCTGTTCTATAAAGATATTGTCGATTTCAGTCAGGCAATACCTAGCAAGTAATTTAGAAACAAAAAAGCGCCCAGAAGGCGCTTTCATCAACGATTGGGCGGTTACTTGATCGTGATACGAGCAAATTTACGTTTGCCGACTTGGAATACGTAAGTGCCTGCTTGTGGTGCGAATTTAGAGTCAGCCACTTTCTCACCATCAATCTTAGCTGCGCCTTGCTTAACCATACGCATCGCTTCTGAGGTAGACGCACACAGGGCCGCTTCTTTTAGCAGGTTGCTCACAGGCAAGCCTGCATCGAAATGAAATTCTGGCATTTCATCTGGAATTTGATTCTTAGCAAAACGGTTAACAAACTCTTGCTCGGCAGCATCAGCATCGGCCTCAGAGTGGAAGCGCGCAATGATCTCTTTAGCCAGAGCGACTTTAACATCACGTGGGTTTTTACCTGCCTCAACACCCGCTTTTAGCTCAGCAACTTCATCAAGTGGACGGAAAGACAACAACTCGTAGTAGCTCCACATCAGGTCATCAGAGATCGACATGATTTTACCGAACATTTCGCTCGGCGCTTCGCTGATACCTATGTAGTTGTGAGCTGATTTAGACATCTTCTTCTCGCCATCAAGGCCAACAAGCAGAGGCATGGTCAATACAACTTGTGGTTTTTGACCGTGTGCCTTTTGCAGCTCACGCCCCATCAGCAAGTTAAACTTCTGGTCAGTACCGCCAAGCTCAACGTCCGTTTCCATTGCTACTGAGTCATAACCTTGTAGGAGTGGATACATAAACTCATGAATAGCAATAGGTTGACCTCCAGTGTAGCGCTTCTTGAAATCGTCACGTTCGAGCATACGAGCAACTGTTTGGTTGGCAGCAAGACGGATCATACCCTCTGCACCTAGCTCAGATAACCACTCTGAGTTGAATTGAATCTTAGTTTTTGCTGGATCAAGAATCTTAAACACTTGCTCTTTATACGTCTCTGCGTTACGCAGTACGTCTTCACGAGTTAGAGGTGGACGAGTTGTATTCTTACCAGTAGGATCACCAACCATGCCAGTGAAGTCACCAATGAGGAAAGTGACATCATGACCAAGCTCTTGGAACGCGCGTAACTTGTTCAAAATAACGGTATGGCCTAAGTGAATATCTGGTGCTGTTGGATCGGCACCAAGTTTGATGCGCAGAGGGCGTCCCTCTTTCAATTTAGCAATCAGTTCTTCTTCTGGAATTAATTCATCAACACCGCGCTTAATCTCAGCTAGTGCCGCTTCAATACTCGCCATTCTTGTTCACTCCCACAGATTTGGCAAAAATATAATAGCTGAACATCTTACTTGAATAGCGATGCATTTTGAAACCAGTTAGACTAAACAGCTAAGCTTTTTTACTGAATTTTTTAAAACGGACATAAGATGTTGTCTCTTTTCGCTCGACTACCTTGGGTTCACCGAGCTCTAATCGCCTTATTTAGCGCATTGATCGTCGTTGTATTGTTTCTGCCTGCGCCTAAAGATCTCCGTCAAGAGGAGAGCAATTATCAAATAGGGAAAGCCTACCCCCTATCCATTGACCTCGATTCGCTGCTGTCTCAAGAATCTACCCCAGTACAAAATTTCCTACGTTGGGAGAAACACACCATTGGTTCTGGCGACAGTATGGCGCTGCTCTTTCAACGCGCTGGCCTATCTTCACGCTTGCTCTATCAACTCACGTCCACCAGCAAAGACATTGAAAATCAGTTAACCCGCGTACGTCCAGGAGACTCATTCCAACTGGGATTTGACGAAAATAACCAGTTAATTCAGCTGCAGCGCGTCATCAATCCGTACGAAACCTTTCTAATTACCAAATCAGAGAGTGGCTATACCTCATCCATTGATAAGAAAGAGCTTCACTATCAATATAACTATGCCGAAGCAGATATTAGCTCGAACTTCTGGAATGCGGGCGTAAACGCAGGCTTAACGCCAAATCAAATCATGGAATTGGCGGGTATTTTTGGTTGGGATATCGACTTTGCGTTAGATATTCGTAGTGGCGACAAGTTTAAAATCCTCTATCAAGAGAAAGTGGTTGAAGGTGAAGTGGTTGGTCGAGACAAAATCATTGCCGCGATTTTTGAAAACCAAGGCGATACGTTCAAAGCAATTCTCGACGACAAAACAGGCAACTATTACGATGAGAATGGACGTGCGATGAAAAAAGCCTTCCTCCGTTCCCCGCTGGATTTCCGTCGCGTAAGCTCTAATTTTAACCCGTCACGTCGCCACCCAGTGACGGGTAAAGTTCGTGCCCACCGAGGTACAGACTACGCCGCACCAGTCGGAACACCGATTTGGGCTGCAGGTGATGGTACCGTGATTAAATCTAGCTATAACCAGTACAATGGTAACTACGTGTTTATCAAGCACAGCAACACATACATCACCAAGTACCTTCACTTACAACGCCGCAAAGTTAAAACTGGGCAGAGAGTCAAACAAGGCCAAACTGTCGGAACCCTTGGTGGTACTGGTCGCGTAACTGGCCCTCACCTCCATTATGAGTTCCTAGTCAATGGTGTGCATAAAAACCCAAGAACGGTGAAGCTACCCCAGTCAAAATCATTAACGGGTGGCGCAAAAACCACCTATATCGCCAACGCAAAACTCAGGCTAGCCAAGCTAGAGCGCTACGGTGAATTGCTCGCGACACCATAAACATAAAGACCCGCATCATGCGGGTCTTGAATTATAGCGTCTCACCAATAAATTTAGTCACCCGCCATCACTTGCTTGGCTTGCTGCTCTAACTTGTGTTCGCGACCCAGCATCAATAAGCAAGGTGTCAGAACCAAGGTCAACACAGTTGCGAAAGCTAAACCGCCTGCAACGGCCGTTGCCAATTGCGACCACCACTGAGTACTTGGTGCACCAAACTCAATTTTTTGGTTAATCAGGTCAACGTTCATCTCTAACACCATCGGCAGTAAGCCTAAAATCGTCGTCACTGTGGTCAACATAACTGGTCGTAAACGTTGCACACCGGTTCGTAGTATCGCCTCACGTTTATCCAGACCTCGCTGACGAAGCTGGTTATAGGTATCAATCAAGACAATATTGTTGTTGACCACGATGCCCGCTAACGCAATCACGCCGATACCAGACATAATGATGCCAAACGGTTTTTGGAACACCAGTAGGCCCACAAAAACTCCGACCGTGGAAAACAGCACAGCACTTAAGATCAAAAACGCTTGGTAGAAGCTGTTGAACTGGGTAATCAAAATTAACGCCATAACCACCAGAGCAACCAAGAATGCATTTTTTAGAAATGCAGAGGAGTTTTCTTGCTCTTCATTCTGACCACGAATTTTAAACTCAACACTCGAAGGCAGGTTGAGTTGTGAGACAGCTTGCTCAATGTTGGGCAACTCTAACGCGAGGTTATACCCCTCTTTCATATCCGCCATAATATTGGTCACCCTATGACCATCAATACGACGAATCGTGTCTTGCTTGTGCTCCGGGACAATGGTGGCAAAGTTGGTAATAGGCACCAGTCCTGCAGGCGTTTTAACCCGCAACTGATCAAACCGGCCGATATCACGCTTATCTGCTGGGTAACGCACCAGAATGTCGACCTCTTCCGTCGCATCATCAGGTAAGTAATCACCGATTTTTAATCCGTTAGTAACAAACTGGACGGTATTGCCCACCAAGGTTGCATCGGCGGCAAAACGCGAAGCGTCATCACGACGAATATCGATTTGCCAATCTATGCCATCTTTACTTGAGGTATCGCTGAGGTTGGTAAATGCCGGATAGTTATCAGCCCATTGCCTAACTAACTTGGCAGCACCATCCAATTCATCCGGAATGCGCGCTGACAATTCGATCACTAAGTCGTGCTCAACCGGCGGCCCTGCATCTGGAAATTTATACTCTATCTCGACTCCAGCATAATGATCCGTTTGTTGTTTGAGCTCTTCGATAATCGCTTTGACGCTGCGACGATATTGCCAATCGACGGGCGTGATCTGAATCTGGCCGATCTCGTCATCACCACCGGTTTTAGTGTACACACTTTCAAATTCATCGCGGCCGATCATCACAGCTTCAATGTCGCGCATGATGACATCTTTTTCATCCAGTGACAGATCGCCATATGAACGCACTTTGACCGTAAAGAAAGGGGGATCAACCTCAGGGAAAAATTCCGCCCCCAGCCCTGCTTTGGCATAAGTAAAACCAACACCAACAGACAGTAAAATAGCACTCAACAGTATTTTTAATGGATGGCGAATAGCGATATCAAGCGTGTGATAATAGAGCTTGGTGATACCCGTCGCCTTTGCAAAATCGCCATCATGAAGCGCGACCATCTTGGCACGCTGCGCCTTGGTCACATTCTGAGGTCTACCAACCAAACTGCCCAGTACCGGAACCAGCAACAATGCCATCGCCAACGAAGCGGACAAAGTGGCGATGAGCGTCAGTGGCAAGTACTTCATAAACTCACCAGTAACGTCAGGCCAGAACAGTAATGGCGCAAAGGCGGCCAATGTGGTCGCCGTTGACGCAGTAATTGGCCACGCCATACGTTTTGCCGCATCACGATACGCCTCACGTCTCGGCGTTCCCTCTTGCATGCGCCGATCAGCAAACTCAGTCACAACGATTGCGCCATCAACCAACATGCCCACAGCCATAATTAGCGAGAACAACACCACGATGTTGACCGTTAATCCAAACACAGACAGGACCAGAAGGCCTGTCAGGAAAGAGCCGGGAATAGACACACCGACTAAAAACGCAGTGCGTACCCCTAAGATCGCGATAATAACGATAACCACCAAAATGATCGCAGACAAAATGTTATTTTGCAGATCGTTAAGCATAATTTTAACGTCTTTAGATTGATCCCACGTGTACTTGATAAGCAAGTTGTTTGGCCAATCCGGACGTTGTTGCGCTTCAGCCAACACCGCTTTAATCAGTGCGACCGTTTCAATGATATTTTCCCCTGCACGTTTTTTCACATCGAGGACGACAGCGGCTTTACCATCCAATCTGGCATAGCTTTCTGGGTCACGAAATGCACGTCTAACCGTGGCAACATCACCAAATGTAATCACTTGTTTACCGTCTACTTTTACGGGTAATTCAAGAACATCTTTAAGCGAATCAAATACTGACGGCACTTTAACAGAAAATCGGCCATAGCCGGTGTCGACAAAACCTGCCGCCACGACTTTGTTGTTGAGTGCGATCAAGTTGTAGATATCACCTTGATCTAGGCCGTAGCTCTCCATCAATAGCGGATCTACGATGATCTCAACAATGTCTTCGCGATCCCCGGCAATGTCCACTTCCAATATCTGACGATAGCTTTCAAGCTTATCTCTCAACTGACGCGCAATATGAACAATCGTACGCTCTGGCACCGTACCATAGAGAACGATAGACAGCGCTGGCTCTTCCGAAGCAAACGTCACCTCATTAACCGTTGGTTCGTCGCTGTCACTCGGCAATTTAGGTTTGGCGAGATCGACGGCTTCACGTACATCTGCCATCGCTTTGTTCAGATCAACACCAACACTGAACTCGAGCATCACCGAGGCATGACCTTCAGAAGCGGTAGAAGTCATCTCCTTGACTCCTTCTATCGATCTCAGCTCTTGCTCTATCGGACGCACCAGCAATCGCTCAGCGTCGGACGGAGAAATCCCCTGATGCCCAACCGAAACATAGATAATCGGAATGGTAATATCCGGACTCGATTCTTTAGGTATCGTTAGGTAAGTGCCTACCCCAGCAACCAAGATAAATACCAGCAATACCATCATGGTACGAGTACGAGAGAGTGCCGCATCAATCAACGCAAACATAATGCCGCCTCCTAGTTTTGCTGCTCAACAGCAATCACTTGATCACCATCACGGACAAACCCCTGACCTGTCGTCACGATATCGACCTGTTCCCCCAATCCCGTCAGCCATACCCCGTCTTGCTCTGCTTTGACCAGATGGATCGGTACAAACTTAATCCGATCTTTGACTAGAGTTTTAACGCCCAAATTTCCAGCTTCGTCGAGCGCTAACATTGCCGGCGTCACTTTAACGGCCAATTGATCTTTGAGGTTCAATGACACTTCGGTACTGATCCCCGCCGAGATTTTTTGCTCAGGATTGGGCAATTCAATTTCGATAGGAAAAGTATTGGTTGCTGTCGAGGAAACACGAGATATGTACCGAACAATACCTTCAGCTTGCTGTCCGTTGATGAAGCGCACACTGGCCTGCTGTCCTAAAACAAGATCTTGAATATGACGCTCGCTGACATCTGCTTCAATCACGACTTTGCTCAGATCAAGTAAACTCGCGACAGGGTCTCCGATCCCAACAAAGTCGCCCTGCTCAATGAACAAGTGATCGACAATCCCAGCAAAAGGTGCGCTGACAGAGGTATTTCTTAGCGCAATTCGAGCGTTGCTGACCATCGCTTTTGCTTCAACCAATCCCGCTTGTGCATTGGTAAATGCCACTTCGCCTTGTAAGCCTTTGCTCTGAAGTGCCTTGGCTGCGGTAAACTCTTTTTGTTTCACTTTTAGCAAGGCTTGCGCGCGCTCAAGTTGAATTTCTAGGTCACCTTTATCAATCAGTGCAATGACTTGGCCTTGCTTGACCTTGTCACCTTTCGCCACCTTGAGTTGAATAATTTTGCCTGCAATTTCAGCACCTAATTTAGCTTGCTTATTGGGTGCCGTACGCCCATACAGCTCAATCGTTTTATGGGTTGAATGAGCGACGAACGAGGTAAAAGCCACCTTTGCTAGCGGGATTTCCTGTTCACTGTGCGGTGGTGGTGTGTCTTCAGCATTGAGCATGCCAATCCCAAGCCAAAACGTAAGTAAAGTGACTAAAAAAAGAGAAACAAGGTAAGGTCGAGTCGCGATAAAGCGCAACGGGGAGAAACTAGCCATAACTATCCTTAGTAATTATATATCGCACTCAGTTGACCTACTTTTTAACCTATTTGATGGTCAATAAGTTCACTGTAGATATAGCGCCAACTGTCAATCAGTAAGACGTATCATTGAGGATATAAATTAACCAGTCAAAAATAAAATACACTTGGACAGTATTTTAGGGTAGGTCTCAGTTTCTGGAATCGCTCAGATAAAAAAAAGGCTGCAAAAATGCAGCCTTATTAGAAATCGTTAACGCTTAAACACTGAATGAAGCGCCACAACCGCAGGTCGTCGTTGCGTTCGGGTTGTTAACAAAGAAACGCGAACCTTCAAGGCCTTCCGTGTAATCCACTTGACCGCCGACTAGGTACTGCAAACTCATTGGGTCAACGACAAGCGTCACACCACTGTTGACAATGGTCGTATCGCCATCATTGACGCTTTCGTCGAAAGTAAAGCCGTATTGGAAACCACTACAGCCGCCCCCCGTGATGTAGACACGGAGCTTTAAATTTGGGTTTTCTTCTTCAGCAATTAAAGCACCAACTCGCTGGGCCGCAGCATCTGAAAATGTTAAAGGGATATTTACTTCGCTCACGATGACCTCTCTCAGTCTTCTTCATCCACACGGTCTTCACCATTTGGAACTTTATCTTTTAATATTAGCGCGATTATCTAATACCTGAGTGAAGCGTTCAAGTATTCACCACATGTGGAACCATTTTTTACACAATTTGTGGTCTATCTGCTGGCAAAGTATTCAGAATGTGGCGTAAAGCGTTTTATTGAAATGGACTCGACAGGTACAATGCCTGCCAAATTGGTCCGAGCAATCAAAAGAGGATATCCCATGACCAAATCAGCAGATCTATTTCAAAAAGCACAACAGACCATTCCTGGCGGTGTTAACTCTCCAGTACGTGCTTTTAACGGAGTTGGCGGCGCTCCGATCTTTGTAGAACGTGCCGACGGCCCATTGATTTTTGATGCTGACGGTAAAGCTTACATTGATTACGTAGGTTCATGGGGCCCAATGATCTTAGGCCACAACCACGCTGTGATTCGAGAAGCGGTAATTGATGCTGCACAACGTGGCTTAAGCTTCGGCGCGCCAACAGAAATGGAAATCGCCATGGCAGAATTGGTGTCAGAACTCGTGCCATCGATGGAACAGATTCGCATGGTAAGCTCAGGGACTGAAGCAACCATGAGTGCAATTCGTCTCGCTCGCGGTTACACAGGGCGCGATAAAATCATCAAATTTGAAGGTTGTTACCACGGCCATGCCGATAGCCTGTTGGTTAAAGCGGGATCCGGTGCACTAACATTGGGTCAACCAAGTTCGCCAGGCGTTCCAGCGGACTTCGCCAAGCACACACTAACCGCGACGTTTAACGATTTAGAATCCGTACGTGAGCTATTTGCAGCGAACAAAGGCGAAATTGCGTGTATCATCGTTGAGCCAGTCGCGGGCAACATGAACTGCATTCCACCGGTTGAAGGGTTCCACGAAGGTTTGCGTCAAATCTGTGATGAAGAAGGCGCGCTACTGATCTTTGATGAAGTGATGACAGGTTTCCGTGTCGCGCTTGGCGGCGCACAGGCTTACTACAACATCAAACCCGATCTCACTACGCTGGGCAAAGTGATTGGCGGCGGCATGCCAGTAGGCGCATTTGGTGGACGCAAAGAAGTGATGCAGCACATTGCACCAACTGGACCAGTTTACCAAGCGGGAACGCTATCGGGTAACCCAGTGGCAATGGCAGCCGGTTATGCCTGTTTGAACCTGTTAAAAGAAGAAGGCAATGAAAAACGCCTAGCGTCTACAACTAAGCAACTAGCAGACGGTTTCAAAACACTGGCTGACAGCCACGGTATTCCATTAGTGGTCAACCAAGTGGGCGGTATGTTTGGTTTCTTCTTTACCGACCAAGAAAGCATTACTCGCTACGAAGACGTGACTAAATGTGATATCGAGCGATTCAAACGCTTCTTCCACCTGATGCTACAGCACGGAGTTTACCTTGCACCGTCTGCGTTTGAAGCAAGCTTTACATCACTAGCTCACGGCAGTAAAGAGATTGAAGCGACGCTAGAAGCAGCGGATCGTTGCTTTGCGATTCTTGCCGAAGAAGCGTAAATAACACTAACGAAAAATGCCGTTCGTGATCAAGGCTGCCTAGTGCAGCCTTTCTCTTTATTATTGCCAGTTAGCCGCGACCAAAATGACCAATCCAGCCAAGATCAAGTAAAACCAAGGTATGTTGTGTCTGCGCTTATTTGTATCAAGGGTACATTTATCTTTTTCACAGCAGCCCATTTTATCTCCTCTACTGATAAGATTTTGATTTTGCGTTGAACACTCAAGTAATTAGCGCCATTATACTCATACGACCTAAAATTTTTGGACAACTATTGTGTCAGATAAAGTCAAATTAACTTCCAGTCATCGAGTATTGATTGTTGCCCTACTTGCTGCTGGGTTGGCCTGTTTTCTTTTGGTCGAACCTTATATCAACTCAATTGTGATGGCATTTATCATTTCACTATTGATGTTCCCGATCCATGAATGGATAGAGAAACGGATGCCAAAGCACGCCAACTTAGCCTCCTTGCTCTCTTGTGTGGTACTGACCTTCATTATTGTGTTTCCGTTACTGTTTGTCTTTGCTGCTATAGTCCAACAAGGCTCAACCTTTTCGCAAAATGTCTACCAGTGGGTGACACAAGGCGGCATTCAAACCATTTTCTCTCACCCTTGGGTGGTCAATGGACTCTCGCTAATCAACAACTACCTGCCATTCGATACGATTAGTCCACAAGAAATCGCGCAGAAAGTCGCCCAATTCGCCACCTCATTTGGTAGCAATCTAGTCGGTATTAGTGCCAAAATTCTTGGCGACGCGACAAGTTTCTTAATGGATTTCTTTCTGATGCTGTTCGTGCTGTTCTTTTTACTCCGTGACCACGACAAACTAATTAGCGCTATTCGCCATATTTTACCGCTCTCTCGCAGTCAAGAAGACAAACTGCTAGATGAAGTTGAGCAAGTAGCCAAATCGGCAGTGATGGGCTCATTTCTTACCGCTATTGCACAAGGCTTCGCGGGGGGCATCGGCATGTGGTTGGCTGGATTCCCAGGTCTTTTTTGGGGCACCATGATGGGGTTTGCGTCATTTATCCCCGTGGTGGGAACCGCGCTAATTTGGATCCCTGCCGCCATTTATCTGTTCTTGATTGGTGACACGAGCTGGGCCATTTTCCTTACGGTTTGGAGCATCGTCGTCGTCGGCTCTATTGATAACTTGCTTCGTCCGCTTTTGATGCAAGGCAGCGCAGGAATGAACACCTTAATGATTTTCTTCTCTTTACTAGGTGGTCTACAGTTATTTGGCTTGATTGGTCTGATATATGGCCCAATCATTTTCGCCGTCACCATGGTGCTGTTTAATATTTATGATGAAGAGTTTAAGGAATTCCTTGATCGGCAAAATCGCAGCTAGTATTACCAATAGCGCCTGATTACTACTTCAAGACAAGGGAGGATTGTGCGAAAATCCCTCCCTTATTTTTCCCAATGAGTTTGCTATGTCTGCTTATATTGCTCCCAGTCAAATTGCTCAAAGACAATTGGCCTATTTTGAAGGTAAACATGTATTGGTCGCCGGTGAGGCAGAAGACCTGTTTCCTGTCGAATTAGCCAAGCACTGCCTTTCTGTAACAGTGTTTACCACTAACTATGGCTACCACCGCCAGTTGCGAGACTACCAACAAATATCCAGTCTATTTGGCGCTGAATTTAGCGAGCAGACTCAAGCAGACATGGTGTTGCTCTACTGGCCAAAAGCAAAAGCCGAAGCAGAGTATCTACTGGCGATGCTGATGGCGAAGCTGGGCGCAAATACAGAAATTGTTGTTGTCGGCGAAAACCGTTCAGGCGTAAAAAGCATTGAGAAGATGTTTAAGGCTTACGGTTTAATTACTAAGTATGATTCAGCGCGTCGTTGCTCATTTTATTGGGGGCAATGTACGCAGGCTCCGGCTCCATTTGATATTCAGGACTGGTTTAAAAGCTATCAGGTTGAATACCAGCACTCCTCACTAACTATCAAAAGCTTGCCCGGCGTATTCAGTCATGGTGAATTTGATATTGGCAGTAAATTGCTGCTCGACACCTTACCGAAACTGAAAGGCAAAGTTCTCGATTTTGGCTGTGGTGCCGGGGTGATCGGCAGCGTGATGGCGCTGTTAAATCCAGAGATTGAACTAGAGATGTGTGATATCAGCGCTTTAGCCGTAGAATCGAGTAAGGCGACGCTTGCCGCCAACGGTTTAACCGGGCGAGTCTTTGCGTCCGACATCTATTCAGATACCCGCGACGATTATGACTTTATTGTCAGCAATCCTCCCTTCCATTCTGGACTCGATACCAGTTATAGCGCGACGGAAACACTTCTTGCCCAAGGCCCTAAACAGAGTGCCAAAAATGGCCAGCTTTATATCGTTGCCAATAGCTTCTTAAAATACCCACCAATTATTGAGCAAGCCTACAGTAATTGTGAGACGCTAAATAAGACCAATAAATTCGCTATCTATCACGCGAAAGCTTGAGTTTACCGCCCAACAAATCCCTAAGGTTGGGCGTCATTGCTGACTAAAACCCACAAATTTGCGCTACTCTCCACGCTTTCCCTGCAACTTACTTGTCAAAGTAAAAAAACTCGTTAATTTTGTCATTTTAAGAACACCATCTTTTATCTCGCTTAGAGGGGCTCCCCACCTCACTAAGCCATATCCCCACGGAAGTTTTACTCAAGCTATGTTTAGATTTTATCGAAAACAGAAGTTTAAACGCCTTCAGAGTACCCTAATGCTGGCATTTTTAGTGCTGAGTATTACTCCTTTGACGGTCATCGCGATCTTTTTCTTACAGTCCCATACTCAAGATCTTCAGGAACAGAGTACTTCGCACCTAACTTCAGTCCGCGACAGCAAACGCCAACAAGTGATTGACTACTTATATGCAAAAGAGTCTGAGGTGATGGGTTTTGTTCGCTCAGAACTCGCTTATGCCAGTGGCGGTAGGTTCTATGGCTTGGTTAATGCGTTCAGAAGCTTGGGCTTAGACATCGACCAAGCTCGTGAATACGCACAGCGGCGTTATATTCAGGGTTCTGGTAATCAAATTAAGACCTCGATACTCCCTCAGTCGAGCATTTACAGCGGTACTGAGCGTTATCGCCTACTGCACAAACGCTACCACTGGGCCTATTTAGAATTGCTAAAGCGCTCTGATTTTGATGACATTCTGCTTGTCGACAGAGAAGGCAATGTCACCTATTCGATCTACAAACATGACAACTACGGCACCAACCTATTAACGGGAAAATATAAAGACGCCAACTTAGGTCAAACCTTTGCCAAGTTGAAGGAAATGGTAACCAGTAAACGGAAAACCAATGAAGACTATACGCCACTTATTATTTCCGATTTTTCAGCCGAACAAAACAAAACAGTCGCATGGCTTGGCGCCCCTATTATTCAACAAGGCTACTTGCACAGTTATGCCATGTTTAGGTTACCCAATAACGGCATCACCAAATTGGTTGCCGATAGTAACAACCTTAGCTCAATGAAAACCCTGCTTGTTGGGGCGGATCATCAATCGAGAACACTGGCATATCAACAGGATGAAATAAAGAAAAGCCACCAAGTAATTGATCTTGCGCTAGCAGGACTCACAGACGTTGGCACCTATAACAATACAGAAAACGAAGCGACCATCGCGGCATACAGCCCTATTTCATTCAAAGGCATTGACTGGGCGATTGTGGTCGAAGTGCCAGAGGATGTTGCTTTTGCCCGTGTCCATCAGTTGGAGACGTTGTTTATCGTCGCAATGCTCACCGCTATTCTGTTGGTGGTCATGGCTTCGCACTACTTATCAAACTTTATCACTTCGCCACTGTTGCAACTGACTTGGGCTGCGGAAAAAGTCTCGGCTGGCGATCTTGATGCCGATATGAATCATACCCAACGGAAAGATGAAATCGGCCGACTCGCCATCAGTTTTGAGCGTATGCAGCGCTCGATCCGAGAAAAAATACAGCTGATAAAACAGCAAAATGAAGAGCTCGAAAGTAACCTAACCCTGATCCAAAAACAGAATGACGAGTTGCAGTTGGCGAACAAGCTAAAAGATGAGTTCTTAGCCACCACTTCTCACGAGCTGCGTACGCCTTTGCATGGCATGGTAGGGATTGCCGAGGCCTTGGCATCTGGAGCTAATGGCCCAATCACGTCAGAGCATAGATATCAGCTCGATATCATCATTAACAGTGGCCAGCGACTGGCGACCTTAGTCGATGATTTACTTGATTATCATAAGATGCGCTACGGAAACCTCGATATTGAAACCAGTGCCGTAGACCTTGCAGGATCGACACGTTTGGTATTGGAATTGTCATCCCACCTTATTGGTTCTAAGCCACTGCGGATCATCAATCAAGTGGCCGATGATCCGGTTTGGGTGAGCGCTGACCCTCAGCGCCTAGAGCAGGTTCTTTATAATTTGATCGGCAATGCGATCAAATATACCAGCGAAGGTAAAATCGTTATCTCCGCCAGTGTGGTGGATGACAATATTCGAGTTCAAGTCGTCGATACCGGTCAAGGTATTCCTGCTGATCAACTTGACCATATCTTTGAACCCTTAATCCAAGCGGGCAATGACGCTAGCCGTTATCGCCAAGGCGCTGGCTTAGGTCTGTCAATCAGCCGACAGCTAATTGAATTGATGAACGGAACGCTCTATGTCAGCAGTCAGCCTATGGTCGGCACCACCTTTAGCTTTACGCTGCCAATCGCCACTGCGGAACAAATTGAGCAAGCAACCCATTATGAGTCCGCCCACTTCCAAGCGCCGAGCAGTGCTGAGGTTGAGTTGGAAGACCCAATTACCCTACCGGAAAATTCTGAAGGGCCATTGCTACTTGTGGTTGATGATGAACCTGTTAATCTTCGCGTATTAGACAGCTTTTTACGCCTTGAAGGATATCGAGTCCGTACCGCTAAAGATGGCCACGAAGCACTTGATGCTGTCAACAAAGAGAAGCCTGAGCTGTTGTTATTGGATATCATGATGCCAGGAATGAGTGGTTACCAAGTGTGTGAAACTCTGCGCCAAAGCTATGACCATGCCGAGCTGCCGATCATTATGCTGACAGCCTTGAATCAAACGGATGATCGTGTGCGTGGTTTCAGCGCAGGAGCCAATGACTACTTATCTAAACCATTCAACAAACAAGAGCTTGCCGCGCGTATCGTAGCCCACTTAACCGCGAGTAAAGCCGAGTTACGTCGGATTGAAAACCAGCAACTGCAGCAAGAACTAAAACACAGAGCTATGGTTGAAGCGAGTTTACTCGAGACACAAGGAAGACTGCTGGAACAACTTGAAACCGCACCTGAAGCGATAATATGCGTGCGTGATGACAACAGGATCCGCTTTGCCAACGAAGCCGCATCTCGGTTGTTTAAACGCTCAACTGAGCAACTCAAACGTTCAAGCGCCGATGAAATCATCGCACCTAAGTTCCTCAATGTGACACAAGAGCACTATTGTGGAACCATTGATGTCTATGTCGAAGATGTTAGGCAGCACCTTTCTGCCGATATATTAAAGCTTCCCGAAGGGGCTGGCCTGAGTTCGATGTATATCTTCAACGTTGGCGGTGGGGTAAACGCAACTCGGATTAACAACTTAGAGACAGCAATAGAAGCGCTCTCAAGCTTTGCTTTCGAAGGCGATAAAGCCAAGTTGCAAGAACTCAAGGAGCTTGGCGGAGAATTTACTCGCATTGCCGATAGAGCCTCGGGTGAAAACAAGTCGAAACAAGATGTTATGCGCGAAGTACTGGTCGATGCCATGACCAGTGCGCTTGATTACTGGGAATCAGTAACCGGACAAACCAAGTTTGCCTTTGCTGAACAAAGTGGTTTATGGCGAGTCTATCTCGACCGCAGTACATTGCAAACACGTACACTCGATAAGTACTTACGTCCAGAAACTCTGCCGAAAACACCGCGCTGGAGAACCGTACTCAGTTCGCTTGATTACATCTTAGAGCACTGTAATGAACAGAGTCCTGAGAGAGCCCATATAGAAGGACTACGAGACAAACTGCAGCACTTATTAACCAGCTAGCTCTATCCTTCACGTCTTTTCGAAGCCTGCCCATGCAGGCTTTTTTTATACCGATAATCCATAACCTAAACACGCTCCCAAAGCATTAATACGCTACGTAAAACAACTTAAATACGCAGTTAGTTTTTACTTAAGACAAACGGTTTTTTCTGTCTAAACGTACGCTAACAAGTCAATAATGAACAAAATAACCTCATATTGCGAAGCCAATCACAACAAGACGGCAGTTTTTATTTATCGACAGAAATTAACGCCAAATGTGCTGAGTGACCAAGATCTCACGATATAAACAAATCAACAAACACACCAAACAAAAGATAAATTAAGAGTAGTAAGCACTCACACCAACCATTAGAACTAGAGGTTTTTGCGACTAAAATCAAAGTGGAAAAGACGTTCAAAAATCACTCCCCGAGTTAAAAATTAACACTATTAACGTCATTAGATGCTGTTTTAACGATTTTAACGGGAATAGCGATTGCGAAAATTGACGTTAAGGTGTTTTCTTAGTGTGCCTAAGGCCTACAGGCCACTCTAGATTTGTTTCCTCCTTCGGTAATAAATCACGACATAGAGGTGGGCCTTAGTGAGTGTTTATCAATTGATGACATTCCATCCATTAGTGAAATGAAAGCAAATAGTAAGGAACAGCTATGCTTGCCAACATTAAAAAAACTGCACTAGCAACAGCAATTATTGCAACAGCAACCACTGGATTTACTTCGGTAGCGGCTGCAGCAGAACGCAGTGAATTAACGGTACACCCTAAAGAATTTACAACTTTTGTTCGTAACTTTAACCCATACCTAGGTGCAACTAACCTACACACAACAACAGACTTCATTTACGAGCCGTTGGTTGTTTTCAACGAAATGCACGGTAA
The DNA here is from genome assembly GCF_000967545.1 of Vibrio galatheae. GTDB lineage: Bacteria > Pseudomonadota > Gammaproteobacteria > Enterobacterales > Vibrionaceae > Vibrio > Vibrio galatheae. The sequence goes on along the minus strand of NZ_JXXV01000014.1, from coordinate 139,485 downwards.
TACACCTGTATTCCGTCTCGCAGAAAACTTCAAAATGGCTGACGATCTGATGAGTGTGACATTTGACATCCGTAAAGGTGTTAAGTGGTCTGATGGTCAAACATTTGATGCAAACGACGTTGTATTCTCTTTCAATCTAGTAAAAGAAAAGCCAGAGCTTGACCAAAGTGGTATCAACTCTTGGGTAACGTCTGTAGAAAAACTTAACGATTACCAAGTTAAGTTCCGTCTAGCAGAAGCGAACTCAAACGTTCCTTATGAAATTGCGAAAGTACCTGTCGTACCTGAGCACGTATGGAAAGATGTTCAAGATCCAGCAACGTTTACCAATGAGAATCCTGTAGGCTCAGGTCCGTTCACTGAGATCGATACGTTCACAGCGCAACTTTACATCCAATGTGCTAACCCTAACTACTGGGATGCAGATAACTTGGACGTAGATTGTCTACGTGTTCCTCAGATCGCGAACAACGACCAGTTCCTAGGTAAAGTTGTTAACGGTGAAATGGACTGGACTTCATCGTTCATTCCTGACATCGATCGTACTTACGCAGCAGCGAGCCCGAGTCACCACTACTGGTACCCACCAGCAGGTACTCAAGCGTTTGTGGTTAACTTTAAAAACCCAGATGCAGCGAAGAACGAAGCACTAACTAACGTTGACTTCCGTCGCGCGTTCTCTATGGCTCTTGATCGTCAAACTATCATCGACATCGCGTTCTACGGCGGTGGTACAGTGAACGATTTCGCATCAGGTCTAGGCTACGCATTCGAAGCTTGGTCTGACGAGAAGACTCACGACAAGTTCAAAGGTTACAACACGTACAATGTTGAAGGCGCGAAAGCACTGCTTAAGAAAGCTGGCTTCAAAGATGTAAACAACGACGGTTTTGTTGATACTCCATCTGGTAAGTCTTTTGAGCTGCTGATTCAATCGCCAAATGGCTGGACTGACTTCAACAACACGGTTCAACTAGCGGTTGAGCAACTTGCAGAAGTTGGCATCCAAGCTAAAGCACGTACCCCAGACTTCTCTGTGTACAACCAAGCAATGCTGGAAGGTACCTACGACGTAGCGTACACCAACTACTTCCACGGTGCGGATCCATACACTTACTGGAACAGTGCATACAACTCAGCACTGCAATCAGGTGATGGTATGCCTCGTTTCGCAATGCACTTCTACAAAAATGACAAGCTAGATGGCCTTCTAAACAGCTTCTACAAAACAGCTGATAAGAAAGAGCAGCTAGATATTGCTCACGGCATCCAGCAAATCATTGCCTCTGACCAAGTAACAATCCCTGTAATGTCTGGTGCTTACATGTACCAATACAATACAACTCGATTCACTGGTTGGTGGAACGAAGAAAATCCAAAAGGCCGTCCAAACATTTGGGCTGGTATCCCAGAGCGTCTACTGCACGTACTGGACCTTAAACCAGTTAAATAAGTAGTTGTTCTAACTAAGCGGCATACATTCCGTATGCCGCTAAATCCCCAAATCTTTGATTAGTTTGTCAAGTGGCGCCAGTCGTCAGGGGATTGTTCGCTCTAAATTTTGTTTTCGCTAGGAGCGACCTGAAACCAGAAACAGGGAAAATCTGGGTAAGTAAGGTGTAAGTTATGGGTTATTTTTTAAGACGTTTGTCGTTCTATTTGGTCGCATTATTAGTTGCTGCGACATTAAACTTTATTATTCCTCGCGCGATGCCGGGCGATCCTGTAACCATGATGTTTGCTAACGCGTCAGTACAGGTAACACCGGAACGTATCGCTGCAATGAAAGAACTGTTAGGTTTCGTCGACGGTGGCCTATTTGTTCAGTACTTCGCGTACATGAAAAACGTGCTGAGCTGGGAACTAGGTACTTCGATTCAGTTCTACCCTCTATCAGTCAACAAGCTACTAGGTGGTGCATTTGGCTGGTCACTTTTCCTAGCGGGTAGTGCAGTAATGCTCTCTTTCTCGCTGGGCTCCATCCTTGGCATTTTCGCCGCATGGAAACGGGGTAGCAAATACGATGCGTTTATCACCCCAGGTATGCTTATCATTCAAGCGGTTCCACAGGTCGTTATTGCTATGCTAGCGCTGTTTACTTTTGCCATCGGCTTAAAGTGGTTCCCAACCGGTTACGCTTACACCGCAGGTACCGTGCCTGATTGGACAAGCTGGGCTTTCATTAAAGATGTCGCTTACCATGCAATTCTACCTCTTTTCTGTGCCTCTGTAGTTCAAATTGGTGGCTTCCTCGTCAACATGCGTAACAACATGATCAACTTGCTTGCAGAAGACTACATCACAATGGCGAAGGGTAAGGGTCTGAGTGAAAACCGTGTGGTATTTAACTACGCCGCACGAAATGCACTGCTACCAAGTGTCACTGCACTTTCTATGTCTTTAGGTATGGCGATTGGTGGTCAGCTAATTGTAGAAATTATCTTTAACTACCCAGGCCTTGGTACCGTGCTGCTCAATGCAATTCACGCTCGTGACTACCAAGTTCTTCAAGGACAATTAATCATTATGACGCTGTTCATGCTGTCATTTAACTTAATTGCCGACATGCTCTATGTCGTTCTAGACCCTCGCCTGCGCAAGGGAGGTAAATAACTATGAAACAATTACTCAAACTCATTTTGGGCAATGCTTATGCCCGTATAGGTCTGGCCATTGTCTCTATATTTTTATTGATGGCTATCTTCGCTCCATTGCTATCAAAACATGCGCCTGACAAACGCACCGGTAACCCACATGAATATCCGGGGTTTGTAGTTACGTCAGCCCAAGCGAATCCTGATGGCTTTATTGCCGAGAACTTAGCCACTGACCGCCGAACTATGATTATGTCTAAAAAGGCAGATCACGTGCTAGGCACCAGCCGTATGGGTCGTGATATCTGGTCTCAGTTGGTTCATGGTGCACGTATTTCTCTCGGTGTCGGCTTTGGTGCAGGTATCACCGTGTGTTTCCTCGCAACCGTTATTGGTATCTCGGCGGGTTATTTTGGTGGCAAAGTCGATGATGTATTGACGGCCGCAATGAACATCATGTTGGTCATACCTCAATATCCATTGCTGTTTGTGCTCGCGGCCTTTATTGGTGAAGCTGGTCCACTGACTATCGCCATCATTATCGGCTGTACCTCTTGGGCATGGGGTGCAAGGGTGATTCGTTCGCAAACACTGGCTCTGCGTGAGAAAGAGTTTGTTAAAGCAGCCGAAGTGTTAGGTGAGTCTTCATTCCGCATCATTTTTGTCGAGATTTTACCTAACCTAATTCCAATCGTCGGTGCCAGCTTTATCGGTTCGGTTATGTATGCGATTGGTATGGAATCTATCATCTCATTCCTAGGTCTTGGTGACCCAAGCACCATCAGTTGGGGCATCATGCTGTACAACGTACAAACTTCGTCAGCGATGCTAATCGGTGCCTGGTGGGAAGTTCTTGCTCCATGTATTGCACTGACCATCCTCGTCACTGGCCTTGCGCTACTTAACTTTGCTGTTGATGAAATTGCCAACCCGCAGCTTCGTTCGCACAAAGGAATGAAACGTTGGAAAAAACTGGCAGCACAAGACAAAAAAGAACGCACACCCGATGTGCCGCCTCAAAATGCACTATGGAGCGGAGATAAATAATCATGACTAATCCACTTATTTCTATCCGCAACCTTTGCGTTGACTATATTACCGATGCTGGCGATGTTCGTGCCTGTAACAATGTCAGCTTCGATATCGCACCTGGTGAAGTTTTTGGTCTGGCTGGTGAGTCTGGCTGTGGTAAGTCTACCGTCGCTTTCTCATTGATGCGTCTGCACAAGCCGCCTGCGTTTATCACTGGCGGTGAGGTTATCTTTAATGGCGAAGATATTCTCCAGTACAGCGACCATCGCATGCAGTCGTTCCGTTGGAGCGAAATGTCGATGGTTTTCCAAAGTGCGATGAATGCGCTTAACCCAGTACTGACCATGGAAGATCAATTCTGCGATGTCATTATGCGTCATACCAGCATGACGCGAGAGCAAGCGCGCAAACGTGCTGAAGGTCTGTTGGAAATTGTTGATATCCACCCGAGTCGTTTAACGGATTACCCTCACCAGTTCTCTGGTGGTATGCGTCAGCGTCTCGTCATCGCGATCGCTTTGGCACTCAATCCGAAAATGATCATCATGGATGAGCCAACAACCGCTCTTGATGTCGTGGTTCAACGTGAGATCCTGCAAAAGATCTACGCATTGAAAGAAGAATTCGGCTTTTCAATACTCTTTATCACCCATGATATTTCGTTGATGGTCGAGTTCTCTGATCGTATCGGCATCATGTATTCCGGTGAATTGATTGAAGTTGCACCGTCTAAACAAATTCTAGAAAGCCCTTACCATCCTTATACCAAAGGGTTAGGTAGTTCTTTCCCTCCATTAACTGGGCCGAAAACTAAGTTGACTGGCATACCAGGCAACCCGCTAAACCTGCTTGAGATTCCACAAGGGTGCCGTTTCCAAGCGCGATGCGACCGCGTACATGAGGCATGCACTCGCGTTCCAACTCAACTAAGACAAATCGAGCCAAATCGTTTCTCAAACTGTCACCTATATGGTGAGCCGATTACTCAAAATAAACTCTAGCGAGCCATTGAGAAAGAACAACAAAGATTACTGGAGACAATTATGAGCAAAGAATTTGGCGAGCTACTGATTGAAGGGAAAAACTTAGTCAAAGACTTCCCGATCAATAGCAACTCTTTACAGCAGCCAATGATGCGTGCAATTAACGACGTGTCATTCAAAATGTACAAAAGCCGCGGTTTATCTGTGGTTGGTGAGTCTGGTTCAGGTAAATCAACAACAGCAAAAATGATCGCAAAAATGTATGCCCCAACGCATGGCACCATCGAATACAAGGGTCGTGATATTCAAACAATTGACTCACGCTCCGATTTGATGGCCTACCGTGAAGGCGTTCAGATGGTATGGCAAGACCCGTTTGGTTCTCTTAACCCAACCCATAACATCTTCCACCATATCGCTCGCCCGTTGCTGATCCACAAAAAGATCAAGCCAGGCAACAAAAAAGAGTTAGAAGAGCGTGTGTATGACCTGCTGGAGCAAGTCGGCCTCATCCCACCAAAAGAGACCGCCCAGAAGTTCCCTCACCAGCTATCAGGTGGCCAGCGCCAAAGGGTTAACCTTGCGCGTAATATCGCTGTGGGCGCTGAGGTAGTACTCGCCGATGAGCCAACATCCATGCTTGATGTTTCGATTCGTGCTGGTGTGTTGAATCTGATGGAAGAAATGAAGTTCGAGAAACAAATGTCTCTGCTTTATATCACCCACGATATCGCGACGGCACGTTACATCGCTGAAGATCTCGCCGTCATGTACGTCGGCCATATGGTGGAATGGGGCGACACTGAGGAAATCATTCACAACCCTCAGCACCCATACACTCAGCTTTTGGTTTCAGCGGTTCCGGATCCTAGTAAATCGATCCATGAAAAACTCAAAGGTAATAAAGGGGAAATTCCACTTTGGACTCCTGTCTCTGTTGGTTGCCCATTTGCGGGTCGCTGCCAACACGCGAGTGACAAATGTCGCGAGCAATTACCTGAAGTGACTCAGCTATCTGATAACCACTTTGTTCGCTGTTACCTATACGAAAACTAAAACTAAATGAGCCAAGAAGACTCTTGGCTCACTAATTACAAAGCTAGATTTTTCCGGAGAGTTTAATGCTGCTACTTACTAACCATATTGGTTATGAAGCCCTTGGGCCAAAGCAGGCTGTTTTGATGACTCGCAAGACGCGACTTTCATCTACCACTGCCTTGTTAGTTTGTGCTGACAGTCATCAAACTGTGGCGTCTTTTTCAATTGAAAAAGGCACCAAAGTCGCGCATTGGCACCAAGGGAGTTTTTTTCGGATTGAATTCTCGGATTTTCAACAACACGGACGTTTCTATTTAAAAGTGGAGAACCTCCGTTCAGAAGTGTTCACGATTGATGCAGGAGTATTGCTTGACCGAACCTTTTCCGACGTATTGCACTACTTCAAATCACAGCGCTGTGGCGGACGCTTTGACAAACAAGACCACAATGTTGCCCTGCTTGGCAGCGAGCATACAGTCGACGTACACGGCGGCTGGTATGACGCATCCGGAGATGTGAGCAAATACCTGAGCCATCTCTCCTATGCGAACTATCTCAACCCGCAACAAACACCTATGGTGGTGTGGAACATGCTCAAAGGGTTAGAGCTGATTGAAAAAGCAGATAACCTAGCATCGTTTTCCAAAACACGTTTGGCGGAAGAGGCTCTGTTTGGCGCAGATTTCCTGATGCGGATGCAAAATGACGCTGGTTACTTCTACATGACAGTGTTTGATAAATGGTCAAAAGATATCACTCAACGTGAAATTTGCGCCTACGCCACGCAGCAAGGACATAAATCTGAAGATTACCAAGCAGGCTTACGCCAAGGTGGCGGTGTGGCTATTGCGGCCCTAGCCAGCGCCGCACGATTGCCAGAAAGTGGTCAATTCAGTAGTCAAGACTATCTAACGTCGGCCGAAAAAGGCTACTGGCACCTCAAAGAGTTTAACCACCAATACATCAACGACGGTGTCGAAAACATCATTGATGAGTACTGTGCGTTGCTCGCTGCGACCGAGCTATTGCGCACCACGAACAATGACGAGTATCTAAACGAGTGTCGTATTTGGGCGCAGCGCCTAATGTCTCGCCAGCTCAGCGACGAACAATTCAACCACTATTGGGCTGCTAACCAAGACGGAAGCCGCCCATATTTTCACGCGGCAGAAGCAGGGTTACCCGTCATCGCTTTGTGTGAGTATTTAGCTGTCGAGCCAGAACAGCCAGCGCAACAGCGCTTACGTGAAACCATTAACCAAGCAGTGCAATTTGAACTCACCATCACCCAAAAAGTAGCCAATCCATTTGGTTACCCACGCCAATATGTCAAATCCGTTGATGGTGAGAAGAGAGACGCGTTTTTCGTCGCACAAAACAACGAATCTGGTTATTGGTGGCAAGGCGAGAATGCTCGCTTAGCTTCCCTGAGTAGTATGGCTTTCATCGCCCTACCTCACATTCAAGATTCTAAGCTCAAACAGCAATTGCTCACTTTCGCGCAAAATAGCCTTAACTGGATTGTGGGCCTTAACCCATACCACATGTGTATGTTGGATGGTCATGGCGTTAACAATCCAGATTACTTACCTCAACTTGGCTTTTTCAATGCTAAAGGCGGTATTTGTAATGGCATTACAGCTGGCTTTGACGATGAACAAGACATTGCTTTCAACCCAGAGCAATACAAAGACGATATGTTGCAGAACTGGCGTTGGGGTGAACAGTGGATTCCTCATGGCGCGTGGTATTTGCTAGCAATTTTAAGTCAGTCCGTCTACTTCAACGTGGAGGAAGCGGCTGATGAGTAAACTCTACGTGGGTGTTGACGGCGGCGGCACATCATGTCGCGTACGGATCCGAAACGAGCAAGGCGACCTGATTGGTGAAGCAAAAAGTGGCAGTGCCAATATCTTACTCGGCGTTGATGTTGCTATGGCATCGATTACGCAGGCGATCTGCTCAGCCGCCGAACAAGGGGGGTTATCCTGTGATGATTTCTCTTGTATGCATTTAGGCTTGGCACTGGCAGGGGCGGAGCAAAAGTCGGCATGGCAACGCTTTATGGCCTTACCACATCCATTTGCCTCAATAGTTCTCAACACCGATGCCTACGGTGCTTGTCTCGGCGCACATAATGGCGATGAAGGGGCAATCATGATAGCCGGTACAGGCTCATGTGGTCTCTACCTAAGCCATGGGCAGCAGTATGTCGTTGGCGGGCGTGAGTTTCCAATTTCAGATCAAGGGGGCGGCGCTGTGATGGGGCTGCGTTTGATTCAAAAAGTGCTACTGACCGTCGATGGCATTGGCGAACAAACACCACTTGCTGCTGAAGTGTTGGCGCATTTTAACCACGATGTTGACCAGATTGTTGAATGGTCGAAATCAGCCTTACCGAGAGATTATGGCCAGTTTTCACCCGCAATTTTCCACCACGCAGAGCAAGGCGATCAGTTAGCGATTGAAATGCTCAAACAGACGGCGGCAGATGTTGAAATGTTTCTTGTCGCGCTACATAACAAAGGCGCACGTCGTATCTGCTTAATGGGTAGCATTGCTCAGCGTATTAAAGCTTGGCTTTCTCCCCCCGTTCAGTCTTGGATAGTTGAACCACAATTTGACGCTATCGAAGGCGCCATCATGTTTGCTGGCCAACCTCAACATAACCTATATCAAGGATGAGATGATGAGCTTTCGTGTCGAACTTGCCGTACTCTCTGAGCAAAAACAATTTTGCCGCTTCGGTCTGACCTTACACAACCTCACCGACCAAGCAGTTAACAACTGGCAACTGCAATTTATTCTTGATCGTTTCATCTTAGCTGACAGTTTTACCCATGGGGAGATTGAGCAAGTCGGCAGCTTCTGTGTTGTCAAACCTGACACCCATGTCTTGGAGGCGAACCAACACTACTACTGCGAATTTAGTATCAATACTGCGCCACTGCGTTTTTATACCGATGGTTTAAAAGACGCGCTGATCGTTGCCAATAATGGTGAGACCACACATTCTGTCGTGTTGACGCCGATAGCCCTCGCTTCACCTTATCGCGAACGCACTCAAATTCCATCGGTCAATCAGGCGACACTCGCTGTCATTCCTAAGGCAAATAAAATTGAGTGCTTCGATGGTGAGTTTCGACTCACGCAATCTAGCCAAATTACACTGCAGAGCAATATTGCTCAGCACGCTGCAAACTGGTTGCAATTAGAACTTGAAACCCTGTTTGATTTTACAGCGCAAAGCATCGGCCATAGCGATATTGTTTTCCGCAATAATCCAACGCTCGACGAAGCACAATATCTGCTTTCTGTGTCGGGCTCGGGTATCCGACTCGAAGCGGGTTCGCATTCTGGTTTTGTGCATGCTAGTGCGACACTACTGCAAATAATTCAACGCGATGAAAAGCAAAATTTAACTGTGCCGTATGTCAGAATTACCGACACTCCGCGCTTTAAGTATCGCGGTATGATGCTCGATTGCGCGCGCCACTTTCATTCTGTTGATATGGTTAAACGCTTAATCAATCAGCTCGCACATTACAAGTTCAACACTTTCCATTGGCACCTAACCGATGACGAAGGCTGGCGCTTGGAAATCAAAGCGTTGCCACAACTCACAAAGGTGGGCGCCTATCGTGGTAAAGGGACACAGCTGGAACCACAATTCAGTCATTTAGCCGATGTTTATGGTGGCTACTACACCCAGCAAGAAGTGAAAGAAGTGATTGCTTATGCCGAGCAACGTGGCATCAACGTCATTCCCGAAATTGATATTCCAGGGCACTGCAGAGCCGCGATCAAATCGTTGCCCGATTTATTGCAAGACCCGAGCGATCGCTCTCAGTATCGCAGCATTCAACACTACAGCGACAACGTACTTTCTCCCGCGTTAGAAGGAACTTACCAGTTTCTCGACCAAGTACTGACTGAAGTGGCAGAGCTGTTTCCTTCTCCTTGGGTGCACATCGGCGCGGATGAAGTTCCAAGTGGGGTCTGGCTCGCAAGCCCTGCATGCCAGACCTTGATGGAAGAAAACAACTACCAAAGTCCAAAAGAGTTACAAGGCCATCTTCTGCGTTATGCGGAGAAGAAACTGCGCTCACTCGGCAAGCGCATGGTTGGCTGGGAAGAAGCACAGCATGGCAACAAAGTGAGTAAAGATACCGTTATTTACTCTTGGCTGAGCGAAGAAGCAGCGCTCAACTGCGCCAAACAAGGCTTCGATGTGATCCTACAACCCGGTCAATCGACCTACTTGGACATGACCCAAGACTACAGTCCTGAAGAACCTGGAGTCGACTGGGCTGCGGTTATCCCGCTCGAAAATGCTTACTGCTACGAGCCCTTAGCTCAAGTGCCTGACAATGACCCAATCAGAAAACGCATTTTGGGTATTCAGTGCGCATTGTGGAGCGAGATCGTCACCAACCAGAATCGCATGGACTACATGATATTCCCAAGGCTCACTGCGATGGCAGAAGCGTGCTGGACGGAGAAATCTGAACGTAATTGGCAAGACTATTTAACACGTTTGAAGGGACACCTAGCTTTGCTCGATAAACAAGGCATCAACTACCGTCAACCGTGGAAATAATACTGGAGCGAATGGTGAACATTCGCGGTTTTCACTAGCTTAAATTTTTTGGCTGCTAAAGTGGCAGCTTGGTAAAAAGGAAATCAACATGAAATACGGCTATTTCGATAACGACAATCGTGAATACGTCATCACTCGACCAGACGTACCTGCGCCATGGACGAACTATCTAGGTACCGAGAAGTTCTGTACTGTCATCTCGCACAATGCAGGGGGCTACTCATTCTACAACTCTCCTGAATATAACCGTGTTACTAAATTCCGTCCCAACGCGACATTCGATCGCCCAGGACATTACGTTTATTTACGTGATGACCAAACTGGAGATTACTGGTCAATTTCATGGCAGCCAGTCGCCAAAAGCTTAGATGAAGCAAGCTATGAAGTTCGTCACGGCTTGTCATACTCAAAATTCAAATGTGATTACAACGGCATCGAAGCGACTAAAACGCTATTCGTACCAAAAGGCGAAGACGCAGAGATTTGGGACGTTGTGATAAAGAACACCTCTGACAAGCCACGTACTATCAGTGCATTCTCGTTTGTTGAGTTTTCATTCAGCCACATTCAGTCTGATAATCAAAACCATCAGATGTCCCTCTACTCTGCGGGTACCGCATACAAAGATGGCGTAATTGAGTACGACCTGTACTACAACACCAATGATTTCGAAGGCTTCTACTACCTAGCATCTACATTTGATCCAGATTCATACGATGGTCAACGTGACAGTTTCCTGGGCCTATACCGTGACGAAGCCAATCCAATTGCGGTAGAGCAAGGTAAGTGCTCAAACACAGCGCAAACTTGTTACAACCACTGTGGCTCTCTGCACAAGCAATTTACCATTCAACCGGGTGAAGAAGTTCGCTTTGCCTACATTCTCGGTATTGGTAAAGGCAATGGTGAACGTCTACGTGCCAAATACCAAGATCTTGCTGAAGTCGACAATGCATTTGCTGGCATCAAAGCTCACTGGGATGAGCGCTGTGGCAAGTTCCAAGTTAAATCACCAAACGAAGGTCTCGACACCATGATCAATGCTTGGACTCTATACCAAGCAGAAACGTGTGTAGTTTGGTCTCGTTTTGCTTCGTTCATTGAGGTCGGTGGTCGTACTGGCCTCGGATACCGCGATACCGCTCAAGATGCGATTTCTGTTCCTCATGCCAACCCGGCAATGACGCGTAAGCGTATCGTTGATCTACTACGTGGTCAGGTGAAAGCTGGTTACGGTCTGCATCTATTCGATCCAGATTGGTTCGATCCAGAAAAAGCCGACGTTAAACCATCAAAATCACCAACAGTGGTACCAACACCTTCAGACGAAGATAAGATCCACGGCATTGAAGACACCTGTTCAGATGACCATCTATGGCTAGTCCCAACCATCTGTAAGTATGTGATGGAAACTGGAGAACACAGCTTCTTCGACGAAGTGATCCCTTATGCTGATGGCGGTAATGCTAGCGTTTATGACCACATGAAAGCGGCGCTCGACTTCTCGGCTGAATACGTTGGTCAAACCGGTATCTGTAAAGGTCTACGCGCAGACTGGAACGACTGTCTAAACTTAGGTGGCGGCGAGTCTTCAATGGTCTCTTTCCTCCACTTCTGGGCACTGCAAGAGTTTATCAACTTGGCAAAATATCTAGGCAAGCACTCTGATGTTGAGAAATACACCGAGATGGCAGCCAACGTCCGTGAAGCGTGTGAAACACACCTTTGGGACGATGAAGGCGGCTGGTACATCCGTGGCCTGACCAAAAATGGCGACAAGATCGGTACCGCGCAGCAAAAAGAAGGTCGTGTCCACCTTGAGTCAAACACACTCGCGGTTCTGTCTGGCGCGGTATCGCAAGAACGCGGTGAGAAAGCGATGGATGCTGTCGATGAGAACCTATTCTCCGAGTACGGGTTACACCTCAACTCTCCGTCATTCGCAACACCAAACGATGACATTGGCTTCGTCACTCGCGTTTACCAAGGCGTAAAAGAAAACGGCGCTATCTTCTCACATCCAAACCCATGGGCTTGGGTAGCAGAAGCAAAACTGGGCCGTGGTGACCGTGCAATGAAGTTCTACGATGCACTCAACCCATACAACCAAAACGACATCATCGAAAAACGTATTGCTGAACCGTATTCATACGTGCAGTTCATCATGGGTCGTGATCACCAAGACCATGGCCGTGCCAACCACCCATGGTTAACGGGTACATCTGGCTGGGCATACTTCGCGGTGACTAACTTTATTCTTGGTGTGCGTACCGGCTTCGATGGGCTCACTATCGACCCATGTATCCCAACTAACTGGCCTGGTTTTGAAGTAACTCGCCAATGGCTAGGCGCAACGTACAACATCAAGGTAGAAAACCCAAGCTCAGTCAGCAAAGGCGTTAAATCGATAACGGTTAACGGCCAAGCGATAAGTGGTGCATCTGTGCCAGTTCAAGCCGAAGGCAGCATCAACGACGTCGTGGTTGTTCTGGGTTAAACGCGAGCAAAGAGCCTCTGGTAAGAGGCTCTAATCACTAAAGGATTATCGTTATGATTAAATTTGGAACGGGTGGCTGGCGTGCATTTATTGGCGAAGAGTTTACTAAAGATAACGTACGCTTAGTGGCTCAGGCCCTTGCTAACATCATCAACAAAGAACAAGTTGCCGACAAAGGTTTTGTCATTGGTTATGACCGACGTTTTCTATCAGACAAAGCTGGCCGTTGGTTTACTGAAGTACTGGCGGCAAACGGCATTACGGTAAGTTTTATTGACAAATTTGTCCCTACACCAATTGTGATGTTTAAAGCCAAAGAGATGGGCTGCGCATACTCGGCTTGTATCACCGCATCGCATAACCCTGCGGACTACAACGGGATCAAAGTCTTTATCCAAGGTGGTCGCGATGCTGATGAGATCATCACTGAAAAAATTGAAACTCAGATCAGCCAGTTAACTGCGGAGCAAGTCAAGTCGGTTGATTTTGACCAAGCGGTCGAAGATAAACTGATCGAAATTATCAATCCAATGAACGAATTTGTTGACTCAATTATTAACTTCATTGACATCGAAGCAATTAAAAGAGCCAATCTACGCGTCCTGATCGATCCTATGTTTGGTGTGGCTAAGAACGCCCTGCAAACTGTTTTGATCAACGGCCGCTGTGACGTCGATGTGATCAATGATGGCAAGAACCCAGATTTTGGTGGTCTGATGCCGTCACCAAGTGCGGCTACCCTGTATCGTCTCAAACACCTAGTGGCCGCGGAAGGTTACGATATTGGTATTGGTACCGATGGCGATGCGGATCGCCTCGGGATCATCGACGAGAAAGGCCACTTTATTCACCCAAATGAAGTGTTGATCCTACTCTATTACTACATGCTCGAATACAAAGGCTGGAAAGGATCTGTGGTGCGTAACATCGCCACTACGCACATCCTTGATAAGATCGCAGCTGATCACGGCGAGAAATCGTTTGAAGTCCCCGTCGGCTTTAAACATATCAGCTCGCAGATGGAAGCAGACGACTCATTAATCGGTGGCGAAAGCTCAGGCGGCTTAACGATTCGCGGTCACATCAAAGGTAAAGATGGTGTGTTTGCTTCAAGCCTATTAGTGGAAATGATCTCAGTCACTGGCAAAAAGCTGTCCGAACTGCTGGATGAGATTTATGCAAAATATGGCTATGCCTATACGGCGGAAGGGGACTGCACCTTTAAACCAGCGCAAAAAGAACTGCTCTACAACCGCATTTATGTCGATAAGCAATTGCCTAACTTCGAGTTTGAAATCGATAAAGTCAGCTATGAAGATGGTGCTAAGGTCTACTTTAGCAATGGTGGCTGGGTAATCGCTCGCTTCTCGGGCACCGAACCTTTACTGCGTATCTTTGCTGAAATGAAAGATCAAGAGACCGCAGAACAGGTTGTCGAGCAAGTAAAAGCTTTCTTACAACTTTAATTCTGAATTCACTTCCCTATAGGTGAATACAATTTGCCCGGCTAAGTCGCCGGGCGTTTTTTTGCCATTTAAACCTTGATAGCTTGGTAGCAATTAGCTCTGGAAGGCTGGTCGCTGAGAGACTTTCTCAAACCAACGCGCAATATTTGGGTAGTGTTCTAATACTTCAATCTGCAAGCCGTTGACGGCAAATCCGATAAAAATATACCCCGTTATATCAACTATGGTGAAACTATCCGCTGCAATATAGTCACTCTCTGCCAGTCGTTTATCCAGAACCGGAAGAAATTCGCTCACCCGAGATTTCGATTCATCTCCCCAGGCTGCAACACAGTTTTCACGGTCTTGATAGATGGCGGTGATGTTGCGAAACGCTTGAAATGCGGTATACAGTCCTTGGAACTCGACCACGCGGTGCCACATTTCCACTTGAGCACGTTCGAGCGGGTTAGCACCAAACAGCGCAAGGTCGTTGACAAACACTTCATCGAAATAGCGGCAAATCGCCACGCTCTCGCAAATCGTCGTGCCATCCTTTAGCTCCAACACCGGCACTTTGCCATTGACGCTTTTTGATTTAAACACATCCGACAGGTTATCTCCTTCACGGACATTGAGCGCCATTCGGTCAACCTCACCACCGATTTCCTTGAGAAAGATATTGACTCGCTTACAGCTTGGCGTCATTGCAGTTTCATAGAGCTTCATTTCACTTCCTTGTTGTTATCTAACCAATGGATTGTGGTATATTTCGTTAATTTATCAATGATTAACCAAAATAAGACACATAGCCACTCTAAAACGCGAGCACACCTTGGGTATCAACCTTGACCGATACTTGCTGACCAATGCTTAACGGCTCTACAGAACTCGCCAGCAAACGCTTACCACTCGCTTCGATAACATAACGGCAATGGTCACCCATAAATTGCTGCTCAAGCACAGTAACACTGCTCTCTTGTGCCGCGCTAATCTGCACATGTTGCGGGCGCAGTAACAATTCACAGTTGGCACCGATTTCAATTTGTTGCTGGGCTGTCGCTTCAATGAGGCCAAGCTCAGTGTCAAATTCAGATTCAGATGCACGCTTGGCAGCTAAATAACTGCCACCGCCTAAGAAATCTGCGACAAACTTACTTGATGGCTGATAGTAGAGCTCGCTGGCAGTACCATATTGCTCAATTACGCCATGATTCATCACAGCCATCTTATCAGCGAAAGCAAAAGCTTCTTCGCGGCTGTGCGTTACAAAAATCGCCGTTACCCCCTGACTCTTGAAAATCTTACGGATCTGGGCAATCAGTTCATGACGGACTTGAGTATCAATGTTAGAAAACGGCTCATCAAGCAATAGTAAATCTGGTTTGTAGGCTAACGAGCGAGCGATCGCCACACGTTGTTGTTGACCGCCAGATAGTTGGTGCGGGTAACGCTCTCCATAGCCACCGAGATGAACTAAGGTAAGCATGGCTTCGACTTTGGTCGCTTGCTCCGCTTTTGGCAAATGACGTAAACCAAACGCGATGTTTTCAGCCACGGTTAAGTGTGGAAATAACGCATAGTCCTGAAAAATCATACCAATATTACGCTGCTCTGGCGGAAGCCAATTGTCACCATCGTCGATCGTCATGCAATTAAGGCTCATCGTCCCAGAGCTCAAAGGGAGCAATCCGGCGATCGCTTTCAGCAAGGTGGTTTTTCCGCAGCCACTCGCGCCTAAAAGACAAACGATTTCACCTTGCTCAACTTCTAACGACAACGCTTCTAATACTGTCGTTTGTTGGTCGTACTTACAGGTTAAGTCTCTGATAGATAATGCACAGCTCATTAGTGGGAATGCTCCAGTGAACGGTTAACGATGACCAAGGGCACCAGCCCAACTAAGACTAAAAGCACTGCTGGGAGGGCAGCCAGTTCCAAGTTCTCGTCAGAGGCAAAGTTATATACGTAGGTCGCTAAGGTTTCAAAGTTGAATGGGCGCAGCAGCAGCGCCGCATTAAGCTCTTTCATTGACTCAATAAAGACTAACAAACCGGCGATTAAAGATCCGCGACGAACCAGTGGGAAATGAACTCGCCACAACATGCTATTGGCACTGCAACCCATGGTTCTTGATGCCATATCCAGAGAGGGAGAGACTTTACTTAAGCTACTTTCAATACTACCAATTGCGACAGCTGAGAAACGTACCACCATAGCGAATACAAGTGCAAACATTGAGCCGGAGAAAATCAGACCCGGCCTGCCCCACTCCATCACTTTGGCAATATCATTGACCAGATGATCCATAAACAAGACTGGCACCATAATACCAATTGCCAACACAGTACCGGGAACGGCATACCCCATCGAAGATAAACGCATAAAGACTAAACTATTGCGACTTGGGCTTACTCGTTGGCAGAAGTTAACGATTAAGGCGACCATAACCCCAAAAAAAGCCGCCATCAGCGAGACATAAAGGCTGTTGACTGCGTACTCACGAAACTCAGCCGTCCAGCTTTGCGCAAAATACTTATAGGCGTAAATAATCAGTTGGCCTAAAGGCAAAACAAAAGCGATGCACACTAACCCCCAGCACCAGAAGCTGGCTAGCCATTTTTTCCACCCTGTCAGTTCATAGCGAAAATCTTCTCGGCTACTGAACTGATTTTGGAACAACTTTTGTTTGCGGCGACTATAGCGCTCAGCACTGAGCAGCAAAATGACCACCACCAGCATAATCGCTGAAATTTTTGCAGCTGCGGTTAAGCTTGAATAGCCTAGCCAGGTATCGTAGACCGCCGTGGTTAAGGTGCTAACCGCAAAATAACTCACTGTCCCAAAGTCGCCGATGGTTTCCATTGCGACTAATGACAATCCCACCGCGATTGAAGGCCTTACTAATGGCAGAGAGATACGGCGAAAACTCTCCCAAGGAGAGCATTTAAGTAGACGAGCTGATTGCAGCAAAGAGATGTTCTGCTCCATAAATGCTGCTCGGCAAAGCAGATAAACGTAAGGGTAGAGAACCAAAGACAAAACGATGATAGCACCACCTAAAGTACGAATATCAGGGAACCAGTATTCCCCGGGTTCCCAACCTGTGAGGCTACGCAGGAACACTTGAACTGGACCAGCAAAATCGAACCAATCGGTAAAAATATAACCCACGATATAAGCAGGCATTGCAAGAGGAAGAACAAGCGCCCATTGCAAAACTCGCTCACCAGGGACTCGGCACATCGCCATAATCCACGCCGAAGGAATACCGATTAAGAGAGACAACGCCATTGTGCCCGTCACTAACACAACGGTATTAAATGCGTAAGTCGGCATCACCGTCGACATCAAATGCGTAAACAGCTCATTGGTTTCGCCAACCGCGGTCATAAATATCGCTAAGATCGGCAAAACCAGCAGCAAAGCAAGTGCCCCACTACTGGTTTTCCATAAATAATTTTTTTCTTTCATCGCCTACTTACAATCAGGAATTATGAAAACATAAATGCGTTTGCAAATACCTATCATATCCCTTTAATAGTTTAGGGTATTTATACCCTTATAAACAAACAACCTCAAGTTACCCAACAAAAAGAGCGACTTGAGGTTGTGTTTATTGAGCCTATCAATGGCTCACTTAAAACTATTATAGGTCGAACTTAACTTCGTCTAGTAGTTTGATCGCCGCTTCGTGGTGATCGGCAATCTCGCCTAGAGAAATCGTATCCGCTTTGAAATCACCCCAAGAGGCAACTAGCTCAGAACGTTTAACACCTTCTTTCACTGGGTATTCAAAGTTGACTTCTGCATAAAGCTGCTGTGCTTTATCGTCAGTCAGGAACTCCATCAACTTAAGTGCATTGTCTTTGTTTGGCGAGTACTTAGCCATTGCCATACCAGATACGTTAACATGTGTTCCAGTAGAGTTTTGGTTCGGGAAGTTGATGTAAACCGCATCTGCCCACGCTTTTTGTTCAGCGTCGTTAACCATTTTACCTAGGTAGTAGCTGTTACCCAGAGAGACGTCACACAGACCTTCTTTGATCGCTTTCACCTGACCACGGTCGTTACCTTGAGGCTTACGCGCTAGATTCGCTTTGACGCCTTCTAGCCATGTTTTCGTTGCTGCTTCACCTTGATGAGCAATCATCGAAGAAACAAGAGAGATGTTGTAAGGGTGCTTACCACTACGAGTACAGATACGTCCTTTGTATTCTGGTTTTGCTAGATCAGCATAATCGAAATCGTCGCCGAGCTTGCCAACACGGTCACGAGATGAATAAACGTTACGCGTACGAAGCGTTAGAGCAAACCACTCATTTTCTTTGTCTTGGTACTGCGCAGGCACGTTCGCTTCAATAACATCGCTATTCACTGCTTGAACCAAGCCACGGTTAACCAGCTCAGCCAGACGACTGATATCCGTCGTGAGCAAAACGTCAGCTGGGCTGTATTCACCTTCACGAACTAACTGCTCTGCAATACCTTGTTTAGCAAACTTAACGTTAACTTTAATACCAGTTTCTTTAGTAAATTCGTTGAACATTGGCTCAACTAAGAAAGGTTGGCGGTAAGAATATACGTTTACTTCTTCTGCGGCGATCGCTGCAGCCGGTGCGACTGTCGCGCAAACTAATGCAGAAAGAGTCAGCAGTTTTTTCATGGGTTTAATCCTTAACTTGGTAATGATAACGTTTATCAGTTGCGTTATTATATTCATCATGATTTGGAAGACAATGACACAAAACAAAAAACCTGCTCATCAGAGCAGGTTTTTGGTACTGTTATTTGTAACTAGCTGTTACGTCATATTACTTTACAGTGACAAACTCAGGGTAGGCACCAACACCGCAATCATGCATGTCCATACCTTCCATCTCTTCATCCTCAGAAACTCGGATACCCACTGTCGCTTTTAGCACTGCCCAGACAACTAAGCTTGCACCAAATACCCAACCAAAGATTACCGCAGCACCTAGAAGCTGAGCGCCAAACGTAGCATCACCATTGCTTAGTGGCACAACCATTAGGCCGAAGAGGCCACATACACCGTGTACTGAAATTGCGCCCACTGGATCGTCAATCTTAAGTTTGTCTAGACCGATGATGCTAAATACCACTAGCGCACCAGAGACCGCACCGATAGCAACCGCGTAAAGAGGTGATGGTGATAGAGGATCTGCGGTGATAGCGACTAGACCCGCCAACGCACCGTTAAGAATCATAGTTAGGTCAGCTTTGCCCCATGTTGTTTTACAAACAAATAGCGCTGCGATTGAACCCGCTGCTGCTGCTGCATTGGTGTTAAGGAAGATTTGACCAACCGCAGACGCGTTTTCAAAATCAGACACCATTAGCTGAGAGCCGCCGTTAAAGCCGAACCAACCGAACCAAAGAATGAAGGTACCCAGTGTCGCAAGTGGCATGTTTGAGCCTGGAATCGGGTAGATTTCGCCATTCTTACCATATTTACCTTTACGAGCACCCAGTAGTAATACACCCGCTAGTGCCGCTGCTGCACCTGCCATGTGTACAATGCCTGAACCCGCGAAGTCACTGAAACCTGCTTCTGATAGGAAACCACCACCCCAAGTCCAGTAACCCTCGATTGGGTAGATAAATGCAGTTAGTACCACAGAGAAGATGAGGAAAGACCAAAGCTTCATGCGCTCTGCAACCGCACCAGAGACGACTGACATCGCTGTTGCGACAAACACAACTTGGAAGAAGAAGTCTGACTCTAGTGAGTGATCCGCACCTTCACCCTGCGTACCAATCAAGGCACCAAATGAAGGTAGCCAGCCACCTTCTCCGTTGTCTACGTACATGATGTTGTAGCCAACGACGAGGTACATGGTGCACGCAATCGCGTATAGGCAGAAGTTTTTAGTCAAAATTTCAGTGGTGTTTTTCGAGCGAACTAAACCCGCTTCTAGCATGGCAAAACCTGCTGCCATCCACATAACCAACGCACCTGAAATGAGAAAGAAAAAGGTGTCTAGTGCGTAACGTAGCTCTGTTACCGTAGTTGTTAATTCCATCGTGTTGTCCTCAGTCCTTGAATTCTTAAAGCGCTTCAGCGTCCATTTCACCAGTACGAATACGTACAGCTTGGCTTAGGTCGTAAACGAAAATTTTGCCATCACCGATTTTTCCTGTGTGCGCCGCTTTCGAAATCGCCTCGATGACGCGATCAACATTTTCTGCCTGAGTCGCAATCTCAAGTTTCACTTTAGGTAGAAAGTCGACTTGGTATTCCGCACCGCGATATAGCTCGGTGTGGCCTTTTTGGCGACCAAAGCCTTTCACCTCTGATACAGTCATCCCTTCAATGCCCACATCGGCGAGTGCCTCTCGAACATCATCTAATTTAAACGGTTTAATAATCGCATTAATAAGTTTCATCGCATCCTCTCTGAAGCTGTCATCCTTTTGTTATTTAATAATCCAAGGTGCGTGCCAACTTTTTAACCTGTTGATTTTAAAAGAAACAAGACGAATCCATTGGTAAGATGACGAAAAAGGCGCACCAAAGCGGTGCGCCCTATTCACAAAATTAAAGCAAGCTAAAGATTATTCACCAATCAAGTGCATTACTTGGTGGTTAGAAATGTTTTCCACTGCTCGATGAGCTCTTCAAAATCTTCAATACCACAAACCGCGTGACTT
Organism: Vibrio galatheae; assembly: GCF_000967545.1. GTDB lineage: Bacteria > Pseudomonadota > Gammaproteobacteria > Enterobacterales > Vibrionaceae > Vibrio > Vibrio galatheae. Next base: position 118,624 of record NZ_JXXV01000014.1, on the reverse strand, counting down.
TCACTGTCATAAAAATCGAACTCACTGTCACTATCCATCTCATGTCCGTGAGTCAGCACATTTTCTTGAACTGTGACTTCATCACCTTGAATTGACAATGAAATTTCTGTGCCTTCTAAAACGTTATCTTGCTGAGGATTGGCCCGCGCGTTGTCAATTAGGCACTCGACGTGAGCTATTTTTTGCCAATCTTTGCCTATTTCTTCTTGCAGCCAGCGGGCGATAATTTCGTGCCCCATGCTGGACTTAACATAGTATTCGCCCATTAAGGTATTTCTAATAAATTCAAACTCCATAGGACGCCTCTGTGCTTATAACCAACTTAACGGGCGAGAGTATACATCGCGGTGAAGTATCAGGCGAGATTAGGAACAACCTTATCCCCAAGTCACCACAAGCACCATAGCGAACTAGGGTTACGCATTATCTGTGATCATCAAATCTGGATATCAAGTTAGCTGCACTAACTAAGCGATGTTTTACTAGCCATAAAAAAGCGCCCACCAATAGGTGGGCGCTTGTTAGACAACCAGTGTAGCGATTGAAGCTTATGCAGGCTCTTGGAAGATAACTTCCGCCGCTTTCTTGGTGTACTGATCCATTTTATGGAAGTTCAAGTAACGGTATGTGTCCGCAGCTGTTGCATCAATCTGCTTCGCGTACTCTAAGTACTCTTCCTTAGTTGGAATCTTACCTAGAATAGCCCCCACCGCTGATAACTCTGCAGACGCCAGATAAACATTTGCACCTGTACCGAGACGGTTAGGGAAGTTACGTGTTGATGTCGACATTACGGTTGCTTTATCCGCAACACGCGCCTGGTTACCCATACATAGTGAACATCCAGGAGTTTCAATACGAACCCCTGCACGGCCGTAAATACCGTAGTAGCCTTCTTCAGTTAGCTGATCGCGGTCCATCTTAGTTGGCGGTGCCACCCATAGACGTGTATCCAGTGAACCACCCCACTGCTCCAGTAATTTACCTGCTGCACGGAAGTGACCAATGTTAGTCATACATGAACCAATGAAGACTTCATCGATTTGCGTGCCTTGTACTTCAGATAGTAGGCGCGCATCATCAGGATCGTTTGGTGCACATAAGATTGGCTGATCAATTTCAGCAAGATCGATTTCGATAACGTGCGCATATTCTGCGTCTGCATCTGCTTCCATCAATTCAGGGTTAGCTAGCCACTCTTGCATCGCCGTGATACGACGCTCGATAGTACGGCGATCACCGTAACCTTCGGAGATCATCCACTTAAGCATAGTGATGTTCGAATTTAAGTACTCTTCGATAGACTCTTGAGACAACTTAACCGTACAACCTGCCGCAGAGCGCTCCGCTGACGCGTCAGACAGTTCAAACGCTTGCTCAACGGTTAGGTGTTCTACACCTTCAATTTCAAGTACGCGGCCTGAGAATTCGTTGATCTTACCTGCTTTCTCAACCGTCAGTAGACCTTGTTGAATTGCGTAGTAAGGGATGGCATGTACTAAGTCACGCAGTGTGATACCCGGCTGCATTTCACCTTTAAAGCGTACTAAGATTGACTCTGGCATATCCAGTGGCATAACACCTGTTGCGGCTGCGAATGCTACCAGACCAGAACCTGCTGGGAATGAGATACCTAACGGGAAACGAGTATGTGAGTCACCACCCGTACCGACAGTATCAGGTAGAAGCATACGATTTAACCATGAGTGGATAACACCGTCACCCGGACGTAGTGAAACACCGCCACGGTTCATGATGAAATCAGGTAATGTGTGGTGCGTGTTCACATCGACAGGTTTTGGATACGCAGATGTGTGACAGAAAGACTGCATCACTAGGTCTGCCGAGAAGCCAAGACAAGCAAGGTCTTTCAGCTCATCACGCGTCATAGGACCCGTTGTATCCTGAGAACCCACAGTGGTCATTTTAGGTTCGCAGTACTGACCAGCACGCACACCTTCAACGCCACATGCTTTACCAACCATCTTCTGCGCAAGGGTGTAACCCTTAGTTGATTCTGAAGGGTCAACTGGCTTAGCAAACAAATCCGTTTCACCAAGACCAAGCGCTGTACGTGCACGGCTTGTTAGACCACGACCGATGATCAGAGGAATACGACCACCAGCACGCACTTCATCAAGCAGCACTTTGCTTAGTTCAAAGTTAGAGATAACCTCATCACCTTTGCGCACAACACCTTCATATGGGTAGATATCAATCACATCACCCATGTTCATCTCTTGAACGTTAAGTTCAATCGGCAAGGCACCTGAGTCTTCCATTGTGTTGTAGAAGATTGGCGCAATTTTACCGCCGAGACAGATACCACCTGTGCGCTTGTTTGGTACGTATGGGATATCTTCACCCATAAACCAAAGCACAGAGTTAGTTGCCGACTTACGTGAAGAACCTGTACCAACAACATCACCCACATAAGCCAATGGAATGCCGTCTTTTTGTAGTTCTTCAATTTGTTTGATAGGGCCAACATTACCTGGTTGATCTGGGTTGATACCTTCACGTTCCATCTTCAGCATCGCTTTCGCGTGAACTGGAATATCGGGACGAGACCATGCATCAGGTGCTGGCGACAAGTCATCGGTGTTGGTTTCACCGGTCACTTTAAATACTTTAACCGTGATTTTTTCCGCTACTTTTTCTTTCGCAGTAAACCATTCAGCATCAGCCCAAGACTGAAGAACCTGCTGTGCGTAGGTATTACCTGCTTTCGCTTTCTCTTCAACGTCGTAGAAAGCATCAAACATCAGTAGCGTATGAGATAGCGCTGTAACAGCGATAGGGGCTAGTGCTTCGTCATCAAGTAGTTCAACCAACGGAGCAATGTTGTAACCACCTTGCATCGTACCTAGCAGTTGCGCCGCTTTTTCACGGCTAACTAGTGGTGATTCCACTTCACCTTTAGTCACTGCTGTGAGGAAACCTGCTTTTACATACGCAGCTTCATCTACACCCGGCGGGATACGATTTTCAAGCAGGTCAAGAATAAATGCTTCTTCACCTTGTGGGGGATTTTTAAGAAGTTCAACTAGACCAGCAACTTGCTCTGCGTCTAGTGGTTTAGGAACAACTCCTTCAGCAGCACGCTCTTCGACGTGTTTACGATAGGCTTCAAGCACGACTTTTTCCTCTCATTGCGGTTCCTCCCTCTTATGCTATTTATTCAAAGAATAAGGGAGTGAACATCCTTGGAAACTTGGCTCTCCTTGCCATATTTTTCATTCAATACTGACTGAGAAACAGTGCCAGAGAGGCCAAACTGTGGGCGGTAGGATAGCAAAATTAACCTTAAATTAAAATCTCATCATTTTGACCAACATAGCAACTTAAGACTAAAGTTCTATGATTTTTCGCGTTATATTCGCCCTGTCCCACCCGGTGAGAATGAGACAGGACAAGATGGCATTGTCGGTGTTAATTGAAGGTAGTGCCAACAATTAGATAGACGGAATCAAAGTTTTTCTCGGTACGGCCATAGCCAAACATGATTGGCCCAATCGGAGAATCGACCCCTGCAAACACAGACCCTGCGGTGTAAAGCGGTGCTTGATCAATACTAATATCAGGGTCAGACCATACCCCACCGTACTCTAGCGACCCTCCGATATAGAACGGCGAAGTAAATAGTCCAAAGTCATTATCAAACCAGCGGTAGCGATAAACCAAACTGCCAAAGACTTTGTTTTGCCCAATTAAACTGTTGCGCGGAATACCAGACAGATTGAGGAATCCACCGATCTCTTTCGGGTTAAGCGGCACTGACGAGTTTTTATTGCTGACAAAACCAAGGTCAGCATTTGCGACCAAAGTATGGCGAGAAAAAGTGTGTGCGGCGATCAATTTTGCGCCAAATTCATACACAGTATCTTCTTCTTGAGTCGTTTCTGTATCTAATGTACCTCCGACACTTTCATCGTGGGATACCAAATAATCTAAGTCAAGATACCACCCATTACGCGGTAGACTGTAGTTATCTAAGGTGTCGATACGGTAGTTAGCGAATACTCCCAAACGGGTGAAGTCGAGATCCAAATATGAAGGCAGGGTCGACAATTCACCTTCACCATCAACATATCTTACCCCCATTTTAAAGCGCCGCCACAAGGTGTCTTGATAACCGATCGCCCATTCCGCTTCCCACTGGCTGTACGTCAATGGAAAATAGTTTCGGGTTGCCTCAAGCGTGGTATCGTCAAAGCCCGAATCAGGCAAATTACGTTGTTCATTGCTGTAGTTGATATTTAACGTGGTATAGGTTTTCTGGCTAGAAAAGAACGGCGAATATAACTCGACTTCAAACAGCTTATCCGTACCAATATCAAAATTCGTTCTCAGTTCAGCCCCATAATCACTCAGATCAGTAAAGTTAGCGGAGACACCGATTGAATATTGACTATCGGTTGTAAAGTCATCTTCAATAAAAAATCGAAAATTTACGTAGTTCGGGCCCCAAGATTTTTCTTTAACATCCACCACTAACGCATCTTGTTCATCGATAGTGTCATAGCGATAAGTGATCAATTCGAAGCGATCCAGCGCATAGAGATCTTGTACGCTTTGCTCGATCTGCGACGTTTTATACACATTGCCTTGCTTGAGAGCCAAGCGATTTTCTAACAACTGATCATTGTAGTGAGTACGATTATTGATAACGATCTGTTCTATTTCGATCTCATCGCCATAACGCAGATCGCGTCGCGCATCTTGCTTACGATCAATATATCTCTGGTACTCTGCGGAAGAAACACTGTACCTCGACAGCGCTTCTCGGTTCTCCATCGCAATTTGATAGCCTTTGTTATACGCAACTGGCATCTTATCGAACTCAGTCGTTTCCATTGAGCCAACATCCGGATTCAGCAAAACATCATCATTGGTGAGTGTTTCTGCCTGTCGACTAGTGGTACTGCGAACAAGGTAATTCGACAACTGATCAGCAACCGTTAAGAAGGTGGTAAATTCTTCTTCGTTTTTATAGTCGGTACTAATATCGACGGCAATAATCACTTCAGCACCAAGCTCTTTCGCTACATCAACGGGCATATTATTGGTGACGCCGCCATCAACTAACAAACGTCCTTCTAATTCATAGGGAGGAAGCGCGCCAGGTACTGACATACTGGCCATCATAGCGTCGACCAAATAACCGTCACTGATGACCACAGGCTCGAGCTCAATAATATCGGTAGCCACCGAACGATAAGGGATAGCTAAATCATCAAAAGAGGTGAACGGTGGCAAATTACCTGTGGTTTCGCGAAGGATTTTAAGCATTCCCTGACCTTGAACGATACCACGCGCGGCGCGTATTTCTCCCCAACGCAATCCAAGGTCTGTGGTTAACTGGTATCTATCTTCGTACTCTTTATCTTGCACTCGGCGTTGACTTCGATCGACACGATCGCGATAACCGCTGTTCCAGTCTACGGTACCAATGAAAGACTCAATCTCATCCGCACTCAACCCCATGGCATATAAACCACCGACATACGACCCCATACTAGTGCCAGCTATGATATCAACGGGAACTTTTAGCTCTTCAAGCGCTTTGAGAACACCAATGTGTGCCGCCCCCTTGGCACCGCCACCCGCCAATACCACACCAACTTTAGGCCTTACGACTTGCTCGTCTTGCTGTTGAGCCACTGCATGGAATGAGACACTTCCCATAATACATATGAGGAAGCTGATGATTTTTTTCACGACCTGAGTTCCCTTTTAACATCCATCAATGTTTATACTGGCAGACTAAATCAGCGTAAAGTACTAAAATTATTAAAAATGATCGCTACCAGTCAAATAGCTTTTTGATCCACTGTGCAGGTCGATTTTCACACTGCTTTTTCAAGTTGCCATTGATGTCCCAAACAGGCAACTTAAATTCATTACGACAATCAAGATCTAAACTTCCGTTCGCCGTAGCAGCAAAACCTATGGTGTTCACCCCTTGCGGCCAAGGTAGCGTAAGCTTTTCAGGAATACGATGTTTGAGGTACTCAGCATAAACGCGTAGCGCTCCACTCGATCCCGTTAGCTTAGTCGGCTTATTGTCATCTCGTCCAAGCCAGATGGTGGTTACTTCCCGTCCATCGACACCCACAAACCAGCTATCGCGAGTATCATTACTGGTTCCGGTTTTTCCAGCTAGGGCCGCCCAAGCAAACTGGCTATTGAGGTAACGCCCCGTCCCTTCTAAGACACCACGCTTCATGGCATAGGTGGTCAACCAAGCCGCTTGCTGATCCACGGTTTGAGTCACACTGGGCAGGGATTGATACAAGACATTACCATCAAGATCGATAACTGAGCGTAATGCCGACAAGGTTGCTCTCTTACCTGAGTTGGTTAGCGTCTGATACATCTGCGCGACTTGAAATGGCGTTAAGCTAAAAGAGCCAAGAAACATCGAAGGAACAGGCCGGACTTCGCCCTTATCCACGCCCAACTTTTCCAGCGTTTTAACCACGTTAGGTATGCCAACCTCCATACCAAGCGCAACAGTCGGCACATTGAGAGACAAGGCTAACGCCATGTATAACGGTACATCCCCGCGGAAGGTGCGATCGTAATTACGTGGCGACCAAACATTGCCTTTGCTGCCCTTTAAGCTTATCGGCTTGTCATGCAACGTCGTTGCTAGATTGTATTTATCAGGTTGCTCTAACGCCGTGAGGTATACGGCGGGTTTGGCTAGAGAACCAATTTGCCGACTGGCATTTAAGGCGCGGTTAAAACCATCGTACCCAGTTCGCTTGCCTCCTACCATGGCGCGAATCTCGCCAGTATGACGATCCACGGCAACAGCGGCTCCTTCCAGGGCATCACCTGCGACGCTAGCAAACTGGGGGATCTTTTTCGCGATCGCTAACTCAAGTTGCTGCTGGGAAACCGGATCTAGCGAAGTGAACACTTTAAGGCCAACATCCGCCTGAAATGTCTCGCCAACTTTTTGTTTAAGTTCAATCTCTAATTGCTGAAAATAGGCAGGCTGACGGCTGGCGATGCTCGGATTATCTTGAATATCGAGCGGACGACTTGCTGCCGTATCATATTGACTCGCGGTTAAGATATCGTGCTGCATCATCAAACGTAATACCAGGTCACGTCTTTGCTTCGCTCGCTCAGGGAAACGGACCGGATTGTAATAGGAAGGCCCTTTAACCATACCGACAAGTAACGCAAGTTGATCGATACGTAACTCTTGAATTGGTTGACCAAAATAGAGACGTGAAGCGAGACCAAAACCGTGGATCGCTTGACCACGACTCTGGCCTAAATAAACCTCATTGAGGTACGCCTCAAGAATACGATCTTTGCTATAACGATAATCGAGGATCAGCGCAATATAGGCTTCGCGCACCTTACGCCATAAAGTTCGATCACTAGAAAGGAAGATATTTTTCGCCAACTGCTGGGTTAAGGTACTGCCACCTTGCACTGTTCGACCGGCTTTGACATTCGCGACCAAAGCGCGGGCAATCGCCAAAGGAGAAACCCCATCATGTTGGTAAAAATCACGATCTTCTGTAACGAGCAGTGCGTCAACCATCACCTCTGGAAATTGTTCACGCTTAACAAACAGTCGCTGCTCATCGTGGTTTTTCTCTAACATACCGAGCATTTTCGGCTCAATGCGCAGGTAACCTAAGTCGCCGCTTTTCTCTAGCGATTGAATACGATCTAAGTTGTTTGCCGAGAAATGCAGCATCACATGGCGATCAGGTTCCGTGCCATCACTAAACTCAAATGGACGACGGATCAGCTCGATCTTAGTCGCGGAAGACGAATATTCACCCGGATATTGCGGCTGGCGAACTTTGCGGTAGTTGAGAACATCCAGCTCATTGCGCACCTCTTGAATCGTTATCGAATCACCGGGGGCCAAATTAAGAATGCGCGCATAGACCACAGTGGGGAGGTCAAACAGCTGGCCTTCAAACTTCTGCTTAACTAGGCTGTCTAAGTAAATACCCACCACTAGTAATAACGCCAATCCCGCTAAGGCGAGCTTCCAGCTAACGCTCCAGATATTCTTGAGCCAAGTACGTTGTGGCGGCTTTTTGTTTGGGCTGCGTTTTTTTGTCGGTTTAGTCGAGCGTTTACGGACGGGCTTTTTCGTTGTTGTTTTTGCGCCTGTCGAGGTCGATTTTTTTGTCATGAGTTAAATTGTCGCTTAGTTTTTGTCGTCGCTACATGATTGGCAGGATCATCAGGCCAAACGTGTTTTGGGTAACGCCCTTTCATCTCTTTTTGCACTTCTTTGTATGCGCCAGACCAAAAGCTGGCCAGATCTCGCGTCACTTGAAGTGGTCTTTGCGCTGGTGAAAGCAGCTCTAACACTAAACACTTCCTGCCTAATGCAATCTGTGGAGACACCTTTTCACCGAACATTTCTTGCATACGAACAGAAAGTATCGGCTCTCGCCCTTGCTCGTAACGTATTTTCTTTTTACTCCCAGTCGGCAGTTGGTAATGCGTGGGTAGCCACTTATCGATCTCTTGATTGAGAGGCCAACCAAGATAAGCTTGTAACACTGCTTCCAAGTTGACATTGGCTAACCCTTTGACTGAGTTTATCCCGTTCAAATAGGGCTCCAGCCACAGACTCAGGTTGCTCAGCAACTCACCATCATCCAAGCTAGGCCAATCTTGTTCTGGCAACCATTCTCGACCACAACGCATACGCTGTAACAGTTCAACACTGTTTGGCGTCCAATTTAATACGGAAAGGCCTTTGCGCTGAACGAAATTGAGTAAAGCTTGTGTCATTTTTTCGCTAGGAGGCTCAGGGAGCGCTTTTCTTTCAATCACCAAATGACCGATGCGCGTTTGTTGTTCTGCGACCAATCGTCCTTTTTTTTCATCCCAATCGACACTGTCCTGTTGAGTAAACAAGTGTGGAAATTGCCGTTGTAAATCGGTGATATCTAACTCCAATGCACTAAATATTTGTGACGAGTCAGATTGCGTGCGCATTAGATCCAGTACCACCAAATAGTCGCTCGTGGCGAGCCTTTCGCTGTCGTTCACTTCAGCTCCGTGGCCATTCGCCAGTAAGAAGCGACCATGCTGATTAACGCGAGCCTTAGCAATTCGGTCTGGGAAGGCTATCGCCATCAAGGTTGACACTTTAGATTCATCTAGTTGTGACAAATTAAATGAGCGTTCCAAACGTTTGGCAATACTCTTAGCGCGCTCTATCACCCTTTTCTGCTGGCTATGTTTGCCTTGTTTTAGCCTTAGAACACTGTGCATAAAGTCTAGGGTGTTGCGTTCTGGCTCCTCAAGCATTGAAACGAGAACGGCGGCTGTCGTTATCGCTCCTTGCGCTTTTGCCAACATAGCACTCGCTCTTGGTCCTAACCCTAGCCGCGCAGCTAAATGGCCTATTTCGCTAAGTTGACCTTTGTTATCAAGTAAACCAAGTTGCACCAGCAATGCTTTCGCCTGATTAATCGCGCTGCTTGGTGGAACATCAAGCCAGTTTAAATCCGCAGGATCATGTGCTCCCCACTGAGCAAGCTCTAGTACCAATCCCGATAAATCACAATGCAATATTTCTGGCTGAGGTGTATAAGGCTGCTGAGAGAGCTGAGCTTGCGAGTACAAACGAACGCAGATGCCGGGCTCTATTCGACCTGCGCGCCCTGCTCGCTGCTCTGCTGAAGATTGAGCAATGCGCGTTTGTTCGAGACGAGTCACCCCACTGTTGAGATCAAATTTCGCCACCCTTTCATAGCCGGAGTCTACGACAAGACGGATACCTTCTATGGTTAACGAGGTCTCGGCAATGTTAGTCGCCAGCACAACTTTGCGCTGGCCATCCGTTGCTGGTTGGATTGCCTTCTGCTGCTGAGAGAACTCCAACTGCCCATACAAAGGACAAACTTGAATATCATCAGCGAGATGCTGCAAACGCTCGGCAACACGCTTAATTGCCGCGACACCGGGAAGAAACGCCAGCAGAGAACCCGGCTCGTGTTGCATTAGCGAGCAAATTTGCTTTGCCATCTGGTCTTCTAATCTTTCATTCGGCTTTGGCGCAAGATAACGATATTCAACCGGAAAACTGCGCCCGCGCGACTCGACAAATTTTGCTTGGGGCAACAGACAAGATAAGGCCGCTTGTTCAAGAGTCGCTGACATCACGATCAACTTAAGATCGTCACGCAAGGCTTCTTGAATTTCCAAGCAAAACGCTAACGCGGTATCGGCATGAATACTGCGCTCATGGAACTCATCAAAGATGATCAAATCAACACCCGTTAATTCTGGATCCGCTTGAATCATCCGGGTCAGCACCCCTTCGGTGACGATTTCCAATTGAGTCTTTGCGCTGGTTTTATTCTCACCACGGACTCGATAGCCGACGGTTTGCCCAACACTTTCACCCAACTGCATGGCGAGATAACGGGCTATATTACGCGCTGCAAGTCGCCTAGGTTCGAGCATAATGATCTTGCCCTCAACGACTTGCTGAGTGAGCAACTGTAGCGGGAAGTAGGTCGACTTACCCGCACCGGGTGCCGCTTTTAGGATCAATTGAGAACAAGAGCGAACACCAGAAAGTAGCGCTGGCATCACGCCTTCAATAGGCAGTTGTGACAATGGGGAAACCTTGTGGTGTAATGTTGGCAACCATTGTACATAAAAACAGTAATGAGTCCCAAATGAAGTTCACTCCCCCACTAGACTCAGCTATTCTGATTAAACGCTATAAGCGATTCCTTGCCGATATCACCCTCGATGATGACAGTGAACGAACCATACATTGCGCCAACACTGGCGCAATGACTGGCTGCGCAACGCCCGGAAATAAAGTGTGGTACTCAACCTCTGACAACCCAAAGCGCAAGTACCCGAATAGTTGGGAATTAACCCAAACCAGCCAAGGTGATAAAATTTGTATTAATACGGCACGAGCGAATCAACTGGCCGTAGAAGCAATTGAGTCCGGCGTTATTAGCGAGTTGCAAGGGTATGAACAGTTACAGACAGAAGTAAAATATGGCAAAGAAAACAGCCGGATTGATATCTTGCTCAAATCAGAAAATAGACCAAAATGCTATATAGAGGTAAAGAGCGTTACCTTATTAGATGAGGAAAGAGAAGGCCAAGGGTATTTCCCTGATGCGGTCACCACAAGGGGACAGAAGCATTTGCGAGAGCTCACAGAAATGGCGCAATCTGGAAGCAGAGCGGTACTTTTATTCACTGTTTTACATTCAGGGATTGAAAAAGTCTCTCCAGCACTCCATATAGACGCCAATTATTCACAATTACTGAAATACGCTCAAGAACGAGGAGTGGAAGTACTGTGCTACAAAGCAGAGCTTTCAAGCGAAGAGATTAAACTGGTCAAGGCGATTGAATTTAGCCATTAAGCGCTAAAAATGATGTCACCTTCACAATGACAATAAGATTACTCTCAAGTATTTGCCTCCAAAGATTCTTTTTGCTATAGATACCCGCCTTAAAACAAACTGCGAGCGCAGTTGACTAGGTGTTAGTAGGAGATGCTGCATGCCAGACTCAAAGAAAAAAGCGCTAGGCATCCTAGCCATTGCAGGGGTTGAGCCTTATCAAGAGAAGCCAGGTGAAGAATACATGTCACCTGAGCAAATGGCTCATTTTACAAAAATTCTAGCAGCATGGCGCAACCAGCTCAGGGAAGAAGTTGATCGTACTGTTCACCACATGCAAGACGAAGCAGCAAACTTTCCAGATCCTGTTGACCGTGCTTCGCAAGAGGAAGAATTCAGCTTAGAGCTACGTAATCGCGACCGTGAACGTCGTCTGATTAAGAAAATTGAAAAGACACTCAACAAGATTGAAGAAGACGACTTCGGCTTCTGTGAGTCTTGTGGTGTGGAGATTGGCATTCGTCGTTTGGAAGCCCGTCCAACCGCTGATCTTTGTATTGACTGTAAAACACTTGCAGAAATCAAAGAAAAGCAAATGCAAGGTTAAACACACCTTAGCAATGACTACTGAAGGGAGCTATCGCTCCCTTTTTGGTTTGTTACACAACATAAATATCGCATGAGTTATATTGGTCGCTTCGCTCCATCTCCATCAGGTCCGCTGCATTTTGGTTCTTTGGTGGCGGCATTAGGCAGTTATTTTCAAGCTAAAGCTCATCAAGGACAGTGGTTAGTCCGAATTGAAGATTTAGATCCTCCACGTGAAATGCCGGGGGCTGCAGATTTGATCCTTAAAACGCTGGACGCCTACCACTTACATTGGGATGGTGAGGTGGTTTATCAGAGCGAGCGACATGAGCTGTACCAGAATCAAATTGATCGTTGGCTGGCTTCAGGGCAGGCTTATTACTGCCAATGTACGCGCAAGCAGATCAAAGCATTGGGCGGTTTCTATAGAGGAACCTGTCGCAATCTTCACTTAACCAATGAGTCACAATGTGCGATTCGCTTGCGTATGACTCACCCCATCTATCAGTTTGAAGATCAACGCCATGGTACACTGACTATCCCTACCTCTCTGGCAGATGAAGATTTTATTATAAAACGTCGTGATGGATTATTTGCTTACAACCTTGCGGTAGTATTGGACGACATAGACCAAGGCGTTACTGAAGTGGTTCGCGGTGCAGATTTAATCGAGCCAACAGGTAGACAAATTAGCCTATATCATATGCTCGCGAAAACAGAGGTAAAATATTTGCACCTGCCGTTAGCGCTTGATAAAACTGGTCACAAGTTGTCCAAACAAAACCACGCCAAAGCGATAGACAATGACAATCCTAAGCCCGCCTTGCTCGACGCGATGCAGTTCTTAGGATTTGATATAACGGAAGAAATTCATCAGGCAAGCGTGAGTGAAATCATTGCGTGGGGCGTGGAGAATTGGCATGTTGAACAGTTGCCAGCAGCGACTGAGATCACACCAATATTCTCAAACCGCTCGCTGTAAGCTATCATTAGCCGCAAATTCGCCCCTAGCGGGCCTAGAAAATTAAACTCAAGCAAGCTTGGTTAAAACCAATTATTGCCAGAAGCACATGAATAAAAACGACTGTACACCAAGCGAAGCTCCAGTCATTACTGAGCTCGCTTTAAATATTATTACTCGCCAAGAGCATAACATCTCGCGCAAGAAAATCAGTGATAATGCATTGAAGGTGCTATACCGTCTTCATGGTGCAGGCTTTGACGCCTACCTTGTTGGCGGTGGCGTGCGAGACTTACTCCTTGGCCAAGCGCCAAAAGACTTCGACATCGCGACCAATGCCACACCTGAGCAAATTAGACAGCTATTTAAAAACTGTCGCCTGATTGGCCGTCGCTTCCGTCTCGCTCACATTATGTTTGGCCGCGATATCATCGAAGTTGCCACGTTCCGTGGTCACCACCAAGAACCGAGTAAGAATGTCTCTCAGCAATCGAAAGAAGGCATGCTGCTACGTGATAACGTATACGGCACAATAGATGAAGATGCAGAGCGTCGAGACTTTACCGTCAATGCAATGTACTACAACATCGGCGACTACTCGATCCACGACTACGCTGGCGGTATTGATGACCTAGAAGACAAGCTCATCCGTCTGATCGGCGATCCAGATACGCGCTATCGTGAGGATCCGGTACGAATGCTGCGTGCGATACGTTTTGCCATTAAGCTCGACTTCGATATTGAAGAAGACACCGCTGAGCCGATAGAAGAGCTCGCGACCTTATTGCAAGATATTCCACCAGCACGCCTGTATGAAGAATCATTGAAGATGCTCCAGTCAGGGTATGGACTTGAAACCTACCACCTGATGCGCGAATACAACTTGTTCCAGCAATTGTTCCCGACCATCGCTGAATTCTTCACCGAAGATTATTCATCGCCAACCGAGCAAATGCTTGATTTGGTTCTTGATTCTACCGATCAGCGTATCGAAGAAGGCAAGCGAATCAACCCTGCCTTCATGTTTGCCGCCATGCTGTGGTATCCATTACAAGAAAAAGCCAAGTTACTGATGGAGACGCGCAAGCTCTCTTTCTATGACGCCATTATGGAAGCGAGTAACTATATTCTTGACGATCAGGTTCGTACCATTGCGATTCCGCGTCGCCACACCGCAACCATCCGCGAAATCTGGCAACTGCAATTACGTATGCCACGCCGCAATGGCAAACGTGCCTTCCGCTTAATGGAACTGAATAAGTTCCGTGCTGGCTTTGATTTCCTCGAAATGCGCGGTGAAATTGAACAAGGCGACACTCAGCAACTCGCCAAGTGGTGGGAAGTTTTCCAAAATGCTGGACGCAATATGCGCCAAGCTATGGTTGCTGACCTCGACGCAAGCGAAGGGCAACCTAAAACACGACGCCGTAAAACTTTGCGTAAGAAAAAACCGAAGGCATCATAATGATCACGGTATTTATCGCTGTTGGCAGTAATCTTAGCGATCCTGTCACTCAGGCTAATGCAGCTATTGATGCGTTAAAGCAGCTACCAAAATCACAATTTGTGCGTGCGTCTTCTTTGTACAGTAGTACACCTATGGGACCGCAAGACCAGCCAGATTACATCAATGCTGTCGTGGAAATAACTACAGAATTAACGCCACTTGAACTGCTCGATTGCACGCAAGCGATTGAGCTAGAGCAAGGGCGCGTCCGTAAAGAAGAGCGCTGGGGGCCGAGAACGCTCGATCTCGATATTCTTCTTTATGGCAATGAGGTGATGGATTCCGAGCGCCTTGTCATTCCTCACTATGGAATGAAGCAGCGTGAGTTTGTGCTCTACCCGCTCGCAGAAATCGCACCAAGTTTAACCCTCCCATGTGGGACCAGACTGGAAGACTTAACCAAAGACGTTGAGAAAAACGGTCTGCGTATTTGGCAATCATAGCCAACTCCTGTAAGGAAAAATCATGAAAAAAATTTCTATCAACGACCTAATGAAATGGAAGCAAGAAGGCCGTAAATTTGCGACTTCTACCGCTTACGATGCAAGCTTCGCTCAGCTTTTCGAAAGCCAAGAGATGCCTGTGTTACTTGTTGGTGACTCGTTGGGAATGGTTCTGCAAGGTGAATCGTCGACACTACCAGTGACGGTAGACGAAGTTGCCTACCACACGCGTTGTGTTCGTGCAGGTAGCCCAAACTGTTTGTTGATGGCCGACATGCCATTCATGAGTTACGCCACCCCAGAGCAAGCATGCGAGAACGCTGCGGCGCTAATGCGTGCGGGTGCTAATATGGTCAAAATTGAAGGTGGTGACTGGTTAGTTGACACCGTTAAAATGCTGACTGAACGAGCGGTGCCGGTTTGTGCCCATTTAGGCCTAACACCACAGTCGGTCAATATCTTTGGTGGCTTCAAAGTTCAAGGCCGTGAACAAGACAAAGCAGATCGTATTGTTCGCGATGCACTTGCATTGCAAGAAGCTGGCGCACAGGTTGTGCTACTTGAATGTGTGCCGAAAGAACTCGCCGCACGCGTTACTGAAGTGTGCGATGTGCCAGTAATTGGTATTGGGGCAGGAAATGTCACCGATGGTCAAATCCTAGTTATGCACGATATGTTCGGAATTTCTGCCAATTACATGCCAAAGTTCTCGAAAAACTTCCTTGCTGAAGCTGGTGATATGCGCAGCGCTGTGGCGAAATACAAGCAAGATGTTGAAAGCGGTGCATTCCCAGACGATGCACACACGATCGCGTAAGGAGCACTGTCATGCAAACTTTTGCGGAAATTGCCGCTCTCAGAGAGCAAATTAAGCAGTATAAGCGTGAGGGACGTAAGGTAGCGTTTGTGCCAACAATGGGCAATCTCCATGAAGGCCACTTAACTCTGGTACGTAAAGCGCGCGAGCACGCGGACATCGTCATTGTTAGTATTTTTGTCAACCCAATGCAATTTGAGCGCGCAGACGATCTCAACAACTACCCGCGCACGCTTGATGATGATCTAAATAAGCTCAGTGGTGAAGGCGTTGAGTTGGTCTTCACCCCAACGCCTGACATCATCTACCCAAATGGATTAGAGAGCCAAACATCCGTTGAAGTCCCTGTGCTGTCGACCATCTTAGAAGGCGCATCTCGCCCGGGGCACTTTCGCGGCGTAGCCACTGTCGTCAGCAAACTATTTAACATCGTTCAACCTGATGTTGCCTGCTTTGGTGAGAAAGACTTTCAGCAGCTCGCGGTTATCCGCAAGATGACCGAAGACCTAGCGATGGATATCGAAATCATCGGCGTACCGACCGTGCGTGAAATGGACGGTTTAGCCATGAGCTCACGCAATGGACTATTGACCATAGATGAACGTCAAAGAGCGCCTGTGCTCGCTCGTACTATGCGTTGGATCAGCAGCGCCATTCGTGGTGGACGTGATGACTATGCCTCTGTAATAGAAGATGCCAGTGATCAGCTTCGCGCCGCAGGTTTGCAACCAGACGAGATTTTTATTCGCGATGCACGCACCCTACAAGCGATTACCGCAGACAGCAGCCAGGTAGTGATACTTATGTCGGCTTTCTTAGGCAAAGCGCGTCTTATCGACAATCAGGTGGTTGAGATGGCAGTAGAGTCCAAAGATGACGTAAACAGCGAAGTCTCATCAGAAAGCGCTGACTAACAAAGAAGCATAAATAACAAAGGCTTGGTGTTGCGCACCAAGCCTTTTTGTTTGTTGCCAGGAAATCTACAACTAACTCCTTAAGCCAATCCCTTTAGTGACCAAGTAGTGTGCAAGCGCATAAAGCACAACAACAAATACACTCAAGACACCAAAAGAAGTAACGATACCGACATCAGATACCCCCAAGAAGCCATAACGGAATGCATTCACCATATAGACAATCGGGTTGATTTTTGACACGCCTTGCCAGAATTCAGGTAACAAGCTGATCGAATAAAACACACCGCCTAAGTAGGTCAATGGAGTGAGAACAAAGGTCGGAATAATAGAGATATCATCAAACGTTTTGGCGTAAACCGCGTTGATCAATCCACCAAGCGCAAACACCACCGAAGTCATAAACACAGTGGCGATAATGATTCCCCAATGATCAACTTGCAGATCAACAAACAACAAAGAAACAATAGTAACGATAGTGCCAACCAACAGACCACGTGTCACTCCCCCCATCACATACCCAGCGATAATCACGTAGTTAGGCACAGGTGCAACTAAGAGTTCTTCGATATTTTTTTGCAACTTAGCACTGAAAAATGATGACGCAACATTCGAGTACGAGCTAGTGATCACCGACATCATAATCAAACCCGGTACGATGTACTCCATATAGCTAAAACCGTTCATCTGACCGATTCTCGAGCCAATCAAGTTACCGAAGATGATGAAATACAGCGTCATGGTAATCGCGGGTGGCACCAAAGTCTGAACCCAAATACGGGTAAAACGGGTGACTTCTTTCCCCAATAGGCTACAAAATGCAACCCAATACAATCGATACATACTACCTGCCCCCTTCTCGAACAATACTGACAAACAACTCTTCTAGTCGGTTGGCTTTATTACGCATCGACAACACTTTGATCCCCTGTGCTGAAAGCTGAGCAAAAATACCATTTAAACCCTGTGTTTTTTCAATTTCGATTTCTAGCGATCCCGAGACAAAATGCTGTTTGATAACGCCATCAAGTTGCGGCTCATCCGCCCCATCTTCTAAATCGAGAATAAAGGTTTCCACTTGTAGTTTGCTAAGCAGGCTCTTCATGGTGGTATTTTCGATCAACTCACCTTTGTTGATGATGCCGATGTTACGACACAGCATTTCAGCTTCTTCTAGGTAATGTGTGGTAAGAATAATGGTAATCCCTAGTTCGGAGTTGATCTCCTTGAGAAATTCCCACATTGAACGACGCAGCTCAATGTCGACGCCAGCCGTCGGCTCATCAAGGATAAGTAGTTGAGGTTCGTGCATCAGCGCTCTTGCTATCATCAAACGACGCTTCATGCCACCTGATAAATTTCTTGAACGTTCGCTACGTTTTTCCCACAAATCTAGCTTAGATAGATACTTTTTCGCTCTTTCCTTGGCTGTAGATTTAGAAACCCCATAGTAACCCGCTTGTTGCAGAACAATTTGTTCGACTGTTTCGAACTGGTTAAAGTTAAATTCTTGCGGAACCAGACCCAAATTCTGCTTTGCCAGCTCCAAATCTTTATCTATGTCGTAGCCAAACACTTTCACTTGACCAGACGTCTTGTTCACCAGAGAGGAGATAACACCAATAGTGGTCGATTTTCCTGCGCCATTGGGGCCAAGTAAGGCATAAAAATCCCCTTTGGCGACATTAAGGCTGACGCCTTTTAGCGCCTCTAACCCACCTGCATAGGTTTTGCGAAGCTGCTCTATTTCTAATGCATACATTTTATTACGATCGCCGTTGCTACATCATATTCGAAAATTAGTTTATCGTTGAATAACGATGATTACAATTAAACCGTCACAATATATTGGCAATCTATCTTACAAACTAAAACGCCATTGAAGTCTCCTTCAATGGCGTTTTTACTCTCCACAACTCACTGGGAAATTAAACTACTTCATATTGATGCTCATCTGTATCAACATGTTTCACTGCTGCTTTTAATGCTTCATAGCGGAACTTAAAGGTATTGTCTTGCGGTACTAGATCCAACACGTGGAATTTCTCTAGCTGCTGACGAGTTGTCTCGTTCGGGCACAGTAGGTACACCTGACAGTTCGCATCGAGCGCATCTTTTATCGCGTTCTCTAGGGCAAGACCCACCGTCACGTCAATCATAGGCACATCGGTAAGATCCAAGATCATCACTTCGTAATCTGAGATGCTGGTATGTTGACGCGAAATCGCTTTAGACACACTAAAAATCATTGGCCCAGACAAATAGAAAAACAGCACTTTGCCATTTGCCATATCCAGCAAGCCACGTTCACTGTCTGTCAATGGTACATCATCTTCATCCGCATCACTGATCGCTTTCACCTGACGTGCTTGCTCGCGGCTTAATCGTTCAATAATAATGATATTGGAGATAAACACGCCAAGACCAACCGCAACGATAAGGTCAACAAATACGGTCAGCAGCATAACACCATACATGATCGCCATGCCGGAGAAGCTCACTTTGTGGGCACGTTGAATAAAGCTCCAGTCGAGAATATTGAAGCCGACGTATACCGCAATCCCCGCCAGCACAGCCATAGGAATAGGTTCTGTTAAACCGCCAGCCACCAGCACAACCAGCGCGAGCATCAAAGCACGAATAACCCCAGAAAGTGGTGAACGCGCCCCGACCTGAATATTGGTTACCGTGCCCATGGTCGCACCGGCTCCCGGCAACGCACCAAACAGACCAGCAATCATGTTGGCAATGCCCTGACCGCGCAGTTCCTTGTCTGAATCATGCTCTTTACGCGTTAATGAGTCACCAATAACGGCGGTAAGCAGTGTATCGATACAGCCCAATGTACCCAGCACCAATGCGTCAATGAACATCTCCATAAACAGCTCAGGATCGAGGTGCGGAATCACCAATGAAGGTAAGCCTGCCGGAATCTCACCAATGCGGCGAATGGACTCTGTATCGAACACAATTACAGATAATAATGTCACCGCGACCAGAGCGACTAACTGGGCTGGCACATAACGGCGATACTTCTTGGGAAAGAAAAACAGAATCGCTAAAGTTAGCAAGCCTAACAACAGCTCGCTAAACTTCATATTCGATACAATGTCAGGAATGGCCGATAAGGTCCCCATTACCCCACCCGACGGCGCAGCTTGTCCAAGTAATGGTGATATTTGGAGAATAATCAAAATAACGCCAATTCCAGACATAAAACCGGAAATCACGCTATATGGCATCAAGGTGACGTATTTTCCTAGCTTTAATGTTCCGATCAGAATCTGAAAAGCCCCCGCCATCATGACCACGGTGAAGGTCATCGCCATCCCTGTTTCTGGATACTTAACCATCATACTGGTTAGCACCGCAGTCATAATCACAGTCATCGGCCCGGTCGGCTCAGAAATTAACGTATTCGAACCGCCAAATAAGGCAGCGAATAAAC
The DNA here is from genome assembly GCF_000967545.1 of Vibrio galatheae. Lineage (GTDB taxonomy): Bacteria > Pseudomonadota > Gammaproteobacteria > Enterobacterales > Vibrionaceae > Vibrio > Vibrio galatheae. Next base: position 98,565 of record NZ_JXXV01000014.1, on the reverse strand, counting down.
CAACCATGATCGCCCCCCAGAGACCAGCCTCCGCGCCAGCTCCCGACGCGACACCAAACGCCAATGCCAGAGGCAACGAGATAATTGCAGTGGTAACACCACCAAATAGATCCCCTTTGAGGTTCACATCTTCAAAACGACTAACAAACACAACTTTAACTCCATGTTAAATACGCTATGAATTTCTCTTACTTTACTCCCGAAGGAGTAAAGCGCTTTATTTGGATACAAATACAGAATCTTAAGTTCGAGTTATTGTAGGTATCGAAACTCGATAGCCTTAGTATTTATAGTTAGATTACGCGCGAAATATAGAGCATTTGCTGCGAAATGCAGCCAAATTGACACATTAGCAAATGTTACCTAAGCAAAATAGGTGTTTATTGCATCACATCACTCGAACGTTATAACTACAAAATAGAATAGAGGCTAAGTTAATGATTTTTGCCTCTCAAACAAGTCAGATGAGTGCTTTTAACTGCACTATTAGCAGGAAACAAATTGTAACATTGTGTATAGTGAAGCAAGAATTAATTATGGAAAGCGCATAACATGCCGGAAATAAAACAGTTATTTGAGAACAACTCAAAATGGTCTGCGTCAATCAAGGCTGAACGCCCAGAGTACTTCACCAAGTTAGAACAAGGGCAAAATCCTGGCTTCCTTTGGATTGGCTGCTCAGATAGCCGCGTCCCTGCAGAACGCCTGACAGGTCTATACTCTGGCGAATTATTTGTGCATAGAAACGTCGCCAATCAAGTTATTCATACCGACCTCAACTGTCTGTCTGTCGTTCAATACGCAGTTGATGTGCTAAAAGTTAAGCATGTAATTGTTTGCGGCCACTATGGCTGTGGCGGTGTCAAAGCAGCGATAGATAACCCGCAACTTGGTTTAATCAATAACTGGCTGCTCCATATCCGCGATCTCTACTTTAAGCACCGCAACTACCTAGAAGTCATGCCCGAAGAAGATCGAGCGGACAAACTGGGGGAAATCAATGTCGTTGAACAGGTGTATAATCTGGCCAATTCAACCATAATGCAAAATGCGTGGGAACGTGGACAAGACATTGAAATACATGGTGTTGTTTACGGAATTGGTGATGGAAGATTGGAATATCTAGGCGTGCGTTCAAACTCTCGCGATAGCGTAGAAAAGTCTTATAAAGCCGCAATGGAAAGTGTGCTCAATCCACAGCACAAACTTCTGTGTCGTTAATTAAAAACGCCCGCTAAAATTAGCGGGCGTTTTTAATCGAGCTGATGCAAGATTATTCCTGAGGAACGACTTTACCAATATAAGGCAGATGACGATATTTCTGAGCATAATCGATACCAACACCAACGACAAACTCATCAGGAATTTCAAAACCAATCCATTTCACATCTACGGCAACTTCACGACGAGATGGCTTATCCAATAAGGTACAGATTTCTATTGATTTAGGCTCACGTAAACTAAGGATCTCTTTTACTTTATTTAGTGTATTGCCAGTGTCGATAATATCTTCGACCAACAAAACGTCTTTGCCTTTGATGTCATCATCCAGATCCTTCAAGATACGCACATCACGAGAGCTTTCCATCGTATTACCGTAGCTAGACGCCGTCATGAAATCCACTTGGTGAGTGAGGTCGATTGCGCGAGCTAAATCAGCCATAAATACAAATGAGCCACGTAGCAGACCGACTAGGACAAGATCTTCGCTACCTTTGTAGTGCTCACTGATTTGCTTGCCTAACTCTTTCACTCGTTCACTGACTTCCTGCTCAGAAATCATTACTTCTACTGTATGTTTCATACCCGTCTCGTTTATCACGTTAGCTATAGAGCGTAATTATAGTCACTCAAGGTTAAGGCGCGTAGTTTACCATCAGCGTGCGATAAGGAAAAACGTTTGCCTAAATTATTCATGAAACACCGGAGGAATTCTTATTGAGCTATAGCACTATATTAATAAAAGTGATTATAAAATAGCCGCAAAGCGTTGACCTCAACTATATGCACCATTACACTCATAAGGCGTCAGCAAATTATAAATTAATAAATAGGGCAAAAAGCCTAAACAAATATAACCGACTCATTTGGCAAGGAAATTAATTATGGACTCGATTGCAAAAAGACCTCGTACACGTCTTTCACCGCAAAAAAGAAAACAGCAACTGATGGAGATTGCTTTAGAAGTGTTTGCACGCCGTGGCATTGGCCGTGGTGGTCATGCAGACATTGCTGAGATTGCTCAAGTTTCTGTTGCGACAGTATTCAACTACTTCCCAACTCGTGAAGATCTCGTTGATGACGTACTTAACTATGTGGTTCGTCAGTTCTCAAACTTCTTATCCGACAATATCGACTTAGATATTCACGCGAAAGAAAACTTAAACACCCTAACTTCAGCCATGGTTGAGTTGGTTATCAACGATTGTCATTGGTTAAAAGTGTGGTTTGAATGGAGTGCTTCAACACGTGATGAAGTATGGCCTCTGTTCGTCACGACTAACCGCACCAATCAGTTACTGGTGCAAAACATGTTTGCTAAAGCTATCGAACGTGGTGAAGTGTGTGATCAACATGATCCTTCACAGCTCGCGACGCTTTTCCACGGCATCTTCTACTCGCTGTTCATTCAAGCGAATCGTACCCAAGATGAAGCGGGCATGAAGAAGCTAACCGAGAGCTACCTTGATATGCTTTGCATCTACAAACACGCAAAAAATGCATAGCAGAAATCTGGCGCATTAAAAATTAAGGCTCGCTCATCCAGCGAGCCTTAATTTTAGTACCAATATAAAAAAACCGCTGAATATTCAGCGGTTTTTAATTTCTCTAACAGCGACTATTATTTTTTCTTCGCTTTAGGATTTGGCAGGTCAGTGATAGTGCCTTCAAACACTTCCGCTGCCAGACCTACAGATTCGTGTAGTGTCGGGTGAGCGTGGATAGTCAGTGCGATATCCTCTGCATCACAACCCATCTCGATAGCTAGGCCGATTTCACCCAGTAGCTCACCACCGTTAGTACCAACGATAGCACCACCAATGACGCGGTGAGTCTCTTTATCAAAGATAAGCTTAGTCATACCATCTGCACAGTCAGAAGCGATTGCACGACCAGAAGCAGCCCAAGGGAATGTTGCTGTTTCGTAGTTAATGCCTTCCGCTTTCGCTTCTTTTTCAGTCTTACCAACCCATGCCACTTCTGGCTCAGTGTAAGCAATTGAAGGAATAACTTTAGGGTCGAAGTAGTGCTTCTTACCAGAGATAACTTCAGCAGCCACGTGGCCTTCATGCACACCTTTGTGCGCCAGCATTGGTTGACCAACGATGTCGCCGATAGCAAAGATGTGAGGCACGTTAGTACGCATTTGCTTATCAACATTGATGAAGCCGCGCTCGTCGATTTCTAGACCCGCTTTTTCACCATCAATTAGCTGACCGTTAGGTACACGACCGATAGCAACAAGCACAGCATCGTAGCGCTCAGCTTCTGCTGGTGCTTTTTTGCCTTCCATTGAAACGTAGATACCGTCTTCTTTCGCTTCAACTGCTGTTACTTTGGTTTCAAGCATTAGATTGAACTTGTTCTTGATACGCTTAGTGTAAACTTTGACGATATCTTTATCCGCAGCTGGGATAACTTGATCGAACATTTCAACAACATCAATTTGAGAACCTAGTGAGTGGTATACCGTACCCATTTCTAGACCGATGATGCCACCACCCATGATAAGCAGTTTTCCAGGAACTTCTTTTAGCTCTAGAGCGTCTGTTGAATCCCAAATACGCGGATCTTCATGTGGGATAAATGGCAGTTTGATTGGACGAGAGCCCGCTGCTACGATTGCGTTATCAAAGTTAACAACCGTTTTGCCTTCTTCGCCTTCAACTTCGATAGAGTTAGGGCCAGTGAACTTACCAAAACCGTTAACCACATTAACTTTACGCATCTTAGCCATTCCGCCAAGACCGCCAGTTAGCTGGTTGATAACTTTTTCTTTCCACTTACGGATCTTATCGATATCAGTTTGTGGTTCACCAAAAACGATGCCATGCTCAGCAAGCGCTTTTGCTTCTTCGATAACTTTAGATACGTGTAGTAGTGCTTTTGATGGGATACAACCCACGTTTAGACACACACCACCAAGAGTGCTGTAGCGTTCGATAAGAACAGTTTCTAGACCTAAGTCTGCACAACGGAATGCGGCAGAGTAACCAGCAGGACCCGCACCAAGTACTACTACTTGGGCTTTAATTTCTTTGCTCATTTTGACCTCTTGTAGTCATAATCCCTAACAGGCTGAGTGGGTATTGATTCACTATGTTCAAGTCAGTTTATTTTAAACATTATTTTCAGACCGCCATCAGTTTACAGAGATGTTAATGGTGTGAAAAGTAAATCAATTTAGCCTGTGAGCTAGACAACAATTCGCTTGAGAAAACCTTAACGACTCTAAGGTTTGCAAGCCAATTGTCAGTAATAATTCGTAGTAGAGGCGGCTGTAGTGCCGCCTCTAAATCATCCAATCTTTAATTAAAGAACCAGACGACGAATGTCTGATAGTGCTGCGTTCAAGAATGTAATGAAACGCGCACCTTCAGCACCATCAATCACACGGTGGTCGTATGATAGAGATAGCGGAAGCTGTAGGCGTGGTTCGAACTCTTTGCCGTTCCACACAGGCTTCATTTCTGACTTAGACACACCCAGAATACCAACTTCTGGCGCATTTACGATTGGCGTAAACGCCGTACCGCCGATGCCGCCAAGGCTAGAGATTGTGAAACAACCGCCCTGCATGTCAGCAGCCGTTAGCTTACCAGCACGTGCTTTCTTAGACACAGCCATTAGCTCTTCAGAGAGCTCGTAGATGCCTTTCTTGTTCACGTCTTTGAATACAGGAACAACAAGACCGTTAGGTGTATCTACTGCAATACCTACGTTGACGTACTTCTTAAGAATGATGCTTTCGCCATCCTCAGAAAGTGAAGAGTTAAACGCTGGGAACGCTTCTAGTGCTTTCGCGACGGCTTTCATGATGAACACAAGAGGTGTGATCTTCATGCCTGTGTCTTTCTTCGCTTCGATTGCATTCTGCTCTTTACGGAATGCTTCTAGCTCAGTGATGTCAGCGTTGTCCCATTGTGTAACGTGCGGGATCATTACCCAGTTACGGTGTAGGTTTGCACCAGAAATCTTCTTGATTTTAGAAAGCTTCTGAACTTCAGTTTCACCGAACTTGCTGAAGTCGACTTTTGGCCAAGGTAGTAGACCAAGCGCTGAACCGTCACCGCCTTTACCAGATGCTGCTGCGCCAGACTCAAGACGCTTAAGTGCCTCTTTCACATAGTTTTGGACGTCTTCTTTTAGGATACGGCTCTTACGACCGCTGCCTTTAACCTTAGATAGGTTTACGCCAAACTCACGTGCTAGACGACGAACAACTGGAGACGCGTGTGCGTATTCGTTGTTTTCTTGGAAATCGTTAGCTGCAGGAGCTTCAGCTTTTGCTGCTGGAGCAGATGCCGCCGCAGGTGCTGGAGTTGCTACTGGTGCTGCCGCAGGAGCTGCTGCTACTGGTGCAGGAGCTGCTCCAACCACCTCAAATACCATGATTAGAGAGCCCGTTGTTACTGAATCGCCTTCAGCAATCTTGATCTCTTTCACAGTGCCTGCGAATGGTGCAGGAACTTCCATCGATGCTTTGTCGCCTTCTACAGTAATTAGAGATTGCTCTTCTTCTACTGTATCGCCAACTTTAACCATGATCTCAGTAACTTCTACTTCGTCACCACCGATATCTGGAACGTTAACTTCTTTGTCCGCTGCTACTGCAGGAGCCGTCGCAGGTGCTGCTGGCGCTTCAACCGCTGCAGGAGCTGGAGCCGATGCACCTGAGCCTGCCACTTCGAATACCATCACAAGAGAACCCGTTGTTACTGAATCGCCTTCAGCAATCTTGATCTCTTTAACCGTACCCGCGAATGGTGCTGGTACTTCCATAGAAGCCTTGTCGCCTTCTACAGTAAGAAGAGATTGCTCGTCTTCTACTGCATCGCCAACTTTAACCATGATTTCAGTCACTTCGACTTCGTCGCCACCGATATCAGGCACATGAACTTCTTTAAGCTCTGCCGCTGCAGGAGCTGCAACTGGTGCTGCTTCAACTGCTGGAGCTGCCGTAGGAGCCGCTTCTGCAGCGGCACCTTCAGCTTCGAAAATCATGATAAGAGAACCCGTTGTAACAGAATCGCCTTCCGCAACTTTGATTTCTTTTACGATACCTGCTTGAGACGCTGGAACTTCCATAGAAGCTTTGTCGCCTTCAACCGTGATCAGAGACTGCTCTTCTTCAACCTTGTCGCCAACGCTTACAAGAATCTCAGTAACTTCAACCTCATCCGCACCGATGTCAGGTACATTAATTTCGATTGCCATTGCTTATTTACCTTCTAGTTAAGCGCTGTATTAAGCGTAAAGTGGGTTTGTTTTTTCAGTATCGATGTTGAACTTAGCAATTGCTTCAACCACAACAGACTTCTCAACATCACCACGTTTCGCTAGTTCAGTTAGTGCTGCAACCACTACGTAGCCCGCGTTCACTTCGAAGTGACGACGTAGGTTTTCACGGCTGTCCGAACGACCGAAACCATCAGTACCAAGAACTTTGTAAGACTCGGTCGGCATGAATGCACGTACTTGCTCTGCGTAGTTCTTCATGTAGTCCGTCGCTGCGATTGCTGGCTCTTTACCTAGAACAGTTGTGATGTAAGGTACTTTCGCTTCAGCTTCTGGGTGAAGCATGTTGTAACGCTCTGCATTTTGACCATCACGAGTTAGCTCGTTGAATGAAGTTACAGAGAACACGTCAGATGCTACGCCGTACTCTTCACTTAGGATAGTCGCTGCTTTACGTACTTCGTTCATGATAGTACCAGAGCTCATTAGCTGAACTTTACCCTTAGCACCTTCGTGAGACTCAAGCTTGTAGATCCCTTTACGGATGCCTTCTTCAGCGCCTTCTGGCATTGCTGGCATTGCGTAGTTTTCATTCATTACTGTTAGGTAGTAGTAAATGTTTTCTTGCTCAGGACCGTACATACGACGGATACCATCTTGCATGATTACTGCTAGCTCGTAAGCGAATGTTGGGTCGTAAGAGATACAGTTCGGGATAGTGTTCGCTTGAATGTGCGAGTGACCATCTTCGTGCTGTAGACCTTCACCGTTCAGTGTTGTACGACCAGCGGTAGCACCTAGTAGGAAACCACGAGCTTGTTGGTCACCAGCTAGCCATGCCATGTCACCGATACGTTGGAAACCAAACATCGAGTAGTAGATGTAGAACGGGATCATTGGCAGATCGTTGGTGCTGTAAGAAGTCGCAGCAGCAACCCAAGATGCCATTGAACCTAGCTCATTGATACCTTCTTGAAGAACTTGGCCTGAGGTCGCTTCTTTGTAGTAAGAAACGATGCCTTTATCTTCAGGTGTGTATTCTTGACCATCTGGGTTGTAGATACCCACTTGACGGAATAGACCTTCCATACCGAAAGTACGCGCTTCATCACAGATGATAGGAACGATGTTCTTACCGATATTTTTGTCTTTAAGCAGAATGTTCAACGTACGAACGTAAGCCATAGTCGTTGAAATTTCACGCTTCTGAGCACCAAGTAGAGGAGCAAACTCTTCTAGTTCAGGTACTTTGAATTCTTGAGTGAACTTAGGTAAACGCTGTGGTGTGTAACCTTTCAGTGCTTTACGACGAGCATGTAGGTATTCGTATTCAGCAGAACCTTCTTCCAGTTTTAGGTATGGAAGCTCAGCCACTTTATCATCAGAAAGAAGATCTTGTAGACCTAGACGATCACGTAGGTATTGTACGTGAGTCATGTCCATCTTCTTAACGCCGTGCGCGATGTTCTTACCTTCAGCCGCTTCACCCATGCCATAACCTTTTACAGTCTTAGCTAGGATTACCGTTGGCTTGCCGCCGGTTTCTTTTGCATTGTTAAACGCAGCAAACAGCTTAGAAGAATCGTGACCACCACGCTTCAATTCGAAGATTTGGTCGTCAGTCATATCAGCAACAAGTGCCGCTGTTTCTGGATACTTACCAAAGAAGTGCTCACGTACGTATGCGCCATCTTTAGATTTGAATGTTTGGTAGTCGCCATCGATCGTTTCGTTCATAAGCTGTAGTAGCTTACCAGTGGTATCTTTAGCGAGTAGTGCATCCCAGTTGTTACCCCAGATAACCTTCACTACGTTCCAACCAGCACCCTTGAACAGACCTTCAAGCTCTTGAATGATCTTACCGTTACCCATAACAGGGCCGTCTAGGCGCTGTAGGTTACAGTTGATTAGGAAACATAGGTTGTCTAGTTTCTCACGCGCAGCGAAAGAAATAGCACCACGTGATTCTGGCTCATCCATCTCACCATCGCCAAGGAAAGCGTAGACACGTTGAGCAGAAGTATCTTTCAGGCCACGACCATTTAGGTACTTAAGGAAACGTGCTTGGTAAATAGCAGAGATAGGACCAAGACCCATAGATACGGTTGGGAACTGCCAGAACTCAGGCATCAGTTTAGGGTGTGGGTATGAAGGAACACCTTTACCATCAACTTCTTGACGGAAGTTGTCTAGCTGCTCTTCAGTTAGACGACCTTCAACGAACGCACGTGAATAAATGCCTGGTGAGATGTGACCTTGGTAGTAAACTAGATCGCCACCGTCTGTCTCGTTTGGAGCACGGAAGAAGTGGTTGAAACAAACCTCGTAGAACGCGGCCGCTGACTGGTAAGAAGCCATGTGACCACCTAGGTCTAGGTCTTTCTTAGAAGCACGCAATACGATCATGATTGCGTTCCAGCGAATAATCGAACGAATACGACGCTCAAGAGTTACGTCACCTGGGTAAGCAGGCTCTTGTGCAGCTGGAATAGTGTTGATGTAGTTTGTGTTGATACCAGTTGGCATATCAACGCCGTCTAGACGTGCTTTTTCTAGAACGGTCTCTAGTAGAAATTGTGCACGTTCTACACCTTCTTCACGAACAACTGATTCAAGGGCTTGTAGCCAATCTTGAGTTTCCAGTGCATCTACGTCATGCTTCATGTCAGACATGGCGATCTATCCTTCTGTTGGTTGGATCTAGTTATTTAAGCAACGCTCTTACGAGTCGTTACCTTGCTGAATTCGACGCAAAGAGCGTTCTCTGCGCGACTCTTCACGAGTCAAATCCAACAATGTTTCTTCAATATAAGCTAAGTGTGAGTGAGACATTTCACGCGCCTTTTCCGGCTGACCAGAAACAATCGCATCCACAATGTTAGCTCGATGTATACTTACTTTTTCGACCACTTCATCGCGGCGATGTAAGAGCTTTAAATTCTGTAAGACATTCTGCTCGAGTAAAGGAGCAAGACTACGAATCACATGCAAAAGCACGACATTATGAGCGGCTTCAGTTAAAGCGATCAGAAACTGCATAACCGCAGCGGCTTCCGCTTCGACGTTCTTCTTCGTTTGCTCTTCACTGATATTTTTCAGACAAGCCTGAATACGAGCGAAGTCTTCCTCAGTACCACGAACTGCTGCAAAGTAAGCGGCAATACCTTCCATCGCATGACGCGTTTCCAGTAAATCCAGCTGAGTTTCAGAGTGACTAGACAATAAATTTAGCAGAGGATCTGAAAAGCTGGTCCAAATGTTCTCACTAACGAATGTGCCACCACCCTGACGACGAGTAAGAAGACGTTTAGCTTCTAAACGCTGTATTGCTTCGCGGATTGATGGACGGGAAACATCAAACTGTTTTGCCAGCTCGCGCTCTGGTGGCAATTGCTGCCCCGGAGACAATGTTCCTTCCACTATCAGCCTTTCTAATTCTTGTTCAATCACATCAGAAAGCTTTGGCTGACGAATCCTTTGATAAGCCATAGTTGTTTTTTCTTCTACTCTTTGCAGGCAATTGGTATTACCAATTTTAAGATGGCGAGAAAATTAACATAATTAAAACGCAAGTTCCAGACAAAAATTGACCCAAATCATAGAATGAGCCTTGGGCCAACAGTTTGATAACAATAGATGATTAAAACAGCAATCAAATTGGTCAGACCAATTACAAGCCGTCAACAGATGGGAATAGACCGTGCTAGGCTTCACAGTTTAGCCGGTTAGTTTTAAGGGAATATGAACAGAATATTTCGCACCATTGACAGACGCGAAATTTGAGGGGCAAAAGAATCACCCTATCTCTAGGCAATAAACTCAAAAAGCCAGAGCTATCTCTGGCTTACGTCACGAGTGCTCTACTTGGCTTCAATGTGATCTATCATCAACTGCAACGATTGATTGCCGCGAAATTCGTTGATATCAAGTTTGTAGGCCAAGCGCACCGTTTTTACCGACGCGTCAGGCCAACGACGCAAATCAACATTGAATGCAATGCCGTCGATCATAATGTTGGTTGGATGACCTTTATGTAAAGGTTCAAGCATCAATTTAAGGTGTTTCTCCCCCACCAGCTTTTGGTGTAGAACCTTAAATTCCCCATCAAACAGAGGTTCGGGAAAGGCTTGTCCCCACGGGCCTCCTGCGCGCAACATCTCTGCGGTGTGCATTGAGAACTCTTCAGGTTTAAGCTCACCATCAGACAAAATCACACCTTTGAGTGCTGCTTCATCCAGTTCTTGTTTGACTGCCGCGTCAAACAACTGAGCAAAGCGCTCAAAATTCTTTTCGAGGATGGTCAGACCTGCCGCCATCGCGTGACCACCAAACTTAATGATTAACCCCGGATTTTGCGTGTCGATACGATCCAACACATCGCGCATATGCAAACCAGGAATCGAACGACAGGAGCCTTTAACCGAGCCTTCGCCACCATCGGCAAAAGCAATCACTGGACGGTGAAATTTCTCTTTGATGCGCGAAGCCAAAATACCAATCACACCTTGGTGCCAGTCGCGTTGGAACAAAACTAAACCATGTGGCATCACTTGATCACCAAACTGCAAACGTTCACAAAATGCCATCGCTTCTTGCTTCATGCCTTCTTCGATCTCTTTACGAGTTTGGTTCAACCCATCCAGTTCACTTGCCATTCGGCGCGCAGCATGGATGTTGTTAGCCATCAGCAGTTCGACACCAAATGACATGTCGTCCAAACGACCTGCCGCATTGATGCGTGGCCCGAGCGCAAAACCAAAATCAGACGCAACCAAACGGCGTGCATCTCGTTTAGCGACTTCAATCAGAGCTTGAATTCCGGGGCGCGCTTTTCCTGCCCGAATGCGTTGCAAGCCCTGATGCACTAAAATCCGGTTGTTTTCATCGAGAGGTACCACGTCAGCGACAGTGCCAAGCGCAACTAAGTCAATTAACTCCATCAATTTTGGTTCTGCCATACCTTGCTCAGCAAACCAACCGTTTTTACGCATATGAACACACAGCGCCATCATCAAATAGAATGCGACGCCCACACCAGCTAACGCCTTAGATGGGAAAGCACACTCCTCAAGATTCGGGTTGACCATGGCATCGACATTGGGCAGCTCATGACCAGGTAAGTGGTGATCGGTCACTAACACCTTCAGTCCCTGCTGTTTGGCATAACGTACCCCTTCAATCGAAGAAACCCCATTATCCACCGTCATAATCACTTCAGCGCCAATTTCAATCGCTTGGTCCACTACTTCAGGACTCAGGCCATAACCATCTTCAAAACGGTTGGGAACTAAATAGTCAACATTGTGTGAACCTAACATTCGCAGAGCAAGTACCGACAGTGCCGAGCTCGTTGCACCATCTGCATCGAAATCCCCAACCACAATAATGCGTTTGTTGTGTTGAATCGATTCGAACAACAGTTCAACTGCCGCTTCGATACCATGCAATTGTTGATAGGAGTGCAGCGCTCGCGCTGCTGTGTCGAGCTGTTGTTGTGATGAAATGCCACGACTGATGTAAATACGCTTTAGCAAAGGCGCAATGCTGTCAGGCAGTAAGGATAAATCGGGTTCGGGTCGGCGTTGAATTTCAATCATGTGTCAAAGAGTAATTAAGCAAAGGAATGAGGCCGCTACTCACTACAAGCAGCGGCCCAAAGTAGATTATTGAGCTTGAGCTAAGCGTTGCGCCAATTGCTCCGGCGGCACGTAACCGCCGACCATCTCACCACTTGGTAAGAAGATAGCAGGAGTGCCATTAATACCGAGCTCACGACCAAGTATATAGTGTTGTTTAATAATCTCTTGGAACTTGGTGAAATCGTCACCTATTTCCGGTAATTCACGTTTAAGTTTGCTATTGTGCATCGCCGTCTGAGGATCGTCTGATGCCCAAATCGCGGCCATTTGATCGGCAATCATACCAGTAGCACCTTGGCGAGGGTAAGCCATATAGCGCACTGTAATACCTAAGTCGTTATACTCCTGCATTTGGCCATGGAGCTTGACACAGTAGCTGCAAGTAATGTCAGTAAATACTGTCACGACATACTTCTCTTCAGGGGCTTTAAACTCGATCATACTGTCGCTAAACGCTTCAATTTTCGCCGCATTCAACGGAGCCTGGCGCTTAGCCAACACATCTTCATAGCTGCCATCGTCTTTGAGGTGATACAAGGTGCCCGCTAAAAAGTAGTCACCTTTAGGAGAGACGAATAATACACCGCCCGATGTCTGCACTTCCATTAAACCATCAATATCAGAAGGCTTAACGCTGATGACTTTTACCCCTAGTTTGCTAAATTTCTCAGCATACATCTTAGCCTCACCAGTCAGAGCACCAGCCTCGCTTACGACAACTTGGTCATCTTGTTGATCTTGTCTCGCAGTTTCTGTAGAAGCGGCATTCTCTGCGCCACAAGCAGCAAGTAGCACGGGGAGTGCAATAAGAGGGAGTCGGCGTAATACGCTCATTCAATTCACCTTAAATCGATTGTGTTATGGCCATGAGCAGTTAAGCCCTTGGATGATGCTCACTATGTAACTGTTTCAAACGTTCGGTCGCTACATGAGTATAAATTTGTGTGGTAGACAAGTCACTGTGCCCCAACAACATCTGCACAACTCGTAAATCTGCGCCGTAGTTGAGAAGATGAGTGGCAAACGCATGCCTTAGCACGTGAGGAGAAAGCAACTCGGTATCAATTCCCGCCAGCACCGCATAATGCTTTATACGATGCCAAAATGTCTGACGGGTCATTTGTCTTGCGCGCTTGCTCGGAAACACGACATCAGAGGTTGTCTCTCCAAGTAACTCAGACCTACCTTGATGGAGAAAAGTTTCAATCCAATCGACAGCATTTTCTCCCATTGGAACCAAGCGCTCTTTTCCGCCTTTACCTGTGACCCTGACCACACCTTGTCTCAGGCTAACGTTTTCCATGGTTAAACTCACCAATTCAGTGACACGTAATCCTGTTGCGTAAAGCAACTCTAACATGGCCTTATCACGCAACTCTATCGGATCGTTTGGATCTGGCGCATTAAGCAAAGCGTCAACTTGTTCTTCACTAAGATCTTTAGGTAGGCGCTTTGGCAGTTTAGGACTGACCAAGAGTGCACTGGGATCATCGCTACGCACCTTTTCACGATGTAGGTACTGAAACAGGCGACGAATCGCGGACAACATCCGAGCCCGAGAAGTCTGTTTATAGCCTTGATCCATTAACCAACTCTGATAGTCATGTAGTCCAGACAAGCTAATAAAATCGAGCCGGTAGTTATTTTCTGCCATCCATTGCAATAGTTTCAGTAAATCATTGCGATAAGATGCAAGCGTATTTTCAGATAAGCCTCGCTCCATCCACATCGCATCTAAAAACTGTTCAACAAGCCCTTGATCCGCAGACATATATTCTGACACCGCTCACCTCTTATGTTGTTTATGCGCTCAAATGTAAGTGTCTCACAACAATAAAGCCATCAAAAATACCATTGAAAGCGGATATTCGCTGCAAAGCACGCCAATTTATGGTTAGAATTCACCATCAATTCGCAAAACTAAAATGAATGCTATGAAAATCGGTCTATTTTACGGCTCAACAACTTGTTATACCGAGATGGCAGCAGAGAAGATCCGCGCTATCATTGGTGAAGACCTTGTTGATATTCACAATGTTAAAGGGTCTCCGCTCTCTTTGATGACAGATTATGATTTTCTGATTATTGGCATTTCGACCTGGGACTTTGGTGAAATCCAAGAGGACTGGAATGAGCTATGGGATCAAATCGATGGCGTACCGCTAAGTGGCAAAACCGTCGCACTATTCGGCTTAGGCGATCAAGAAGGCTATGGCGAATGGTACCTGGATGCGATGGGCCTGCTCCACGACGAGCTGAAGAAAACGGGCGCTAATTTTGTTGGCTATTGGCCAAACGATGACAACTACCAATTTGAAGCATCAAAAGCCCTCACCGAAGATGGCAGCCAGTTTGTCGGTCTAGCGCTAGATGAAGACTCTCAATATGAACTCAGTGATGAACGTATCGCCACTTGGGTTGAACAGATTTTACTGGAATACCAAGAGACGCTTTAATCTTGTCGCTCATTACGAGCACAGCGCAAGACGATATCTAGCCCAGTCAAACACCAGCCCCGGATCGGTTTTACGCAGCGGGGCAATATATTGATGACCAGTAATGCGCGGTAGCGTGATCTGCGGATAACGCGCTTGGATCTGCTTGGTTAGCTCAATTAACGCCTGATACTGCCTATCAGTGTAAGCAACGTAATCGCTGCCTTCTAACTCAATACCGATAGAGTAGTCATTGCACTTTTCTCGCCCAGCAAAACTTGATGCACCGGCATGCCAAGCTCTAGCACTAAACGGAACAAACTGAACCACCTCACCATCACGACGAATCAAGCAGTGAGCAGAGACCCCCATGTTATGAATCACTTTAAAAAACGGGTGCTCATCTGGGTTCAATTGACCGGTAAAAAACTGCTCGATATAAGGCCCACCAAATTGCCCTGGGGGCAAACTGATGTTGTGTACCACCAGCAAAGAGATATCACTGTTATCCATTCTTTGATCAAAAAATGGCGATTCGACCCGCCTTGCTTTGCCATACCAACCTTGGTCATCAATCATAATATCGCTCGTGAGGTAAACTTATCCTGATGATTTTATCCCTTTGGCGATGAAATGCGAGATTAATGGCTGAATTTCACTGTCAGTCAGCGTATCATGCCCACCTCTTGTCCAACTGCGTATTAGATTTGCGATGAAAAACACACACAATAGCCAAGAACGTCTCGAATATTTGAAACAGCAACTTCCTTTAGAGATTTCGCGCGCAGTCGCGGATACGATTAAAGAGGATCTCGGCGGCACGCTCGATCCTGCTGCGGATATTACGGCAAGTCTAATTCCCGCCGATGCTCGCAACGAAGCGACCATTATCACTCGCGAACATGGTGTTTTTTGTGGCAAAGCATGGGCCGACGAGGTATTTAAACAGCTAGGTGGTGAAGTTACCATAGTGTGGAACGTAGAAGATGGCGATAAAGTTGAGCCAAACCAAGTGCTTTGTACACTTTCTGGCCCAGCACGCGCACTGCTTACTGGTGAGCGCAATGCGATGAACTTTATCCAAACCTTATCTGGCTGTGCAACGGTAGTGGCCGAGTATGCTGAAAAAATTGAAGGGACGGGTTGCCGACTGCTCGACACACGTAAAACCATTCCTGGTTTACGTAGTGCCCTTAAATATGCCGTTGCTTGTGGCGGCGGGTATAACCATCGTATCGGTGTATTCGACGCTTATCTAATCAAAGAAAACCATATTATTGCCAATGGTGGTATTAGCCAAACGATCAAAACAGCGAAACAACTCAACCCTGGTAAACCTGTTGAAGTAGAAACAGAAAGCCTTGCTGAGCTTCAAGAAGCGATCGATGCAGGAGCCGATATTATCATGCTCGATAACTTTACTACCGAGATGATGCGTGAAGCGGTAAAAATTAACGCAGGGCGCGCGGCATTAGAAAACTCAGGCAATATCACTCTTGAAACGATTCGTGAATATGCAGAAACAGGCGTGGACTATATCTCAGTTGGTGCATTGACTAAGCATCTAAAAGCTATGGATTTATCGATGCGCTTTAAATAGCGGCATATCTCATTAAGTTACCGTTCAATAGAGGCGTCATGCCTCTATTTTTTTATCTACGCTTTTGTGTCAGTTCATGCCATTTTGTATTTGATATGAAACTAAGGATTATTTTCCTCTATACGACTCGGAAACAGGTCGAATCAATATTTCCGCTTTGGCGCCTCCTCACTACCCTCTCCTAGGGTGCTGTTTTTCATTTTCGGGGAGCCACTATGCGAGCCAGTCTAAGCAACAAACCTCAAGGCTTTACCCTAATTGAATTAATGATCGTGGTTGCGGTCATTGGAATATTAGCAGCAATCTCAGTGCCTCAATATCAAACTTATATCGCTAAGAGTGAAGCCTCCGCAGCTTTAGCATCGATAACTGGACACCGCACCAGTGTTGAAACTTACGTATTAACCCAAGGTAGTTTCCCCGCAACGTCATCTGCACTAGCAATTCCTACCTCTCCGTTAGGCACCATCAGCTACGACAATGTCTCATCTGCATCAGGTGACATCCTATTTACGTTCAGCAGCTCTGGCGTTAGTCCAAATATTGTCAGTAAGAAAGTTGCGTTACAAAGAGACAGTAACGGAACGTGGAGATGTGATTCTGATATCGATACGGCTCTTAAACCCAAAGGCTGCTAGTTGATATGACGAATCTGCCAACCATCTTGCGCCAAGCTAAGCTGCTGGATAGTAAACAAGAAGCGCAATTGCTTGAGTCTAGCAAGGCCGCCAATCTCTCCGTCGTAGAAGCGCTACTTAAACTCGATTGGTTTTCCCCAGCAGAGCTTCTCTCACATCTTTCACGAATATTCGCGCTGCCTGTGATTGATTTTTCAAACTACGATTATCAAAGTGTGTGTCGCTCACTCGGCTTAGTTGATCTCATTCGCCAATATGAGGCTATTCCAATCCGGCAAAGTGACCATCAATTATTGATTGCGATCGCAGACCCAAGCGACTTAAACATTGAAGAAGAGTTTCGCTTTGCGACAGGCAAGCAAATTGAACTCGTACTGGCTGATAGTAAGCAAATTAAAGGGGTGATTCGCCAAATGTATGGCACTGCCCTTGATAGCGAGACATGGACGCATAACAAAGAGTTGAGCGGACAAGATCTTGCTAACTTAGTACACATCTCCGATGATGAACTCGACGATCTTGAAGACTTGAGCGCAGACAATGCTCCAGTAAGTCGTTACATAAACCAAATCCTGCTTGATGCGATTCGCAAGCGGGCGTCAGACATTCACTTCGAACCGTATGAATCCTCTTATCGAGTGCGTTTCCGCTGTGATGGATTGTTAATTGAAACCCAGCAGCCAAGCCACACACTCAGCCGACGTTTGTCAGCAAGATTAAAAATTATCGCTAAGCTCGACATCGCCCAGCGCCGTCTTCCTCAAGATGGACGAATAAAACTGCAGCTCACTCCCGACACCGCGATCGACATGCGTATTTCGACACTGCCGACCTTATGGGGAGAAAAAATCGTCTTAAGGCTGTTGGATAGCAATAATACCGAACTCAATATCCAAGCGTTAGGCTACAACGATTTACAGCAAGCTATATATCAAAAAGCTCTCGCTCAGCCACAAGGGATGATCCTGATGACAGGGCCAACAGGTAGTGGCAAAACCGTCTCGCTCTACGCAGGTTTGAATTTCCTCAATACGCCACAAGTCAACATTGCCAGTGCTGAAGATCCGGTTGAAATTAACCTGCCTGGCATTAATCAAGTACAAATTAACCCTCAAATCGGCTTAGACTTTGCTCAAGCGCTCAGAGCATTTCTACGTCAAGATCCGGATATTGTGATGGTGGGCGAAATACGCGACCTCGAAACCGCAGAGATCGCAGTGAAGGCCGCGCAAACCGGGCATTTAGTCTTATCTACGCTGCACACCAATTCGGCGGCAGAAAGTATCTTACGTCTGCAACACCTCGGTATTTCTCCAGCCGATATCTCGTCTTCATTGAGCTTAGTCATTGCTCAGCGGCTCGCCCGCAAGCTATGTGAACAGTGTAAGGTGGAAGAGCCAATCTCTGCCGAGTTAGAACAACAACTTGGCATAACGGAGCTTCAATCAATTTATCGAGCCAATCCAACTGGCTGCCCAGATTGTAACCAAGGCTATTTCGGCCGAATTGGCCTCTACGAAGTGATGAGCTTAGATCCAACCCTAGTACAAGTCATTAATCACAGCAACGATGTGAGGGACATAGAACAAGTGGCGATAAAACAAGGCATGCAAACCCTCAGAGATTCAGGCATTGAAAAACTGCTGGACGGACTCACCAGTTACCAGGAGTTACAACGTGTACTCTACCTATAAGTTAACGATGTCATGATAATTTACACACGTCACCCACTTAGACGTTACTACTGGAAAGGCGTTAACCGCAGCGGACAGAGACTATCAGGGAGGTTGCTCGCTCTAAACGAACAGGAAGTCAATGAGCGATTGACTGAGCAATCCATTCAGATTATCAAGCTAAAAAAGCGCCCGGTTTCGCTATTCACTCAACTGACCCAAAGCGTGACGAAAAAAGACATCACCCTATTCACTAGGCAAATGAGTACCATGCTCGCAACGGGGCTCCCTATCTGCCATGCGCTGAAGCTTATTCAGAACAACCATCCGAAAGCCGAGATGAAATCTATCCTTCGCCATATCATTAAAGGTGTAGAAGCAGGCAGTCCTATCGCTAAGACCTTGGCCAATGCGAGTCCCCTTTTCGACTCTCTCTATGTTGACTTAATTGCAACGGGCGAACAATCAGGCAATCTTGCCCAAGTATTCACACGTATCGCTGACTACCGCGAAAAATCTCAACTGCTCAATGCGAAAGTGATTAAGGCACTGATCTATCCAAGCATCGTTGTTATGGCCGCCGCGCTGGTAAGTTATCTGATGTTAAATTTCGTTATCCCGCAGTTTGAAACCATGTTCCACGGTTTTGGTGCGCAACTGCCTTGGTTCACCCAGCAAGTATTAACGCTATCTGCTTACACTCAAACTTATGCTGGTCAATCGATTGCGGCCATCGCAATTGTTGTCATTACGCTAGGATTGATTCGCCGCAAGTCTCACCCAGCGGCGCTACTGTTAAGTCGCTTAGCGATCAAGTTACCCGTTGTCGGCGAAATTATCGCTAAAGCGTCAATAGCTAGGTTCTCGCGAACTCTAGCTACCAGTGTCAATGCAGGCGTACCGATCCTCGCAGGCCTTAAAGCATCCGCCAAAACAGCTCACAACTTGTATTATCAAACTGCTATCGAGAGCGTTCTTGTCGGGATTAGCGCAGGCACTCCGTTTTACATCGCAATGCGCAATGGTCAAGCCTTTCCCGACATGGTTGTGCAAATGGTGATGGTTGGTGAAGAATCAGGGCACTTGGACGAGATGCTGAATAAGATCGCTGACCTCTATGAAGTAGAAGTGGACACTACTGTAGACAACTTAGGCAAAATTCTTGAACCCGCGATTATCATTTTTTTGGGTCTAATGGTTGGTGGATTAGTCGTGGCGATGTATTTACCTATCTTTAATTTAATGAGTGTCTTAGGATAAGATACACAACTTATCTGGTTGAATTTACCTATTTTATGGATGCTTTTTACTATTACCCTTGGCTTTTTCCTGCCTTGGCGACGCTATTTGGCCTTATCGTGGGCAGCTTTTTGAATGTGGTTATTCACCGCTTGCCTGCGATCATGGAGCGCGAATGGCGGACAGAATGCGCCGAGAGCTTCCCTGAATACAAAATAGCGCCCCCCCAAGGAACATATAATCTCAGTGTGCCCAGGTCTTCCTGCCCGAAGTGTGCTATGCCAATCAAAATGATCGACAATATTCCTGTGCTCAGTTGGTTGATGCTCAAGGGGAAATGCCGCCAATGTGGTAGTAAGATAAGCGCTCGCTACCCGCTCATTGAGCTTCTGAGCGCAGGGCTATGCTTTTTGGTCGCCGAGCAAATGGGGTTTAGCTATTTCGCAGTTGCGCTCTTGTTTTACACTTTTACTCTTATCGCAGTCACCTTTATCGACCTCGATACCATGCTGCTCCCTGATCAACTCACACTTCCACTCACATGGGCTGGTATTGCCCTAGCTCTGCTGCACATTAGCCCGGTATCTCTGCAAGACTCTATCATCGGCGCGATGGCTGGTTACCTTTCACTGTGGTCGGTCTACTGGCTATTCAAAATCGTGACAGGTAAAGAAGGAATGGGCTATGGTGATTTTAAACTGCTTGCCGCTTTGGGCGCATGGCTCGGTTGGCAACACTTGCCGATTATCATTTTACTCTCATCACTCGTTGGCCTAGTGTTTGGTTTAGTGCAACTCAAACTTAAACGTCAGGGAATAGACAAAGCGTTTCCATTTGGTCCTTATTTGGCGATTGCTGGCTGGGTAAGCATGCTATGGGGAGAAGACATTCTCACTTGGTACTTAAGCCACTATTTAGGAATTTAATATGACATTTGTTGTGGGAGTGACTGGTGGTATTGCCAGCGGTAAAACGACGGTCGCTAACCTGTTTCAGCAAGAGTTTGGCATTGAGATTGTTGATGCCGATGTTGTTGCACGCCAAGTGGTTGAACCAAATAGTGTCGGACTGAAATCAATTGAAGGCTATTTTGGCCACAGCGTGATTCAACCAGATGGCACACTCGATCGTGCTAAGCTAAGAGAGATCATTTTTAGCCAACCTGAACATAAAGCTTGGCTGAATAATTTGCTTCACCCTATGATTCGCCAACGAATGCTGGATGAACTTGGCGAAGTTAAGTCTGAATATGCTTTGTTGGTCATCCCATTGATGGTCGAAAACAACTTACAATCACTAGCAGACAAAGTCCTTGTTGTTGATGTCGATGAACAAACTCAGATTCAGCGAACGGTTGAACGTGACGCAGTCGATGCGACGCAAGTCAAAGCGATTCTTTCGTCTCAGGCAACGCGTGAACAAAGATTAGCGATCGCCGATTATGTGATTAAAAATGATACGGAAAACCAAAAACTTTTGCCTCAAATCACAGAATTACATAAAAAGTTCCTAGAAATCAGTAGGGAAAATCGGTGAGAATAAAGGTTGAAGACTATAGAGCTGCATATTAATGACCACGCATTATTTTGAACATCCACTAAATGAGAAAACCCGCATCTACCTCCGCGTTGAAGCTCTGCTTAATCAACTGGATGTAGCGGCGAAGTTTAGTGATGATATGCAGCATTTACTCTTTTACCGTTCCCTGTTTGATCTGCTTGAGATCTTCGAGCAAATTCAGCTCAAGAGTGAGTTGGCAAAAGATATCGAAAAGCAGCGACTGGCCTATCGTTCTTGGCTTAACTTTGAAGGGGTCAACCAAGACATGTTACAGCATGTGCTGTACGAAATAGATGCGGTGCACAGTGATCTAATGGGAGCTGAGCGTTTTGGTCAAAGCCTGAAAGAAGATCGTTTCTTGAGTGCTATTCGCCAACGCTTCAACCTCCCTGGTGGTTCTTGCTGTTTTGACCTTCCCGCCCTTCATCATTGGCTGCACTTGCCACTTGAAAACAAGCAAGCCGATGCAAAAAAATGGCAATCTACTCTTCAACCGCTTTCTCAGGCACTCAAACTGTGGCTAAAGCTCACCCGCGAGACGGGTCATTTTCGTACTATCCAGGCTAGCTCAGGTTTCTATCAAAGTGATGCTGACGACGCGAATATCCTGCGTCTCGAAATTCCCATGAAGTATGGCGTCTATCCGATGATCTCTGGGCACAAGAACCGTTTTGCTATCAAGTTTATTGAGTTCGAATCCGGTCAGGCCTCTGTCGCCAATATCGAATTTAAGCTTGCGGTGTGCAATTAGAATTGCACGTGCAAATCACGCTATACTAACCCTCATACCATTCTTTTAGTTCAGAGAAACACCATGTCCAAAGTTACCGTAGTTCCTTGCCCTCAATGTGGCGAAGACGTTGTTTGGGGTGAACAAAGCCCTTACCGCCCTTTTTGCAGCAAGCAATGCCAGATGATCGATTTTGGTGAATGGGCCGATGAAGAAAATTCGATTCCCGGCGCGCCTGATATGTCAGATGCAGACGGTTGGTCAGAAGATCAGTACTGATAGAATCGAGAAACAAGAACACTACACTTTGAGATGCGAGAAAGAGAAAGCTGATGTGAAAACATCGGCTTTTTTATTCACTAACCAGCGACATTTTAGAGCGATATGCGCAGGAGTATTTTGCGAAAGGAAGAAGGAAGAAGGAAGAAGGAAGAACGGGGTTTACGCCAGTAATTAAGTACCGACGACGCCGCTATCGTGAAATCTCACCAGCATAACACCTAAAATAAAAAAGCGGAGGCCAATTGGCCTCCGCTAATACTATGAGAACGCTAGTTATAGCATTACTTCTTAGCAAGTTTCTCTTTAATACGAGCAGACTTACCAGAACGCTCACGTAGGTAGTACAACTTGGCACGACGTACTGCACCACGGCGTTTAACTTCGATGCTATCAACCATTGGAGAATGAGTTTGGAACGTACGCTCAACACCTTCACCGTTAGAAATCTTACGTACAGTGAATGCAGAGTGTAGACCACGGTTACGGATTGCGATTACAACGCCTTCGAAAGCCTGTAGACGCTCACGGTCACCTTCTTTTACCTTAACTTGAACTACAACAGTGTCACCTGGTGCAAATTTAGGTAGGTCTGATTTTAGTTGCTCTTCTTCAAGAGCCTTGATGATGTTACTCATTTTAATAAATTCCTAGAATAAACTGATACTAAATTTAATAGGTTACTTAGCTCGACTCTCTTTGATGAATTCGGCTAGTAATTGTTCCTGTTCGTCAGTCAGAGCTAGGTTTTCCAGGAGTTCTGGTCTTCTTAGCCAAGTACGGCCTAACGACTGTTTTAGTCGCCAGCGACGAATGTCCTTATGGTTGCCAGACTTGAGTACCGCAGGTACTTCTTTACCACCTAACACCTCAGGGCGCGTATAGTGAGGGCAATCTAACAAGCCATTAGCAAAAGAGTCTTCTTCTGCTGACGCGAAATCTCCTAATACTCCCGGTACAAACCGAGCAACAGAATCTATCAACGTCATGGCTGGTATTTCACCACCCGTCATCACAAAATCTCCAATTGACCATTCTTCATCAACTTCAGATTGGATGATACGCTCATCTACCCCTTCGTAGCGGCCACAAATCAGAAGCAAGTTCTCATTGGTTGCCAGCTCTTCTACTCCTTGCTGATCGAGTTTTCGACCTTGAGGAGAGAGATAAATGACTTTCGTCTTACCTGGTGAGGCTTGTTTAGCAGCATGAATGGCATCGCGCAAAGGCTGAACCATCATTAGCATACCTGGGCCACCACCGTAAGGTCTGTCATCAACAGTGCGATGCTTGTCGTGCGTGAAATCGCGAGGATTCCATGTCTCAATCGACAAGAGACCTTTTTTTACCGCTTGACCTGTTACTCCATAATCAGTAACAGAACGGAACATTTCTGGAAATAGGCTTATTACGCCAACCCACATGTTTATCTCGCTCTGGTAATTTGGAGTTTAGAATCCAGGATCCCAGTCAACTTCGATCCGTTGAGCTTCGCGATCAATATTCTTGATCACCTGCTCTTCAAGGAACGGAATTAATCGTTCCTTTTGTCCGAAAGCGTCTTTTAGATTTGCTTTAATTACAAGAACATCGTTGGAGCCCGTTTCTAGCATGTCAGAAACGACACCTAGATCGTAACCGTTAGAAGTTACAACGTTCATACCAATCAAATCACGCCAGTAGAACTCATCTTCTGGCAATTCCGGTAATACCGCAGGGTCAATTGAAATTTCAAAGTTAGTCATCAACTGCGCTTCTTCGCGCACATCAAGACCTTCAAGTTTCACCACCATACCTTTGTTATGGCGCTTCCAGCTTTCTACTTTGTATTCTACCCACGAGCCATTTTGGTTAACAAACCAAGGGCTGTAATCAAATATGCTTTCAGTATTGTCTGTGTAGGAAAAAACCTTAAGCCAACCACGAATGCCGTAAGTAGCACCAAACTTACCTACAACAATCATTTCGTTGCTCATTGTTTCTCTACCTTTCATCGACATAAGCTAATTTCTACTTCTTAAAAAGAATTAAGCCGCTTTTTGAGCGTCTTTAACTAGCTTAGCTACGCGGTCAGATACAGATGCGCCTTGACCAACCCAGTGGTTAACGCGATCTAGGTCTAGACGTAGACCTTCTTCTTGACCTTGAGCAGTTGGGTTAAAGAAACCAACTTTCTCGATGAAACGGCCAGTTGCTGCATTGCGGCTGTCCGCTACTACGATTTGATAAAATGGACGCTTTTTAGCGCCGTGACGTGCCAAACGAATGGTTACCATGTCGTCCTCTTTTGCTTTCTCAAAAATAAAATTAACCCCAAGAACCATTTATCACTAAATAGTTTGGGGCTCGTGCCAAAATAAAGCTCCGGAATTTTACTCTTATTCCGAAGCAATGCAAGGGATTTAGCTACTTTTTCACCAACATAAAACGCAAGTTAAGTTTGTGACCTAGCTAACACCTTGAAATATTGGAGTAGAATAGAACCTAGTCCCTAGCTCCTAGATATTTCATAGTTCTATCGAACACTCTAGAGACTAGGAACTCTCATCTAGAAACGCTTAACGGCCAAACGGATTGAAGCCACCGCCACCCATTCCACCCATTCCACCCATTCCGCCCATACCACCCATCATGCCTTGCATGTTGCGCATCATGCCTTTCATGCCACCTTTCTGCATCTTCTTCATCATTTTCTGCATCTGAGTGAACTGTTTAAGCAAGCGGTTTACATCTTGAACCTGAGTCCCCGAACCTGCAGCAATACGCTTTTTGCGTGATCCTTTAATCAACTCAGGGCGTTGACGCTCTTTCATCGTCATTGAGTTAATGATCGCTTCCATCTGTTTAAACATTTTATCGTCAACTTTATCTTTGACGTTATCAGGTAGATTGCTCATGCCAGGTAGCTTATCCATCATACCCATCATGCCACCCATGTTTTGCATCTGACCTAGCTGTTCACGGAAATCTTCAAGGTCGAAACCTTTCTTCTCCTTGAATTTTTTCGCTAGTTTCTCTGCTTTCTCGGTATCAACATTACGTTGCAGGTCTTCGATAAGCGACAGAACATCACCCATACCCAGAATGCGTGAAGCAACACGGTCAGGGTGGAAAGGTTCTAGAGCATCTGTTTTCTCACCAACACCCAAGAATTTAATTGGCTTACCCGTAATATGACGAACCGACAAGGCCGCACCGCCACGCGCATCACCATCGACTTTAGTTAGTACCACACCAGTAAGAGGTAGAGCATCGCCAAACGCTTTGGCTGTATTTGCCGCATCCTGACCTGTCATGGCATCAACAACAAACAGAGTCTCGACAGGATTAATTGCGGTATGTAGCTCTTGAATCTCTGCCATCATCTGCTCATCAACCGCTAAACGTCCCGCGGTATCGACAAGTAACACGTCGTAGAACTTCTTCTTCGCATGATCGATGGCAGCGTTAGCAATGTCGAGAGGCTTCTGGTCTGCAGACGACGGGAAGAAATCAACCCCAACATCAGAGGCCAGCGTTTCTAACTGTTTAATCGCTGCTGGTCGGTATACGTCGGCAGAGACAACCAGAACTTTCTTCTTCTCACGCTCTTTTAACAGCTTAGAGAGTTTACCTACCGAGGTAGTTTTACCTGCCCCCTGCAAACCTGCCATTAAAACAACCGCAGGTGGCTGAGCCGCTAGGTTAAGCGCTTCGTTGGATTCCCCCATGACCGCTTCAAGTTCTGCTTGAACGATCTTGATGAACTCCTGTCCTGGAGTCAGTGATTTGGATACCTCGACTCCTACAGCGCTCTCTTTAATACGCTTGATAAACTCGCGTACAACAGGCAGGGCTACGTCCGCTTCAAGAAGTGCCATACGCACTTCACGTAACGTCTCTTTAATATTCTCTTCAGTCAGTCGACCTTTACCGCTGATGTTTTTCAGCGTTTTGGATAAACGATCCGTTAAATTCTCAAACATCTTAGTCTCTTTACCCAGACGGTTTGCAAGAAGGCTCGCCCGTCAATATTGGCGAAAAATTACTGTGAGTATACCTTAGCCAACCCAAGCTTGACACTGTCTAGATTACTTTTGATCTCTCAAGTCATGTAAATGAAAGTGATAAGTCATAGCTCAAGCCGTTGATGCAAGGTATAATTTGCTAAAAATTCACCAGCTCATAGAAAATAATGGATAACCTAATCGCCGTTGTTGCCGCAATCCTGTATCTATTAGCGATTGCCACCATAGTTCCGGGACTTGTGCATCAGACAGGGATCCGCGTAAAAACTGTCTTTATTAGTGCGCTTCTTGCGTTGGCTTTCCATGCGTGGCTACTTAGCGATCTAATCTTAGGTAGCTCAGGGCAAAACCTCAGTATTCTTAATGTCGCTTCATTAATTGGTTTTATTATATCGCTGGTGATGAGTGCTGCGATGCTGAAAACTCGCCTATGGTTCTTATTGCCTGTGGTCTACAGTTTTTCTGCTTTGAATCTCGTCGCTGCTGCTTTCTTACCCAGTACTTTTATCACCCACCTTGAGCAAGATCCTAAGCTATTAATCCATATTTCCCTGGCGCTGTTCTCATACTCAACACTGACTATTGGCGCTTTATACGCTCTGCAATTGGCATGGCTCGACCACAAATTGAAAGCGAAAAAGGCGTTGGCGATTAACCCGAATTTGCCTCCGCTATTAATGGTTGAACGACAGCTGTTCAATATCATTTTGATCGGTAATTTATTGCTAACCGGTACACTATTGACTGGTTTTGTCTTCGTGCAAGATATGTTTGCTCAGGGCAAAGCACATAAAGCTATTTTGTCATTTATCGCGTGGATTGCCTACTCGGTTCTGCTGTGGGGCCACTATCAGAAAGGATGGCGTGGCCGAAAAGTTACTTGGTTTGCGGTAGCAGGAGCTTCATTGCTCACTTTAGCTTATTTCGGCAGTCGATTTGTACGAGAAATAATTCTCCGTTAGTCACGAACGTTTGAGTTAAGTGCATAGTAGACGCCTTTCTTTTACAATACTCAGTTCTCTTTTTTGAAAATTGACTTAGCTGTAAATTTAGGTCATAAATTAATCAAACATAACAAGGAAAAGATAAGCTTTGGACGACATATCAACGGGTATCTTATTTGCGCTACTCGCGTGTCTTATTGTTATTTCAGGATATTTCTCAGGTTCCGAGACAGGGATGATGGCTCTGAACCGCTACCGCCTAAAGCACTTAGCCAACACAGGTCACAAGGGTGCAAAACGTGTCGAGAAACTACTTGACCGCCCGGATCGCCTAATTGGTCTGATCTTAATTGGCAACAACCTCGTTAACATTCTGGCCTCGGCTATCGCCACCATTCTTGGTATGCGTTTGTTCGGCGATTTAGGTGTCGCAATTGCAACTGGTGTGCTCACCTTAGTCATTCTCGTCTTTGCCGAAGTGACACCCAAGACACTCGCAGCGCTTTATCCAGAGAAGGTATCTTACACCAGCAGTATCCTACTAAGCATATTAATGAAGGTACTGTCACCACTCGTTCTGTTAGTGAACTTTATCACCAATGGTTTCATTCGCCTTTTAGGGATCAAAGCTGATCATAACGGTGAGGATCACCTGAGTTCTGAAGAACTGCGTACCGTGGTAAATGAAGCGGGCAGCCTGATCCCTCGTCGCCACCAAGATATGCTGATTTCCATCCTCGATCTAGAGCATGTCACCGTCAACGACATCATGGTGCCACGCAATGAAATTACAGGTATTGATATTAATGATGATTGGAAGTCGATTGTTCGACAGTTGACTCACTCTCCTCATGGCCGAGTTGTGTTGTATCGCGATCAGATCGATGAAGTTGTCGGCATGCTGCGTTTGCGTGAGTCTTACCGATTGATGCTAGAAAAGAACGAATCCACAAAAGAAACCTTACTGCGTGCCGCAGATGAAGTTTACTTCATTCCCGAGAGCACGCCGCTAAACGTTCAACTGCTTAAGTTTCAACGTAATAAAGAGCGTATCGGGCTTATTGTTGATGAATATGGCGATATCATTGGTCTGATTACACTTGAGGATATTCTCGAAGAGATCGTCGGTGAATTTACGACCTCGATCGCGCCAAGTTTATCTGATGAAATTTCGCCCCAAGGAGATGGTAGTTTCCTAATAGAAGGAAGTGCCAATATTCGCGACATCAACAAAGGGCTCAAATGGACACTCCCCACAGATGGACCAAGGACGCTAAATGGATTGATTCTAGAGCATTTAGAAGATATTCCAGAAAGTCACTTGAGCGTCCAAGTCTCTGGCCATCCAATGGAAATTGTTGAGCTAGAAGAAAACCGCATCAAACTGGTTAAAGTATTCCCACGGTTAAAAACCAAATAGTTGCTACTTGTGCAACACGATCAAAAAAGCCTTGGATATTCCAAGGCTTTTTTACTCACGTTCAGTTTAGTCTTCCGTCACACTAAATAGGTTTTCCATATTTAGCCCTTGTTTAATCAGTATTTCTCTTAAGCGACGTAAGCCTTCAACCTGAATCTGACGTACTCTCTCGCGAGTCAGATTAATTTCTCGTCCCACTTCTTCAAGGGTTGATGGTTCATAGCCTAGCAAACCAAAACGACGCGCTAACACTTCTTTCTGTTTCGGGTTAAGTTCATCTAACCAATGAATCAAAGAGTCTTTGATATCGTCATCTTGAGTTGAGACTTCAGGATCAGAATTGTTGATATCAGGAATAATATCCAGCAGTGCTTTTTCGCCATCACCACCAATTGGTGTATCTACCGAGCTAATGCGCTCATTTAAACGAAGCATTTTACTGACATCATCAACTGGCTTATCGAGTTGAGTGGCAATCTCTTCGGCCGTTGGTTCATGATCGAGTTTTTGCGACAATTCACGCGCGGTACGCAGGTAAATATTCAGCTCTTTGACCACGTGAATAGGTAATCGAATCGTGCGTGTTTGATTCATCAATGCACGTTCGATGGTTTGACGAATCCACCATGTAGCATATGTTGAAAAACGGAAACCACGCTCTGGATCGAACTTCTCAACAGCACGAATTAAACCTAAGTTGCCTTCTTCGATCAGGTCAAGCAAGGCTAGGCCACGGTTGCTATAACGACGAGAGATTTTAACCACTAAACGAAGGTTACTTTCGATCATACGTTTGCGTGCGGCTTCGTCACCTCGCAATGCACGGCGTGCGTATAATACTTCTTCTTCAGCAGTAAGTAGTGGAGAAAAACCAATTTCGCCTAAATAAAGCTGTGTTGCATCAAGGCTTTTTGTTGATGCGTCAAACTCTTCTTTAGTCTCTTCGGCTTGTGTGGATTTTGTGGATTCTTCAGCTCGAAGCGTTTCCATCGCTTCTTGGCTAATTTCGAATTCTTCGACTTTCGTTGCTGCATTGCTGATACTCATGGCGCCTCCCCCTGGCGAGCTAGCAAGACATTACTACGTCTAATGTCGCTATTTTACCTAACAGTAAATTATTATGGTAAGTAGCGATTTGGATTCACTGACTTACCTTGATAGCGAATTTCAAAGTGCAAACGAACACTGCTTGTTCCGGAGCTGCCCATTGTTGCAATCTTTTGGCCTGCTTTAACACTTTGCCCTTCGTGTACTAGCAACCGATCGTTGTGTGCATATGCACTGAGGTAATTGTCGTTATGTTTTATAATCACGAGATTACCGTAACCACGTAGCGCATTGCCCGAATAAACGACGCTGCCTTCCGCTGTTGATACGATGGATTGACCTCGCTGTCCTGCGATATCAATACCTTTATTCCCTTGATCTCCAGCAGAGAAGTTTTTGATTACTCTCCCTTTCGTTGGCCATAACCATTTGGAAATTTTATTGTTATTGGTATTCGGTTTGTTTACAACTTTGTTAACATCCTGTTTACCATTAGAACCAACATACTCCTTTGATTTTGATTGATCAACCTTCTTTGGAGGATCTTTTGGGGCTATTTTTTGATCAGATCGTGGGGAGTTTGAGCTAACCTTTTGATTCGAGTTTATGCTCGAACTTGACTTGATACTTGGGGTAGATGGTGTACTTGCTGCCGCGACAACAGCTCCAGCCCCTGTACCACCATAAGCAGGAGCAGAATAGGCAGGTTGCCACAGTTTGAGTTTTTGGCCGGGAAAGATGGTGTAAGGTGCTTTTAAGCCATTGTAACTGATTATATCTTTTACATCTTTGTCTGTGACATAGGCTATAAAATACAGCGTATCGCCCTTTTCCACTTGATAGAAGCTACCACGATAACTTCCCCTAGAAACAGAGCTATAATCTTTTTTCAATCCTGTCACTGGCGCAGGTGAATATGCAGTACACCCGAGTAACGTACTGCACAGAATTAACACCTGAAGAAAACAAGATTGTCGTTTCATGGTTATGCGAGGTCACCAGCAACCAAAGGCACAAAGCGCACCATCTCAACCACTTGGGTAAAATAGTCGTCACCACGACGAGTGATCTTCAGCAGTTGCTGCTCTTCAAGCCCGACTGGAATGACCATCACCCCACCGTCATCCAACTGGTTCAACAATGCCGAGGGGACAGATTCGGCAGCTGCGGTAACAATAATCGCATCAAACGGTCCTTTCGCTGTCCAGCCTTGCCAACCATCACCATGCTTAGTCGAAACATTATAAATGTCGAGCTGCTTCAGACGGCGTTTAGCTTCCCACTGCAAGGCTTTAATTCGTTCAATAGAAAAAACATGATCGACTAACTGAGCCAAGACTGCGGTTTGATACCCAGACCCCGTACCAACTTCAAGTACACGGCTTTGTCTTGTTAACGCTAACATTTCTGTCATTTTAGCGACGATGTAGGGCTGTGAAATTGTCTGCCCTTGTCCAATTGGCAACGCATTATTGTCATACGCCTGATGCATCATTGCCTGAGAAACAAACTGCTCTCTCGGTAATCGATGAATTGCATCCAGCACGTTCTGATCTTGAATGCCACTCGCGACAAGAAAGTCGATTAATCTGTCAGCATGTGGGTTTGCCATTCTTATTGTTCCTTTAACCAGTTATCCATACTTACCAGTGATTCATGGGCCGTTAGGTCCACTTGCAGTGGAGTGACTGAAACGTAGCCATGCTCAAGAGCGTAAAAATCCGTTCCCTCTCCCGCATCTTGCTCTTTACCAGGAGGGCCCAACCAATAGATATCATGACCGCGGGGATCTTTCTGCTTGATCATGGCTTCAGCGTGATGGCGCGCACCTAGCCTAGTCACTTGCGTACCTTTTAACTGATCAAATTCGACGTCAGGCACGTTAACATTCAGAAGGCGATTGGTAGGAATTGGACTGCCTGCATGCTGAGAAACTAATTGTCGAGCAATTGCCGCTGCAGTATCAAAATGATGCTTACCCACTAACGAAAAAGCAATCGCTTGAACTCCAAGAAAATGCCCTTCCATTGCGGCTGCCACTGTACCGGAATAAAGAACATCATCGCCTAAATTCGCACCGTGATTAATTCCAGCCAGTACTAAGTCTGGCAAATCATCTTTCATCAACTCGTTCAACGCAAAATGCACACAATCGGTTGGTGTTCCCTGAACTGAGAAAATCTTCGGCGCAATTTCGGTTACCCTTAATGGCTGTTCTAACGTTAGAGAGTTAGATGCGCCGGAACGATTTCGATCAGGGGCGACGATGGTCACTTCAGCCATATCTCGTAGCGCGTCAGCCAGTGCATGGATTCCTTTCGCATGAACACCATCATCATTACTGATGAGGATTTTTAACTTTTTTTCATTCATTGATAGTGGCGCTCCACCTCAACTTCTTCTATTAATTCGCGGATAATTGCGGTGGCGAAGCAGCCCGCGTCTAATGAGAAGGTCAACGTCACTTGATCATCTTCAACATGCCAAGTGAGATCCTGAGGCATCAAACAAATGTCTCTTCGCTCATGACGCATACGATTCCCACGAATTAATGCCATCAAATCAGGCTCTGCATCCAAATGTGGCTGTTCAAGTGAAAGTGCGTCTTCTAACGTTGGCAGGGCGTTATCACCGGCAAGAGCAGCGGTAATGTTCGCCTGACCTGAAGCAACGTGCTGCGAGACATTGGCTAAGTTATCAGCCTCAACCGTAATTCTTTGCTCAGCTTGATGAATCAGATCACCAAGGATCGGCTGAGTAAAAAGACCCTTTTCAATGCGATCCGACAAAATAGTATTGAAGATCCAAGAACGAGCCGCAGACAGGTAAAGACTGCGTTTGTTTTGATTGCGTGTACGGACATTCTCGCGTCCCCAGCGTCTCGCCTCTTCTAGATTGTTGCCTTGATTACCAAAACGCTGACTACCAAAATAGTTCGGTACCCCTGCTTTAACCACAGACTCTAAACGTGCAACAACATCAGCGACATCGGTCACTTCCGACAGTGTCACCACAAATTGGTTACCAACCAAGTCACCAGGGCGAAGTTTTTTATTGTGTCTGTCTGTAGCGATAATTTCGATACTTGGATACTCGGCGAGAAAAGCACTAAAGTCTGGAGCATCACCTTTGGGTAGATGAACGCTCAGCCATTGCTCTGTCACGGCATGACGGTCTTTCAAACCAGCCCAGCTGACGTCTTTTGATTTAACCCCGCACGCTTTGGCTAATTCGTTGGCAACAAAGCTGGTATTTTCACCGGTTTTTCGGATGCGCACCATCAAGTGCTCCCCGTTTCCCGTAAAGTCAAAACCCAGATTTTCATTAACTTGAAAGTGCTCAGGTTTAACTTTAAGTTTGCCTTTCGCAACTGGCTTACCATTCAAGTAAGCAAATGAAGATAAAATATCAGACATAGTAATTTCCGCCGCTTGGCCGCTGACATTGTTAGCAGCAGCCAAAAGCTATTTATTTTTTAATCAGCAATACAACCGCTTCGGTTGCGATGCCTTCTTTGCGCCCAGTAAAACCTAAGCGCTCGGTGGTCGTCGCTTTCACGTTGACGTTGCCAAGTTCAGTATCTAAATCTTGCGCTATCACCTGACACATGGCATCTATATGTGGCGCCATCTTAGGCGCCTGAGCCATGATGGTGATATCGGCATTACCAAGAATATAGCCTTGTTCACGCACTCGACGGTAAACGTCACGCAATAAATCACGGCTATTGGCACCTTTCCATTTATCATCAGTATCTGGAAAGTGTCGACCGATATCACCTGCAGCAATCGCACCTAACAGCGCATCACATAAGGCGTGCAGCGCGACGTCACCATCAGAATGTGCAATCAAACCTTGCTCGTACGGGACTTCAACCCCGCCTATGATGACAGGGCCTTCGCCACCAAATTTATGCACATCAAAGCCGTGACCAATTCGAATCATGAGTTATCCTTTGTTTCTGCTGAGGTAAAACTCAGCTAACGCTAAATCTTCTGGCTGGGTAATTTTAATATTGTCGGCTCGACCTTGAACTAAGGCTGGCTTTAGTCCCAACCATTCCATTGCCGACGCTTCATCTGTGATTGCTATATGGTTTTCAAGCGCCTGCGTCAAGGCATGGGTTAACGCCTGAGTCTTAAACATTTGTGGTGTAAGTGCGTGCCACAACGCTTCCCTTTCCACTGTGTGATCTATCTTTTGAGCACTGTCTGCTCTTTTCATCGTGTCTCTGACTGGCGTTGCCAAAATACCGCCTAACTGATTTAACTCAGCCGTGGCAATCAAACGATCAACATCTTGCAAGTCAAGACACGGCCGCGCTGCATCATGAACCAAAACCCACTCCGCAAGTTGATTGTGAGCGATATATTGTAAGGCAGATAACACAGAGTCAGCACGCTCCCTACCACCTGATACGCGAATGACATCTGGGTGATTAGCTATCGCAAGTTCAGGGAAATATGGGTCGCCGTCAGTAATCGCAACCACGACTTTATTGACAACAGGATGAAGCAGAAGTTTTTCAACCGTGTGCTCTAAGACCGTATGGCCTTGGATGGTAAGGTACTGTTTAGGACGATCCGCTTGCATTCGACTGCCAACCCCAGCAGCAGGAACAACGGCAACAACAGACAGTGGCGAGGCTGAAGACATCTAGTTCTCTTCTCCAACAATACGATAAAAGGTTTCTCCCTCTTTGATCATGCCAAGTTCATGTCGCGCGCGTTCTTCAATAGCATCGAGACCTTGGCGCAAGTCATCGATCTCAGCAAACATTTCATCATTGCGCGCTTTGAGATTGCCATTCACTTGGTGCTGCACTTGAGTTTCTGCCGTGACCGCTTGAAAATCTGAAATGCCGTTCTTGCCGAACCACAGCTCAAATTGTAGCCAGCCAAGAACCAAAGTTAAGGTCAGTGCAAAAATCCGCATATCGTCAATCAAAGAAGAGAGATAAAGAAAGACCACATATATATCACAATGTCGCTGTTGGCGCGAGATTGGGCAATGTGGCCTAGTGAAGATTGTGCTCTATATAGAAAGAGTTAGTTCATCATCAGGAAGGCGAATAAGCCCGCACCAAGTAGCAAACGATAGATAACAAACGGTGTCATTCCCATACGGGTAATCAGTTTCAAGAAGAAATGAATACAGATATAAGCACTAACAAACGAGGTGACAATCCCGGTAATTAGGAAACCAAAATGGATAGGCTCTCCACTGGTGACTAGCTTGAGACCCAAATAACTGCCAGCAAGCAATATGATGGGAATTGACATTAAAAATGAAAAACGTGCCGCCGCTTCACGGCTAAAGCCGAGATAAAGTGCCGCAGTAATGGTGGCTCCTGAGCGAGAGGTACCTGGAATCATAGCCAACGCCTGAGAAACACCGATAAACAATGACTTTTTCCAGTCCGCTTGATACTCATCATCGGTGAGCTGAGCGTTTTTATCCACATACCACAGCAAGAGGCCAAACACGATTGTTGTGGTGGCAATCACCCAAGCACTACGCAAATATAGCTCAATAATATCTTTCATCAGTAAGCCAAACAGGCAAGCTGGGATAGTTGCTAACACTATCATCCATGCCAGTTTGGCTTCCTTACTGCGTTC
Source organism: Vibrio galatheae (assembly GCF_000967545.1). Taxonomy (GTDB): domain Bacteria; phylum Pseudomonadota; class Gammaproteobacteria; order Enterobacterales; family Vibrionaceae; genus Vibrio; species Vibrio galatheae. Next base: position 63,274 of record NZ_JXXV01000014.1, on the reverse strand, counting down.
ACCTTTAAAAATCGATCCGAGAAAGGCCACTAGCAAGCTAATAACTTCTTTACGGAAATAGATCACGACCGCAGCAAGTGTTCCGACATGGACAGCAACATCAAAGGCTAATCCTTGATCTTCCCAACCTAAAATGGCCGATGGCAGAATTAGGTGCGCAGAACTAGAAATCGGCAGAAATTCAGTTAATCCTTGTACCAAGGCAAGGATAAGGGCTTCAAAATAACTCATGAAAATCTCATTACTTATTAGGGTCTATTGACCTTATTCAAACCAGACCGGAATCGGCGCTAGTGACGAATCAAATTGAGACTGCTGCCAGATCTCTTCGATGGTTCGTCCATCTTGAGGCACCACTAGCTGAGGACAAAGTTCCAGTAGAGGCTTAAGGACAAAGGCATACTCAAAAATATCACGTCGAGGTAACTCAGGCTTAGTCTCTGACGTGTGCTCACCGAACAAAATAATATCAAGGTCAATTGTTCTTGGTTCAAACTTGCTCGCATTTTCGGCGCGGCCTAGTTTACGCTCAATGTTACGTAATTGGCTGGAGAACTCTGTCAAATTAAACGAAGTTTTCATCTCTACGACAAGGTTGTAGAAAGCACTGCTGTCAAAACCTATTGATTCACATTCATAAATCGTCGAAAGACGAATGTCAGCACCGATGTTGGTAAGTTCATCAATTGCAGCCGCAATGTGTTTGCGCCTTTCGATATTGGAACCGATACCTATGTAGGCAGTAATCATGCATTGCCTCGTTCAATCACAACACCGACACCTTTAGCCTGAGGCACGGCACCAGGTTTGGTCAGACGGATGCGAATCCAAGGGACATTGAAACGAGACATGATCAGCTCAGCGACTTCTTCTGCCACGCGCTCTACTAGTAGAAATTGGCCGCCCTCAATATGAGAAATAACCGCCTGACTAACTTGAGCATAATCGAGTGCATCGACGACATCATCACTTTTCCCCGCCGGACGATTGTCATGGGCCATTTCGATATCAAGCACCAACTTTTGCTTAATCTCTTGTTCCCAATCGTACACGCCGATAGTGGTGATTACTTCCAATTGCTCAATAAATACTGTGTCCATCGATTACTTCCTTTAGAGGTCGGATACCCAAATTGCTTAAAAAGTCGTACTATTTACAGCTCATACAGAACTGATTTTGTCGTTTGATAGCACCAAGCGCGATATAATATCAGTTACTTGCTTGGCTAACACCTGTTTCAAACGAGTTACCCTACTATGACCCCACTAGCACTCATTATGATCATATTTGCCTATCTGTTGGGCTCGATCTCTAGTGCGGTATTAATTTGTCGCGTACTGCGTTTGCCAGACCCTCGCGCAGTCGGCTCGAACAATCCCGGCGCCACCAATGTGATGCGCATCGGTGGGAAAAAAGCCGCCTTTGCAGTACTGCTGTGTGACATGCTCAAAGGAACCATTCCAGTCTGGGGAGGGTATTTTTTAGGTATTGACCCAATTCTGCTTGGCGTCATTGCGATAGCAGCATGCCTTGGCCACATGTACCCGCTGTTCTTTCATTTCAAGGGAGGAAAAGGCGTGGCGACTGCACTCGGGGCATTCGCGCCAATAGGTTGGGATCTGACAGGAATGCTACTCGCCACTTGGCTTAGCATCGCATTGGTATTTCGTTATTCATCTTTGGCCGCCATTGTCACTGTGCTGCTGGCGCCCTTTTATACTTGGCTGATCAAACCTCAATACACGCTCCCCGTTGCCATGTTGTGCTGCTTGATCATTTTTCGTCATCATCAAAATATTAAGCGTTTGTTTGAGCGTAAAGAGCCTAAGATTGGCGAGAAGAAAAATGGCTTGAATAAAGCCTCATAACCTTGAGGCTTTATCTAGAGATCAAATTGCGGATGGATAAACTCGTGCAAAGAATGTCGTGAGCATCTCTGTCACAAACTCAGCTTGCTCTAAATTCGAAATATGACCAGCGTTAGGGATCTGAATCAACTGCGAACCTGTAATCGTATCGTGCATTAGATAAGATTCGAGCATAGGGCGTGGTTTGTCCTCCTGTCCTGCTGCGATAAGTACTGGCAAAGCAAATTTTTCGATGGCTTCAAACTGGTCTCGGCGGCCAAAGACCATACGCCCAATCCGAGCAACCTCAACCGCTTGTTCACCTTGCAAATCTAGTAGCGACTGACGAAACTTAGCGACTAACTCTGGGTTATCCTGCGCCGCATTGTGGGCAAAAAACAGTGGCGTCACAGCATCAACCAATGTCTCGGGAACGGCTTGCAATTGGCTAATCGTATCGAGCATGGTGAAGTATTTCGCGTGAGCGACTTCCGGCTCTAGGCCTACGAAGGTATCCATCAAAACCAACGATTGCACACGTTGTGGAATCAGGCTCACTACCTCTGTTCCCCACATACCACCAACTGAAAGGCCAACAATCGAGAATGTTTCAATTTCAAGATGCTCCATCAACGCGACGATTTGCTCTGCGTAATCGGTTAGCGAGCGAGTTGAGTTAGGCGCAAAATCAGACTGACCATGTGCCCAAAGCTCAGGAACAATACAGCGATAATGCTGGCTTAGTGCCTCTACTTGCGGAGCCCACATCGCGCTATCCCAAAGATAGCTATGACCGAAGACAATCACAGGTCCTGTACCCACATCTTGATAGGCCATATCTCGGCCATCTAAAGCAAATTTTTTCATAAGTCTATTCAGGATTATTGTTAGCGGTGTGATATGAAAAGGCCGCTACAACACGACCTTTTCTTGGATGACATGATTATTTGATCGACTCTAGTTGATCAATCGGCCAGCGCGGCGTTGCTTGAACGGAAAGATCAGCGACTTCACCATTTTTCAGGCGTTGCATGCCAGCATAAGCGATCATCGCCCCATTATCGGTACAGAATTCAGTACGTGGATAATAAACTTCACCACCAATTTTCTTCGCCAGTTGCTCTAGATCGGAGCGTAAACGGCGGTTTGCACTAACACCACCAGCAATCACAATACGCTTAAAGCCAGTTTGTTCGAGTGCGCGCTTACACTTAATCGTCAGCGTGGCACAAACGGCTTCCTCAAAGGCTAACGCAATATCGGCGCGCGTTTGTTTATCATCGCCATTGGCCGCAATCGTATTGGCAGTAAAGGTCTTGAGACCCGAAAAACTCATATCTAAACCTGGACGGTCTGTCATTGGGCGTGGAAATTTAAAACGACCAGGGGTGCCTTTTTCCGCCAACTTAGATAACAGAGGGCCACCAGGATAATCCAAGCCCATTAACTTGGCGGTTTTATCAAACGCTTCACCCGCCGCATCATCAATTGACTCACCGAGAATTTTGTACTCGCCAATACCTTTGACTTCCACCATCATGGAATGACCACCAGAGACCAAGACCGCAACAAATGGAAACGGTGGCGGGTTATCTTCCAGCATAGGTGCAAGCAAGTGGCCTTCCATATGATGAACAGGTACCGCTGGAACCCCCCATGCATAAGCCATACTTCTGCCAATTGTCGCGCCAACAAGCAGTGCGCCCACTAAGCCAGGGCCTGCTGTATAGGCAACGCCATCAATGTCTTTCGGCGTCAAATTCGCCTCAGCCATGGCGGCTTTGATCAGTGGAATGGTTTTTTTAACGTGATCTCGTGACGCAAGCTCTGGTACCACGCCGCCATAATCAGCATGCAGTTTCACCTGACTATAGAGCTGATGAGAAAGCAATCCCTTCTCATCGTCGTAAATGGCAATGCCTGTTTCATCACAAGAGGTTTCTATACCAATAATGCGCATGGTTTACCTTGGAGGTCTGTGTCTAGTATTCAAAATTGGCGCAATCTTACCGCGCCTTTGCTTCTCAAACAAATTTTGTGCAAACTCTACCCAACAAAATACTTTACAAAGCTAGTGTGATCGGATTAAAATTCCGCACCATTTTTGATCAAGCTGATTGTAGACCTAGCGAACACGCTAAGTACTGTGAAGTCAGCATTAACGAATTAACCCCTGAGGTGAAAGGCATATGCCAGTAGTTAAAGTACGTGAAAACGAACCGTTCGACGTTGCACTACGTCGTTTCAAACGCTCTTGCGAAAAAGCAGGTATCCTTTCTGAAGTGCGTCGTCGTGAGCACTACGAAAAACCAACTACAGTTCGCAAACGCGCTAAAGCAGCAGCTCAAAAGCGTCACGCTAAAAAGCTTGCTCGCGAAAACGCTCGTCGCGTTCGCCTGTACTAATAACTAAGTCCAAAAGGATTCTAGTTATGGCTCTTATTGACCAACTCAAAGAAGAGCAAAAATTAGCGATGAAAGCCAAGGACAAAATGCGCCTTGGCACTATTCGTTTAGCTCTAGCAGCGATTAAGCAACGTGAAGTTGACGAACAGATTACTCTGGGCGATGACGACATCCTTGCTGTGCTGACTAAGATGGTTAAACAACGTCGCGATTCTGTCGCTCAATTTGAATCAGCAGGTCGTCAAGATCTTGCGGATGCTGAGAAAGCCGAAATTACCGTACTTGAGGATTTCATGCCTCAACCACTCACTGAAGATGAAGTAGCTGCGCTGATTGAAAGTGCAATCGCTGAGTCTGGTGCTGAGGGCATGCAAGACATGGGTAAAGTAATGGGCGTTCTTAAGCCTCAAATTCAAGGGCGTGCAGATATGGGTAAAGTAAGCGGTTTAGTTCGTTCAAAACTGGCTTAATCTCCCAACCCAATTGCAACAAGCCGTGCTATCCTTCGGAATGCGCGGCTTGTTTGTATCTACTCTCTCTATTTTGTTAGTGCGTTTTTCTAAGGTTTTATGTCAGGACACATCCCTCGAAGTTTCATTGATGATCTCCTAGCTCGACTTGATATTGTCGACATTATTGACGCTCGCGTAAAACTTAAGAAAAAAGGCAAAAACTACGGCGCGTGCTGTCCTTTCCACAACGAAAAGACCCCCTCTTTTAGTGTTTCACAAGAGAAGCAGTTTTATCATTGCTTTGGCTGTGGTGTACACGGCAATGCCATCGATTTTATGATGGAATATGAACGACTTGAGTTTGTCGAAGCGATAGAAGAACTTGCGTCTTTTCTTGGCTTAGATGTTCCGCGAGAGCAGCGTCAAGGCGGTGGATTCCAACCCAATCAACCTAAAGCTAACTCCGAGCAAAAACGTAACCTCTATGACTTAATGGCCAGTATCGGCCAATTCTATCGCGATCAACTTAAACAACCGAAAAGCAAAGTCGCGATCGATTACCTTAAGGATCGCGGTCTTTCTGGGCAAATCGTCCAAAAGTTTGGTATTGGCTACGTTGCCGATGAATGGGACCTAGTGCGCAAGAACTTCGGTCAAACCAAGCAAACTCAAGATATGCTCGTCTCCGGTGGCATGCTGATCGAAAACGACAATGGCAATCGCTACGATCGTTTCCGTGGTCGCGTCATGTTCCCAATCCGCGATCGTCGTGGCCGCGTAATTGGTTTTGGTGGCCGAGTGCTTGGTGACGGGACACCAAAATATCTCAACTCTCCTGAAACGCCGATTTTCCACAAAGGTAAAGAGTTGTATGGTTTATTTGAAGTCATGCAAGCTCACCGAGAGCCAGCACAAATCTTAGTCGTCGAAGGCTATATGGATGTGGTCGCTCTAGCGCAATACGGTGTCGATTATTCCGTTGCCTCACTAGGTACATCGACCACTGGCGATCATATTCAACTTTTATTCCGCCAAACTCATACCGTAGTTTGTTGCTACGATGGTGACAGAGCGGGGAAAGAGGCCGCTTGGCGTGCACTTGAAAATGCTCTTCAGTATCTGAAAACCGGTAATACCCTCAAGTTTTTATTCTTGCCTGATGGTGAGGATCCAGACAGCTACGTACGCAAGCACGGTAAAGAAGCGTTCGAACAGCAGATTGAACAGGCGACGCCATTATCTAGCTATTTGTTTGATAACTTGATTGAGATTCATCAGCTCAATTTAGGCAGTAATGAAGGTAAATCCGCTCTACGCGCCCATGCAAGTGCATTGATCGATAAGATCCCAGATCCCTATTTTCAGGAACTGTTAGAGAAGTTATTAGACGAACGAACAGGTTTTGACAACCGACTGCGCCAGACACGTAAGAAGAGCAGCGAAACTCGACCTCAACCGCATAAAGAGATCAAACGTACGCCAATGCGCGAAGTGATCGCTTTGCTTATTCAAAATCCGAGCTATGCTGAAATGGTACCAGACCTATCAACGGTGAGAGAGTTATCGGTACCAGGGCTAAGTTTATTTGTTGAGGTGCTTGATTATTGCCATCTGCACCCCAATATCACTACGGGTCAGTTATTAGAACGCTGGCGTGACAGTCGCCACGAGGCGCTCTTATCTCGTCTTGCAGGGTGGGAAATCCCCCTCGATGAAGATAATGAAAAAGATATATTTTTAGATTCACTGGATAAAATTCTTGCCCAGTGTGTCGAAAAGCAAATTGAAAATCTGCAGGCCAAAGAAAGAAGTGTCGGTTTATCAACCGAAGAAAGAAGGGAGCTGCTAGCCTTGATGCTAGATTTAAAAGCGTAACCCTGTTCGAATAGTCAGCACTAAATAAATTTGTTAAGATGTGTGGTTTGCAACTCGCATACTAATTCCTTCACCAGATACTAAGTTGGATACCGTCTATGGATCAAAATCCGCAGTCACAGCTGAAACAACTTGTCATTAAAGGCAAGGAACAAGGCTATCTGACCTACGCAGAAGTAAACGACCACCTGCCAGCAGAAATCGTCGATTCAGAGCAGGTCGAAGATATCATTCAGATGATCAACGATATGGGCATTCGAGTAGTAGAAACTGCTCCAGATGCTGATGACCTTGCACTGAATGATGATGATACAATCACCGATGAAGACGCAGCCGAAGCTGCTGCTGCTGCGCTTTCAAGCGTTGAGAATGAAATCGGCCGCACTACTGACCCAGTCCGTATGTATATGCGTGAAATGGGTACCGTTGAGCTATTGACTCGTGAAGGCGAGATCGATATTGCCAAACGTATTGAAGATGGTATTAACCAAGTTCAACACGCAGTGGCTGAGTATCCAGGCACCATTCCATACATTCTTGAGCAATTTGATAAAGTTCAAGCTGAAGAGCTGCGCCTTACTGACCTAATCACAGGCTTTGTCGATCCTGATGCTGATGAGACTGCCGCGCCAACAGCCACTCACATCGGCTCTGAACTGGCTGAATCTGATCTTGAAGATGAAGATGCAGAAGATGAGGACGAAGACGAGTCTGAAGACGATGAGGAAGAAGAGGAAGATACAGGTATCGACCCTGAACTTGCGTTAGAGAAGTTCACGGCGTTACGTAATACTTTCCAAAACTTCCAGCTTGCTTGTAACGAATACGGCAACGAAAGTCCAAAAGCGCAGATCGCTCACGAACTTGTTCTTGATGTATTCAAAGAGTTCCGCCTGACTCCAAAGCAATTTGACTACCTAGTTGAAGAATTGCGTACTTCCATGGAGCGTGTGCGTACTCAAGAACGCTTAATTATGAAAGCGTCGGTTGAATACGGAAAAATGCCGAAAAAATCGTTTATTACCTTATTTACGGGCAATGAATCAAGCGAAGCATGGCTCGATGAAATCTTATCATCAGATAAGCCATACGCTGAAAAGATTCGCCGCAGCGAAGATGACATCCGTCGTTCGATCACTAAGCTAAAAATGATCGAAGAAGAGACGTCTCTGACTGTGCAAAATATCAAAGACATCAGCCGTCGTATGTCTATCGGTGAAGCGAAAGCTCGCCGAGCGAAGAAAGAGATGGTTGAAGCAAACTTGCGTCTTGTAATCTCTATCGCGAAGAAATACACCAACCGTGGTCTACAGTTCTTGGATCTGATTCAAGAAGGTAATATCGGTTTGATGAAAGCGGTCGATAAATTTGAATACCGTCGTGGTTACAAGTTCTCTACCTACGCGACATGGTGGATCCGTCAGGCGATTACTCGCTCTATCGCCGACCAAGCTCGTACGATTCGTATTCCAGTGCACATGATCGAAACGATCAACAAGCTCAACCGTATCTCTCGTCAGATGCTACAAGAGATGGGTCGTGAGCCGCTACCGGAAGAGCTGGCAGAGCGTATGCAGATGCCTGAAGACAAGATTCGCAAAGTACTGAAAATTGCTAAAGAGCCAATCTCAATGGAAACACCTATTGGTGACGATGAAGATTCGCATCTAGGTGATTTCATTGAAGATACAACGCTAGAGCTACCATTAGATTCTGCAACTGCAGGCAGTCTTAAGGTGGCAACTAAGGATGTACTTGCGGGTCTAACACCTCGTGAAGCAAAAGTCCTGCGTATGCGCTTTGGTATCGATATGAACACGGACCACACTTTAGAAGAAGTGGGTAAGCAGTTTGATGTAACGCGTGAACGTATCCGTCAGATTGAAGCGAAGGCGCTACGTAAACTACGTCACCCTAGCCGCTCAGAAACTCTGCGCAGCTTCCTAGACGAATAACACTAGTGTTATTGCTAAAAATGACTAAAAGGTGAGCACTAGCTCACCTTTTTTATCTCTATGCGATTTAAGTGGATAAAATCTAAGCGCATTTACCCTAGATAGCGTCTAGACAGCCAGATCCGCATCCCCTATAATCATTGCCCTACACGGCCCCTTAGCTCAGTGGTTAGAGCAGTCGACTCATAATCGATTGGTCCGCAGTTCAAGTCTGCGAGGGGCCACCATTTTTAAAAAGGCGTATGAAGAAATTCATACGCCTTTTTACTTTTCTGTCGTTGCACTAAAACAACTAATAGCAACCATCCATCGGATCTCTTTCAGGATACCGATGAATAATGGCTTTAAGCTGATGCTGATGCTCTCGAAGTACATTGACACAGTCGGAATCTAGCTTGCCATCGCTGACCATTTTTTCCAACTCAAGTAACGCGTACGGCACTGAACACGCTTGCTTATAAGGTTTATGCGTTGTTAGTGCGTCAAATATATTCGCCACACAAACAATCCGCGCACTGATTGGAATAGCGCCACGGGTTAGGTGGCGTGGATAGCCACTTCCATCAAGAAACTCATAGTGACAGGAAACAACCTCTCGTAGAAGCTGCGCACTAGGATGATCAGCGGCATTAAGCTCTTTGGTGATATCATCAACCAGTTCTTCTCCATACGAGATATGTTTGCGCAGCGCATACGTTTCATCCGCCGTCAGAGATCGTTGTTTACATAGTAACTCCGGTGAAATTTTGACCTTGCCCAAATCATGAAATTGAGAAAACAGCGTCAGGTGCTCAACAAACTCATCATCAAAGTCGTACCTGTCTGCAAGCGCCAAAGCAATAATATTGGTGTAGCTAGAAACTCTCTGCTTATGGCTGACCGATTCCCTCTGATAAACTGGCGAGCGCGCTACCAAGGTATTGGCTTTTTCTATAATGGACTGGACAATTTGATACTCAAAAAATATCCTTGATTCAAGCATTTGTAGATAAGGTTTAACCTGCTCGATATCCGCTGGGTTAAATGCATTAGCTTGGTGTGAATTGAGAAAGATAAAGCCTCTGAAGACTTGTCCATTGAAGGTCGGAATCGCCACTGAAGAGTGATAACCCTTAGCCAATAGAGCCGTTATATGTGGAGACGGGCGTAAAGAACTTATCTCTGACAAGCAAGCGGGTGAACGACTTTCAATGCACTGTTTGAGATAAGGTAGCGCACAAAGTGGCGCTTCATAATGAGTGGTGCTGAGCGACGTAGACGAACTGTCAGCATAGCTTCTAAGCAAGTGCTCACGAGTGTCATAAAGGGCAAAGCTGATTTTGTCTAAACTTGGCAGTTGGACTTTAATTCGTTGCTGAATTTCAGCTAATTGATGATTGAGATCATGTTGACACATTCCTAGTGCCTCAGCTTTTCGTGAGGTCGTTTCCATCGCCGCAAATCACTCTCAAAAACATTATTGATAAGTGTAGATGCAGATACTCTTTCTATACCACTTATGAGAGAGGGATTTCGATATTAGATTGATCCAGCACAAAGCTGAGCAAGACACACGTCAGTTTAATTGCATGGCTAAAAAATGGGGGATGATTAATCGCTTGAATGCACAGAGAGAGCCTTTTTCTACGCTCTCTCTATAAGTACTCATGACAGCTAAAAAGACCGTTGACTAAAAACCTTTCGCCTTTTTAATCACATCGTACGCATTTTGAATTTCTTGGGCTTTTTCTTTAGCCACGTTCATCATTTCCGGCGGCAAACCTTTTGCCATTAGTTTGTCTGGGTGGTGCTCGTTCATGAGCTTGCGATAAGCACGTTTCACCGCTTTAGCATCAGCACTACTATCAACCCCTAACAACTTGTACGCGTCGTTAAGCTGATCGACTGTCGACGTCTGCTGCCAATTACCGTTAGATTGATGAGAATACCCACCGCCAGCTTGACCACCAAAGCCCCCTTGCTGGAAACGAAATGCGGCTTCTTGCATTCGCAAACGCTGTTCTAGCTGTTCTGACGAGAAACCTAATCCACGCGCTATTTTGTGTAACACATTGCGTTCGCTTGGATGCAGTTCGCCATCCGCAAACGCCGCAGAAATCTGGAGTTCCAAGAAAAATTGCATTAGGTCAAATCGGCTACCAGACGAAATACGGACTCGATCCAGCACAGTTTCGAGAGGGAAATCACTCTCTTTACCTTGACGAAATGCATCTTGCGCGGCTCTACGTTGCTCTCCATGTAAGTTCATGCGCTCCATCATCGCGGTCGCAAGCTGGATCTCTTCGCGGGTCACTTGCCCTTTCGCCTTAGCAACATGCCCCATCACAGAAAATGCGGCTTTAAAGAACTCTTCTTGTCGCTCTGCTTGGCTCGGTCCGGAGCCAAAGCTTGAGTTAAACCCAGCAAGACGCAGCCGCCTCGCTTTGTCAAATTGATGACCGATAAATAAACCAAACACTGCACCAAATGGCCCCCCTAATAGGAAGCCAAAAAATGTGCCGAGAATTTTGCCAAAAATGTGCATTATGTGCTCTCAATCTCTGAATTTTTTCTTCGCAAAGCGGTCTGATAGTGCCGTAAGCTCTAAATTACTTTATGATAAAGTCCGATTTATTTTAGATTCGGTCTCTATTCACCGGATATATCAAGTTCAACAGGATAGTAAAACTCGATGTTACGTTTTCCCCGTACCTTGCTAGCCGCTTCAATCAGTGCTGCTTTTATAGTGCCTCAGACTCAAGCAGAAACGATATCAGATGATAGTGTGCAGGAATTGCCCATTATAGATCAATGCTTGATCAACGAACCTGAAGCAGAAAATCCAAATCAGTTGCCAGTTAATGTTGAAGCTGACAGCTTAGAAGCAATAAATGGCGATAAAGCGACCTATCGCGGAAACGTGGTGGTCGTGCAAGGTAAAAAACGCATGCTGGCTGATAATGTCACCATGCACCAGCAAGATAATATTGTCGTTGCAGAAGGAAACGTGACATTTAGCGACGGTGAAGTCAAAACCATCTCAGACAAAGCAACCAATAATTTAAATACAGAAGAAGTCACTCTCGAAAACACCAACTACCAGTTCCTGTGTGAACCAGGGCGCGGCGAAGCGGTTTATGTCGCGAAAACAGGCAAAGCGGTTTACGAAATAGAAGATGGCAGTATCACATCGTGTCCTGAAGGTGATAATTCTTGGCGTATGCGTGCCTCAAGCATCGATATTGACCAAAATGAAGAAGAAGCCACCTTTTACAACCCACGTTTTGAGGTTGGTAACGTACCTATTTTCTATCTGCCATTTTTAACCGTCCCAATCGGTGATACTCGAAAAACAGGCTTTCTGTATCCAACGGTCTCTTACGGTTCTAGCGATGGCTTCGAAATGGAAGTTCCTATTTACTGGAACTTAGCCCCAAACTACGATTTAGAAACCACCTTTAAATATATGCAAGAACGTGGAACTCAGCTCAATAGCGAGTTCCGTTACCTTTCAGATTTGGGTTACAGCACCATCAAATCAGAGTACCTTGCTGATGACAAAAAATACCCAGAATATGGCGATCGTTGGGGATTCCAATGGCAGCATTCCGGTATTTATCAGCAAAACTGGAAGTTTGAAGCTGATTATTCAAAGGTGAGTGATATTCGCTATTTCTCCGATATGGACTCAAGTATCGGTAAACAAGAAGATGGCCAGCTAATTCAAGAGGGCCAAGCCTCTTATCGTTCAGAAAATTGGGATGCGTCGATACTTGCAAGAGATTTCCAAGTGCTTTCCTCAGGTACAACGCCTTATCGCTTACTGCCTCAGATTGAGTTCAATTATTATGCCCCCGAGCTAATGCGCTATTTAGACTTTGATGTAATTAGCCATATTTCTCGTTTTGACACTGACGGCGAAGGCCAACCATCCGCTACTCGCGTGCACATAGAGCCAGGTATCACAATTCCTATAGGCACCACCTGGGGTGCCTGGACAACAGAAGCGCGGTTATTAGGCACTTACTATCAGCAGGAACTTGATGGTGTAGACACTACCTCTACCACTCTCAGTGACAGTTCAAACAACCCATATTATGGACTTGAAGAAAGCGTATCTCGGCTAATTCCAGAATTTCGTTCACATGCCGCAATTGTCCTTGAACGTGATACGGTTGTACTTGATAACTATACTCAAACGCTTGAACCGCAAGTCCAATATTTATACGTTCCAGAAAAGAATCAAAACAATATTGGTAAATACGATACAACACTCTTGCAAACGGACTACTATGGCTTATTCCGCAGTAGAAAGTACAGCGGTGTTGATGAAATCGCAGCAGCAAATCAATTTAGCTACGGCGCATCAACACGCTTCTTCGATGAAGATTATAAAGAGCGCCTTAATATTTCGTTTGGCCAAATTTTTTATCTTAACAAGGATACAAAAACGCAATCTTCGCTCGACAATGATACCAAACCATCCAACTATTCTGCTTGGGCAGTAGAGATGGACTTCAACTTCGCTGACTACTTGTTCTATCACGGAGGGATTCAATATGATATTGATTCGAGCGAACTACAACTCGGGAATAGCACTTTAGAATACCGTTTCGGTGGAGGCTATATTCAAGGGAACTACCGCTATGTGACAAGGAAGTACATAGAGAGTACCTTGGGCGACAGCATTGGTGATTTAGACTCGATTACTGAAGAAGGGATTTCTCAAGCAGGTTTATTGGCTGGTTATGAAATCACGCGTAACTGGAATGCAAGTGCACAATACTTTTACGACTTAACCACAGAGAACTCATTAGAGTGGCTCGCGAGACTTAACTATACCTCAGACTGTTGGTACATAGGCTTTACTTACAGTAACCGTCTACGCTCATGGAACCCAAACTTCAGTAGTTACCCAACGGCAACACCAAAATACGAAAACAATTTTAGCTTTAACTTCGGTATTGTGGGTTTTGGAACGACTATCGGTGCTGGCTCCGGACTTGCAGGGTTGGATAGCGCTGGTAACTCACTTGGTTATGGTCGCCCGTTCTTCTTAAACAACTAATTTCTATGCTCGCAGTCTAATCATTGCGAGCAAACCATTTTTTATAGGATTTTCAATGAAACTTTGGAAACACACTTTACTTGCTTTGGTAACGACAAGTGCGATGTGCACAGTACAAGCGAAGCCAGTTCCATTGGATAAAGTCGCAGTCATCGTTAATGAAGGCGTAGTTCTACAAAGTGATATTGATGTGTCACTCAAAACGTTAAAAGCCAACGCGAAAAAGAGTGGTCAGCAACTTCCAGAACAAAGCATCTTAATTGACCAAGTGACGGAGAAGCTCATTGTAGATACGATTCAACAGCAAGAAGCGGAACGTATCGGTGTACGAATCGACGACAACCGTCTCAATGAAGCGATTGCCGACATTGCAAAAAACAACAATCAAACGATTGATGAACTCAGCGCATCAATTGCAGAAGAAGGTTTAAGCTACAGCGAGTTTCGTGAACAAATCCGTAAGGAAATAGCCGCGAGTGAGGCACGTAATGCTTTAGTCCGTCGCCGCATTAATATCCTCCCAGCGGAAGTAGACAACCTAGCTAGCATTCTTGCCACAGAAACCAATGCGACAGTTCAATACAAAATCGGTCACATTCAATTGCGCGTCGATGATGGCGATAACAAAGCGGCTATCGAAGCAGAAGCAAAAGAACTGGTCGCCAAACTAAATAATGGCGCGGACTTTAGCACTATGGCTTATACCTACTCGAAAGGGCCTAAAGCACTGCAAGGAGGAGACTGGGGCTGGATGCGAAAAGAAGAGATGCCAACCATCTTTGCTGACCAAATCAACCTACAAAATAAAGGCAGCATCATTGGCCCATTCAGAAGCGGTGTTGGTTTCCACATCCTAAAGATTGAAGATGTCAAAGGCCTAGAAACTGTCGCTGTTACTGAAGTTAAGGCTCGTCATATATTAATTAAACCAACGGTCATTCTCAGCGATGAAGGAGTACAAAAAGATCTCAACGAAATCATTCGTCGCATCAAATCAGGTGAGACAACCTTTGGTGAAATGGCGCAACAATACAGCCAAGATCCCGGCTCTGCGGCGCAAGATGGCGAACTTGGCTACCAAACATCTGATCTTTATGTACCAGAATTCAAACACCAAGTTGATACCCTTCCTACTGGGCAGATCAGTGAACCGTTTAAAACCGTTCATGGTTGGCACATCGTTGAAGTAATGGATCGCCGTGAAGTTGACCGCACCGACTCTGCATTAAAAAACAAGGCTTATCGAATTCTGTTTAACCGTAAGTTCAACGAAGAAGCCAGCGCATGGCTACAAGAAATACGCGCCAGTGCTTTCGTGGAAATTGTTGAGGAAAACGAGCAGGAATGACAGTTAAACGCATTATTGTTACTGCAGGTGAACCAGCAGGTATTGGCCCAGATTTAGTTCTCGCGCTTGCAACTGAAAATTGGAGCCACCAAATTGTGGTGTGCGCCGACAAACAAATGCTTGCCAAGCGTGCTGAGCAACTGGGTATTTCAGTAGAGCTTATTGATTATCAAGTAGATAGACCCGCCTTAGCTCAACGAGCAGGTACTCTGATTGTAGAGCATATACCATTAGCCGCCCCGGCCGTTGCGGGTGTACTGAATGAAGCGAACGGTCAATACGTTTTAAAAACATTAGAAAGAGCCGCTTTGGGCTGTATGAATGATGAATTTGATGCTATTGTCACCGGCCCTGTACACAAAGGGGTAATAAACCGCTCTGGTGTCGCTTTTAGTGGTCATACTGAGTTTTTTGCGGAGAAGTCCAATACACCTTTAGTGGTGATGATGTTAGCAACAGAAGGGCTTCGAGTTGCACTAGTAACAACACATATTCCACTAGCATATGTTTCAAAAGCGGTCACAGAAGAGCGTTTAGAAAAGATCATCGATATCCTACATAAGGATTTGCTGGAGAAATTTGCGATTTCCTCACCAAAAATTTATGTATGCGGACTCAATCCTCATGCAGGTGAAGATGGGTGTCTTGGTATGGAAGAAATTGAAACCATCACACCAACATTGAATAAACTGCGTGAAGAAAAAGGGATTGATCTTATCGGCCCCTTACCTGCAGACACCATTTTCAATGAAAAATACTTGCAAGATGCTGACGCAGTATTGGGAATGTACCACGATCAGGTACTTCCTGTATTAAAATATAAAGGCTTTGGCCGCTCGGTAAATATTACCCTTGGTTTGCCGTTCATTAGGACCTCCGTTGATCACGGCACCGCGCTAGACCTCGCTGGGACGGGCAGTGCGGACACAGGAAGCTTTAGAACGGCTTTAGCTCATGCCATTGAGCTGGTCGATAAGAAATCGAATTAACTTGAGAATACTATGAGAAACGATGTCCACTTAGGACACAAAGCAAGAAAGCGCTTTGGTCAAAACTTCCTTAACGATCCCTACATCATTGATGGGATTGTATCTGCAATCAATCCGAAGCCAGGTCAGAACTTAGTCGAAATCGGTCCTGGACTTGGGGCAATTACAGAGCCAGTAGGTAAAGAAGTCGACAAGTTTACTGTTATCGAGCTTGACCGAGATCTTGCCGAACGTCTACGTAATCATCCTGAACTTGGTGAAAAGCTGACTATTCACGAAGGCGATGCTATGCGCTTCGACTTTCAGCAACTGGTAAAACCAAACAACAAGCTACGCATTTTTGGCAACTTACCATACAACATCTCTACGCCATTGATGTTCCACCTGTTTGAGTTCCATAAAGACATCCAAGATATGCACTTTATGCTACAAAAGGAAGTGGTTAACCGATTAGCAGCAGGGCCAGGAACCAAAGCATACGGTCGACTCACCGTTATGGCGCAGTACTTCTGTAAAGTGGTGCCCGTACTCGAAGTGCCACCGACCGCCTTTGTACCACCGCCAAAAGTAGACTCTGCTGTCGTCAGGCTCGTTCCTTACGAAGAGGTTCCGCATCCAGTAACTAGTTTAAAGTGGCTTGATCGAGTGTGTCGTGAAGGCTTCAACCAACGTCGTAAAACAGTTCGTAACTGTTATAAAGCCCTACTCAGTGCAGAACAGCTTGAACAGTTAGGTGTGAATCCGGGTATGCGCCCTGAAAATCTCACGCTAGAACAATTTGTTGATATGGCAAACTGGCTAGACGCCAACCACAAATAAGCGCTATAAATTAAGAGTGATAAGTCATAGATTTATCACTCTTTTTGGCTTTGCATAGGAGTTTACATGGAAGCTACCCCTTGTATAAAAGTCCAAGTTCACACTAAGTACATTCCCGATCAATCCCAGCCTGACGCAAAACGTTACGTCTTCGCATACATCATCACAATAAAAAATCTTAGCCCACAAACTGTACAGCTTATTAGTCGCCGCTGGTTGATTACCGATGCGAATGGCAAACAGATGACCGTAGAAGGCGAAGGTGTCGTCGGTCAGCAACCGCATATTGCAGCGAACGATGAATACACCTACAACAGTGGGACTGTCATTGAGACCCCAGTTGGTGTAATGCAAGGCCAGTACATAATGCACGACGAGCGTGGCGAGGAGTTCATTGCTAAAATCGAACCTTTTAGGTTGGCGATTCCGAATATTCTTAATTAAGGTAATGCTGTGGCAACATACATTGTGGGAGATCTTCAAGGCTGCCTTGATGAGCTACTTTTACTGCTTGATCGCGTCAAATTCGATGCAAAACATGACACTCTTTGGGTCGCAGGGGATCTCGTGGCTAGAGGGCCCAAATCACTCGAAGTACTGCGCTTTATCCGTTCATTAGGCAACAGTGCCAAAGTCGTACTCGGCAACCATGATCTGCACTTACTAGCGGTTTCTCTGGGATTGTTTAAAGTTAAAAACAAAGACAAAACCGCGGCTATTTTCGCGGCGAAAGATCGAAAAGAACTGCTGAATTGGTTAAGAAACCAACCTCTTCTTGCTGAGCATGAAGAATTTGTCATGTGCCACGCAGGAATCTCACCACAATGGACTTTAAAACAAGCTCGCGCTGCCGCTCAAGAAATAGAAGCTCTGCTCAGCAGTGAAAAATGGCCATGGTTAATTGAAAACATGTACGCTAATCAACCCGATCTGTGGTCAGACTCTTTACAAGGTATTGATCGCTATCGCTACATCATTAATGCCTTTACCCGAATGCGTTTCTGTTATTCAGATGGACGGCTCGATATGGAGTGCAAACTTCCCCCCCGAGCCGTCAATAACGCCGATCTCGTTCCTTGGTTTGACGTCCAGCAGCGGAAAAAATTGAATAAGACAGTGCTATTTGGCCACTGGGCTGCGCTTGAAGGTTATGCTGGGAAAGAGGTTATTGGGCTGGATACTGGCTGTGTGTGGGGCGGAAGTCTAACCATGCTTCGCTGGGAAGATAAGCAGTATTTTACTCAGCAAGCGCTAAAGAACTAGGTTTAATAGGTTATATAAATCTATGGCTACCTAGTTCTCTTAAAGCATACCAATGCGTGTTGTTCAAAGAAACTTAAAGGTTTCTTTCCAACACAACAAAACGCATATCATAGTCATTTTTTTCATCAGCAGCATAGTTTTCTGAGTAAGTTTCCTGAAAACTTGCTCCCCACTCAGGGAACTGTGTATCCCCTTCAATCTGTGCATCAATATAGGTAACGTACAGTTTATTGGCTTGTGGCAGGCACGCTTGGTAAATCGTCCCTCCACCAATAATCATTACTTCCTCAGCATCGCCAGCGGATTGCAACGCCTCATCAATCGAGGTTACCGTGGTGACACCCTCAATCGTTAATGTCGCATCTCGGCTGATAACGATATTGTGACGCCCAGGTAATGGACGACCAATGGATTCATACGTTTTGCGTCCCATCACCACAGGTTTGCCCAATGTACAACGCTTAAACCAAGCAAAATCGGCAGGAAGGTGCCATGGCATCTGATTGTCTTTACCAATAACTCGATCTTGCGCCATAGCCGCGATCATACTAACGATCATTCCTTTCTCCTCGGGATTTATACAATGGGTTTGCGGCGATAGAATAGCAAGCCCGGCATGGCTAAGCCAACAGCCAGACCGGCAATAATGAACATCGCTTTGAGAAAGTTTTCCATTAGCATAGCAACCAGCTCAGGAGAGTAGCCAAGGTGGTTGAGCTCAACCAGTGCAATCATAGCTTTGAAGGCAAATACCCCTGGAACCATTGGAATCAATGCTGCCACAGTAAATACTTTTGGGTGCGCTAAGAAACGAGCTGACCAGTGGATTCCCACCATACTAACGATCATTGCCGCAAAGAAGGTTGCCCACTCAATCGGTACCCCGAAGTGCATCATTAAGTAGCGAGAGCCGTGACCAATAGCACCGCCTAAGGCACAATAAACCAGCGCTTTCTGTGGCACGTTAAACACCAAAGCAAAACCAACCGCTGGAATTGCTGCAAAAAGCATATCATTGAGTAAGGCAAGTAAGAGATCGAACAACATCATACTACCCACCCTAAAACACCAACTAGGCTCATTGCCGCGACAATCCCTAGGCTTGTCGCTAAAGTCAGTAAACTTGCCATAGCAAAGCGAGCGATACCCATATTGATGTACCCTTTGAGCATATCTGCTACTGAGTTAATCAAAGGAAAGCCGGGCACTAACATCAACACTGAAGAAGCCATAACCAACGAGGGAGAGTTACCGAGTTCGTAATTGACCGCTTGTGCAGAGATCACCGTCGTTACAAACGCTGTTGCCGCAAAGTTCATCATCGGATTAAAGTGGCGATGGCCAATCTCTTGTCTAACCACCATACCCACGGCCGAGGCAAAAAAGGTCATAGCGAAAACCGTCCAATCCCCTCCAGCTAAACGACTGAAAGCAGCACAAGATAGGCCAATCATGAACACCACTAACCAGCGATTGTACCGCTCAGGGCTGATCTTATCGAGGTGATGCTGAGCCAGTGAATAATCAATAATCCCCCGCTCGAGCATTATGCAGATACGCTGAACCTGAGTAATCGCGCGCATATTGATACCGCGATCTGGACAACGACGAGCTGTGGTAATGCAATGCTCTTGGTAAACCGTAGTGACGACCAGAGAACTTGCTGACAGTGATACTTCAACTTCGTCCATACCTGCAGCAATACCAAAGCGACGCATAAGATCGCCAACCAAGGTGCTTTCCGCACCATGCGCTAAAAGCATTTGCCCAGCTTGGGCAATTAAACGAGAAACGGCTCGTTGCTTAGATGCCATATTTCTACCCTACTCCCTTAGAATCTTGCTATTTTGAATCGAAACAGAAATAGATGAATTGATTTAGACACAAAAAAGCCGCAATTGATATTGCGGCTCAGAATATAATTTACTGTTATTCGCGGACGTAGACAACGTGGCCGTCATCTTCTTCATCGTCCCAGTCGTCATCATCTTCAGTGATAACATCTTTACCAGCCATTGCATCTTTGTGGTAATCATCCCACATAAAGTCGACTTTCTCTTCTTCTGAGATATCTTCTTCTTCACGCGGTAGATTTTCCATAAAGTCAGCCAGCTTATAGCAAAGTTCTTTAGTACCTTGCCTGTTCACAGCGGAAATCTTGTAGTAATCCTCTTCCCAACCTAAAGCATCAAGAATGTTTTGAATCACTTCATTGGCTTCTTCTTCAGGCATCAGATCAACTTTGTTGAAGATCAACCAGCGTGGCTTACCCGCCAACTTCTCGCTGTACTGCTCAAGTTCATCAATGATCGTGAGAGCATTTTGCACCGGATCACTTTGATCAATCGGCATGATATCGATCATGTGCAATAGAACACGACAGCGCTCTAAGTGCTTCAAGAAACGAATACCAAGACCAGCACCGTCTGCTGCGCCTTCGATTAGCCCTGGAATATCAGCAACAACAAAGCTCTTCTCAGGAACAACACTCACAACACCTAAGCTTGGGATCAAGGTCGTGAATGGGTAGTCTGCTACCTTTGGTTTTGCCGCAGAAACCGCACGAATAAAGGTCGATTTACCTGCATTAGGCAAACCAAGCATACCCACATCAGCCAGAAGCAATAGTTCTAGACGTACTTCGCGGATTTCACCTTTAGTACCCAGCGTCTTTTGACGAGGTGCACGGTTGACCGATGATTTGAAACGCGTGTTGCCTAAACCGTGCCAACCACCTTTTGCCACCATCACTTTTTTGCCATGCTCAGCAACTTCAGCAACAATTTCATTGGTGTGGATATCAACAGCACGAGTACCCACTGGCACACGTAACACTTTGTCTTTACCGCGCTTACCGGTACAGTTACCGCCACGGCCATTTTCACCGCGCTCTGCTTCATAGAAGCGCTGGAAGCGATAATCAATTAGTGTATTGAGGTTTTCATCAGCCTGGATATAAACATCACCGCCGTCACCGCCGTCACCACCATCTGGGCCACCTTTCGCAACGAACTTCTCACGCCAGAAACTCACTACACCGTTACCGCCGTCGCCGGCTTGAACTTTTACTACCGCTTCATCAACGAATTTCATCTCTTACTCCGCCCTTGTGCTACATCAGGTAGCCGCGTTGCAAATATCATCTCAGCTCTGTTAAACAGAGTGAATGATACAAATTCTAGCAGATTCCATTTTCAGATCGATCACCTTGATCTTCGATCGTTCTGCCACTGATACCAACCAGAATAAATATCTGGTCAATCTTACTGGTTAAAATCGCTGATAGCAGCGTTATAGATTTTGTAGGTAGGTCAACTAGCTAGCTGCAATCTATGCCTTGCTCTAAGCGATTTTTCCTGCGCAACTATCTGATCACCTATTTATCCCGATTGGTATTGGAATACATAATGAGGGACTTTTTTCAAAGTGCCTTAGTATTTATTCCTTCTCTATGCGATGGTCTTGTTCGCATAAATAAAAAACCCCGCCGAATCGGCAGGGCTTTTGAATTCAGCTTGAAAGCTAATGAGTGTTTTAAACTAGGTTTAAATTACTCAGCTTCGATGCTAACGAATTTACGGTTTTTAGGACCTTTCACTTCGAACTTCACTTTACCTTCAGTAAGAGCGAATAGAGTGTGGTCTTTACCGATACCTACGTTAGTACCAGCGTGGAACTTAGTACCACGTTGACGAACAATGATGTTACCTGCAAGAACAGACTCACCACCGAAACGCTTAACACCTAGACGTTTGCTTTCTGAATCGCGGCCGTTACGAGTAGAACCACCAGCTTTTTTGTGTGCCATTGTTAAACTCTCCTAATCGATTAAGCGTTGATACCAGTGATTTTCACTTCTGTGAACCACTGACGGTGACCAGCTTGTTTGCGAGAGTGCTTACGACGACGGAATTTAACGATTTTTACTTTATCGCCACGACCGTGTTGTACCACTTCTGCAACTACTTTGCCGCCCTCTACTAGAGGAGCACCAACTTTAATGTCTTCACCGTTAGCAACAAGAAGAACTTTATCAAATTCAACAGTTGCACCAGTTTCAACGTCTAATTTCTCTAAACGAAGAGTTTGACCTTCGCTTACACGGTGTTGTTTACCACCAGATTGGAAAACAGCGTACATATCTTACTCCGCTTTTTCCGCACAGCCGTATGCTATTTGAGCATCAAGGGTGTGCGCTAAACTAATCATCAATAGGGCGCAGATTCTACAGAAAGGTCGCACCTATGACAAGCCATATTTTGAAAAAATTGGCGAAAAGCTAATCGCCAATGAAAAGTGCCCAGATGATGCCCTTTAAGCGTGTATTAATCAACGTTTTTTAGTGTATTATTCAGCAATTAAAACAGATAAGAATACCTTACTCGTTCTAACTTCAGCCGGATTAACCATGGATTTTCAAGCTATCCAAGCACTCACCGCCGATGACATGGCAAAAGTGAATGAAACAATTCACGCGCAACTCAACTCTGATGTCTCTTTAATCAATCAACTGGGTTTCTATATTGTAAGTGGCGGTGGTAAGCGTATCCGCCCTCTTTTAGCCGTAATATCAGCCAGAGCACTCGGCTATAAAGGAGAGGCTCACACCACAGCCGCTGCCTTTATTGAATTTATTCATACAGCGACTCTACTGCACGATGATGTCGTCGATGAATCAGACATGCGCCGTGGTAAAGCGACGGCGAATGCAGCGTTTGGTAATGCCGCTAGCGTGTTGGTTGGGGATTTCATTTATACGCGATCGTTCCAAATGATGACCGAGCTAGGATCATTAAAGATCCTCAAGTTGATGAGTGATGCGGTTAACGTGATTGCGGAAGGTGAAGTCCAGCAGTTAATGAACTGTAATGATCCGGATACTACCGAAGAGAGCTACATGCAGGTTATCTACTCGAAAACTGCCCGTTTGTTTGAAGCCGCGACACAAATTGGCGCGATTTTAAATGACGCGTCTGAAGAAGTAGAAACCGCATTGCAAAACTATGGCAAGTACCTAGGGACGGCGTTCCAACTGATCGATGATGTGATGGATTACACTTCTGATGGTCAAGAGATGGGTAAAAACGTCGGCGATGACCTCGCTGAAGGCAAGCCTACCCTGCCGCTCCTTTACGCGATGCGTAACGGTACTCCAGAACAAGCCGCTATGATTCGCGAAGCGATTGAAAAGGCCAACGGTATGGATCGCTTAAATGAGATTCTCGACGCGATGAACCAAACTGGCTCTCTTGAGTACACTCGTCAAAAAGCATATGAAGAAGCGGATAAAGCGATTGCCGAACTAAGCGTTTTGCAACCATCGGAATATAAGCAGGCATTGGTTACGTTAGCCCACATGTCCGTCCATCGAACCAGCTAACTCATCGGCCACCAGAGTTAATCAAATGCAATAACGGGAACCAGAAGGTTCCCGTTTTCCTCTTTAATATAAAGAGGTCTTTCCAGATCAGCATTAAACGAAGGTAAATTGGCAGATGCTCCCGCTTGAGTCTGTTGCTCGTACTTGAAACATCCTTACCCGCAGTTAGACGTTAGCAACAATACTTACGCTGAGATACAAAATTAGTATATTTTGTGAGCAACCTATTTTTTATTTAAATTAATTAAGTCATTGTTGCATTAAAAAGAAACACACACTCTCGAAGCTATTTTTCGTCATCAAAACGTCACACTATCATCATCAAACTCTCATCGAGCTGAAGCCTCTCTGCAACATCGATTGATTAGCCTCAAGTTGACTTAACACCATATTGAGGATGCTATGGAAGTTTCTAGTCCGTTTCGTTTACCGAAAAAGACCCCATTTCGCTTAGGAGAAAGCTTAACTGAATGGGCCACAGGTCTTAATCAGCTTGATAAGTTTTATGCACAGCGCCCAGCAGGTTGCGACACAGCCGCATTTCTTCGTTTCACTCTCGAAGTGCTTGGCATTGACTATCAGCTATGTCGAGGTTCGCTAGCTGATATTCCACAATCGGGCCCAACAATTGTGGTCGCCAATCATCCATTAGGTTGCGTTGAAGGCGTGATTCTCGCTGAGCTGCTCCTGCAAGTCAGAAGTGATGTGCAGATCTTAGCAAATCAATACCTGAAAACAGTCCCTGAGCTCGACGAACTCTTTATTGGTGTTGATGTATTTGACGGACAAAACGCGCACAAGGCTAATCTCAAAGCGCTGAGAAACGCGCATCAACATCTTGATCAGGGTGGTCTTCTATTGCTATTTCCAGCCGGAGAAGTCTCGCAACTCGTCGATAGAAAAGCGCAACGCCTCGAAGATAAAGAGTGGAGCCGCTCAGTGAGTAGCCTCATTCGTAAATCACGAGCAACGACGGTGCCCGTTTATATTGATGGTCAAAACTCACAGCGTTTCTATCTTGCAGGCAAAGTCCATCCTTTACTTCGCACCTTGATGTTAGGCCGAGAGCTGCTTAACAAATCAAGCCAGAAAATTAAACTCTCCATCGGTACTGCCATTAAATATAAAGAAGTAAATGGGTTAAGTGATACTCAGATCGTCAACTACTTACGTCTCAATACTTATCTACTGCAAAACCGTGCACATGTGCAGCAACAAGCCACTGGTAGCACCTCCCAACTTCCGATCTCAGATCCTTTACCAACTAGCGATCTTGAAGATGATCTCAATGCCTTGCCTGATGATCATCTTATGCTTTCAAGTGGCGAGTTTGACGTGTATTGCACAACCGCAGACCATATCCCCTCTCTAATGCATGAAATTGGGCGCCTACGTGAGCATAACTTCCGACAAGTTGGTGAGGGTACTGGTCTAGCTATCGACCTTGATGAGTTTGATCGAGACTATCTACATTTGTTTATCTGGGATCGTAACCATCGTGCTTTGGTCGGTTCGTACCGATTGGGCTTGGTTGATCAGCTTGTTGATCAACATGGCATCTCTGGTCTTTATTCACGAACCTTATTCAATTTTGACCAACCCTTCATCAAAAGTATGGGCAAGGCTATCGAAATGGGTCGCTCCGTAATTGATGAAAAATACCAAAAAAGCATGGCACCACTGCTTCTACTGTGGAAAGGAATTGCGGCATATGTTGACAAGCACCCTGAATACACGCATTTATTCGGCCCCGTCAGTATAAGCAACGATTACAGCGATCAAGCAAGACAATTGCTGGCTGAAACCATGACACTCCATCACTATGACTCTGAAAAAGCGGAATTTGTCACCCCTTCCAACCCGCTCCCCAATGCGAATCAAAGCTGGAATACAAGCATGCTAACCGCACTGGCAGACTTACAACTACTCTCACGCGTCATTGCCAGAATTGATGAAGGCAAAGGCGTTCCAGTACTACTGAGGCAATACCTTGGCCTGAACGGAAAGCTGGTCTCCTTCAATGTTGATCCCGCGTTCAACAATGCCTTAGATGGCCTGATCATGGTCGATCTCAGAAACGTGCCACTAAAAACTTTGGCGCGATATATGGGAACAAATCAAGCGGAACGCTATTTGATCAAACATAATGCTATCCGTTAAATCACCAATCTGATCGGCTTGCCAAACATCAATAAAGTGCTGCGTGACCAAGGCAGCACTTTTACTATCAAGATTATGTACTTAAAACACCGAGTACTGCTTGCCATCTTGTGCGCATTCCAATCCGAAGTCAGTATTACTGACTAAATGAAAGATTAAAAACAGTGTGAAAGCCCAACCTATTGCTTGTGGCTAGGTAAAAATAAGATTGACGAAAAAAACGGCAAGATAAAAGCTAGCTACGACAACAAACATAACAAATAAGGAAGTCGCCTAGTCATGTTGCCATCAAAATACAAACTACGCTCACTCTTAGCAGGAACGCTTACCCTGTCGCTTGCACTTAGCTCTTTTTCTGCTCTGGCCGCAGAGAAAGTATATCGTTTGAAACTCGCCGAAACCTGGGGACCCAACACACCTATCTTAGGTGATGCGACCAAAAACATGGCTAAGCTTGCTGAAGAGATGTCGAACGGCCGCTTACAAATTCGTATTGATTCAGCCAATAAGCATAAAGCGCCACTCGGTGTCTTCGATATGGTCAAATCTGGTCAATACGATCTCGGTCACTCCAGCTCATACTACTGGAAAGGAAAAGTCCCCAATACGCTCTACTTCTCGTCAATGCCTTTTGGCATGGTTCCCGCAGAGCAATACGCTTGGTTCTATCGTGGCGGCGGTATGGAGCTAATGGAGAAAGTCTACTCTCCCCATAACCTACTCTCTTTCCCTGGTGGCAACTCAGATATTCAAATGGGCGGCTGGTTTAAAAAAGAGATCAACTCTATCGAAGATTTGAAAGGACTTAAGATCCGTATTCCTGGCTTTGCGGGTGAGGTGATGGCTAAGGTTGGCGCAAAACCGACCAATATCGCTCCCGGTGAGTTATACACTTCGCTAGAGCGCGGAACGATTGATGCACTTGAATGGGTTGGACCTGCATTTGATTTGCGTATGGGTTTTCAAAAAATCGCACCTTACTACTACACCGCTTGGCATGAACCTGGCTCAGAAACCCAATTCTTGGTCAACAAAAAGAAATGGGAGTCATTACCTCACGATCTCCAATCTATCTTAGAAACCGCATTCCGAGTCACTGCGTTTGATATGTACACTCAATCCGTCGACGCGAATGCGAATAGTTGGTCAACCATGAGCGCTGAATACCCAGATATCAAAGTAAGAGATTTTCCGCCAGAGGTACTACAAGCAATGAAAGCCGCGACAACCGAGCT
Source organism: Vibrio galatheae (assembly GCF_000967545.1). Taxonomy (GTDB): domain Bacteria; phylum Pseudomonadota; class Gammaproteobacteria; order Enterobacterales; family Vibrionaceae; genus Vibrio; species Vibrio galatheae. Next base: position 36,499 of record NZ_JXXV01000014.1, on the reverse strand, counting down.
GCTTGAAGATCAAGCCAATAGCGACGCTCTGGCAAAAGAGATCATCCAATCTCAGGAGCAGTACTTAGCTAAAGTGCGAGCTTGGACAGACATTTCCTCGAAAGCCTACTTAGATACCAGTAAATAGCCACGTTTAAACAATGCACGTAAATGATCGCTTTGCGTGCATTTTTCACATCAATAAATAACCCTTCACACAATCACTCTGTTTGCGACTAAACTATAAAAACTTGATCTAGATTACGACAATATGCCGATTTTTTTCTCCAAATAACTGGCGCTCCTCGCCATCTTATTTTACAATGCAAATTAAGAAACCAATTCATTAAATAACCTTCTATAGGAAAAGACAAATGAGACTGATTCCTCTAAAAAACGCTGCACAAGTAGGTAAATGGGCTGCTCGTCACATTGCAAACAAGATCAACGCATTTGAACCAACTGCGGACCGTCCATTTGTACTTGGTCTTCCTACAGGTGGCACACCACTAACAACGTACAAAGAGCTTATTGCACTGTATGAAGCTGGCGAAGTGAGCTTCAAACATGTCGTGACTTTCAACATGGATGAGTATGTGGGTATCGACCCTAACCACCCTGAGTCATACCGTACATTCATGTACACTAACTTTTTCAACCACGTAGACATTCAAGAAGAGAACATCAACCTGCTTGACGGCCAAGCAGACGATATTGATGCACACTGCGCAGCGTATGAAGAAAAGATTCAGTCTTACGGCAAGATCAACCTATTCATGGGTGGCGTTGGTATTGATGGTCATATCGCGTTCAATGAACCAGGATCTTCTCTATCGTCACGCACTCGTATCAAAACGCTGACAGAAGATACACGTATCGCAAACTCTCGTTTCTTCGATAACGATATCAACCAAGTGCCAAAATACGCACTGACTATTGGTGTTGCGACACTATTAGATGCAGAAGAAGTGATGATCCTTTCTCTAGGCCACAATAAAGCGTTGGCACTGCAAATGGCGATCGAAGGCAGCGTAAACCACATGTGGACAGTCACTGCGCTACAAATGCACCGTAAGGCTGTGATTGTTGCAGACGAGCCTGCACAGCAAGAGCTTAAAGTGAAAACACTACGTTACTTCCAAGAGCTTGAAAAAGAGAACATTCAAGATCTTTAATTAAACGCTATTTTCGGTGTTTAAACAAAAAACCACTTCTAAAAGAAGTGGTTTTTTATATCTAAGCCTATATCGTACTGGCGCGTTCAAGATGAACCCAGTAAAGTACTGCCCGAGTTAACCACAATTTACGTATGGAAACACATGTTGTTAAATGATATTGCCCAAATCATTGAATTTACTGACTCTGACCACCTGTCCCAAGCAATGGACATCTTCAATCAAAAGGGGGCGGTGCATTCAAACCAGTTACCTTTTCTCGATGTCATCTACGCCAACGCGAGCCATCTAGTGATGAAAAAGCTCACCAGTATCGGCTTCAAAGGCATAGCCCAATGCACGCAAACCCGCCGCGGCGATTACATCATTTTTGATGCCAACCAACTGAGCCGTGAAGACGCGCTGTGCTTATTCGAATAGCCTGTAACATTAATGAGTGAACTCTCCAACCATGACTATCACCACAGAATATAAAACCGCACTCCAACAGGATCTTATGCCACTGCTGGGCGAGGCATTAATTGCAGTGCAAAAAGTCGATTTTGCGCTATATAAAGCTATCCAACCGCTCTGTAAGCAGCATCCGAATCGTGACCTTCGCGCGTTAAGCCGTCTGACGGCCAATCAATTTCTGCAAGGCACATCGGCTGATGTCACGCTAAGGCTACAACCGCTGCACAATATGCTGAATGACGAACTGCCAATGTCGGTTGCAGAGATAAGTGACTTCGTCTCTAAACGAAATCTCATCACTCAGCAATTCTGGCAGCTAACCGACGCGCCAATTAAAGGCGGCGAGAAAATCGCGCAACCCGTGCCATTTTTGCAACAGCTATTAAGTCAGTGTGATAAGTGGATGGAAAGAGTAGAAAAGGTCGACTTAAAAGCCGCATAGCAACAAGTTGAAAGTCGACAAGGCGACGGTAGTGAAGCGGTGATAACGTTAAGAGGTGAGCGCATTGTCGCGTGACAATTGCTGATGGATATCATTAACCGCTAGTACAATGGTTGAACGCACCTTTTGAAAATGACGTTCCAAGAACATCGTTTTCATCTCTTCATTCAAGCCTTCGATCAGTTCGGGAGAGTATTCGATCGGCATGATTTTGCGTATCGCGTTGACTCTATTGAGTTCAAACACAATATCTCGATCCCAAAAATCTAGCTTACCCTCTTGAACTTTCACCCACTCTTTCAGTGTGACAAACACGTCAATGTCATCGTAAGTCTGTTTGCTGATAACACCTAAGCCAAGCAGCAATTTGGTGCGAACCAAGATCTCCCCGAGTGGGCCATCGTTGGTTAACAGCGGGTCAACGACAAACTTCACTGCATAGTCGTCTTTGTGAAAGATGCTTTTTAGTATCGCATCGAGCATATCTTCCAACACATCATAAGCACACAGTAAGCACTCAGCCGCGTTGGCTGATTCCGCAAGTTCTTCTAATAGCTCTGCTTCGTGGCTTGAATGTATCGGCATGTTTTCTTCAAAAGGATAAAGTGCCACATCGGTGGCACTTTGTGGAACTAACATTAGTTGATTGCTTTATACGCTTGTTCGGCGAGTTTAACAACTTCTGAATCAACATTCAGCTCTGAATAGTGCGCCAAAGTTTGCGCGAAGCCTTTTTCGGCGAACATTGCCTGTAATTCCACCGCTTGAGGGTCATCATCATTTTTGTAATGAAATGCTGCGGCGATACCTTTAATCAGGTGAGCGTTGGGCAGGCCGTACTCTAAGGTACCATTTAATGGCTTAATAAGACGATCTTGTGGACTCAGTTTACGAATAGGCTGGCGACCAACACGATCAACTTCGTCACGCAGGTACGGATTCGCAAAACGGCCGAGGATTTTCTCGATGTATGCCGCATGTGCTTGTGGTTCGAAACCGTAACGTTTAATCAGCACCGCACCGCTTTCTTCCATTGCTGCCTTTACTTGGGCGCGAATCGCCGGGTCTTCAATCGAATCTTTAATCGTTTCATGGCCTGCTAATACGCCAAGGTAAGCAGTAATAAGGTGACCTGTATTGAGGGTAAACAGCTTGCGCTCAACAAACGCCATTAGATTATCAGTACACTCCATACCCGGGACGTTTGGAATGTCACCTTTGAATTGGGTTTGGTCAACAATCCACTCGCTGAAGGTTTCAACTGTTACCGCCAGAGGATCGGTCTCGCCTGCTTCTGCCGGTGGCACGATACGGTCAACCGCAGAATCGACAAAGCCGATGTGTTGGTCACTAAACGCTTTAAGCTCGTCAGTCAAATGCTCATAAACCGCTTCTTTCAGCTGAGTCGTGCCTCGAACCATGTTCTCAGCAGCAATCACATTGAGCGGCTTAACGTTGTTTGCTGCCGCTCGCTTGGCGATACCTTTTGCGATTGAACCAGAGATGATTTTTAGCACCGTAGGGCCGACTGCCGTGGTGATAAGATCAGCCTCAGCAATACAATCTACAACCGCATCCGTTGCCGAGTTCACCGCCGTTACATTGTTTACGGTTTCAACAACACACTCTTCGCCTACCACTTTTACTGGGTATTGGTTGCGCTTTTGAAGTTCAGACACAACGGTTTCGTTAACGTCTGCAAATGTTACTTCCATGCCTGCATCGGAGAGCAATTTACCGATAAAACCACGACCAATATTACCTGCACCAAAATGTAACGCTTTCATAATAGTAACCTTTCAAATGTTGAATCTGTATAGCTGAGGGCTTTACTACACACGCCTAAGCATTCAGCTATCCAGACTAAAAATGAGGCCAGAGGGGGGACTGCTGGCCTCGTTCACTCAGGAGCTAGACAAAAGTACTACTAGGCATTGAGGATATTCAGAACATCTTGTGGGTCTGATGTGTTCTGTAAACGCTCAACCGCCTCTTCGTCATCAAGTGAATTTGTAATCGCCATCAAAACCATATTGTGTTCATCACCTTGAGCAGCGATGCCGATGACCATTTTTGCTACATCATCTTCATCTTCGCCCCATTGAATACCCTCTGGGTATTGGCAGAACACTATGCCTGTTTTCATAACGTATTGTTTTGCTTCGATGGTGCCATGCGGTACTGCGATTGACTCACCTAGGTAGGTAGAGACAAGCTCTTCACGAGCAAACATACCGTCAACATATTCAGGTGAAACATTACCTAATTTAACCAGTTGCTCACCTGCAAACTTAATCGCCTCTTCCTTGGAGTTGGCTTTTAACCCGAGGAACACACTGTCACTAGTTAACGTCAGTGTTGAGTCCTTTTCCTCGGCTTGCGCTGCAGGTGCTTCAGGCTTTTTTGCCTCGCCACTCCTTGCTTGAAGAAGCTGCTCGACTAGGTTGTCGTATACACCGCCATCTAGGAAGTTACTTAGTGAAATATGCATCGCACCTTGTGCATGGGTACGTGCACGATCGGTTAGGTCTTTGTGGGTGACTACGATTTGAGAATCACCAGGTAGATTGTTAATCGCAAGGTTAGAGACATCGATGTCTAGACCAGCCGCTTGAACTTTCTTGCGTAGTAAGCCTGCACCCATTGCGCTTGACCCCATACCTGCATCACATGCCACATAGATTGCGCTTACGTCAGCTAGGTTAACTTGCGCCGCTGCTTGGCCTTTTGATGCTGCTTTCATGTCGTGCATTGCTGCTGACGCTTTCTCTAGAGACTCTTCGTCACCACCCGTTGCTTTCGATGTTTTCAATAACACTGAAGCAACAAGGAACGAAACAGCTGCTGAAGCGATAACAGATAGCACCACGCCTAGATAAGAACCTTTAGGTGTCATCAGAAGTACAGCAAAGATAGAACCAGGAGACGCTGGAGAAATTAGACCTGAGCTGAACATTACGTTAGTGAACACACCAGTCATACCACCTGCAATTACCGCAAGGATTAGACGTGGGTTCATTAGCACGTATGGGAAGTAAATTTCGTGAATACCACCGAGGAAGTGGATGATAGAAGCGCCCGCAGCAGATTGCTTAGCGTTACCTTTACCAAATGCCATGTACGCAAGTAGTAGACCTAGACCAGGACCTGGGTTCGCTTCGATTAGGAAGAAGATTGAGCGGCCTAGCTCTTCAGACTGTTGAATACCTAATGGCGAGAAGATACCGTGGTTAATCGCATTGTTTAGGAACAGGATTTTTGCTGGTTCAACAAAGATAGAAGCCAGTGGCAACGCGCCTGTTTCAACCATCACGTTAACGCCTGCTGCCAATGCACTTGAAAGCACTTTCACTGCTGGGCCGATGATGAAGAAAGCTAAGATAGCTAGAATCATACCGATGATACCGGCAGAGAAGTTGTTCACTAGCATCTCAAAGCCGCTCTTCACTTTACCGTGAACAGACTCATCGAATTTCTTGATTGCGTAACCGCCAAGTGGACCTACGATCATCGCGCCCATAAACATTGGGATATCAGTACCGACAATCACACCCATGGTTGTGATGGCACCAACAACCGCACCGCGGTCTCCACCCACCATTTTACCACCGGTATAACCGATCAGTAGTGGCAGCAAGAATTTGATCATTGGTCCAACAAGTGATGCCAACGTCTCGTTTGGCAACCAACCGGTTGGAATAAATAGTGCGGTAATGAAACCCCAGGCAATAAATGCACCGATGTTAGGCATTACCATGTTGGATAGAAAACGACCAAAGTTTTGCACTTTGATCTTAGCTTCTGGTGATAACATAGGGAGACCTCAGTTTTATTGGATGGCCAATCTGGCCCAAAATGTTTGTTTAAAAGTCGATTAAAATGTATCACAACAAATCGAAAACGCACTCCAACCCTAGATTTAGTGACAAAAATCACACACAAAGAATTAACACTTCATTTTTTGAGTGACCAATTTCACACAAATGGACTGTATGTAAATTACAAACGCAATTTAGTGAAAATGATTATCAATCAGTAGTGACTTTGGTCACAATTAATAATTAGGAAATAAAAAATAATTAGTGATAAGAATCACATTTGCGAAATATAAACGTAATAACCTCACCAAAACAGTTCATAAAGCGCTCGATATTGGGTCAACAAATAGCCTTAATTTTATTTCCAACCACTAAGTGTAATAAAATTACAAAAGAATTTCGGTCTATTTTGACGTTAAACTAGAGGCGCTAAACCACAACGGTAAAAGTGAGTAATATGCTCAAAGCGATACTTTTTGATATGGATGGACTGATCTTTGATACCGAGTCCGTTTATAAGCAGAGTTGGCAATATGCCGCTACAGAACAACACCTCACCATTAGCGACGGCTTCTATCAGCAGTTTATCGGTGTACAAGATCCAGACTGTGAGCGCTTATTGGTTAAGCATTTTCAGAGTGCCCTTGATATTGAACGCTATAGAACAACCAGAGATGCGCACTATCAACAGCTTCGCCAGCAAGGCATCGCAATAAAACCGGGCTTTGCAGCGTTATTGGCATTTATCAAACAACGAGGTCTTAGAACAGCGCTAGTGACTTCCTCCCCTTTGGTCGACGTCAAATTCAACTTTTCCCCTACCGACTATCTGAGCCAGTTTGAACTCGTCATCAGTGCTGAAGATGTCGTAAGAAGCAAACCACACCCAGAAGGCTATCAGAAGGCATGCAAAAGATTAGGTTTGGCACCCGATGAGTGTTTGGTGTTAGAAGACTCAAATAACGGTATTCGCGCCGCCCTCACTGCTGGCTGCCACGCTGTGATGATCCCGGATTTATTACCGCCGCTGCCAGAGTGGCAAGATAGGATTATTCAACTCGACAATTTACACCAAGTGATCGAGATATTAGATAGCTTCTCATAGCGCTGGTAGCACTAGAAGGTGCTCTTAGCGCTACGGCAAAGCGATTGGTGGCATCATTTTATTGTTCAGTTTGTTCCTGCTTAAACCAAGCAAAAGTGACAACAAGCTAATCAGTAAATTTAAGGTAAGTTCAGCACGAACGATTGATTCATCCAGCCTCCTTTGATTCATCCAGCCTCCTTTAAGAGGGCCTTTAAAGCCAATCGGATGATGCTTTCATTTCCCCTATTCATTGGCAGGTTAGGTGAAAACTTAGACATAGAACGACTACATGAAGCAGTTGGCGTTGGCAAAATGCTCAAAATCTTTCGACTAACTAGACATTAATCGGTGCTAACCGAGCTAGGAATTATTCAATAATTCTCGCAACTTCACGAACTAGCTTAGCTAAGTAATCCCATTGCTCATTATCAATCAAATCGCCAGGCACCATCCAAGTACCGCCACACGCTAAGACTGAAGGAATTGACAAGTAATCTTTAACATTACTTGGGCTCACGCCACCTGTTGGCATGAATTTCACTGGGTAAACCGCTGTTAGTGCTTTGAGCATTGACACGCCACCTGATGGCTCTGCAGGGAAGAATTTAAGCGTACTTAGACCCATTTCCATAGCTTGCTCTACTAGGCTTGGGGTGTTAACACCCGGAACGATGGTAACGTTACGCTGTTGACAATACTTCACTGTGGTTGGGTTAAAGCCAGGGCTAACAATAAAGTCAACACCTGCGTCAATTGCCTCATCAACTTGAGCACTTGTCAAAACAGTACCTGCGCCAATCAGCATCTCTGGGTAAGCTTCACGTATGTTTTTGATCGCTAGTGAGGCCTCTTCAGTACGGAAAGTAACTTCTGCACAAGGTAGGCCATTTTCAATCAATACTTGAGCAAGCTTAACTGCCTTGCTGGCATCTTTGATCGCAATCACAGGGACTACTTTAATCTCAGAAAGTTGTTGATTCAGATCTTTCATTTCATCGTTCCTTAAATAGTAGGCATCGCGTCGCTTGGGATGATTACATCCACGATATTGAATAAGAGTACCAGCCACAGTGTGACCCGCCAGCGCAGACTCAGCAAGCTCTCCGCCTAAAATAAGTTTTGCGAGATAACCCGCGTTGAAATAGTCACCTGCGGCTAAATGAATCCCCCCCCCTAATCCTGTGACATACGATGTTAAGAGCAGCTTGGCCCATCTCAGTGTGATTATGGATGGTTGCTGGATCTCATGCGAGCAATGAAGTCCACATGCTGTAAGACCAAGACGCGCGATTGTTCTTTCTTACGGCGCCACTGAAGAGGGCTGCTCTACTTTACTCATCTGGTAATGCGTGTCTGCAATGGTTTAGCGGCCTGCAGTTTCCCGCTGTGTGATGGCAAATGTATGGCTGCGAATCCGAAATGGTGTCAGCCAGTTCAGTGTTGGAAAGACTACTATCAGAAATGGCTTGCCAATACAGAATACGACAAACTAGTGAGTATCAGCGCCTTCCTCGAAGTGCGTGCTATTCACGGCAACCGCGAGTTTGTCGACCAAATTCAGCAATACCTTCATCATTGCATTCAGAAAAGCCCAAGATTCATCTCGGCATTGAAGAGTAGTACATTAACCATGGCAAGTTTATTAAACCTGAGTCAGCCCAAATCAACGGCTTAAAACCACAAGACTTGGCAGCTGGCTTGCCACTCGATGAAGGAATGGATCACTTACTTGAGAGGATACGAGGCAAAATTATTCTCGCCCACGGCTGTTGTATTGAGAAAGCTTTTATTGATGCCTATGTGGCGTCCCGCTATGGCACTGATGAACTGCCTGCCTACTATATTGATAGTCTGAGAGTCGCAAAGCCGTTGAGTTATGCGGGTAAAAGTGGTGCTTATATTAGCTATCAATTGGATGACTTGCGCCGCCACTATAATCTTCCAGGTTATCTATCACACTCTGCGGCAAGCGATGCATTGGCCTGTGATGAACTGTTTTTAGTCCAGAGTAAAAAAATGCCGACAGTGCCTGATTTGACCTTAAGCTAGATCAGGCAGCAGACACAGTAATCTTGCCTTGAAGCAAGGATAAAGCACCAATAAGAGATAAGAAAAAAGGCGGTCACGCATCTCGTGAACCGCCTTTTGTCGATGGACATTAAAGTTTAAAACTTTTCTTTCCTATAGACCTTATCATTAGGTAACAAAATAGAGACTGATGTGACAATAAAGTTTGAAACTAAGTCAAACTCACTACCTTCTAAAGGCTGCATGTATGACAATAAAGTTTGAGACTTTCAAAAGATCAGATCTACTCAATACGCTCAAGGACTTTGTCCCTACCTAGGTACTTGTCAAAGATAGGCATATATACCTCGCTACAAGTTTAAATCATCGTCATCAGACTCAACCCAAAACCAATAATTTTGCAAACGTATTATACAAAATAGTTAAATTGAAAAATCTTTCTCAAGTGCAATACGTGCTTTGTATCCTACGAAATAACTTCTAAGCAACTTATTGGAGAAGGTTTCACGAAGGTGGGACACACGTTGACCGTTCATTAACAGTTTGTTGCTGAGTACCTTGATATCAAAGTTCTGAGCGTTACTCAATGTAAATGAAGAATATTGTTGAACTATTATTTCACTTAATGGCTCGTTGGTTAAAACACATGGAGCGACTGGAGAATAATGAGAGGGTTCTACTTGAGCACTCTTTGCCATTCTGAGAGCTTCTTTGAGTTGGTTAAACTTTTTGATCCACCCTGGTAGGAATACTAACGGCGGTAATTCCTGGTTATAATCAAAACTAATAAGGCCGGATGAATTAAATACACACAAGTCTAACCAATTGATATTTGCAGAAATCGCTTTACCAAAATTGAATGTATAGTAAATATTATTATTACTATCTTTAGGTAGAACTATAAAGTCACAACTCTCACGTGAATTCAATTGACGCTCATGAGCATCCTTACGCTTCTTTGTATTACTAACTAATTCAGTTTTAAATGGAATTAATAACACTTCATTAACTGACCGTTCCCCCAATTCATCCGGTTTTCCCCTTACCATTAGGTCACAGGCTTGTTCCAAGAGAATGTATTTCTGCGAACCTATATCGAATATATCACCAGAACGTATAGGTGTATGTGTGATGTTTATTGTTTCATCAAAAACTTCTTGGTGACGAAGTTTAGAAAAGTTGTTATTGGGTAAAATTAATCCTTTTAAATATTCCACATACGCTTCATCCCTCAAAATAGGAGAGGTTTGTACAGAACGGTAAGCCACTATCTTTTCTAGGATAGAGTTCTGTTCATTCAAATATTGACTAATAGCTTCATACTGCTTAATTGAAAATAATCGATGTAGTAAATCAATTTCAGAAGCACCTTCATCAAGTGAACTCTTAAAAATTGAAGAATCAACTTCATAAATAGATTGTTGACTCAAATCTGATTTTAAATTGTTAATTGATTCAATAAGTTTCTCCGAAACACTTTCAACCATTTCGGAGCTTAATTTTCTAAGAAATATTCGTTTTACAAACTCAGATGCTTTAAATTTAATACATATCTTTTTGTCATCTTCCATGATGTCTTTGGATAGAACAGAAAAGTATTGAGAATTAATATGATTTGGTATTTCTTTTGTTATTTTAAATCGCTCATTTTCTTCTTCTGAACCGTTTTTTGTTTCGCTGGTAAATAAAACACAATAAACATTACTTAACTCGCTATTAAGTACATCAAGTACGATTAATTTACCATGATCTTTAGGAAGGTTTTCACGAGAGAAATCATAGTCAATGAGGAAAAGGTTTTCATCAGAATTATTAAGCCAAAATTCTTTTTCTTGTTGCCATTTTTTATTACTTAATGTGTGTACTCTTTTATTTGTGTGATCTTCAAATATATCTTTGAGCTTTTGAAATTCTTCTGGAGTGAAATCGGGAAGATCTTTCTCGATATATTTGTAGAACTTTTCAATACTATCCTCATCTTCTGGTAACTGGTCTTGCCATATATCAAAAGGAGAATTCGATTGTAACTCTGCTATAGTTGAAAAAGGTTCATATTCCTGAACCAAAGTTGGGGCGACTTCATAGTGGTTTTTAACTTCTGCTAAAAATTCATCTTTAAAGTCACCACTATTAGGGGCAAATCTATCATCCACCCAAATGACATTATCTAGTTTAATTGCGTCGAAAACGCTTTGTTTAAATTGTTCTACAGCCATTACACCAACGCCTCGATTAAATTAACTTCAAACTTATATCTTCTACCAAACTTATTTCTTTCTTCTAATAATTTGATAGAGCACCCTCTTTCTTTTAGGAGAGTCTGTACAATATATAGTCCTAAGCCTTGGCCATACTCTTTATCTGATGCGAACATATCAAATAACACGTCTTCCAATGCAGGTCTAACGCCTTTAGCACTATCCCAAATTGTGATGATGCTATTGTCTACAGAAATCGTTATTGAATGTTCGTCTTGAGGGTAGTGAGCTTTATACACCGTTAACCAGTGCTCAGAGTTTCGCACAATGTTATCGATGATTTGGTATAGCTTACCTCGGTTATATGATACTGATTTGGAATTTTTCTTATCGTCTAATTTTATTTCAAGCCCTTTACTTGAAAAGTAACTCTCTCGTAACTCAAAATAGTCATGAACGAAATCAGAGATACTAATTTCTTCCATTACTTGTCGTTGAGCTTTTACTAGAGGGTTAAGTGATGAAATAGCTTTTGACAGAACTTGAGTGTCCCCCCTAATACCGTTAAGTTCTTTGGTCAATGGAACATCTTTAATACCTAAATCTTCTACTCGTTTTTTGGCTGCATTTAGGTGTAATCGCGTATTTCTGATCTGCTCATTAGCTTCGTGAGCCAATGTTTGTGCAGATAAACCAATTGCTACGTGATCATAAAAGTTCTTAATTTGATTCTCGTAGCTTTTAATTTCCCCAATAACTTTTGTAGTCGAGTGAATGTGGCTAGCTAAGTCATCAGTAAAGGCTTTGTACTGCTTTAAACTCGAATTTACTTCAGACTCTAAAGATGTCACCAGATCTTTAATGGACGCTAGTTTCTCCGCTAAGATAGGATCACTAAACATATCTTGCTGGTTTTCATCTATCGCTTTATCAATCTCAGCGCGCTTTTCGGTAAATGTTTTCTGAATGCGTGAAGTAGATTTAGTCACCTTCGGCTGAAGCTTTATACTCTTTTTGACAATATTATCGAGCTCAACAGTCGCTTGTTTTGCCGAGTAGCCTTTGGGCTTACCAGCATCTTCTAGAATCATTTCATCTAAGAACTTGTGTGTACTTCTTCTACTGTTGTTTAAAAAATGGTTCACTGTCTCAATGAAATGACGACAGAGAACATAAAAAGCACGATATTGAGGGTTATCTACAAAGCTTTCACGGTCAGATTTTTCGATTAAGAGTTTATTGTCATACCAGCTTAAGTTGACATATCCTGTGACGTTTGCAGGTCTTAAAGAATAGGCACCTGCACCCGATGTCATGTCTTTCGACAATCCAAGCCAGTCTTTATCACCGGACCCAACTTTAAAGCCATCGCGATAAACGGAGATATCACCAGAAATCGCTTTTATTGATTCTCGCATTGCTTTGAGAGAAATTTCTTCGACATTGAGAGCTTCTTTATCTAATACAAAATTGAATATTTTTGCCTTAAAAATACCAGGAAAACTTTCTGTTATTAAAGCTGTACTCAGTTCATCAAACGAAATCCTGTGTTCAAAATTCAGGAAATACTTACTTTCAGAGTGAGTGCACTCATAGTCTTGTAAGCGAGGTTGTTTTTTTATGTAGTCTAGAAGTGCAATTCCGTTATCTGATAGAACGTGATTGTCAAAAGGGGATCTTCGATCATCAGTTGACTTAGGCTTATAAGGTAGAAGGTCTATCTTGCCCTTTACAATTGCCTCGGCTTCAGTAACTTCAAAATCAAATATACTGGACGCCTGCTCTAGTAGTTTATTCGAAACGACTTCTAATTCTTCGTTGACTCCATTACAGACATAAAATGTTTTGAAATCTGAAATTTGACCGTGAGGGGATACCATAGAAGCTATCTTGTTCTTTACAGAGTTTGATTCTTGGCTTTCCCAGAAATCTACATCTCTAAGCCCAATCGCTTCTATAGTCGTTCCACTTGATGGCTTTGGTACAAGAGTTTTTTCTTCAATATGAATTGTGTCGATGGTTTTACCGTGAGAGAAGTCGTCCCAATTAAACGAAACGGCAATACCAGGTTGGTTAGCTTGATCGTGCGTTGAAATTCGGCATAGAGAACCTAGTTGCATAGAACCTAATCGACCTAAGCCTTTGTCACCGACTAAAGTTCGATCGTATTTTTTGGTTACAACCCCTTGTTCTTTTGCTGCCTTTTTTTCTGAGTAACTAACTGTAAGCCAAGAGCGATCTATCCGGTTTCTGTTCATACCGTGACCATTGTCTTTTACAGAAATTCGACCTTTATAAACCTTCTTCTCTTTTACTTCTTTACCCTCAACCATTGTGATGTGTTCAACGGTTTCGGTATATCCAGTATCAACTTCTATATAGCAAAAACTCGCATCAGCATCGTGCGAGTTTTTAATAAGTTCGACTAGAGCTATATCTGGGCCACTGATTAACTCAGCACCTAGTTGCTGAATGACATGAGCATCGATTTTAAGCTTTAGTGGGTCTGTTTTTTTTTCTTTTTCTGACGTTGTTGCCATATTATCTCCGCATTATCAGGACAGTTTCTTTGCCCATCGTTGTCGCGACTTTGTTTCTTGAAGGCATTCGTTTAGCGGGTATGTCTCTTTCAAGCTGGTAAACAAATTTACAGCCAAAACTTTCAAGTACTTCACGCATAATTTTGTCTAGTGGTACTTCAATATTTGAGATTCTTCGATTGCCTAGGGTCCAAATCATATATGCATTATCACGCAGTTCATCAACTGCATTTTCAAGAGCTAGAGAGAGATCATAAACAAAGCTAATGAGCTTTTTTGTATTGTCTGGATTCACTAGATGAATAGTCTCGATGCATTGATTTAATGAAGGGGACTTATCTTTAAGTGCTTCATGCTTCTCCGCTGACTCTTTCAACGAACCACCTAAACTAGAACTATCAATCGTGTTTTGTTGGCTCAGCAGCTGCGGTTGGGTACTTTCATTAATGTCGTTCATATCTATCCATTGCAATGGTAAATATGAAAACTGGCCATATGTCACTGTAGTAGCATTATCACCATATGGTGGTGAACTAATTAGCAGGTCGTATTTCGTTTTAGAGCGCGTGCGAGCTTTTGCATCGACATTCTTAATGCTAACTTTGCTTACACCTTTTGAACGGACTAAATGTCCGTTGTCACCAAGCAGTTGCTTTTGAGCTTTGATGTTTTCAACACTTTTCAGAACATTACGTTTGAAGATTTCTTCAGGCGATCCAATCTTTTCAATTTGTTCTTCAGATTTAATATGAAGCTTATATGTTGAGCTTCTGGAGTTACACGTAGAGCGAACTGTGTTACTAAGTGCTAGCCAGAAGATCTTACGCGCCCATTTTGAAGGTTCGGCTTTAATTGCCAAATAGATCGTACTCAGTTCAATTTGAACATTCGGTAAGAACCATTTATCTATACCTGTGAAATTTACGGCAACAACATCTGCTTTGCTTGTTTCAATAGTGAAAAGAAGGTTAGCTACTTTCTCTTGAAGCTTTTTGATGTATAGAGGGCCACTTTTAACTTCACAAGCTAAGATTGCGAGAGGGTTTATATCATGGCCCACAAAATCAAGCCCACGCATCATCGCTTCACCTAATGTGGTGCCGGAACCCACAAATGGGTCAAATACAGTCTTAATATCATTATCTTCACTACAAATCGCATCAATAAGCTCGCCCTGCATTTGAGGAACCATCATCGCTGGGTATTGAATAAGAGCATGGCAGTGTTGTCGACTTGAACGACCTTTGAAAGACCAGTACGAGTCATCTGCTAATGAGTAAGCCTTGATTTTATTGATAATTGTTTTGTCATGTACTGTTAAAGGCATTTAGGTCGAACTCAAATTAAGTGAATGATAAAGATCTTAATGTATCTACATCGTTATTTTGTAAGGTATTTTATCATCATTTAGACATAGACACCAGGTTAAGCAATCACCTATATCTCAATCAAAGTTTGGACACTACTCTGGCTGCCCAATCCAATATCGACTCTTTAGGGATTCCCGTAGACTCTCCTTCGATCGATTTTGGGTGAGAAATACCAATATGCTTCTTAAAACCAAACATGGCGTCCATTTCTTGTGTTGGCCATCCCAGAGACTTTGTCACCACACCTTTTTTGATTAGAGAAAACTGCTCTTTCCAGTTTCGTGTATCAATCTGTCGCACGCATTTGGTTGAGATCCATTTATTCAGCCCTGTTACGTCAATTTCAAGTAAGTAATTCACATGCCCATTTCGTTCCACGACAACGCAACGTATCGTTCTCTTTGCACCAGAGTCAATCAAGTGACACTTACTGCGTCCAACTTGGTCTAATTCATGAGTATAAGAATCGATGATTGTGCAGGCATATTTTTCCTCTAGCATTTGCACCATCATGTTAAAAGCCGTAAAACGAGAGGCATACTCCTCTGATCTATCAGTACAATCTTGTATACCCCCGCCCATATCTGCACAAGGTATTTCACCATTATTGCCAGGCTCATTGGTACTGACCTTATCACCAGCTTTCTTAGCAGCATCTTGCCTCTATCTGGCCGATGACTCCTTTTGGGCGTTGTTGCTTTCGACGTTGAAAAACGATTTTTAAACCTTACAGAGCAGGTATTTTCACCTAGTAAGAAAGCATGGTTAGCATCGGAAGCCTCACGATCATCATCGATAATATGTTCTTCTGGGCGCTCGTATGGTTCAGGACATTTTCCACCAGTGGTTGGCTCTTGTCCTTCATCTGGATGCGTAAAAGAAGGGTTATGGAAATAGACCCTAGACGGCATTTGAGCATTAATTTCAATATCCGTGATCTTTTCAACCAGAAAGTAGCGACCACTCGTATCAAGTCTGCCGTCATATGAGAAAGACCACCCAGACATTTGCGGCGGGTCAAAGTGAAATAGCCAACGCTTATACCCCGCAGACACATCTCGTTCCTTTTCGATGTTGAAATATCTAAAAATCGACTCAAATGAACGCTTTGCATTGCTATCAATAAGCAACCAGCTCAACATTGCTCTCGTTGCTGAATCATTGAATGCCGAAGGAGGAAAGTTTGATGTTTGCAACACTTCGATATTGGCATGGTCCTCCTTGGTGTTTACTTCGACCTTAAAGTCTGTAAGCAAACGAGAAGACATTAATGACGCTCGCGATAAGTACGAGCTGGCATAAAATAGAACCCTTGCTAGCTCAAGCTGCGGAATAACCAGTGTAGGGACAGCGCCTCGGTCTAATATAAATGCATGTTGCTCTGACTCTTTCTTTCTCAAAGATTCTGCTGACTCTGAGTCGGGGAACTCACTCAAGCTACTGTATCGAAGGAACTCATTACTTCTAAATTTGTGACGCCCTCGTTTAGCGTAACTTTCTGATAACCCTCTTTGATTAATTATTTTTCCTCGATACAAAGCAGGAACGTTAGAAAATGCAGTAGCATGAAATTTATTTTTCTGCTGTGGGGGATAGCACCAAACTTCAATTGAAGGCCGGTAAGACGAATCACTTATTGGTACTAATACTTTACCTGTATGGACTATACGTACATCATCGTCACACTTGTAAAACCTAGCTCCCATATCATGTCCTTATTTGTAATCTGATCCTGTAGTTACCCAGCCAAGTAAATCTGCGATAACTGGCATTATTCTTTCGTCGGGAAGGCTTGCTGAACGCATCAATTGCCAGCGACTCATTCCTGAACCTGTTTTTGATTTTGCGATTACTGCCATGACTAGCCGACGAGCTTGAAACTCAAAGACGCTTTCTTGATAACGGTTCAAAGTAAGAGATAGCAAGGGTAATAAGTTCAGTTTTTTGCTCACCGAGCCGTAATCATCTAGCTGCTTAAGTAAGAAATTTTTGCTTCTTCGAGAGCCATCAATAACGGTATCTAATCGTTCGACAATCCTAATAAGCTGCTTAGTTAGTGATCGGTCTCTTGCGCTCCAATCTACTTTTTTCTGCCTTACATGAGATTGGGATTGATGGATTCGATTGAAAGCTAATAGCCAATCTCTATCATTTCGGTACAGCCAAGCATACAGTGCACCACCACCTGGAAGTTTGCGTGCTTTCTTAATCGAAGTCTTGTCTATTAAATAACGCCACTGCTTACGTTTTTCCTCATTTGAATTTGGCGTAAGGTGAGCATTGTCCTTAGGGAAGGATATCGTCACTTTCTCTTTTGATTTAACTTCTTTAATGATTTCACTAGCCGATATTTCAGGAATAAAAGCAGACCAAACCGTTAAGTGCTGTAGATAGCTAAAAGCTGTACGATGGCGGCGAAATATCGTTCGAAGCCAGTTAGTATCTCTATCAGAATTGATAGTTAACTCAGGGGTAACGATTTTACTTACAACTAAATCTGCAATCTTATCGTGTGCTATCTGTTTAGTACCTTTTCTACACCCGAAGTCGAGTGCTAGATGATTGTAGAAAAGACTCCATTGACGCTGAGTCGGAGAGTCTTGGGCTGGTAAGCACATTACCTCTTTAGCTTTGTTGGCCAAATAAGCAACCTGCTGCTCCGCTTTATCCGTGGTATTACTTAAAAGGGGCTGACATTGTATTCGGCCACATGCATGGTACGTGTGCCTACTATCATGGTAAGAGGCTGTCGATTGACTTAGAAGTCCATGCTTAGGGCAGTGAGGTAAAGATGGCAAAAACCACAATCTAGACCAATAACTTTCCCCATATTTTTGCTTTTGTTCCGCGACACAAGCTGGGCAAACACAAAAGTTATCCGACGTTTTTACAATAGAAGCTGGGGCTCCTAGCATTAGATGAACAGAGCCCTTAGCGCAATGTTCCATTCGCTCCATCGCTCTAATCCTAATGCTTTCATCAACAAAAGGAGCGTAAATCGGGAACATTGTATGTTCATAAATAAGCTGTTGGACGTCAAATCGTCCCGTGTTAACTAGCTGCTCTGATATCGAAGACAAATGACTAGGCAGATCAATTGTCGCAATCACTTTTCTGTCACCATACACTTCATCTAGTAGCTGTTTAGAACTTGTAATCGCACTGCGAATTCCAGCTCTAGCCACCAAGCTATAGATTAATTCATCTGGATAAGGGACAGGGAAGCAGTGCAATATTAAACCACCTTTTCTAACAGTGACTGAATGTCTAGAATCAAACCCGACTTTGACATTGCTGTGTACACTTCATTATCAGAATCAGATTGAGAGTGAACAAACCTCAAATCCTCACTATCAAGGGTATGCCACTGAGTCTGTTTGATTGCGGATGCCCTCTTGCCCTTACTTGGCTTAGCCTCTTTTTTAGATTTTAACGGCTCAGGATTGGCAAGTTGCTCATGTACCAATGGGAGTAAGCTTATCCATGTCAAATCAGGATGTTGATCAAATAGCTGTCGTATTACAGGAGCTAAAAGCGTTGAGTCAAACTCATCTTTTAGGGCCATATATACACGTCGCTCTTCATCGGTTCTGAGCTGTTGATATGCAAACTCCTCTGGTGTCTGCTGAACAGTTGTTGCTACCTGTTTTTGCAACTCAAGTAACCGTTTATCAGTGTTGCTTAGTTTAAGGTCTGAAAACTTAATCATTTCTTCGACATCACCCGAGCGAAGAGCAGCTAGCATTGGGTGAACAGGTTTTAATTCATCCTTGTAAACCTGTTGCATTAATTTAGGTGTGATCCTTTCTACTTTTGTCGCGATTGCTCTCAGCTGACACAAGACATATAGCTTAACCACAATATCCAAGACACCTTGGCTTAGCTCATACCATAGAGAACGAATGTCATCCGACAACACCTCATCACGTTTTTGTAGCCATTGAAGAGTCCATAACTTATCCGTGAGCGCTTTCCATTCTCTTCCTTCTTCCATTGGATCCCAAAAAATCGCTCCAAGACCAGAGCCTCGCCTTGCAGATCTCATATCAGCCTCAAATATCTCGCGGGCTCGTGGTGTTCCAACCAAAATCACAGGAAGGCCAATGGTATTTACTAATGTTACAAAGAAATTAAGCATTTTCTCAGAGCCACCAGAGCGAGAACGGCTAAGGTGCTGTATTTCATCAATAATAAGAACACCTACTGCATGAGCATTTGCAACCTGAGCCATTGCAGCTAAAAGTGTTTCAATACTCGGTCTTTTGCTCATCGAGTATTGTCTTTCGTAGTTGGATGTCCCTAATGCTCTATCCATCGCACGAAAAAAGTTCAAGCACAGCTCTTTCAGTGATCCATCATGGGAGCAGTCAATTTTTAGATAAACGACTTGCTCAAGATTTCTGTCAGGGTGGTAAATAACTTGAGGGTATAACGACAAAAGCTGCTTGATCGCCGTTGTTTTGCCATTTCCGCTACATCCAATCAATGTCATGCTTTGGGCTGTAGAACTAACTTCCGTGAACTTTATCGCCTTCAAATCACCAGATAAAACACGCTCGTAACCATTTTGTATATGTCTTGCCCAATCACCTGTTTCGGGATTTCTTCCAACATAGCCACGCCGTATCATCAATGAAAGTCGTTCATGCAACTGTATGTGCTGACTGAGGGGCTGGAAAAAATCATCAATAACACGGCAGATACTATGCGCTCTTTCGGTGCCATTTCGATGGATATCTTCTGCGGTACACCTTAACGAGCCCTTCAGAGCAATCGAGTCGTCTAGGAAACTATTTATCGGTGGTAATGCCTCTATCAACGGGTTATTTCGATAAGCTGAGAGCGTAGCACTTTGATAGACGGCTACTACACGATGATCTTGGCTTTTCTTCATCAGTTATCATCCTCATCGTCAAATAGCTCCGGTATGAAGTCAGGCAGTTGATAACTTTCCTCCTCTCCCTTTAAAGGTATCACCGACGCGACTTCTTCTTGTTTAGCCCTAACTGGCTGTATTGCTAATTCCTTTCTCTCTTGCTCTCGAACATTCCGTTTATTGCCTTTGATGTCATTTATCTTTTGCGCGTTGCTCAATGTACTGGTTTTACGATTCTTTGTAGCTTTCTTCAGTTTCTTTTCAAGAAGATCATCAAAATCTCGTTCTACGGGTGCAAATTGATACTTAGCTTCAGCTAAAATCTGCTTTTGAGCTGCTTGACGTTCCCATACTTGATACCAAGTTAGATCACGGAACTCTCTACTTCGACTAGAAAGATCACAAACCCAAAATGTATTTTTGCCTTCTTCAGGAAACAGATATATGTGATTAGCAGAACCAAGATCATAGGCTGCAAATAGTTTTTTAGGTCTAGATACTTCCGAAGAACGGTGCATCCAACCTGTCTGAATAATTTCTTTTCCTGTGTAGGTTAATCCCCATAACTTTATGCCCAATTCAGATACAGTGACTTTTTGACGAGGTAACAGCAGTATTTTTGCAATATCCGTATCAATAGCTCGTAAACGCCCAGTACGATTCTGTAGGCCCCACCTCCAAAGCTCAATAGGGAGCGATGGAAGGCTTTCTGGCATATCAGGAGCACGATCGTACTTTTCTAAAGGTTTATTTAAGTTGTGAGCAAGTATTGAATAAAGCAATATCTCAACAAAGTCAGATCTCGCGACAGCAGCCTCAACCCTATAATCTTTTTCACCGTGCTTCTTAACCTTGTTACCAGTTACGACACCTGGCATAAAGGGCTTGAACTTAGCCTGTAGCGTGCCAAATGATCTCTCGACAATGCCTTTAGCATCGCCTCTTCGAGGTGGAGCACTTTCAAGTCGAACACTAATAGCATCAACCAAATAATTTGCTTGGTGACTCATCAATTCACCGCGGTCAGCCAGCAACACATCGGGAATACCTATGCATGGCCACTGTTCTTCTGAAATATCGATACCATATTTTGCACAAGTTTCTATTTTGCTGCTAAAGCTGCATATCAGTGCTTTCATTGCAACGGGGAAAGATGGGTTATCGAAACCAATATAAAACCCTGCAACCATACGACTAAAAACATCAATGACCATATAAATCGTCGGCCGACCGATAACCTTGTCTGCATCGTCATCATCTACTAAGTAAATATCTGCAATGGTGGCATCAATCTCATATCGACTACCTGGGCCTAAAGCTTGCTCGGTTGCAGTTCCATGTAGTGGCCTAACATCTTTATTGTAATTGCCTTGAGGTGTTTGAACGGTAAGCTTTGTGACCTTGCTATACTCGGTTTTGTAGAAATACCTAAATTGGCGGAGTGTTGGAATTTCATGCTCTTCAACATCTGGGTTCTTTAGCTTATATGCTTTTGAAAACTTCCTATGTGCATAAGCAACGGAGTTCCCTTCAATATTCATCAAATATTTATCACAAATAATTCGGAACTGTTTTCTAATTTCTTCAGTGACTTGTTTGCCATCACCGACACCGTAAACCCTAGACTTCCCAGCTTTATTTGTTGTGAAGTTTCTTCTCTTTCCGGCAGCGCCTGAGTTTTTGTAATCTGGTATTAGGGCATTTTTTATTTGCCCACGCTGCCAATATCTCCGAACTAAACGATAGATGGTCGATTTGGTTTTATTTGAATTAGCAACCGCATGACTAACCCTTTTGGCTCGAACCCTTTTGTCAAACGCTCCTTCACCTTCTACGATAGGCTTAATCAAATCAAAGTCGTTCTGCCTTTTCTGATATGCATTTGACTCTTTGGTCCAAGACTCTCCTTGAAGGTATGAATAAGGGTCAGGAATTTTGTCTATACGCCCTTCATCGACCCAGTTGCGGCATTCATCAAAATAAACTCTTTCCGGTAAACCTTTATCCTCTTCAATAGCAATCCAATAGAAGTAACTTGTCTCGGTAAAAAGCACACGGTAAGCCTTACCGTCAAACTCTAGAGTTTCGTTAACTGGCCACATTACAATGCCCCCCGAACAAAGATTCGCTTCTAAACGCAATTTCTTTCGCTTTCAAACTATGAAATGGTAAACGAATATCGAACGTTATAAGCCTTGCTGCACACATTAAACGAATATCATAAAGCGACCGACCAAGATCTTGCTGGTATGCCATGTCATACTCTTTACACAGCTCAACGACTTTTCTTTCTGGGTGTTGAACAAAATAAGCACTGATATGCTCAAACGTAAGCGATAGCTCATCCGTTATTACTTCATCAAAGTAGCCCTTAACCCCGTATAACCACTCAATATTAGATACGACTGTTTTGTCTATCTCTTTATCTGTTACGAGGAACCAGGGGATTTTTTTTAGCTGCCAATAACGGCGTTCTATTTCAAGCTTTTCAATGGTTCTTGGGTCTTTTAAATCTTTGGAGTACTTTGCTTGAATTGCAAACTGGGGCTGAGTTTTAGAAGCGGTATTAACCAAAAAATCTGAGGACATTACAAGGTTTACCCCTCCTTGAGAAGGGTGCCAAAGCTGACCTTCCTTGGAAATATTGAGAGTATCATCCCTGTTGAGTGGAAACTGCTCACGAATATCTGTTACCGCAGGGTTATGGTCTAAAAGGAGAAAGACTGCGAACTCAAGGTCCGATAGTACATGATGAATCCGGCCCGTTAGGTGGGAGTAGACTCTCTGAGATCGACCTTCCGAAGGGACCTCATTAACATACAGCCACGGCTTATAGTCAGAAAGCCTTCCTGCACCTCGGCCTTCATTTATTCGCTTGATGATTTGCTTTTCAGTTAAAACGTACTTTGATTTTGCCATAACAAAAACCCGGTCAACTTTTAATCAGTTTAACCGGGTTTAAAAAGTTTTCAACTTTAGTGTCACAGTTTCAAACTTTAGTGTCACAGTTTCAGACTTTAATGTCTACCGACACCTTTTTTATCAATAGAAATGAGCCTTACTCAACCGTCACCGCTTTGGCTAGGTTGCGCGGTTGGTCTACATCGGTACCTTTAATTAAGGCAACATGGTACGACAACAACTGCATTGGTACTGTGTAGAAGATCGGTGCTGTCACTTCGTTAACGTGAGGCATCTTAATGATCTTCATGCTCTCATCACCTTCGAAACCAGCGTCTGCATCCGCGAAGACGTACAGCAAGCCACCACGAGCACGTACTTCTTCCACGTTCGATTTTAGTTTCTCAAGTAGATCATTGCTTGGCGCGATGACCACTACTGGCATATCGGCATCAATCAAGGCAAGAGGGCCATGCTTCAATTCACCCGCCGCATACGCCTCAGCGTGAATGTAAGAGATCTCTTTCAATTTCAACGACGCTTCCATCGCAATTGGGTAGTACTCACCACGACCGAGGAACAAGGTATGGTGTTTATCGGCAAAGTCAGGAGCAAGCGCTTCAATTTCTTTATCAAATGCCAGTGCCTGTTCAATCGCAGAAGGCAGCTCATGCAGCGCTTTGACAATTTCCGTTTCACGCGCTTGATCAACACGACCTTGTAAACGACCAATTGATACTACCATCATCAGCATTGCAGCAAGTTGAGTGGTAAACGCTTTAGTTGACGCAACCCCGATTTCAGTACCTGCACGCGTCATGAAAGCAAAATCCGACTCACGAACCAATGACGAACCAGCCACGTTACAGATGGTCATCGCGGCCATGTAGCCTTTCTCTTTTGCCAAACGCAGCGCCGCTAGCGTATCTGCAGTTTCACCCGATTGAGACAGTGTGACCAATAGGCTGTTTGGACGAACCACAAAGTCTCGGTAACGGAACTCAGAAGCAATCTCGACATCACAGCTGACACCCGCGATAGATTCAAACCAGTAGCGCGCCGCCATACCTGAGTTGTATGAAGTACCACAAGCAATGATCTGTACGTGATCCACTTTGCTTAAGATCTCTTCCGCGTTGACACCGATCGCACTGGTAACCACTGCTTTGTCAGAAATACGACCTTCCATGGTGTTGATCAGCGCAGTTGGCTGCTCAAAGATCTCTTTTTGCATAAAGTGGCGGTACTGGCCTTTATCACCGGCATCATGCTCCGCGTTTGATTCAACGATCTCACGCTCAACTTTAGTACCTGTTGCATCAAATACAGTCACGTCACGACGGGTGATCTCTGCAACATCGCCTTCTTCTAGGTACATAAAGCGGCGAGTAACACTCAGTAGTGCTAATTGATCCGATGCCAAGAAGTTTTCACCCACACCAAAACCAATCACGATCGGGCTACCTGAACGTGCCACGACAATACGCGAAGGATCATTGCGATCAACTGCCACGGTACCGTACGCACCTTCAAGTTGTTTTGCCGTCTTTTGTAGCGCTTCTAGCAAGGTTTCCGATGTGCGACGCTCCCACTCGACCATGTGCGCGATAACTTCAGTGTCAGTTTGAGATTCAAACACATAACCACGTGATTGCAGCAGTTCGCGTAGCTCTTCGTGGTTCTCAATGATGCCATTGTGCACGACAGCAATATCACCAGACATATGTGGGTGTGCGTTGATTTCTGATGGTTCACCGTGCGTTGCCCAGCGGGTATGCGCAATACCTGTTCCACCGATAACATTCGCAGCGTCAACCGCATCTGCCAGTTCTTGTACTTTACCTAGACGGCGAACACGAGTGAGGTTTGATTCGCTATCTACGACTGCAACACCAGCCGAGTCATAGCCGCGGTACTCTAGACGGCGTAAACCTTCAACCAAAATTTCAGCGACATCACGTTGTGCTACTGCACCGACGATTCCACACATAATTAACTCCAAGTTATCGGTTCCGATAGGCAGCAAGCAAAGGCCTGATTCGGATAAGTAATATTAAAAGATTTGTTTAACGTTATGCACAAAGCACTTTGACACCATGAGATTCAATGTTTTGTCTATACTCAGGCTTCAAGTCTTTATTCGTAATTAAAATATCGATAGCATCCCAAGCAAGTTCTAAGTTGGGTATTTTGCGGCCTATTTTTTCTGACTCGACCATCACAATCACTTCACGTGATACTTCGGCCATCACTTTGCTTAAGCCAACCAGCTCATTGAAGGTTGTTGTACCACGCTCTAAATCGACCCCATCCGCGCCAATAAATAGCTGATCAAAGTCATAAGATCGGAGAACAGACTCAGCAACCTGTCCTTGGAAAGACTCAGAGTGGGCATCCCACGTTCCTCCCGTCATCAACAAGGTAGGTTCACTCTCTAATTCATTCAGCGCATTAGCAACATTGAGTGAGTTGGTCATCACCACCAATCCACGCATGCCATCAAGTAACTTGATCAGTGCGCCCGTGGTACTACCACTATCAATCACAATCCGGTTGTGTTCTCTGATCAACTTAGCAGCCGCTTCTGCCAATTCATTCTTCCGAACCGAAACAATTTCATTCAACTCTTCACTTACGACTTCTTTCGGTAGTGCGATCGCTCCACCATAGCGGCGCAGCAGTTGACCATTTTTCTCTAACGAAGCAAGATCCTTTCTAATCGTTACTTCTGAAGTTTCAAACTGCAGTGATAGAGCATCAACACTAACCTCACCTTTTTCATTTACTAGGCTGGAAATTGCGTGTCTTCTGATCTGAGTGTTTCGTTTCGACATTTAATTTAAACATTCAAGTTTCGAACTGAAAGCAATTATAGTCAAAACGAAAGATTCATGTCCATTTATTTTGAACCAAAAAATTAATAAATAGCGCAAAAACCTTGTCCTAAGACAATTCTTAACCAGTGATATTGAAATCATTAGGTGGTAGAATTCGCACCCTAAAAGAAAAAAAATTACAGAATTGACCGTTATTTTTTTGCAATCTAGCCATTATATCCTAGTGTTGTCACATAAATGCGGCCTATCACGTCATCAAGTTGGTCATAAAATGACTAAACTTAGTGAAAGACTTTCAGTTCTGGAGCCAACCAGTTGTATTGCTGTTTCACGAGTTGGCAGGCACAAAATGCCTAGATGACAGCCTTGGTTTCAGAGCAACAACCGACTTTCAAATTGTAACTATATCGACCGGAGAGTATCTTCCATGAAAAAGACCAAAATCGTATGTACGATTGGCCCTAAAACTGAATCAGTAGAGAAGTTAACTGAACTAGTAAACGCAGGCATGAACGTAATGCGCCTGAACTTCTCTCACGGTGACTACGAAGAGCACGGCACACGTATCGCAAACTTCCGCAAAGTAATGGAAGAGTCAGGTAAGCAACTTGCGATTCTTCTAGACACTAAAGGCCCAGAAATTCGTACTATCAAACTAGAAAACGGCGACGACGTTGATCTAGTAGCTGGTCAAGAGTTCACTTTCACAACTGACATTTCAGTTGTAGGTAACAAAGATAAAGTAGCAGTAACATACCCAGGTTTCGCAGCAGACCTAAGCGTTGGTAACACTATCCTAGTAGACGACGGTCTAATCGAGATGGAAGTTATCGCAACTTCTGAAACTGAAGTTAAGTGTAAAGTGCTTAACAATGGCGCTCTAGGCGAAAACAAAGGTGTTAACCTTCCTGGTGTATCTGTAAACCTACCTGCACTATCTGAAAAAGATAAAAATGACCTTAAATTTGGTTGTGAGCAAGGCGTTGATTTCGTAGCAGCTTCTTTCATCCGTAAAGCTTCTGACGTTCAAGAAATCCGTGAAGTTCTAGCGGCAAACGGCGGCGAGAACATCCACATCATCTCTAAGATCGAAAACCAAGAAGGTGTTGATAACTTCGACGAGATCCTAGAGCTTTCTGACGGCATCATGGTTGCTCGTGGTGACCTAGGTGTTGAAATCCCAGCTGAAGAAGTAATCTTCGCTCAGAAAATGATGATCGAGAAGTGTAACCGTGCACGTAAGATGGTTATCACAGCAACGCAAATGCTTGATTCTATGATCAACAACCCACGTCCTACTCGTGCAGAAGCGGGCGACGTTGCTAACGCGGTAATGGACGGTACTGATGCAGTAATGCTTTCTGGTGAAACAGCAAAAGGTAAATACCCTGTTGAAGCTGTTACTATCATGGCTCAAATCGCAAAACGTACTGATTCAGTACTAAAAGCCGAGCTAGGTGATCGTCTAGATAGCCCACGTCTACGCATCACTGAAGCAGTATGTAAAGGCGCAGTAGACACAGCAGAGAAGCTGGCAGCTCCTCTAATCGTTGTGGCAACTGAAGGTGGTAAATCTGCACGTTCTGTACGTAAGTACTTCCCAACAGCAAACATCCTAGCACTAACAACTAACACTAAGACTGCTGCACAGCTAGTTCTAACTAAAGGTGTAACTCCAGTTGTTGTTGAGTCTATCCAAAACACTGACGCATTCTACGTAGCGGGTAAAGAACTTGCTCTAGAGTCTGGCCTAGGTAAGAAAGGCGACATCGTTGTTATGGTATCTGGCGCGCTAGTTGCTTCGGGTACAACAAACACTGCATCTGTACACGTACTATAATTACGCGCTTACAATTGCATTCTATTAAAGAGGACTTAGGTCCTCTTTTTTTTGATTATTTTTGCCTTGCCGGGCTAATTGGTAGGTTGTATCATCATTGAGAATCTCAGTACCACATACTGTTTAAGTGGATTTTTGTGGTCATAAAATGCAGCGTCAATTGATAAGGAATTCAGTGTGCCTAGCCCGACATTAACAGATAAAGTCTCTGAAATGATTGTTCAAGATATCTTGAATGGCCTACTTCAACCGGATGAAAAGCTTGTCGTGGCTGACCTCAAACAGAGATACAATGTCGGTGCATCACCTATTCGAGAAGCACTGGTGCAACTGTCTTGGAGCAAGCACGTTAACTTGCAACCACAAAAAGGGTGCAGTGTTGCCTCTATCTCCCTTGATGAGCTCAATGACCTTTACCAAAGCTTGCGTTTTGTCTCCGCAGTATTACTCAAACAAGCGATTGAAAGTGAAGATGAAAGCTGGGAATTGGCGATACTGACTTGTTACCATAAGTTATCGCGACTGCATCATGCTAAAGAGGGTGTTGACTCACGCGAGTGGGAAGAGCGCCAGCATCAATTTCTCATTGCCCTGATGGAAGGCTCTCAATCACCTAATATGTTGGACTTCTTCAACACGCTGCTTACTCAGATCAAACGCTATCGATGCTATGCTCTGACGAATGGCCTAACACAGATGAGCTCGACTCTTGATGATTATGAGATCATTATGAAACTTGTTTTGGCCAAAGACACCAAACAGGCAATAAAGAAACTTGATGAGCATTTAGATCTCAATCGGCAGCAAACTCATGCAGTTATTGAGCAGCAAGCGGCGGCGGCTTAAATCCTCGTTCTTACTCTCTCACTTCAAGTGTCCATCCATCTGAATATATCAACGCCTCGCAAAAGTGCATTCGCGAGGCATGGTTATCCCTCTTGCTTTTAAACTCAGTCGAGCTTGTAAATCACATCAACGCTATCACGAATTATAATCGCTGAGTCTTGGTAGCCATTTGATTCACTGCGTGCGTCCATTGCCATAGAGCGCATTAAAATAGGCTGCTGGCCCGACATTTTGTAGTCAATACGCCACACGCCTTGGAGATCTTTACCAAAACCTTGTGCCAATGATTCCGCTTTGCTGTTGGCGTCTTTGCTCGCCGCCATGCGAGCTTGCTGTTGATACTTGGCCTGATCTTTGACTTGCAACTGAATATTATCGACTTGGTTAATACCAGAGTTTAACGCCAGATCTAAGTACTGATTCAAATTGGCGAGATCGTCAACCGTGACACTAATACTGCGAGAGGCACGATAGCCGACCAGTTCTGGTTTGCCATTCTTGGGATAGTGGTATTGAGGGGTAATGTAGAGGTTCGAGCTAGAGATATTTTGCTTCTCTACTCCTTGTTGGTTCAGTGCGTCGAGAAAATCTTGTACCACCTTATCTACCGCCAGTTTTGCTTGTTCGGCAGTCATGGTTGACTCAACAATTTTTACTGAAAACTGAGCCATATCCGGTGTGGCAACGACTTCACCATAACCTGTTGTGGATAAATGAGGAAAATCGGGACCATTGGCCAACACACCAACACTACTTAACGACAGCGTTAAAGCCGTAACTAAGGTAGGAATCACTTTCATATTAAATTATCCAATGCCATTAACTGTATACATCATAGGCACAGAGTGCCAAGAGACCAACACACATCACCCAGTTCTGACAGAGATTTAACTGAGTCTATGATCTAAGCTTCAATCTATTTAGGCAGTAAATCAGCAGTATAGGAAGTAATCGCTTGAGTGACTTCTTGCAACAAACCCGTCTCAAGTTGCCAATGGTGCCAATAGATACGAAAACTCATGAAAAAGCCCGGCATCAAATCAACCAACTGGCCTGCTGCAAGCTCTTGCTCAATCTGCAACTTAGGGATCAAGCAATAAGCACACCCCATGAGCGCAAGATTTACAAACGCTTCAGAGCTTGCGACGTGATGATGGACAATCACATCTGGATCAATATTGAAATGCTCGGTCAGAAATTCACGATGCTGGAGATCATATTGATCAAACGAAACCGCAGGCGCACGCAGTAGTGCGGCTCTATTCACACCGTTAGAGAAATACGCTTTTGCAAACTGAGGACTGGCGACACAGACATAGTCCATACGGCCAAGATACGGCGCTTCACACCCCACCATGGGTTTGGGCTCCATACTTAACGCACCAACAACTTCACCGTTTTTAAGCTTATGTAGCGTCCGAGCTTCGGGAAACACTACAAAGTTAAACTCCACTCGATGTGCTTTCATTACAGGTGCAAGGGCGGGCAGTAACCAAGTCGCTAGGCTATCGGCATTGGTCGCAATAGAAACACGCTGTACTTTTTCTTCATCTGAATAACTAAGCTCCGGAATTAGCTCACTTTCCAGCAACTGGACTCGTTGATAAAAGCCAAGTAGCTTTTGTCCTATCGGGGTTGGCTTGGGTGGCTGCTCACGAATCAATACTGGTTGTGCAAGGAACCTCTCTAACTGTTTCACTCGCTGCGAGACCGCGGATTGAGAAACATACAAAGATTGCGCCGCACGTTCAAAACTGCCTGACTTAACCACAGCTTCCAACGCTTCGATCCAACGATAATCTAGTCCACGCATTACTCGCCCCTATACTCACTATATAAGGCAAACTTATATAGGATAAAAATCATTAAATATACTTATTTATTTTGATTCTTTATCTTGAAGCATCAATAACCATTTGGGAGAAATAAGGTGAATCTTTGGTTAATGCTACAAGGCTTTGGGCTGGGGGCGAGTATGATCATTCCTATTAGTGCACAAAACGCTTACGTGCTCAATCAAGGCATTAAGCGTCACCATCATTTAACTACCGCGACAATCTGCAGCATGCTGGATATTGTTTTTATCTCACTCGGCATCTTCGGTGGCGGCGCTTTGCTCTCTCAGAATGAAGTGTTGCTTATGCTGGTCACCATTGGCGGTATCGCGTTTTTATGTTTCTATGGCTCTCTGTCGCTAAAAAGTGCGCTAACACCACAACAAGACGAGACAAAGAGCAAACAAACGCAAAGAGGGAAACGAGCCGTGATTCTCGGTGCTTTAGCCGTTACCGTCCTAAACCCGCATCTCTATTTAGATACCGTGGTTATTTTAGGATCGATTGGCGGCCAATTCAGTGGCCAAGACCGAATCGCTTTTGCCATCGGCACCATGATGGCATCCTTGGTATGGTTCTTCTCACTCTCGATAGGCGCCGCAAAACTAGGCCCAACATTATCACAACCCAAAGTGAAGCAAGGCATTGATATTCTTGTCGCTTTGATGATGTTTGTGATTGCCTTAATGTTGGCGAAAGAGTTATACAATCAAGTGGTTTAGGGAAAACATGAATAAGCTAGAAGAAATTTATCAGTTTAATAAACGGTTGCTTGAGCAGCTAAACATCGATTACCAAGAGTGGCAGCACGAACCTATATTAGATTTTGAGACTGATGAAAGGATTGCGAAGGAGCTGGGCTGGTCCGGCACCCATAGCAAGAGCCTATTCCTAAAGTTGAAAGGCGCAGGCTATGCACTTTTGCTTACCGACAAAGATAGTCGTTTAGACAGCAAAGGGGTGAAAGCGCGAACAGGAAAAAGACCCTCAATTGTTAGCAATGAAGAGATGACCGAGAAAATCGGCTGTGTCCCAGGGGCGGTCTGCCCATTTGGCTTACCAACTGAAATCGATATTATTATTGATACTCAGCTCTATCAGCACAGTGAAATACTCTATACACCGGGCAAGCCGGACGTCACGTTCGCCATCCCCGCAGCTCAATTACCCGCCGTTTTAAATCAATTGGACAATCAGGTGTTGGAAATGTAAAAAGCGAGGCTGTTAGCCTCGCTTTTCTATCTGAGTGGATTAATCTTCCACTTTGTTCAAGTGAACATCCATTTGTGGGAATGGGATTTCGATACCCGCTTCATCAAGCGCTTCTTTAATGCATTGCATCGAATCGAAGTAAACACCCCAGTAGTCAGCTGTTTTTACCCAAGGGCGCACAACAAAGTTTACTGACGAATCAGCTAATGCCAATACGCCAACCGTCATGTCTGGATCTTTAAGGATACGAGGATCTTTTTCTAGCACATCGCGAATGACTTGCTTAGTTTGTTTAAGATCCGCTTTATAAGAAACACCAATAACAAGATCAACACGGCGAGTTTCATGACGAGAGTAGTTTGTAATTGGACCACCAATTACACCCGCGTTAGGTACAACAACCATTTTATTGTCAGGTGTTTTTAGCACGGTTTGAAAAATTTGAATTGCTTCAACACTACCAGCGACACCACCCACTTCTACGTAGTC
The DNA here is from genome assembly GCF_000967545.1 of Vibrio galatheae. GTDB lineage: Bacteria > Pseudomonadota > Gammaproteobacteria > Enterobacterales > Vibrionaceae > Vibrio > Vibrio galatheae. Next base: position 4,573 of record NZ_JXXV01000014.1, on the reverse strand, counting down.
ACCTGATTTAAATGGACGGAAACCAACAATCAGAACACCTGCGGCAAAGTTTGATAGAGAACCTTGCAGCGCAAGACCAATGGCTAGGCCAGCCGCACCAATAACCGCAACAACAGAGGCCGTTTCAACGCCCATTCGACCAAGTGCCGCAATCAGAACGATAACAAACAACACGTAACGCACTAGGCCATGTATAAACTCAACCACGGCTTTGTCCATGCTCTTTTTGTCGAGCACTTTTGCTACGCTGTTGGCAATCATTTTAACGATAATGTTACCAATAAACAGAATGACCAGTGCCGAGAAAATATTGACACCGTACTGAATTAACAAATCTGAATTATTCGTTAACCATGTTTCTGCGTGGCTTAAGCCATCCACCAAAGGGGTTTCAATCCCTACTGACTCACCTGACATATATGTATCCTCTATCCTAATTAAAGACTGCATGAACCCAACTGCGCACTACTGCCATTAGGTCCTAGTATTAATCTATTCACTGAAACAATGTCAGCTTTTTGGCACGATATACCATTTTTGACTGCGCTTAAAGCGCTGTTTTTGCGAACAGCATGAAAAAGTTTCGCGGAGTTGCTGATTTCTAGTTAGTGTAGCAGTACCAAACGAGCACAGCCGTAAATATCAATCGAGCCTCTGATTAGCAGATATAAAAAAACCCGCTCAACGAGCGGGTTTTCTATAAACTCAGTAAAGACGAATTATAGTACGTCTACCGCGTTAAGGTCAGCGAAGGCTTTTTCTAAGCGAGCAACCATTGAAGCTTGACCTGCACGTAGCCATACGCGTGGATCGTAGTACTTCTTGTTTGGCGCATCTTCACCCGTTGGGTTACCAATTTGACCTTGTAGGTAATCGTGGTTTTCCGCTTCGTACTGACGGATACCATCCCAAGTTGCCCACTGTGTATCAGTATCGATGTTCATTTTGATAACACCGTAGCCGATAGACTCTTGGATTTCAGCTTCTGTAGAACCACTACCACCGTGGAATACGAAGTTTAGAGCGTTAGGTGCAATACCGAACTTCTCTGCACAGTATGCTTGAGAATCACGTAGGATAGTTGGAGTAAGAACAACGTTACCTGGCTTGTAAACACCGTGTACGTTACCGAAAGAAGCAGCGATAGTGAAACGGTGTGAAACTGCGCTTAGTTTCTCGTAAGCGTATGCAACATCTTCTGGAGAAGTGTAAAGCTCAGATGCATCCATATCAGAGTTATCAACGCCATCTTCTTCACCACCAGTACAACCAAGTTCGATCTCGATTGTCATGTTCATTTTAGCCATGCGCTCTAGGTACTTAGCACATGTTTCGATGTTTTCTTCTAGTGTTTCTTCAGAAAGGTCTAGCATGTGAGAAGAAAAGAGAGGCTTACCAGTTTGAGCAAAGAACTCTTCGCCAGCATCTAGTAGACCGTCGATCCAAGGTAGAAGTTTCTTAGCAGCGTGGTCTGTGTGTAGGATTACTGGCACACCGTAAGCTTCTGCTACCGCGTGAACGTATTTAGCACCCGCTACAGCACCAAGGATTTGTGCACCTTGACCTTCAAGTTTAACGCCTTTACCAGCGAAGAAAGCTGCGCCGCCGTTAGAGAACTGAACTACAACTGGAGCTTTAACTTTAGCTGCTGCTTCCAGTACTGCGTTTACAGAGTCAGTACCAACTACGTTTACTGCTGGTAGAGCGAAGTTGTTTTCCTTTGCAACTTCAAAAACTTTCTGTACGTCATCGCCAGAGATAACACCTGGTTTTACGAAATCGAAGATCTTAGACATGGATGTAATCCTATTTATCTGTCGTTTTAAAAATAAAACTTGTTAAGTTTAAATTCATGCAAACGTTTGCTCACAACGTGCGCTATTCTAGCAAAAAAATGTGATGTGCAGCAAACAAGAAAGCGGGAGAATCACTCCCCCGCTTTCACTTAATTACTTAGCGCGCTCTTCAAGCATCGCCACTGCTGGTAGTACTTTACCTTCAACGAATTCAAGGAACGCACCGCCGCCAGTAGAGATGTAAGAAACGTCAGCTTTGATACCGAATTTATCGATAGCAGCTAGTGTGTCACCACCACCCGCTACAGAGAAGCCTGCAGACTGAGCGATTGCTTCAGAGATACCTTTAGTACCTGCTTCGAAGTTCTTGAACTCGAATACACCTACAGGGCCATTCCATAGGATTGTCTTAGCGTTAGCGATGATTTCAGCTAGAACAGCAGTTGAATCTGGACCTAGGTCGAAGATCATGTCGTCGTCAGCTACGTCAGCAACGTTCTTGATTTCAGCTTCTGCGTTCTCATCAAATGCTTTTGCACATGCAACATCAGTGGCTACTGGAATAGAGCACTCTTTCATTAGCTTCTGTGCAGTTTCAACTAGGTCAGCTTCGTATAAAGACTTACCTACGTTGTGGCCAGCTGCCGCGATGAATGTGTTTGCGATACCACCACCAACAACAAGTTGGTCAGCAACTTTAGATAGAGACTCTAGAACTGTTAGTTTAGTAGAAACTTTAGAACCACCAACGATAGCAACTAGTGGACGTTCTGGGTTGTCCATTGCTTTGCCTAGTGCTTCTAGTTCAGCGGCTAGAAGAGGACCAGCACATGCTACAGGAGCGTTCATGCCAACACCGTGAGTTGACGCTTGTGCACGGTGAGCTGTACCGAACGCATCCATAACGAAGATGTCACATAGTGCAGCATATTTCTTAGATAGCTCTTCTTCGTTCTTCTTTTCGCCTTTGTTGAAACGAACGTTTTCAAGAACAACAAGTTCACCAGTGTTTAGCTCTAGGCCATCTAGGTAGTCTTTTGCTAGCTTAACTTCGCAATCTAGAGCGTCGTTTAAGTAGTTAACAACAGGTTGTAGAGAGAACTCTTCTGCGTATTCACCTTCAGTTGGACGACCTAGGTGAGAAGTAACCATAACTTTAGCGCCAGCTTCTAGACAGTGCTTAATGGTTGGTAAAGAAGCTAGGATACGTGCATCAGAAGTCACTTTGCCTTCTTTTACTGGTACGTTTAGGTCCGCACGGATAAATACACGTTTACCTGCTAGATCCAGGTCAGTCATCTTGATTACAGACATGATGTGTCCTCTCAAATATTCAATAAGTAAAGTTTTCAGTCGCCCAGCAACCCTTGCTAAGCTCAATAATTCTTCAAACTGGTCTTAATATGGAGAACTAATTAATTTATTTCAAGGCTAAAAATAAATCTTTCTCCACTGCTGCTTTACGGCTTATTCAGCAGCTTGCATTGCGATCGCAGTATCCAGCATACGGTTCGCAAAGCCCCATTCGTTATCACACCAAACCAGCATTTTCACCAAATGCCCGTTACTCACTCGTGTTTGTGTGCCATCAACAATCGCGCTATGGGGATCGTGATTAAAGTCGATAGAAACGAGCGGCGCTTCAGTATAGTCAACAATGCCCTGTAATGTACACTGAGATGCGTTAACAATGGTTTGATTTACGTCATTAACTTTCACATTTGTATTAATTGTGACACTTAAATCCATCGCAGTTACATTAACAGTCGGTACGCGAACCGAAATAGCCTCAAATTTGTTGGAAAATTTCGGAAAAATTCTTTCAATACCTTTATGCAATTTTGTATCAACAGGAATGATGGATTGGCTCGCTGCACGAGTTCGTCTTAAGTCAGAATGGTAAGCATCAATGACTTGTTGATCGTTCATCGACGAGTGGATGGTAGTAATGGTGCCTGATTCGATTTCAAAAGCGTCATCGAGCGCTTTAATGATAGGAACGATACAGTTAGTGGTACACGAACCATTGGAAACGACTTTATGCTCAGCTTTAAGTGTATCGTGATTAACGCCATAGATAATAGTGTTGTCGAGATCGCTGGCGCCAGGATGAGAAAAGAGCACCTTCTTCGCGCCCGCTTTAATATGTTCCTGCCCATCAGCTTGAGAGCCAAACACACCGGTACAATCCAAAACAAGGTCAACCTCTAAATCGCGCCAAGGTAATAGCTCGATCTCACTTAGATGAAGGATGCGAATGGAGTCAAACTCACTACTGTCGTGATGAATATAGATATGCTCTTGATCATTGGTCACTTTCTTGCCAAAGCGCCCATGACTAGTATCGTACTGCAGTAGGTGTGCCATTGCATCAGGCTGAGCAAGCTCATTGACCGCAACCACTTTAATCTGTTGGCTTTTACCGCTTTCATATACTGCTCGCAGTACATTACGACCGATACGACCAAATCCATTGATTGCAACCTTTAGCATGCTTCCTTCACCTTACAATATTTTCGTGTAACAGATAGTAACTGAGTGAGTTCCTAGATGCGAGTTCCGAATATCTAGAGAAGGTATATTTCTAGAATCGAGGAACTAGGACTTCTAAAAATAAACCGAGCCACTTTGGCTCGGTTTTCTATTTTATGTGCTTAGCAAAAAGTAATTAAGCTAGAAGCTCTTTCGCTGTGTTGACTACGTTTTCAGTTGTGAAACCAAACATCTTGAACAGCTCACCAGCTGGTGCAGATTCGCCGAAGGTTGTCATGCCGATG
>NZ_JXXV01000013.1 GCF_000967545.1 Vibrio galatheae | reverse complement strand
TTAAGTCTACCGTTACAATATAGGTGTTCTCGCTCATCAAGCGGATGACTAATTGGAATAGGATAATTATTATCTAAGATAGCGTCAGAAAATTGATTGAAGTAATTAGCACACGCACGTAAATACTCCTGTCCATCCCGAAGACTAACAGCCCGACCCTCATCGACTGAATTAGACTGTCGGCTGCGTTGCTTGGGTATATAAGTAAGAATTGCATAATTTGATAGCTGAAATGCCCATTGAATAAAGCTTCGTACAGTATTTAGTCGCGTTAGAATTGTCGATGGCTTTAGAGAACATTCACCATTCATATTACCCCGTTGGTCAAGTATGACTTGATAACGCTGATATTCACTAACTAATCCATCTAATGTGATTGGCTTTCCACCACCGTTAAAGTCACAGAAATTAAAGAAATACCGCAAGTTGTATAGATGCGTTCGAAGAGTCTCATCTCGCCAACCTTTGTTAAGCACGGTATATAGATAGTTTCGCAACCACTCCACTCTTTCTGGGGATAAAGATTTGGTGTTAACTGAGCATGAAATATAGTGTTTTCCACTCATGTGGCTATCTGAATCGATTTCGCGTTCCAGATAACAAACGCTACCAATGTCGACTTTAAAGTGGATACCGTCCGACCTGACACCTTTTATCACTGTTGCTTGAGGAGAATATACTGAGGGTAAGCTCTTAGGGTCCACTTCAACTATAGGGCGACTGGTCATAGAATCACTCCTTATCGAAACCACACATCAAATCGCCAAACGCTTCTTGTATTTCATTAAACTCGGAAAGTTCAGAGTCAAAGCTGAGATACCCTTCAGTCGTTATAAAATTGCTGTGATTCAAACGCTGCCTAACATGGTCGAAAATTTTTGAATCCGGATATCCTTCTGCTCTCATAAACCTTACAATATTCATACCCATAGTCGCCCTGAGATCATGGAAAGTGAATGCTTTAAAGGTTGGTTCGGATTTTTGGATTCGAAAAATAAACCGTCCTAGTTCATTGCGAAGAGATTGACCATTCTTGGGCACCATCATAGGGGCTTTAATATTCCAAGCAGCTTTAGGGGCTTGACGGTCTGAAATTTCTCGTTGAGCGGTATAATATGGATTACCACTTCGAGTTAAAAACACATAATTGTCATCAGTATCGCCATAAAAACTATTGTCATGGCGTCTACGGTCTTCCGCACGCTTACACTCGATGTAATTCATCAAGTCATCAATGAGCTCACGTCTAAAAATTAGCCTATTTAATCTACTGCCTTTCGTATCAGCTTTGTAACGTTGACCTCCATTTATAATAACATTAGTCATTGACGGAGTAGTTTCTAATTCACTGTATGCTTTTTTGATACAACCAATACTCAATGTACATACGGTTTGCTGCCTTGCTCCTGTTTCGAGTGCGATTCGCATCATTAACTCAAGCTCTACCGAGGCGTAATTTTTACGAAAAGCATCAAAAATAATCTGTTGTTCTTCTTCAGTTAGAGGGCGTAATCTCCCCCCATCACTTAGTTTTCCTATGGGAGGATTGTGATTTCGACTGCTCTTGACTCTGAGGTCATTCGTAATGACCTGAGTACTTCGAACTAAACCCACTCGGTTAGTGGTCATGATCGACTTTCTTATCTCGGTGAATGGCTGGTTTTCTAATTTAGCTTCTGTCACTAACGAATCATAGCGGATGTTTTTATAGAAATGGGCAACCGTAGAAAGTACATTGTTAATGCTTTCAGCACTAAAATCGTGGTTGTCCAAAGCTTGACTCATGAACAACCTGAACTTTTGAGGTGCACGTTCATAGTAAAGCTTGGGAAGATCGAGAAAATGCTGACCAGTATCCTCTAGATACTGTAAGTAGTACTTCAGGTGAGTAGCTCTCGCAGTAAGTGTTCTCATATTTGAGAGATTTGGCTTATCTAATTGGCCCAATAAATAGGCGTTGCCGATATCCCAAGGTAGACCGTTTGATTGAAGGATAACGGGCATTTTGGGAAAATAGCCACTGTCTTCTAGGTAGGAATAGCGGTATTCGTTGTTCGCTTCCCCAACCTCCCATATTAGCCTCCCTTTATAAAAGTGACCTAAATGGATAACTTTCGCTGTTGATTTAAACAGAACATTGAGGGTAGCTTTCACCTATAGAATCTCCTTAGGATGTACATTATTCCTAGTATGAGTTTCTTAGTATGTCAACCTTTAAAGAGATGCATGGATCTCGTGCATTGCCGAAGCGTAAAAACCGCGAGCAAAAATAATCCGATGATAGAGAGTGTTCTCATCGGCTGGCAGATAAATCGGTTCGTCGCCACCCAATTCTAACTTCGTGTTGTAGCTAGCAAAAAAGGTGTGATTAAAAATCTGGATCAAGTCTTGATATTGGTGGTTCATTGCTCGTTTTATGGCCTTCGAATACTGCGCTAGGCATTCTCGCATGTTTATTGTCGAACTCAAATAGCCCAGCTGAGTGACACTTGGTTATTGTAATTGTTAACCGATACGAAAACGGCCTCAATCAAGAGGCCGTCTTTAAGCTGAGCAGAGATTAAATCTGCGGTGTTTCTGTCGTCACACCGTGGTTTTGGCCGCGATGACGCAGTAGATGGTCGAGTACGACAATTGCCAACATCGCTTCCGCAATTGGCACCGCGCGGATACCAACACATGGATCGTGGCGACCTTTGGTGATCAATTGCGTTGCTTCACCTTGGCGCGTGATAGTTTCACCAGGGACGGTAATACTCGACGTTGGCTTAAGTGCAATGTTTGCCACAATGTCCTGACCAGTAGAGATACCACCCAAGATACCGCCAGCATGGTTGCTCGCAAAGCCACTAGGAGTGAGCTCATCTCTGTGTTGGCTGCCTTTTTGGTTTACAACTGCAAAGCCATCGCCAATCTCAACTCCTTTGACTGCATTGATACTCATCAGTGCATGTGCGATATCGGCGTCTAAGCGATCAAATACAGGCTCACCGAGGCCGACAGGGACATTGGTCGCGACCACTTGGAGCTTAGCACCAATGGAATCACCCTGCTTTTTCAAATCACGGATCAGTTGGTCAAACGCGTCTACCTTATCCGTGTCAGGGCAGAAGAAAGCGTTGTTCTCGATTTCGTCCCAATCGACTTTATCAATCGACACGTCACCCATTTGCGCTAAGTAAGCGCGAATCTCGACGCCAAATTCTTGCTGGAGATATTTCTTTGCGATAGAACCTGCGGCAACACGCATGGCTGTTTCGCGCGCAGATGAGCGGCCACCACCACGGTAGTCACGTACACCGTATTTTTGGTGGTAAGTGTAATCCGCGTGACCTGGACGGAACTTGTCTTTAATTTCTGAGTAATCTTTAGAACGCTGATCGGTGTTCTCAATTAACAGGCCAATGGACGTGCCCGTTGTTTTGCCTTCAAACACACCAGAGAGAATTTTAACCTCATCCGGTTCACGGCGTTGAGTGGTATAACGTGAAGTGCCCGGACGACGGCGATCCAAGTCTACTTGAATATCCGCTTCCGTAATTTCTAACCCTGGAGGGCATCCGTCAACGATACATCCTAGTGCGATACCGTGACTTTCTCCGAATGTCGTTACACGGAAATGTTGTCCGATACTGTTTCCTGCCATTACTTCCTCAATCTTATGCGCCCCGTAAACAGAGCTTTACACTTCAATTCTTCGTAAATTCATAGTCGCTTTATTACGGATTGATGTAAACCCCTAAAAGGGATCTATTTTGCTTTTTAACCCGCATAAAAAACGCCAAGTTATCGTTAACTTGGCGTTAGTCATCTCAGTGAGATGTTGCTGGCTAATCTCGGTAGATAGAGAACTCAGCCGCGTGCTCAAGCATCTGCTCGCGCGTGAGCATAAACACGCCGTGACCACCGTTTTCGAACTCTAGCCAAGTAAATGGAATATGAGGATATTGCTCCATCATATGAACCATAGAGTTGCCCACTTCACAGATAAGAATACCTTTCTCGGTTAGATAATCTGGTGCGTTGGCTAAAATACGGCGAACCAACTTCAATCCATCAGTACCTGCCGCTAAGCCAAGCTCAGGCTCATGAGTAAACTCCTGAGGTAAGCTGTTCATATCCTCTTGGTCAACGTATGGCGGGTTCGAAACAATCAGATCGTACTGCTCTTTTGGTAAGTCACGGAAGAGATCTGAGCGGATTGGGAACACTTGCTGCTCCATGCCATGATCTTGAACATTCTGTTCGGCAACTTGCAATGCATCTGTTGAAATATCAATCGCATCTACTTCAGCATGTGGAAAGGCGTGCGCACAAGCAATCGCAATACAACCACTGCCAGTACACAAGTCCATAATACGTGTTGGTTCTTCGACTAACCAAGGTTGGAACTCAGCTTGAATCAGCTCACCAATCGGCGAGCGTGGTACGAGTACACGCTCATCAACATAAAACTCTAAACCGCAGAACCAAGCGCGATTGGTCAGGTAAGCCGTTGGAGTGCGTTCGTTAATACGCTTAACCACACGTTCGACAATACGCATACGCTCGCTGGTGGTTAAACGTGAATTCAACACATGAGGAGGCACATCAATGGGTAAGTACAGCGTTGGTAAGATGAGCTGCACTGCTTCATCCCACGCGTTATCAGTGCCATGACCATAAAATAGGTTAGCGGCATTGAAACGGCTCACTGTCCAACGCATCATATCTTGAAGCGTGTGAAGTTCTGAAACCGCTTCTTCTACAAAAATCTTATCCAAAATTGCCTCCGAAAAGCGCTACAATACTGCCAATTGCATTTATATATATTTACTAGCTAGTCCCATGAGCAAAAAAGACACCGATATGAATGATGACTTCGCCCTATTTAGGGATGCAGTACAAGGCGTAAAAAAGTTGTCACAGGATACCATAGTCCAGCAACCAAAAAAAAATACTAAGCAAAAAGAAATTACTCGTACTGCTCGTGAAGCTAGCGATACCGAGTTCTATTTTTCCGATGAGTTTGTGCCGCTGCTCAACGAAGAAGGCCCAACCCGCTATGCCCGCGACGATGTGTCTCAATATGAAGTAAAACGACTGCGCCGCGGTGTGTACGTCCCCGATGTATTCTTAGATATGCACGGCATGACGCAAAAAGAGGCCAAACGTGAACTTGGCGCGATGATCGCCTACTGCATTAAAAATGAGATTTCCTGTGCCTGCGTTCAACACGGCATTGGTAAACATATCCTTAAGCAAAAGGCACCTCTATGGCTGGCGCAGCACCCTGACGTAATGGCATTCCACCAAGCACCGTTGGAGTTTGGCGGTGACGGAGCGTTATTAGTTTTGCTTTCCATTCCCGACAAGTAAGCTATTTGCGATATTCCGGCGGTATTGGTAGCTCAGAGGTTTTAAGGTTTGGTCTTTGACCACCACGCTTACGGTACTGCTTAAGCTGAAAAACATAAGCGAGGATTTGTGCCACAGCGGTAAACAGACCGTCTGGTATCTCTTGTTCCAGCTCCGTCGAGTGATAAAGAGCCCGTGCTAATGGCGGTGCCGGGACAACATAAATATCGTGTTCTCGCGCAACTTCGCGGATTTTCAGTGCCATATGATCCGTCCCTTTTGCTACCACAATTGGCGCTCGGTCAGTGTCTTGCTTATACCGTAAAGCGACAGAAAAGTGCTCAGGGTTGGTTACAATCACATCAGCTTGGGGAACTTCAGCCATCATGCGGCGCTGAGCGGCTTCCCGTTGCAACATACGGATACGACCTTTGACTTCAGGTTTACCTTCGGTCTCTTTGTATTCGTCTTTGACCTCTTGCTTGGTCATTTTGAGTTGATTCGCGTGCTGCCAGATTTGAAAGGGTATATCTATTGCGACAACGATCAGCAAGGTACAACTAATCAACAAGACAAAATTCAGTAAGATATCGAGCGCATGGAAAATGTTCTGCGGATAGACATCCATGCTCAACTGGAACAAATCTTCTTTGGCGGCATTGATCAGATAAAACGCCATTCCAGATACCAGCGCGACTTTTAAGATCGACTTAACCAGCTCAACCCAGCTCTGAAGGCCCACCATGCGCTTTAGGCCACTCAAAGGGTTCATCTTTGACCATTTAGGCATCGCCGCCTGAGCTGAAAAGTTAACGCCACCAACCCCAGCCGCCCCAGCAAGCGCCGCAATAAACAAGGTAACGAGAATAAGCAGTAACGGTAGTAGTAAGCTGCCTAGCGAGCCCAAAGCAATATCAAACAGCTTAACTTGATCGAAAATTTCATCACGAGAAAGATTGAACAGCCTCCCCATTGCTTTGAACAGAGCGCTTGCGAGGCTTTCACCAAACCACATTAGGGCAATGGAACCTACTACCAACACTGACACAGACGCTAACTCTTTTGACCTTGCAACCTGCCCTTTTTCACGCGCTTGTTGCAAGCGTCTGGGCGTGGCGTCTTCTGTGCGTTCTTGACCGTCTGACTCTGCCATTGCGCCTCCTAACAATCTAGCCTAATGAACTGGCAAACTTGCTGCTCGCCCTGTAACCAGAATAGTTCATAGTGATTGTACAACCCAGCAATGATGTACCAACATAGAAGCAAGCCGACCATCAAGGCAAACGCAAAACCCAAAGAGAAAATGTTCAACTGTGGAGCGGCACGTGTCATCACACCAAAAGAAAGGTTAATCGTCAGCAGCGCAATAATGCCAGACAGTGACATACTCAGCGCGACTTTAAACATAATGCCGAGCCAAAGCGCCAACTCCCTGAAATCGACACTGGTCAGTGAACCAGTTCCAATTGGCAATGATTTGAAGCTCATGACCACCAGCATGATCATTTTTAAGTGACCATCGGTCGCCAAAAAAAACATCGTCGCCAAAAACATAAACAGCTGACCGAGCAAAGGAGTATTTTGCCCGTTTGCCGGGTCGACCATAGACGCAAAACCTAAACTCGACTGCATACCTAAGATTTGACCTAAGATAACGAAAGTTTGAATCATAAATTGCGTCACCGTACCCATAGCGACACCAATAATAATTTGTTCAAGCAGCGTCATGAATCCGGCAAATGAGAGCAGTTCAATATTGTCCGGAACAGCAGGAATTACCGGCATCACCGCAAAGGTTATCGCCAAGCCCAGATATAAACGCACTCGGGTTGAGACAAAGCGAGCCCCTGTTACCGACATCACCATCAGCATGGCCGCAATTCGCGTGTACGGCCAAAAGTAGTTAGCAATCCAATCTAAAACAATGCTGGTTGGATACTCCATGGCGAGACCTAGTAGAGTACCTGAGGAAGCCGCTCGATCATGCTAAAGAAAAACTCCATTAGCATCTGCGTCATCCAATGCGCAAACATCATTAAGGTCAGTAAGGTCACAATCAGACGGGGTAAGAAACTGAGTGTCTGTTCGTTAATCGACGTCGCTGCCTGGAAAATGGCAACCACTAAACCAATCATTAAGCTAGGTATAATGATCGCGCACACCATGATAAGTACCATCCACAGTGCATCGCGAAAAAGCTCAACAAACATTTCAGGAGTCATCGTTTTTCTCCCATCACAAAGCGAAACTGCCGGCCAAGGTAGACAAAATCAGATTCCAACCATCAACCAAGACAAATAGCATCAGCTTGAATGGCAAAGAAACGATCATTGGCGAGAGCATCATCATACCCATCGCCATCAACACCGAGGCCACCACCAAGTCAATAATTAAGAAAGGTAAAAACAGCATGAATCCAATCTGGAAAGCGGTTTTCAGCTCTGAAGTGATAAAGGCTGGAATTAACACTGCCATCGAAACATCTTCAGGTGCGGTTGCTGTTGAGCCTGAAATATTGACAAAGGTTTCTAAGTCTTTGACTCGTGTTTGCTTGAGCATAAAGTCTTTCATTGGCACTTGCGCTACATCAAACGCCTGACGCGCTGAAATCTGCTCATTAATGTAAGGCTGAATAGCATCGTCATTAATTTTGCTTAGTACAGGTGACATGATGAAGAAGGTAAGAAAAATCGCGATGCCAATAATGACTTGGTTTGATGGCGTTTGTTGCAAGCCCATAGCTTGTCTTAAGATCGACATCACCACCACAATACGGGTAAAAGATGTCATCAAAATAACCATCGCTGGCAAAAAGCCGAGCATGGTCATTAAGGCCAATATCTGCAGGTTTATTGAGTAATCTTCACTACCATCGGGGTTAGTTGTCATAGTGAAGGCTGGGATTCCGCCTCCACCCGCAACACTGCCTGCCGCGATGGTTCTCGATGCGCCTTGCTCTTGTTCCATCGCCGTTACTGTGACTGAGTCTGACGGTGCGATGTTGGCAGGCACAGGCGTTTCAATTTCTTGCTGCGCAAAGGACAAAGGTGCCAAGCACATAAGTACCAATGCCAGTACCAGCCGTGTTAGATTATTGGCTTTTATCATGCATTTTTAACAGCTGAGTCAGTTGATTTGAAAACGGACTCGCAGCCATCTCCTCCTGAGACAAAGGTTTATCCAGCTTCGATATCAGTTGAATCGATTGTGCTGTTACGCCGACTAAAAATTGTTCTTCACCGGCTTGAACAATCACGATTCGCTCTTTATGGCCAACCGCGATTTGACGGATTACACTCAAACCTTTTTGATTTACCAAAGACGGGACGCGCATTCGTTTTAGTAACCATGCTAAAAGCAAAATGAAGACTATAACGAATAAGAGCGACCCAAATGTGGTCGCCCAATCAAGCTGGTTGCTTGGCGATGAAACACCCGCCATAGCAGAAGGAGAAAGCAGTATAAGCGAGTAAAGTAAGTACTCCTTAACCTTAAAAGACATACTTATCCTTAAGCTATCGCAGTTTCTTGATGCGCTCAGTTTGGCTGATCACGTCGGTTAGACGAATACCAAACTTATCGTTGACCACTACCACTTCTCCGTGGGCGATTAAGGTGCCATTAACCAACACATCTAATGACTCACCGGCCAAACGCTCTAGCTCAACGACCGAACCTTGGTTGAGCTGCAACAGGTTACGAATGCTGATTTGTGAACGGCCGACTTCCATAGAGATAGTGACTGGAATATCTAAGATGGTATCAAGCTTACGACGTTCATCGTCAGAAATCGGTGATGATGTATCTTTCAGTTCATCAAGCTGAGCATTCATCACTTCATCGACGTCAATCTCAGGCGCGCTCGGGTCTTCACCTAATGCCGCGGCCCATTCGTCCGCCAGTTTTTGGTCGTCACTTGGTTCCATATACGTTACCTATTATTCTCTTAATCTTCGATTTCGCCTTCGTCTTCTTCTAGCTCAGAAATGACGTCTTTACCTAAGAAAGCGATATCCGTTTTGACCACATCAGGTCGTTTGATTTCTTGTGAAACCTGAACCGCAATTTTGTCTCCTGAACGCCCCATCTTCACACGATAAGTAGGTAATTCTTCGACAAACATCACTGCATGTTCTGGCATCTCAATCGGAATGATATCTCCTGGCTGGAGCTCCATTAAGTCACGTAGCGAGATATCTTGCTCGAGTAGATCGACACGGAAGTTGACCGGCACATCCATGATCTCTTCACGCAGTGCGGTACTCCAACGAACGTCTGTTTCCATTTTGTCGGATTGTACACCGGCATCCAATAGCTCGCGAATCGGCTCAACCATGGAGTACGGCATGACAACGTGGAAGTCACCACCACCACCATCAACTTCGATATGGAACGAGCTCACGACGATCACTTCCGTCGGGCTTACAATGTTTGCCATACTTGGGTTTACTTCGGAGTCAAGATACTCAAATTCAACCCCCATCACTGGCGACCAAGCTTCTTTGTAATCTTCAAATACAATCTTTAACAATAGCTGGACGATTCGACGTTCGGTTGGCGTAAATTCACGACCTTCGATACGGGCATGGAAGCGTCCATCACCACCAAAGAAGTTTTCTACCAAAATGAAGACCAAACGTGCTTCCATGGTGATAAGGGCTGTACCTTTTAACGGTCTGAAACGCACCATGTTCAAACTGGTTGGAACGTACAAGGTGTTTTGGTATTCACCAAATTTCATCATTTGTACGCCATTGATCGAAACTTCTGCTGTTTTACGCAGCATGTTGAACAAGCTAATGCGCATGTGGCGGGCAAAACGCTCGTTAATCAGCTCCAGAGTTGGCATTCGACCGCGGACAATGCGGTCTTGTGATGAAAAGTCAAAGTCTACCGCACTGGCATCCGCCACCACTTCATCATCATCGGCCTCATCAACATCATCTACACCATGTAACAGCGCATCAATTTCGTCTTGGCTTAATAGATCAGTCACACGTCACCTATTGCATTACAAAGTCAGTAAATAGCACACGTTCAATCACCGGCTGCCCGACTGCTCGATTTAAGCTGGCTTTGATATCGTCGGTCGCCTTATCTCGTAACTCAACACGACCGTTGACCGTTCTCAACTGATCAACCGTCGCAGAGGCAAACGTGCTCAATAATGTACTTTCAATCAGAGGTGAATGATAGCGAGCTAGATTTTCATTTTCACTGCCACGAACCATCAGTTGTACTTTAATCTGCACTAAGCGATCTTTCTTATCGCCTGTGACATTAAACAAAAATGGTTGGGGGATATTTACATAGGCTACTGGATCGACAGGTGCCGCTGCGTCTTGTGTGATCGCTTGCTGCTCCTCAGCCGCATCATCCGATCCCATCAGGAAGAACGCCGCGCCTCCACCACCAGCCAATAACACCACGACGGCAATTATGATGATCAGTAACTTACTTTTTCCTTTGGGAGCTTCCGTTTCCAGTTCTTCGTCTGCCATAACGTAACGTTCTCTATTCTTTTATTATTAACAGTTTAAGCGTAATAACTAATTCCATCACGCTTTGTCGCTACATTCAAATCAAGATTGATGTCTGGTTCAAGGTTTTCTTCACCTGAGAAGCCCTGACTGCTGTTACCTTGACCATTATTGCCCTGACCACTATCTGCGTAACGTCTTTGCTGCTGACCCGCTGCTTGTTGCTGAACTGAGCTGTCGCCAAGTTGAACCCCTTGCTGAGCAAGCATTTCACGCAGTCTAGGCATTGATTGTTCTATCACATCACGTGCCTGTTGGTTAGCAACCGTAAAGTGTACCGTCGCAGCGTCACCATTCATGTGCATACGGATTTGCATTCTACCGAGTTCTGGTGGGTCGAGGCGGATATCAATATTTTTCAGATTCTTCGACATCATCATTTGCACTCGTTCAGCCACCTGATCACTTGCTAACTCTCTACTGAGCTGCAATGGGGCTTGCGCTGCCTGCTCGGCTCTCACTTGAGCCAACGCCCCCGGGCCTTGCTGTCCAGACGCTTGTGCCAATTGCTGAGCAAATCCGGAGCCTGTCTCGCTCCCTTGCTGCGCACTCTCTTTGTTAGACCCAACTTGTCCGAGCGTACCTGCCGCTTTAGCGCCCATGACAGCTTTCATCAAAGCTTGTTCCTGAGCTACAGCTGCGTTAGGCGCAACAACAGCTTGCTGCATCTGCGCTGCGGCTAAATCTGTCGGCATAGTTGGCATGATCGCTTGCTGCCCAGCAGATTGCACTAATTGAGCCGATGATTGTTGATTCACCACCGCTTGATGAACAGACTGAGCGATTGGCGTATGCTGCGCTTTAGCGGATGTATCTGCTTTAATCGCAACCTCATCTTTTGCCTGTCCTTCTAACTGCGTTGTCCATGGGATGGCTGCCGCTGAAACCGTAACCTGCGGCGAGTTAGCGTCAAGTTCCGCTTCACCTTCAACACTGTCACTGCTCAGCGTTTGGCTACTGACTGAAACTGGTTCGGCTGCAGAATCCAAGGCTTCGGTTGCGCTTGCTGTCGTCACTGCACTTGCGCCGAGCACTCCCCCAGCGGCGACTACCGCTGCTGCGCCAACCTCGACTACCTCTTCATGTACAGCTTGAGGTAACTCAGACTCCACACTTGTAGGGGCGCTCTGTACTTGTATCGGCTCTTCTAGCATATCATTGTGGCTATCACTACCCTTATGCTGCTTAGCCGCGACTAAACGAGCAGGGTTGGATAGTTTTTCTTGCGCAGGTTGAACTTCAGAATGCTTGATCGATTGCTGGTCGACAAAACGCTTAGCGGAGGCTGGGATTACGACCTCTTCACCCTCTGCTGATGACACCACCACTTTCTGTCCGCTTGGTTTTTCACCATCATCAGCCGTACTTTCCAGCACTTTAGCTGATTGATGATGTTGTTGCTCGGACTTAACCCCGCCTTTTTGCGTCACAACAAGATCTTGATCAGAGGCATCAACAGCTTGAACCTTGTTATCTTGTGGCAACGGTTTGCCGTCTTTCGGTTGCAGAACTTTATTGGCATGGTCTAGTCGCTGCAAGACTTCATCATTATCCGCAACAATTTTCTCAGCCGATTGTTGATCATCAGTATCTGATGCCGATTTCGCGATGTTAGCAACGTCGCTCTCGGCTGTGCTTTTTGTCGCCTTTACTGATTCGTCATCACCTGTGCTGGTTGACAAAAGTTCATCGGTACTTTGATTTTCTGTTTCTGAGGCCTTGCTGCTCTTGACTTCAGTATCACCTTCGACGCTAACATCTTCACCCTCAGGCTCGACTGACACTTTGGCTTCTTCAACTTTCGTCTCGGGACTACTTTCGCCTTTGATTAACGCGGCCAACTTAGAGAAAAAGCCACCGGACTCTGGTGATTCAGAGCTTACTTCACCACCTTCACTGGTAATTTTGGTTACTTTGGGACTGTCAGATACCGACGATAAATTGATATTCATATCAGATTCACTCTCTATTGCGCAGCGCCAGTCAAACTGTCGGCGGCAAGATGCCTATAGGATTGCATACATTTTTAATGTTTAACTGCAAGAAGTACGCCAAATAGACGTCCGGAGTGACAATCTAGCCAGTGATGTGAACTTAGTTCAAGCTACGACGGGAAAACTGAAGGGTTGAGAACTCGTCCATCTGCTTCTGCTCTCGAATGTTTTGCAAACGTTCTTTCTCTGCTTGTCTCTTTTCTATCATCCATTCGTACGAGCGACGCTGTTTGCGACATTCAAGCCAGTTCTGCTCACAGCCTTCCACTTGGCTTTTAAAATGTGCTTCGGCTTGTTTTTGCTTCGCTAGCGTTTCATCAAGCGTGGTTAAGAAGCGATTGAGGTGGCTGTATTGACTCGCAGTTAGCCCCTTCTGACCACGGTCAACCAGTTGTTGGCAGTAATCAAGACGATACTTCTCAATCTGTTCCAACTGCTGGTAGTACCCATCTAGCTCGTTGCGTGCCTGATTAAGCGCCAGTACCGCTTGATTCTCACGCTGTGTCGCTTGTTCTAAAAGAAATTCCAGTGCGTTGTCCATTGCCTATTACTCGCCTTGTAGTAATCCACGCAGCATATTAATGCACATATCGTAGGGAACCGTCTCTTTCATCGCTTGTTGCAAATAGCCGTCCAATTTTGGTTTGATTGTAAATGCGCCATCGATTGCAGGATCAGTCCCTGGCTTATACGCCCCAATCGAGACCAAATCTTGATTTTTACGGCATACCGAAAGAACCTGTCGCACCGCTTTTGACATTAGCACATGCTCTTCTGAGGTGATTTGTGGCATGACACGACTGACAGATTTTTCAACGTCAATCGCTGGATAATGACCAGCATCAGCCATCTCACGGGACAAAACGACGTGACCATCTAGAATTGCCCGAGACGCGTCGGCGATCGGGTCTTGTAAGTCATCCCCTTCGGTCAAAACAGTAAAGAATGCCGTAATTGAACCTTGCTCTGGGCTACCATTACCCGCACGTTCAACCAACGCTGGCAGTTTAGCGAATACAGAAGGTGGGTAGCCTTTGGTTGCTGGCGGTTCACCCACAGAAAGGGCAATTTCACGCTGCGCTTGTGCGAAACGAGTTAGTGAATCCATTAATAGCAACACATCTAACCCCTGATCGCGGAAATATTCCGCAATGGTCAATGCAGTTTGGCACCCTTTCAAGCGCATTAATGGCGAAGAATCGGCAGGTGCGGCAACCACAACGGAACGCTGACGACCATCAACCCCTAAGATTTCTTCGATAAACTCTTTGACTTCTCGGCCACGCTCACCAATCAAGCCAACGACAACCACCTGCGCCGTGGTACCGCGAGTCATCATGCCTAAGGTGACCGATTTACCCACACCAGAACCAGCAAATAGACCAATACGCTGACCTTTACCCACCGTCAAAAGACCATTGATTGCCTTGATGCCAACATCGAGTGGCTCGGAAATCGGTTTTCGTGCGAGAGGATTAATCGGCTCGGCGTTAAACGAAGCTCGCTTTTCGGTATAGATAGGACCAAGCCCATCGAGCGGATTGCCGACACCGTCAATCACGCGGCCCAGCAGCTCCATACCCACAGGCAAACCAGACTCACTGGTTAGTGGCGTCACTTTCGCCCCCGGCAGTACGCCAGTAATCTGTTCGCTGGGCATCAGGTATAAACTTTCACCAGAAAAGCCCACCACCTCAGCTTCCATTTCCCCGTGCATGGTTTCCACTTTACATAGGCTACCTATTGGCGCTCGGCATCCCGTGGCTTCTAAGGTTAAACCCACAACGCGAACTAACTTACCTGCCGCAACAGGGCGACAAGTGAGGCCTTGAGTTTTGTATTGGGATAAACGGTCGGCGAGGGCGAGCACTACTCACCACCTTGGTGGCGATTCACTCCACAAAAGCTTTGGATAACACTGCGAATGCGATCTTCCATACGGTAGTTGACACTCGACTCACCCGCCTCAATCTGGACATCACCACGATTAAGGGCTGGCTCGGACATTAATGTCCAATTACGGAACTCTAATTCGTCGGCCCCATAAGATGAACGGATGATTTCTACGTCATCTGGGTGAAGTTTCAAGGTAATAGCATGACCAGAGATAGGTAGTGATTCAACGGACTGTTTGATGGTATCCAAGATAACTTGAGGATTAGTCTGAACTTCAACATGCACCACTTCTTTGACCAACGTCAGTACCATATCGACAAGCTGCTTTTCGACTTGGGCATTCATCAGTTCCAATGGCTGAGCAAATTGATTCGCTAGGTTTACAAAAGTTTGCACTTGTTGCTGGATGAATTCTTGACCAGTTGCAACACCTTCGATTTTACCTGCTTCTAGCCCTTCTTGGTGACCATCTTGAACGCCTTGCTGTTTGCCTTTTTCATAGCCCTGTTTAAAGCCAGCTTCTTGACCTTGATGCAAGCCTTCCTGATAGGCTTGCTGCTTGATCAGATCTATCTCTTCTTGAGTGAGCTGTTTAGGCTCCTCCTCTTCTACGGGATCAGCAATCGGCATCCAGCTTGGATCGTAATTCATTGCTGTTTCTTTGGCTTGTTTGTGAGTTTGCGAGGTGTAATCAGGCATACCCCAACGTTCTGGTTTTTCAACCAACTCGTCATCCTCTAAGCGCAAAAATCCGCGTTTTCTTTCCAAAGACATAGATACCTTAATTCACTTTGTTATAAGAACTCGTCAGCGCCGCCGCCTAGCATAATCTCACCAGAATCAGCCATGCGTCTTGCAATCGCCAACACTTCTTTTTGCGCTGCTTCAACATCCGACACCTTAATTGGCGGCATAGCCTCGAGATCATCGCGCATCATCTCAGCAGCACGTTTAGACATATTCTTGAAGATCTTCTCACGCAGTGTATCGTCAGCACCTTTAAGTGCACGTTGAAGCGCATCTTGTGGTACATCACGCAGCAATTTCTGAATGCCTTGGTCGTCGACTTCGATAAGGTTTTCGAACACAAACATAAGATCTTGAATCTGAGTCGCCATGTCTTCGTCTTGATCGCGAATCTGCTCCATCAAGATACCTTCGACATTGTTATCCATGTAGTTCATGATCTCTGCTGCCGCTTTCAGGCCGCCAATTTTGGCCGCTTGTGCCCCAGCTTGACCTGCGAACTGCTTCTCCATAATCTCGTTCAATTCGGCCAAAGCTGAAGGCTGAACTTCTTCAAGGTTAGCGATACGCATCATCAGATCGAGACGGTCACGTTCGGCAAACTGAGATAGGATTTCAGCAGACTGGTCAGGCTCAAGGTAAGACAACACAATCGTTTGAATTTGAGGGTGCTCATTGATAATGATGCTGGCCACCTGACGAGGATCCATCCACTTGAGTGAATCCAAACCTTTCGACCCAGTACCAAGTAAGATTTGGTCAACAAGGTTATTGGCTTTATCCTCACCCAATGCGGCGACAAGGGCATTGCGCATAAAGTCTTCACTGCCCATACCAATATTGGTGTATTTCTGAATATCTTCGAGGAAAGCACGGTGAACCGCGCCAACTTTGTCTTGACTCAGATCAGAGGCACGCGCCATAGCACTACCCACTCGCTGAACCTGTTTAGGCTCCAAATGGCGAATGATCCCCGCAGCATCTTCCTCATTAAGACTGAGCAACAGAATTGCCGCGCGCTCTTCACCCGGGATGGTTGAAATATCGACGGTGTTTTCTACTACCTCACCGCCCTCTTGCTGTGGAACTAATTCGTTAGGCATCCTGCATCCAATTCTTCACTACTTGTGCTGCAAGTTCAGGTTCGTTAGCTACAAGTGCACGTACCGCTTTAAGCACATCTTCATCTTTGTGGAGGTTAGGCAAGTCAATGCTTGAGCCAAACTCAAATAACTCACCACCGTCTAGGTCACTACCAATCAAGCTAGTTTCACCACCAGCGCCAATTGGCAGCCCATCTGGTCCGTAAAGTTGATCGTCATCTTCATCAGACGCAGGGTTGAGTAGTTTCTTCATCGCTGGGCGTACTAATACTAATACGACGACAATGATAACCAACGCACTTGCGAACCAACGGATCCAGTCATTAAAGTTAGGGTGCTCCCAGATAGGCACATCCGCCATCACTTCGACTTCAGGTTCGGCAAACTGCATGCTCAATACATTAAGCAAATCACCGCGCGCTTCACTGAATCCTACAGTACCAATCAAAAGCTGCTTAATAGAGTTTAGTTCAGCATCTGAAATAGGCTGGTAGCTGGTTTCACCCGTATCTGGATTAACCACTGCGCGGTTTTTGACCGCTACAGCAACAGTCTGACGATTAACGACACCCGTTTGACGACGCTCATGGCTAATGGTGGTATCAAGCTCAAAGTTACGCGTGGCTTCTTTATGCACTGAACCTTGACCTAAGGTTGTACCATCTTTCATTTGCGCAACATCTTGTGGAATTGAAGCGTCCGCTGGAGGCTGATTGCTTAATGCGCCAGGAACCCCTGCGACCACATTACCGTTGTTGTAATCTTCAAGTGTGTATTCGCTGCGAGTTGAAGGTGTATTCGGGTCAAAACGCTTGCTGGTTTGCTCAACTGCACTGAAGTCGAGTTCGATGTCCACTTGCGCGGTGTAGTTACCAAAGCCAAGAATTGGGATCAATACCGAGTCAATTTTATCGCGCAGCGCTTGTTCTTGTTTTCTCTCCAGCTCGTGTTCTTTACGACGAGCGGATGAAGCTGGGTCTTGAGAGCCTGAGCTCAACAAGCGGCCATGTTGGTCGGTCACGGTAATTTTATTGGGTTTCATCCCAGGCACCGCACTAGCAACCATGTCCACTACCGAATCGACCTCTTCTTGTTTGAGATTCGCCCCAGTTTTTAGGGTTAAAAATACCGATGCTGATGCTTCTTGGTTATGTCTGACAAATACGCTCTGTTTCGGCAAAGCCAGCAATACGCGAGCTTTGCGTACCTGCTTCATCTCTTCGATCGCTTTAGAAAGCTGGCGTTCACGACTTAATTTGAGTCGCTCTTGCTCTAGACGCTGCGAGACACCGAATCCCATGTCTTGCAACAGAATATCGTCTCCCGCTTGTTTCTCTTGATTGAGGCCGGCGCGTGCCATATCAAGCTTCAAGGAGTTGAAGTCACTGGTCGGCACTAAGATGGTGTTGCCTTCTAGCTTGTAATCGAGTTTTTGCTGATCGAGATAATCAAGGACTGGGATTAATTCTTCTGTGTCGTAAACACCAAGCGGGCGCATTTCAGGCTCTTTGACCCAAAAGAACAACATGACGATCAAAGCGACACAAATTGAGATAGAAAGAACAAGCACTACCTGACGCAATAAGTCGAGATCGCCCACTGCCATGTCAAATTTAGAACTCGATTTTTCATCCAAATCTGGGTTCTGTACTTGCGTATCAAGATCTGACGTTGCCATCATTGCGCCTTCTCCAGTACCTTCGGTAACGGTTAGATCAGTGGATGAATTTTGCTCTGACACAGATTTTACCTAACTTTATACTGGCATGTTCATCAATTCTTTGTACGCTTCAACGAGCTTGTTACGTACTTGAATTGTAGCTTCAAATGCAACGCTGGATTTGTTTCTAGCAATCATGACATCAGAGAGTGACACATCGGCATCGCCGCGATCGAACCTTGTTTGTAGGTCGCTAGACGTTTTTGAGAGACCATTGACGTTATTAATTGCATTATTAAGCAACTGACCAAAGTCTGCACCGACAGTTTGCCCTGTCGCAGTCGGCTTGGTTGCACTTGCCTCAAACATCATTGCTTGCATTTCGTTTTGAAAACCGTCAATTCTCATCAAAACCTCAGTAGTCAACTCTTTGACTTAAATTAGTGTTGGACTACTGACGCTGCAACCTTCGTGCCACGTCAGTATTAGTGGAAAAATAACACTTTAGTTTGGAATTTCAATCCCTGCGTCACGCATTTTCGCTAACTTGTAGCGTAAGGTTCGCGGGCTAATACCCAGTTTTTCTGCCATTTCTTTACGTCGACCATTACATTCTTCTAGCGTATCGAGAATAATTGCGTATTCCTGATCGCGAAGCTCGCCACCTAAACCACTATTTGAAGTCAAAGGACTGTTTTGTTCAGCAATGGGTTTGACGCTTGGCACGACACTGTCTCCTTGCTCGACCGCAACCTGCAAACTTGACGCGTCTTGCCAATCTAATCCTTCAAGAAGGATGTGCTCAGCATCAATCTGACTATTTTCGGACAGGATCAGCGCTCTTTGCACGACGTTGTCAAGTTCGCGCACATTACCCGGCCAGCTATAGCTCAATAGCTTATTGATTGCGCTCGTGGTAACGCTAGGAACTGGCATACCCAGTTTTTGGCAATGACGCTCGACTAGGTGCTGCGCAAGTGGCTCGATATCGCCTTGACGTTCACACAGAGCAGGCCAAATAATTGGGAATACATTTAGGCGGTAATATAAATCTTCACGGAAGTTACCTTCTTGAACATACAACTTGAGATCGCGGTTACTCGTTGCCAACACGCGCACATCGAGCTTGATGCTCTTACGACTACCCAAGCGTTCCACTTCACGCTCTTGTAGAACGCGCAATAGTTTAGCTTGCAGACTTAAGTCCATTTCACTGATTTCATCAAGTAATATGGTTCCGCCTTGGGCTTGTTCAAACTTACCCGGACACGCTTGTACCGCGCCAGTAAAGGCACCTTTTTCATAACCAAATAGTGTTGCTTCCAGCATATTATCTGGAATCGCGGCACAGTTAATTGCAATGAAGGGGCCATCTTTACGATTCGACGCGTTATGGATATAGCGCGACATCACTTCTTTACCGGATCCACTTGGACCTAGCACCATCACACTGGCATCAGTTTTGGCGACTTTGTCAGCCAGGGCGAGTAGCTTGATACTTTTCTCATCAGCCACCACAGCGTCACCATTGTCATCGGATTTGACTGGTGCGTAACGACTGACCATATTAAGCAGAACTTCCGGTGCAAACGGCTTAGCCATGTAGTCAATCGCGCCATCTTTCATCGCAGACACCGCATCTTCAATGTTGGCATAGGCGGTCATAAGTAACACAGGTAGATTAGGCCAATGCTGTTTGATGTTTCTGAGTAGCGCTAAACCACCCATGCCCGCCATTTGCACGTCTGACACAACAATATCAACGCTGTTCGACTTGAGTTTAACTAAGGCATCTTCAGCACTGTCTGCTTCAAGCCATTCGTAGCCTGCTAGAGCCAAAGTGTCGACTAACGCTTCACGTAGGCCTTCATCATCTTCTACGATAAGTACTTTGCTTTGAGCCATTATGCTTCTCCAGTCATCGCTTGTGGTTCAGTTTGAGGGGAACGTTCGAGCGGTATGCACACTGTAAAGCATGCGCCATCACCCTGTTCTGAAATCAATTCTAATCTTCCATCGTGCGCACGACAGACCATTTGGACTACAGCTAATCCAAGCCCGGTTCCTTGTGAACGCGTAGTAAAGAAGGGTTCCATAATCTTACTTTGCAATTCGACAGGGACCCCTGGCCCGCTGTCTTGAACGGATATTTTCAGCTCACCATTTGCCGCTCTGAAAAACACATCTAGCTGTGACTCTTTTCCTGCAATTTGAATAGCGTTCATAACCAAATTGCTCAAGGCCGACGCAATTGCATTGACGTTGCCAAGTAACTTGGTTTGTTGGTCTTCAACTTCCAGATGGTAGTCGATTTGATTATTTTTCAATGCTGTTTCGACCATAGGCGAGAACTCTGTCACCAACTCAGCAACAGTAAACGGCTTAACGACTTTGTTATCACCGCCTTTCGCAAACAACAGCATATCGTTCACTTGTTTTTCGAGGTCATGTAGACGATCCATCAGTTTGGCCTGGAAACGGTCTTTGGTTGCTGGTGGCAGATTTGGCGCCCCCAAGTTAGACGCATACAGCATGGCACTTGATAATGGTGTGCGTACTTGATGGGCTAAACTAGCCACCATACGTCCAAGCGAAGACAGACGTTGTAAATCGCTGATACGCGACTGCAACAAACGGGTTTCAGTTAAGTCGGTGATTAAGATTAATTGACCCGTTTTTGACGCTGAAATAGCAAGACGCACTTTACGCCCATTGCGTAGCGAAATTTCATGACCATCATCTTCACGGGGTGCAAACGCCTGTTGAATAACTTCGAACCACTTCTCCCCCACTAGTGGGACTTCCAGTAGTCGATGCGCTTCTGGATTCGCTTCCTGAACAACGCCTTGTGTATCAAGCAAAATAACACCTGCAGGCATGACATCGAGTACCTGCTGATAGCGTTCTACTTGTTGTTCTAATGTGCCTAACGGCATCGGGTTATCTACCGACGGGGTTAACTGCATGACGAATTTCTGCCTTAAAAACTACAATAGCCTGGCATGCAAAAGGCACGCCAGGCTATTTTGTTTATATATCAACGAGTTATTCATTGGTCAGTAAATTGACAGTCAAAATTTAGATACTTTAACGCTGTAAATTGTACTTACGCATTTTCTCGACCAATGTAGTACGTCGCATGCCTAGCATATCTGCAGCTCGGGCAACAATTCCCCCCTGCGCTTCTAACGCTTGGTTGATCATATTCACTTCAAGATCAGCCAGCATTTCCTTAAGATTGACACCTTCCGGTGGCAGGCTTTGTGGCGCGTTGTCGTGCTCTTGGAAGAAGTCATTCGACTCAACAACACTGAAATTTTCTGAGAAAATGTCTTGCAGCGCATCCCGCTCCTGCTCTTCGACAGACTCAAAAGTATTGTATTCAGGTTGGAACTCAGGGATATCACTGTAGCGATATTTAGTCGGTAGATGATTAACGTCGACCAAGCTATTTGGGTAGAGAATAATCATTCTCTCCACAAGATTAGCGAGTTCGCGTACGTTACCTGGCCATTCGTGATCCATCAGAGAGTTGATTGAGCGTGGCGTGAAGCAGATCGGCTGTGCGCCTTCAGACTCCATTCTCGTCATCAGCTCTTGCAGTAATAGAGGAATATCATCTTTGCGGTCACGTAGTGCTGGCATCTCAATCGGAAATACGTTTAAGCGGTAGTAGAGATCCTCGCGAAATGACTCATCATCAATCATGTTTTCCAAGTTACGGTGTGTGGCCGCAATAACGCGTACATTGACTCGAATTGTGGTATTACCGCCAACACGCTCGAAACTGCGCTCCTGCAGCACTCGGAGTAACTTAACCTGCATCGGCATCGGCATATCACCGATTTCATCGAGGAAAAGCGTACCGCCTTCAGCAAGTTCAAACCGGCCTTTACGCGATGTGATTGCCCCGGTAAATGCGCCTTTCTCGTGACCAAACAGCTCACTTTCCAACAAATCTGGCGGTATAGCACCACAGTTTATCGGCACAAAAGGACCATTACGACGAGCAGAATGATAATGAATGTTTCGCGCAACCACTTCCTTACCGGTCCCCGATTCACCAAGGATCAGCACACTAGCTTCTGTTCCAGAAACTTGTTCGATAAGATGACGAACTTCTTTAATTCCGTGGCTTTGGCCGACAAGGCTACGAAATAGTGTGTTTTTACGTGATGTCGAAGGGACATTGACGCCTTTGCGGCCTAAGAAATCTTTACAGTAGCGCAGCGCTTGACTTAATTGCGGGTAATTTAACGGATACTCCAGTTCACCCACGTAATTGGTGAGCTCTTCAACTGGATAAGAATGCTTTCCGGCAATAAGTAAAGGAATATGGTTCGCTTGGGATAATTTATCACTCAGCTTGGACGAGAATTCATTGTTGTTGAGCGAACCAAGAATACAACCAGCCCAAACCTGAGACCAATCTAGATCGTCAAGTTGTTCAGAAGTGATCGCCTCACACTGTTCTCCAACAAATTCTAAAATATTACTGAGATTGATTCGTGCCTGAGCATCATCTTCAATCACGAGTAGTTTTGCTAAACCTTGCATAGGTGAGAATGTTTGCCTTTATTTTTGAAACGTTGTGGCTGGGTCAAAAATCTAACGTCCTTTGTAACTATAGTTCAGATATCAAGTTAGACAATTTAGAAGTTTCAGCAACAAAAAAAGCCACTAGGCTAGTTAGTGGCTTCTATTCTATTTGATAAAAAAAATAAGGCAACCAAGCAATTACTCGATGTGATATCTGCCCAAAAGCTCGATAGACATAAATTTTGTTTGCACACCTATTTAGATATAAAAAATTCTAAATCAATAAACTGGCTCTATAAGCCAACATCTGCTGCTGTCAGATTATGGTATTCATTAGGAATCTGATCCCATGCGGATTTGATTTCACGAATAATTTCTATCACGTCATCCAGTGGTTGCGGATTGTTTTGGTGATTCGCTTCAGTAATCTGAGTAATCATAAATTCATATAACTGATCGAGATTCTGAGCAATATCACCGCCGTCATCCATAGAAAGACAGCTACGTAAGCTGATAATGATATCTAGAGCCTTACCCAAACGCTCGCCTTTAGCAGGAATGTTTCCCGCTTGCATCGCCGCTTTACCTTGAATCAAACGTTCAATAGCGCCAGCCATTAGCATTTGAACAATTTTATGCGGGGAGGCCGCACTGAGCTGGCTATCAACCGATACCTTCTTGTAAGCCTGTAGTGAACCACGCATAACAACCCTCTTTTCTATAAAAACTTTTGATACTGCTGAACTGAGCGTTTACCGTGACGATACTTTTGTAGCGCCAGCGCCAGTTCAGAAGTTTTATTTTGCATCAATTCTACAACAGTTTGGGTTCGTTTAACCGCATCTTGCCACTGCTGTAGTTGTGCAAATTCTGGATGCTCATTGATCGCATCCAACAAACTTTGCAATAACTGTTCCCTTATATCGACTAACTGAGCAATTTCTTCAGCATTAATTTCTTTCGATGTAAGAGTTTCAGACATTTTATGATCTAATTCACACAAAGTCGCCAATTGACTTTCTACTTCGTTAACCGAGTGCATTCATCATACCCGCAAGCTGAGACTGCATTTTACTGGTCGCATCCTGCATCGCCGAGAATTTGGCGTGAGTGCGCTTCTCTAGGTTATCCATTCGACGATCCAGCGCCGCTTGATCATCTTGCAGACGGTAAGTCCGCTCAGTCATGCTTTTTTCCCGGTTACGAATGGAACCCGTAACACCGGTTAAACCTTGAATCGCGTCTTCGACCTTTTTCGCGAACCCTTGGTTACCACCAAAAAAGTCTTCCAGCTTGTTGAAATTAGTATTCAACTGACGATCAAGCATCTGATAGTTGATTTCCAATGTCCCTTGGCGAGTGGTGGTAATACCAAACTCAGTCAACGTTTTAAGCTCATCGGGTGCGGGTTCAACGCGTGAAGCAAATACCGCTTTTAAGCGCGAGTCGGCACTGCGCACAATGCTGTCGCCAGCCAGTGGCCCCGCCATGCCAGTTCTTGGGTCAACGCCACCTAATTCTTTTGAGGTTTGGTAGAACTGATTATACGCGGCGACAAATTGTTCAATGTCTTCTCGCACACCTTGGCGGTCATACTCAATGTCAATCTCTGAGGATGGTTTACCAACGGGTGTGCGCCCTTTTAGCGTTAAATCAACGCCATCGATCGCATCTTCAATAATGTTGTTGTTACTAGAGAGCTGTGCTACTCCATCAAGCAGCACTTTTGCATCTTGCGCTGCCTGAACTTCCGTCATGCCGCGATAGGTATCAAATGATTGTTGTGCGGCTTTTAAATCGGCTTGAGCTTGATCGATCCGCTCAAGATACTCACGCTCTTGCGCTGGCAGCTTCGCGCGCTCAAGTTGCTTCGCTTGGTCGGGCGTTAGTTCACCGGAAGCGACACGCTGAGCCAAGAGCGCCTTTTCATCCGCCACTTTTTGCTCGATACGCGCTTGCTCGGCATCAAGCTTAGCTTGCGCTTCTTTTGGTGTGACATACGAATCGGTTAATGTGCCGGATGCGGTATTGGACCAACCAGGGACATCTGGAGCTTTTTCTTGCGCTTTAGCATCAAGTTGTGGCTCTGGCTCCCAATAAGAGTCAAGTAAGGTACCTGATGCTGTTTCTGTCCAACCCGGGATGCGTTCTTCAGGTTTAAGGTATTTATTCGCTTCAATACCAGCTTGCGCGGCCGCTGCGGTGGCACTTTTCGACATTTCGTTGTCGGCTGTCGCATCTTTCGCCGCGTTCGGATCTGCGTTTATTGCCGCTTGCTTAGAGGTAGCGGCGATTTCTTGGTCTACAACTTTTGCCGCTTCAATGTTGCTTTGGGCAATTTTATCGGCAACTTTTTGCTCCTCGGGGGTCAGAGGGGCAATCAGCTCTTGAGCTGCTGCGCGAGCGCGTTCGAGATCTTTCACTCGTTGCTCAAGAGTTTTGTATTCGAGTAATTTAAGTGGGTCGCCAGCTTTTGCTTCGGCACTCATCGAGACATCATTGTCTTGACCGGAGACGTTAGAGGCAACGATAAGGCGCGGGCCTTGCGTGTCATTGATGACGGCTGCACGAACCCCAGGATTGGCTTTACTACCATTGATACCACGAACGATATCAACCAGTTTTGAATTGTCTTGCACATCCACTGAGAATTTTTTGCTTCCCAGTGAAATCTGCAGCTTACCCGGTCCAAATTTCGCGTCTTCTGGCAAAACATCTGACGCAATTTTATGACTTTGGGCAAGCTGCAACACATCGATAGCATATCGACCAGCGATAGCGTCAGTGGTTGCTGTCGCGGACACGACCGCTTCATCGGTTGACTCAACGGTTCTTGCGGCGAATGCTTTCTCTTGACGAAAGCTCGCCATCAAGTTTTTCATCGTATCCAGCGACTCTCTGAGTCGACCATAGGCACTGATACTAGAATCAATCTGAGCCTGCTCGTTGTCGATACGTTGCTGCTTTGGTACGCGCTCCGCATCCACAAGTTTGCTGACCATAGAATTGATATCCATGCCAGAATTCATGCCTATAGGCCCAAAACTCATTCATTCACCTCAAGTACGATTACACCGTCTGGTTCACAATTCCCGAGGAATATCGGGCAGTTTGCTCCCTTAGGCGGCGTAAGATAACTAGCATTTCCTCATCGGGTATCTGACGAATAATATCGCCAGTATCCGCTTCGTAAATCGTCACAACATCTCGACCAGATTCTTCGTCAACACGAAAAGATAAGCCTTTATTGATCGACGAGATGAAATCATTCATCTGTTGAACAATACGTTCGCGCTCCACTCGATTAAGCTTTTGGCGTTCTTTCGAGGCCTCTATCGCTTTTTCAACAGACTGAGTCGCTTTTTCACTCATCTCCTGTGTCGAGATCTGTTCCTTCTCCGAGGAAACTTGCTGTATATCGTATTTTGAAGCAAGTTTAGTGCCACTATCTGAGCCATAAGGCTGGATGTTCGATGTGTAGGATGGTATTTCCATAACGATCTCCCTTCCACCTTAGCAGGTTACAACATACTGTTGTACCAATAAGCTCCTATCGAACCTATCGATTAACCTAATAAGCTAAGAGCTGCCGACGGAGTCTGCTTGGCTTGCGCTAGAACAGAAGTACTGGCTTGCTGAAGAATCTGCGACTTAGTCATTTGAGTCGTTTCTTTCGCGTAGTCAGTATCTACGATACGACTTCTAGACGCATTAACGTTTTCGTTAATATTGTCTAGGTTACTGATCGCATGACCAAAACGGTTTTGGAACGCACCCAACTCTGCACGCTGACTGTCTACTGATTTTAACGCACCATCAATAACAGATACCGCCAGCTGAGAACCAGCAACAGTTGATACGTCAACATCAGCGACAGTGCGGTCTTCACCAGCACCAAAACCGATCTCAGCGCCCAAGCCACCGCCAATAGTTACATCTGATGCAACTTTATTTGACGCAGCAAAAAGTTGGAGCTTACCTTCTTCTCCAACAGACGCTTTAACGTCTTCACTTTGACCGTTAATGTAGGTTGCAAGCTGTTCAATATCATCGCCCGCTTTAGCGTTGATTGTCAGTTCTTGCGCATCACCATGTACATCAGTATAGCCTAGAGTTAAGTCGGTTGTGCCTTCAGAGACAACCCATCCCGCATCTTTACCCTCTTGAGCAATATACGCTTTACCACCCATATCTATGGTATCTGAACGCATGTTACCCATGGATAGCTGAACCGCTTCCCCTGAACTCGCACCGATCTGGAAAGATTGAGTACCAAAAGTACCGTTAAGCAGTTTGTTACCACCAAATGATGTGGTTTCTGCAATACGGTTTAGTTCGTCATTCAATGCGGTTACTTCTTCTTGGATCGCTAAGCGCTCCGAGCGAGAGTTCGAACCATTCGAAGATTGCAATGACAAATCACGCATACGTTGCAGTATGTTAGTGGTTTCGTTCATCGCACCTTCAGCGGTTTGAGCAATCGAGATACCGTCATTGGCGTTTTTCACAGCCATGTCTAAGCCACGACTTTGTGAATTCAAGCGGTTTGAGATTTGAAGGCCAGCAGCATCGTCTCGGGCACTGTTAATTTTGTACCCCGAAGATAGACGCTCCATCGATTTCTGCATGCCATCAGTCGCACCATTTAGGTAACGCTGAGCAGTCATCGCAGACACGTTCGTGTTTACGTTAATTGCCATGTTTGATCTCCTTTGGCAGTAGGGTGATGTGTATCAGCGTCTCTCACCTCGCTTCAACACATCTCATTTCTCTCAATCCTTTAACGGCGAGTAAAAAAATACCTTTAGAAAAAAATTATCGTTTTTTTTCTTTTTTTGCCAAATGACAAACAATAGCCTTTGAGATCATAGTGTTAGAAGAAACAAAAAAATCCAGCCGAAGCTGGATTTTTTGTCTAGATTTTGGCTTAGCCTAGTAGGCTTAGTGCCGAGTTTGGTGCCTGTTTCGCTTGCGCAAGGATAGAACTTGACGCTTGAGAAAGAATTTGCGACTTGGTAAGTGCCGTTGTTTCTTTCGCGAAATCGGTATCTTTGATTCGGCTCTTAGATGCATTCACGTTTTCGTTGATGTTATCTAAGTTGCTGATTGCGTGGTTGAAGCGGTTTTGGAATGCACCCAACTCTGCACGATGGCTATCAACATTTTTAAGAGCGGCATCGATAATACCTACTGACTCTTGTGCGCCACCCACTGTCGTTACGTCGATAGTATCAACTGTTACATTGGCCGCTTCGCCCATAGATAGCTCACCAGCAAGTCCACCACCGAATGCAACGTTACCTTGAACTTTGTCTGCGCCAGCGAAAACCTGTAGCTGACCATTTTCGTTAACAGACGCTTTAACCATGTCTGTCTGACCGTTAATGTATGTCGCTAGCTCTTCAATATCGTCGCCTTCTTTAGCGCTGATGTTGATGGTTTGCTCTTGGCCTGCAGTATCTGTCAGAGTAATTGCTAGGTCGTTGGCACCCGCTTGTACTGTCCAGTTTGAATCTTTAGCGTTAGCTGCTTGAAAGCTTTGGCCACCCATTTTCGAGTCGTCAGAACGCATATTGTTTAGGCTCAGCATTACCGCTTCACCATTGTCCGCACCGATTTGGAACGACTTAGTTGCAAAAGTACCGTTTAGGAGCTTGTTGCCACCAAATGAAGTCGTTTCAGCAATACGGTTTAGCTCATCGTTAAGCGCTGTCACTTCTTCTTGAATCGCAACACGCTCTGATTTCGAGTTCGAACCATTAGCAGATTGTAGCGATAGGTCACGCATACGTTGCAGAATGTTGGTGGTTTCGTTCATCGCGCCTTCAGCAGTTTGCGCGATAGAGATACCATCGTTTGCGTTACGTACAGCAACATCTAGACCACGGCTTTGAACGTTCAAGCGGTTCGAAATTTGTAGACCCGCTGCGTCGTCTTTTGCACTGTTAATCTTAAAACCAGATGACAAACGCTCCATTGAAGTTTGTTGAGCATTAGTCGCGCTGTTTAGGTAACGCTGTGCTGTCATTGCTGATACGTTAGTGTTTACATTTACTGCCATGGTAATTTCTCCATTGATTTTCCGATGTAACCGGTTTCCGACGTCTCGGAAAACCAAAGTCGTTTTCTCTTAAAGTTACTTTTATTAACGGCTCGGTGGGCAAAACCTTGAGTATTTTTTTTAGTTTTTTTTGAAAAAAGTTTGTTTAGGAGGGAAAACGTGACTAAAGGGAAAAAATAGCTATTAAAGTCATTTTTTTTCTAAAGCTTTAGACACGGGTGTCGATAACCTTCTCTTTTTTGAGAATCAGCCTAATAACGTCAGTGCGAGATTCGGTTGCTGCTTAGCTTGAGCCAAGATAGAGGTGCTGACTTGCTGCAAAATCTGTTGCTTAACCATTTGGGTCGTCTCTTTAGCATAGTCAGTATCTTTAATTCGACTATTGGATGCCGATAAGTTCTCATTCACATTAGAGAGATTATTGATGGCGTGATTAAAACGGTTTTGCATCGCGCCAAGCTCTGCTCTGTGGCTATCGACATATTTAAGCGCAGTATCAATGACCGACACGGCACGCTGTGCGCCTCCAACCTTTGAAATATCTATATTATCAACCGCTTCATAGCCAGCAAGACTCATATTCAACTCATTGGCTAAGTTTCCAGAAAACTGAATCGTCCCTGCTGTTTCATTGCCCGCCATAAAGATTTGCAATTGCCCATCTTCGTTAACAGACGCTGATACCTTATCGGTTTGGCCATTGATATAGGTCGCCAGCTCTTCAATGTCATCGCCCATTTTGGCATCGAAATTGATCGTCTCTTGCTCACCGAACGCATTGGTATATTGCATTACCAACTTATGCTTACCTTGGGTGACCTGCCAATTGCTGTCGGCTTTGCCAGAAGCCACATAACTGAAGCCGCCCATGTCTAGGCTGTCTGAACGCATGTTTTTCAGTGACACTTGCACCGCTTCACCCGAACTCGCACCGATTTGAAAAGAAGATGAAGCAAACGAACCATTGAGCAATTTTCGACCACCAAAAGAGGTAGTTTCGGCTATTCTGTTCAATTCATCGTTTAAAGCCGCCATTTCTTCTTGTAATGCAACGCGTTCCGCATGGCTGTTCGATCCATTAGCAGATTGCAATGAGAGATCACGCATTCTTTGTAAGAGGTTGGTGGTTTCGTTCATTGCACCTTCAGCGGTCTGCATAATAGAGATGCCGTCGTTAGCATTGCGCATCGCGACATCCAAACCGCGCATTTGCGATTCAAGACGGTTAGATATTTGCAGCCCTGCCGCATCATCTTTTGCGCTGTTAATACGATATCCTGAAGAGAGTCTCTCCAAAGATTGATTCAGCATCTCTGTCGCATTGCTCAAATGGCGCTGCGCAGTCATGGCTGAAACGTTGGTATTAACAGTAATAGTCATAAGATTGATGCGATCCTTTCTTGGGTTACTCTCTTTATCGGCAAGACATCAATATCTTTAGCGAAAAATAAAAAACCGAACGCGAGGTTCGGTTTTACAGTCTTTTTGCTACTCAAGTGTTACTTGAGCATTAAACCAGAAAGCATTTCACTCGACGGAGCAAAGAAATACGCGCCAGTCACCGCCGTAGTAAAGCGCAGCAGTTGGTCTGTTTTACCATCCGACACCCCGTACATACTTTCCAACATAGCTTGGAAGTTGTGCAGTGTGTTGCAGTAAGCGATAAACAACAGGCCATGTTCACCAGAAACACTCCCGTAAGGCAAACTATGACGCACTATCTTCAAGCCTTTCCCTTCTTGTTTGATATCAACACGGCCAACGTGTGACGCGGCTGGCACGTCGTCTAACTCAATGGAGTCAGGTTTAGTTCGGCCAATGACCTTCTCTTGCGCTGATACATTGAGACGATTCCACGCAGGTAAATTATGGACAAAACGCTGTAACATCACATAACTACCACCCGCAAATTCCCCTTCTGGGATCAGTGCAACTTCAGCACGCTGCGCATCTTTCGGGTTCTCTGTGCCGTCAACAAAATCGGTCATGTCACGAGCATCTAGATAGCGGTAACTGGCAGTCTCATCAACCACGACTACGTCATCGGCGATCTGTTCTAACAACTTACGCAACAGATAAAAATGCAAGTCATGGCGGTTGGAGTGAAAATGAACCAGAACGTCGACATCTGAACTTGGCGCAACCACATCACCTTCACCAAGCTGCGGAAAGTCAATCAGCTCTACTGGTGTTGGAGCATCCAACTTACTCCAAAATGATTTAGTAAACGCAATAGACAGGGTCAAATCAGCACCAGACTGCTGTTGATTGAGCTCCTCGACCAAAGCGGGTAACGATTGTAAGTGCTCTAATACCGCGGCTTCGTTGTGTTTCACCTTGAGCAAGGTAAACTGCGCGAAAGGACCCGCTTCAGGAAGAATGGCACTTTGAGGGTTTGACATATTTAATTCCTCATTTGATTTTTTTGCTCAGTGTATTTCGTTTGTGACTTAATGTTTTGATAGCGATCATGGCTTGGGCTGATCAATGCTCCGTAATGGATGAGAAGCAATC
Source organism: Vibrio galatheae (assembly GCF_000967545.1). Classification (GTDB taxonomy): domain Bacteria; phylum Pseudomonadota; class Gammaproteobacteria; order Enterobacterales; family Vibrionaceae; genus Vibrio; species Vibrio galatheae. Next base: position 28,319 of record NZ_JXXV01000013.1, on the reverse strand, counting down.
CCTCACACTACGGCTTTTAGCAACATAGATAACCAACCATAATAGCAGCAACATAACTGCACCATTGGCCCAACTGAAAGCTCCATGAACTAAATAGACATGATATAGCGTTTGTGAAAGTTGAACCAAGGCGGTAATCAATGTGATGCCGCGACCATAGGCAACAATCTTGTTTATCCAACCGCGTTCAGGGTTACGCAGCCCCATCAACCACATTAATAAAATGCTCGGTATCCCCATAATCAATCCGAGATACAACATGGTATGGTCAGGATATACAATCGACAGAATTTTACTGCCACTTTCACGACTTGCTCCTGCCACAACAAACACGACCCAAGCTTTGGCTAAAAATAACCATCCAAGCCAGACTAAAGTTGGCGCTTTGAGATAGCCATGTTTATCATAATGTTCTAACGCGTAACGCACAGCTCTGTCACTAGATGAATAAAACTCTATTCCACTCTATACCACTCTATACCAATTGATAATATTTTCTAACAGTTAATGCATATTAAACCGATAGTTAATGGATATTGGTTAATTTGCTACGGTACGGGTATCCGTTAACGATTTGATTCTACCCACTATTCACCATCAATATCGTGTTAAGATAACGCCATCTTTGATTCAGTAAGACCTATCGATATGAAAAACAAAGTGGTTCCGTCACAAGAAACCCAACAAGAAGCGATGAAAATTGCCAAAGCGACCCAAAAACCAGGTCAAACTAAAGAACAAACTAAACTGATCGCTCAGGGCATCGAAAAAGGGATTGCTCAATATAAGAAACAACAAAAAGAACGATCTCGCCAAGCGGATAGAGCAAAGAAAAAAGCCCTCAAGGCCAAAACGATGTCTCAGACGGCCTCGCTCGACACAGTTTCAATCAACAATGAAATAGCACCAACCTCAAATAAATCAGCTTTTCTACCTTGGGGATTATTGGTGATAAGTTGGATAGGATTCATTGCTTATGTTACTCAAAGCTGAATCTACTTTTATCACCTTAGCGTATTACTTGTAGCAGGCTGCGCGACTCCGACCCAAAAAGTCATGCCCGATGCACAGTCAGTGCATCTGAGATTAGATAGCCAATTTGACGCCAATCATTGTCAGTGGTTGGGGGAAATCACAGGCAGTGAGGGACATTGGTACAGTTATCTGTTTTTTAGTAATGATGTCATGGTTCGCGGCGCTTTGAATGACGCAAAAAATCAAGCGTTTGAGCTAGGCGCAAACACCGTATTTTTGATTCACCCACAAGATTTCGTGACATCGTTTACACTGTGATGGGTAACGCCTACTCCTGCCCTGAAACAGACAACAGCCAATAAAAAACCTAGCGCTATCACGCTAGGTTTGCTGTTTGGGATACGATATTAAAAACCAAGGCTTGACGCGATATCTCGCTGTCTATCCAATACCCACTGGCTGTCAAATGGCCCCCAGTCAGATAGCTGATAGTAGCCATCGTTGTGACGTCGACCATCTTGGACAAACATCAATTCAATGCCAATACCGGGTAGTGCTTTTATTACATCTTGAATCGTACGACGTGGCCATCCTGTTTTTTCAATCAGTTTGGGCACATTTGGGCGCTCTAAGTTTTCCACAAGCAATGCGAGATACAGACGCCTCGCAAAAACAGGACTCAACTCCATTGATACCTCCTATAAGTTTCTAACGTCATTATTTCTGTTTTGCTTAGCCATGTGTTGAGTTTGATCAAAAACTCTACGATCGTCATTGTTTGAAACACATTTTTTTTGCTCAATGAAATATATCCATCACACTTTTGTCTCGTCCAACACTTCCTGCTAGGATGCAAAAGCACAATAATAAATCTAGGCGACATGCCCTAGCGTCACTTTCAAAGGTTCAACTATGACTATTACTATGTATGGCATCCCTAACTGCGACACAATTAAAAAAGCGAAGAAGTGGCTTGACGCACAAGGGGTGGAATACACTTTTCACGATTACCGTAAACAAGGCATCGACAGACAGTTAGTCGAAACATTCTGTCAGCAACTTGGCTGGGAAAATGTGCTCAACAAACGTGGCACAACTTATCGTCAGCTACCCCAGCAACAAAAAGACGCTCTGAATGAAGCCAACGCGATTGATCTCCTGCTCGAACAGCCAGCGATGATCAAGCGACCAATCCTAGTTTCAGGGAACGACTATCATTTGGGCTTTAAAGCAGACCAATACGAGACCATTTTTTCATAACATTTCGGAAGGATTTCAAGGATGACAGATAGCCCAACACTGGCTCTGGCAAAAGATTTAATCAGTCGTCAATCGGTAACCCCAGAAGACGCGGATTGCCAACAAGTGATGATTGAACGACTTAAAGCGCTCGGGTTCGAAATCGAGGTTATGGTGTTTGAAGACACGACCAACTTCTGGGCAAGACGCGGTAGCGAAGCTCCCCTATTTGCTTTCGCTGGTCACACCGACGTCGTACCAGCAGGCAACCTTGAGCAATGGCAAACACCACCATTTGAGCCGACCATCATCGGCGATTTTTTACATGGTCGTGGGGCTGCCGATATGAAAGGTTCGCTTGCCAGTATGATCGTTGCCGTCGAGCAATTCATCGCTGAGAACCCAAATCACAAAGGTTCAATTGGTTTTCTGATTACCTCGGACGAAGAAGGGCCATTTATTAACGGTACCGTTCGCGTCGTTGAAGCGCTGATGGATCGTGATGAGAAAATCGACATGTGTATCGTCGGTGAGCCTTCAAGTACTGAAGTCGTTGGCGATGTGGTGAAGAACGGCCGCCGTGGTTCTATCACCGGAGATCTCACGGTTAAAGGTATACAGGGCCATGTGGCTTACCCACACTTGGCCAAGAATCCCGTTCATCAGTCTCTTATGGCAATCCATGAATTAGCGACAACAGAATGGGATCAGGGCAACGCCTACTTCCCGCCAACAAGCTTCCAAATTCCGAATGTTCATGCGGGCACTGGCGCTTCGAATGTCATTCCTGGCGAGTTTAATGTCCAATTTAACTTGCGTTTCAGCACAGAGCTCAACAATGACGCGATTGTTGCACGTGTCACAAAAACGCTAAACAAGCATGACCTAGACTACGACCTCAAATGGACGTTCAATGGAGACCCGTTCCTAACCGACACTGGTGCGTTGCTTGATGCTGTGGTGGATGCCGTTGATGCGGTCAATCAAACCAAGCCAGCCCTGCTTACAACGGGTGGCACATCTGACGGTCGCTTCATCGCTCGCATGGGTGGTCAAGTGGTTGAGCTTGGCCCAGTCAACGCCACAATTCACAAAGTGAACGAGTGTGTCAAGGTATCTGATCTTGAGAAACTGACTAAGATGTATCAAAAGACACTTGAGAACCTGTTAGCTTAGTCATGACACCGCTGCAACTAACAGGTCAAGAGACCAGCCATCTGACGCAAACGCTGGTCGGGCAAAAAAACTTCTTGGTTCACCCATGTGTGGGCCAAGATTTACTCGACCTAAAAGAGTCTGCCGCTCAGGCAGGGTTCAATCTCAACATTGCCAGTGGCTTTCGCGATTTTGACCGTCAAGCGACGATCTGGAACAACAAGATGTCAGGTAAGACAGACATTTTGGACAATGAAAGTCAGGTGTTAGACGCAAACTTACTCTCAGAATCAGACAAAATAATGGCTATTCTGAGATGGTCAGCGCTACCCGGCGCCAGTCGGCATCATTGGGGAACCGACTTTGATATTTTTGACCGAGATAGTCTCCCCGTAGGTGAAACGCTTCGCTTGGAACCTTGGGAGTACCTAACCGGTCATCAAAAGGCGTTTTACCAGTGGCTGAAAGACCATTTAGCCGAGCATGGCTTCTTTTTCCCTTATGCTAACGATCTTGGTGGAGTCGCGTTCGAACCTTGGCATATTAGTCACCGCCAGACCGCAGAAAGATGCTTACAAAAGCTTGATATTTCCACGCTAGCAGAGCAACTTACTGCTGCTCCCATTTTAGGAAAGCAAACCGTGTTAGCGCAGCTAGAAACGATCTACAATCAGTTTATCAGCAATATATCTAGATAGGGACAGTGATGGAATTTCTTACCAATCCTTGGGTTATCATTTTCATTGTACTGAGTGTCATCATAGGTAACATCGCAGCTCTGAAGTACACGGCGAAAATGAAATTTGGCCAAATGGGTAACAAGCCCAAAGCCGACAGGGAAGAGGGTGAAGACGCTAAAGCAACTAAAGACAAAGACCCGCAATAACGCTGGTCTTTGTTGTTTCTGTCCGTCGATTAGGTTATTTAAGGTGATCCCAAGAGATATTTGACACTAACCGACACTCATCGCATTTGAAATGGAAGATGTCATGCAATGGCTCGTCCAGAAGCCACTCTCCTCCGCAATTAGGGCATTGGCGCGCTTTCTCGTCGGCGAGACTTTTCCCACCGACACGATATTGATAGTAGTAGGTGGGTATTTTGCTAATGTATTCAATCCTGCCCCTTAAGTCCCAACCACGCTTGAATAACACACTGTCGACGTCGCAAATTTCGTGCAGTGCCGCGTGTTCGGCTCGACATCCGCCTGCCATCTGAATTTCATCACACGCTTGCCACTCTGTTTGCCATTTAATGACCGCTTTATGATCGCCGTTTAACGTCGGCTCGTTGCGATACAGGGGAATCGGCAATAAGGTTTCACCACTTCGAAGTGGCGAACAGGTGTGAACATAGGTGGTGTACAAAACCTGCCAGCTTGGCTCCTCCGTCTCCGCCGCTTGCTCAGAATTTAAATCACGACCAAGCAAACGCATCTTCGGAGCCAGCAGGCTTGCATCAGATAAGCGATTTAAGCACACCTTTACAAAGTCAGAATGATAGTTGGGGTGTAAACTGTCTTGATCTGGACACACCACGCGGACAAAAAACTCACCGTCGCCCATAACAATGGGAAACTCACGCCCCAAAACTTGACCGTTGTAGCGCAGCGCATCCATCAAGCCATTTATCGCCTTATCGACCGCGCTGATTGTCGTGTTATCAAAACATTCAAATTGGAGTTCAACTACGTACATGATTACACCGCAGGTTCTAGGTTGGTGAGAAACTCACTGATATCTTGTGCCAAAACGTCACGTTTGTCGGTACCTAAACGTTCCAAAATAACGTTACCCGATAGGTTGCAAATGGAAATGACATCCAGTTCCGCATCAGTGGCGGCAATAAATACCGTTGGTTTGAGCTTTAATCGGCGTTGGGTCACCAAGTGACCGAGAATATTTTCTTGTAGGCGCACAAAATCATCATCGTTCCATACCTGCAGTAGTGTGAGTTCATTACCTTGCCATGTCGCATTCATGTCGGCACTGTATTGAGAACCATAGAACGTTTTGATGTCTTGGTGGAGTGTCAGCTCGATACCATTTTCAACATTGGTAAAATCTGCGCTTTGTTCACGCGGGTACACTTGCCACTCCACTGCGTCTTCACTTTGGCTTTCAATGCAAGGTGAAATTAAGCCAACCAGCTCTTCACTTCTTGGTAGATGACCGTGAGCATCAAGATAAGCCTGACGGTATTTTTCACTGAATGAGAGCAAAGCTTGCAGGGCATGGTCGACCATTCGATTCTCCAACATGAATATTCGCTTTTGAGTGCGGGATTGCGTAAAATTCTCGACATTCTAATAGAAAACGAACAAAAATATGAGCAAATATTCCGATGCCAAAGAGCTGGCTGGCCTAACTCTTGGTCAAAAGACAGAGTACGCGACGCAATATGATTCAAGCTTGCTACAACCTGTCCCTCGTAGCCTAAACCGAGATGACTTAAATCTCGGCGACACACTGCCATTTGAAGGCTGTGATATCTGGACCTTGTACGAACTCTCGTGGTTAAACGAAAAAGGCTTACCTCAGGTTGCTATTGGCGAAGTATCGATTCCGGCCACCAGCGCCAATCTCATTGAGTCAAAGTCATTCAAGCTCTACCTCAACAGCTTCAATCAAACGCGTTTTTCATCCTGGGATGAGGTTGAGCAAACCTTAGTCAAAGATCTGTCTCAATGCGCAGGTGAAACGGTTGCTGTTACTGTTCGCTCTGTGGTTGATTACACCGACTCGCTAATTGTGACTATGGACGGTGAATGTATTGACGATCAAGATATTGCAATCTCAAGCTACGATTTTGATCGCACCTTAATCCAAGGGGCGGCAAATGGGGAGATTATTGAAGAAAGCTTACACAGCCATTTGCTAAAGTCGAACTGCTTGATTACCAATCAGCCAGATTGGGGCAGCGTTGAGATCCAATACAAAGGCAACAAAATCGATCGTGAAGCCTTACTGCGCTATATCGTGTCGTTCCGCGAACATAACGAGTTCCACGAACAATGTGTCGAGCGTATCTTTACTGACATTATGGAGTTTTGTCAGCCTGAGTCATTGACCGTGTACGCGCGTTACACTCGACGCGGGGGGTTAGATATCAACCCTTACCGTTCTAATGTAAATAGCCAACCTAGCCATAACCAACGTATGGCGCGTCAATAGGAAATCGACTCGAATGGTAAAATTACGCTGGGGGCGCATTTTGGGCGCGTTGTTACTCCTTTTGTGTCCGCCACTATGGGCCAATACCTTGTATTCTTCGCCTGTGCTCAGTGAAGCAAATAGTTTGGTCAATATTGTACCTCAGCAGGCCAAGCAGCTTGCTACAGACTATTTGGCCCAGCGTACTTTGACCGATAAAAGCGAAAAAAGCCCTTCGGCCATTTCTCGCGATGAAGCCGATACCCGTACTCGAACGCCAGGCGGGACCATAGATGCATTACGCATTCTTGCCCGAGCAGAGTTCAACTTGGGTAATAAACTCGAAGCTCTGCACTTAATTAAAGACGCAAAAGCTATCGCTAAGACCTATTATCTTCCGTATCTGTTGGTTGATCTTAAGCTCATTGAGGTCAGTTTTCGTTGGCAACTCGATGGTAAAGTAGAAGCCGCGCAACAAAAATCACAAGAGATTGAACAAGAGTTCAGCCAGATTGATAACCCACAGCAGCTTTCTCGTGGGCTAAAGTATCGCCTAACAATGCTTAAAGCTGAGATTGCTTCGGCAGCAGGCAACATCGAACTGACCGAGCAACTCTATCTTGACGCCAAACCGTACGTAGATGAGTCAAAGTCGATTCACACCTTGATCGAGTACCACGCAACGTTCGGTCGCCATCTACTAACCAATAAAAATTACAACCGCGCGCTGTCAGAACTGCTTGTCAGCTACTGGACAGCGATTGAAACCGACTCTGCGAGCCAACTGGCTGAAGTGAACCGTCTGCTAGGTCAGCTTTTCTATGAGCGAAAAGTACTCGATAAAGCCAACGACCACTTTTCACAAGCAGCCGATTTTTATGACAACTACGAGAAGTCACCTGTCTTAGCTCAATTACTAAAACGTATGGGCGATGTTTATTTCTATCAAGGAAAATACAATCTTGCCCTCGTTCACTACTTCAATGCGATGGATCACGAGCGAATTCAAAACAATATCGAAAGCGTGATTGATATACGAATCTCACTTGCCGCGACTTACCTCAAGCTTGTCAATTACACCTTGGCAGAACAATATCTAGAGCGCGCACAAGAGCTACTGCAATACGCAGATATTCCAAGATTAAAAGCTTATGCCTTGTTGTTAGATGCTGGTCTGGCGCGTCATCAAGATCAACCGCAAAAGGTGCTTTCAAGTGCCACTGCTGCGCTGACTATAGCGACCCAACTGCAAGACATCAGTTTGCAAAAATCAGCCTACCAGATGCTTTATTTAGGGCACGAGCTCAATCGTGATTACCCACAGGCTCTTAACTATCTTAAGCAGTACAATTCTCTGGCAACCATAGAGCAGAGAGAGCTCGACTCAATCAGCGAAGATGCGTTCCGCCAGCAAAAAGAATTTGTCGAACAGACCTTGCATTTAACAGGTCAACAAAAGCAGTTAGAAGATACACAAATTGAGTATCGTAAGTTCCAGAAGATCACCTTCACGCTATTCGTTCTGTGCGCGATTCTATTTATTTTCATCATGCGCCGTGGGCATGTAATCAATGTACAGAAAGTTGAGTTAGATGAGCTTAACGACGACCTTTATACCCATTCTCGCTCAGGGCTAAAAAACCTGCGCATGCTCAACGCTAAACTTCCGGCCTCACTGGAAGCCAGCAGTCATAAATTTGAGAAATGGCACGTCGGTGAACTGATCCATGAACCACTGAATGATCGACTACGTTTCGTCATGATTGATGTACCATTTTTGCGCAATATGTACCTACAGCATGGTTATCAAGAAGGTTTGAAGTTGGAGCGCGCCTTTGGTAACTATCTAAAAGAGCGTGTAGAAAGCCCTGCGCGTATCTATCACTTTTCTGATGCAAACTTGCTTTATATCGAACCCAATAGCGATCGCAATGCTGATCCAGAAGCCCTGTTTGAAAAAATACAGCAATGGATTCTAGAGTTTGAAGCTGAGCGCCTACTCAACCGCATCATTCGTATTGGTATGGCAGATTACCCTTTCCTACCTAGGGCCTATACCGCAGTTAATGACAAAGAACTAATTGATGTACTGCTGATGGCGACGAGTACCGCACGCACATTAAGTATGAAAGAACATTCGAGTCAGTGGGTCTACCTGCGCGCAATAGAAAACGCGCCTGCCGCAAGTCTTGCCACAGGCAATATCCGTAAAGCGTGCAAACATTCCATCAACCAAGGGCTAATTAAAGTCCACTCTTCTTTCAAGAATGAGGACGGTATCAAAAAACTGCTAAAAGATGAATAAAAGCTCATCAATCAAACGTAGTAACTCGTGACGCCTGTGATTTATTTGATATTATCGACAGATTACTAAATATAAGTTAAACCTTTTTAAAGTTTATTCATGGGCGTTATCGAACAAGATCTTCAGTCTCAGCTGCACAACCTGAAATCTCAATTGGAACAAGTTCGATTGACACAACGGGATACCTCGTTCAAATTTAATAGAGAACAAAAGGTACTTCAGCGTGTGATCGCTTCGTTAAGTGGTGCCTATAAATGTGAAAACCCGCGTCTACAAGCGGGACTTACACAACTGATACAAGCTATAGAACAGCAGCAAGACGTCAGCTCTTTAATACCTAAACTCGCGGTATTAGAACGTCTGCTAAAACAACAAGGCTTGGCTATGGAACAACAAACTGAACATTTGGACTCCCAAATAAAGCACAGTGGAGAAACTCTGCTGCGCTTGACTGGGCTGCCAGCAAAGATCAAGCGTGATCTACGTGATCTACTCAGTTATTCCAATGGCCTCAAACATCCAAGAGCCGAACAGGCACTGAGACTGCTTAGTCTTTACGAACGCTCTGTCAAAATCATTACCACCAACCCTGACTACAGCGTTAACCAGATTGCGGCCAGCTCTGACCGCGAGTTACTGCTGCGCCTGTCAGAAGAACTGCAACACCTTATTACCGAACTCGATTTCGAAGGTGAATCAGGCGAATTACTCACCGATATTCGAGCGAAACTGCTGATTGGAGTAAATAGCCACGTCCTGTTAGAACTCACACTACAAACGCTAAAGTTAGTCATCGAAGGGACGCATTTTGAGCGTAAAACCTCAGAGCAATTTCTTGAGCAAGTCAACGCGTCGCTATCGTCTTCATTAAAAAGCTCAGCGCAAAACGCGCAGCAATCACAAAGCTATTTTGCCCATCGCCAAGAGATGAACAGTGAGCTCGACGGTCTGCTAGCTGATACCCAAAACAAAATTTCCGACGCGACCTCACTTGATTCACTCAAAGAACAAGTCGATCCACTGATGATTCAGCTTAATTCATTGTCTGAGCGCTTGAAGCACGCCGAAGAAAGGGAAAAAGCGCTACTTGATCGCATGGAATATGGCAAGAATCAGCTTGAAGCGCTATTCGAAGTGACGCAAGACTACCGACGTCGTTTAGAAGACCAAGCGCAAAGAATGCTGCTTGATCCACTAACCAAGGTTTACAACCGTGCCGCATTTGGCGATCGACTTGAACTTGAATATCGCCGCTGGATACGAGCCCAGCACACCCTTCGCGTAGTGATTTTAGATATCGATGGATTTAAAACGATCAATGATAGCTTTGGTTATGCGGCGGGAGACAAAGCGCTGAAAATTATTGCTCGTACCATTAAGAAAGAAATTCGCGACACCGATACCGTCGCTCGCTTCTCTGGTGAAGAGTTTATCCTGTTGTTACCAGAGCTATCGGATAGCAATGCTTTCAACGTCATTCAATCGATTCAAAATCAGGTTTCCAAATTACCATTTAAGTTCCGCGATCGTCACTTAAGCATTACCCTATCGGCAGCCAGTACCGCGTTTAAAGACTCCGATACGCCAGAAGAAGTGTTAGAGCGACTGAACCTTTGCCTCAATGAAGCGAAGACACTTGGCAAAAGCCAGCTCGTGTGGCGTTAATCCCCTCTCAAACTCTCCCCAATGTTCCAGTTCTGTGATTGATCTATAGATATCAATTAGTTAGGTTTATTATCTAGCAAAAGCTGCTAAGCTTAATAAACCGTTACTGGCTTATTACCGATAGTAAGCTGCAAATACGGACAATAACAATAATGATATTTCACTCTATTTTGAGTGCTGTTTCGTCAAGGAGGTCACAATGATCACTCACATTAGTCCAGCAGGTAGTATGGATTTGCTCTCTCAACTTGAAGTTGAGCGCCTTCAAAAAACCGCTGTTGGTGATCTTTATCAGCTTTACCGCAACTGTACGCTTGCGGTTCTTAACTCAGGTAGCCACACCGACAACTCTAAAGAACTGTTGGATAAATACCAATCTTTTGATGTCAACGTCGTGCGCCGAGAGCGAGGTATAAAGCTTGAACTTACCAACCCGCCAGATCATGCCTTTGTCGATGGAGAAATCATTAAGGGCATTCAGGAACACTTGTTTTCGGTGCTACGAGATATTGTATACGTCAATATGCATCTCGCGGACAACCAGCGTCTAAATTTAAATAACGCCAGCCACATCACTAACTTAGTTTTCGGTATTCTGCGTAATGCAGGAGCCTTAACTCCAGGTATCGAACCGAATCTTGTTGTCTGCTGGGGCGGTCATTCAATCAATCCAGTTGAATATCAATACACTCGCGAAGTCGGCAACGAGCTCGGCTTGCGTGAACTCAATATCTGTACCGGTTGCGGTCCCGGAGCTATGGAAGGCCCAATGAAAGGGGCAGCGATTGGCCATGCCAAACAGCGTTACTATGATCAACGCTATTTAGGTTTAACCGAGCCGTCAATTATCGCGGCTGAGCCACCAAACCCTATCGTTAACGAACTGGTGATCATGCCAGATATCGAGAAACGTCTTGAAGCCTTTGTTCGCATGGCGCACGGAATCGTTATTTTCCCGGGCGGACCAGGTACCGCTGAAGAGCTGTTGTATATTCTCGGCATCATGATGCATCCTGATAATGCCGACCAACCACTGCAAATCGTTTTAACCGGCCCGAAAGAGAGTGAAGAGTACTTCCGCTCAATCGACCGCTTCATTGGTGAAACACTCGGTAACGCTGCGCAAAAACACTACCAAATTGTGGTGGATGATCCGGCAAAAGTCGCGCAGATCATGAAACAAAGCATGACTGATGTGCGTCAGTATCGCAAAGAAACCGGTGACGCCTACAGTTTCAACTGGTCACTCAAAATTGAGTCAGACTTCCAATTGCCGTTTGAGCCGACCCACGAAAATATGGCCAGTCTCGATTTACATTTAGATCAGCCAGCCGAAAATCTCGCAGCGGCATTGCGCCGAGCTTTCTCTGGTATTGTTGCAGGTAACGTCAAAGCTGAGGGTATTCATGAGATAGAAAGCCATGGTCCATTTATTCTTGATGGTGACGCAAGCCTTATGAAAAAAATGGATTTGTTGCTTAAAGACTTTGTTAAGCAAGATCGCATGAAACTGCCTGGTGGTAACGCTTATGAACCTTGTTACCAAATTAAGACTGACAGCTAGTTGCTGGTAATCTCAATTTCAATCTATACAATAAGGGCTTCAAGCCCTTATTTTTTGATTTATATGTCTATTCATCTTGTTATCATCGATGCTCTTAATCTGATTCGGCGTGTGCATTCGGCGCAACCTGACCCAAGCGATATAGCAAGAACGATAACCACGACGACCCGAACCCTCAATCGCATCATCTCAGAATCACAACCTACACATATTATTGCAGTGTTTGATCATCACCTGCAGGAGCGAGGTTGGCGCGCTGATATATTGCCCGAATACAAACAAAATCGTAAACCTATGCCAGAACCTCTGATGCAAGGGCTGGAGTCCATTCAGGATGCATGGTGGAAGCTGGGAATTGATTCTCTGCTTTCCGACGGTGATGAAGCCGATGATTTAGTCGCCACCTTAGCGACCAAAGTAGCAGGGCATGGAGAGAAAGTGACGATCATTTCAACTGACAAAGGTTACTGTCAGCTACTCTCTCCCACTTTGCAAATTCGAGATTATTTTCAACATCGCTGGCTAGACGCCCCGTTTATTGACGCAGAGTTTGGCGTGAAGCCAGAGCAGTTAGGCGACTATTGGGGCTTAACCGGGATCAGCTCAAGTCAAGTTCCGGGTGTACCTGGTATTGGCCCAAAAGCAGCCAAAGAGATACTGACTCAGTTTAGCGACATTGAACAAGCCTTTGCCAGTGATGCCTTGCCAGCAAAATATCGTAAAAAGTTGGATGAGCACATTAACGCAGCGCGAAAGTGCAAATCTATTGCATCCCTAAAGAGTGATATTGAACTCGGGTTTAACCTGCAGGATTTACGGTATAACGGCCCCAACGAAGCTGAATAATATTCCTTGCGGCAATGAAAAAAGGCTCTGAATTCAGAGCCTTTTTCTTCACATTAGTGCGGTGAGATGTTCGATAGACACTGAACATGAACCGTAATCTCTTCGCGGTCGTGATACAAATGTTTCGCCTGCAGCTTGAACTTAACATCATGCTCTTTAAGGAAGACTTTCAGGTTTTCAATATCTTCCAGCACTTCGTCGTAACGGCCTTTCATTGGTAATTTTAGGTTAAATATTGCTTCTTTTGCCCAGCCACTAATGATCCACTCACCCATCAATTGAGCAACGCGGGAAGGTTTTTCAATCATGTCACACACTAACCAAGTCACGTTCTTGCGCGCTGGCTCAAATTTGAAACCATCTTCTTGGTGGTGTTTAACCTGACCAGTTTCCATTAAGCTATCTGCCATCATACCGTTGTCGACAGAATGAACGAACATCGAACGTTTAACCAGTTGGTACGTCCAACCACCGGGACATGCGCCCAAGTCTACACCCCACATCCCCGGTGCAAGTCGCTCATCCCACTCTTCACGAGGAATAAATACGTGAAACGCTTCTTCTAGCTTGAGTGTCGAACGGCTTGGTGCATCGGCAGGAAACTTGAGACGCGGGATACCCATAAAGAACTGGGAGTTATTATTTGGCAGTGAGTAGCCAATAAAGCAGTGAGTCGGGCCGACAAAGCAGATATGCAGAACGGGCTTTTTCGGATTGTCTTTGCCCAGCAGAATCCCTTTCCCACGCAGTGCTTGGCGCATAGGTACAGTAAACTTACGGCAAAACTTAAGCAGTTCTTTCGCCTCATTGGTGTCGGGCGTTTCGATACGAATGTCACCACAACGCGGCATACTATCGACAAAGCTTAAATCATGGAGAATCGGTGAAATGCGATCTTCGCGTGGCAATTCTTGTATTTCAGCCGCAACGGCGAAGATTTGGCGAGCAAAAATCAAGGATTTAAAATCGAGCTCTTTAACAAGTTTTTGTGCATCCCCGTCTTGGTAACACTCAAACAGCACATAACCTGTGTTCTTTTTAAGGCGTGGGAAACCAAATACTTCTAGCTGAGTTGCACGATCCTGAATTTCACCGGCACACTCTTTTTCAAAGCCGCTGCGGCAGTAGAGCATTAACTGTTTCACTGATTCACCTCTTTAACCTGTAGTGCTGCGTAAACGAACAATCCCCAACCTAGCATAAATGTTAAACCGCCAAATGGTGTGATAGGACCAAACCATTTGATTCCTGTTAGTGCTAAGGCGTAAAGACTGCCGCTAAAACAAAAGATGCCGATGATAAAGCAAACTGCCGCGAGGGAGAAATATTTTTGTGACTTAAGTGGCAATTTTAACTGCAGTAAAACGCCACAAAGCAAAATAGCGATGCCGTGAATAAACTGGTATTGAACTCCAGTAGCAAAAACCTCAATCAAATACGGCGACAAAATCTTCTTTAAGCCATGAGCCGCAAAGGCCCCTAAAGCGACGCCAACACCACAAGCCGCACCACCAATAGTTAGCCATTGTTTACTGATCATCAGACACCCCTAGAATAAATTTGGCAAGATGTTCGACCGCGTAGGCAATGTTGCCTGATTCAGTGTGTCCTGAACGTTTACGTGGTTTGAAGCTATGATCACCATCAGCAATAAACTTGACCTCAACGGCAGGTGATAGCTCAAAATGCTCAAACTCTTCTTTATTGCCAAAGGTATCGCGCTCACCTTGCAAAATAAGACATGGTTTCGCTAACTCAGCCAGATGTGCGCCTTTAAAGTTTTCGGGTTTGCCTGGTGGATGAAACGGAAAACCTAAACACGCCACTGCGGCAACGTTGTCTTCATTGGCCAGCAAGCTCGCCATACGTCCCCCCATCGACTTACCACCGATAACTACTCGACCAGACGGGCTTATCTCTTCGATAACCGATTGATACGCTTCCAACAGTTTTGGCGCTCTGTCTGGTGGGCGCTTCTTGCCATCTTGAGCGCGTTTGACCATATAGGGAAAGTTAAAACGTACAACTTGAATGCCCTTAGTCGCCAAACCTTTAGCCACAGCCTCCATAAAGCTATGGTCCATGCCAGCCCCTGCGCCGTGAGCAAAAATAAACAAAGGATTATGTTGTTCACCATCAATCAAATAATCAGTCATCCAATAATTCCTCTTGTTCACTTTGCGCTTTCGCTAACATCCAATCGCGGAACGTGGCGATACGTCCCATATCGGCTTGCTTGTCGTGACAAACAACGTAAAAAGCATTTTTAGATAACAACACTTCGTCAAACGGTGCGATCAAACGCCCGGCTTCTAACTCCGGCTGAGCCAGTACATTGTTACCCAAAGCGACTCCCTGACCATGAGCGGCAGCCTGAAGTACCATAGTCGAGTGACTAAATATCGGGCCGTGGTTAACATTCACGCCTTCAATGCCATTTTGTTTGGCAAACTGTTTCCAATCTTTACGTGAGGTGTCATGGAGAAGCGTATGCTTGCTTAAATCACTTAGAGTTTCTAATGGTTTACTGCCCAGCAGCAATGAAGGCGAACAGAGAGGGATCAAAAATTCTTGATAGAGTTTATCGGCCCGTAAACCAGGCCAGTTTCCTCGCCCATAGTAGATAGCCACATCGACATCGTCCGTCAGCGAACCTTCATCCATATCCACTGCCTTGATACGCACGTCTATGTCCGGCTCTTGCTGATTAAAGTCAGCTAAGCGAGGGACGAGCCACTGGATAGCGAAGCTTGGCGGTAAACTGATAGTCAAGGCACCTTTTTCACTGCGCTCAAGCACTTTATCAGTCGCTTCTGCCAGTGAAGTGAAAATGTCTTTTATATCAAGAAAATAACTCTGACCTTCTTCGGTCAGGAGTAGAGAACGATTTCGGCGTCGAAACAGTTTTAAGCCAAGGAATTCTTCTAGCGCTTTGATCTGATGACTGACGGCAGCCTGAGTCACAAACAACTCTTCCGCTGCGCGGGTAAAGCTCAAATGTCGGGCTGCTGCTTCAAACACTTTTAATGAGTTCAAAGGAGGCAATCGTCTAGACATAGTAACCTACTCTAAATTGGATTAGTTTTTTTTATCTGAAACATTATAAAATGTCGATTGTCTGACGACCAGAGAAATTCTATATTTCACCCCGCAATAAGAAGTCAGAACGGCTTGATTTTCCTTTAAATCAATTGACCACTTATTGCGATGTTGTGTTTGCAAACTCGTATTTCGAGTTCGGTAGGTTTCTACCAGTTTGGTTTCGATGAGAAACGAAACATCTACTTCCTGTATTTATTTTGACCTGTCTGTCAAATTTTTTAGCACCGCCTATATGGCGGTGTTTTTTTATGTCTTGGATATAGAAAATACAAAAACGTCACTCCTTACTCGCTGGCTAACAATTCCTGTTCACAGCAAAGAGTGACGTTTATTGAACCGAATCAACGGTCTGTTTTAGTTGTGATTAGATAATCGCGGGCAGTAGTTCAAAACCAAGAACGCCACTTATCCCCATCACCACCAGCAATGAGACTTTAAACACCGATTTTGACCATACTAGGTAATTGCTGTCATCTATCGTACGGAAAGTCACTTTGGTCCACATAAAGCAGACTAAAGCAGCCACTGCAAGATATTCAAAACCCGCCTCACCAAGTAAAAATAAACTCAATGAAACTAGGCTAAATGCGACCACATAAGCTTTCATATGTCGGTGAGCTTTATGAATGCCCTCTTTAACAGGTAGAACTGGAATCCCGGCATCTCGATAATCTTGCATACGGAACATAGCAATCGCGTACGAGTGCGGCATTTGCCATAAGCAGAACATGGTAAACAGCAAAATGGCCTCGAGACTAATAAAATTAGTCACTGCCAGATAGCCCACCAGTGGTGGTACAGCACCAGAAATACTCCCAACCAGCGTTCCATAGACCGAGTTACGCTTGTACCACATGGTGTAGAAGAACACGTAGTAAACATAACCAAGCAGTACCACGACCGCCGAAAGTGGATTGGCTAATTGGAACAGCATTGCCGTTCCCACCAATAACATCACCAAGGCGTAAACAAAGGCAATATCAATATTGATGTTGCCTTTGGCCAGTTCTCGATTTTGCGTACGTGCCATCTTTTGGTCTATATCGCGGTCAAAAATATTGTTCACCACACAACCTGAAGCAATCACCAACCCCACACCTGCCAATGTTGTCAAAAACAACAACAGGCTCGCAGGCTCAGATTTTGCGGCGAGGAAAAAACCCGCCGCGACCGATATCAAGTTGCCGAAAATAATGCCCGGTTTAGTGATAGACAAATAACTTTTCAGCGTCGCCATGACTAAAGTCTCATGTTGACGTTCATGTTATAGATAATCCAGATCGAACCCGCGATCAAAATCAGCACAACTATGGCAGTAAACATCAGTGAGACTAAGTTCCAACGTCCGTCTGACGTTTTTGCTTCCATATGAAGGAAATACTTAAAGTGCACAAAAATCTGTACTAAAGCACAGGTAAACATCACCACATAGGTTGCGTTTGCTGGCAGTACCTTCGTCCAAACGAAATAGAAAGGAATCACAGTTAAGATCAGCGACGCGACGAAGCCTTTTACGTAATCCGCTGCGCTGCTTTCAACATGTTGGCCCATTACATAACCCCCATTAAGTACACAATGGTAAAGACACAAATCCAAACAATATCGAGAAAGTGCCAGAACAGGCTCAAGCAGTTAAAACGCATCGCCATATTGTCGTTCAGACCTTTAGTAGAAAGCTGATGATAAGCCACCGCTAACCAAATCAGACCAAAAGTCACATGTAGGCCGTGCGTTCCAACCAGCGTAAAGAATGCTGATAGGAATGCACTGGTTTGCGGGCCATAGCCTTCTTCAATCAGGTGATGGAACTCGTAAACTTCCATGCAGATAAAGCCAAGACCAAGCGCAAACGTCACTAGCATCCAACGTTTGAGACCCGCTACATCGTTACGTTTCATCGCGATAATGCCAAAACCGAATGTGATACTACTGAAAAGCAGCAGCATGGTTTCAACAAACACAAACGGCAGTTCGAAGATCTCTTTACCTGTAGGACCTGCTATCGAGTTACTCGATAACACAGCGTATGTCGCGAACAAAGTCGCAAACAATACACAGTCACTCATCAGGTAAACCCAGAAACCAAACAGCTTGTTGCCATTCGTGTCATGGTGGTGATCATGGTCATGATGAGCAGCGACATTAGTTTGCATAGGTCACCTCCAGATCATCGCTATTTTGGTTATCTTTCACAGTTCCTTTCTTCGCTTCTTTCAACTCAGCTTGGCGCGCAGCCTCTATCGCTTTGATCTCTTCCACTTCGACGTAATAATCCACATCTTCGTTGTAGCTGTGTTGAATGCAGGTGACAACGATACCCACTAAGCTTGCAGCGGCGAGCCACCAGATGTACCAGATCATCGCAAAGCCAAAAACAAGAGCCCAAGCCGACACATACATACCTGTTGGCGTGTTCTTCGGCATATGGATTCGTTCGTAATCGACAGCTTTCATAGGATCGAACTCACCACTTTGCTTCTGGTACCAAAATGCGTCCAGTACATCGCCTTTTGGCAGATGAGCAAAGTTGTAGAACGGCGGAGGTGAAGACGTTGCCCATTCCAAAGTGCGGCCTCCCCACGGGTCACCCGTTAGATCGCGATTTTGTTCACGGTCACGGATACTCACATAGATTTGGATAAATTGAGACAAGATGCCCAAAGCAATCACTACCGTTCCCGCAGCTGCGACGGATAGCAGAGGGAAAAACTCGGGGTTGATGTCTTGACTTAAACGACGGGTCATGCCCATAAAGCCCAGCGCGTAAAGCGGTAGGAACGCCATCAAGAAACCAATAATCCACAGGTAAAAAGCGCGTTTGCCCCAAGTTTCATCCATGGTGAAACCGGTCGCTTTAGGGAACCAGTAAGTCAGAGCAGCAAAACAGCCGAACACGACACCACCGATAATCACGTTGTGAAAATGGGCAATTAGAAATACTGAGTTGTGCAGAACAAAGTCTGCTCCCGGCACCGCCATCAATACGCCTGTCATACCACCAACAGTGAAGGTAATTAAGAAACCCACCGTCCATAACATTGGCGTAGTAAAGCGAATACGGCCTTTGTACATGGTGAACAGCCAGTTGAAGATCTTCACCCCAGTCGGGATTGAAATGATCATTGTCGCTATACCAAAGAAAGCATTGACGTTTGCGCCCGAGCCCATAGTAAAGAAGTGGTGTAACCAAACAACGAAAGCCAAGATAGTGATAGCAATCGTAGCCCAAACTAGCGAGGTATAACCAAACAGCTTTTTACGTGAGAACGTCGCTGTTACCTCTGAGAACACACCAAAAACAGGAAGCACTAAGATGTAAACTTCAGGGTGACCCCAAGCCCAAATCAAGTTGACGTACATCATTACGTTGCCGCCAAGATCATTGGTAAAGAAATGCATACCCAAGTAACGATCTAACGTAAGCAACGCGATAGTCACAGTCAAAATTGGGAACGAGATAATGATCAGGATGTTGGCACACAGTGACGCCCAAGTGAATACTGGCATCTTCATCAATGGCATTGACGGTGTGCGCATACGTAAAATCGTTGCAAAGAAGTTCACACCTGTCAGCGTGGTACCTACACCGGAGATTTGCAGCGCCCATATCCAGTAATCGACCCCGACTCCTGGGCTTGCCTCAATGCCTGACAGAGGTGGATAGGCCAACCATCCAGTACGGCCAAACTCACCCAAGCCTAAAGACATGTTGGTCAAAATTACGCCGACCACAAACAACCAAAAGCTCAAGTTATTCAAATATGGGAAAGCCACATCACGAGCACCGATTTGCAGAGGTACTATGATATTCATTAGGCCAATCACAAGTGGCATCGCGACGAAAAAAATCATGATCACGCCATGCGCGGTAAAGATTTGATCGTAGTGATGCGGCGGCAAATAGCCCGCTTCGCCCGCAGAAGAAAGCAATTGTTGGCTACGCATCATTACAGCGTCAGCAAAACCACGCACAAGCATCAACATAGCGACGGCAATGTACATGAAGCCAAGTTTTTTGTGATCTACCGAAGTAAACCATTCATTCCATAGATATTGCCATTTTCCTGCTTTGGTCACGGCAGTCACTACGGCTAATCCCACTAGAGCTACGATAGCAAGCGTAATGATGATAATCGGCTCATGGTATGGAATTGAATCCAGAGTTAATCTTCCAAACATTTGATTATCCTTGATTGTCAGACAAACAATTCATGGAACCCGGATGCTGGGTCACGATGTTGCTGAACAGAAACGGAGGAATACTTGAGAATAAAGTGACCGGTGCAGCAACGCTTGGCTCAGCCAACGAGCTGTATTGCTCCCAGTCTTCAATTCGGTCAGGACTCGCTTTTACTTTTTGCACCCAATTAAGGAATGCAGCGCGATCTGGCATAGCCGATGCGGTGAACTTCATCTGCGAAAAACCCTCGCCACTGTAGTTCGATGCTATCCCCTTGTAGTCCCCTTCGTGGTTAGCGATCAAATTTAATTTAGTCACCATCCCAGGCATCGCGTAGATCTGAGAACCTAAGCGCGGGATAAAGAACGCGTTCATGATGTTGTCGGAGGTGATCTTAAAGGTCACAGGTACGTCTTTTGGAAACGCAACATAGTTCACAGTCGCTATATTGTGTTCTGGATAGATGAATAACCATTTCCAATCAAGCGAGACCACTTCAATCGTCATCGGTTTTACGTCACTCACTATGGCTTTGGATGGCTCTAGCTCGTGAGTAGAACGCCAAGTGATGGTGGCAAGAATGGCAATAATGATGATTGGAATTGTCCATACCACCACTTCGATTTTGGTCGAATGCGACCATTCTGGAGCGTACTCGACGTCGGTGTTACTTGCTCGGTATCGGTAAGCAAAATAAATTGTCATTAGAATCACAGGGATCACAACGATTAGCATCAGCAACAGAGCTGTAATGATCAGCTCTTTTTCTTGGATACCAATAATACCTTTCGGGTCAAGTAGCGCAGAATTACATCCTGAGAGCATAAGTATGACGGACGCCAAACTCCCCCTAGACAAGATGCGTTTATATCTTGAGGCTTCCATTAACTTTCTCGATGGTTGTCTGGTTGCAATGAAGATACATAGAACCAGTTGTTATAGTCATTAGAATGTTTATGTGTTGAGCATGAGTAACGTTGGTATCAGAGAGAAATAAACACGATTGAGATGAGGATTAAACCACACTCTTAGTGTGAGTTTATTGTTACGCTTTGAAATACATTGTTACATCCGGCGCATTATGAGCAGTTCAAAGCAAAACCTCATCACTCGAACTTGAAAACTAACCTTCCAATAATGAAAGCAATCGACATCAAGCAGTGTTAGGAAACGCAAACACAAGCCACGTGCTACATGATAACTAGTTGGTAATACAGGAATAATGATAGATATAAATCAAAGTGAAAAATGTAGTGTTTCGGAAAAGACAAACAAATGTAATAATTATCACCAACCAAAATCGTGATATAGATCACAAAATCAAGAGCCCTTAATTTTTGAATGGTGTATATTCTCAGCAAAATGTGCAGATCGCGAATTTCGTTAAATTTAGCGTGCAATAGACAAAAAAAGCGCAAATCGAACAACGATTTGCGCTTGCTATCTTACCAGTGAGGGTTACGACTAAGGGCGGTAAACTTTAACATTGCTGAAGCCCTGCTCTTGTAGGTAAAGTGCCTGAAGACGGCTCATTACACCACGGTCACAATAAAGTAGGTAAGACTTAGACTGGTCTAAATCGCCAAACTGAGTACCGAGCTTGAAGAATGGGATATGCTTAACTTCAACACCGTCGATCTCTAACGGATTATCGTCTTCTTCTTCAGGGCTACGAATATCAAGTACGACAGCGTGCTCTTCAACTGCCTGAACTTGTTCTACCTCTGGCGCGGCTTGTGCCGTCTCTTTGGCGATATCACGAATATCCATGATACGCGCATCGCGAACCACCTGCTCTAGAATAGAGAAGTCGAACTTGTCTTCTTCCGCTTCGAGTTTAGCTTTAACAGCTTTTACCGTTGGTTTCTTCGAGATTACACCGCAGTACTCTGGCATGGTTTTAGCGAAGTCTTCAGTACCGATATCACGCGCTAGGTTAATAATATCTTCTTTGTCCCAGTTAATCAGCGGGCGCAGAATCAAAGTATCCGTCACGTTATCGATATGACGTAAGTTGGTCAACGTTTGGCTTGATACCTGCCCCAACGCTTCACCTGTTACTAATGCTTCAATCTTAAACTTCTCTGCCACCATGCCTGCAGCGCGCATAAACATACGCTTCAAGATAACGCCCATCTGGCCATCATCGACTTTCTCAAGAATCTCAGCCACAACAGGTTCAAAGTCTACCGAAATAAAGCGTACTTTGGCGGACGAACCATACTTGTTCCATAGGTAATACGACACTTGCTTAACACCAATTTCGTGTGCAGGACCGCCAAGATTAAAGAAACAGTAATGAACTTTTGAGCCACGCTTGATGTGCAAGTAGCTAGAGACCCCTGAGTCGAAACCACCAGAGATCAAACTTAGCACATCTTCTTGCGTACCAAGAGGGAAGCCACCAAGACCTTTGTAACGTCGAATCACTTGGTTGAGCTTCTCGTTGGCCACTTCCACTTTAACCGTAACATCTGGATTGCGCAGTTTCACACTGGCCGTTTCGATCGCCTGATTAAGACCGCCACCCACGTAGCGCTCCAGTTCAATCGAAGTGAAATCATGCTTACCACGACGCTTAGCACGTACCACAAAGGTCTTACCTTCCAGATGTGGGCGGTTAAGCTCTAATACCTGCTCGAAGATATCGTGGAGATCTTTAAATTCAGATTGCTGCACTTCAAGGACGTGGTGAATCCCAGGAGTGTGAGTTAAGACCTCAATGGTCTCTTTGTAGAATTGATCCGTTTCCGCCGTCACTTCGATATGGTCACGACGGTTGAAAACAGCCACAGACTCTGTACGACTCTTGATAATGTTGCGGATGTTGCACTCAAGAATCTTTGTGAAGCGCTTACGCACAGACTCACTTTTTACAAAAATTTCTGGATGGGGCTTGACGATAAATTTCATAATTCACTTCACAAGTTAACTGTTACGCTATTTTCATGCTCTAGAGAGCGTAGCAGGTCTGTTTAACAAACAGCTGCCTCTAAGGGCGCAAGATTATACATGAAGCACTGAACATAAAAAAGACGAGCATTTCGGCTCGTCTTTATATTCAATTTATTGTACTGCTGGTACTTCGTCGCTGAGTAGCGCTTCGCCCTGCATGATACTGATTTCCACCCGACGGTTTCTCGAACGTTGAGCTTCAGTATCATTTGGCCCTAACGGGTCGGTATCTGCCATGCCTCGAACACGCAGTCTTTGATGATCAAACCCACGTACTTTTTCCATCTCTTGTGCGACTGAAACAGCACGCTGCGCCGACAGATCCCAGTTGGAACGATAAAGTTCTGAATCTAAACGTTGATTATCGGTGTGACCGGAAACTCGAACCATACCCGGAATATCTTTCACCAAATCAGCGATTTGACGCACCAAAGGACGAAACTTAGGTTGTAAGAACGCGGAACCTTCAGGAAATGCGCCTTTCTCTCGAATACGAATATCGATTTGTTGACCAAGGTTTTCGACTTCAATCGCCCCTTGTTCAATCTCTCGTTCGAGCGCTTTTTTGATGCTCTCCATCAAAGTTTCAAGCTCTTGAGACATTTCAGCCGCTTGCTGCTGTTGATTCTCTGACTCAGAGTTTTGATTATTCTGCGTTGCAGTATCTGGAGACTGGCCGCCCGTGAGAGCGCCTTGGTCACGTTGTGTCCCACCAGCGCGATCAGATTCACCTTCATGAAACTCTAACGTCTGCTGAGTGATATCTATGGTCTGCTGCATAATGACATCAATCGGCGTGGGCTCTGGTCGACCAGGTCTAAACTCTTGGGCAATAATACTGGTCCCTTTAGGGATGTCTTTCACTTCAAGTCGGTTTTGCACCCCGAAGGCAAACTTCATTGAACCGGCGATTTGCTTGAACTTAAGTACGTCCATCTCTGAAAACGACAACAGCAGTACGAAGAAACACATCAATAGTGACATCAAGTCTGCGAAGGTCCCCATCCATAATGGAAGACCGGGGGGCGGACATTTGGCTTTTTCTTCTTCCATATCCGCGACCTTACTCGTTGTCTACATCTAACGCACGTTTACCTTCATTGAGGTAATTCTTCAGATAACTATCGATAACACGTGGATTTTGACCATCTTGAATGGCTAGCACACCATCCATGATTAAGCGTCGATTGAGCTTCTCTTGTTCACGACGTAGGGAAAGCTTATCCGCAATCGGGAAGAACAACATGTTTGATAACACCGCGCCATAAAGCGTGGTTAACAAAGCAACCGCCATCGCAGGACCGATTGCCTTTGGATCGTCCATGTTCGAAAGCATAGCAACGAGACCAACTAATGTACCGATCATCCCCATCGCAGGCGCAACGTCACCAAACGCCCGAAATACGCTAGAACCAAAATCATGACGTTCGTCGGTTAAGGCGATATCTTTTTGCAATGCAGCGCGCACTACGTCCGCATCATGACCATCCACCAGCAGGTCAATGCCTTTCTGCATAAAGCTATTGGTGATTTCCATCTCTTCTAAAGCCAGAAAACCACCTTTGCGCGCAGCATCAGCCATTTCCACCACTTTTGCGATCAGATCTTCGGGCTCATCTGTCTTAAACATGAAAGCTTTACCCGCGATTTTCGCTGCACCAAAGAATTGCCCCATCGTGAACTTCATCAGCACGACGAACGTAGAGCCACCCACCACGATCAAAATCGACGTAACGTCGATGAACATCATGATGCTTCCGCCCAGAACCATTGCCATGATAACGAAAGCAAAACCGCCAATCAGTCCTAACAGCGTCGCTAAATCCACAGAGCACTCCTCATGCTATCTATAAGCTTCTAACAAATTATATCGGCAACATCTTAAGATCTTTAGTGTTTTATTGGTACTGTACTCACATAAATATAGATATTGCGTACTCAACATCTACTAGACTTTAGCCTCAAATCAAGTTTGTGGGTAAAATAGCGCCGTCAAAGCTCGATTTTTCTGACAATTTTACTCGGTTAAATTTGACCATCATTATCGGCTAAGGTAACTTTCGTCCATCTTTGTCAACGTAGAAAAGTTATGGCGAGCAAGAAACCTGAAAACATGACCTTCGAAGCGACCATTGAAGAACTCGATGCGATTGTTGAAAACCTCGAAAATGGTGATTTGGCACTGGAAGATGCGCTTAAAAAATTTGAGCGCGGTATTGCTCTTGCTCGTTCTGGGCAAATTAAGTTAAGTGACGCAGAGCAGCGTGTCAGTATTTTATTGCAGAATGATGACCAATCTCCGCTCACCGAATTTAACGACCAGCCTGAAGAATAGTTTATAGAAGATGTCTGTCATGCATGAGGCATTAACCTCACTCCAACAGCGCAATAATGCTCAGCTTGAACACTGGCTGCAAGCACTCCCGCACCAAAACCTGCCCCTCATCGAAGCGATGCGCTATGGGTTGTTACTGGGAGGGAAACGCGCGCGTCCGTTTCTTGTCTACATTACAGGTCAGATGCTGGGTTGCGAATTAGAAGATCTCGATACTCCGGCGTCTGCCGTTGAGTGTATTCATGCTTATTCGCTTATCCACGACGACCTACCCGCTATGGACGACGATGAACTGCGACGCGGCAAACCGACATGCCACATCAAATTTGATGAAGCGACTGCCATTTTGACCGGTGACGCTTTGCAAACCTTGGCCTTTACGATTTTAGCCGATGGACCATTAAACCCAGCGGCAGAAAATCATCGAATTAAAATGGTCAGAGTGCTCGCCGATGCGTCCGGTGCCAACGGCATGTGTATGGGGCAAGCGTTAGATCTCGCGGCTGAGAATAAGCAAGTATCACTTGAAGAGTTGGAAGATATTCACCGAAACAAGACCGGTGCTCTGATGAAATCTGCCATTCGCCTTGGCGCATTGTCGGCAGGCAACAAAGGCTTAGAAGTGATGCCGCAGTTGGATAAATTTGCCGATGCGGTTGGCCTTGCGTTTCAGGTTCAAGACGATATTTTGGATATCATCAGTGATACTGAAACCTTAGGCAAACCACAAGGTTCTGACCAAGAATTAAACAAAAGCACCTATCCAGCTCTGCTAGGTTTGGATGGCGCTATCAACAAAGCTCACACTCTGTTAAATGAAGCTCTTCAAGCATTAGCAGCAATCCCATACAATACAGAGTTACTCGAAGAGTTCGCCCGATATGTCATCGAGCGCAAGAACTAACACTATAAGCGCGCATTTTATATGACTCTTGATATTTCGAAATATCCAACACTGGCTTTAGCAGATACACCTGATGAGCTACGTAGCCTTCCTAAGGAAGTACTGCCACAACTGTGTGATGAACTACGCACCTATTTATTAAACTCGGTCAGTCAATCGAGTGGTCACTTAGCATCTGGACTTGGTACAGTAGAGCTTACTGTTGCTCTACACTACGTCTACAATACTCCGTTTGATCAACTGGTATGGGATGTTGGCCACCAAGCGTATCCACATAAAATCTTGACTGGTCGCCGCGACCAAATGCCAACCATTCGCCAAAAAGGCGGCCTTCACCCATTCCCGTGGCGTGAAGAAAGTGAATACGACACGCTGTCTGTAGGTCACTCGTCTACTTCAATCAGTGCTGCTCTCGGCATGGCGATCAGCGCAGGTAAAGAAGACAAAAACCGCAAGGTGGTGAGTGTTATCGGTGACGGTGCTATTACCGCGGGCATGGCGTTCGAAGCGATGAACCACGCTGGTGACGTTCACCCAGATATGTTGGTGATCCTTAATGACAATGAGATGTCGATTTCAGAGAACGTCGGCGCGCTGAATAACCACCTTGCTCAAGTACTATCAGGTAGCCTTTATACCTCCATTCGCGAAGGCGGTAAAAAAGTTCTCTCTGGTGTGCCACCAATCAAAGAATTAGTCCGTCGCACTGAAGAACACCTTAAAGGTATGGTAGTCCCTGGCACTTTGTTTGAAGAGCTTGGCTTTAACTATATCGGCCCCGTCGATGGTCACGACGTCAATGAGCTGGTCAAAACGTTAAAGAATATGCGTGAGCTGAAAGGCCCGCAGTTCTTGCATATCATGACCAAGAAGGGCAAAGGCTACGAGCCTGCCGAGAAAGATCCAATCGGCTATCACGGCGTACCTAAATTTGACCCTAGCCATACTTCATTACCGAAAAGCAGCGGTGGTAAACCAAGCTATTCGAAAATCTTTGGCGATTTCCTCTGTGATATGGCGGCGCAAGATCCTAAATTGATGGCAATAACACCTGCCATGCGCGAAGGCTCTGGCATGGTGCGCTTTTCAAAAGAGTATCCAAAACAATATTTTGATGTTGCTATCGCAGAACAACACGCCGTGACTCTCGCAACGGGTATGGCTATCGCGGGTCAACATCCGATCGTGGCGATTTACTCCACATTCTTGCAGCGTGGATATGACCAGTTGATCCACGATGTTGCGATCATGGATTTACCTGTGATGTTTGCCATTGACCGGGCAGGGTTGGTCGGTGCCGATGGTCAAACCCACCAAGGGGCATTTGACTTGAGCTTTATGCGCTGCATTCCGAACATGGTAATTATGGCGCCGAGCGATGAAAACGAATGCCGCCAGATGCTCTACACAGGTCATACGCATACAGGGCCTTCAGCGGTTCGCTACCCTCGCGGTACTGGTATGGGAACAGAGATAGAACAAGAGTTTACTGCACTTGAGATAGGCAAAGGGCGCGTTGTGCGTCAAGGGGAAAAGGTCGCTATTCTAAGTTTTGGTACCTTCCTAGCCAATGCACTAGAAGCGGCTGAATCACTCAATGCAACCGTCGCTGATATGCGCTTTGTCAAACCACTCGACGAAGCGTTGATAGCTCAACTGACAGCCGAGCATGATGTAATTGTGACTCTCGAAGAGAACGCCATCGCAGGCGGTGCGGGCGCAGGGGTGATTGAGTTTATGATGAAAGAGAAAATCCTGAAGCCTGTGCTCAATCTTGGCCTGCCTGATAAATTTATCGCCCAAGGCACGCAAGATGAACTTCACCAAGAGTTAGGGCTTGATGCATCAGGCATTGAACAGTCGATTAAAGACTACCTTGCTAAGTAACCATAAACTAATGCGTAAAAGCCCTGATTAATCAGGTAATGCCGATCAGTTAAGG
>NZ_JXXV01000012.1 GCF_000967545.1 Vibrio galatheae | reverse complement strand
CGGCCCGGGGCACCATCTTACTCAAAGACAAAATTTAAGGCGCGTTGGCAGAGTGGCTATGCAGCGGATTGCAAATCCGTGGACCTCGGTTCGACTCCGGGACGCGCCTCCATAAATTAAGCCCCGATCAGAAATGGTCGGGGCTTTTTATGTCATTAAAATGTATGAGTAAAGTCGTTTATTACACTTTATGTTGCTTGTGCTTATTCAGCGGCTAAATCCACAAAGGTTACGCCATTCTTACCGTTTTTCTTAATTCTATACATAGCAGCATCAGCGTGTTCATATATCTCATTAAAGTGATGCATTTAGTGTGCTTGAGCACCTATTTGGTGCAATGTAGAGTTGATGATTTTATGTATCTATATGAATTTATTGAGTGTTTTAATTTGGCATTCTAATTGCTCCTTAGCCCTTGTCGACGGTGGTCGAAAGCAGAATCTATAACAAGGTCACAGGCAATGAAGCCTCCTTCACTCAGAAAGTGGGGGAGGCTTTTTGTATCAAGGAGTGAATGATGACAAGGGAATGTACCAAAACAGCGTGTCCATATTGTGGCGTTGGCTGTGGAGTAGAAGTTAACGCGTTGGGAATCGAAGGTGACAAACACCATCCAGCCAATCAAGGTGCTTTATGTGTCAAAGGTTCGGCACTGGCACAAAGTCTGGCGATGCCTTCTCGTTTACTCTACCCAAAACTAAATGGCAGAGAGATCACTTGGCAACAAGCCACCGATATGATCGCCTCCGCTTACCATGACGCGATTGTGCATCATGGAGCAAATTCAACCGCTATGTATGTCTCAGGTCAGCTCCTGACGGAAGATTACTACGTTGCGAATAAGTTTATGAAAGGGGTGGTTGGTAGCGCGAATATTGATACTAACTCTCGCCTGTGTATGTCGTCTGCGGTTGTGGCACACAATCGAGCATTTGGTGAAGATGTGGTGCCGGTGAATTATGACGACATCGATGATGCGGATCTCATTGTTATTTGTGGCGCAAACACCGCATGGACTCACCCTGTCTTGTTTCGTCGCATTCAACAAGCTCGCGAGCGTAATCCACAACTTCGAATGGTGGTGATTGACCCACGTGAAACCGTCACCGCCCAGCAATCTGATCTTCATCTTGCCATCCCAAATGATGGTGATACGGCGCTGTTCAATGGCTTACTAAGATATTGCCTTGATCGAGGTGTCATCGATGAGGGTTATGTGGCGCAGCATACCTGTGGTTTTTCAGCACTGAGCGATGCGGTGCGCAGTCAGGATTTTGATTTAGATAGCTTGAGTGAGCAGCTCGGTCTTAGCCAAGAGCAACTGAAAACCTTTTATCGCTGGTTTGCTAACACCCGTAAAACCATCACTCTGTTTTGTCAGGGAGTAAACCAATCTCAATATGGGGCAGACAAAGGCAACGCAATCATTAATGCCCATCTAGCGACTGGCAAACTCGGCTATCAAGGCGCAGGGCCGTTTTCCATCACAGGCCAACCTAATGCGATGGGAGGACGAGAAGTGGGCGGGTTAGCCAACCAACTTGCGGTGCATCGCGGCTTTGACCAAGAGTCTATCAAACTGGTGAGTGAGTTTTGGCAAACCGACAATTTAGCGACAACACCAGGTCTTAAAGCGGTCGAAATGTTTGACGCGGTAGAGCGTGGAGATATCAAGGTGATCTGGATTATGGCAACCAATCCAGTAGTCTCGATGCCTGATAATAGCTTTGTCAAACGAGCCTTAGAAAAATGTCCGCTGGTGATCGTCTCCGACGTGACGTCAGATTCAGACATCGCGCAGTATGCCGACTTGCTATTGCCAGCCGCAGGGTGGGGTGAGAAGCAAGGTATGGTGACCAACTCCGAGCGCATGCTCACGCGTCAACGTCAGTTTATCGAGAGCAAAGGGGCGGCAAAATCGGACTGGCGCGCGGTTTGTGATGTAGGCGCGAAGCTGTGTCAATTGATGGAAAAGCCCAACGCGTTTGATTTCGCCACGGAAGCAGATGTTTTCCGAGAATATGCGGCCATGACAGGCATCAATAAAAATAGTGAACGGCTGCTCGACTTATCTGAGTATGCGCAAATCAGTGATGAAGAGTACCTCAACTGGCAGCCAGTTCAATGGGGCGGTCAGCGACCTTTGGCTGACGGCCAGTTTTGCTTCCCAGACCGAAAAGCGCGTTTTGTGGTCCCAGCTATCCCAAGCAAAAATAGCGAATCTGTGTGGTGGCTTAACTCTGGACGTCAGAGGGATCAGTGGCACACTATGACTCGTACAGGCTATATCTCTCACCTTGCTGCGACAGAGCCAGAGCCGACGGTATACATGAGTCAACGTTCCGCAGCTTATATGGGCATTAAAGAAGGTGAGTTAGTTGCACTAACGGGTGAAGTTACTGAGCGAAGCATTGTGGCTAAAGCTGCGATTGATGATGGACTTGGCACACGACAACTGTTTATGTCAATGCACTGGGCAGGAGAGTATGGTCGCGAAAGTCAGGTTAACGCTGTAATAAGCCGTACGGTCGACCCGCATTCTGGTCAGCCAGCATTTAAATCGCAGCCTGTCGCTATCCGTCCTGTTGATGTTAAAGCTTACGGACTTTACTTGGGAGAAAGATTCGTCGAGAGAAACTTCGCCTATCAGTCGTTTCAAAGCGAAGAGCGTATTGGTGTTTGGCGCTTTGCCGATACACAAAACCTTGATCGCAGCGTTTCGGAAGACCTTGGTGAAACACCGCATAAACGCAAAGTGGTACTTGAACTTGCATCAGGTTGGCTCACAGTTGGGTACGATGAGGTGGGCGAAGAGCGAGTCATTCGCTCGATACTTATGGTGTCTGGTCAGCCTATCGTAACTGATGTGTCACAGTTGGCGTTATTGGTCGGCAAACCTCTGAGATTTTCTTCGCTACTCGCCATTGCTGCGCAGCAAGAGTCGAGTGAGCTTATCTGTAGCTGTTTCCGAGTCAATGACAAACAAATCGTTCGCGAGCTTGAAAGCGGCAATTGCAGCAATCTCAATCAACTTCAAAGCAAACTGAAATGCGGCACCAACTGTGGCTCATGCTTACCACAAGTCGAGCAATTGATTAGCCGCCATCAACAAACCATTTTGGTTGCAAAATAGGAGCGCGTGATGAAAACAGACATGACCAACAAAGAAGGCTCACAATTGGGTTTACGTGGCGCTGGTTTTATTTCCCACCGCTATGTTGAACATTCCATCGCGAGCAACGATGAGGCTCACTCTAACGCGAGTCGCTATGGCAAGGTGCAACTGGTGGGGGCTGGCCCCAATGATCCAGAATTATTGACTATCAAAGCCCTGAAAGCGATTCAGCAAGCAGAGGTTATTGTCTTTGACCGGTTAGTGAATCAAGAGATTTTGCAGTTTGCCAAACCCGGCTGCCAACAGATTTACGTTGGTAAACGTTGTGGAAAGCCGAGTTTAAAGCAAGAAGAGATCAGTCAGATGCTGGTTGAATACGCCAGGCTCGGTAAGCGAGTAGTACGCTTAAAAGGCGGCGACCCCTTTATCTTTGGTCGCGGTGGGGAAGAGGGCTTACTGCTGGCCAAACACGAGATTGAGTTTGACGTTATTCCCGGTATTACCGCGGCTATTGGTTGTGCAGCTTCCTCCATGATTCCGTTGACGCACAGGCAAGTAGCAAGAAGTGTCACTTTTGTCACCGGGCAAGTCGTGACAGGGGCACTGCCTGCTTGGTCGCAACTGGTTAACGCTGGGCAGACGTTAGTTTTTTATATGGGCTTAGAGAAAGCAGAAGAGATACAGCAAGGCATGATGGCACAAGGGCTGGATGCGAGTTTTCCGCTGGCGATTATCACTCACGGCTGTAGCCGCCAGCAAAAAGTGCATGTTTCTAGCTTGGGGTCACTAGCGGCGAAGGCCATTGAATTAAAAGGTGTCAGTCCAGCATTGATTATCTTGGGCGAAGTGGTCAAACTGCGCAAAGAACTTAACAGGACGATAAAGTCGGTGATCTCTCAAGAGGCAGTATGAGCAAAATTTTGGAATGTATTCGCACCGTTGGGCGTGGCGAACGCGGACGTAAGCCGCTAACGTTTGAACAAGCTTACCAGGTCATGGATGAATATCTTGACGGTCACTGCGGTGATGATCAGATGGCAATGCTGTTGATGCTGATTCGGGTACAAAATGAAACCAAGCAAGAAATCGCCGGCTTTGTTAAAGCGTTTCAGTCACGCGTCCCCAATCTGGGTGCCGATATTGATTGGCCGTGTTACGCCGGTAAGCGCACCAGTGCAGGTCAGCCTTGGCACTTGCTCGCGGCTAAGATACTTGCCGATAATGGCTACAAGGTTTTGCTGCACGGTTACCACGATAGACCTGCAGGCCGTTTGCATGCCGAAGACTATCTAGCGGCGTTTGATATTCAACTGGCCAAATCACCGGATGAGGCGAAGCAACTGCTCGACAATAAAGGTATTGCTTATCTCCCGCTTAAACATTTTGCTCCACAAGCAGAGACCATGATTGGTTGGAAGAATCGTTATGGTTTACGTACACCGATCAACACTGTGGTCAGAGCGCTCAATCCTGGCGGGGCTAAATTAGGCTTACGTGGCAGCTTTCATCCCGGGTTTCAACAGTTGCACGCCGAAGTAGAAAGTGAAATTGGTTTGACGAGCCACGCCGTGGTGTCGTTTAAAGGCCAGTCAGGCGAGTCAGAATATAACCCTAAGGTCAGCCAAACTGTGTGGGTTAGTACACCTCGCGGCGTGGAGTCGCATTATTGGGTAGAGAGAATGCTCACGGACATTCCGTTGCCTAAACAATGTCAGTTTGGCAGCGAGCAAAGCGATCTTAATTTAATGGCTAACACCATAGTATCAACGATGGCGGCAACACTATTCGCCGAATCAAACGATGTTGAGCAAGCGTTTGAACAAGCGTATCTGTTTTGGTCCAACTACTGCTCTAAATCATTGCTTACCTAACTCAAATCTCAGTTGGCACATTCCTTGTTATGTCTCTAATTATTAGAGAGCACAACAAGGAATGTTCATGCACACCAACCTCTCCAAAATTCCACTTATTATTTGCAGTGACCGCGTAGAAGAATTAGCGCGTTTAACCACTCAGCTTGCGGCTGAATTCGACAACATCGTCAGCTGTCAGCTAAACCAATTTGAAAAAATGCTCGATCGTGAACCAGACGCTCATGTCGTCGTGGGCTGGTTACAACCTAGCGCAGAATTACGCCTGATTATTGAAGAGTGCCGCGTGAGAAAGCACCCCTTGCTTGTGGTGCTTAAACAACTTAATCAAAATGATATCAGTCGGTTACCGGAAAAAATGGACTATGTTCTTATTCCGGCTGATACGCAGTTTTCCCTTTCTCCTTGGATTG
The DNA here is from genome assembly GCF_000967545.1 of Vibrio galatheae. GTDB lineage: Bacteria > Pseudomonadota > Gammaproteobacteria > Enterobacterales > Vibrionaceae > Vibrio > Vibrio galatheae. Next base: position 249,541 of record NZ_JXXV01000012.1, on the reverse strand, counting down.
TCAATTCTCATCAAGTTCGCCAATCCGTAGCGGCGCTGGAAGGTGAAATTGAACAACTGGAGTCACGATTAGAGGAGCGCAAGTTAATCGAAAGAGCGAAAGGGCTGTTGATGAAAATGCATCAAGTGGATGAAGATGCGGCTTATCAAGCGATGCGCAAGTCGGCGATGCAATCGAGCCAAACACTGGCGCAAGTTGCGCGCAATCTGCTGCAAACCTTAGAGGCGCTCAAGTAATTGCTTTACCACTTTAGGGTTAGGCGAAAAAATCCGCAATGGTGCGAGGTGCACTAAAGCCAAGCAAGGCTAAAGGGCAATAAGAGTATGCTTCTGTTAAATCACTGATATTAATAAATTAATTAAGTTGGCACGCAACTTGGAATACTCACTAGCAGTAAACCTGACAACTTGTTCAATCGTAACCTTAGATTATCAACGGTGGTAATTATAAAGGATGCAATGGCGCTACGACTCTTCGGAGGCGTAGCGCCTTTTTATTGGAGAAAACTTATGAAATGGACATCAACAATTAAGCGTACTTTAGTCGGCGCTGCACTCACAACCAGTGTTTACGTGCCGAGCACTTTCGCCCAATTGGGTGAACCCGAGCTAGAAGATCTTAAATTCGGCTTTATCAAGTTAACTGACATGGCACCACTGGCCGTTGCCTATGAGAAAGGTTTCTTTGAAGACGAAGGTCTCTACGTCACCTTAGAAGCGCAGGCAAACTGGAAAGTACTGCTTGACCGAGTGATCGACGGCGAACTGGATGGCGCGCACATGCTTTCTGGTCAGCCGCTGGGCGCAACAATAGGTATCGGAACTCAGGCGGAAGTCATCACCGCATTTAGTATGGATCTCAACGGCAATGCGATCACGGTGTCGAATAAAACCTGGCAGCAGATGAAACCAAACATCCCCACCGAAGCGGATGGAAAGCTAGTGCACCCAATCAAAGCCGATGCACTGAAACCTGTCGTCGAAAGTTACCTCGATGAAGGTAAACCATTCAACATGGGGATGGTGTTTCCTGTCTCTACCCACAACTATGAACTGCGTTATTGGCTCGCCGCTGGGGGTATTCATCCCGGCTATTACGCGCCAGAATCAGGTGACAACAGTGGGCAGTTAGACGCGGATGTACTGCTTAGCGTAACGCCGCCGCCGCAAATGCCTGCGACGATGGAAGCGGGTACCATCGAAGGATACTGCGTAGGTGAACCGTGGAACCAACAAGCGGTATTTAAAGGTATTGGTGCGCCCGTTGTCACTGACTACGAAATCTGGAAAAACAACCCAGAGAAAGTATTTGGTGTTTCAAAGGCGTGGGCAGAAAAATACCCTAACACCCATTTCCGTGTGGTTAAAGCTTTGATTCGCGCAGCCCACTGGTTGGATGAAAATAACAATGCCAACCGTGTTGAAGCGGTCAAACTGCTGGCGAAAAGTGAGTATGTTGGTGCGGACTTCGAAGTCATCGCTAATTCTATGACCGGCACCTTTGAATATGAAAAAGGCAACGTGCGTGATGTGCCTGATTTCAACGTCTTCTTCCGCCACAACGCGACCTATCCATACTATAGCGATGCAATCTGGTATCTCACGCAAATGCGTCGTTGGGGTCAGATCCCACAAGAAAAGTCGGATGACTGGTACATGGACATCGCCAAGCAAGTCTATCGCCCAGATATCTACCAACAAGCGGCTCAAGCTTTGATTGAAGAAGGTGTGCTAACCAGTAAAGACTTTCCTAACTTCGAGCAAGAAGACGGGTTTCGCGCCCCGCAGAAACACTTTATCGACAACATTGTCTACGACGGTCGTACACCTAACGCCTATCTAGAGAAATTTTCAATTGGCCTAAAAGGCAAAGACAAAGTTTAGAACCCATTTGGAGGGGCTTGTGTCCCTCCCTACCAAAATTAACAGGGATGTATAGGAGTCGTTATGTCGAGCAATGTTATCTCGCTAATACCAAGCAAGGCGCTGGTGGCGAACAAAAGCAAAGCCTTCGTGTTACCCATCATTGGCATCTTAATGTTTTTGATGATGTGGCACTTAAGCGCGCGTCAGGTAGAAACATCATTGGGTACCTTGCCTGGCCCTGCCCAAACGTATCAGCAGTTCAGTAACTTAGTGGGTGAGCACTGGGACGAAAGAGCGAAAGAGGTTGCGTTTATTGAACGACAAGAGAAACGTAACGCGAAAAAATTGGCTAAAAATCCAGACGCCGAGGTCAAAATCAGACCTTACACGGGTAAACCGACCTTTTTCGATCAAATTGCCACCAGTCTAATTACAGTGGCGAGCGGATTTTTACTTGCTACTGCCATTGCGATTCCGCTCGGTATTGTGCTGGGCTTAAATCACGGTGCTTATCAGGCTTTTAACCCGATTATTCAACTGCTTAAGCCAGTGTCCCCCCTTGCATGGTTACCTATTGTAACCATGGTGGTCAGTGCAACCTACGTCAGTGACGATCCCATGTTTGCCAAATCTTTTGTCAACTCACTACTAACCGTCGCTTTGTGCAGCATATGGCCAACCCTGATAAACACGGCTGTTGGCGTGACCAGCGTTGATAAAGACTTACTCAATGTCAGCAAAGTACTTCAGCTCTCTTGGTGGCAGCATATCCGCGTGATCGTACTCCCTTCTGCCATTCCAATGATCTTTACTGGCCTACGTTTGTCACTCGGTATTGCCTGGATGGTTCTGATCGCGGCAGAGATGCTGGCGCAAAATCCCGGACTCGGCAAATTCGTATGGGACGAGTTCCAAAACGGTAGCTCCGAATCATTAGGACGCATCATGGTGGCGGTCATCACGATTGGTTTGATTGGTTTGTTGCTCGACCGAGGCATGTTGCAACTACAAAAATGGTTGTCTTGGAATAAACAGCAGGCATTGCGATAAAAGGAGTTTCCTATGTCTAAACCATTACTTGATTTAACTCAGTTGGGGATGAGATTTCCGACCCCAAATGGCGAATTTATCGCGTTGAAAAACGTTAATCTGCAAATTCAAAAAGGTGAGTTTGTGTCCTTGATTGGTCACTCTGGGTGTGGCAAATCAACGGTGCTTAACTTAGTCGCGGGTTTACATCTTCCGACCGATGGCGGTGTGATTGTTGATGGACGCGAAGTCAGTGGCCCTGGCCCAGAACGCGCTGTGGTATTTCAGAATCACTCATTGCTGCCTTGGTTAACCGTGTATCAAAACGTTGAGTTGGCCGTTAAACAGATCGCCGCACAATGCTCACAGGGCGTAAATACCAAGCTGTGGATCAAACAGCAGGTTGAGCACTATCTGAATTTGATTCAAATGTCTCATGCGGCAGACAAAAAGCCAGATGAAATCTCTGGAGGGATGAAGCAGCGTGTTGGTATTGCACGAGCATTGGCACTGCAGCCCAAAGTTTTGCTGATGGATGAACCCTTTGGCGCACTCGATGCACTGACAAGAGCGCACCTGCAAGATTCACTGATGCAGATTCAGGCCGAGCTTAACAACACAGTGATCATGATTACCCATGATGTCGACGAAGCGGTATTGCTGTCAGATAAAATTGTCATGATGACTAATGGACCGGCTGCAACGATTGGTGAAGTGTTGTCGATTGATTTACCTCGGCCAAGGGATCGCGTCGCGCTGGCCGATGACCCGAGTTATCAAAAATATCGCCAATCCGTATTGCGCTTCTTGTATGAAAAACAGTCCAAAACAAGCGTTCAGCCAAAAAGCAGCGAGCAAAAACCGCTCGACGTGCCTGCCCAAACAGCTTAAAGGAGTCATCGAATGGAACATTTAGTCATCGTTGGTAACGGTATGGTTGGCCATCATCTTGTCGCGCAGTTGGTTGAGCGCGGAGCACATTTAGAAAAGCGTATTACTGTGATTGGGGAAGAGCGGTTTATCGCTTACGATCGGGTTCAGCTTTCGTCACTCTTTTCAGGTAAAAGCCATCAAGATCTGATGCTTAGCAGTGAGGAGTGGTACAACAGACACGGGATTGAACTATTACTTGGTAGCCAAGTAACTAAGATCGAGCGTGACAACAAGCGATTGATGTTGGATAGCGACAGCGTGATGGGTTACGACCAGCTAGTGCTTGCCACCGGATCCTATCCGTTTGTCCCACCGATTGAAGGTAAAGATCGTGACAATATCTTTGTTTATCGCACGTTGGACGATCTCTCCGAAATTAAGACCGCCTGTCAGGGGGCCAAAAAAGGCGCGGTGATTGGTGGAGGTCTGCTTGGGTTAGAAGCGGCAAATGCGCTCAAACTGTTGGGCGTGGAAACTCACGTGGTTGAATTTGCACCGCGCCTGATGCCTGTTCAGCTTGATAACGCAGCAGGGCAAGTATTGAAAGAGAAGATTGAGCAACTCGGGCTAAGCGTACATACCTCAACGGCAACAGAGCGAATCTGTGATGGGGAAGATGCCAAACATCGCATGGTGTTTACAGATGCTGAACCACTAGAGGTCGATGTCATCATCTTTTCGGCAGGGATTCGACCACAAGACACACTCGCCAGAGAAGCCGGACTGCAAATTGGTGAGCGTGGAGGGGTGGTGATTGATAACCAATGCCGCACCAGTGACGATAATATTTTTGCCATCGGTGAATGCGCTTTGTGGCAAGAGAGAATATTCGGTTTGGTCGCCCCCGGATACACCATGGCTAGAGTCACCGCTGATGCGCTATTAAATCGTGACAACGCTGGTTTTACCGGCGCGGATATGAGCACCAAGCTTAAGCTACTTGGGGTTGACGTTGCGTCAATTGGTGATGCTCATAAAGCAACGCCTGGAGCACAAGAAATGGTGTTGCAAGATGCCGTCGCGGGCATATACAAAAAGCTGGTGGTTGATGAATCGGGCAGCAAATTACTTGGCGCAATCTTGGTTGGGGATAACTCAGATTACGATGCATTGCTCCAGTGCTATCTCAATGAAACAACCTTGCCTGATCACGCCGCTAATCTGCTTTTCGACACGGGAATGTTACAAGGAGATTTAGCCGATAGCGCAATGATCTGTTCTTGTCACAATGTGACCAAGGGCGATCTAGTCAGTGCTATTCAAGCGGGAGCCCACGATCTAGATACCCTCAAGTCAACGACTAAGGCAGGGACGGGGTGTGGTGGCTGTGCCAACATGGTTAAGAGCGTGTTGGATACCGAGCTAATGGCAATGGGCGTAGAGGTAAACAACCATATTTGTGAACACTTCGAATTGTCACGCCAAGAGATGTTCCACATTTGTCAGGTAGAAGAGATCAAAGATTTTGACACCCTAATTGAACGGCACGGGCGTGGTCATGGCTGTGACCTATGCAAACCTACCGCAGCGTCGGTGTTTGCTTCGCTGTGGAATGAACACATCATGGAGCCTCACCATAGTGGGCTGCAAGATTCAAACGATGCCTTTATGGCTAACCTGCAAAAAGATGGTTCGTATTCGGTCGTGCCCCGTGTCGCAGGCGGGGAAATTACCCCAGATAAGTTGATTGCTCTGGGCGAAGTGGCGAAAAAGTATGACTTATATACCAAGATAACCGGTGGTCAACGGGTGGATTTGTTTGGCGCTCAAGTAGAGCAGCTTCCTGCAATCTGGCAAGCGTTGATAGAGGCAGGATTTGAAACTGGTCACGCTTACGGAAAATCACTGCGCACCGTTAAGTCTTGTGTTGGGTCGACTTGGTGTCGCTACGGGGTTGATGATTCAGTGGGCCTCGCGATTGAGCTAGAAAACCGTTACAAGGGTCTACGCGCGCCGCACAAAATCAAATTTGCAGTGTCTGGTTGTACGCGAGAATGCGCAGAGGCTCAGAGCAAAGATATTGGCGTCATCGCGACTGAGAACGGTTGGAATCTCTACGTTTGTGGTAATGGCGGCATGAGGCCAAGACACGCCGATTTACTTGCGGCGGATCTCTCGAAACTGGAACTCGTTTCCCTAATTGATCGTGTGCTGATGTTCTACGTGCGTACAGCCGATCGCTTGCAACGTACATCGGTATGGATGGAGAACCTCGATGGCGGGTTGGAGTATCTAAAACAAGTCGTGGTTGACGACTCACTCAACATCGCTCAGTCATTAGAAGCACAAATGCAGCACGTGGTTGATACCTATCAATGTGAATGGAAGAGCACGTTGGACAATCCAGAAAAAATGATCAAGTTCAAGCCATTTATCAACGTGGATGATGAGAGCCAAGCGTTGCCGTATCAAAGAATTCGCGGCCAAAGAATTCCAGTCAAGGAGGAAGTCTAATGGATGTAATCGATAAGATAAAAATCTGCGGTTTGGAGCAGCTAACGCCTTACCAAGGTCGAGCTGCGCTGATTGACGGCGAACAAATCGCCCTGTTTTATGTGCCTAATCAAGGCGTGTTTGCCGTCCAGAACTGGGATCCAATCGGTCAAGCTTATGTGCTGTGCCGAGGTATTGTCGGTGACATCGCTGGCGAGCTGTGTGTTGCTTCTCCTTTGTATAAGCAGCACTTTAGCCTAGTCACTGGGGTTTGTATGGAAGATGCTGATGTTCGACTTAATGTCTATTCGGTCAAAATAGAGCAAGGCAGTGTTTGCATCACTTGCTGATTATTTAATCGAATTGGCGAGATGTTAGTCGTTGACGTGGTCTTTTTAACCACTTGAACTGAAATGGAAAATATTTGATTGACCATAAATATTAATCCGCTAAAGTACACCCCGTTCTCGCAGTAAGTCTGCAAGAATGGTGGTGTACCATCGCTTTATGCGTTGCCCTGGTGGTGGAATTGGTAGACACAAGGGATTTAAAATCCCTCGGCGTTCGCGCTGTGCCGGTTCAAGTCCGGCCCGGGGCACCATCTTACCTTTCGGTAAAGCAAATTTAAGGCGCGTTGGCAGAGTGGCTATGCAGCGGATTGCAAATCCGTGGACCTCGGTTCGACTCCGGGACGCGCCTCCATTTTGCTGCACTATCTAACCAGCTTAACGCTGGTTTTTTTGTCGCAAAATGTTCTATTCAGGCTGAACACGGACTGACTTTTTGCGCCATTTCCACTTTTCTCATCGGCATTACATCGATAGTCTCAATGACTTGCTCCCAGTCGGTACGTTTACCCCAACGAAGTTTCTCTCCGCCGTCTTTGCCAATTAACACCGCAGTGTGAGAGTGGGGGGCAACGTTATAAACGCTATACAGCGCCTGAAGATTAAACTCTTCCTTCACCCACTTGGGCATACTGTAGCCATCGGCGGTCACGACTAAGGTCACCAAATCCCTATCTTGTAATTCACACTCATTCATCAAAGTTTCAAGTAGAAACTGTTTTACGTGTTCGTCATTTGTCGGCGCAAAGTAAATGACACTGCGATGTGACCAATGCGCGGAATACGATGGGTAACCCCAACTTAATGGGCAAACCAGTAATGAAATGACGACGAGAATGGCGGCACGCATAGCGACATCCCTCCACATGGGTTTGATAAAATGTTCGGTTTACACGTGTTCTACATTAATTGTAGGTGGTAAGCTCAACCCAAGAGTGGAATTAAACGGCAGTCTTAAAATGCATACAATCAAGTCGCAACGTCTGACTTTAAGAATGGTCAATCATCAAGATGCGGCTTTTATCAACGAGCTTTATAACAGTGAGGATTTCATCAAGTATGTTGGTGACAAGCAGATTCGCTGTGATCAAGACGCTATTCAATATATTGATGAAAAAATTCTAGCCATGCATCGTGAATACGGCGTGTGCTTACTGCTGGTTGAAGTGAGCGAAACAAACGAGAAGCTGGGCGTATGTGGTTTGATCAGAAGGCCTGAACTAGAAGCTTATGATATCGGTTATGGATTCAAGCCCAGCGCTTATGGTAAAGGTTACGGTTATGAAGCCGCGTCAGCCGTTATCGATTATGCGCGTGAACAAGCGAGCATCAAAGACTTGGTTGCGATAACAACTTCGGATAATTTAGCGAGTCGTGCTTTGCTATCTAAACTCGGCTTTACCTATGTCAAAGTTCAAGATGTACTTAGTGATACCGTCGACCTTATATTGTACCAACTGACGATATGTCGAGAGCAATGAAGCCTTTTAGTATCCTTGGTGGAAAACTGCTGACAGAATTCAAAACCGTACGCGCTATGGTACACATCTATTGCCGTGCTCATCATTCAACGCTCACTGGATTGTGTTAGCCATCCGTCATTTACTGCATCAACGTAAACCTGTTCCCACTAAACCACCGCCCAATGCTTCCAACCGATACCGTAGAAGGCTTGAAGCAAAAGGGAAATAATAGCGAACTGTCGTTATTCTCCAGCGACAGCTTGGCGTTTTGTTTTTACACTCGCAATAAGCATATAAATACAAGTTGCGAGCAAGGCGGCAAACAGATAGCCGAGTAAGCCTTGCGCGTCACTCATAAAGCTATCAGCAATGACTGGGCCGACAATAGAGCCAATACTGTAGCTAAACAACATGACTTGGGTTGCTGAGACGATATAGTTGGCGTCTAACTTGTCGCAACCTAGGTTAATCGCAACAGGGTAGAGGGCAAACGTTGCCATCCCAAGCAGCAACAGACCCAATCCCAATGCTTGAATACCGCTCACCATAGAGACAAAGGTTATCGCTGCCACACCCAACAAACAAAATAGCGCCATCAGCAGCGTGCGGCCGAAAAACTTAGAAAGTAAAGGCACAACAGGTTGAACGGCCATTCCACCTAAGATGACAATCGCCATCAGGCCACCAATATTGCTATTGCTAATTCCGCGGTTTTGCAGCTCAATGGGCATCAAACCGTAAATTGCCCCTAAGGTTAGACCTGATACCACGCAACCAATAATAGCCGCATGGTTAAGTTTACTGATCTGTTTCAGTGACAGTGCTGCGCTATGTTCACTCTCTGGTTGGTCACTCTCGCCAAACAGCAGCACCACAACAGCTAAAATCAATAAAGTGACAATGGTAATAAATGGCACGCCACCCGAGATACCGATAATACCGATCCCCAATTGACCGAGTGCGCCTCCACCATAGAGAGCCCCCATGTAAAGGCCGAGTCTTTTAGCGCGGTTTTTTTCGTCACCATGCAGTAACCAAGATTCGACTACAACAAACACGCCAGCGACTGCCACACCGGCGACAAAGCGCGCAATGAGCCATACAGGTGTGTAAGGGATGAGTGGCAAAACCATAATCGTGATGATGAAAGTCACTAAGCACCAAACGAAAGCCGAGCGATGGCCAACTTTTTTAACCAATGGTTCAACACCGATAGCACCGAGTAAAAGACCAACATAAAACACGCTCGCTAGCCAACTGGCGAGTGACACGTTTAAGTGGTACTCAGTCAGCATCAACGGGATCAGACTCATTAAATACCCTGACGCGACCGCATAAAGAGCAAGCGCTAAGACTGGTACAGCAATACGTGCTTTGGGATCAGGTAAAAGAGTGTGTTCCAATGTCGTGGCCTCAAAATTCATGGTGGTATTGAACAAAATTTCGGCGCGACTATGGGATTAAAAATCAAAAAGGTACAACGAAAGGTTTTAATCTTGACGATTAAAATAATTTATCGATAAAAGGGGGTAGATTGTGACACTTAAATGGCAGAGAAACAGCCGTATTTCTCTGCATTAAGTTATAAATATGTTACTTGATTATTTTGTCAGAGCTTGATTAAGCCATTGTTCAAATTGGCCTTTAGGTAGCGCGCCATTAATGACATCGACTCTTTCGCCATCTTTGAACACCATTATGGTAGGAATGCTTCTAATTTGATATTTGGCGGCCAGATTCTGCTGACTTTCTGTATCTATTTTTACAAATCGAACGCTTTTTGCTCGTTCTGATGCAACATCGGAAAAGACCGGAGCAAAACCGACACACGGATTACACCAAGGTGCCCAAAAATCGACTACGACAGGAACCTTGCTGTTCAAAATGGCGGAAAAATTGCTTTCTGTTCCTTCGATGGGTGCACCGTCGAGAAGTGGTGATTTACATTTGCCGCAAGTAGGTGTTTCAGAAATACGTTCAGTCGGGACTCGATTGACGCCAGAGCAAGATGGGCAACGGGTATTAAAGGTTGACATGATATTCCTCTCGTTGTTTTTTGCTATTTGATGACAGTATACACCGGAGCTAGTTATACTCTGAAATCATCGAGTGATACAAATAACGAAATTAAAGGCTCTAAATGAAAAGTTTCTACGCTGAAATTACCGGTTGGGGAAAATGCCTACCGCCAGCCACGCTCTCCAATGAAGATCTAAGTACATTTTTAGATACCTCCGATGAGTGGATTCGCACTCGTACTGGAATTGAGAATCGCCGTATTAGCCATGTTAACACTTCGGACATGGCGACAGTTGCGGCAAAGCACGCTTTGGCTTGTGCGGGAAAAACAGCAGATGAAATTGATTTGATCATCATTGCGACCTGTTCACCGGACTCTCTGATTCCAAACATTGCATCTAAAGTGTCACAAAATTTAGGCATCAAAGCCGCCACTGCATTTGATTTAAATGCGGCATGTACTGGCTTTGTCTATGGCTTAGAAACCGCAACACGTTTAATGCAATCTGGCAATTACAACAATGCGATTGTGGTTGGTGCAGAGCGTTTGTCTTTCTTTATCGATTGGGCGATGCGTGATACTGCAGTGCTGTTTGGCGATGGTGCTGGCGCGGTGGTGTTGAGCCGAACCGAGCAGCAAGTTGGTTTACAACAGACACAACTGGGTTGTGACTCTGCCGGGCGCGATATTTTATCGGTACCTAAGTTCGGTACCAGTATGGATCGATTTGCCGCTGACAATGGACACTGGGATTTTAATTTCGTTGGCAAAGATATTTTCAAGCGAGCAGTTAAAGGTATGGGAGCGGCGGCGCAAAACGTGCTGGCACGCAGTGAGCTATCAACAGATGACATCGATGTGGTGATCCCTCACCAAGCCAATATTCGCATTATCCAAACCTTGTGTGATCTGTCAGGAATCGAACAAAGCAAAGCGTTTGTTAATATCCAAAAATACGGTAATACCTCGGCTGCCACTGTGCCTATTGCTTTGTGTGAAGCAGTCGAGCAAGGTTTTATTAAACCTGGCAATAATCTGTTAATGGCGGCATTCGGTGCAGGACTTACTTGGGGGGCGTGTCACTTGAAATGGGGTGAGCGAGTGACGCCACTTGCGACCAGCGATGCCGCATTGCCTGCTTGTGATAAAACGGCGCTTGAGTTGCTGGCTGAAGCGATTGAGTTTTGTAACAATCGCCCATAGAACTAGGATGTTACTACAAAAAGTCGCGCGCTCAGTGCGACTTTTTTTATCAATCGCATTATTATACTAGCCTAATGATAAGAAGGGCTTACATGAAATTTCTCCACACCTCTGATTGGCATCTCGGTCGTCAATTTCACAATGTTTCTCTGTTAGATGATCAAAAAGCTATCCTTGAACAAATCATTGAATACTTGGCGTCCAGCCCGGTTGATGCGCTGGTGATTGCTGGTGATATCTATGACCGCTCTGTACCTCCGACCGCGGCGATTGAGCTGATGAATCAGTTTGTGCGTCGAGTGTGTGGCGAGTTAGCTGTGCCAATTATTTTGATTCCGGGTAATCACGATGGCGCAGAACGCTTAGGCTTTGGCTCTGAGCAAATGAAAAATGCCGGACTGCATATTTTATCGAATTTTTCAGACATGTTGACCCCAGTCGAGCTTGATACCGATGTTGGCAAAGTACGCTTCTATGGCATGCCGTACAACGATCCCGAATTGGTACGTCATCACTTTAAACAGCCTGTTGCTACTCATGATGAAGCGCATCAATTGCTATGTCGCACAATTGTCGAAACGTTTGAATCAGACGCTAAGAATGTTCTGCTCTGCCATTGCTTTGTTGATGGTGCGATAGAATCAGAATCTGAAAGGCCGCTTTCAATCGGTGGCTCGGATCGCGTCAGTCACGAACATTTCACTCCCTTTGATTACGTTGCACTTGGCCATCTGCATCAGCCGCAGAAAAAAGGTGAAGATTATATTCGTTATTCCGGTTCGTTAATGAAATACAGTTTTTCGGAGCAGCACCAGAAAAAGGGCATGACTTTAGTCGAGATGGATGAAGCGGGTTTTCACACGGCAACACATATCGATCTTATCGCGCCGCATGAAATGCGCATTATTGAAGGCGAGCTAGATGAGATCATCGCGCAAGGCAAAACCGATCCTAAAAGTCATGATTACTTGCTGGTTCGGCTGATGGATAAGCATGCGATTCTCAATCCAATGGAAAAGCTGAGAGCGGTATACCCTAATGTTTTGCACCTCGAAAAACCTGGCATGTTGATTGGGGTCGAGCAACAAATGTCGGCAGCCAAACTGGCTCGTAGCGAAGTGGACATGTTTCGCGATTTTTTCTGCGAAGCACAAGACAGCGAATTAAGCGATGCGCAAGAAAAAGCCATCACTGACATTGTCAAACAACTTAGCGAGCAATAGGACAGACATGAAGCCGACCAAATTAACCATGCAAGCCTTCGGCCCGTTCGCCAAGCGAGAGCAAATCGATTTTACTCAATTAGGCAGCAACCCTTTATTTTTGATCAATGGACCTACTGGATCTGGTAAAACCTCGATACTTGATGCTATTTGCTTTGCTCTCTATGGCGAAACCACAGGCAATGAACGTCAGGGTGTTCAGATGCGCTGCGACCAAGCAGAAGCGGATCTGATCACTGAAGTAACGCTTGAATTTTCATTGAATAATAAGTTGTATCGCGTAACACGATCGCCAGAACAAGAAGCGCCCAAAGCGCGTGGCGAAGGGATGACGACGCGTAAACACACTGCCTCTTTGTATGAAATAACTGGCGATGAACATCTTATTACCAGTAAAACCGCTCAGGTAAAAACAGACGTTAGCCAATTATTGGGGCTAAACGAGACTCAGTTTCGCCAAGTGATGGTACTGCCTCAAGGGAAATTCCGAGAGCTATTACTCGCGTCTTCAAAAGATCGCGAGGCGATTTTTGGTCAACTATTTCAAACTGACATTTACAAAAAAATTGAATTTTCCCTCAAAGACAAAGCAAGTTCTATTAGTAAAGCAAAAGACGAATTTGACAACCAGATTCGCGGCGCGCTGCAAGTGGCGGAAGTTTCGTCCGAACAAGAACTGCAAATGCGCAGCGCAGAGCTTGCTAGCGAATTAAATCAAATCCATCTGGTTGAACAGTCAGAGTTAGACAAGCTGAACCGCGCCAAGAGTGAGTTGCAAAAGGCGACGGCGTTGGCTGAACAATTTAACAGGCGTGCGGAAACGCAGGCTTTATTGGTCACTCATCAGGCAAACAAAGACTCCGTTGACGCGTTAGAGTCAAAGTTAAAGCTAGCCCATAGCGCGCAAAAATTAGATGTCGCCTATAACAGTAAACAGTCTGCTGCTAAACAGCTTGCTGGTTTTGAAACTAAACTTGCAGAACTCAAAGTGCAGTTAGGTGAGGCGCTAAGCGTTTCGAAGCGAGACGCCCAGTTAGCTGAAACGGCGGAAAACGACGCTCAGCAGATCCCGACGTTGAATGAAGCGCTGTTTAAGCTAGAGCAAGTCAAAGCAAAACTGATCGAGAAAGCAGATCTCGAGCGCGGCATCGACTCACTGAAACAGACACAAGCGGACTACGATAAAAAACTCATCCAATACACTGAGCTTAAACTGCAATTACAGCAAGAGGCGCAGCAAGGCCAACAAAGCCTTGAACAAGCACGAAAAGATGTCGCCGAAAAGTCAGTACTTGAAGCGCAGATACAAGCTAACCAAAGAAGGCTTGAGGACATAACTAAACTTGCTGTGCAAAAAGCAGAGCTGGAGCGATTAAATCAGCAGCTGGCTGATAAACAGCAGCGAGTGGAACAATCTAAAGCCGTCGCGAGTGAAAAACAGAAAATAGCCGATCAACTTGAGTTAAGTTGGCACAACGCACAAGCCGCATTGCTGGCACAAAAGCTTGAACATAATCAGCCATGTCCAGTGTGTGGCAGCGAGCAACATCCAGCACCTGCACGTTTTGCTGGTGAACCGGTTTCCAAACAAGAGGTCCAAACGGCGAGGCAGCAAGAGCGTCTTACACTGGATGAGCTCAACCAAAGCAACAACGTGTTGGAACAACATTTAGCGACCATCAATATTCATGCAAAAATGATCGCCGAGCTAGAAACGCAACTTGGTGATGACGTAACGATAAGCGCAGAGCAACTGCGACAAGATTTGCTTCAACAAAAAGAAAAATTAGACCTGCTTAGTGCCATTGACCTCGCCAAAATGGAACAGACGGTGCTCGAATTGAACCAGCGCTGTACCAATGGTGAAAATAAGATTAATGAGCTTAAATCGCAGATGTCTGGCAATCAGTCGGCGTTAAAAGTCCAGCAGCAGCAACTTGAAAAACTTACGCAAACGATTGATGAACAGTTTACTTCGGTTGCTGTTGTTGAGCAGCAAGCAAAGCTATATCAGACCCAGGTCTCACAGCTTAAACAAGCGTTAGAGAAGGCAGAGCAGGCATCCAAAACCGCTAAAATGAGAGTTGTCGGTTTAGAAAGCGAGATTAACACCAACGGGCAGTGGCTTAGCGAAGCGAATCAAAATAGCGCTCATGCGGAACAAGAATGGCTACATCAGTTAGAGTCATCATTGCTAGAGACTGAGCGACAATATCTAGAGTCTCGTGTGGATTCAAGCCAGATTGAACAGTGGCAATCAGAGATAAATCTCTATCACCAAACGCAGATCAAGCTTGAACAGACGATTTCCGATCTCAATCAGCAGCTCCAACAAGCGGATAAGCCAGACCTTGATACAAAACAATCTGATCTGCAGAAGGTCGAGTTAAGCTACCAGCAAGCCAGAACAGCGCTCGACTCAGCGCGTTCACTAAGCCAGCGTATTGAGAAAGTACAACAAGATATCGCGGTTTTGCATGACAAGAATAAGCAGCTTGAGTCTGAATATCGTGTGTATGGCACCTTGTATGATGTGGCGAGCGGCAAAACAGGGAGCCGAGTCAGTTTGCACCGTTTTGTGTTAGGAGTTCTGCTTGATGATGTTCTCATTCAGGCCTCGCAACGCCTGAATATGATGAGCAAAGGTCGCTATCAATTGGTTCGCAAAACCGGAGGATTCAAAGGTTCTGCCGGGCGTGGTCTCGATTTGAGCGTCGAAGATGGTTACACGGGGAAAACGCGTGACGTGGCAACCTTGTCGGGAGGCGAGTCATTTATGGCGGCATTAGCTTTAGCGTTAGGGCTGTCGGATGTGGTTCAATCCTACAGCGGCGGTATTAAGCTCGATACGCTGTTTATTGATGAGGGTTTTGGCAGCTTAGATCCTGAGTCGCTCGATCTTGCCATCCAGACACTCATCGATCTGCAACAGGCGGGTCGCATGATAGGTTTGATTTCCCATGTGTCTGAACTCAAAGAGCAGATGCCTTTAAGAATCGATGTCGAGGCCTCACGTATTGGCAGTCGAGTAAACCTAGTTGGAATGTATCGCTAGAGCAGGTTAAAATTTACATACTTCACTATGTTGCGTATGCTCAATTTATAGCAACAATTTATAAATTAGTTTTACGGTACTGAGCAGCGGATAGTTCTGGTTGTCGCCCGCTCGAAAGATGGATATCACGATAGCTTGAGGTGCTTGGGTGTGCTTTAAGTGAAAAGGAAGTAGCGCGTAGCGGTTTATAACCATGAATGTAGCTAAAAAGATTTATCAATACGCAGACCCCAATTTAGAACTTGTCGGATGGATGGGTGCTTTGGGCTTTCCTGCTTATTACTACATATGGACTTACCTTTACCCGCAGCCCTATGAGAATGCGCCGTTGCGGTTCTTCTGTGCTTTGATGTTGCTCGCTTTAGCTCTAAGAAAACACATTCCGCCGCCGT
Source organism: Vibrio galatheae (assembly GCF_000967545.1). Taxonomy (GTDB): domain Bacteria; phylum Pseudomonadota; class Gammaproteobacteria; order Enterobacterales; family Vibrionaceae; genus Vibrio; species Vibrio galatheae. The sequence goes on along the minus strand of NZ_JXXV01000012.1, from coordinate 233,578 downwards.
ATCAACGGTATCTGCCCTATTACTACCTTGCCTCTATTACAATCTGCTTGCCGTTTTTCTTCTCGTTTATGATGTTTATGAATGAGTGGTCGACGGTATGGGCAATGTCTTTTATGTCGTCGATATTTCTTCATGTCCTGTTGGTACACGAAACACGCGTCATGTTGCTTCAAGCGACGATAGCGATTCTTTCGGCTTATTTACTCAGTTATGGGTTGGATCATGCGCCAAGTCATGTCGAGAGTGAAGTCGTGGTCATCTGGCCTTATATTCCCATATTTTTGTTCACCTATATCTTTGGTAATTTGTTCTATTTTCGTAATCAAGTTGAACACGAGTCCAAAGTGTCGATTGCTAAATCCTTTGGTGCAGGTATCGCTCATGAAATGCGTAACCCATTGAGCGCACTTAAGACTTCAATTGATGTCCTCGACTCATCGCTTCCTGCTGTTAAGACCATTCAAGGGGATAAAGCACAAATCGATAAAATTGAGATTGAGCGAATGAAAGAGGTGCTTACAGGGGCAGACGAGGTGATACGCAACGGGAACGAAGCGATTGATCTACTGCTTACTTCGATTGACCAAAGTCGAGTGTCGAGTTCGACCTTCAGACGTCATTCGGTTGAGCACGTTGTGCGTCAGTCCTTGGCGAGCTTTTCATACCCCAGTGACCACGCGAAACGTGCGGTAAGTTTGCATGTCGAACAAGACTTTGACTTTTTTGGCAGCGACACGTTGCTCAAATATGCTTTGTATAATTTACTCAAGAATTCTCTTTACTATCAAAATGGTGAAGAGTTCAAAGTCGCCATTACTATTAGCCGCGACCAAGACGTTAATGCGCTGTATTTCGAAGATAATGGCGTTGGGATTGAAAAAGATAAAATCGGCTTTGTGTTTAAAGATTTCTACACCTCAGGCAAATCATCAAGCTACGGACTTGGCTTGCCATTTTGTAAGCGGGTGATGCATGCCTTTGGCGGACAAATTCGCTGCGAGTCTGAGCTTGGCGAGTGGACACGTTTTACCCTTAAGTTCCCTCAATATGAGTCGCAAAAAGTGTCTACGATTAAGCAAGAGATCATCCGGACGAAATCGGTTCTTTATATTGGTGATGACAAAAGCGTGCGTCGTAAACTTAATGAGTTCACCTTCTATAGTGGAGCTGCATGCGATGTCGTGAGCTTTGAACAAGCGCGTGTGAAAGAAGAATATGAATTCGAGTACGATCTTATTTTGATAGACTTGGATGGATGCAGTGAACAAGAGTATCTAATGTTAGAGTCTCAGTTGCATTTTACTGAAGCTAAAATCGTGATGCTTTATACTCAAGCAGGGCAGTATCACAATCGCTTCAGCCGTTTCCTCACCTTCTATCCGAAAGATAAAGCTCAGTTTGTTGTCGATATCCATCAATGTATCGATGCACTTATATTTGATAACAGTGAACCGAATCGAAATCTGATCCCCAAACAAGCGAAGCCAGTGGTGGGTAAACGTATATTGGTCGCCGATGACAACGAATCTATTCGTCTATTTACCAGTATTTTGCTGAATAAACAGGGCTACCAAGTATCACAGGCGGGTGACGGCAATGAGGTGATTGACGTATTGAATAGCGAAGCGGTTGATTTGATTCTAATGGATCTAGAAATGCCGATTCTTGACGGACTTGAAACGACGGTTGTTATTCGTGAGTCGGAAGCCCTGTATGCCAATGTCCCTATTTTGGGTCATACTGGAGACAGTCGAGAAGAGACCTTGTCTAAAATAGAGCAAGCAGGGATGAATGGCTATTTACTTAAGCCAGTTGATAAAACAAAATTACTCGATAAACTCGCCGATTATATTTAGAAAATAGAACGCTATGCTTTAAATTAAGAGTGAGAAATACGCGCCCCATAATTTGAGGCGCGCATGTTTATTTAAACAAAGTACAATGCTTTGTTCTGGTAGGCTTTATGCGCAACAGATAATATTTTCTCTATCTCTTGTTTATTTAAACTACTATTCAAAGACAAGCGTAAAATATTTTTGTTATCTGGTGTAGCAGGGGTGCAAAATACCGAACCGAATACGCCATTGTCTTCAAAAAAATCTCTGACTTTGCGAGTATTGGTCTTTTCGCCCGTTTCTAGTCCAATAATTTGTGATTCACTGCGTATATTGTAGCCAATACTTTTTAGTCCAGATACGACCTCCTCGGCGCAGGTGCTTAAGCAAGCACGAGCCTGATCGCTGTCTTGAATCACGCTCAGTGTCGCATCGATTCGATCAAGCTCAAACGACATCATTGCTGAACTGAATATCGATGGAAACGAGACATAAGGTACCACCTGACCGGTCAGATTATTGCACCATACTGCTCCAGCTCGATAGGCAAACGTCTTGGCCAAACTTGCGGTCATAAAGTCGACTTTATCCGTCAGTTCAAGCGCTTCAAGTAATCCCGCCCCTTTGTTCCCATGCGTACCCAATGAGTGAGACTCATCCACCACAACGGCGCAATCTACCGATTTTGCAATGTCGACGATTTCTTGCAAAGGTGCTAGCGTACCTATGGTGCTGTAAATTGAGTCAACCAAAACAACACCAGGGCCGTTGCGTTGAATGGTCCGCTTTAGGTGTCGGGTATTGTTGTGCATAAATGGGTGGAGTTTCGCACCTGCGATCCTTGCACCTTCCCACAACGACATATGAGCAAAAAAGTCGATATAGACGTTGGTTTCTGAGTCACAGATAGTTTGTAGAAGCCCAATGTTAGCTATCCAACCCGAGGGGGCAATGGTACAGGTTTGAAAGCCAGTATGTTCTGCTAACCGATGCTCGACGGTTTTATCCAGCCCGTCACTTTGTAGAAAGACATTCGACATAAATGCGGTGTCTTTCTTCGCCAGCAAGGAATCTATCTGCGCTTGTATAATTTTAGGGTGATGGGTTAAAGAAAGGTAGTCATTGCTTTGTAGTACAATATCACCTTGATCGGGTTTCTTACCTAAAACTAAGTTTCTTCCATTATCTTTAGTATTTATTAAGTCAGAAACATAGTAGTTGATTCGTCTATCGATGAAATCGGGAAGACGAGAACGAGTTGTTAACATGTTCATAATACATAGCCTTAAGTTATTTTACCGTAAGCGCCAGCTGACATGGCTATGTATAAATAGAGTTGAATAGTAATTCTAATGTGAAATGTGATTTTCGTGCGTAATCTACCAGATATAATTTCAATCTATGGTATATTAACTGAGAATAATTACCCTCCAAGGGGTCTGGGTGAATATAAATTTCTGCATTATTTGTAATGACGCATTATTTATTAACAGTGTGTTTGTTCTCTGCAACAAAAAACTCTGGCCAGTACATTTTGACATACCCTGATGCCACCCAAACTACCAATCCAGTAGCTACCGAAAGTTCAAATAAGCCAAAATTATGCAGCCAGTACCAATGTGGGTGGTTTTCTGCAAAGAAAGTCGTCAATCTATGCATTGCAATCGCGCTGATTACGGATGGGAAGGTAACGGCTGCTATTGATGGTTGGAACTGAATTCTCATCAAACGTATGTAGCACAGATAGATAAGTAACGTCATGGTAATGGCGATACCTGCAAGCGCACCAGTCAAAATAGGGTCGGGTTGGTGAAAGTTGACAAGGTAGGTTGCCAACGTGAGGTTAATTGGTGCTGCCATAATGGCGAGTGTTGGCTTAGCTCGTTTGGGTAACATCCCCTCGAACACTAAGCGGTATAAAACCAACGGCAACATAAAGAAATAGATGGTGATACACACGGCAACCAATGTTTCTGAAAACAAGGTATGACCAAACTGACTTCCTGCCAGTGAGCTGCTGATGACCCCTACAGGATATAGAAACCAACTGGGCACTATGTTGCTCATTTTAAAGTTGGTTAATTGAAACGAGAAGAACATGACCATCATGGTGAGATGCAACAGCAGCGCCGCAAACCATAGGGGGTAGGCAATGATCGGTGAAATTACCGCAAGGTAATCACATAAAACAAGCAAAGCCATACTCATTGGTGCCATTAGACTGCCACTTAGCGGATGGCGAATATCGGTAATAAAAGTACGATAACTGGTGAGGTATTTAACTAACACAGGAAAGAGCAATATCGCCCCCACTCCTGCGAGATAAGGTCTGATGAAAGTGCCGATGTCAGGAAGATAGAGCGCCCAAGCTTGGCCAAGCCCGATAAAACCTAATGCAAGTGATGCCTGTGAAGGCGGAACTCTCTGGAATTGAGTAAAGCGTCTCCAGTTCAATTGCTACAATCCTTATTTGGCATACGGTATCTCTACGAAGAGTATTCCCGTTATCTTCCATTGATGTGGGCTTAATGGCGGCGATCATAGCAAGGCGATAGGTTGTGACGCAAATGTCATTGCGGCTCTGAAGGGAGATCTTTCTGTCTCAACTTCTCATTTTTAAGAGTTCGATGGAGTAATTGACTGTAGATAGGTTGCCCGCCAAACAATTGGGCAAATATAACCGCCCCTAGACTAGTGATGATTAAGGGCAGAATAAGATAGTAATTGTTCGTCATTTCGATAACGAGCAAGATGCCTGTTATCGGTGCACGAACGGTAGCAGCAAACAGTGCCCCCATACCTGCAATGGCGAACATCCCCGGTGTGATGTCCAAATCTGGCAATAGGCTTTGAGCAATCAAACCAAACGCATAACCGAACAGGGTTCCTAGCGCAAGCATGGGTGCAAAAATGCCTCCGGGAGCGCCAGAGCCAAAACAGATCAAGGTTGTGGCGATACGTGCGACAAACAGCAACAATAAGATTTGTGCGCTGTAGCCCCCATTGGTAATGGTGGGAATGAGACCAATACCGCCACCTGTGACAGAAGGAAAGTAGAGCAGCATAATGCCAAAACATCCGCCAATCATAGAGCCGATTAGCAGGTAACGTTTCCTGTCATTGCGATGCAGTTTGACGAAAAGATCTTGAGACAAAGTGACCAGTTGGTTAAACAGAACGCCGAAAATACCGAACAACGCGCCAAGCAGCAAAAACAACCACAGAGTCTGTAATTCTGGCGCTTGGTATTGCGGCATAGTGATAACCGCTTTTTGCCCGTTGACGTAACGAAAAACAATATTGGCAGAGACGGCGGAGATAACGACCGCTCGAATAGAGATAAGTGAGTAACGAAACTGGGGTCGCATCTCCTCAACAACAAACATGATTCCCGCGAGAGGAGCGTTAAATGCTGCAGCAAGTCCCCCCGCTGCGCCGGATGCGAGTAACGAGTGACGCGTGTCGTCATTGCTGACTTTAAATATATCTGTAACCATTCGACCAATGGCACCGCCCATTTGGACCGTGGGCCCCTCACGGCCAAGCACCATCCCTGACCCTAAAGCGCCCATGCCGCCAAAAAATTTTACAGGGAGCACACGCCACCAACGTACAGGACGAATACCATCCATTGCACCTTCTATTTCGGGTATGCCAGAACCTGCCGCTTCCGGCGCAAAGCGATGAACTAAAAAATAACCGACAAAAGCAAGTGCCGCGCTAATAAGAAAGGCGGCAAGCCATAGCGGCAACACGCCACCAATTTCATTTTTGAGCCAATCTGTTCGAGTTTCAGAAACAAAATGAACGGCCATTTCAAAATAGGTACCCACCAGACCGGCGAGCACACCGACGACTAAAGACAGCGCTAAGACGGAAATAGGGGTTTTATCCCGTGAGAGAAATTGGTTTACGGCATCCTTTGGGACTTTTGCGAGTAAGGACTGCTTAAACTTTTCTCTTTTGGTCATGGAACGGGGGCTCGACTAACTTTAGGTGAACAGGTAAGTGTGGTACGAATTATACCGTTGAGAGTGATTAACTATAGTAACAAGATTGAAATTTTGGTTTTCAAAATTGGCTCAGTCATCAAACGTCACCTGAACAGATAAAATAGTTGAGCAAAATCACAATATCGCGACATTCTTCCCCTAACAGAACTTGCATAATCGTCGATTTGAACCATAGTTAAAGGGTAAGGCAATCTGAACCGACCCGCATGGAGGAAATATCGCCTTACCTACAATTTGGATGGATTCAACAACATATTGAAAGCCTCGTGTTATATCAGGTCGCAACACAATGACTTCCTGATTCGCAAACTCACGATTGAGTAACGAGGGATAGGGCGCACTTGATGGTGCGCCTTTTGTCGTTTTGCACAATCCTATTTATTCAGATTGGCGATTTGTTTTAGCAGATCTTCTAACTGATCCCACGGCAGTGGTTGGGAGTCAATCACTTCTAAACGGCTTTCAAATCCTTCTAATGACATTTCATTAACCGACACCACGCCGTTGCTGACGTTAAACGCAAAGCATCCGTTGGTGGTATTCATGACCCCTTTGACTCGCTCGGCAGTTATATCGGACAGCAGCGAGAACAGATCGTTAAATTCAAATGTTACTTCTGCGCCAAATATCCACCCACAGCTGAAATAACCTTGACCTTGATTCTCTTTGCGTAGGTAAGTCTGGTTTGGTTCAAGAGCGAACTGAGGCTCTAGTTCGGCGTGTTCGTGGTGATGTTGTGCAACGACCTTGGATGGTGCTGAGTCTCTACGAGGCGAGTCTAATAATTCAATAGGAAAGCGGCCTTGTTTAACCAGTTGGCTAAATATTTTCGGTGGCGTTTGGTCGGTCACCCAGTCATTAAAAGTGTCGATGTCGCTGACATGGCACTGGTCGACCTTGTTACCGATCACGATGTCAGATATCGCGAGTTGGTCGGTGAAGTTTTGGTTATGAAGATACTTATCGTTACTTAGGTTTCGGGGATCGACCAATCCTATGGTGGCTCTTAAGTCAATATGGTCTTGGAACTGGCTCGAAGAGAGCGTCGCGAGTACTTTGTGTGCATGGCCAAGGCCAGTAGGCTCGACGATAAGTCGGTCGGGTTTGGTTCTCAGCAGGGCCGTGATGGCAACAGACATAGGCACGCCCGCTGCGCAGCACATACAACCTCCGGGTACTTCTTTAATGAGTGCACCTTGATCAGTCAGCATTGCGCCATCAATACCAATTTCACCAAACTCATTGACTAATACCGCCCAGCGTTCGCCTGCGGGTTTTTCTTGCAATAAATTCAAAATAGCAGTGGTTTTACCTGTTCCGAGGAATCCAGTAATGACGTTAGTGGGTATCTTCATTCAATCAATTCTCACAAATTTTTGTTATATTATAACAAAAAAATGGGCAGTGTAATCACTGCCCATGTGTTAATTAACGTTTGTTTCTTAAGTATCGTTTGCGACGCTCTTCTTTCTTTTTCGCCTTTTGTTCTGCTTTTTTGGCCGCTTCGATTTCAACTTCAATCAGCTCTTGGGTAATCATTTCGGGTAGTTCGAGCGTGATTTGACCCAATGTGCCGTTGCGCAGTTCATGGAGTAAAATCTCTGAACATTTGTGCAAATCTACTCGACCACCGGAACGAAGAGCGCCACGACGACGGCCAATTTCTTCCATCAGCTCAATGTCGCTCTCTGGCAGTTGCTCAATTTCATAGCGTTCTTTGAGTCTTTCTGGGTAAGCCTTAGCCAGATATTCCACCGTGTAGAAAGCGACTTCATCATATTCCATTGCGGTATCTTTGACTGCTCCTGTTGCAGCAAGGCGAAAGCCGCTATGCGGGTTTTCAACTTTTGGCCACAAGATCCCCGGTGTGTCAGAAAGAACAATACCATTTTGCAGATTAATCCGTTGCTGGCGACGTGTTACGGCTGGCTGGTTGCCTGTAACAGCGACAGCTCGACCCGCTAAAGTATTGATTATTGTCGACTTACCCACATTAGGTATGCCCATGATCATAGTGCGAATGTTTTTACCAATCTCTTCGCGATGCGGCGCCAATTTACGGCATAGTTCCAAAATTTTGTGCACTTCTTGCGTATTTGAAGTGGTAATAGCCATCGCCTTAACATTGTTTTCTTTTTCAAAATGGTCAATCCACAGCTGAGTTAGCTCAGGGTCTGCCAAATCGCGTTTATTGAGCACCTTTACGACGGGTTTTTCACTGCGTAGCTCAGAAATCATCGGGTTTTCGCTACTAAAAGGGATACGAGCGTCTAAAACTTCGATAATAACATCGACTTGTGGGATTGCTTCTTCGATCTCTTTGCGGGCTTTGTGCATGTGCCCTGGAAACCATTGGATAGACATAGGATTAACCTTGAAATTCAAACTTGGCACAATTGTAAGGGGAATTGAGGGAGAGTAAAGGGCAAATCAGTGTTTGCCCTTAGCTATGAACGAATCTTATAGCCGTTACGCCCGGCGTTTTTTACTTCATAAAGTGCCTGATCGGCGTATTGAAACCATGTGGTGAGTTGTTGGTATGAGTCAAGCACGCCCGCCATCGCACCAATACTGACGGTGACACTAGAAGTCGTTGGTGAAAACTTGTGCTCTATATGTAGTTGTTCGATTGAGCTATGAATCTCAGCCACATAAGACTCGATGTTCAGTTCCCGGTCTGACGCCAGCAATACACAAAACTCCTCGCCTCCGTATCTTGAGACCAATTTTTCATAAGGTGTTTCAATAGCGTCTATAGTTTTGGCGACACGGCGTAACACACCGTCACCTTGAACATGGCCGTAATTGTCGTTGTAGAGTTTAAAGTGGTCGACGTCGATCAGTACCACCGCAATATGTTTATATTTGAGGTCGTTGATTAACTCCTGACCTTTCTCATACAGCAACCGACGATTAGCTATCTCAGTCAAGCTATCGATTGTGGATTGTTTGCGTAAAATCGCTCTCTTTTCTTCCAGTTCGGTAATCAAACTATTTAACTGGCGAGCAAAACTACGCATCTCTTGAGAGATGAAAATGTCTTCGCTAGTGAGCCTGCCACCTGAGGTTTGAAATTGTTCCAAATTTCGCTGCGCAGTTTTAAGTGGTTTGACTAATCGAGTGACGACATAGAGATTGAATGCGAAGGTAATCAGAGCGAACAGCGTTAGCGCAGCAACCTCGGCTCTGGGTAGAAACTCTGGTAGCACTTCGTTGTGAGTGACTTCGATTGCGACTTTAGACCCGGCTGCGACTACGTTGTCGCGATAGAGTATGGTTGTGTTGGGTTTTGCCACCGCATTGTCTTGAGCAGGATAGATATCGATGCCTACGCCGGTAGAGGTTTCCATTTCTGCAATGGTTTCAGGTCTGATTTTTCTGATAAACAGCAAATAGCCATATTTACAGTCTTTACCTGAGCTGAGACAAATGCGCGACGAAACAACCATATAGACTGAATTATCGTAAACAGCGTACTCGGCAAAAGATTGGATTTGCTCAGTAGAGGTCGATTTTACTTTGGCCAGTACCCGTTCGAGTATTTCTTGTTTTTCCAGTGTGAAAAATGGCATGTTGACTACAGCATCGTCGCTAAATGCCCCGCCCCAAACAGATTGGCTTTCGGCATCAAATATTGCGATGGCATCAATTTGTTTAGAAGAGAAGGCATGCGGCCCAATGCTCTCTGCAACAAAAGTATCGTTGGGGGTCGTAACATACCGAGCCATGGTTGTCCATGCCGCGTAATCTTCTGTAGAGGCTTGAAGTTCTTCTTCCTCCATCCTAAGGATCGTTTTCACTCTCTCCAGTTCAAATCTTTGGCGGTCTTTTGAACGGTCCAAGGCCTGATCGTAGCTCCACAATAGTTTAAATGAGAGATAGAGAAGCAAAAATAGGGCAGCAGCACTTAAAGAGACAGCGAATGTGATCTGTCGGATAGTGAAGTGTTTAAAGTTATTCAGCAAGTCTGCCTCACCTTTTGGATGTTGTGATTTAAGTACTCTGTATTGGTAATACTCTAAGTGTAGAGGGCTCTGTGAAAATCGACGCACAATTAGCTAACTAACGGATATGAACTTATTGACGAGTTGGTGAATTATTCAGCAGAGCGGCGCATTTTCTTTCAATTGGAGTGATATATCAATAGTCGTGGCTGTATTCGTGACTGACTTATTTGCCATTTCTTGCTATTGAACTCAAAGGGTTAGGGGGTGAAACATGGTGACCGACAAAGAAACCTAATAGTGGGTTATTAATGAACACGCGGCTGTGGAAGTGAATGAGTTCAAAGATTTGTCATATAATTAGCTGAATATTTTGTCATGAATCAGGCTTTTTCTTATATTCGCGTGCTACATAATTAATATAAAAGTACTAGTCAATGTCAGCCCAATCCTTACCGACACGTGAAACCCTGCTCGAATCTCATGACCAATTAGTCTCAACCACTGATTTAAATGGTGTGATCACATACAGCAATGAGGCGTTTTGCCGAGTTGCTGAATATTCTCAACAAGAATTATTAGGTCAGAACCACAATATTGTTCGTCATAGTGATATGCCCAAAGCTGCATTTGCTGACATGTGGCGTAATTTGAAACAGGGTAAGGCATGGCGAGGTATCGTAAAAAACCGGACCAAATCAAACGGCTTCTATTGGGTTGATGCGTATGTCACACCGATTTATCACCAGAATCAAATGGTCGGCTATCAATCGGTTCGAGTTAAGCCCAAACGGGAATGGGTCGAGATCGCAGAAAAAGCATATCAAGGTTTGCTTAAGTCGGAGCAAAAGGGGCGAGGTCGTACCTTTCATATCAGTGGCAGACTACGCTACGCGCTGTTGGCTTTAGCACTAAGCGCTCCCGTGATTTCGCATTTTGCGAGTTTTCAAGGCATGTCTAGCTTACTTTTAAGCCTTGCGCCTATTGCCGTAATTGCTGCCTTGTTTAGGCAAGAGCTGGTCGATACACCTCGGCAGCTCAGTAAATGGCAATCCGAATATGACAGTGTGAGCCGACTGATATTTTCCGGCGATAAAAAGATCTCCATCGCCGATTTCCACCTCAAAATGCTTTCTGCACGGATTCGTACTGTCCTTGGGCGCATGACGGATTCAGCACAGCCGTTGCAAGAGCTTGCGGACAACCTGAGCGCGACCTGCTATCAAGTGACACAAGCATTGGATCAACAAACACGTGATATTCTTCAGGTTCGCGAAGCCACCGAAGAGGTTGCTGCGTCAGCCAACGAGGTGTCGTCAAGTACCGGTGAGGCGCATCAGATTGTCGACGTCACATTGAAAGCGTGCGCGGGAGCAAAACAAAGTATTCATCAAACTCATCACAACTTAACCAGCTTAAGCACACAAGCCGACCAAGCCACACAGACAACATACCAATTGAGTGAACAGGCGCAAAATGTCAGTAATATGATGCAAGAGATTGGTGAGATTGCGGATCAAACCAACTTACTGGCACTGAATGCCGCCATTGAAGCTGCGCGTGCTGGTGAACAAGGGCGCGGGTTTGCTGTGGTCGCTGACGAGGTACGCGCTCTGTCTGGGCGCACATCGAAGGCAACGGTACAAATTAAAGAGAGCATTGATACCATGCTTGGCACCATAGAGAGTTGGCAACGTGACATTATGACTAATCAACAACAAACCAATGCGTGTAGTGAGGTTGCCAGTCTAAGTGCACAGCGGCTGTCTGAAGTAGAAACGCTCATGACATCGATGAACGATTTAATGCAGTCGGTTGAAGATTCTGCTAATAAGCAGAGAGAGTTATCCAGTGCCGTTAATCTACACATTCAGTCTATCGCTTCGACAGCTGAACAAAATCTCGCGGCAACCCACGATGTGAAAGCTCACTCTCATCAACTCAAAGGGCAAGTTGAAGAGTTTTATCAGCTTGCCAAACGATTTGAAGATAAATGATTTAAACCGCTTATGTGACTGGCCCTCTTATCCGCAGAGGGTCTTTTTTTGCGTCACAGAAAATAAATTACAAATCTATACTTATCCAAGTAGTTGAATTATTAATACTAATTAATACTATAGTTAGTAAAGCGAAATGGATTACCATGAAAGGAAAGGATATGAAGATACTGACACAACTTGTACTTAGTGGGGTGATTACCGCAAGTGCAAGCTTTGGCGCTTATGCCGATGTTATTGAAACAACAACGCTGGTTGGTTTTGGTACGGCAAAGTATCCAGAAAACTTTTCTCACTTCGACTATGTTAATCCCAATGCGCCCAAGTACGGCAAAGTGACTTATGGTCAAATGGGCACTTATGACAACTTTAACCGTTATGCTTCCCGTGGTGTGGCTGCAGCTGGGACTGGGCAGATTTATGATACGCTGATGTACTCGCCAAGTGATGAGATCGACGCCTATTACCCATTGATTGCAAGTAACGTTCGCTATTCTGATGACTATATGTGGTTAGAGCTAGACATCAACCCCAAAGCTCGCTTTCACGATGGTAAGCCGATTACCGCTCACGATGTCGCCTTTACCTTTGACAAGTTTATGACCGAAGGTGTGCCTCAGTATCGTTCTTACTATAAAGATATCAAATCGGTCACTGCACTTTCCGATTATGTGGTTCGTATTGACATGTCTGCGCCAGAAAGGGAAAAGCTGTTTAGTTTTGCCCAGTCAACCCGTGTGCTCCCTAAACATTACTGGCAGGATAGAAAATTTTCAGAGCCACTCACCGAGCCACCGGTTGGCAGCAGTGCTTATCAGATCACGGATTACAAGCCGGGTCAAAGTGTGACTTACACTCTCGATAAAAACTACTGGGCGAAAGATCTTCCAGTTAATATCGGCCGTAATAATTTTGAACAGGTCCAGTACGATTACTACCGCGACGATACGGTGATGCTTGAAGCGTTTAAAGCGGGTGAGTTTGATATCCGTATTGAGAGTGAACCTAAGTTTTGGGAGAACTCGTATACAGGTGCTAACTTTGACAAGGGCTACATCAAAAAAGAAGTGATCCCTCACCAACAGCCTCAGCAGGCCGACGGTTTTGTGTTTAATATTCAGGCCGATATGTTCAAAGATGCCAAGGTACGTGAGGCGATTAACTATGCGCTCGATTTCGAATGGATGAATAAAAACCTGTTTTACAACGAAAATAGCCGTACCAGAAGTTATTTCCAAAATACCGATTATGAAGCGACGGGTTTGCCTTCCGATGCCGAGCTTGAAGTACTAGCGCCAATCAAAGATAAAGTGCCTGCAAGAGTGTTTAGTGAAGCGTACCAACCGCCTAGAACCGATGGCTCCGGACGAATTCGTAGTCAAAAGCGCACCGCTCTTAAGCTATTTAAAGAAGCTGGCTGGGAGCTTAAAGATAAGGTAATGACGAATAGCAAAACAGGTGAACCGCTGAGCTTTGAACTACTTATCTACAACCCAAATGTCGAAACTTATGCCATTCCGTTTCAGAAAAATCTTAAACAGATGGGAGTGGATATGAAAATACGTACCGTTGATCGCACGCAATATGTCAAGCGTTTGCGTGATCGCGATTTCGATATGGTTTCGTCACGCTTTTTCGCTAATCCTTACCCGAGCTCAAGTTTAATGATTGTGTGGAACTCCAAGTTTATTGATTCGACGTACAACACCGCTGGTGTGATTGATCCTGCTGTGGATTACTTAACCGAGGAAATTGCCAAAAACCAACAAGATCCAGATAAGTTGCTCGCATTGGGACGTGGTCTTGATAGAGTGTTGCAGTGGAACTTCTATATGGTACCTCAATGGCACTACAGCAATTATCGTGTTGCGACTTGGGATAAATTTGAGCGTCCAGAGGTTCGTCCAGAATACGATCTAGGGATCGATACATGGTGGGTCTCGCAAGAGAAGGCCGCCAAACTTCCTGAGAAACGACGTTAATCGAGGCACGAATGGCTGCATACATCTTCAGGCGTCTTCTGCTGGTTGTTCCAACCTTATGGGCGATCATTACGATCAACTTCTTCATTATTCAGGTTGCGCCTGGCGGGCCTGTCGAGCAGGCTATTGCTCAAATGCAAGGGTTAGATTCGGGTTTGATGAGCCGTTTTACTGGCGGAAGTAGCTCGACCGACAGTGCATTGGTGGATGAAAGCTCATCAAGCGGTTATAAAGGCTCGCGTGGACTAGACCCTGAAGTTGTAGAAGAGATTAAAAAGCAGTTTGGTTTTGATAAACCGCTCCACGAGCGTTACTTTGACATGCTGAAAAATTACATCACGTTTGATTTTGGTGACAGTTTGTTCAAAGGGGGAAGTGTGATCGATTTAATCATCGAACGACTGCCTGTTTCAATTTCTCTAGGGCTGTGGAGTACTTTAATTATCTACCTTATCTCTATACCACTTGGGATTTTAAAAGCCATTCATCACGGCAGCCGTTTTGATATTTGGTCTAGCGCGATGGTGATTATTGGCTACGCCATACCTGGGTTTCTGTTCGCGATCATCCTCATTATTGTTTTCGCCAGTGGTAACTACTTTAGCTGGTTCCCTCTTAGAGGATTGGTATCGAGTAACTTTGATCAGCTTAATTGGTATCAACAAATCATCGATTATTTTTGGCACTTGGCGCTACCGATTTTCGCCATGGTTATTGGTGGATTTGCGACATTGAGTATGCTGACCAAAAACTCGTTTCTTGATGAAATCAACAAGCAATATGTGGTTACTGCAAGAGCGAAAGGACTCGATGAGCGTGATATTCTTTACAAGCACGTGTTCCGCAACGCCATGTTAATCATTATTGCAGGTTTTCCAGCCGCGTTTATTAGCATCTTTTTCACCGGTTCAATGTTGATAGAGGTGATGTTTTCACTCGAAGGCATCGGCTTACTTGGCTTTGAGTCAACGATTCAACGTGACTACCCAGTCGTATTTAGTTCACTTTATATCATGACATTACTAGGTCTAATCCTGAGTATTATTTCCGACCTTACCTACACTTGGGTCGATCCACGAATCGATTTTGAGGCGCGTTAATGGTGTTAAGTAAAAAAAGGAATAACCCGTTAAATGAAGCGCGCTGGCTTAGATTCAAAGCCAATAAGCGTGGCTATTGGTCTATGTGGGCATTTGGTCTGCTGTTTTTTGTTAGCCTATTTGCTGAAGTCATCTCCAATGATAAGCCTTTGCTTGTATCGTACAACAGCCAATGGTATTTCCCTGTTGTTACTCAATATGCCGAAACCGAGTTTGGTGGTGAATTTGAAACAGAGGCTGATTATACCGACCCTTACGTGATTGAGTTAATCGAAGAGAAGGGGTACATCATTTGGCCCTTGATTCGTTTTAGTTACGGCACGATCAATTACGACATTATTGGCGCTGTTCCTTCCGCACCCGATCACGTCAACTGGCTGGGTACAGATGATAAAGGAAGGGACGTACTCGCGCGGGTGATTTATGGCTTTCGCATCTCGGTGTTATTTGGCTTTGTGTTGACCATTCTCTCAAGTGTTATTGGTGTCGCAGTCGGTGCGACACAGGGTTATTACGGCGGCTGGATTGACCTGTTTGGTCAGAGATTTATTGAAGTCTGGTCGGGTATGCCAACGCTATTTTTGCTGATTATCTTGTCGAGTTTTGTTGAGCCTAACTTTTGGTGGTTATTGGGCATTATGGTGGCATTTAGCTGGATGAGTTTAGTTGGGATTGTCAGGGCTGAGTTTTTGCGCTGTCGGAATTTCGACTATGTCAGAGCCGCTCAGGCAATGGGAGTCGCTGATAGACGAATTATGCTACGCCATATGTTGCCCAACGCCATGGTTGCTTCATTGACTATGATGCCATTTATTCTATCCGGCTCGGTGACAACATTAACCTCGCTTGACTTTCTCGGTTTCGGTTTGCCTGTTGGTTCACCTTCTTTAGGCGAACTATTGGCTCAGGGCAAGGCTAATCTACAAGCACCTTGGCTGGGCTTCTCAGCTTTCTTTGTTTTATCAATCATGTTGACGCTACTGGTTTTTATTGGTGAAGCGGTGCGAGACGCATTTGATCCCCATCACCAAGGAAGATAAACGATGTCGAAAACCGTGCTTACAATCAATGGTTTATCAGTTGGCTTTGGTCGCAGTAATGACGTCGAAGCGGTAACGCATAACGTTTCACTGTCGATCAGCAAAGGTGAGACCCTTGCGCTGGTGGGTGAAAGTGGCTCAGGAAAATCAGTAACAGCGAATGCGATTTTAAAGCTTCTACCTAAAGGGTCAGCGCACTATCTATCGGGCTCGATAGACTTTGATGGTATCGATATGTTGGCCTGTTCAGAAAGGCAACTCAGGGGGATTCGCGGCGCAAGGATTGGAATGATTTTTCAAGAGCCGATGGTCTCGCTAAACCCGCTGCACAAAATCGGCAAACAATTGGTAGAAACGCTCGCTATTCATCGCGGTTTACGCCAACGAGCAGCCGAGGACTTAGCCATTGAGTGGTTAGGCAAAGTGGGGATACGTAACCCCGAGCAAAAAGTCACCTCTTACCCACATGAACTCTCTGGTGGTGAAAGGCAGCGTGTCATGATTGCGATGGCACTGATCAATGAACCCGAGCTATTGATTGCCGATGAGCCAACAACGGCATTAGATGTATCTGTTCAGGCCCAGATCCTAGATTTACTCAAGGAACTACAGCAAGAACTGGGAATGGCGATGCTGTTCATTACCCATGATTTGAGTATCGTAAAACGCATCGCTGACAGAGTCGCGGTGATGCAACATGGCAGCTTGGTTGAAACTGGCCAGTGTGAACAAGTGTTTAATTCACCAGTTCATCCTTATACGCAAAAACTGATTAACTCTGATCCAAGAGGGCGTCCTGTCGCCGTTAGTGAAAGTGCGTCAGCGATACTAGAGGTAAATCGATTGCGAGTTTGGTTCCCAATTACCGGCGGGATCTTTAAACGCGTAGTTTCACACATCAAAGCTGTGACCGATATGAACTTTGAGCTCAAAAAGGGGCATTCGATCGGTTTAGTGGGTGAAAGCGGTTCAGGCAAATCGACCACCGGAATGGCGATTTTACGTTTGGTTAAATCGGAAGGCTCGATTGCGTATCAAGGCAATGAATTGCAAGGACTGGATAGAAAGGCGATGTTGCCTTATCGCAGTAAAATACAAGTCGTGTTCCAAGACCCATTTTCTGCGTTAAATCCGCGCATGTCGGTTGCTCAGGTTATTGGTGAAGGCCTTAGAGTCCATCAAACATTAAGCGAGCAGGAAATAGACCAACGTATTTGTGAGGTGATGGCTGAAGTTGATCTCGATCCTGAGAGCCGTTATCGCTATCCGAATGAGTTCTCTGGAGGCCAAAGACAGCGTATCGCTATTGCGCGAGCATTAATCTTAAAACCTGAGTTTATCTTACTTGATGAGCCAACGTCGTCATTAGACAGAACCGTACAAGCGCAGGTATTGGACTTGCTCAAGTCTTTGCAAGAAAAGTATCAGCTTACCTATCTATTTATCAGCCATGACTTGAATGTGGTGCGTTCTCTGTGTCATTACACTATCGTGATGAAACAAGGTGAAATCGTCGAGCAAGGTGAAACTCAAGCCTTATTTACTGAGCCAAAGCAGCCCTATACTAAACAGTTGGTTAGCTTGTCATCCCTATAATTTCAACAACCAGCGTCATTTGCTGCTGGTTGTTGAACCTAAAGCACGAATTACAATAACTACCCTTGGTTATTAGACCAGCTACTCGCAAACGCTTTGCCTAAGTCGTGTTGACTTAAATGCGCAACATGATAGTTGACGAGATCCAAATCGTACGACGGAGCAGTATAAGCTCTGCCTTTGTTTAGTGCAGCGACAAGTCGATCTGCTTGTTCTGCCGCATAATGGCCGCTACTAAGACGTGTTTGATTATCTAACTGCTGGCGTAATTGGCTGACAGCCAATTCATACTCCGATTGACTAAAGCCGGATGCAATTGCACGTTTGATTTCTGAGTTGACTAGGTTCTCTGCTGCTGACTTTTCATCAGCAGAAAGGTTGGAAACCTGGATTTGAGAGAGTACCACTTGGTCAAACAAAATCTCGCTCTTGACGGCTACTTTGGCTTGAAACTGATGCTGCTCCACAGCTTGTTGGATACGTTGCCCAAGTACTTCGTTTGCCAAAGATATAACCAAGAGTTCTCGACGCTGTTGTTTACTGTCTTGAGATTCTTGCAACGCTCGAATCGTACTTCGTGAAACGCTGGTATCACTTGTCTGTGTAGGTTGCAGGTAGGTGCTAAGTGCGATATTTGGTTGCATTTGGGCCTGCGACGGGAGGGGTTGCTCCCAATCAGAGAATAGCCGACGAATCTGTTTAATGGTTGATTTTGTGTTGATTCCACCAGTTACAACAACAGTGACATTATTTGGTGTGTAGAAATTATGGCTGAATGCATTGCGATCTTTGCCATTGCGTATCGCCTCTAGGATTATCGCCAGGTTATCCTCAATTGTTTTTGAATCTGCGTGTTCAAGGTCGAGGCTGAAGATCGTATGATCCGGTGTGCTTGCAGCTGACCAACTTATTTGCTGAATAGTCGAATTCGCAGCATCTAGCGCTAAAGCTGAGTGATCAGCATATTGTTGTGAGCGTTGGCTAATCCGGACACGCAGTGAAACTTCGTTCGAGTTCCGTGTGGTTGGGAGTACTATAAAACGTACTCCATTAGTTAGCTCTGCGACTTTAAGGTTCGAAGGCATCTGAATATCAGTATGTTCAAACCATAATCCAGATAGTGCAGAAGCACATAATGCAGGTGAGAAAACGAGTGCTACAGACAGCGCTGCACCAATCAAGCGACGTAATGAATAAGACATTTTGTACTCCACAAACAAAATAATCCAACGTTTCTGTGTTTGATAATAAGTATTTATTAAATATTATCAGCCGTTTATCTGTCCTTGATTGTGTCACCTAAAGTGCACGCGCTACCGCCTTGATTCGAAAATGAAAGCGAGGTAAAAGTCCTTATTTAAAGTAGGTGGATTTTCAGCGACAGAAATGCATTAGTCAAATGGATTGATTATTTGCGTGAATAAGTCTCAGAATTAAGACGGCTCAGATTTTGGTGTAGTGGCTGGCACTAGCAATGGAGAGAGGTTTAGAGAACCAATAGCCTTGTAGGTACGCAGCGCCCATATCGGTAAAGACTCGTTGCATTGCGGCATCTTCAATACCTTCTATAACAATATCTACGCTATAAGAATTGCAAAGATTAGTGATAAAAGAGAGGTATTCAAAGGTGACTGGGTTTTCTAGTGAGCGCCAGGCAATCGATTTGTCGATTTTTATCTGTGACAGAGGCAGGTCGAAGAAGCTATTCAACGAGCTATACCCGGCACCAAAATCATCAAGTGACAAATTAAAACCAAACTGTTTGAGTCGATAAAGTTGGGAAATTGCATCCTTATTGTCGTCGAGCAAAATCGTCTCGGTCAGCTCTAACACTATTGAGCTCGCCTCAATGCCATGCTCATCCGTCATCTTCTTTATTGTGTCAGGAAACTGAGGGCTTAGTAATTGTAAAACTGACACATTGACATTAACTTTGATCGATTCAGTGTGGTTCTGCTGATATTTATTGATGAAGCGACAGGCTTTTTCGAATACAAAATAGCCCAAATCACTGATCAAACCTTTCTTTTCTGCCACTGAGATAAATTCGTCTGGATAAATTTCACCCATGGTTATACTACGCCAACGAACTAAGCTTTCAAAACTGGCTATTCTTTCAGACTTGCTGCAAACGATAGGTTGGAACTTTACTGAGAGCTTCCCACTGCTAATGGCATTGCCCAACTCTTGTTCGATATAAAAATGGCGATCAATTTGTGCTTTAGTTGCTCCACTATATACGCGAACGCTGGTGCTGCCTTTATTCGCCGCGAATTGGCACGTTCGAGCGGCGACGCGTACGATTTCGTCTGTATCTACTTCGTCAGTAATGTTGGGATATATACCAATACTCACTTCATTGGCAACCATAAAGTCAATTGCGCGTACGGCTTCTTTATAAACCTTGGCTATTCGATGCGCGAGCTTTTCTAGTGCGAAGTCATCAAACTCTCCACGTACAATGATGGCGAAATCATGGGATTGAATACGATACATATCGACAAATCGTTCAGGAAAATCGCCCAGCACTTTGGTTAAGTGAGAGAGTAGATTGCGCATTATCTGCGAGCCATAAAGCGTTTGGTATGAGCGTGTTAACCCAGGTTGGATATACATGAGATGATAAGCATCAATACCTTCAGTTTTTAGTCGATCTAGGTCGATTGCTAACTTCTGCTCATTAGCTAGCCCTGAAGAACCATCGGTAAGGGAAGATTGTTGTACGTATGACTCCATCAGTTTTCTTTCAGAAATATCTCTGTGGCAGCCAATCATGAACTTTTGTCCATTCACCGTTTTGGTCACGGCTGTGCCTTCGAGCCAAATGTACTGCCCGTTGGTGCAACGAATTCTATATTGTGTTGTTACCCTAGTGCTATCTTGCGCAATGTGCTCGTCAACCTTGTCTTCAAACAAGGCTTGGTCTTGAGGATGAACCAGAGATGTCCATGTTTTAAGCTCGCTAAGACCAGATTTAATACCAAAGCGCGAATAGAATGTTGGATTATAGAAGCAAACTTGCTTATCGCCAGACATGTAGAATATTCCATCATTGAGAACATCTATCATGTGGCTGAAATGATTATTCATAAGGGTATCAAGTTCAGCACCAGTCAGGCCAACGACGGACGAGCCAATCTTTTCCACTAGCTCAGATTTGATGTCTGAAACTAACGCTAGCTCTGGATGTGGGGCTATGGTGTCAATTGATAGATCCATTGGGCTTATATATACCTGATTACTCTATGGTTTTCCGTCGTACAATGACGGTATTTAAACTGATGTTTGCATATTCTGTTAGTAATACAGGATTTAAGTTTTGATCTCTAGCATATCAAGTGCATTATTTGCTAGTTGCATAAAAAATATTAACTATTGCTCACAGACTAACCAAAGTAACCAGCTCCTATATAAGCATTGGGATGATACACCACCACTTTTAGCCGCCTATTTGAATAAAAATGTCTGATATTCTGACAGTTATGCGTGACTTGTTTCTAAAGTTTCGATGATTACTTGAGCAAAAATATGGCAGTTTGGTTTAGAGGTAGGTTAATTTTCTAGATAATTGGCGAGAACGGCATCTATGCTGCCATCTTGCTTGAGGGTGTGTAATGCTTGGTTGAACTGTCGGATAAACTCTTCTTTAAATGGATATTTTTCGTTTGCTACATCACCAAAGCCTAAGTAACCATGCTCGCCCCCAACTGATGTAGCCAATGTTAGCGCCCAATCAGGCTTGAATACCCCTTGAACTGTTAGAAGTTTGATTTCCCACAGTATGGATAGACGGTCATTGATATAGCAGTCGACACGATTTTTATACAAATTGATAAGGCTGGATTTCGTCCCTTTTGCCTCTTTTACAAAGATATCGCCTTGTGTCACCGCGGCCCAAAATGCATCTCCGCCAAGTGCATAGCCTTCATTTATCCCGATAGTTAAACCAAAATACCCATCAGGCCACTGGCTCAATTTTCGACTAGCCACTTTGTTTGGGTTGCAATAAACAACAACCTCTTCCTCCAATATAGGGTCTGAATAAGGCGAAATATACGCACGCTTATCTGAATAGTAATAAGGCGGAAAAAGTGCGAAACCTTCACCTACTTCGAGCATTTTTAGACCGCGCCGCCAGGGCAACAAGGTTATAGTGACAACGTAGTCGGGCATCTTCGCAAACACCGCTCTTAGAATTTCCGGGTAAATGCCTTTTTGTTCTCCATTTTCCAAGTAACTGTACGGAGGGTAAGCATCATCTCCATACACGGTAACATGCGTTGGTGGGTGATATGCAAAACTCGAGCAACTTATTAATATCAGGAGAATAATTTGCCATTTCACGACGAATGAACCGTCCAGGGAATTTAACCTTATTGTTAACTTTAGTTTATTTACAGGCACATTGAGATTAAACTCCTATTTTCGTTGGTAAAGACCACAAGGTATCGTATGGACCAAGACTACGAACAGGGCGATGAAATTGAAATTGAGGCGATTGGCATCGAAGTCTCTTCGCAACCGATTGAGCTATATAAGGTGTTTAAAATCGCTAACCTCGTCGGCGGTGGTGGGGAAGCGAAACACTTGATTGCCGAAGGCTATGTAGCGGTAAATGGGGAGTTGGAAACACGCAAGCGTCGTAAGCTTTATGACGGTGACTTCTTTGAATTTAACCAAGAATATTATGTCGTTGTGTGCGATGCACCAGTCACTGAGCCGGCAGAGAAAGTTAAAAATGCCAGTGAACCAGCCACACCAGCAGCTAAGAAAAAAAATAAGCCGTCAGCGCAGAAACAAAATAACAACCATAAAGAAGAAGCGCAGCCTAGCAAAAAGAAAGGTAATGGCCGCTCATCAATAGATTTTTTTTAACAATGACTTAAACGGGCGAAGTTTGTCTAAAAGCTTTTGCCCGAGTTATCTCCCAAAAATTGATTGACCACTTTGAGCCAAAAACTATTCGGCCCCCATTGTGGTTCCTTGGTTGTTCACGACTCTTTCTTGGTCAAATCTTCAATGATCGGGCAATCACTGCCCGAATCACCGGGGCAAGACGATACCCAGCTTTTTAGCTGCTTCTCTATCTCTTTGAGTTCGCGTATTTTTACTTCTATTTCCAGTAGCTTTTGTTTTGCTTTCGCTTTTACCTCGCTACTTTTTCTGTTGGGGTTAGACGCTAGTTGGACAAATTCTTTACACTCAACAAGAGAGAAACCTGCATTCTTAGCGCGAGAAATAAGATTCAATTGTTGCACATGTTGTTGAGAGTATTCTCGGTAGCCCGACTCGCTACGTAATGGAGCGGTGATTAATCCTTTATCTTCATATAAGCGGATAGATTTACTCGATAAACCTGTTAGCTTGGATACAGCACCAATATTCATCTATTACCCTATTTTCAGAACTGACGAATTCATGGATCTGTTGTACTATTTATTGTCGCTATGTTAAAGCGTTATCAACGAAAAAAGCCCACCTAAAAGGCGGGCTAGACAGTCATATACAATTTAGACGCTTAGTGTCTTATAGGTAGTATCGACCACCGATTGTCCACTTGTCATCAGTGCTGCGATCATTAGCGTCATTTAGGTCAAATTGGTAACCCGCGAAACCAACAAAGTTTGGTGCAAAGTTGTATTCAACTTGTAGCGCCATCTCTTCACGTGCAGTTTCTTCTGCTGAAGATGCTTTGAACTCTTTACCTTCCACAACTTCATAGTTGATGCTGAAGTTTAGGCTGTTTTCTAGTGCGTAAGCCGCTAGCAATTCGTAAGCATCGCTTTCTTGAAGAGTGACGCCTGAACGTAGACCCGCGTTCATGTTTTCGTTAGCCGCGTAAATACCAGCTAGGTACAGACCTTTACCGTATGAACCGTAAGCAACAGATACTAGATCAGATTTTGCTGTATCTTTAGCCCCACCTTCCGAGAAGTCACCAGTGTTGTGCGTGTAGCCAAGTGTTACACCTGCGATCGAATAAGTTAGTGCAACTTGAAGACGGTCGTCGTAATCAACACCAGAAACGACGCTGTTTTCTTCAGTCGTCTTGTCGTTCGCACCTTGCCAACCTAGACCAAAGTTAAATTCACCTGCTGAAGCAAAATCGAAACCGTTGCGGTAAGACACCATTTTATCTGCGCGGCCAGTACCTAATGCGCCGTGGTTGTCATATAAGAAATCGTTGGCAAATGCGATGGGCATATCCGTTGCGCCCGCCACATCATAGTATGGAGCCCACTGAGTACCGATTACCGCGCGGCCTGCTGTTTCATGAGTAAGGCCAACATAACCTAGACGAGTCGTAAATGTGTCATCACCACCGTCTAGGTAGTTGATAGCCCATTCGCCGCGAGCATCTACAACAACGCCGTTACCTAGGTCTTGTGTAGCAGTGAAGTTGATGCGTGGAGAGTTAGAACCAACATCTGTATCGCCCTGCTCAGAGCCGTTTACGTTTACAGAAACGTGACCGCCCATAGAAAATGTAGTGCCGTCATTGTTGTATAGCTCAACAGCAACAGAAGAAGCAGAAACAGAAGCGATAGCAACAGCTAAAATCGTTTTTTTCATTGTAAAGTCCATATTATTGGTTTGTTTGCCCAACGGGTCGGGCATTAGGGGCTCGTACTAAGTCGATGAAGAGACTGTAAATTGAAAGTTCCAACATTTGGAATAAAACAAAATAAAATAATAAAACCGGGTTAATTTGTTTATGTATCAATGATTTGATGTTTTCTGTTTGGCTTGAATTTAGTTTTTTTTTATTTTGTCTAATTGGTTGATATTTGTTGGCTGAATTTATGCCTAGGATTAGATTGAATTGTTGGTGTGCAACTGTGCTTTAAGTACGTGCTTAGGAATCGGTTACGTGGGTCGTATATCAACGCTTAAGTGAGTGTATAAATCTATTTACATTGGTTTTGTCAGGTACTTTCAGCACAAGGGTGCTGTGAATTTGTCAGCAAAGCCATAGATGGAGGTATTTAACTAAGGGCACATAAAAGAGCTCCTTGGTGATGGGTATAAAAGCAGGCGTTAATTTTCGAATAAAGTGACGTTCGGATTAGCCTTATTCTTGGACCTAGGTCATTTCGTTACCGAATGCATCACGCGCTTTCCAACCCTTTTGATTGTATCTTAGCGACTCCCAACCATTCTGTGTTTACAAATCTAGCAATATAAAGGCGAAAGAGTAGGGTGACTATTTATTGCCCATTCGTTGATAATGCTGGGCTAATAAATAGCTCAGTCGGTTGAAATATGCGCTATTTATTAGGCTGATAAATGACCGGCTATTAATTTTTTTGTACGAAAAAAATCCACATTTGCGATGGATCAACAAAAGTTTGTTTGATTTGTTGAGTGATGCTAAATAAAGTTGAATTATTAAAAAAATATTGAATAATGACTTTAATAACAAATACAGAAGCTTTGTGCTTCAATTTTACGCTCTGAAACAGGAATACATCCATGTCGAACTCGTTTGTGCTAGTCATCAACTCTGGTAGCTCTTCGTTAAAGTTTGCTGTAATTGACTCTAAGTCAGGTGAGGCTTTAGTCAGCGGTCTAGGCGAATGCTTTGGTTTACCAGAAGCGGTGATCAGCTGGAAATATGAGGGTGAGAAAACGGAAGAGGCAGTTGACGCGCCGGACAATCATCATCAGTACGCTATCAATCGAATCGTTTCGTTAATGGATACGCTTGGTTTCACTAAAGATCTAGTTGCTGTGGGTCACCGTATCGTACATGGCGGGGAAAAATTCACGTCGACAGTTCGTATTGATGACGAAGTATTAGCTGAAATTGAAAGTCTGTCTGATCTGGCTCCGCTCCACAACCCAGCAGGCGCAAAAGGCATTGAAGCAGCGATGCAAGCCTTTCCAAGACTTCCTCAGTTTGCAGTTTTTGATACGGCTTTCCACCAAACCATGCCACAAAAGGCATTTACGGGTGCTATCTCAAATGAGCTGTATAAAGAATATGGTATCCGCCGATACGGTTTCCACGGCACTAGCCACTATTATGTGAGTCGCGAAGCCGCCAAGATGCTCAACAAATCAATTGATGAATCTAACTTCATCTCTGTTCACTTAGGTAATGGCGCGTCAGTTTGTGCGATAGAAAACGGTAAGTCAGTTGATACTTCAATGGGCTTTACGCCTCTTGCTGGCCTAATGATGGGGACGCGCTCTGGAGACTTAGATCCTGGTGTGATTGAATTCCTAATTAAGAAAGGTTGGTCAACAGAGAAAGTTTTTGAAACCTTGAATAAGAAATCAGGCTTTTTGGGTGTTTCCGGGCTTACTTCTGACGCGCGCGGCATTCTTGAAGCAATGGCAGAAGGACACGAGGGTGCTAAGCTAGCATTCGAAGTATTTACTTATCGAGTTGCGAAGTACATTGGTTCGTACATGATCCCACTAAGTCACCTCGACGCAGTGATCTTCACTGGTGGTATTGGCGAGAACTCACTCGATATCCGCCGTGAGATCCTAAATAATCTGAAACTGCTAGGCTTTGTTGAAGACGAGGCAGGAAATCAAGCGGCTCGCTTTGGTAAAGCAGGCATTATCGCTAAGTCGGGACTACTTGGCGCAGTTGCGATGGTAATTCCAACTAATGAAGAATTCGTGATCGCCCAACAATCGGTCGAGTTGCTGTAATTTAACGTAAAAACAGACAGTTAAAAGCGAGCGTTATGCTCGCTTTTTTGGTTCTTTTTCGCCACGTTCAACTAACTGAATAATTTTCAATTCATTCGGGTTATATAGGTTTGCTCGTCATTCACAAACGCGACAAAACCACCGTGATAGATAAACACTCGACCACGTCCCTCAACTATGCAGGCAAGCTGTGGGTTCAAATCTTCTTCGTTATCTTGGCTTTGAAATGTGCCAGTATCAGTGATGACACCGCTCAGTTTAGGCAAATATCCGTAACTGCGCTTGGCTTGCTCAATAAGGCTCAATTCGTTGGCGATAGAGAAGCAAGCGGGAATAGATCCGGCTTCTTCAATAAATAGAGGTTTCAGTTCTTCAAAGGCGGTAATCACCAGCCAGTCAATGCCGTTTACATGATGGATAAACATAGAGTTTCTCAGTA
Source organism: Vibrio galatheae (assembly GCF_000967545.1). GTDB lineage: Bacteria > Pseudomonadota > Gammaproteobacteria > Enterobacterales > Vibrionaceae > Vibrio > Vibrio galatheae. The sequence continues at coordinate 206,965 of NZ_JXXV01000012.1, read as the reverse complement.
GTACTTATCCGGATATGTTATCACTACTAGGGGAGAACTTAGTAGGCATTTGCTTGCTAGAGATGGCAGTTCTGTGCCACTTCCGTATGTTATTTAGGCAAGATCGAAACACGGAAATGCCCCAAACCGCGTTAGAGTAATACTCCATAACATTTCGATGACGCACTCTTTGACTAAATTGGCTTAATGTTTTGGTAATGATAAAAGTGGTGACGATACTAGTGGTTTTCAGTCCATTCTGATGAGACATTATGGCCTATTGAGAGTAACTTTAATCCTAGCAATGTATCGAGTGAAACAGTTGTTAAGTGGGAAATTAAGCCTGAGAAACTACAACGCTCAAGTTGACGAGACTTACGCTATGATCAAAGCGCTGAATAAACTTACAGGGTTCGGTATGCCAGAAATTCAGTATATCGTTTAAGAATCAAACACGATGGGACAGGCATGTCTTATCTCTGAATTAAGCAACAAAGCCAGTTTGAAATGTCAGACTTGATTTGTGTTTGCACGTATTTCATATTAGGAGTAACTCATGAACATCCGTAAACTTCCTTTGGCTATTTGTATTGGTGGCCTTTTTGCATCTTCATTGCTGCTTGCAAAAGAAATTACATTAGACAAAGCGTCACTAACCGGTGATGAACATATCACCACACCGTATGGCGATGTCACTATAAATGACAATTTTATCACCCAAGGTCAAAACACTTTATTAGATGCATTAGACTTTCAACGTGCATCACAAGCCTACATTTGGTCAACACCGGCAGTTTCGTTTAAACAATGGCAAGTCGCGCAAGCAAAAACATTTAATGCCTCTCATTTAGGCGATTTTGTTGTATACAAATCATTAAAAGAAAAACGCGGCATTGTAACGGCCAACCTAACAACACCATACGTTATTAATTTCTTAACCCTTAAAGACGGTGCTGTAAAAGTAAACGTACCAGCGGGAGCAATTGCTGGTATGTTCTTAGATTTGTGGCAAAAACCGGTTGCCGATATTGGCCAAACTGGGCCAGATAAAGGTCAAGGCGGTAGCTATATCATCGTGGGACCAGAAGAAAATATTAATGACTACAAAGGAAAAGCCGATTACATTTTTCAATCACAAACCAATAACATCTTTATTGGTCTTCGCTTAATTGACTCTTCTGCCGAATTTGAAAAGAAAATTGAAAAAGAAATGCAAGTTTATCGCGTTGGCAAGCCTGCGAAATCAGTTCGCTTTATTAAAAATGTAGACAAAGAGTGGTCAGGAACGGCTCCTCGTGGTTTAGAATACTGGCAGTTAATGAGCCAAATCTATCAAGAAGAACCAACCCGTGAGCAAGACAAGGGCATGGCAGCCATGTTAGAGCCGCTTGGTATTGCCAAAGGTGTCAAATTCAACCCAACAGAGCGTCAGGCAAAAATCCTAAAACAAGGGGCTGCAATGGGTGAACTCATGTTACGTAATTTACAAACCAATCCGCGCTTTGCCGAAGTATATTGGCCTTCTACGCAATGGTATAAAAGTTTCGATTTTGATGTACCACAAATCACAGATAAAAAGATTCAGTTAGATGAACGAGCGGTATGGTTTTATGAAGCAGTTACATCATCAGAGGGAATGGTTACGCCGACTCCTGGTCTAGGTCAAGTCTATATGACAACCAAACGTGATAGTAATGGTGAGTTACTGCGCGCTGATAAAACTTATAAATTACACGTACCAAAAGATGTGCCTGTTAAACAGTTCTGGTCTGTCACTTTGTATAGCGAAAATACTCGCCGTCCATACGATAATGGTGGCACTGAGTTAAAAGATGGCACTTTAGGTAGCCGTAGTCCGCAACTGCAATACAATGATGATGGCTCAGTTGACTTATACATTGGTGCCAAAGCACCAAAAGGAAAAGAAAGTAACTACCTTAAAACCATTGGCGATGACGGCTGGTTTATTTATTTCCGCTTATATGCGCCAACAGAACCTTTCTTCGACAAGTCGTTTAAGCTTCCTGACTTTGAGAAAATTGATTAATTATTTTTTGAACAAATTTGTGATTTACGCTTGTGCTACACTTTAGTGGCACAAGTATTGTTAATTACTCACAACACAATCCTACTATTACCAATACTGAAGGATCACGCATGAAAAGTTCAATTATGAAATTCATTGCCACCTCAGCCATGCTACTCACCATTATGATATCTGTCTCGGCTAAAAGCGCAGATGACTTAAGTAAGGTTGCAGAAGAGGCTTATATTTTTGCATACCCAATGCTCTACAATTACCAAACACTTTATACACAAACTCAAGATAGTACGTTTCCAGGTTTTATTGGTGGTTTCAATCGCTACCGTCACTATGCACGACCAGCTACACCAGCCGATACCGACATTGTGACACCAAACAATGACACAACTTACTCATGGGCATGGCTAGATCTCCGCCGTGAACCAATTGTTTTTGAGACGCCGCAATTAGATAAAGATCGCTACAATGTATTCCAATGGGTTGATCTTTATACTTATATTTTTGCCAGCCCAGGCGCAAGACTCAATGGCATGAAGCCTGGTAAATATTTATTTGTTGGCCCACACTGGCAAGGTAACATCCCAGCAGGGTTTGATGAAGTCTTCCGCGCAGAATCTGATTTTATTGGAACATTAACCCGTACAAGTATTGGTGATGCTGACGATATTCCAAAAGTAAGAACCATACAACAAGGCTATCGTTTTACACCTCTTAGTGAGTACACAGCCACTAAGCCACCGGCACCGGTCGCGCAAGTTGCCTTCCCTGCTTGGCATGAATCGCTAGCTAAAACCCCAGCTTTCATTACGTATGTAAACTTCTTATTAGATCATATTAAACCACACTCAGATGATGCCAAAGCAATGAAACTTTTTGCAGCCATCGGTATCGGTGCAGGTAAACCTTTTAACCCATCCGCCCTTGATAAAGATACCGCAGCTAAAATTCAAGCGGGTATCGATGCTGCGTTAGCAAAACTGACAACGCGTACCGCATCAAATGAAGATAACATCGGTCTTTTTGGTCCTAGAGAATACTTAAAAGATGATTATGAATCTCGCGCTGTTGGTGCCATGATTGGACTTTATGGCCAAAATGAATCAGAAGCTGTTTATTTTTCATACCAAAAAGATTCACAAGGTAAGCCATTGGATGGTAATAAAATCTACCAACTAAAATTTGAGCAAGCTCCGCCTGTTTCATTATTTTGGTCGTTGACTATGTATAACCTGCCACAGCGCTTGTTGGTAGATAACAGCATTGACCGTTACTCAATTGGTGATCGCACTAAAGGTTTGATCACGAATAATGATGGTAGTATCACCATCACATTAAGCTCTAAAAACCCAGGTAAGGACAAAAACTGGTTGCCAACACCAAAAGGTCCTTTTTTTATGGTTATGCGTATGTACGGCCCTGAAGAGTCTATTTTAAATAAAACTTGGCCACGCCCTGTACCAACTTTAGTAAAGTAATTTATAGTTAAACTACTATTTTTGGCTAGGTGATTCTTGACCACCTCGGCTTTGTTGAGTAATTCGGTCAGAAACCCAAATTGCCTGAAATTGAGTGAACCTATACAACACACTGAGTTTCAGGCATGCCAGGCCCTGTAAGTTTGTTCATCGCTTTAATCATATCGTAACTTTCACCAACCTGAGCATTGTAGCTTCTCAGGCTTAACCGTCCACCTAACAACTGCTTCACTCAATACATTGCTGTCTCTGATAGTGAAAGTTTATGATAGCCATACCGCTTTTTCCACTTATTGTCGGTCTGGCAACCTATCGATAAATTCCTAGGGTGTAGTGGGTAAGTTGATTTAGCCAATCGACATGAGGTTTTGTAATACCTCAAATTATCCATCAAATTCTAACTTAGCAAAATCACTGACTCAGTTCTGTCCATCTTCGAGCTAGCTGATGTGGCTAGCTCACATCTGCCTAGTTATGAATTTGGTTAAAGGTCTTTTTTTCACTGAGTCTCAGCATTTTCCTTATTTAAAGAATTACTGTTTGGCTTTGAGAAGTTCGCGCTTTTCGATTAAAAAATCCATTAAGACGCGGATTTTTTTAGGCATGTGCTCTCGCGAGGGTATGTACAAATAAAACCCCGGAAACTCTTTACACCAAGGCGCTAGAACTCGGGTTAATTTTCCTTCGCTGATATGTTTTTCTACCCACAAATCAATATGCTTCACTAAACCGACACCCTGTATTGCTGCCTGTAACATACTGTGGTCATCATTAAAAACGGCATTACCTTTAGGCTCGAAGACCACTGTGGGCTTTTCGACATCAGGAGATGTGAGCGACCAATGATCGATTGTTCCGCTAGAGGTAAAGCGATAAGCAAGACAGTTGTGTGTTTCTAAATCCTCAGGAGCTTGAGGCACCCCATTTCGCTTAAAGTACGCAGGAGAACCAACGATTGCATTGGTTAATGGTGGAGTAATGGGAACAGCAACCATGTGTTCATCCAAACTGATTCCTAAGCGAATGCCAGCATCAACGCCTTCAGCAACAATATTAGAAAATCCGTCCTCCATTATTGGCTCTAAGCGTATTTTAGGGTAGAGGGAGAGAAATTCACCGAGGTGAGGCTCGATAAGTAGCCGAGCTGCGGTTCTCGATACGCTGATTCGAATTAACCCCGAAGGCTCGGCATGAGAGTCGTTTAGCTCATTAACGACTTGCTCAATACTCATCAATGAAGGCTGTAAAATATCAAGCAGACGCTGACCTTCTTCAGTCAGTGACATACTTCTGGTTGTACGATTGATTAACCGAACTTGTAGCTGCTGCTCTAAGGCTTTCAGGTGTTGTGATAAGGCAGCACGGGTTATCCCCATTTCTATGGCTGCTTTAGTGAAACTACGATGGCGAGCAATATGTGCAAACCATGTCAGTGATGAGAGTAAAGAAGGTTCTATTCGCATTTGTTAAGTATAACTAAACAGTCATGTAGGTGAAACGATATTTATTCGAAACAGTCTGGTCGCTAATATTATCTCGAAGCTTAGGTCAGCCTGAGATGAACAGTTAACCTCTATTGGAGAATGTCGTTATGTCTAAAGTCACTTTCAAAAATCTAAATGGTCAAGGTATTGAGATTTCCGCGGTTATCAATTTCCCTACAGATTTTGATGCAAGTAAACAATATGCAGCCGTTGTTGTTTCTCACCCTGGTGGTGGAGTGAAAGAGCAAACAGCTGGCCTATACGCGAGTAAATTAGCGCAAAACGGCCTGATCGCTATTGCTTTTGACCGTTCATATCAAGGCGAAAGCACGGGCCAACCTCGTCAAATGGAAAACCCTTATACAAGCACGGAAGATGTGAGCGCAGTCGTAGACTATCTAACAACATTAAATTATGTCGACAACTACAAAATTGGTGCGATGGGGATTTGTGCCGGCGCGGGCTACAGTGCAAACGCTGCGATTAATGACCGTCGTATTAAGGCGCTGGGTATGGTCAGCGCAGTAAATATCGGCCAGATGTTCCGTAATGGTTGGGATAATTCGGTTAACGATGCTGATGCCCTTGGTTACTTAGATTTTGGTTCGAATGCTCGGACAACAGACGCTAATGGCTCTGAATACGCAATCATTCCTCTAGCTCCGATGCGTGAAGAAGATGCACCAAACGCAGAACTCCGCGAAGCATGGGAGTATTACCACACACCACGTTGTGAACATCCAAATGCTCCGGGTTTTGCTCTAACCCGTAACTTAAACCAGATCATTACTTACGATGCCTACCATAAAGCGGAAGCATTCTTAACCCAGCCAATCCTTGCTGTCGTCGGTAGTGGCGCAGGTAGCAAGTGGATGAGTGATGATTTATTGGATCGTGCAACGAGTACTGACAAAACCTTGTATGTCATTGATGGCGCAAACCATATGTCGCTTTATGATGTTGCAGAATACGTCGATGATGCAGTATCCAAACTCGCCTCTTTCTTCCAACGCACTCTGTAATATTCGTCAATGAAAGGCCCGATTGAATTTTTGAGCGTGTGTGTAAAGACTACAATGTTTCAGGTTTGTTGAGTACAGCGATCAAACTCGTCTCTGTTTAAAGCTTTAGTGACCGTTATTGAAAATTAAATATTAGACGTTCTTATATTAATAACGCATCAGAGACGATAGCAATTTTATTCTATTAATCCATAAGGTTATTGTTGAATAATATTTTCTGGATAGGGAGTGATGTAGTGGTTATTACTGACACCTAATTTATCATTTTAACAATATTTCTGATGGTATTATAAATAAGGGTAAATATGAAAAAGAATGTCGCTTATATTCTCGTTGCTCTAGTGGCTGCACAAATGTCCACTATGGTGCAAGCTAAAACTTATCAACCTTATGTCGGGGTAAGTTTGCCATATTCGGGGTTTGTTCTTGATAGTGAAAATACGGCCGAGCAAGATAATACCAAGGTTTCCGGAGGGTTGCTCTTTGGGATTAAATATCTAACCAAGAGTGGGGTGTTTTTTGGCGCGGAAGCATTTTATAACGACACTTCTGGAAGTTATAGCTACGGTAACAACAGCACTATTGAGGTAGAGTCACAATATGGGATTAACGGACACGTAGGCTATGATTGGGGCTGGGGAGGCTCGGCGTACCTTATTACCGGGCTTGCGAACTTAGAATATGGTTTAACTGACGGTCAAGAACACTTTGAACAGCAAGACTTAAGTGTTCTCTATGGTGCTGGTGCAGGTTACCACTTCAGTGACCAATTATATTCAAATATTGAAATTAGTTTTTCTGGTGACAACGCCACTTTTGCTGATGAAAAATATTCGACCTCTTTGATAGTGTTACGTTTAGGTTTGATTTATTGTTTTTGATTTCGATGTTATTTATTTAAAATCATAATTAAAATTATTTTATTTTTGGCATTATCTATATAACGTACGATTGCGTAATTAAGGAGGTAAAGTGTCAAATGATCATCTTTTTGTAATGGCAAAAATCACTCCCCACATAGAATACTTTGAGTGCGCCAAAAATGAGTTATTTGGAATGCTTAGCGCCACAAGGGATGAGGTTGGGTGCATCCAATTTGAACTGCATGTATCAGAGTGTGGTCGATACATTTATCTGTACGAAGAATGGGTGAACCAAAAGGCGTTAGAAAATCATCACCAAGAGAAACATACTCAAGCTGTTGCGAATAAGCTGAAAGATTGGCTAGCCGTTCCCACACAAGTGTCACGAATGAGCAAGCGTTAATCTTATGCTTACAGCGAAAAGTTTGATTGCTAAAAAGCGAGCCCGAGTAGCTCGCTTTTTGCATTGTTGGTCACAATGTTAGTGCGTATATGCACCCGGTTTGTTCAGTATTCTATATGGACTTTTCTTAACTATCTGTTTTTATTGTATTTATATTTTGGCATAAATCCTGAGTAGCAGTAAGAGTGATTTACAATACCAAGGAGTATGCAATGGATATCTTACTGTTGGCTACCTTAATCTTCGCTGTAATTTACTATCTAAAACAAGAAGACGACACGATTGGCTACGAGTTCAATAACCTTGTCCAGTTAAGACGAATACTTCAGCTATCCATAAAACATCGTAACGTTACCCACGCCGCGTTAACCAGAGGTTGCATCGAAGCGCATAAAAATGAACTTGCACAAATTCAGGTTCAATTACGTGAATTATCCGAATCGAACATTGCAAATTTGCCGCTAGGTGAACGGCCTATACATCGAATTTTTCAAGCTAAGTTAGAGGGGATGCATAACGGTTGGCAACATCGTCAAACAAATCGTAATCATGTGATTCATGGACAAACAATACGTCAATGTATGTACTTGATTGATGAAACGACGCAAGCACTGATAGCTAAAACGGATAATAGTGAGCTAGGCGATCGCTACCATCAAAAGTGGCAAAGGGTTTTTGATAGCATGGAAGCGCTCACCGAACTTAGGCTTTGTGTTTTGGACGTTCAATCAAATAAAGGAATGCCGCGCGTTAAACGGTGTTGTGATAAAACGTCTCGTAAGCTTGAGCAGCTAGCGACAATGGTTCCCAAGGCTTTATCAACGCCTTACACTTCGGCTGTAATAGATAAACTGGCGCAGATAGCCAGTTGTGACGATCTGAACGTGGGTGAACAAGAGTTGTATGATTTAACTACAGATATCTCTTTTGTCATCATCCAGGGCTACGATCAGATACTGTATGACGTGACCAATCAACTTTGTCGGCCAATACCTAGAATGTGGTTAGTTTAATTGTCAGCTCACGTGAGTGGAGATAAGTGTTCCTTTGCATCGTTGATTTCTGTAAGTAAGGTAATCATAGACGTACCATTGTTTGAGCCGATCGTATATTGAGGTCGGCGACATCACCAAGAATTCCGTATCTATTTCATCGGTATTTACACGGCCCACTAAAGCACCGACATTGTGTATTAAAACATCGATGCCATTATTTTGTGCGACGAAATCGTCAACGAACTTTTACATGCAGAATCGTTGGAAAAATCGACTTGATGAAAACTTGCGCTACCACCTAGGGCTTCAATCTGCTCAATTGTTAAAGCCTATATCTGCATGGTGGCGATATCAGGTTAGCTTGCAATGAGCTCCTGCTTGCACAAGGTATTTAGCGGTCGCAAGACCAATACCAACGGTTTAGCCAGGCATTATTAGTCTTCAGTATACCAAATCTGGACATTGCTAGGCGCCTAGCTTATATTTTGCTAGGTACCTAGGAGGTTATATGTCGGACTATGAAAAAAGCCTTGGGCATTGGATAAAGAGGTTTTATTTACTCACCACCCAAGCAATGGAATCAGAATTGACGAAATATGGGCTAGGTCGCACACAATGGTACATCCTCTACCATATTGCGGAGGTCGGAACGCTAGCACAACGAGAGTTGCAAACGATTCTTAATGTGGAATCAGCGACACTGACCCCGTTAGTGGCAGCATTAGTGAAAAAGGGGTGGGTCATCCAGTATCCGTCAGTTAGCGATCGCAGAAGTAAAGTCTTGGAACTCACGAAGGAGGGCGTAAGCCATTTTAGCTCGATTCCCAACCCAATAATTAATATTCGCAGCAAAGCAATGGCTGGCCTAGATACAGTTCAAATAGAAAATGCCAGAAAGGTCATTGAGCAAGCCGTTAAAAATTTGGAGAAGTAAATGCAACCTAAACTTGGAAATAAACTCATTGGTCGGATTGGGTATGGTGCTATGCGGCTTCCCGGCCTGAGGGGGAATACAGCCGATCCTCAACGCGCACATGACTTATTGCTCGAATCACAAAAGCTGGGAATTAACTTGATCGCTAGCGCTTTTTTCTATGGTGATGGCTTAGCAAATAAACTGATTGCAGAGTCATTACACCCGTATTCAGATCAAATCATCATCTCGACGAAAGTGGGTGTCAAAATTGGTCAAGGTGGAAGGCCAGAAGTTGCAGCAAAAGCGGACGAAATAAAAACAAGCATTGACGACAATTTGAAGAGCTTAAAAGTGACTTCACTCGATTTGGTGTTCTTACGTTTACCTGGTGGGCCTTTACGCGATGAAGGAATACCGATGGAAGAGTCTTTGCAGTGTTTGGCCAAGCTAAAGGCAGAGGGAATCATAAAACATATTGGACTAAGCTGTGCCTCGTTGGAACAATTGAAAGCTGCCCAAAAAATTGTCGCCATTGATGCGGTACAGAACGCCATGTTTGTTGGCAACCTTAGCTCGCTTGATGTGGTTAAGTATTGTGATGAAAATCAGATCCCATTTTTCGCTTATTTTCCACTAGGTATGGGGAAACTCATTGATGAAAAAGTCGATTTAACGCCAATAGCAGAAGCGAATGGAGTGACCAAAGCGCAAATTGCGTTGGCTTGGTTGCTGTCTTTGTCGGCGATGGTTATACCCATTCCAGGAACCTCAAATGTTTCACACCTAAAGGAAAATGTCTCAGCACTAGACATTCAGCTTGATAAGGAGGTTGTTGAAAGTCTTATGGGTATTTTGTAAAGGCTATGTACACAGCGATCTAGCGTATTAATAAAAATAGAAAAGAACAAATGCTGGGAACTAAGCCCAGCATTTGGAGCACGGATTTACCTAATTTTTCGAACCGTAAATCAGTGCTTAGAGGTATATAAACCGAGTTGCTCGGCGTGGGTTAAATACTAGCGGTATTAACGCTTTTCGGCTATCCAGAGGCGCTTTCACGTTGTAGTGCAAGGTGTATAAAATTCTATACATATACAAGTATTTTAGTTAGTCAGCAGCTTTAGAGCCTAAAATTATACTAATGACTAATATTTAATCGTTTTATAAATGTATTATCTGCTCTTTGTTTTTCTGTGTAGTTTATCTCTCCATGGTTTCTGCCTTTTTGTTGTTAACTGTCCTGCTTTTAATTTACACTCTTTGATCTCAGATCCCGTTGGCATAGTACAAGCTTGACATGAAAGGATGCGCTGATTTTGCTTCGAACCCAAAATGAGCAGCCCTGTCAATCTGGCTTTGTCCGGAGATGAGTCCCTATCGCTCACACGCCTAAACGTAGTGTCATCTGTAGTTGACGGGTGTCTTGCTAAGTAAAATGGCTGTGAAAGTAGGGTTTTCTATCTATTGCTCAACGACTTATGACGCAATAGTTCTCAACTTACGGATTAAATGTAGAGGTATTAACCGTGAACTTAAAATTATTCGGCAGCTCCCTGATCGTCGCAGGCACTGCCTTGGGCGCAGGCATGCTTGCAATACCCATGGTATTGGCGCAATTCGGTCTTTTGTGGGGTACGATTTTCATGTTGTTCATCTGGGCTGGAACGACTTACGCAGCGCTTCTTTTGCTTGAAGCCAGTTGTAAAGTTGGTGGAGGCGCGAGCATGAACGCCATTGCCCGCGAAACCCTTGGTAAAGGGGGCCAATTTGTTACCAATGGCCTTATGTATGCATTGCTGGTATGTTTGCTTATGGCTTATATCATTGGTGCTGGTGATTTGGTACAAAAGGTATTAAGTGCAGTTGGTTTTGAACTATCAAATAGTACGAGTCAAATCGGTTTTACCGTACTGGTAGGCATACTCGTTTCGGCGGGTACAGGAGCCGTAGACAAGCTCAACCGAGTGCTATTTACAGGTATGATTCTCTCCTTGATTTTCACGTTATTTGCACTCACACCAAATGTATCCTTTGACGGTTTGGCAGATGTTGTCAACAAGGATAAGGTCGAGTTAATAAAGACCAGCTCGGTTCTATTTACGAGCTTCGGCTTTATGGTTGTTATCCCGTCTTTAGTCACGTACAACAAACAAGCTAGTAAGACTCAACTGCGCAATATGATTGTTGTTGGTTCAACGATTCCTCTGGTGTGCTATCTACTTTGGCTGTTCGCAGTGGTTGGCAATTTGTCCGCGCAGCAGCTTGTCCAGTTCGCCAATGTATCTGAATTGATTTCGGTACTGAGCCAACAATATCGTGGTCTCGAATTTATTCTTTCATTGTTTACAGGTCTTGCTTTGCTAACATCCTTTTTGGGTGTTGCAATGGCGTTGTACGATCAAAACTCAGATCTGCTTAAAGCCAATAAGCCTGCAGTGTATGTCACGACGTTCATTCTTCCTTTGCTTGGTGCGCTGTTTGCAGCAGAGCACTTTTTAGCAATTCTCGGTTACGCCGGATTTATTCTCGTCTTCCTTGCTGTGTTTGTTCCGATCTCAATGACGCTCAAAGTACGCCGCGAACCTGTGGTTGACAACGGCGTCTATCAAGCGGGTGGTGGCACGATGGGGGTGAGCATGATCTTTTTATTCGGTTGCTTCTTACTCTACGCCCAAGTGGTGTAAGGGGTGAGAATTGTCTAGTGAACATCCCTCTATGATCAAGTGGGTGGTAACTTTCTCACTCGATTCAGCTGTTAAGTAATAGAAAGCGAGTCGTATTGGCTCGCTTTTTTGTCTAACTCAAAGCATTCGACATACCTAGCTAAGCAAGTTAGAGAGTGGACTTTTCACACCATTTGCCCCTCTATCGATAATATGGGTATAGATTTGAGTGGTCTTTACATCTGAATGACCAAGCTGTTCCTGAACTGTCCGAATGTCTGCGCCACTCTCAAGTAAATGAGTAGCAAAAGAGTGTCTCAACGTGTGGCACGAAATGTCTTTGTCGATTTCGGCTTGACGAGCAACATCCTTAATGTGTTTTTGCAGTGATGTGTGATGAATATGATGTCGCCGGACACTTTGATTACGTGGATCGGATGATAATCGGTCTGACGGGAATAGGTACTGCCAATTGTAAGTGATTCCCGCATTTGGATATTTCCGTGAAAGTGCTTCAGGGATGTAGCAACCAGAGAACGCTTTGTTTGACATATCCTGTTTAAAAAATTCGGATGAAATCCGTTGCTGAAGCTTGATGGCTGAAAACAGTTCTGGAGCCAATGTCACAATGCGATTTTTGCCGCCTTTACCTTGCCAAATACGCAGTGATTTATATTCGAAATCAATATCATGAATTCTAAGCCGCACACACTCCATTAGCCTAAGTCCAGAACCATACATCAATTGGAAAGGCAGTTTATATTTTGGTGCACATTGGGAAAGTAACCTACGTACTTCTGCTTGAGTCAGAACTGTTGGCAGCTTGCGTGAGCGGTTCGAGCGTCTAAATTGCATATCGAGATCAACCGGTTGCTGTATGATCTCTTTGTATAAAAATACCAATGCGTTTAATGCAAGACTTTGCGTTTTTTGTGCAATGCCATTATTGGCAACCAAGTGAGTAAGGAAATCTTCGACGTCCTTGGTACCTAAATCATTAGGGTGTTGTTTATTATGAAAAAGGATGTACTGATGTATCCAATACAAATAGGCGTCTACAGTTCGAAGCGCGTAATTTCTGCCAAGCATATATTCGCGAATGTAGCTGAGAAACGGAGAGCTTTTCATAGTCACAATACCTGATCGTTTATACATACCTCCCAGTTTGGCAGAGCGTACTACTCTGTACAGCAGACATCGGCAAATTGCGTGTATGCTTATATTTGGTGCTACTTAAGTAACGGCTAGCTTGCATAAATTTGCGCAGGTGAGCGCTTGTTTTGGCATATCGAGCGAGCAAAATGGCTTTTAGCACGGTTGGTATGCTGTTAGCTTGGGTTCTGCTACTATCTAGGTTTTTGCATATAAGTACGCTATGAACAACGACCATTTCAAAGGCAAATACGAAGTTGAGCTAAAGTATCGTTTACGCTCGAAATCTGAATTTCTCCAAATTTTAGACTGCATACCTCATGAGGTTATGTTGCAAGATAATGTTGAGCGCGATTGGTATTTTGATAGCAGTGACCGTTCGCTCGAAAAAGCCAATAAGAGCGTTTGTATTAGGACAATGGAGCCGTCAGGTATCAAGTTGTGGATTGTGAAGGGGCCAGAGCCAGATAAGTGTGTCGCGACCAATATCGTTGATGCTTGCAACGCTAAGCAAATGTTGAAAACCATGGGTTTTGACGTTGTGTTAGAAGCCCAAAAAAGCCGAAGTATTTACTTTGTTGGCGAGTTTCATATTACCGTCGATTGTTTAGCTGGGATTGGCGACTTTGCAGAATTTGCCATAATGACAGACGATGAGTCTCAATTGGTGAGCTATCGTGCTCAGCTAGAGGAGCTCGCCTTGCAGTTTGGTTTGACCGAAGAAATGTTGCAAAGCAAATCTTACAAACAAATGTTTATTGAGCATGCACGAAATTGCTGATTAGATAGCAAAATTGCACAAGGAACTCAGATGCAAGATGTTGAATTTCAAAGCTGCTCTCCAGATAGTCAACATTGGATGGCGCTCGAAAGGCTGTTTCAAACCGAATGGTCTGATTTTCGCTTTTGTGACTCCTACAAACCGGATGCCAACTTGCCACCCGCAATCATTGCACTTAAGGACAACCGCGTGATCGGTGGTTTGGCTTATTCGCGCTTTCAAGAACCGCATCAGTCACATCAAGTCATTTGGTTTAATGCACTTTACGTGTTGCCACACTGGCGCGGCGCAGGCATCGCCGGTGAATTGGTCAATCAAGGTGTTGGCCAAGTCCCTAAGTCTAGCCAAAGTCGAGTTTACGCATATACAAACGTTGCGTGCCTATATCAATCTTTGGGCTGGTCAGTTGTGAATATCGAAAGCGAGCCAAATCATCACGTCATGTTTATTGATCTTTAAGCGTCATCGTTGCTTAGCTTCAGTGGTGTTAACAACACTGAAGCTAAAATACCGTGAAAGCGAGGAAAGTAGTAATGCATAAATGCAATGGCAATTGGTCTTTAATCCCTGAACTTTCATTTTATGATCAGGGTGAGCCACCTAAAAGTTGTTTGTATCAGATTGCGCTAGATGAACTAAATGCGGACTTCAAGCTCTCATGGGTGCAAAACGATGGCAAAGAGATGGTGATTGAATTTGGCGGGGTAGCGGATTCTATGCCACATGCGGTTGACGCTCCACCGGGAGCAGAAGCTAGCTATACTGTAGTTTCAGAAAATATTCTCGAAAGTCGTGTGTTTATCGCAGGTAAGGAAGTGGCGTATGCTAAGCGAGTTGCGTCTGAAGACGGTACTCTGATGTCTGTGTTGCAAGTCAATACCATGTCCTCGGGGGAGAAGGTTCAGATCACGCAGGTGTACAGAAACACGGCTAATGGCCTACATAGATGAATTTTCCCATATCGTGTGGCATAAATCTGATAGACTCGCAATTTACAATGCCGTCACGTAGGAATACTCACCATGAGCCAAGAACAACCCAATAACCCATTACACGGACTAACGTTAGAAAAGATCCTCGTACGGCTACAAGAGCACTATGGGTGGGAAGGTTTGGATGCTGAGATTAAAATCAATTGCTTTTACAGCAACCCGTCAATTAAATCTTCGCTCAAGTTTTTACGTCGAACCCAGTGGGCGAGAGATAAAGTAGAAGCCCTCTATATTGAGACTTTTTGCAAGTAACCAGTCAACACCAAGATGCCCACAGTGAAGGCGAGCGATCAATCGCTCGCCTTTTTTGGCTAGTTTAGTACGCGACGCCAATACGTTGGTTGGGATATTGATGCGCTTCGAGCTCGTCAATCATCGCAACGGCGTAATCAGATACCGAAATTTTGCTGTTACCTTCAGAGTCTGTTAACAGACCGTCGCCGCCAACGCGATAAGGGCTCTGTTTTTCTCCGGGGAAAATTTCAGCCGCAGGGCTAATGAATGTCCAATCGACGGAGTTTGTTGACGATTTAAATACATCAAGTGCCTCACCTTGAGCTATGGCTTCATCTTTGTATTCCGTAGGGAACTCCGGAACAGAAAGCAATTTAACGCCAGGTGCGACTTCCAGTGAACCTGCACCACCAACCCATAGCAAACGCTTAGCCGTTGTTTCTGGTAGTACGCTCAATAGTCGCGATGCGGTTGAGGCGACAATATCATGATTGCCTAATGCTCTGCCGCCGATGGAGGCCAGTACGGCATCCGCGCCTTGTAATGCATTGAGCAAATCATTGTCGCTTGCATGTAAGTCAAACTGATGCACTTCCACACCTGCTACTGAATAGTTGTCGACATTGCGCACAAGTGCGATGACTTGATGACCGCGAGCTTTCGCTTCTTCCACTAAGTGGCTACCGATCCAACCTGATGCACCTAATACTGCTACTTTCATGGCTATTTCTCCGTTCGTTTGAGTAATTTGTTAGTTCCAGCTCAGTTTAATAGTTGCATTTAGGGATAAAAATAAGCATTAATGATACTAATTGTATCTACTTAAGTTGCTAATCAGGAATGGACCGACTTATCGCGATTAAGAGTTTTGTCGAAGTGGCAAACCGAAAAAGTTTTACTAAAGCGGCTGATTCTTTGGGCCTTAGCCGTTTGCAGATCTCTCGTCACGTTCAAGATGTGGAAAGCTGGCTCAATCAAAGACTGCTTCATCGCACGACACGTAAAGTGAGTTTAACTGCTTCGGGTGAGCAAGCTTACATCCGATGTCAGCGTATTCTTGATGAGGCGGCTGCGATGGTGTTTGAAGCCGAAAAACTGAATGACGAATTGGTGGGTACGATCAGGATTGCTTCTCCGATTGGCTTGGCTCAGAACATGCTCATCGGCGCGATAATGGATTTTACAAATCATCATCCATTGGTGGTGATTGATATTATTGCGTCAGACAAATTTACTGAACTTGTCGATGAGCGAGTGGATATTGCACTGCGCTACACTGAAAAGCCAGATGACAACTTAATTGCCCGCAAGCTTATGTCAATTGACTCTGGGCTATGCGCCACGCGACGCTATTTGGAAAAGTATGGTGAGCCCGCCCATCCGCAAGATCTGGAACAACATAATTGTCTGGTGCATTTAGATATTAAGCATTGGCGGTTAGTGAAAGACAGTGATCTATTTGAGCCAAGCATTGCGGGGAATATTCGGGCCAACGAACTGACGACGTTAATGACAGCCGCAATGAATGATAAAGGGATTGTCAGAGCGCCATGCGATCTCGCCAACCCACTGGTGGAGGAAGGAAAATTAGAATACATCCTTAAAGACTATGCCTCTCCAAGCTATGCGCTTTGGGCCGTATATTTATCGAGAAGCTATCAGACGCCGCTGGTGCGTCGCTTTATCGATTATTTAGTTGATCACTGGCAAGAGGACATCTTGCGCTTAAGCTAAACATCATCAAAGGCCACTGGTGATGACGGGAATTTACTAGGGGCCTTTGTGGATGAAAGTTTTAGGTAAGGATTATACAGTGGCCATCTCTTCGCTTAACTTATTTACGTCACACTCTACGTCGTATAACAGTTCAGTCACTTTGGATGGATGCAAAATAAACTCATCAGGGACTTGAAAGCGGCTTATCATCAATGAGTTGTACATTTCCCAGTGATTAAGCAAGCAAGTCTCTAGGCTGTCTGTTTCATCGGCCCAAGTTTCTTTCATAAACGGCCCCAAGCTTGCTGCACTGTGAGCATACATGATCATCTGCCATTTGATTTCCCAGATCTTAATTTGCGCTGCAGGGTACTGCTGATTGTACTGCTCGGCGAGCTCCTCAACCAAGCTTTGTATATCGCCTGAGCTATCGATGAAGTAATCAAAAAGAGCGTCTTCTTGCCTTACCGCGTCGGCAATGAGCTGAATAGGTTGTTTAAATTCAAGCATATGTGCCAGCAAGCGAACCGAGAAGTGATACAGTTTGACGTTGGAACTGTAGTTAGGCGGTATGTGC
Source organism: Vibrio galatheae (assembly GCF_000967545.1). Taxonomy (GTDB): domain Bacteria; phylum Pseudomonadota; class Gammaproteobacteria; order Enterobacterales; family Vibrionaceae; genus Vibrio; species Vibrio galatheae. Next base: position 189,669 of record NZ_JXXV01000012.1, on the reverse strand, counting down.
TCAATAATGGTGCGCATGTACTGTTCCATATAAAGATGCAAACCATCGCTAATGGCATACCAAATTTGCTCTTTACTGCCGAAATGGTGGCGGATCAGGCTATGAGACACGCCGGCTTTTTCACTAATGTTTCTCAGAGATACTCGCTCATAACCAAGTTCACAAAATAACTCGGTGGCTACACGCATAATTTCACACTTGGTTTTTTCTGCGTCTTGGGCGCTTCTTCGGCCTTGCTTTCTTTCAGTCATAATTCTCGTCAACTTTCTAAGACGCCCCTTTCTACCAGAAAATCCATTTTATTTCACCCACTACACACAAACAGTATAGCTGCTGTAAAAAATTATATTATACGAGTGGAAAATAAATATTGATCTCATGGATGGAATTTATATACTGCACGAGCGTGTAATAAACAGAGATGTTCAGACATGACAGCATCATCAGAAAGAATGAAATCGATTCTTAAGCTTGTTTGCGTAGGGGCTTTGGTAGTTAACCTAGCAGCTTGCAATAAAGCCAATTCAGAAATTACCGACCCCGTGGTGAAACCCGTCAAATTACTTGAAGTACCGGATTTGGCGACTCGTCGCTATGACTCATTTATTGCAACGATAGATGCGACAGACCGTGTTGCTCTGTCATTTCAGGTTGCTGGGGAAATCGCTAATATCGACGTGCGAATGGGGAGTATTGTCGAGCAAGGTGACGTGCTTGCTAGACTTGACCCAACGGATTATCAGTTGGCATTTGATGCGCGCTTGGCAGAATACAACCTGGCCAAGACGGCTTTTGAGCGCGCAACTCAGTTACATAACAAAAAGCTGATTAGTGTGGATACCTATGAGCAGCATGAAACCCGATTTAAAGCCGCCAATGCAGCTTTAGAACAGGCGAAGACCGACCTTGAGCATACCCAAATTATAGCGCCTTTTTCTGGTGTCGTATCGATAACTTTTAGCAAGGAACACCAAGTTGTGGGTGCAAACCAGCCAGTACTTAATTTAATTGATAATCGTGTGCTTGATGTGGTGCTGACTATTCCAGTGAGCTACGTCGAAACATATGGATTAAAGCATATTGCATCGTCAGAGTTTCAGGTGGTGATGGACAGTCATAAACAAAACCCAATACCTGCTGAATTCAAAGAAATTTCCACTCAGCCCGATGCTGATACAAACAGCTACCAAGCGAGTTTAACGTTTAACAAGCCACAGCAGCTTAACTTGCTACCAGGGATGACCGGCCAAGTACATTTACTCAATGAGAAACGTGGCAGAGCTTATCAGCTTGCCTCCAGCGCCTGGGTTTCGAAGCAACAGAATCATGGTCAGTTGTATCGTTTCGATAGTGATACTCAAACCCTCTCTTTGGTCAGTGTCGAACTGGACGATGACGGGCACGTTGTTAGTGGACTGACGACTGGCGATCTCATTGTTCAGGCGGGCGTTGAGAACTTAGCGCCAGGCCAGCAAGTAAGAGCTTGGACAAAAGAGGGCGGGATCTAAGATGCAATTAAAATCTATTCTAGTTGGCACTCTGTCTACTCTCGCTATAGTGGCGTGTACCCCAGACAACGCACATCGTGAAACCAACCCAATAATGGTGGACACTTATCTTGTCGCGGCGGCGGCAGAAAGTCAGTTTCGCAGTTTTAATGGTCAGGTAATGCCAGCCGAATTAACGCCACTTTCGTTTCGTCTGGATGGAAAGTTAACCTCAATTCTTGTCAGGGAAGGTGACAATGTCACTAAAGGCCAAGTGATTGCCACTCTTGATGACAGCAAGGCTAAGCAAAACCTGATCGATGCGCAGGCCAAGTATGAATTAGCGTTAAAACAGGTTCAACGTGGTCGCGAGTTGCGAAGCAGCAAAATGATTTCACGTGCCGAGCTGGATGAACTCACCGCCAATATTCAATTCGCTGAAGCCAACTTAGGATCGGCTAAAGCACGCATGAATTATGTTCGGCTACGTGCCCCATTTGATGGCGTGATTTCTTCCGTCGATAAGAAAAAGTTCGAAAACGTCTCTCCCGCAGAGCAAGTCGTCTCTATTTATCAAGGCAATCAAGTCTATGTAAAAATAGAAGTTTCAGACTCTGTATTGGCGATGCTCAATCTGGCGAAAGTTGGGCAAAACTACCAACCTGTGGCGAGTTTTTCTGGGCATAGCGGCAGCTATCCAGTTGCCTACTATGAGCACAACAGCGAGCTTCACCCACAAAGCCAGACCTATGAAGTTTGGTTACGCATGCCCCAATCACAACCGCCAATTGTCCCTGGAACCAGCGCCAAAGTATCCGTCGATCTTGTCAAAGCTGGCCTTAACACCTTCCAAGCGTATCAGGTGCCGATGACCGCGATTGATGCCGGCCTCCACAGCCAAGAGTTTTACGTTTGGAAGTTGGAGCAAGGCCACGCTCATCGCTGCTCGGTCGTTGTTGATCAGATTACGGGGAATGGGGCATTGGTGGGCACTGGCATTGAAAAAGGCGATGTGCTGATCAATTCAAACTTAAGAAAACTACGTGACGGTATGGAAATCAAGGGAGCTGAGCTGTGAGCATTGCTGAGTACTCAATAAAGAATAAAGTGATTAGCTGGTTGTTCCTGATCATTCTTGCGATCGGAGGTTACACCTCATTTATGGATCTGGGCCGTTTGGAAGACCCTGCATTCACGATCAAAGATGCGATGATCATTACCACCTATCTGGGGGCGACGTCTCAGGAAGTTGAGGAGGAACTTACTTATCCGTTAGAAAAACAAATCCGTCAACTGCCTTATATCGATAAAATTACTTCCACTTCATCAAATGGTTTGTCGCAAATCATGGTTAGCATGGAAATGGAGTATGGTCCTGATGAATTGCCGCAAATCTGGGATGAGATGCGACGTAAGATAAACGACTTACGCCCCACATTACCCAGCGGTGTCAACTCTATACAAATCATCGACGACTTTGGTGATGTATACGGAATCATGCTGATGTTAACGGGCGATGGCTACGATTACATTGAGTTAAAACGTTACGCAGATTATTTAAGTCGTGAACTCGAATTGGTTGATGGTGTTGGCAAAGTTGCCATTGCTGGCGATCAACAAGAGCAGTTGTTCGTTGAAATTTCGCTTGAGCGTCTTGCGGCGCTGAATTTGGATATGAATACCGTCGTTGGACTACTCAACCAACAAAACAGCGTTCAGGCGGCAGGCGAAGTGATGGTCAATGGGCAGAGGTTAACAATTCGTCCAAATGGGGCGATGAGCTCCGAGCAGGAACTTGAAGAACTGATCATACATGGACGTGATACGGGAAATCTTATCCGGTTAAAAGATGTAGCAACCATTAGCCGCGGTATTGAGGAAAAACCAACTAATGTCGTTAGCTTCAACGGTCAACCTGCGATTAACCTTGCAATCTCATTTCGTGCAGGTGTCAATGTAGTTGAAGTCGGTAAAGCATTAGAAACCGAACTGCAAGCTCTGGAGAATATCAGGCCTGCAGGTGTGGAAATTAACTATTTTTACAATCAATCTGCAGAAGTGGAAAAGTCCGTTAACGATTTTCTCGCCAGCTTAGGAGAGGCGGTTGCGATTGTTATCATCGTGCTACTGTTCGCGATGGGGTTACGAAGCGGAATCATTATTGGTGTGGTGTTACTGCTGACCGTTGCAGGTACTTTTATCTTAATGAAGCAAAGTGACGTTGAGCTTCATCGGATATCTTTAGGTGCACTGATCATTGCGCTCGGCATGCTGGTTGATAATGCGATCGTTGTTGTTGAGGGTATCCTTGTTGGACTGAAAAGGGGTAAAACCAAGGTTGAGGCGGCTGTCGATATTGTTAAGCAAACTCAATGGCCTCTTCTTGGCGCAACCATTATCGCTATCACAGCTTTTGCTCCTATAGGCTTGTCAGATGATGCGACGGGTGAATTCATGGAATCACTCTTTTGGGTGCTTTGCTACTCGCTTTTCTTAAGCTGGATCACGGCGCTAACGTTGACTCCGTTCTTAGCGAGTCTACTGCTTAACGGAGACGAGCAGCTTGAGGAAGACCAAGAGGTGGATCCATATCAAGGTGTTTTATTTTCCTTATTTGGTGCCACTCTAAAGTTTGCTTTGCGCTTTCGTTGGCTAACGATAGTGAGTATGTTTGCTCTGCTAGTTAGCTCTGTGGTCGGCTTTAGTTTCGTCAAGCAGCAGTTTTTCCCACCGTCAAATACACCGATTTTCTACGTCGATATGTGGATGCCCGAAGGAACGGATATACGTGAAACTATCAAAGAGACCAATAGAGTCGAACAGTATATTCGTGACCAAAAGAACGTTGAATTCGTTTCGACAACGACAGGGCAGGGGCTACAACGTTTTGCATTAACTTACCAGCCGGAGAAAAACTACGAGGCATACACTCAGATTCAAGTTCGCACACATGATCGTGAAACCATGTTTGAGCTGTTAGAAGAGCTGGATAAAAACCTATCGACGACGTTTAATCAACCCACATTCCAATTCAAATTGATGGAGATTGGTCCTTCTCCCGCGTCGAAAATAGAGGCTCGCATTACAGGATCTGATCCTCAAGTACTTCGTGATATTGCGCTGCAGGTTGAGGATGTTTTGCTTAAAGATCCTGGCGCACGTAATGTACGTCATGATTGGCGCGAGCGAACCAAACAATTGATTCCGCAGTTCAATGAATCGAAAGCCCGACGTTTAGGTATATCTAAAGAGGAGTTGTCGGAAACGCTGCAAATGGCGTTTGGTGGTACCCCGATTGGATTACTCCGTGATGGAACACATCGATTACCGATTATTGCGCGGCTACCAGAACAGGAGCGAGTGGATTTCAAATCGCTGGCCAATGTAAAAATATGGAGCCCAACACTACAAAGCTATATTCCAGTTGAGCAAATTATTGATGGTGTTGCCTTGGAGTGGCAAGAGCCACTCATTCAGCGCCGCGATAGAAAGCGGACATTGACAGTACTGGCTGACCACGACGTATTAGGGTACGAAACGCCGGCGAGCTTGTTCAATCGAATTCGTCCACAAGTGGAAGCTTTAGCTCTACCAGATGGCTATACCATAAGTTGGGGCGGAGAGTACGAGTCATCATCGGATGCACAGCAAGCACTGTTTAGTTCTTTACCTATGGGTTACTTACTGATGTTTATCGTCACTATGTTGCTGTTTAATTCATTGAGAAAGCCATTAGTGATTTGGTTCACTGTACCACTCTCTATTATTGGCGTATCGATAGGTTTACTTGCTACTGGTATGCCGTTTAGTTTTACGTCAATTTTAGGTGTGTTGAGTTTGAGTGGTATGATCTTGAAAAATGGTATCGTCTTACTCGATCAAATCAATATTGAGCTTAGTTCAGGCAAAGACCCATACCAAGCCATTTTCGACAGCGCAATTTCACGCGTACGCCCTGTCAGTATGGCCGCATTAACAACAATTTTAGGCATGATACCACTGGTATTTGATGCATTTTTTGGCTCAATGGCAATAACAATTATGGCCGGATTAGGCTTTGCTACAGTACTGACATTAATTGTTGTACCTGTTTTATTCGCCATCTTCTACCGAATCAAACCATCCACTGCCGGATAATTCACGGATAGAATAACGATTCGATTTTTGCCAGCCCGGGTTTTTCTCCGGGCTTTTTTATATCTTTTCACTTTAATAAAATTTTTTATTATCGACAAATCTATTTTTAATTATAAATATCACTACTTTTGGTTGTGTGATTTCAAGACTGACGAATAACAAAAATGTCATATTGGAGATGACAATATGATTAAAGTATAGAATTTCGTTATAAGTGATGTTGATCAGTGAAAATGATGAAACACCATAAATACGTAGATTAAACAAGTAGATGAAGCTTTATGAGTAAACTGTAGTTAATGAAATTACAATAAAAAACAGTGAGTTGCGCATTTTAACATGGATATAACATTTCATTTTATATGAGACTTTGTTCAACTTTATTGATTTAAATAAATAAAATATTTGAACTGTAATAAATGCCAGTTAGCTTTAATTATTAAGAGACATAGAAAAAGTCTTAATAATTTATATTGATGACGTTGGTTGGTGCTTAATAGTAAGCACTGGCAGATTAAATGGTTTGGTAATTTGTTGCTATTAAGAATGGAGTCTATTAATGAAGAAACTCGCTTTGATCACCGGATCTAAAGGCGGAATCGGTTCTGCTATCTCTAGCCAATTAGTTAACGATGGATATCGTGTTATTGCTACTTACTTCACGGGTAAGCATCAATGTGCTCAAGATTGGTTTAATGCAAAAGGCTTTACCGATGATCAAGTTCGCTTGTTTGAGCTTGATGTCACCAATACTGAGCAATGCGCCCAACGCTTAGCTGAATTGCTTCAGGAAGAAGGCACGGTGGATGTTGTTGTTAACAATGCTGGCATCACGCGTGATGGTACGTTTAAGAAGATGACGGCGAGTGCATGGAAGGACGTCATCGAGACGAATCTAAATAGTGTCTTCAACGTCACCCAGCCATTGTTCGCCGCGATGTGCGAGAAAGGCGATGGCCGAGTCATTAATATTTCTTCAGTCAACGGAATTAAGGGCCAATTTGGTCAAACCAATTACTCTGCCGCCAAAGCAGGCATGATAGGTTTTTCTAAAGCACTTGCCGCAGAAGGTGCACGATCTGGTGTGACGGTTAATGTGGTTGCTCCCGGTTATACAGGTACACCTATGGTCGAAGAAATGAAGCCTGAAGTACTCGAGTCAATTAAAGCTCAGATTCCTATGCGTCGCTTAGCAACACCAGAGGAAGTGGCCAAGTCTGTGGCGTTTTTAGTCAGTGATGCTGGAGCCTACATTACCGGGGAAACGCTCTCCGTTAATGGCGGCTTACATATGCATTAAGGGAGTGAGCGACATGGAAAAAGTTTATATTGTTGGCGCGAAACGAACGCCAATCGGCTCTTTTGGTGGCACGTTAAAAGATGTCTCGGCAGGCAATCTTGCCTCCATCGCGATCAAAGCAGCGGTCTCTCAAAGTGGTGTCAGCCTTGATTCTATTGATGAAGTGATCGTTGGTAATGTCGTTTCTGCAGGGCAAGGCATGGGAGTGGGGCGTCAAGCCTCAATATATGCGGGTATACCCAATCAGGTTCCGGCTTATTCGTTGAATATGGTCTGCGGCAGTGGCATGAAAGCTGTGATGGATGCGGTCAGCCACATCCGTAGTGGTGACGCTGATGTTGTTGTAGCGGCTGGGGTTGAAGTGATGTCTCAGATCCCGTTCACAGTTCCTGCTGGCATTCGAGATGGTCATAAAATGGGCAATCTTAATCTCACCGACTTGCTTATCAATGATGGATTGACTGACGTCTATAACCAATACCACATGGGTATGACGGCAGAAAATGTCGCCAATGAGGTCGGCATTACTCGACAGCAGCAGGACGAATATGCCCTTGCTAGCCAACTGAAAGCGGTGTCGGCGATAGAAGCTGGCAAATTTAAAGACGAAATCGTTGCGGTTGACGTTAAAAAGCGCCGTGAAACCGTTGTATTTGATACCGATGAATACCCTAAGTCAGATACGACACTCAGTGGCTTAAGTAAACTTCGCCCGGCGTTTGACCGTGAAGGTAGCGTAACCGCTGGCAATGCATCTGGCATCAATGATGGTGCTAGTGCGGTTGTTGTTGCCAGTGAGTCGGCCATAAAAGCGCAAGGCCTGAAGCCAATTGCTGAAATTGTAAGTTATGCGCAGTCAGGTTTGGAGCCAGAGATTATGGGCCTTGGTCCGGTTGATGCTGTTACCAAAGCACTGCAAAAAGCGAATCTGACCACAGACGATATTGATGTCTACGAGCTCAATGAGGCATTTGCCGCTCAAGCGTTAGGGGTCATTTACCGTTTAGCTGAAAAACACCAAGTTTCGATTCACTCTATTTTAGATAAAGCCAATCCAAATGGTGGAGCCATTGCTTTGGGCCACCCGCTTGGTGCGTCGGGCAACCGAATCTTAGTGTCACTCATTCACGAGCTCAACCGTGGTCAAGGACAATATGGTGTTGCGTCACTGTGTGTCGGTGGTGGTATGGGCACGGCTGTTGTCATCAAATCAATTAACTAACCCAATTAAATGGACTTAACTTAGGAGTGATACTTATGTACACCGATTTTTTCAAAACGTTTACTGATCAAACTGAAAAAGGTTTAGAACCATACGTAAAGTTTAACAAGCTTGTGACTAAAAACGTAGAGGTACTTACAGAACTTCAATTGAACGCTATCCGTACCTACAGCGAGATGGGTTTAACGCAGATGAAAGCCGCAAGTGAAGTTAAAGATGTAACGTCACTTACGGCTTTTAACAGCCAGCAGCTTAATGTACTCACCAAGTTATCTCAGCAGATGATGGACGATAGCAATAAGCTCCAAGCGATTGCGAAAGAGTTCAAAGATGATGTTGAGCAAATGACATCGGAAAACCTTAAGACAGTGACTCCCGCATAACACTGACTTTTCTGCCGCCGTAAGGCGGCTTTTTTCCGATCTTAGGAGTAGCAAAATGTTACAACACTTCTTTTCGGACTACCTTGTTAAGCTCCAAGAAACCAATCAAAAATGGTGGCAAGATCTAGAACTCAGCAGGGCAGCCGCGAATTCCCCCCTTAACAAAGCGATGCAAGAGGTTAACTTCGAAGACACGGCAAAGTTGTTTGAAAGTGCCGCGAATCAACCCGCCGCATTGCTTAAGATTCAAGCTGACTGGTGGCAACAGCAACTTCAGATTTGGCAGAACGTCGCGTTGGCTGCCAACACGGAAGAAGTTGTTAAAGCAGAGAAAGGTGACAAACGCTTTGCTCATGACGAGTGGCAGAAAGACATCTTTTTTAACTTTATCAAGCAGTCTTACCTTTTGTTCAGCAAAACATATCTAGAGACGATTGACAGTATTGAAGGACTAGATGAAAAGAGCAAAGAACGCATAAGCTTTTTCTCTCGCCAAGCAATCAATGCGCTCTCACCGAGCAATTATGTGGCGACAAATCCAGAGCTGCTTAAGTTAACGTTAGAGCAAAATGGTGAAAACTTGCTCGCAGGGCTTGAACAACTCAAAGCCGACGTTGAATCAAGTGCAGATATTCTCAAAATACGCATGACCAACAACAATGCTTTCAGAATTGGTGAAGAAATTGCCAACACTCAAGGCGATGTTGTTTATCAAAATGATTTGTTTGAATTAATTCAGTACCGTCCCATGACAGAGCAAGTCAATGCGACGCCTCTCTTGATTGTTCCTCCGTTTATCAATAAGTATTATATTCTTGATTTGCGAGAAAAAAACTCAATGGTGCGTTGGCTTCTAGAGCAAGGGCATGCTGTGTTTATGATTTCGTGGCGAAACCCGGGTAAAGCGCAACGCGATATCGAGTTTGGCGACTATGTCACCGAAGGTGTTGCCAAAGCGGTTACTGCGATTGAAGACATTACGGGATCAGAACAGGTGAATGCCGCTGGCTACTGCATTGGTGGGACTGTCTTGGCATGCACTATTGCCTACTATGCCGCGAAGCGAATGAAAAAGCGTATTAAGAGTGCTTCTTTCTTCACGACCTTGCTCGATTTTTCTCAGCCAGGGGAGGTCGGTGCTTACATCAACGATACCATTATCGATGCGATTGAAGCGCAAAATAACGTCAAAGGTTATATGGATGGGCGTTCACTTAGCGTAACATTCAGTTTGCTGCGCGAGAACAGCTTGTACTGGAATTATTATGTTGATAACTATCTGAAAGGCAAAAGTCCTGTCGATTTCGATTTATTGTATTGGAATAGCGACAGCACCAATGTTGCCGCCAACACTCATAATTTTATGCTGAGAGAGCTTTATCTCAATAACAAGCTTATCGAAGATAAAGGCGTGAAAATTGGTGGTGTCTGGATCGATCTCAACAAGATTAAAGTTCCTAGCTACTTTGTCTCAACTAAGGAAGATCACATTGCCCTGTGGCAAGGTACTTACCGAGGTGCACTCAATGTCGGTGGCAACAAAACCTTTGTGCTTGGCGAATCCGGTCATATCGCGGGCATTGTTAATCATCCCGAAAAAGGAAAATATGGTTTTTGGACCAATGATTCTTTGGATGACAATGCAGATGATTGGCTAGCCAATGCAGATCACACTGAGGGCTCTTGGTGGACGCATTGGAATCAGTGGCTGCTCAGCTTTAATCCTGACGAAAGAGTAGAACCGTTTCGCATTGGAAGTGAGCAATTTCCTATCTTGAGTTCTGCTCCGGGTAATTATGTCAAACAAGTCTTGCCAATTATCGAAAGCAACTGATTGGTTACGGTAAAAATAAAGGCCTCTAGCTAATCTTTGCTAGAGGCTTTTTTATTTGTAATGTATCTCAATATCTGTTTAATTGTTTTGCTAGACAAAAAGCCGAGGGCGAAGGAATGAAAACAATAGGCATTATTGGCGGCATGAGTTGGGAGTCAACGGCGACCTACTATAAACAACTCAACCAAGGTATTAAGCAAGCTAAAGGTGGTTTGCACTCGGCTAAAGTCATCTTAAACAGTGTCGATTTTGCACTAGTAGAAGCCCTACAACGAAGCGGTGATTGGCAATCGAATTCCAAAATTCTATGCGACGCGGCTCAATCGATAGAAAAGGCGGGCGCGGATTTCGTACTTATTGCCACCAATACCATGCATAAAGTAGCCAGTCAGGTTGAGCAGTCTATTTCTATTCCATTACTTCATATCGCCGACGCGACGGGTAAGAGGCTCAAACAGCAAGGGGTGACTAAGGTCGGTTTATTAGGCACCGCATTTACGATGGAAGAGGACTTTTACAAACAACGCTTGACCGATAAATTTGGTATCGAAGTGATTGTTCCGAATGGGGTTCAGCGTAAACTTGTCCATGACATTATCTATAATGAACTGTGCTTGGGTGTCGTCAAAAAAAGTTCGAAAGAAGACTACTTAACCATTATTGAAGACCTCGCTGTGGCTGGTGCAGAGGGTGTTATCCTTGGGTGCACAGAAATCGGTTTGCTTGTGCAGCAGCTAGATACTGAAGTTCCTCTCTTTGATACGGTGCAAATTCACGTTGAGTCAGCGGTTAGCGAGGCGTTAAAATGAATAGAAACGTCTGGCTGCTGTCGTTGTGCCAAGCGCTATTGATGACAGGCAACATATTGCTCATCTCCGTGATTGGGCTGGTTGGGAAAACGCTTGCGCCTGACTCAAGTTTGATCACCTTGCCTGTTGCGCTGCAGTTTTTAGGCTTAATGAGTGCAACCATTCCTGCCTCATTAATTATGGGGAAACTTGGCAGAAGGAAAGGGTTCAGCATCGGTAATATCGTTGGTATTACTGGGGCGACGATCGCCACTTATGCACTTTCTCAGCAAGCATTTTATTTATTATGCGTTGGAACATTTTTGCTGGGGATCGGAATTGGGTTTGGTACCTTGTACCGATTTGCCGCGATAGAAGTGTGTGATGAAAGCGCTCGCCATCGTGCCATCTCCATTTCGATGGCTGGTGGTGTGTTAGCGGCCGTGTTGGGGCCAAACTTGGCAATTTATTCTCAGCAATGGTCGTCAGATGGCCTGTATGTTGGTGCATTTATGGCGCTGATAGCTCTCAATATCATTGCGCTATTCCTGTTGCAAACGATCAAATTCCCTAGTCCGATAGAACATCATGAAAGTGCGATTGCCGAACCTCTAAGTGAAATTATCAAAGCACCGAACTTTGTTATTGCAGTTTTCGCCGCGATGGTCTCTTATGCGGTGATGAATATCCTAATGACGGCAACGCCGTTGGCGATGATTGGCTGCGGATTTGATTTTCATAAAGCAGCAGGGGTGATTGAATGGCATGTGCTTGGTATGTTCGTTCCTGCGTTCTTCACTGGTCGATTGATTGAGCGTTTTGGCGCGAGAACAATGATTTTATCCGGTGGATTACTCTTTGTATTGTGTATTGCAATTAATATACATGGTCAGTCTATCTGGCACTTTAGACTTGCTCTCGTGTTACTTGGTATCGGTTGGAATTTCATGTTTATTGCCGCGACGGGGCTGTTTAGCCAATCATATAAACCACACAACAAATCAAAAGCTCAAGCATTCAATGAGTTTTTTGTATTTAGTTGCGTGACCATAACAGCGTTAATGTCTGGTTGGTTGGAATCAACGGTGGGATGGCAAACGATGAATATTTATGTCTTACCGTTTGTGCTGGCTATTATTGTCGTGTTCGGCTTTAACGCCTATACGTCCCATCGAGCACTTGCTTAGTTGTGGTAAAAACAGAAAGGCAGAGGTAACGACCTCTGCCTTTTTGATTTTAGAATGGAAAGTTATCCAATTCTTGTTTGATGATATTGTCTGCGATGTACTTATGCGCCGCAGTCGTTGGGTGTGTAACACCCCAGAAGACATATTTGTCAGAGCCGTGAGCAGCGCAATGATTGGTAAAGCTGTGACTGTATAGATAATCCATTGCGGAACTACGATTGATATTCAAACACGCGTCGGTTGAGTTAACGAAACCATGCGCTTGAGGGTTATTGGTCATGGCTTCAAACAGAGTATTTGCATCATAAAGTACTACATTGATACCTTTATTTTTATATAGGTCAGCTTGTTCGCGAATAAAGAGATTGAACGCGACGATCTTTGCTCTAACTTCGTCGATTTGTTGCTGCGTCGAGTATTTGAATTGAGGGGCTTTTGTTGCATCTGGGAGTGTCAGCAATATAAGGTGCTGTGCTCCTGCATCTGTCAGACGAATTAACGCACTACTCAGATCGGCTTTGACATCAGCAACTTCTCTGTTGTAATTCATAAAGTCATTTAAGCCAAACTCTAAAGTAAATAGGGTATTTTTCGGCTGGTAGTTTTTCGCAAATTTCATATAAGTTAAGTAGGACGTTACTTGGTCATAAATACCCGTTAACGCGACATACTGGTTTGTTCCAGCAGCACCGCCGACAGCCCAATTATAGAGTGGGACACTTTTTGCCTGCGCTAGGTACTCCGTCCAGACGAAACCATTTGAAAAGTGCCCTAAGAACCAAGAGTTAGCATTTGGAAATACCCATTGTGAACCATTAAATAGATTACCGGTATCTGACAGGCTATCGCCAAAAGCCACCATTCTGTTGATACGATTTATTTGAGGGGGATCATTTGTCCATATTGAATGGTTATAAGAAAAACGATTGTCTGAAGCGAAGTAGAGCATATCTGCGCTATCATGAGATACATCCAAAGTTTCTTGGCAGCGTTGCCTAATATAAGATTGGGCGGTATCAGAATAGAACATGTTTTTAAAAGAAACTGAAGACCACCAATAACCGTATACTTTCAGATAATCCCCATTTTCATCTAACGCCCACTCCCAAGATGTCGCTGGATCGTCGTGAGATTGAGCAGGTCGATACCAGCATCGCACGTAAGTATATGTTTGAGAGTTTTGAATCGATTGCGCGTATGCCGCGGTCACAGCTTCAGGCGTTTGTGGTTGTTCAGCAGCAAGTGCTGGTAGCGCGATAAGCGAGCTAGCCAATATTAGTGCATTTTTCATAAAACGTTCTCGTCATTGATTATATTTAGAGCTTTAGCTCTTATCTGTTGTATCTCATATAGAGGTATACGGAGTCAAAGAAATGATTTTATGAATGGTTTTAAAGATGAACTAAGATCAAATTGTCACAACAAATGAGATTTATATTAAACATCAAATATAAATTAAAGTTCTAATTTAGGATTTTGAATTTAAGGTGTATTTAAATTAACGAGTCCTAATGTATTTATTCATTGATACTAAAATAACAGCTTAAAAAACAAACAACAATCTTCCATAAAATATTAGTTATTTATCCGTGATGTTTACTCCGGAGATGAAAATCTAAGCTTTATCTGATTTATTGATTCGGAGTACAAGGTCAGTGCGAAAAGATATATTAATTCGCATCTCATTCTATTAAATGTTAGGAAAAATAACATGAATAATAATAAAGTTGTGAATATAACGTTGGTTTCGGCTGCGGTTAGCTTGGGGCTGTTTTCAACAAACGCGTTTGCTGCAGTGGATATATTGGACATTAAACTTCAAGGTCAGAGCTGTGAAATGGGGTTTAGCCCCATTGCCGCTGACGAAGTGATGCCGATTAAGTCAGATCTTGTGGGGCAAATGGGGCCTTGGCAAATCACTAACCTTGCTGATGGCTACGTGTTAATGGGGTCTGGGTATAACGGAACGATAAAACAAGATCGTTTAGCGGCAACAACGTGGTGTACTTACAACACACCACCGGATCACAGTATTCCAAACTATGCGCCGTTATTACTGCCAGAAAATGATGAAGCTAACACAGAGTGGCGTCTTGTGAACAAGCAGGAGTTTTACAAACCTCTGGCTTTGCTGGCTCACTACCTTGGTTTTGGCTGGGCTGGTGGTACAGATAGCCAGTATGTAGGTGATGATATGCTCACCTCTACCGATGGTTTGGGAAACTATGATATTGATGCTGATAGTTCTGGTTCTTGTGAAGGTTATCGTTGCAACGAACGCCTTAAAATGGATATCTCTGGATTCCAATATCATATCGATCCAGAGACATTTAGCGCTGGTCAAATTACGCAATCTGACAAAGAGTTGATTGGTCGTCGTTCAGAAGTTGTGACTAACGAGTCTGATTTAGAGCAACAGTATCGTGTGACGTTTAAATACGATAAGTCAACAAACTGGTCTAAAACAGATACCTATGGGTTGAGTCAGAAAGTGTCTACTAAGAACAAGTTTAAGTGGCCATTGGTAGGAGAGACCGAGCTGTCTATCGAAATTGGAGCAAGTCAAAGCTGGGCGACCACTAACGGTAACTCAGACACGAAAGGCATATCCAATACGATAGTTGTTAATGTGGCGCCTAATACCAAACAAGAAGTGTTTATGGAGGTATTTCGCTCATCAATTAGCTACCCATATTCATTTAATGCACAACTGAGTTATGAGCTAGCGTTAACTGGCTTTATGCGCTGGTCTGGAAATGCGTTAAGTTACCACCCTGAAGATCGGCCAACCTACACCGCTAACTGGGTAATTGGACGTAACGGTGGGAATGAGAACAACCTCAAGTATCAGTACGAACACAGAAATATTCCAGCCACTTCAAACGAATGGGATTGGCCTTGGTTACTGCGTCAATACGGTGAGAACAATGTGAAGAATTTACTTGGTGAGGTGTTAAGACCTATCCAAACGCATATTACGGGGGAATTCTTTGCTGATTCTTCCTTTGGTTCTGATGTTAGATTTGGTAAGACAATACCTTTGGATGGTCGTACTAAGCGCTCGACGGACTATTCACTTACTGACCAAGAGCTTGAAGCTTATGGTATTAAAAACTTTACGGTAGAAGTGGTTCCGGTTCCCAAATTGTAACTAAAAAAGCGCGGCCCTTGTGGCCGCGCAAACTTCACGTGGAAGTGTGGGAATTGAGTGAATCAGTCAGTGTTAAAGGTCAACCACGATGGCTTTGCTCGTTTTACTGCCATTGTCGTCCATAACAGTTAGAGTCACTGTATGTTTACCGTAGCTAGGGAAAATCTTAGTGAAGATACGGCCACGTTTGACTGTTCCATTGGGAAGCTTCCATTCAGTGTCAACGATTCGGCCATCCGAATCATAACTTGTCGACCACATGGTTACCCAACGACCTAAATGAATGTATTTAGCGTCGGCAACGGGTAGGGCATTGGGCACTAACACTTCGATTGTTTCGCTGCTAGTTGCAACAGCACCTTTGTTGTCTGTTACGGTTAGTGAAACCGTGTATGAACCTGATTCATCATAGCTCCAGACAGGAGAGGCTTCAGTACTGGTTTCACCATTGCCGAAATCCCATAGGTAGGCCGTGATCGTACCATCTGGATCAGAGCTGGTATTTTCTGAAATGACCTGCATTGCGTCGATCGTCAGCTTAAAACTCGCCGTTGGAGCGATATTCGGTTGCTCGACTTTAGACAGCTTAATGATAGCGAACTCGTTCGCAGGATCTTGCTCTATTACATCGATAGATAGTCCAAACTCGGTCAATAGACGACCTGAGTCAGGCGCAGCCGGGTTGGAGTAATCTTGGTTATCAGAGAACATCGCGTTTGCTATTAGGCTAATATCTTCAAGAACATCACCATCCGAGCTTTGCAGACGCATACTTGCCTGATCGTGTAGTGAGAACGCCGCATCACGTACTTGATAACGCGTTTGCGCCGCGCTGCCCGACTTCTGCCAAACCAACGCATTCTGGTCTGCATCAACGACACCTAACCAACCTTGACCGGGATGTTTGCCGACCCAGTTATCTGTCATCGATTCGTCTACGTACCAAACAATCAATCCTGGTTCGAAAGACATCATTTGCCCCATACGCTTGATGTTGTTTAAACCCTCATCGACGTCTGCATGACTACGCCATTGAAGCAAATAGTAGTGAGGCGCTTCATTGAAACCATCGTTCAAACGAAAGCCGTTGAGTGAGAAAGCGGATGGCGTTTCAGCGTTATCTAATTCAGTTATGCTCCCATCGACAACAAGGGCAATTTTGTCTATGTGAAGGCCTTCCATCGCAAGGCCGCCATCTGTAACGTAGTCGAAGCCAAGCGTGATTTGTTGTCCGGCCCAAGCTGAAAGATCAAATTCTGCATCGATCCAACCATTGGAATCACCGTTAATGGCAGGCACTAGGCCTGTGTTATATGGGTCATCATCCGTAGTGATAGTACCGGCGATAGGCTGACCATTAATGAGAACACGAGCAAAGTCGTAATCCTTCTCGATTTGGTACCACGCTTTGAACGTCAACCTAGCGTCTGAACCGCTGGGAATCGTCACGCTACGTTCCATGCTGTTGTTGAGGTCATCGCCCTTGCCACTGTGGAAATTATAATTACCCGCAAATGGCGCTAGCCCTTCTGTACGTTTGAGCGGAAGGTCAACACGCACCATATTTGGGTTATCATTATCAATGGTTTGGTGGAGTTTGATTTCAAGTGGCTCGTTGTCGAGATCGGCTAAAGTCACCACATCGTTATCGACCCAACGACCGCCAATAGACGCCTGCAAAAATTGTTTAGCCCACGAGCTGAATGCGGTAGGCTGCGTACCCCCAATTTTTCCCGCCCAGCTGCCAGAGGACATGATTGACCAATACGAAACAGGCTCACCTATCCCTGTGTATTGAGTATCGTACTCGTCAGGTAGGCCGAGATCGTGGCCATATTCATGCGCACATACGCCAGCGGCAGCGTCAATCGGTTGAATGGTGTAGTCGAACGCAGCGTATTGGCCGCCAAAACGATCAACCACCGAACTGTTGGTGCCTGTCAGCACATGGTATTGGCCAAGATTGTAACGGTGAGACCAGATAGCATCAGCACCCAGTACGCCGCCACCTGCTTCTTCACCCACAGATGCATGGAACACCATCAAGTGGTCGATGACTCCGTCTGGCTCACGGAAGTTGCCGTCGCCATCGTAGTCGTAACGATCTTCGACATCGTAATCTGCAAGGTTAATTGATGGATCGTTAGCTAATTGATTGAGTGCTTCACGTACTAGCTCTTGTGCGTTGATGTCGTTGTCAGTGGTCGGAGAGTTACCACCGTAGTACGCTGCGTTGTTTGCCGCGCGATACCAGCCAGCAGCTTGACCAGCGACACTATAACTATTGCCAGACTCTTTCTCATAGTACTGGCGCATAGAAATCAAGTTTTCACCGTTAGGGCCTAGGTAGCCATTGTCTGAAAACAGTAAGTCTTGGTAGTGGTGAGTATCATAACGATCATAGAGCATCTCGGTGTGCTCTTTAGTCAATCTATTGTCATCCCACGTAAGATCGGGAAAATCAACGAGTACCGCGAGTACTTTATCAGTGCGTTTGTCATCAGCGTCGAATGAGAAGATGTGTGCCTTGTGTAACCCTTTGTCGGATTGTATCGATTTAAGGATTTTAGCGCGCTGCTGCAACGCTTTTTTGCCAAACTGGGCATCGCCTTCAAAGCCACGCTTGAGTTTTGCTGCAAGATATTTGTCCAACGCTTGTTTACGTTGTTCAATCGTTGGATTTGAAGCAAGCTTTCCTTGAGCGATTAGCATCTCGATGACCTTGTCTTCGTTGATTACGCCCAAATCAGCCGGTGTTTGTGCTATCGTATTTGCACTAAACAGAGTGAACACTACTGATGCTAGCAGTGATTTCCTCGCTATTTTCATTATATTTCCTTATTTATTTTTATTGCCAACAAACCCGCATATCGCGGTACAACGACGTTGTTAGACTAAATAGATACTCACTCTCGCTAGGTGACTTTCAATTTAGATTAACGTTTTGCGTTCGTTATTCTTTTGCTGAAATACAGTCCGGTTGTTCCAATTCAGGAGATTCGTTTGTGCTCTTTTTCTCTGAAGGTTCAGAAAACTTCTTAGAAAGGTATATTTGCAATGACTTCTGTTTTTCAACGTCACTTTGATTTTGACAAATTACACCTTGCTTGATGAGGGACGCGATGAGTCGCTCGTCGCTCACTCCGCCTGCGATAGCTTGCGAGCAAGTTAGAATCATTAAACCACTGACTATTTTCATGTTTATATTTATGGATTGTCTATTTTTGTTACAAAATATATTTATTTTAACTTATTTGTAATCGGAGTTTTTTATTTGAGTGGGACGTAATCAAGAAAACAACATAAAAAGTAAATATAAAATAACGCTGCGAAGTGGGTAAAATAAAATTACTTATTCATATTTAACGACTAGATACTTGTTATAATTGTAAGTTACATTTTTACAGTATGGGTTGGCTTTAACGATTCCATTGTTTTAAATTAGAAAACGTTAAATTAGTTATTTTGTACTTAACTAATTATTTGTATTTATTGAGTGGCTGTATTTTTGTTATGAAATTTAACGTATAAACGATGAAATAAAATTTTAAAGCTACAGAGTAAGTGTTAGAGCACAAAAAAATGCCACCCAGAGTCAGGTGGCATTTAAGAATGATGATAAGAGAAAAACTAGGTCTAAAAATCTAATCGATATACCGATGTGCTACCGCTGACTTCATTGCCAACGGCAATAAGATGTTGACCGTTGCGAGTGAAATAGTGGATAGACTCAGGGCCTAAGTCTCCTGCTGCTGGATTGTATTGTCCATTTACGCAGTCACCATCTTCGACCTCTGTACAAACGGGTTGAGAGAAATCACGGTTATTCATAAAGTAAATAAACATCGGAGCCTTAGGGTCAGTGACGTCATAAATCATGATGCCGCCTTGGCGCTCAAGACCAATGAAGGCAAGTTGACGTCCGTTGATTTGAGCCACTTCAATGGCTTCCGGTTCTACGCCTTTGTCATCGCTTCGCCCATCTGCACTAGCGTTACTGTCATTACTGCTGTTTAAGTGCTTAGGTTGATGAGCAAACACAAGATCGGCGAACTGATCACCACTATCAAAAACCAACTGGCCGTTTTCATCCCATATAGAAAATGAGCGAGCACCAAATGACTGAATATGTGACTCTTTGGTCAATTCATTGATGGGCTTGACCATTTTAAGTCTTGCCAATTTCTTTTTATCTTTTAGCGCTGTAGCGAGCGGGTGCTCTGACGGCACTGTTAGCTTGGCACCACGAACTTCATCAGAGTAGGCGATACAAAAGTCTTGTTTGGTCGCATAGTCATCGCTTGCGGTGTAATCATCGCCATCCCAGTCAAAGCCGCGCATATCGCAGATTTCTTGTGTTGTTTTAAAGCCATATTCACGGCCATCGCCTTCATTTGCACTGATAATGTAGGTTTTTCCATCTACTTGGTAGCTGTCGATGGAGTCTGGCATATACAAACCTGTCAGCATCGGGTAAGAGTGAAAGTTGCCGATAACTTTGTCTTTGTTGGATGCATCGAGTTTGGCGTCGGTCCAAGATTTCTCGCCGAGTCCAGTAATGGTTTTAACCGATTTTTCCGCGAGAGATATTTTGGCTATCGCGTTGTTTTCTTGCAGTGCGACATACAAATAACCGTCTTCGCCAAAAGTGAGGTATTCAGGTTCTAGATCCTCGGCGACAGAAGCGTTAGGCGCGGAGATCCGCACTTTACTATCGAGTTCGTTTTCGCGGCTTTGACCCGCATTAAATGACTCAAACGAAATTTGGAACACCTTCGCAGAGGCAATCCCTTGGCTTAAATCGATTAAGGTAACGCTGCCTTCGGGGTCAATACTGTAGTCAGAACTCGGTTCTCCCTCGTTCGCGGAGGCAATGTATCGTCCATCTTTAGAAAAACTGACCATGTCGGGCAGCGCACCTGTCTCAAATGTTTCGACCAGTTCTAAATTGTCGGCACGATACAGAGCAATCAGTCCATTTTGCTGCTTGTTGGCATTTTCAATCGCCACAGCGAGCAGCCCTTGATGTGCGGAGACGCTGTTGGCTGCGCCAATCTCAATGCTTGCATGCTCAGCCGCAATATTGAGATCCAGCGATTCTTTTAGCGTGGGTTTATTACCGCTATCTAGCACTAATACGTCGACACGTTTGGATTGAGCATTGACTACAAACAGTTGATCGCTACAGCTATCAAAGCTAACGATTTCTGCAGCAGAGGTATCAAACGGGCTGTCTGAAACGTAACGACCAAGCAAGGTTAAACCAGAAAATGAGCCTTCAGCCTGCTCAACTTGTGCTTGAGAATGACATTGTTGTGTAAGGTCTGTCGGGATATGTGTTGCACAGCCAGTTAAAACTGCCGCGCCGATAGCGAGTGAGATCGCAGAAAGTGAACGAGTAAACAAAATATATCCTCCATGAATTGGTCACGAAATTCTATGAAGGATATATTTAGTTAACATGTTGTTTTTATGACGGTAAGGTAACAATCACCTTGTGAAGAGCAATCGCAATTCAGCGCACGGTCAGTATTCGAATTGCTCAGAGATAAGCTCAATCAATTCGGTTTCAGTCTCTGGCATTTTTTGCAATTCAACTTCACATGATGCGCCACCTTTAAGCATGTACGCACTCTTGGTACAATGGTCATGGTGAAACCATTTGCCATCAATACAAACGTCAGTATAGCAGCGTGGGTCCTGTTTCAGTTCCATAGGTTACCTCCATGTTAATTTCGTGTTAACCTAAAGATAACTTATCGATAAATTGCTCATTAATAATTGATCTAGATCAATGGAATACGATATCTAGACTAAGGTAGCAATACGGTAGGCAAACCTACCTGAAGCTGGATAGTGATTAACTTGCCAACTGCGTGCTCTCAGTCTCTTCACCTGCGGCGATACCTGCCTCTGGTTCAAGTTCGACTTGTTTAAGATGGAAGATCAGCAACGGCAGATCATTACGATAAAAGTTCGCCGTGTAACCACCAGCCGCTTTGGGCAATGCACTAGCGAAGCGTTCCAAACGTTGCTGGATCACTTCAGTACTTTCTTGATTAGCTGAGATTTTTTTATCAATGGTACTAATAAAGTCTTTAGTTAACTGAGCATACTGCTCAACCGTTTGCGCGTTCACTGGCTGGAAGACAAAGTAAAAATTAGCTAAGCGGAAAATGGCCGTTTCACTCTTTGGGCAAAGTGCACCTGAGACAGCAATTCTCTCTAAGTTTTGTTTAAAACTGTTTTTTATCTGATTAGAGCGTTTGAGTAATGCTTGTTTTGCTTGTTGGTTTGCTTTCTTTTCCAACGTTACTTTTCGGTAGTAGTACGCAAGCACTGCGGTTAAGAGAGCGAAGATCAATAGAAGAGCGATTATCGTTAGCATTTTGAGGTGTATATGTGTGGTTCAGTCCGTGATTTATGGGCGAAATTGTAGCTATGAATACTAGGGAAAAGCAACGTATTTTATACTGATTAAATTAAAAATTAGCTCAATTTGGCATTTGGTTGTTCGACTGTCGTTATGCGAAAAAAGGAGCACATAGAAGTGCTCCAAATTAAAAGTGCAGTGTTCCAAAATCTGATTACATTTTGGCAAACTTATAAGTACGGTAACCGCCAATTAAGTTACGTGCTTTATAGCCGTTATTGACTAATTGACGGTAAGCGACATTACCGCGTAAGCCCACTTGACAGTAGATGATGATCTCTTTGTCTTTTGGTAGTTCGCTCATGCGATGACGTAATTGGTCGACAGGGATGTTTATCGCATCCTTGATGAAACCAACGCTTTCAAGCTCGCCCGGGTTACGCACATCAAGCAGTATTTGATCGTCAGTCAGTGAGTCCATTTCCTCGAAGTGAATGGCTGCTGCATCACCCTTGATGATGTTGTTAGCAACAAATGCGGCTTGGTTAATTACATCTTTCGCACTTCCGTACGGTGGAGCGTAAGTAAGCTCTAGGTGTTGCAACTGTTCAACCGTCATACCGGCACGTTGTGCAACCGCCATCACATCGATACGTTTGTCTACGCCATCTTTCCCGACCGCTTGTGCACCTAAAATCTTGCCATTGTTTGGATCAAACAACATCTTAAATGACACAATCTCAGCACCAGGGTAGTAGCTCGCGTGACTTGCTGTGTGTACGTAGACTTTTTCGTAGTCAATACCTTCACGCTTAAGTTGCTTCTCGTTTTTACCCGTAGAGGCAACAGCGAGGTCAAATATCTTACAGATTGCCGTTCCTTGAGTCCCTTGATACGACTCTGTACGACCCAACATATTGTCTGCGGCCATACGACCCTGACGGTTAGCTGGCCCTGCAAGAGGCACTAAAGTTTGGCTACCTGTGACAAAGTCTTTTTCTTCAATGGCGTCACCGACCGCGTAAATACTTGGATCACTGGTCTGCATCATTTCGTTGGTGTAGATACCACCTAACTCGCCGATTTTAAGTCCTGCTTCTTGAGCTAACTTAGTTTCTGGACGAACGCCAATCGCCATGATTAAGATATCAGTAGTTAGCGTTTCACCGTTATTTAGCGTTAGGTTCAATTCACCTTCGATGTGTTGGTGTTCTTCGTCTTCACCCGAACCAAAGCTCGCAATATGCTCATTGGGTACATATTCGACAGCTTGCAACGCTACGCCCAATTTGAGGTCAATACCTTGTTGACGAATCTCTGCGTGGGCAAATCCTGCCATTTCATGATCGACTGGCGTCATCACCTGATCGGCCATTTCGATTAAGGTGGTCTTAATTCCTAGCTGGTGGAAAGCTTCCATCATCTCTAGGCCAATAAATCCGCCCCCAACAACCGTCGCATGTTCCGGTTTGTTCATCTGGATCGTCTGAATTATACGGTCCATGTCTGGAATGTTACGTAGCGAATGAGTCAGTGGGTTGTTAATGCCTGGGATTGGTGGCACAACAGGCCCTGCACCTGGACTAAGCAGTAGAAAGTCATAGCTTTCAGTATACTCACTGTCATCGACGAGGTTTTTCACTGTCACCGTTTTGTTGTCGCGATCGATAGATACCACTTCATTCATTACGCGAACATCAACATTGAATCTCGCTAAGAAGCTTTCTGGTGTTTGCAGAAGCAGTTTACTGCGCTCTTGAATGTCGCCACCTATATGGTAAGGAAGACCACAGTTAGCAAAAGAAACGAAAGGGCCACGCTCAAACATGATGATTTGTGCATCTTCGCTTAGCCTTCTAGCACGCGCAGCAGCAGAAGCGCCACCAGCAACACCACCAACGATAAGAATCTTAGTCATTTGAAACTCCGTTATTGAAAACCTAACTTTTTAAGGAAATAGACTGCGGGACAAATCCCGGTAAACGCGCTCTGGATCAAGTTCACGCCAACAAAAACAGTCAACCAAACAAAGCCACTATGCACGGTTAGTGTCAAAATGACTGAGATAAGAACCATACTTCCAGCAAGTACTCGAATTGCATTTTCAAGAGTCATAACGTTCTCCTTACGTGTCTATTTCCCCTGTTGCTAACCACTATAGTTATCTAAATTAGAAAAGTCTAATGTTATTTTATCTAAATTTAATTTAACTAAATTAGTGTTGACTAATTTAGTTTGTTTAGTATCATCTAATGTAACTAATCAATATGAGGTGAGTCATGAACGATCAAACAGTTAACATAGCGGAAATGCAGAAAAATGCAGTCGCAGCTGCTGATCTTTTAAAAGTGATGGCTCATCCAGAGCGACTAATGGTTTTATGTCAATTAACTGAAGGCGAGGTAGGGGTGAGCGCACTACAAAGTAGTTCCGTGCTCAGTCAGTCAGCATTCTCTCAACATCTCACTGTGCTTCGCAAACATGGCCTAATTAAATCTCGTAAAGAGTCGCAACAAGTATTCTATTCGTTGGACGACGCACGTGTTGTCCAACTGATTCACAATTTACAGTCCACATTTTGTGGTTAAAAAATTTTTAATTTATCTAAGAGGTAGTTATGGCTTTTACGATCCCATGGGAATCACTTGCAGGAGGCATTTTATTAGGGATATCGGCGACGATTATGTTGCTATTAAATGGAAAAATCGCCGGAATTAGCGGCATTATGACAGGGTTACTGACACCGAAATCGTCGGATTTTGCGTGGCGTTTGCTCTTCGCTGTCGGCATGGTATCTGGCGGTGTTATGGGTGTGTTGGTATTTAATGGCGATGCTCCAACCATCTACAACAGTAGTGTTGGTATGCTTGCTGCCGCTGGCTTGCTTGTCGGTATAGGCACGCGTTTGGGCAATGGATGTACAAGTGGACACGGAATATGTGGTATCGGGCGTTTATCTAAGCGTTCTATCGTCGCCACTATGGTCTTCATGCTGGTTGCAGCCGTGACCGTATTTGTTCGTCTACATCTTGTTTAAGTGCAGTGGGTATCAACAATGAATAAAGTAATTTTCCGTTTAACGTCTCTATTTGCAGGTTTTTTATTTGGTTTAGGCATGATCATCTCAGGCATGGCAGATCCTGAAAAAGTGATTGGATTTCTCGATGTCGCTGGCGCGTGGGATCCGAGTTTAGCCTTTGTTATGGGGGGAGCGCTAATGGTGTTTATGCCTGCTTACTTCTTACTTATTAAACCGAAATCCAAACCAGTCGTTGCTGAGGAATTTTGTTTGGCGAAATCAAACAAAGTGGACTCGCGATTGGTGAGCGGCGCGGTCATTTTTGGTTTGGGTTGGGGGCTAGCAGGTATCTGCCCAGGGCCTGCGATGTCAAGTTTGGCTCTCGGTAACATCGGCGTATGGGTCTTCTTTGCCAGCATGATGGTCGGATTAGGTGTTACGAACTTACTGATTTGTATGAAAAATAGTCGTGAGTCACAAACGCAAACTGCGTAATGTCTACTATTGATGGAATAATCTGTGAAAGGGAGTGGTAATGATGAAATTGTTAAATTGGAGCGTCGCTTTAGCTTGTGCAGCGGCAATGAATGCAAATGCACAGCAAGACGAACAACAGTACACAGTGAGTCTTGAACCACTCTCTCAGGTTATCCATCTCGATGGTGTTGTACAGCCTGTCAATCAGGGGACGGTGGCGGCTCAAACTTCTGGGCGAGTCGTCGGCTTGTATGTTGATGTCAATGACTACGTTAAACAAGGCTCAGTCTTACTCGAAATCAGTGCGGTACAACAATCCGCTTCGCTCGATGCAGCGCAAGCTCAATTGCTAAGTGCTGTAGCGCAAAACCGCGAGGCGCAAGCGCAACTGAAACGTTATAAACAACTGTTTCCCAAAGGCGCTATTTCACAAGATCAAATGGACAGCGCCGAAGCGAGAGCGCGAAGTGCAGCGGCTTCCGTGAAATCGGCGCAAGCCAGCGTCGCACAAGCGAAAGAGTCATTAGGTTATACCAGCGTGACGGCGCCATATGACGGTATTGTCACCCAGCGAATGGTCGAATTAGGTGAAACCGTCGCTCCCGGCACGCCATTATTAAGCGGTTTTGCCCTGAACCTACTCCGTGTTGAAACGGAGATCCCCCAACGTTATCAAGACAAAGTGGCCAACTTAGACCAATTCGACGTTATATCTCCGAAGGGCGATAAGATAGCGCCAACCAATTTCAGCTTATTTAGTTACGCTGATCCACAGTCTCACTCTTTCAAAATTCGCTTAGATCTACCGGAAAACAATCAAGCACTTGTTCCCGGGATGTGGGTCAAAACCGAGTTTCGCTACGGCGAGAAAGAGACATTAATTATTCCAGAATCGTCAGTTGTGCGCCGCGGTGAACTCAGTTCAGTGTTTCGTATTCACAACCAACAGCGCGTTTTGAATCCGGTTCGTCTCGGTCAGGAATATGGTGATTACGTTGAAGTCCTCTCTGGTCTTGAAGAAGGGGATGTGATTTCGACAGTGGCCCTAGCCGTAGAAGGAGAGTGATTATGGACAATCGACTCGGTATATCGGGTCGCATTGCAGCGGCCTTCCAAAATTCGGCAATGACACCACTACTGGCTCTTGTTGGCCTGCTAATGGGGTTATTTGCGGTTATCGTGACGCCAAAAGAAGAAGAGCCGCAAATCGATGTGACCTTTGCGGATGTTTATATTCCTTTCCCTGGTGCGTCGCCACAAGAAGTAGAAAGCCTTGTTACGACGCCAGCAGAACAGATCATTTCCGAAATTCAAGGTATCGATAAGCTCTATTCATTTTCTCAGCCAGATGGGGCGATGATCGTTGCTATCTTTGAGGTTGGTGTTAGTCGCAATGATGCGGTGGTGAGAATCTACAATAAGCTCTACTCAAACAAAGATTGGATGCCACAAGGTGTGGGCGTCGGTGAGCCGATTATCAAGCCAAAAGGGATAGAGGACGTACCTATCGTTAGCTTGACACTGAGCGATCAAACCGGGCGATTGGATCAACAGCAGTTAACGCAAGTTGCCCATGGGTTGGAAGCAGAGCTTAAACGAATTCCAGGAACTCGCGATATTTATACTGTGGGGGGTCATAGCACGATTGTTGATGTACGTCTTGACCCAGCGAAGATGAACAGCTTTGGTATCACGCTTGATCAGCTTAATCAGCATTTACCGTCCGCAAATAACAGCTCACCTATGTTGCGTTTAACCCATGATAATCAAGAGTTTCCTGTCCAAGTGGGGCAATTTCTTACTCGTATAGAGGAAGTGAAACAACTGGTTATTGGCTTGCACAACAACGCGCCTGTCTACCTAGAAGACATCGCAGAGGTGAAGTTAGGAGCAGACACACCGACGCAAAATGTTTGGACCAGTGACAAACAACAAGTTTACCCAGCGGTGACGATTGCAATTGCTAAAAAAGCGGGAGAGAACGCGGTTAATGTCGCCAAAACCATTGAAGCGCGAGTGCTTGAACTGAAAAATCAACTGATTCCAGATGGCATCCACGTTGATATCACGCGCGACTATGGAAAAACCGCCGCTGATAAAAGTAATACCCTAATCGGTAAGCTCGCGTTCGCCACCACCGCAGTCGTGATCTTGGTTTTACTTACCATGGGTTGGCGTGAAGCTTTAGTGGTTGGTTTTGCTATCGTTGTCACTTTGATGATCACACTGTTTGCTTCGTGGGCTTGGGGCTTTACCTTAAACCGCGTGTCACTGTTCGCGTTGATCTTTTCAATCGGTATTTTGGTTGATGATGCGATTGTTGTGGTCGAAAACATCCACCGTCATATGTCCAAAGGCAAAGCCAAACTGCAAGATTTGATCCCTGGCGCCGTTGATGAGGTCGGCGGACCAACGATTCTCGCGACACTGACTGTTATTGCCGCGTTGTTGCCTATGGCGTTCGTTAGTGGGCTGATGGGGCCATATATGAGTCCAATCCCAATTAACGCCTCAATGGGTATGTTGATCTCGTTAGTCGTCGCCTTCGTGGTATCGCCTTGGTTAGCAAGTCACTTCTTGAAACCTGCTCATCATGGGGAAGAGACCGCCGCAAACTCGATATTTCATAAAATCATGGCGCCATTTGTGACGGCCAAGACGCAGGGTCGAAATCGCTTCATGCTGTTGTTGACTATTTTGGCGTTGATTGCAGGTTCGGTGATGCTACCTGTGTTCCAAGCCGTTGTGCTTAAAATGCTGCCATTTGATAACAAGTCAGAATTCCAAGTTGTGCTTGATATGCCGGAAGGGGCGTCGTTGGAACGCACTCAGCGCGTATTGTTCGAAATGGGTGAAGAGCTTAACAAAGTGCCAGAGGTGACTAATTACCAAATCTATGCAGGTACGGCAGCGCCCATCAACTTCAACGGCTTAGTTCGTCACTACTTTATGCGCAGTCAGGCAAATCAAGGTGATATCCAAGTTAACCTTGTCGGTCGTAAAGAGCGTGACCGTGACAGCCACGAAATCGCTTCTTCGATTCGTCCAATCTTGAATCAAGTTGCGGAAAAATTCGGTGGTAAAGTCAAAGTGGTTGAAGTGCCGCCAGGGCCACCAGTCTGGTCACCTATTTTAGCGGAAGTTTATGGGCCAACCCCAGAGCTGCGTAATCAAGCGGCGAGGGATATTCGAGAAGTGTTCAGAGCAACGGACGATATTGTTGATGTTGATATGTACTTACCTGAACTTCATCAGAAATGGCAGGTGGTCATCGACCGTAGCAAAGCCGCACATTTCCAAGTGCCGTATGCTTCGATTGTTGACGCGCTAGCAACATCCGTTGGTGGTAAACCGGTCAGCTATCTGCATAGCGAGCACAGTAAATACCCAGTGCCGATTCAGATTCAAGCCAGTGAGAGTGCTAAAGTTCGTCTAGAACAAGTGCTGAACATTAAAGTGGGCAGCCAAAATGGCCATGCGTATCCTTTGTCGGACTTGGTTACGGTGCGCCAAACTCGCATGGATGACTATATCGTACATAAGAACCTCGTGCCTATGGTGATGGTCGTCGGTGATATGTCTGGCTCGGTGGATAGTCCGCTTTATGGCATGTTTACTATTGGCAGCAATATCGATGACAAAATGCCGGTTGAGCAGTACTACATCAATCAACCTGATGGTTTAGAAGGCATTTCAATCTTGTGGGACGGGGAGTGGACGATTACCTACGAAACGTTCCGAGATATGGGAATTGCGTACGCGGTGGGTATGATTCTCATCTACCTACTAGTGGTGGCGCAGTTTAAGTCTTACCTCGTACCGCTGATCATTATGGCGCCGATCCCATTAACGATTATTGGTGTGATGCCCGGCCATGCGATGTTAGGCGCGCAGTTTACTGCAACATCGATGATCGGCATGATTGCGCTTGCGGGTATCATAGTTCGCAACTCGATTTTGTTGGTCGATTTTATTAATCAGCAAGTTGCAGAGGGGGTTGAGTTTGCAGAGGCAGTTATTCAATCTGCGGCGGTGCGGGCAAAACCTATTATGTTGACGGCACTTGCGGCGATGATTGGTGCGGTGTTCATCCTTGATGACCCGATATTCAACGGTCTCGCTATCAGTTTGATATTCGGTATTTTTGTCTCTACCGTATTAACTCTGCTAGTGATCCCTGTGCTCTACTATGTCGCGATGCGTAAGCGTTTTGCTTAATCAACTCTCCATTTTAACCCCGCTTACCTAGCGGGGTTTTGCTGTTAGCTTCAAGCCTAAGCCAACGACTTCAACAGACCCTAGTATAATGTAAACTGCATTGGGCAGTGATCGCTGAGTTGATATTTGAATAGATCGTCGACTTGATAGACTTGCTGTTTTACCTCAGATACTTCTAACTGCTTACTTGTGACGACATGATCAATCAGAGAACGGAACTGGTGGGTTTTATCCGGCTGATTGCGTGACCGAACTTTACATAGTGCAGGAGTTGTTGATGTTGCCAACTGCGCTGTGGTTCCTTCACTGAGATCTTGCCACATCCAGTCCCCGCCATAGGCGAGATTGTGATTGAAGTCGCCAGCAATAACATACACTTCCCCAGAATCTTCCCGTTGCTTTATCCAGTGGTTGATCGCTTGAGACTGTCGCTTGAGAGTGCGGCAAGCGCGTCCATCTTTATAGGCCCCAGAGCAGCGCGCTTTCAAATGCACCGAAAGGAGGTGTAATGGTTGTGCATCTGCGTTAATCACCACATAAGTTGCGAATCTAAGCTTGCTATTGGCATCGTTATCAAGCTTAAGATCAGGCATGTTGGCTGCCTTGATACCATGTTTTATTGCTACGCCAGTATATTGGTTAATATCAGTAAATTGATAGCGCTGATTGCTCTCTAAAGAGCGTTGAGATAAATAGATGGTGTAACTATCGCCAATCACCTTGCGCAGTGCGTCAAGGTCTGCCACTTCTTGAAACGCCAAGACGTCACTGTTAAGAGTCACAAAGTAGCGATTCAATGCATCAAAATCTTTTTTGCTGCGCTGCGAAGCTGGAAACTTGTCGGATGGCTGACTGGTTAACCATTCTAAATTCCAAGTTGCGTAACTGAGCTTATCGTTAGCCAGTGTATTTAGCGAAAAGAGCGCCAAAGTGAGAATCAGCAAGCGAGTTTTAGCGGTTAGCATAAGGATAAATCCGAGTTGAGTGTGAAAGCCTTTATCTAATAAGAGGTCTAGAAAAATCAAGTAGGCGCAGTAACATTTTTAGAATTTTCATTGTTTTCTTCGCAAGTGGGAGCCGAGCCACCAAGATCGATTTGATCTTAATCTAGGCACTGTTTTTATTGATCGATATCAATACTTTCCCCTGTGGCATTTCGTTAAATACGCCACAATATATAGTGTTAGTCGGATAATAATATGCCCTATATAGTGTGTTTGTGGATAACTCTGTGAGTATGCTGGGGTAAGGAGAAAAAGTGAAACCAATCGTAATCAAGCGTGATGGCTCTCGGGCTCCGTTTAGAAGGGATCGCATACAAGCGGCTGTAGAATCAGCCGCCGAGCAGGTAGATAAAGAGGTCGCAATTTATGCATTGAATGTAGCGCTTGCGGTCGAACTTCAGCTAAATGATCACGATGAAGTACACATCAACGAAATCCAAACCTTAGTCGAAAACGAACTGATGCAAGGGCCGTATAAATCTTTGGCCCGTGCTTATATTGAGTATCGTCATGACCGAGATATCGCGCGCGAAAAGCAAAGTACCCTTACGCGCGAAATCGAAGGGCTGATTGAAGAGAGCAATGTCGACTTAATCAACGAAAACGCTAACAAAGATGGCAAAGTTATCCCAACGCAACGTGATTTATTGGCCGGTATTGTTGCGAAGCACTACGCGAAGACACACATTTTACCTCGTGATATCGTCCATGCACACGAAGTGGGTGATATTCACTACCACGATTTAGACTACGCGCCGTTCTTCCCTATGTTTAACTGCATGTTGATTGACCTAAAAGGCATGCTGACTCATGGCTTTAAAATGGGCAACGCGGAAATTGATACACCAAAATCAATTTCTACTGCGACCGCAGTCACCGCACAGATAATTGCTCAGGTAGCCAGTCACATCTATGGCGGCACGACTATCAACCGTATCGATGAAGTGCTTGAACCTTATGTGATGACCAGTTATGACAAGCACCTAGAAATCGCCAAACAGTGGGATATTCCAAACCCTGAAGCCTTCGCAACCGCACGCACCGAGAAAGAGTGCTACGACGCATTCCAGTCACTTGAGTACGAGGTCAACACGCTTCACACGGCCAATGGCCAAACCCCATTTGTCACTTTCGGTTTTGGATTGGGTACCAGTTGGGCATCACGTTTAATCCAGCAGTCGATTCTTAAAAACCGTATTGCAGGCTTAGGTAAGAACAGTAAAACGGCTGTCTTCCCTAAATTGGTATTTGGCATCAAAGATGGCCTCAACCATAAGTCAGAGGATCCGAACTACGACATTAAGCAGCTTGCGCTTGAGTGTGCGTCTAAGCGTATGTACCCAGATATTCTTAACTACGACAAAGTGGTTGAGATTACTGGCTCGTTTAAAACGCCAATGGGCTGTCGTAGCTTCTTGGGCACCTATGAAGAAAATGGTGAGCTTGTTCATGAAGGGCGTAATAACCTGGGTGTCGTTAGCTTGAACCTCCCTAGGATCGCGCTGGCCGCGCAGCGTGATGAAAAGCAATTCTATCAGTTGCTCGATCGACGTTTAGATCTGGCTCGCCGTGCTCTTGAAACCCGCATCTCTCGCTTAGAGAATGTTAAAGCACGTGTTGCTCCCATTTTATACATGGAGGGGGCATGTGGTATTCGCCTTAAAGCTGATGAGCCAATTGCGAATATCTTTAAAAATGGCCGAGCGTCTATCTCGTTAGGTTACATTGGTATTCATGAGACGATTAATGCCTTGTTCGGTGATGAAGCCCATGTTTACGATGATGCAACTTTGCGTCAAAAAGCGGTAGATATTGTTAAATACCTTAAGAAAAAGGTCGATCAATGGGCGCAAGAGTCAGGTTATGGCTACAGCTTATATGGCACGCCAAGCGAGAACTTATGCAGTCGTTTCTGCCGCATCGATACTAAAGAGTTCGGTGTGATTAAGGGAGTTACCGACAAGGGCTATTACACCAATAGTTTCCATTTGGATGTAGAGAAAAAGGTCAACCCATACGACAAAATCGACTTTGAAATGCCTTATCCAAGCATCTCAAGCGGTGGGTTCATCTGCTATGGTGAGTTTCCCAACATGCAGCGCAACATAGAAGCCTTGGAGAACGTCTGGGACTACAGCTATAGCCGCGTACCTTATTATGGGACGAATACACCGATAGATGAATGTTACGAATGCGGTTACAACGGTGAATTCGATTGTACCAGCAAAGGCTTCACCTGCCCAAGCTGCGGTAACCATGATTCGACCAAAGTATCTGTCACGCGCAGGGTATGTGGTTACCTTGGCAGCCCAGACGCTAGACCGTTTAACTTCGGCAAGCAAGAAGAAGTGAAACGACGCGTTAAGCACCTTTAATAGAAAAAATTCAGTTCCATTTAACCGAGCCCTAAGTGTTAGGGCTCATTTTCTTTGCAGACTAAACCATGAACTATCACCAATATTATCCAATCGACGTCGTTAACGGGCCAGGTACACGTTGTACTCTGTTCGTATCTGGATGCGTACATCAGTGCAGAGGGTGTTACAATCAATCAACGCAACGTTTGGATTCTGGTGTGTTATTTACTCAACAAGCTGAAGACCAAATCATTGCGGATCTCAACGATACTCGAATCAAACGCCGTGGTTTGTCATTGTCGGGTGGCGATCCGCTACACCCCGCCAACGTTGTCCACATCTTGAAACTGGTGAAACGGGTGAGAACAGAGTGCCCGAATAAAGATATCTGGCTCTGGACTGGTTACACCCTTAATGAACTAAGTGATGCACAGCGCGAAGTCGTCCAATACATAGATACCTTGGTTGATGGTAAATATGAGCAAGACAAACGAGATCTCAATTTAGAGTGGCGCGGCAGCTCAAATCAGATCATTCATCACTTTATCCTCTAGAGCTATCGGGTTGTTAGGTTAACTGTATGTTAATTTTTACAGCGGTTTATCATGTTTTTCACTAAGGCGATAAGATTTTATTTCTAGAACGACAATTTGATGATAAGTTGGCAGCCATTACTGTTACTTGAATTTCAAAGGGTTGTGACTTTCATGTTTTCTCACTTACCGACTCCAACACTGGATCCTATTCTTTCTCTATCTGTTGCTTATCGCAATGACCCACGCGCCGAAAAAGTTGATTTAGGCATTGGGGTATACAAAAACAGTGCAGGTGAAACGCCTGTGATGGCAGCAATTTCTCAAGCGCAAGATATTGTTGTTGCTGAGCAAAAAACCAAATCTTACGTAGGCCTTGCCGGTTGTGAAGAGTTTAACCAGTCGATGGTTAATCTACTGCTTGATGGTACATCAGCAATGGACCGTGTGGCGGCTATTCAGACTCCCGGTGCAAGTGGTGCACTACGCATGTTGGGTGATTTGATGAAGGTGGCTCAACCAAACACAACGGTTTGGATCTCTAACCCAAGCTATGTTAACCACCGACCTGTTATGGAAGCTGCTGGTCTAAAAGTAAAGCACTACAGCTATTTTAGCTCAGAGACCAAGCAAGTAGACGTTGATAAAATGATGTCTGACTTATCGCAGGCAGGACCAGAAGATGTCGTGCTTTTGCATGGTTGCTGCCATAACCCAACGGGTGCCGATATCGATTTTGCTGCGTGGCAAGCGATTACAGAGCTGGCTCAAAAGAATGGATTTATTCCATTTGTCGACATTGCGTATCAAGGTTTTGGCGATGGTCTTGAGGAAGATGCTTTAGGTCTACGTCATATGGCAAACAATGTTGAAGAGATGATGATCACCACGTCATGTTCGAAAAACTTTGGTTTGTACCGTGAGCGTACTGGAGCCGCTATTGTGGTTGGTAAATCTCAAAACGAGGTAAACAACGCCAAAGGTAAATTACTCACACTCGCACGTGCAACGTATACCATGCCGCCTGATCACGGCGCTGCGTTGGTGAAAACTATCTTGCAAAATGATCAATTGACTAAAGTATGGAAGCAAGAGTTGAGCTCGATGCAGCAACGCTTAGTAAGTCTGCGTCAGACTTTGTGTAATGAATTGAGAAATACCCACAATACTTCACAATTCGACTTTATCGAGAGTCACAAAGGCATGTTTACTGTGCTAGGCTTTAGTCAAGACCAGATGACGCAACTTCGTGAAGAATATGGAATTTATGGAGTAGGTGACGGTCGAATCAATATTGCAGGCTTGACCGAGAAGGACATTCCTTACGTTGCTGATGCAATAATCAAAGTTTCTTAGGTGTAGTGGGGCTATTAGCCCCATTTTAAGCACTTCTGTTTTGTCGAAGTTAGGTGGAAAAATGAAAAAAACGTGGAAAGCACTGATTCCATTTCTATTGAGTGGCGGATTGATGGCGTGTTCAACCACTGGAGAGCAGCCAGCAGAGCCAGAGAAGAAACCTCAAGTTGAACAACCTAAAGAAGAACTGCCGAATTCTGAGGTTGAAACGCCAAAAGAAGAGGTAGAACAACCTGCAAAACCAGAGCCGGAAGTCGCACCAGAACCAAAGTCAGAACCTAAACCTGAGCCACCAGTTGTTAAAGAAAAATTAAAGAAAACACCTGATGGAAAGCTGTTGTTAGGATCTGAAGAATGGGTGTATGTACCAGGGCTTGAGCAGAGCTTTAAAACTCGCATTGATACAGGCGCAACCACCTCTTCAGTCAGTGCTGTCGATGTCGTATCATTTGAGCGAGATGGCAAAGACTGGGTTAAGTTCAAGGTTGAGCACGAAGGGATAAAAAGTAAAGAGATCGCGTTGCCTGTAAAACGTTGGGTTAAGGTTCGTCAGTCGACCAGTGAAGACTCTCAGCAACGAGCCGTGGTTGAAGCGTGGATCCAATTAGGCGACCTTAAAGAGAAAACAGACTTCACTCTGACAGATAGAACTCACCTTACGTTCCCGCTTTTGTTAGGGCGTAGCTTTTTCAAAGATGTTGCTATTGTCGATGTAGGCCAGAAATATATCCAAGACAAACATAAATAAGCCTGTTGTTTCTCTATCTATTAAGCCAGCACACAAATAATGTGCTGGCTTTTTTATTTGTCAGATCATGTTTTTATCGTTTGTGTGTGTGAAATTCATACCGTTACGTTACTATTTACGCGCTTAAAGTCGGTCATACGCATTACATCAATTTCCCCCCTACAAATACTCGGTTGGTGAGAATGCGTAATAATAAAAACAAGGAGTCAGATATGAAACACCTGTCAATGGCTGTGGTACGTAAAAACGGCAAAGTCTTGGTTAAACAACGTTATAATCAGGCTAAAGATAGGGTATTCGAGTTTCCCGGTGGTGCCGTTAAAGAATACGAATCAGCGACTGACGCTGCGGCCAGAGAGCTATTTGACGAAACAAAGATTGAACGTGTGAAACATTCGGCTACTTTCAGTGCGGTGAATGACTTGGGTGGGCGTACCTATTACGCAATTTTTAACGCCGATGATCAACATGAAGCACATATTGAGGATGTAGAGCAACAACATATATTCCAGTGGCTGACACCTAATGAGATCCCATTGGAGGCTTTTTATCAAGCCGACGTCGATTTTATTAAACGTCATCTGCTACAGGAATAGATGGCGTAAAGTAAAATAGTCATTTGAATGTGAAAAAGCCAATCAACAACAGCGTTGATTGGCTTTTTTGGTTATGTGCAGTTATTGAATTTCTAGCAACTCTACGTCAAAGATCAGCGTTGCCGCTGGAGGGATAGGACCCGTCCCATTTTTGCCATAGCCAAGCTGACTTGGAATATACAAACGGAACTTATCGCCAACAGACATGTAAGTTAAACCTTCTTGCCAGCCTTGAATGACTTGGTTTAGCTTGAAGCTAATGGGTTCACCGCGTTCAACAGAGCTATCAAACACAGTGCCATCAATAAGTGTACCGTGATAGTGGACTTTGACTGTGCTTGTTGCTGTTGGGTGTTCTGAGCTGTCACCTTTGTGCAGGATTTCGTATTGCAGCCCACTTTCAGTCACGACTACACCCTCTTTTTTAGCATTCTCTTGTAAGAAGGCTTGGCCAATTGAGAAATTAGACTCGCTGGCTTTATGGTTAGTGTAAGTACGGTAGATAAAAAATCCGGCTAAGATGAAAATGATAATCGGGAATACAAATTTAGACATAATTCCTTTCCGTTGAATCAGGGTTGAGTAAGTAAAAAGTTCATGGTGTTTGCGATACTTGCGATATCACTGTGCCCACCGGTAAGGATTTGATATTTTCCGTTGACAATAAATGTGGGGACAGCGTTTATTTGCCCTAGTGTAGTCACGTTATGGGCTTTTTCCATAGCATCGAAAAGCTGTTGTTGCTGATTTTCGTTGAAATCATATGGGCTCACTAGCTCGCGGCTGTGGAAGACTATATCGATGGCATTCTTTTTATCCGTCAGGGTAGCGCCGTCGCCCATTTGCGTCGCAGCGAAGAATTCAGTCATCATGTCATGATCCGGTGTCTTTCCCAGCTGAGTTTCTGCGGCGTAATAGATCATCGCACCAACTTTGGCGCTTTCGTTAAAGGTGACATGTACTTTGCCGATGCTTTGCCCAGTCAGTTGTTCAAGCTTCGGGATGTTGTTTTCCATCTGTTTGCAGTGACCACAGTTTAGCGAGAACACTTCGGTTACAGGAGCTAGCTGATAGTCGACAAGACTCACTGGCAACAGATCATACTGTTTTCCTTTTACGGGGCCTGAGTTCTCTGTGCAGCCGAACAGTAGTGCTGTTAGAGCAATAACGAAAACCGTGATGATGTTACGCATTTATTTATCCCAATGTGAAAAGAGTGAATACCAAAAAATCTAGTCCACTCATTTGTTTTAACGTCGATTCTACTTGTTATAAAGCCTAAGAGAAACACCAGTGCTGCAAGATTGCGTAGCAAATGTATTGCTAAAAATGTAATTTGTTTAAACTTTGCACGACTCAGGTGGCGTATAGCGAGGACAGAAAAAACTTTATCCCTTGGCTAAAGTAATAGTGAATTTGCCGATATAGATTATGTATCGGTTTGGAAACTACGGTGATTCAATGAAGTACTTAATTCTACCCTTAATCCTGGCGCTTTCAGGGTGTAGCAGTTTGACAGACGAAATGTCTATGTTGGGTGGTGATCTGTTAGATACTGCGCCGAGCTCTGATTTTGATGTCCGTTACCCAGAGTGGGGCGCACAACCTACTATAGCCAGTTCGGGTGTTAAAGGCCCAATGGGGCAGCAGCGCACGCAAAGCTACAGTGATTTACAGAACTTTTTGCTCAGCAATGGGGTCGATTACGAAGTGCTTCCAGGTAACCACGTAATGGTTAAGCTTAAAGATACGATCAAGTTTAACAGCGGTTCTTCTCGTGTTTCTTCAGACTCCCAATATTGGCTTGATATGATGGGCAGCTATCTTGCCACACAACCCGGTATTGATATTGTAATTGATGGCCATGCCGACAGCACAGGTGCGCCTACGTTTAATGACACATTGTCTATGAAACGTGCGACGGCAGTTAAACAGCAGCTAGTGCGTAACAATGTTGCCATGCAATCCATTTTCACTCGTGGCTACGGCGAATATGTTCCAGCGTGTACCAACAAGACCAAAACAGGTAAAGCGTGTAATCGACGTGTCGAAGTACTGTTTATTGTCGCTAACAATTAGCAGTTAAATAACCTGACCGATTATTTGTGTGTGGCATTTGAACTCGCACACAACAAAAAGCCCCAAATTAGCATTCTAATTTGGGGCTTTTCAGATTCAGTTTACGCAATGCTTTAAGCTGCGCTTTCTACTTGTTCACTCTTTTTCTCACTTTGCATTTTTGCAAGGAAGTAAACATTTACGCATGCAATGAAACCGTTGGTCACAACAACAGGCCATGCATCAATCATTAAGCCGTAAGCTGTGAATAGCCCACATCCGATGAAGTTAAGAACACGAAGACGAACGATGTCTTTCATTGTCAATGAAATTGCAACCATGATAGATGCTGCGTAGCCTAAAATTTCAACCATATCCATAATTTGACCCTCTGTAATTTTGCCGACATTTCGTCGGTACCAATTCTTCTCTTCTTGAGATATGTGAGGAAGCTCCGTGCCTCGAATGGTCTGAATGATTAACTGACGTGAAATATAGCAGGACTGAATATGTGATGGAAGCCCCAAAAATACGAACGGAGAAGGTTAGCGATTACGCAAACGTTTTACGTTGTTTGTGCGATTGTAATAACCAATTCAATTGATTCGAACGATGCCTGTTTTAAAAAAATAAAGCCTACACATGGGTGTAGGCTTTATTGGCAGTAATGCAAAAGTATTACTTCTTTTTGCCTTGAATGACTTTATCTTCTTCAGTTAGCTCGCGAATACGACGGCTAATATCACGACGCTCTTTAGAAATTTCCGCACTCTTGATGATGTGATCGTCAACACGATCTTCATAGTCAGCTTTCATGTTTTTAATAATGCCGACGATTTCTTCGTTACTCATGTCCGGTTTGATGTAATCGAGCAAGTTTTCTAGTAGGTCTACACGTTTACGGTTATCACGTACTTTCTTCTCGTTATCAAGAAGTTCACGTTTTAGTTTGTTCTTACGACGTGCTTGAGACACGATTTCAAATACACCACTCATAGGTCCCTTTCCTAATTTTTGATTAACTAACAATGATTAAATCATAACAAGCCATGTGAGAACAGTCTTATGATCAATCATTACAGGGCGTTGACGATTTTATCACCGATCCGTTGCCATCCAATTGAGACAAACGAAACTTCGAGCTATGATTCAACCTTTCAAAGTTTACGTGAAAAGCAAATGAGAACGTCTCAGATCGTTATCCCTCTGGTTGAACAAGAGCCTACTGCCCTACGCTCAACAAAACTTGTTAACGCATATAGAAAAGAACGTACCCAACAAGAAGTGACCGAAGTAGAACTCAATCGAAGTAATATAGTAATGATCGATGAGAACGGAAATATTAAAAAAGTTCCTATCCTTGCTGAGCATTAACTCCGCAAGCGAAAAATACATAAGGACGTAATATGAATATCGAGCTAACCCCTATTGAGGCGCGCATCATTGGTTGTCTGATTGAAAAAGAAGTGACAACGCCAGACTACTATCCGCTGACTTTAAATAGTTTAACTACGGCTTGTAACCAAAAAAGCAACCGCGAGCCAGTGATGTCGCTCAGTGATATTGATGTGCAAGAAGCGGTGGACGCGTTGATAAGTCGCAGACTCGTGAGTGATGAAAGTGGCTTTAATAGCCGGGCTAACAAATTCCAACACCGATTCTGTAACACTGAGTTTGGCGACCTTAAGCTCACTAAACAAGAGAAGGGTATTGTTTGTTGTTTGTTGTTGCGTGGTGCTCAGACTCCGGGGGAGCTTCGTACCCGCACTAACAGATTGGCTGAGTTTACTGATGTCAAAGAACTCGAAGCGGTGTTAGACAAAATGGCCTCGCGCGAAGAAGGTGCTTTGGTGGTCAAGCTGCCGCGTGAAGCGGGTAAGCGAGAATCACGCTATATGCACCTATTTAGCGGTGAAGTTGATGTAGAAAGCTCAATGGCCGCTGCACCAACGACGACAGGAAGCAGCAGCGCGAGAATTGACCAGCTCGAAATGGAAGTGACTCAACTAAAGGAAGAACTGGCCGAACTACGTCGTTTAGTTGAACAGTTTGCTCAATAATGTTGGTAGAACAACAAGCTGAGGCGCATTCAACTTGGTACGTGTATCTTATTCGAATGCGCAACAATGCGTTGTACTGCGGCATTACTACGGATGTACAACGCCGTTTTAAGCAGCATCAACAAGGAACGGGCGCTAAAGCACTCAAAGGCAAAGGCCCGTTGACGCTTGAGTGGTATCAAGTGGTTGGCGTAGATAGGAGCCATGCTTCCAAAATCGAATATCAAATTAAACGCCTGCCTAAATACAAGAAAGAGCGACTCATTACTAGTCAGCTTAGCGCCATCTTAGATTGATATGATACTAATTG
This sequence comes from Vibrio galatheae, assembly GCF_000967545.1. Taxonomy (GTDB): domain Bacteria; phylum Pseudomonadota; class Gammaproteobacteria; order Enterobacterales; family Vibrionaceae; genus Vibrio; species Vibrio galatheae. The sequence goes on along the minus strand of NZ_JXXV01000012.1, from coordinate 149,071 downwards.
ATTAATTCTCCCGGCAATGTTTTCAAATTGTATTAACCTTGACTATGAAGTAATAAAAAAGGTTGATATGGATATGAATCAATTAACAAAAATATCAGTGGTGGTTTGTCCCTTTGTTGCCCTTAATGTAGCGTACGCTGCGACCGTTGTTCCTGACGGGAGAGGGAACGGGATGGGTAATACTGGGGTGACGAGTGCTGACTATGTGCTAGCGCCATTCTACAATCCGGCGTTGACCGCGGTACATCGTGATGAAGATGATTTCGGCTTGCTGATCCCAGGTATAGGTGCAAGAGTTCGAGATAAAGATGAGACCCTCGATACCCTTGATAGTCTTCAAGATACCATTAAATCATTTGAAAATAGCGGTAGCAGTGATCCCGCTCAGGCAGCGCAGCTCAATAGCTATTTAACCCAACTTTCAGATGACAGGCCATTGGCGGTAACTGCGGGTGCCGCCATCGCGGTAGCGTTTCCGATCGATGTCGTGTCTGCAAACGTATTCTCACGTGGCTACGCGGAAATTGTCGCTTCTCCAGAAATTGCAGCAGATGGTGGTGATGCACCCGCTGCTGTGCAAACGCGCTATGAGTCTTCTGCAGTCGACATGATCGCTTTTGGCTATTCTGAGTTTGGTATTGCGTTTGCTAAGCGGATGTTGATCGGTGGTCAGGATGTTTCGATTGGCGTCAGCCCAAAATATCAACAACTTAAAACGTACAAGCAAAACCTCTCCGTCGAAGACTTTGATTTGAGTGACTATGATCAAAGTGAAACTAAGAAAAACACCTTCAATATTGATTTAGGTGCGGTTTGGTTCGTCGATAACTATCGCATTGGTTTGGCCGTAAAAGACCTCTTTTCAAAAGAGATCGATACTTTGAACATTAGTGGAGTTAGCACCTACAAGTTAAATACTCAGGTGACAGCATCTGGTGCGTATACGATGGAATATTTTACTGCCACTATCGATTGGGATCTTACTAAGCAGAAACGTTTTATCGGTCTTAATGATAATACTCAGTTTCTGCGTGTAGGGGTCGAAGGTAACTTGTATGGTTGGGTTCAATTAAGAGGTGGCTACGAAACCGATATCGAAGATACACTTGATGACTCATTTACGCTCGGATTAGGCATCAGCCCAGGGGATCTTGTGAGCATCGACCTTGCGGGTAGCTATGCGGGAGACAACCAGTTCGGCGTATCGGGGAATTTAGCTTTTACGTTCTAACAAGGAATAGGCATAATAATAAAGCCGAGCAAAATTAATAGGTTGCATAGAGTAATTACATGCTCGGCTGAACAATTAATACAAATCATCTATGTGGCATAAATGATTTAAAAATATAACGTTTGGCTAGAAATAAGAGAAAATTAAATGTCAAAAAAAGCGATATTGCCTTTGCTAGTGCTGTGTCCGTTTTTAGTGTCTGCGCACACAACTCAAGTTCTTACTGGATATTGGCAGTATGACGACTACCTCAATGCGTATCCAAAGCAGAAGCAGTTGACGGAAGTGTTGAGTCAAACTGTACGAGCGACTCCCACACCTCTGTCTGTGACACAATCTAAGCCAATCTCGATTTCCGTGGTCTATCCTGGACAACAGGTTTCAGATTATTGGATCCGTAACATCAAAGCATTTGAAATGCGCCTAGAAAAGTTAGGAATCAATTACGAGATAAACCAAGTATTTACTCGCCCTAATGTCGATGTACGTCAGCAAAGTTTATCCTTGTTGGAAGCGGTACAAAATAATGCTGACTACTTGGTATTCACGCTGGATACTACTCGGCATCGCAAGTTTATTGAACATGTATTGAGCTCAACGAATACCAAGCTGATTTTGCAAAATATCACCACGCCGGTAAGAGCATGGAGTGAGCAACAGCCGTTCATGTATGTTGGTTTCGACCATATTAAAGGTACTCGGGCTATTCGCGAGTATTACCAAAACACGGTTGCGAAAAACAGTCGTTATTCAGTGCTCTATTTTTCTGAAGGTTATGTAAGCGATGCACGCGGTGATACTTTCATTGAAGAGATGAGCCACCAAGATAGCTATAAACTTTCGTCTTCCTTCTACACCAAAGCTACCCGCGAGTCTGGTTATGAAACTGCCAAAATTGCGGTGAGTAAAGATCCGAATCTTCAGTTTATTTATGCTTGCTCGACCGATGTCGCGCTAGGTGCCGCCGATGCATTGGCTGAGCTTGGCCGTCGAGATGTGCTTGTGAACGGGTGGGGCGGCGGCACCGCTGAGTTAGACGCTATCAATGAAGGTGCCCTCGACGTAACGGTAATGAGAATGAACGATGATACTGGAATCGCGATGGCTGAGGCCATTAAATGGGACTTAGAAGGGAAGCGTGTCCCTCATGTCTACTCGGGGGATTTTGAACTGGTCACTAGCAAAGATGACGTAAGCAGGATACAGAAGCTCAAACAACGAGCGTTTAGGTACTCAGATCAATAATGCGATTGATTAACAGACACGGACGCAAGCGCCGACTCGCAACGATTCTCACCACATCAATCTTTCTGAGTATTGGTGTGTTGATTTTCGTTGTTATTCTGCAAAATTATCAAGTCAACCGAGATGTGGTTGAGCAGGAAGTGGCGCGCACAAAACAGCAAACGAGCAGTCTGGTTCAAGAGATCTTTAATCTTCGGGTGAAATCGCTAGAAATAACACAAGATAGCTACAGCCGAAATCCAACCCTAATTGCTGGAACTCGGAGCAAAAATAGCCAAATACTCGACAGCTTTTTCAATAGTATTGATCAACTGTCACCTGACATCGCCCCTGATTTTCGGTACATAAGCAGTGACAATGAAATTATTTGGGATGACGCAAACCTACAGTTCTATGGTATTTCTTCAGAGCAAATCAATAGCCTCAGTAAAGGCATGGTGACAGGGTTGGGTTGGCACATTTCTCAATCGCCGTCAGCATTGGGAATGAGATACTTGAGTATGCGACGTACTGCTATCGTCGACAGTAACTCAGGTGAAGTGGTTGGCTATCTCTATATTGGTTTTGTTTTAAACAACAATTTTGCCTTGGTGAATGCGTTTTCAAAAAGTGGTAATGCAGACGAAATACTCCTTGCGGTGGGTTCTGAAATAATTGCATCGAGTAGCAAAAGGCAGCAAGAAAAATACAGCGAATGGCTGGAGCAATCTTCCAAATCACTCAGTGATGGCCGATACATGGTTTCGAGAACCGATTTAACCATCAACAATGTTCCAACCTTTGTTTCGGTTTACACTGTGCAAAGCAATGAACACGTTCAAGCTTTCGTTCGGAGCCATTATGTTTGGATTCTGGTCACTACGCTCTTTGTTGTTTGCATTACAATATACACTCGCGTTTGGTTGGGCAAGCGAGTATCTAACGAACTGAAAAGTTTGATGCGCTATACCGAGACCACCATTCAAGAGCAAAAGGCGAGTAAGTTTGTCGGCTCTAGTATTAAAGAGTTTGACCAAATTGCTGGATCATTCGAACGATCATTTAAGCGTTTACATGAGCAAGAGAAGCAGTTTACTGAGCTGTTTAATTTTTCACTATCACCGATCACCTTGTGGAACATCGACGGAAAACTGGACAGGGTTAATCCCGCCGCTGAGCGTTCGTTCCGTCGTGGAGCCGTGCAGGACCAGCTAATTAGGAATTTACGGCCACATATAAAAATGTGCGCTCAGGGCGCAACCTTAACGGGGATCAATACCACGATCGATCACAAAACATTCAGGTGGAACCTGTCGCCTATTTCGAGTGACAACCGTATTACTCATATCATGGCTCAAGGGCAAGATATAACTACCTTTATCGAAGCAGAACGACAGAGTGAAGCCGCGCGTGAACAAGCAGAAGAATCGGCACGAGCTAGGGCTGATTTCCTTGCCCGTATGAGTCATGAGTTGCGAACTCCTCTGAATGGGATTCTTGGGGTTTCTCAATTGCTGAAAGGCAAAATGAAAGACAAACAAGATCTCGAACATATGGAGATTTTGTGCAACAGCGGTGAGCATCTGTTAGCGGTGCTGAATGATATCCTCGACTTTTCAAAAATCGAGCAAGGGAAATTTCATATTGAAAAAAATGCTTTCCGACTTATCGAACTAACCAGTACGGTCGACAAAATTTTCAAACCACTGTGTGACAGCAAAGGCGTAGAATTTATTGTTGAAAGTGATATTGACAATCAGCTTTGGGTATACAGCGATCAAGTGCGACTTAACCAGATCATTTTTAATCTTGTCAGCAATGCGGTTAAGTTTACTCATCAAGGTAGCGTCAAAATTCGCCTAAACGTTGAGTGCCAAAATAACGATTGCTTGTTTTCAATCGACGTTCAAGATTCAGGGATCGGTATAGAGAAAGCAAGATTAACAGATATATTCGAACCGTTCGTTCAAGCTGAGGCGACGACAACGCGCGAGTATGGTGGTAGTGGCTTGGGGTTGGCGATTGTTCACAGTCTTGTCACTATAATGGATGGGAAAATAACTCTCGACAGTCAATTAGGTCAAGGGACGCAATTTTCCGTTGAGATACCTTTGCAAATCGGTCAGGAACAACTCTCTCGTCATGCTGGTCTCGAAGCTGACCCTGCAACGTTATTTAGCGAGGTTATTCACGTATTGCTTGTGGAAGACAATCACACCAATGCTTTTATCGCGAAAGCGTTTTGCGAAAAATACGGCATGAGGGTCTCATGGGTTGTCGATGGGCTTAAAGCGATCGAAGTACTTAAAGCAGATAATTCAATTTCTTTGGTTTTAATGGATAACCAACTGCCCAATTTAGGTGGCATTGAGGCGACAGATATCATTCGACATGATTTAGGGCTTTCTGTTCCTATCTATGCATGTACCGCAGATGGTATGCAAGAGACTGAAAACGAGTTTTTGCGCGCTGGTGCCAACTATGTGATTGTGAAACCGATTAAAGAAGTGGCACTCAACAAAGCGTTTATCCATTTCAAGCGCCATCACTACTCATTGGTTGAATAAACGCTGAGTGTATACCATCGCCACTTTATCTTGACTTCTATCGTGCGAGTTTTTGATGCGCGCGGGAAAAGTGGTCGGCACAAAATGCGCCAACGATGGAAAGCTCTCCTGCCAGACAAAGCGCTGCTGCAACTTCAGCAAGCGCTTTAGCTTTTCCGCTGCCAGACAGTTTCATTATCTCAAGACACGCTTTTTGGGTCGGGAGTCCAGTACCGCCACCAACAGTGCCAACCATCAAGTTAGGTAGAGTAACAGAAGCATAAAGACTGCCATCTTCGCTCACTTCCATTCTTGTTATTCCAACAGCAGATTCCGCGACACAAGCCGCATCCTGTCCACAAGCAATATAGAGCGCTGCGAGGGCATTGGCATAATGCGCGTTGACGCCAATACCACCACTAAGCGCTGCTCCTGTAGTGGTAACTTGCCCGAAACGCATCATTTTTTCTGGTGTAGTATGGAGGTATTTCTCAACCAACTGCTTGCTTAGCTTGACCTCAGCGGCCACTTTTTTGCCACGTACATGGCGTAAGGTATGGGCGTTTGGTTTCTTGTCACCCGACAGGTTACCGTCGAGAAACGCTTCTTTCGGCTCAATCGGAGACTGCGACAAGATGAAATGATAAACCTCATTGGTTGCGATGGTAACCATGTTTTGTCCTGACGCATCACCAGTGTGGTACTCAAAGACCAAATAGACATGGTTGCCTTCCAGATTGACGTTAATGTCGTGAAGTTTCCCGTGCGCTGTCGTCGATTCAGCAATGTGTTTAAAATGATCATATTGCGTCACAACCCAGGCCACAAATTGGCCAGCTTCGAGCAGTGAGTTGAAAATAAACACTGGTGTGCGGCTGACTCCTTCGTTTAACAACATCGCACTCGCTCCACCTGCTTCGGTGATAAGCTGAGCGCCGCGATTATACGAAGCAACTAAAGCCGCCTCTGTGGTAGCGAGTGGCACCAAATAATCATCATTGGCGTGTAACCCGTTAACCCGTAGCGGACCTGCAATTCCAACCGGGAGTTTCACTGTTCCGATAAAGTGTTCAATATTTTTATTATAGAGTTCGGCATGTTCGAGCGTCATCTCATCGAGCAGCAGCGCTTGATCAGTCAGCGTTGCGAGTTTCGACCAGCGTTTAGTCAGTGACTTATCACTGATGTAAGGGCTTGGTGTCAATCTAAGCGGTGATCGACCAAAACTTGGGTTGAGTTTTTGTTCTAATGTCGAACCATTTGACGGCTGTGGTGAAAAGAGTGATGTAACGTGACGAGAAAAATTTAATTTCGGCATTGCGTTTTGAAACGGAAAGTTTGGGTGCATTCTAGCGAATAGACAAAGGAACACAACGCCTGAGTATTCGATTCCGACAATTAGTGTGTGATCAAACGTGAATGTCGAGCAAGCTGCCAATCATCTCTTGATCTCTTTGGATGACATTGGTGCCAATCTTACTGTACTGCTCTGCGCTGGTTAACTTGGTCAGGGAGTCAATATCTGAAGGGGTAGGTGAGGCTTTAAACTCAACTTGATTGAAATCATAAGTATTATCTTTAGGCATAGCTTGCAACTGCTGGTTACGCTGAATCTCGTGCGCAGCCTCTTCGGCCATCTTAGATGACATATCAATAATCTGATATCCAGATTGGACAGAAGACACAGCCATAGACACCTCCCTTTGCTAAAGCTTAAGACGTGTTTGTATTTTGAGCAAGTTGTGCTACGCAAATAGGCTAGAGATCATGTCTAGCTCTTCATCACTGACAATCGCTTTGTTAACAGAACCAAGTTTGCAATTGATTTCTCCTCTCAACGAACGTAGCTGTTGTGGAGTGAGTGATTGTAGTTGTTCACGGATCGCCTCGAACTCTTTCGGAGCCATATTATTGCACGAGTTCATGATCGTAACTTCTGACGGATACAGATAAGAGATGTCTCCTTTCATTGCCTTACCCTCGTACAAATAACGTACAAGCAATTTTAGTTTCCACCTCCGCTAGCCTTGTCCGGATAATGTCAAGATTTAGTTAGTTAGCTTCAAATGAATATAACGATGGCATTGATGTTGAGGGTATCTATTCACTTGGCTTATGAGCGACGCGTACGGCAAATTTACTCGCTAACGAATGCAGTTCCGGCAGCATTCTATACACGAGGTGCAATTGTTGCAGCACCATGCGAACCGAGCTGTCGTCTTCTTCACGCCATTCAGTTAGCCGCTGCTCTAGTACAGGATCATCGATATCGCTGGTATTGTAATCGTCGCAATGTTCATTCAACTGTTTATATAGCACAGTTAAATGTTGATGGATGACGCGATGTGCGTCGAGGATCAGTTTATGAGTTTCTTCTTCTGCAATCTGAGTTCTGTGCGCACCCAACGCGGAAATGTAACTTAATAACGCGTGGTTTAAGGTTAAAAAGCGATAGCTCTCTTCGATGGCTGAAATGTAACGCCCGGGTTCCGCTAGCATATTGGTGATTGATGCAGCCAAATTGGCGTCTTGGTTATGTGCATTGCGCCTAGAGACTCGATAACTAAGGCTATCTTTTTTCCCAATGCGATACTGGCCGATGATTTGACCGAGGTAATGTTGGTTTGCACCAATTGCATCGGCCATCACTTTGTGCAAGCGTTTGGCGTGCCAATCCGGCAGGATAAATGTCACAGCTCCAACGGCGAGTATACAACCTATCAAGGTATCAGCAATACGCGGTAAAATAACGTCAAAACCTTGACCTAACTGATTGAAACAAAAGAGAACAAGCACGGTAATAAATCCTGTCGCGTAGCCGTAGTTGGCCAGTCGAAAGGCGAAAAATGCGACGCCGGAGACAACCACCAACAGCAGTTGACTTTCCTGAGATGGAAATAGCGTAAGCAAAGGCACACCGATACAAATCCCGGTAAAAGTGCCGAGTATACGTGCGACGAGCTTTTGCCTGGTGGCACTGTAGTTTGGCTGACAAACAAACAGTGTGGTCAACAATATCCAGTAACCTCGTTCGATACCTAATAGCTGAATAAGGCCATAACCTAATGTAAGCGCAATCGACATACGAATGGCGTGGCGGAACAGCATAGAGTCTTTGCTGAAATTTGAACGGATCCTTTGCCACATGACACGCAAAGTATGTGCTTCGGTATCATCCAAGACATCTTCTTCAAGTTTGTCTGTGTCAGGGTTGTTGACGTTACTCAACTGCTTTTCAACGGTCGCCAAGTTATTGAATAAATAGCCTAATTGAGCTAATAGCGAACGCCATTTAGGGTTGTGTTGATCCTGAAGGTAGATCAGCGCGTTCTGCAGCTCATCCAGCGCGACGATGGAATCAGCACTGTGTTGATACTCTTTACCCATACGTATGGCTTGGGCTATCTCGCGGCACGACTTAGCTTGGTTTTGCAGCAAATGCTTAAATCGGAACAGAACATCTGAGCGTTCAAAATGCTCGGCAAGTTCCTGATACCGATAGTGTGTTGAGCTGATGCGTTCATGGATGTCTTGCGCTAAAAAGTAGGTGTGTAAAAACCGATCGCTGACGCCGTCAACATGACCGCGTTTAGAGCGTGCGAGAAAGGTTGCTTTACATACGTTTAACGCACTGACTGTCGCAGCATTTAGCCTTGCTTCTTCAATTCGATAGGGTTGAGGCTTAAGGTTTGAAACTGGGTGGAAAAGTTGGCTTTTTGAATCAAGATAGTGGCTAAGTTGAAGAAATACGTTTGCCAAGCTTTGCTGTACGGGCTGCATTGGCCACAGTGCTTGCCAAAGCATAGAGACGAAATAGTACCAAGCTGCGCCCGTAAGTAGCATGACGGGCTGGAACCAAATATTTGTGCTTTCGTGCGCACCTAGCATGGTGTAAATAGCGAGGAGCAAAGATCCGAACGCGATACTGGCATAGCGAGGGCCGATGGCGCCTAACATAATAAAACCAAAGGTAGAAACAAATAGCCCTAATGCGAACAACCAAGGGGTGCTAAACAACACCTCAATTGAAAAAGCGGCAACAGCGAAACAGATCAAAGTTAACGTCTGTGACTTTAATCGGCCAGTAAAGCTATCATCACTTTCAGCTAATGCCGCGGCGATAACGCCTAAGATCAGCGGAACAATTAGAGTGTTAAGTTGGAGATACCATGTTGGAATCACAACACCAAGCAGCGTTACTAGGATAAGCAGGCTGTAGTTGAATGTTTTATTTGCCCAAAAGTGGCGTAGCTGGCTATATAAATTCACTATTCGACGACTTTGTATTCTCAAGTAGCACTAAATTAACATTAAATCCATGGTAACGATCTGATCTAAATAAAGATAGCAATGAGTTTGAATAACTTTTAAACAACCTAAAAGTGGGCCAGAAACCTGTCACAACAAGTAATGGAAAAATGGGTATAAAACAGGCTGTTGACGTAGAAATTTTACTGGAAACTTGTCCAAAGAAAATTTAATTACGTTATGATGTCGACAAGAGAGATTATAGGTCTAAAAGAATGCAGCTATCGGCTAACAAGACTGCAAAGTTTTTTATTCAACACGAATACTACCATATTGAAGTATCGTCAGATGCACTCATTTTAAGTTCGGAAACGAGTGAAGAGCATATTCCCTTCAATGTGTGGAATGGACGAGTACAGATAAAAAATGGGCTTATTTGGGGGGGATTAGTGTTTTTCGCCCACGAACATGCCAGTCAGCAAAGAGCTTGGTTGGTGCAAGGCTTACCAGCTAAGAAATGCCGCGAGTTTGCCAGAAATGCTGTCGCTTGTTATCAACAGTGGCACAAAAATCAGTGCCAGCAGTTGGTGAAATTTCTTCCTAATTGGGAAGAGCAAGTCCAGCACTTTGCACGTCAACCTTGTTTCTTAACCCATTCTAGTGTCGAAAAGTGGCGTGATCAGATTGTTGAGGATTTCCAACGAATGGAAATGACACTCAATGATGCCATGCTGAGAATGCCTGCGCGGATGGAAAGCATTGAACCTTGGATTAACGATCCGGACGAACAACTAACAACAAGAAATGAAACGTGGATTTCAAATGAACTCGACAACTGGCAGGTTTTGTTCGCCCAAATTGAATCTTCCCCGCTTAACTATTCTCAAAAACGAGCAGTGCTGCTTAACGATGACCACAATCTAGTGCTTGCCGGAGCTGGTTCGGGTAAAACCAGTGTACTTACAGCAAGAGTCGCATATTTACTCCAAAGTCACCTTGCTCGCGCTGAAGAGATCTTAATGCTGGCGTTTGGCAAAGATGCAGCACAAGAAATGGCTCAGCGATTAAACGATAAAATCGGCCTAAGCGCAGAAGGCGTTAAAGTTAATACCTTCCATCAATTAGGGTTACAGATATTAAATAGTGTTGAGCAAAATGAGGTTGTGATTTCCCCCCTTGCTTTGGATGACAACCAGCGCCAGAACTGGTGCATAGATTGGCTTAAAAAGCATTGGATGACCCCGACTAATTTTAAACGTTGGCAAAAGCATCTGTCTAAATGGCCAATTGCTTATCTTGCAGGCGATGATGAACTTGGTAGCCACGTTGAAAACCCCAAACTTATTGCGTGGCTAGAAAAACAGCTTATGCAGTTGGCATCAATTGGGCTAACCAAGAAAGAGATTCAACAACGCTTAGTTGAGCACCCTGAATACACGCGCCTGAATAGCGAACTGGCTTTAGTATGGCCATGCTATCAGGCATGGCAACAGCAATTGAAAGAACTTGGCCATATCGATTTTAACCTCATGATTACCCGCGCGACTCACTACGTCGAAAAAGGCAAATTCATTTCACCTTGGCGTTACATTATGGTTGATGAATATCAAGATATCTCGCCGCAACGTCTTGCTTTGATTGAAGCGCTCTGCAATCAACAAGAGGGTGGAGTGCTCTTTGCGGTGGGTGATGACTGGCAGTCTATATATCAGTTCGCTGGATCTGATGTTGATCTTACGACGGGATTTGCCACACGGTTCCCACATTCTACCGTTCATCACTTAGACACCACGTATCGATTTAACAATCGTATCGGTGAGGTTGCCAATCGATTTATTCAGCAAAACCCAGCTCAGTTAGCTAAACAACTTAACAGCCATAAAGAACAAAAGGCGAAAGCGGTGACTTTGATGCCGCTCGGGCATGTGGAGAAAGTTCTCGACCAACTTAATCGCAGTGCTAAATCTACACAGTCCGTGTTGATACTTGGGCGAAACCACTACCATAAGCCTGAACTCTTGCAGGATTGGCAGAAACGATTCGCTTTACTAACGATCGAATTTATGACCTGCCATTCGAGTAAGGGAAAAGAAGCCGACTTTGTTTTTATTGTAAACGTTGATGAAGGCCAATTTCCGGCTCGGGTAAAAGCCCTGCATATTGATGGCGCATTAACCCAATCAAGCGACCAATTCCCTTATGCTGAAGAGCGCCGCCTCTTTTACGTCGCTTTGACTAGAGCGAAGAAAAAGGTCTGGGTTGCATACAATGGTAGTGGCTCAAGCTTTGTCAAAGAGCTGATAGATCAAGACTATCCGGTTATCATTCAAAAGTAAGGAGCTATCATGTCTGAACAATTCTGCATGGTTTTATCGACCACCAACAGCCGTGAAAATGCCAAACAGATCATTGACTCTGTACTTGGCCAGCAACTTGCGGCGTGCATTCAAACCATGCCTATTGAAAGTCACTATGTGTGGCAAAATGAAATCTGCGCTGATCAAGAAATATTGATGATAATGAAAACCACCAATGCGTGCTATACGGAACTTGAGCAAACTATAAAAGCGCACCACGATTATGATGTGCCGCAGATTATTCAAGTTCCCTTTGCTGAAGGATTTAATCCTTATCTTTCATGGATTGAAGAGAATACGCGGCGCTGAATCGCGAGTAGTACCAAAGAGCAAATAGCGCCGAGCGTATCCATCAACATGTCTTTCTGAGCATCCCAAATATCACCTTGAGATCCTAAAAATGCGATGCCTTCATCGCCACCTGCCAGATCGGCGTACCACCATTCAATGATTTCGTAGCCTGCTGCAAGAGCCATTAAAGCAAACAGAGCGTAGCTCATGGCGATTGATGGACTGACTTTTTTAACTTTCAATAAATACTCAGCAACAGGATAGACGTAGAGCCCGATAGAAAAATGCGCAACGCGATCAAAATTATTTCTATCAGAACCTATTAATTGATTGAACCAATCAAACGGGACTTCGGCAAAAGTGAATTTTGCGCCAATCGTGTGAAGAGCTAGCCATATAAACATCAGTACATAGGCCGTTGTTGAAAATTGGTATTGGCGTGATATCCACCAGATAGTGCCTAAGATGAACACGGCAGGAACGATTTCAGCGATCCATACTGCGCGAGAAGACGGGGAAATGGCGGAAAAGAGAAACAGCAACATATAGCCTAGAGTAAGCCAAACCAAAGCGCGTGAAAATTTTAAATTCATTTCAATCTCCTGTTTGAAACTTAGTCTATGATGACACTCAATAAAACGCCGTTCAATTATTTTGTTATTGACTATTTTTTGCTTGTATTCACAACTTATGTTGAAAATTTGTATTACTGCACACTCTCAAACCTAACCAATATCACAAATGGTTTATCGTTTGCTTTACCAATATGTCACATTTACAATCCTCGTCTTATTACCATAATTATTAGAAAGCAAAGTCATGAAATTAGAAACTGTCGACTACACAGCAGAAAACGCAGCTGAACTGTTTGTCACCTCGTTACGTGAAACTGGTTTTGGCGTGTTAAAAAATCACCCAATCCCTAAAGAGCTTGTCGAATCCATTTATGTGAATTGGTACAAGTTCTTTATGTCTGAACGTAAGAATGATTTCCACTTCAACGTTGAGACCCAAGATGGATATTTTCCACCTAGCGTGTCAGAGGTGGCGAAAGGGCATACAGTTAAAGATATAAAAGAGTACTTTCATGTTTATCCTTGGGGACAGATGCCTGAGGAGCTCAAAGAGCAAATCATGGATTACTATGACCGAGCGAATACATTTGCAGAAGAATTACTTAGTTGGGTAGAAGCGCACGCACCAGCCGATGTGCAAGAGAAGTTCTCTATCGCCTTATCTGAAATGATCAATGGCAGTAATAAAACATTGCTACGCATCCTTCACTACCCACCAATGACAGGCGAAGAAGAGCCGGGTGCTATTCGCGCCGCTGCCCACGAAGACATTAACTTGTTGACCGTATTACCAGCAGCTAATGAGCCAGGTTTGCAAGTGTTGAGCAAAGAAGGTGACTGGCTAGATGTGCCATGCGACTTTGGTAATTTAATCATTAATATTGGCGACATGTTGCAAGAAGCTTCGGGTGGTTATTTCCCATCTACGACGCACCGTGTTATTAACCCAACAGGTGCACGTCAAGAGCACTCTCGTATCTCACTACCTTTGTTCTTGCACCCGAAACCGGAGGTGGTGCTGTCTGAACGCCATACCGCTCACAGCTACCTAATGGAACGCCTACGTGAGCTAGGTGTTATCTAGCCAAGATTTAATTATGGAAAAAGAGTCGCATTCGCGGCTCTTTTTTTATGGCTCAGACGACATTTATCAAAGGCTAGGCTCGACAAATTAGGCTTTATGGCATTAATTGGACGAGAAGGAGAAAGGGAGTTTATGCAAGAACGACAAGAACTGACTGCTCAGTTTCAACAATATATGGAAAACCCATTGCTTTGGCCAATTCTTGAAGTGTTGAGAAAGCAGCCTAGCGGATGGAAGGTACACACCTTAGCCTCTCATCTAGGCGACCTAGGTTTTATACCCTTGCTTGATGAATCACCTGAAAAAGATCTTTTCAAGCGCAATTTTCTTATTATGAATGCCTTGTTTCAGTTGCAAGAGACGCTCTATCCTGACAACTGGCTGCAAGTGCAGGCGATGGATATCGTTTTAATGCCCGCCAATCGAGTACAAGGTCATGAAGTCGATCACCATGATCCTCTGCGTGATTACTACATTCAATGGAAAAATTACGAAGCGGAAGAGGGCGAAGTCAAACGCTTACTCAATGAGTTTTGGACCCGTTATCGTGAGTTTGTTGGCAGCACGAACGGCAACGAAATGGATAGGGTCAAGGCGTTAAATCTGTTTAAACTTCCACGGGATGCGACTCGGTCAGAAATACGCAAAACGTGGCGTAAATTGGCCTTAAAGTGGCATCCGGATCGTGACAATGGTGACAGCGACAAATTCCGAGTGTTGTGTGAAGCTTGGAATGTTCTACGTCACTAACAAAGCGCCTAACATAGGCGCTTTATACATTAAATTGTCTAGGAAGATTAATTGCAGGCTTTAAATTGCGACTTACGCATACGATTTAGCGCTGCCATGACATCTAGCACACGTGGTTTAGCGAGATCGCCCTGCACAGGCATAGTGTTACTCCAGTCGGGTTGTAAGTAACGCAACAGATCTTTAGCCGGAACCGTTGACCAACCGGGCTGTTGGGCAAATTGAAACCAAACCCAGCCAATGGCATTAAGTTCATTGTTTGACTCAAGTTGCTCCAGAGCCGTGAGGTCGGTGTACTCTTTGCCAAATCGAAGTGAATCGCAACCTTTCGCCGCAATACGGAATTTACCGTCAGTTAGGATTTTCTGTAGCGCGCTGCAATTAAACGTACGTGGTCTGAATGAATCTAAATTCGATTCACACTCATTTTGACGTTGAGTAGGGTGCAATTTAACTACCTGTTTTGCCTTCTCAGTAACGTCAATCGGTTGGTAGTCGTGCATTTGAATTACGGTATTTGCGATGTCTAAGTAATCACCAGAGCCACCCATGACAACGACTGTTGATATATCGAGTTGCTCTTTCAGTTGACCGATGCGATCAACAAGAGGCGTGATCGGTTCTTCGCCCTTGCCTACCAGCGCTTGCATACGTTCATCGCGAATCATAAAGTTGGTCGCTGACGTATCTTCATCAATGAGAATACCCCGAGCGCCTGATTCGATGGACTCTTGCAACCATGCCGCTTGGGAGGTAGAGCCAGATGCATCTTGGGTTGAAAAGTCACAAGTATCTCGACCCATTGGTAGATGATTGATGTAATTTGAAAGGTTCAGTGAGTGGACACATCGACCATCTTCCGCTTTAATTTTCATGGCGAAGAGGTCGGTAACAACCAGCTCACGCCCATCACCAGGAATATGGTCATAAACCGAACGTTCAATGGCGTTGAGCAAGGTCGACTTCCCGTGGAAACCACCACCGACGATAAGTGTTATGCCTTTGCGAATCCCCAGACCTTTCACTTGACCTCGGTTGGGTGTGTCCAGTGTGACTTCAAGAGAGCTTGGAGCGCTGAATTCAATCGCGTCTTTCATCGGTAGGTCGCAGTTACCTGAAATTCGCGGTAGCACCGAACCGTTGCCAACAAATGCGAGTAGCCCATTCTGTTCAAGCTGATCCCTTAGTGCGGCTTGATCTTCAATCGTTTCACAATGATGGATTAGTGCCTGTAGGTTTAGCTCTCGCTCCAACGTTGCTTTACGAATAAATTTGGGTAAATGGAAAGTGAGGATATTATCCGCTCTCTTGCCAAGAACACTGCGTCCTTCTGCGGGTAGATTGATTCTAAAGCGGATTTCGATGCCCTGTTCAGTGAATAGAACGGCTGTATTGTCGAGTACGGTTTGGCCCGTTAACGCGATGCTAATACTGCTTTCTTGCTTGGCAAACTGAGCAAAACTACGTGCGATGAAATCACGTGCCGCAATTTGATAGGCCTCAGACTTGTCACGAATCCAAGCGAGCCCTGTGACTGACCACGGGCGGATAGCGCGAACACGAGAGGCAGATGCGTAGGGGTCACCCTGGACATAATCAATATGGAAGGTGTAATCACCAAATTCGTATTGACCCTTAATCTGCTGATAAGCGTGGTAGTTTTGTTTTTCGATTTTTTTTAACGCGGCGGATAGCTGGTCCATGGTGAACTCTATATTGGTGACAACAAAGACGGGGGATTATAGGAACCGCCCGCCTTAGAGTAAAGTAATAGTCTCTCGACTAAGAATAGGACAAGTTGGGAGATAAATTATTTTGGTTCAATAAGTGAGTTTCAAACTCATCAAACGGCATAGGTTTACCATAAAGGTATCCCTGACCGATGTCGCAATCTTCTGATAGGATAAATGACTCATGTTCTGCGTTTTCTATCCCCTCAACGGTGACTTTTAAATTGAGTTTTTTGGCGATAGAAATAATAGAGCGCACAATTTCTCTATCTTCTTCACTATTGGCGAGTTGATGAACAAAACTCTTGTCGACTTTTATCGCATCGAACGGGAATTTCTTTAGGTAATTGAACGACGCATAACCGGTACCAAAGTCATCAAGTGACAATGTCACACCGAGCTGGCTAAGAGCGACTAAGGTATTGCGTGCGACCACTTCGTTGGCAATCAACCCACTTTCCGTCACTTCCAGCTCAAGATAGTGAGCGGGGAGTTGATAGGCAATCAGCAAATCTTGCACTTGAGTAACAAACTGAGGGCTCTGAAGCTGAACTGCAGAGACGTTAACACTCACTTTGAAATCACTGACATACTGCGCCCATTCTGCAGCTTTCTGAATTGCGGAGCGTAAAACAAAACTGCCCACTTCAAAGATGAGACCATTTTGTTCAGCAAGATGAATCAAGGTTTCATTAGAAATGTCGCCTAGAATTGGATGGCGCCAGCGGAGTAGAGCTTCTGCGCCAATCCAACGATGCGTCAGCGGGGAGACTTTAGGTTGAAAGTAAAGCAGCAAGTCTTCATTACGAACGGCTTGAAGCAAGTAGCTTTCTAGTTGACTAATGTTCTTTTGCGTATCAGAAATATCTTGCGAGTAAAAACTGAACTTATGGCCTGAGTCTTTACAGGACTGCATTGCTTCTGCTGCATATTTGAGCATTGATTTTGCAGACTGAGTGTCGTCGGAGCTAGCGATACCAATGTAGCTGTGCAGGTGGAGATGTTCACCTTCAATTTGGAATTCTGTTTGACTGATCTCGACCAGTTCACTGCACAGGATGTGGATGTCATCATCGTAGTGCTCTGTTCTAAACAGAAACGCTAGGTCGGTTGAAGCGGGTCTGGCGGTGATGACGTTCAGTTGGGTGTGTTGAAGCAGCTTTCCTCGAAATGCTTTGAGTATATTTTCCCATGCGCCGTAACCATATTTGGCTTGAATCCTACGGCCATTGGTAAATCCAATATGTAATAGGCCAATTTTGTAGTCTGATTCTATCGCTTCGAGTGGCAAGGTGTCTAACAGCTGCTGTGCTTCCAGTTCCAACGCATTGCGGTTTAAAAAGCCTGTCCCGAGATCGTGGCGTTGTTGATATCTTATCGTTCGCTCAGCCGCTCGGCGCTTATCAATTTCAAGATTGAGGGAGTAGTTTAGATCAACCAGATCTTGAGTGCGGGTATTGACCCGACTCTCTAGTTCAAGATTCATTTGCTGAAGGTAGAGGTTCTGGTACAGCGTTTTGAGTTGGGCTTCAACGGAATCACGGAACGACAAGATAAGTTGTTGGTAAGTTTCGTTAAATGGGTTTTCATTATCGTCAAGAACACAGATGGTTCCAAAGATTGCACCGTTTGGCCAACGTAGTGGTAAGCCGCAATATGCCAAGAGGCCAAACTTTATATCCGGATTGCGACACCATTTTTCATCATTCAGGGCGTTGGGTACAACAAGCTCCCTATTCTCGTTAACGACGGTCTCACAATAGAGCCCCTGACCTAACGTTTCACTGTCACCCGCTTGATATGGGTGATGACGATTATTGTTCGCTGAGAATACTTCAATGTATTCTTTGTGCACTCGCATAATCAGTGCAGCTGGAACATCGACTATTTCTGCTAGGAGATTGACGATTTTTTGCCAATTGTCACTCATGTCTTCAGGAATAGAAATGGTTCCCGTATTCAACTTAGACATATTTGTTCCCTGTAGGCTTGTGGACCAATCCGAGCAATCCTTGCTCTCTTTAATAATAGTCGTAGAAATAGTCATTGGAACCAATATTCGAGGTTTGACATGAAGTTGACAGTTAGGATGCAGGATAAGCAACGCAAAAAAAAGTCCTAAACATAGGTTTAGGACTTGCTTGGTGGTGCTTTCTCATAATTGAGATAGTGTTTTTAAACAACAGGTTTAGATTACATATATATCAGTATTAACTTCATCACTGTAGTTTATATTTTGGAAGCCAAATCCGTTCAAATTGAGAAATTCTTGCTTGAATCCTGCGTAATCACCAAGCTGTTTAAAATTGCTCTCATTCATTTGGCTAAGTAGGTGAGTCACTTTCTCTTGGGTTGAAGGGGCGAGCTCCCAATCGTCCATCCGAATTAAGCGTTCGCAGTCAACGCTAACCTTTTCGCCGCCGTAAAGTTTACTGCTAAACAGCCTCTGCATCTGCTCGATACATCCCTCATGGTTGCCTTGCTCTTTCATTACTTTGTAGAGAGCGATGATGTAGGGGCTCAAGGCGGGGATAAAAACACTGGCTTTGGTGACTAAAGCTTTACAGACGGTTGCGTAGGCATTTCCATCATAGTTCGCCAACTTGAGATTTAATGCATGGCTGGTTTGATGGAGGTCGATTTTAGCGCGACCTAAAGTGCCATCAAGGTAGATAGGGTGAGTACATTCCGGCCCGATATAGGAAAATGCGATAGTATTGCAACCTTGTGCGATCGACTCAGAATTGATTAAGGTATCAATCCACTCTTCCCAATCTTCGCCTCCCATGACTTTGAGTGTCGCTTGTGCCTCTTCATCTGTTGCGGGTGGGAGCGTGGTTTGATGCCATTGATCTGATTCCAACAGCAGCGTATTTCCGGTGATAGAGTCGCCTATCGGTTTTATCGCCGAGCGCCACAGTTCACCTGTTTCTGGATTTGGTCGAATGCCGCTGGCTAGGCTGTATATAACCAGATCAACCTCACCCTCAAAATAGGTTTCGATAGCTTCAACAACTTCATCTTTAATTTGCTTGGAAAACGCGTCACCGTTGATGTTAATCGCGACACGGCCTTCTTGATGGGCAAGCTTTTCAAAGTAAAAGTTGTTATAAAACCCTGCAGAGCCCGAACCTTTGGATGACGGGGCTTTTTCAAATGAGACACTGATGGTATCTGCTTTCGCACCACCGAAGGTGAGTGCGATTCTTGAGGCAAGCCCCAA
This sequence comes from Vibrio galatheae, assembly GCF_000967545.1. Classification (GTDB taxonomy): domain Bacteria; phylum Pseudomonadota; class Gammaproteobacteria; order Enterobacterales; family Vibrionaceae; genus Vibrio; species Vibrio galatheae. The sequence continues at coordinate 129,812 of NZ_JXXV01000012.1, read as the reverse complement.
ACCTGATGAACCACCAATAATTAAAACTCGTTTCGGGCCATGCTCTATTTTGCTGGCGGATTTCACATATTCTATCTGATTGGTGATGGCTTGTTTGCATCCGAGTGGATGTGCACTACGTGCGATGACACCATCAATGATAGGCTCAATAATCATACCTGCTCCTCTAACCAACATATGCTGACAATTCAAGCTAGCGTAAAGCTATGTAAAGTTTATTGAGCTAAAGCAATCAGAGGTGATTTATTAATGCATTGGCAACAAAATTTGAGATCCATGGTTGTGCTTCAGGTTTGGGATGGAGGCCATCTGACATCATCCACTCGGGTCTGATGATCACACCTTCGAGAAAAAATGGCAGCAATGGCACATTGAGCTGCTCGGAAACTTGAGGGTAGACAGCAGAAAACGCTTCTGTGTAGCGTTTGCCATAATTAGGCAGAATATGAATTTGCATTAATAATGGAGTAGCATCTGAGCTGCGTACCAGATTAATCATTTCACTGAGATTATTTTGTACAATGTTAGTTGGAAAACCACGTAATCCATCGTTGGCACCGAGCTCAATTAGCACGTATTCTGGTTGATGTTGTTCAAGCAAGCTAGGTAATCGAGCGAGTCCGTTTCCAGTCGTATCGCCAGAAATACTGGCGTTGACAACCGATAATTTTTGACCGTTTTGGTCAAGATCTTGCGTAAGAAGAGATGGCCACGCTTGATCAATCGGCATTTGGTATCCAGCACTTAAGCTGTCGCCTAAAATTAACAAGGTTTTGCTGTAAGCAGGATTAACAAACAAAAATAGAAGAACAAGGGAAAGTAGTCTCAACATGCAAACATCCGTAATCAAAGCGCAATCATTGTCCAAAGTAGTCTCTACCAATCGAGAGCAATTAACAATCCTTGATGATGTAAATCTCGACATTAAAGAGGGTGAAAGTGTCGCTATTGTCGGTACGTCAGGGGCAGGGAAGTCGACCTTGATGACGCTCCTTGCAGGGTTAGATACCCCAACAGCAGGTGAAGTCACACTGTTAAGTCAGCCTCTGCACCGTTTAACGGACGAAGAACGGGCTGCGATACGTAGTGAATCAGTAGGGTTTGTTTTCCAAAGCTTTCTTCTAATACCAAGCTTGTCTGCGTTAGACAACGTCACATTGCCTTGCCTACTTAAAGGTGAGCCAGAGGACAAACAACGCGCAATTAGTTTGTTACAGTCGGTCGGTTTGCAAAGTCGCGTTCATCATTCGCCTTCTCAGTTATCAGGGGGAGAGCAGCAGCGAGTGGCACTGGCGAGAGCGTTTATGATTCAGCCGAAAATACTGTTTGCCGATGAACCGACGGGAAATCTCGACCAACAAACGGCGTCAACTGTAATTGAATTGCTCTTTTCGCTTAACAAAGAACATGGTACTACGCTGGTGCTCGTGACCCACGACTCTAAACTGGCACAACGCTGTGATCGTATTATTAAGATGAAAGCTGGTCGTTTGGAGGGGGAATGATGTCAACCGTCGCGTCACGCTCACTCAATAAACGTCTATTCGTATGGAGCCTTAGTGAAATACGACAAGGGCAACTTTGGCCTGTCACCATTGCGCTGATATTAATCATTGCCAGCATATTCGCGCTGACAGCGTTGGCTGAACGCATGGAGCAGGTGGTCGTTAAACAAGGCAAACAAGCGTTAACGGCTGACACGGTATTTATTTCATCAAATCCGATCGATCCCGCTTTCGAAACGCTAGCAGAAGAAAATCAGCTCACTACGTCAAGCCAAACCCGATTTGGCACAATGGCGTTTAGTGACAGGGGCATGAAGCTGATTACGGTAAAAGGCGTCGATAGTCTATATCCCTTGCAAGGCGAAATGGTGCTTTCGGACGACCAACAGAGCTATTCAAGAGTAAAACCGGGCGAATTGTGGTTAGACGAGAGATTGTTTTCTCAACTTGAAGTCTCAATTGGTGACGCCGTCACGCTAGGCGATGGCGATTTTGTTGTGACAGGGCGAATCATTGAGGAGCCAGGTTTAAGCTTTAACCCTTTTCAACAAATGCCTTCCGCATTTATCCACAGTGGTGATATTGAACGTACCGGAGCGGTTCAGGTTGGTAGCCGCGTACGATACAGTAAATACATTAATGGTGAACAGGCGAATATCGAACGCCTAAAGCAGGCGGTAGAATTAACCCCTAGCGACCGATGGCGAGATCAGAACAGTGCCAGCCGTACGAATGAGGTATTCCAGCGAACCCAGCAATACCTTTCTCTTACGGTCGCGATCGTGGTTATCATGGCGGCGACCACTCTGGTATTAACCTGTCAGCACTATGTCACAACAAGGCGAAAAACCATTGCGATGCTAAAAAGCCTCGGAGCAAGCAAGAAGTGGTTAGTGCGTTGGTTGTTGGTTCAAGTGACTATTTTGTTAGTCGCTGCGGGTATATTCGGTGTTGCTCTTGGGGTTGTCCTTGAGCATCTACTGAGGATCCCTCTGGTGGATCTATTACCAAGTCCGTTGCCGAGTTATGGACTCAAACCGATAGTAATTTCTGTGGCAACCAGCTTACTTATTGCTGTACCTGCGTTAGGTATTCCGCTTATTGGCTTAACCAATGTTAGTGCTGTTAATGTCATGCAACCTAAAGCTGAGTTAAATACAACAAAAGCGCGCTATTGGCTGGTGCTCGTTCCCATCATTCCTATGCTGTTCACTTATTACGATAACCTGCTGGTTTGGATCGTGCTCGGTGGGATAGTAGCGCTATTTTTTGTCCTGGCTTTAGTCAGTGTATTGGCGACCAAAGCGTTAAGCAGCGCACCGTTGGGTGCGGCATTTAAGCTGGCGCTGAGTCGAATCAACCGTTCACTGCTTGCTACTGGCATACAATTTGGGGCGTTAGCTTTATCATTGATGCTACTTTCAACCATGTGGTTAGTTCGAACCGATTTATTGACCGATTGGCAGAGAACCTTACCCAAAGACGCGCCGAATGCGTTCGCGCTTAACATCGCACCCTACGAAAAAGATGCCTACCTGAAAGTGCTTGATGACAATCATATTGAACGCTCAGAAGATTATCCGATCATTCGCGGCCGTTTGGTCAATATCAATGGTGTCGATGCCAAAGAAAGGGCTCAGGGTGAAGAGGCGAGTGATGCACTTCGACGAGAAATAAACTTTACCTTTGCTTCTGGCATTCCTTCATATAATGAGGTCGTTGAAGGGAAATGGAAACAAAGCGGTGGGGTATCGGTTGAAGCAGACGTAGCAAGCGACTTAGGGCTCGATATTGGTGATGAGCTGGAGTTTGTCATTAACAGCGTAAACGTTAAAGCCAAGGTGAATTCGATCCGGCAAGTGGAGTGGCGCGATATGAAGCCAAACTTCTATTTTATATTCACACCTGATGTATTGAAAAATATCCCAGCGACTTACTTGGTCAGCTTTAAAATAGAACAGAGTGACGATAGCTTGCTTAATCAGTTGTCTCGCCAGCACCCAACAGTCAGCTTGATGGATATCCGGGTTATGGGCGCCAAAATTCAGGAGCTGTTAGCACAGATCGTCTGGTCAATTACTTTGTTGGCGGCAATTGGTGTCTTATCTGGCCTACTGTTGATTTTTACTCTATTAAGGCTAAGCCTAGGTCAAAGGCAGGATGAAATTCAGCTCTATCGGACGCTTGGTGCAAGTAAGAAACGTGTAGAGCAAACCATTTGGGCGGAATACGGATTGATGGCTTTGGTGGCTGGCGTCATCGCGATCATCGGCTCTGAAATGGTCGTTGGAGCGATAATGCTGTTTGGATTTGATCTCTCACCACAGTTCCATTGGTGGCTATGGATATTGCTTCCTATGGGTACTTTTTTTACACTTGCTTTAGTTGTGAACAGTTTGATAAATCGCTTGTTAACCCCTGTAAACAAAGCGTTTAGCTGATTTTTTATGGGTCATGTTGTCCAGTTATCCACAAAAACAGTGGATAAAGTTTGGGATAACTTGACCTGTAGATAACTTAAGCTTTCCCGCAGCCCCGAGTAGGCGTAGCCCGGCAAAGATTTGTTATTCACAAAGATGATTATTCCCAACATCACTATTTTTTAGTCAAGCAGTTTTTTTCATTTTTTTTCGAAAAAACGTCATAATTTCTCCATGAAAAATTTGTGATTTTAATAATGGGGTATTACCAGTAAAATGCACACAGAATGAATGAATTAGCCGCATAGATGCAATCGAAGAACCACACACACAGCACATCAAAAGTCGCAATTATCGGCGGTGGAATTGCAGGGGCAACCGCCGCAGTACACATGGCCGAATTGGGACTCGATGTTCATTTAATCGAGAAAGGGCCTGGACTGGTCAGCGGGCCACCAATCTGTCATTTGCATGCTGGTGGAAATTTATACAGAGAAATTTCTACAGAGCAATGTATCGAATTACTCAAGCAGTCGATTGATACTGCACGCCTTTATCCACAGACGATTAACCGTCGACCGACAGTGATCGCCGTGCCTTATAGCGATGGTGGTAGCCCTGAAGAGTTATATGAAAGGCTGATTACGATCCAAGCTTGTTATGCTGAACTGGTCGAAAACGATCCGAGTAATAAAGTGCTGGGTGAACCTAAAGATTATTATAAATTTTACAGCCGTGAAGATTTAGAAGCGCTGAAAGAGTCCGAACAACCTCAACTTCCGTCCAAGCTAGATGATTGGATGATTCCGTTTGCTAAGTACACCGATTTAGACGCGCTTAAGTTTCCGGTTGTTGCGGTTGAGGAGCATGGTTGGAGTGTATTCCGCATCGCCGCTTCAGCAACATTGGTATTGGATAGCATTGCTAATTGTACCGTACTGACCAATACCCAAGTGGTTGGCGTTGAAGAACATCCAGACGGTTGGTTTATTGAGTGTGTGGGTCAAGATAATCACGCGCAAATATATCAGTTTGATTATTTGGTTAACGCCTGTGGTTATGAGACTGGTTCAATTGATGACTTGGCAAACAAGCCCCGTGAACGTTTAGTCGAGTTCAAAGCAGCGTACGTTACCAAATGGCAAGAGTGTCGTGAGCTTTGGCCAGAAGTCATCTTCCATGGGCCTAGGGGAACACCCAATGGCATGGCCCAGTTAACACCCTACCCAGATGGGGTATTTCAATTACACGGGATGACCAAGGACATTACTTTGTTCGAAGACGGATTAGTCGCGTCTAACGAATCTTCCTCACAACCACATTTGCCGATTCGTTTAAAAAGTAAGATCCAACACGGTTGGAGCGAAGATGTCATTGTCCAGCGCAGCCGCAAGGCCATTAGCCATATGGCGCGTTTTATTCCTCATTATCAACAAGCAATGGAATATGGCACGCCATTGTTCGGGGCCCAGCAAATCCCTGGTAGAGACGATACTCTACGCGCCGCCGATGTTACCTTTGAGGGCGCGCACTATGCGAGAGTGGAAGTTGTAAAGGGGTCATCAGCGTTAGAAGCAGCAATGAAGCTGGTTCGAGAATGGCAACTCTTTGACTACCAAGACGCGAACATTGAGTCGCTTCATCCGGTGAGCATGAGTTTAAATGCCAAAAATGTTGAGGAAAAGGCTTGCGAACTTGCGTTGGAAAGAAACTATCCACAGCAGTTAGCAAAATATTACGGTACGATTTGAGTATTGAGGGCGATGATGTCGCCCTAATAACCAAAAAATCGTGCCCACTGTCCCCAGGCGTCTTGCAGGCCAAGCAGGTCTCCACGAACAAACCGCACTTTCTGGCCAGGTTTCGCTTGTGCTAAGCGAGGAAGGTCAATTCTCGCAACACAGCCAATTTTTGGGTAGCCGCCGATGGTTTGCCTGTCGTTGAGCAGCACAATCGGTTCACCGCGCGGCGTTACTTGTATCGATCCTAGTGCAATTCCTTCACTTAAATATTCTTTTTGTGGTGCTTGGACGCGTGAGCCCGAGAGTCTATACCCCATTCGATTGACCAATTGACTGACTTCAAACTCCTGTGAATACAGCGAAGCGACAGCATCCCGTGAAAAATCTTCGACTTGATAGCCTTCAATAACCCTCAGTTCTATCGGCAGATCGTAATCCGGTTTATACCTGAAAGTCATCTGCAACGGTTTGTGAGAAACCGGGTGTTGCTCAAAAGACAAGGTGTCCCCAGTTTGCAGTGACAGTCCTTTACCTAATCCGCCCAATTGATCTCTTTCGACGGTGGCGACACTCCCCAATTGTTGCGGTATTAGAAAACCGCCCTTAATCGCGAGATAAGCTCTAAGCCCATTACTTGGTAGGCCAAAGGTGAGTGTTTGACCAATATCTGCGTGAAATGTTGACCAGTTGTCTAACGGCTTGCCATCAAGCTTTGCGTTCAAGTCGCCACCAGCTATCGCTAACTGACATGGGTAGTGGATTAAAAACTCAGCTTGGCCGAGCGTAATTTCTAAGGTAGGGCAATTAACGGTATTACCTAGTAGATGGTTTGCCCAACTATACGCGTAATCATCAACGGGGCCGCCCTGAGCGATACCGAAATGAGCGAGACCAAAACGACCAAAGTCTTGAATCAAGGTTTGTTGGCCTGGTTTTATCACCTCTATATGCTGTGGTACTTTCATTGCCATCCCTCACTTATCACGCCGCCTAACTCAATAAATCTGTCGCGATCAATCGCTAAAAAGCGCACTTTTGTTCCAATACTAAATGGTAAAAGCTTGGCTTCGGTGGGATGGTAGAGTTCGACTGGACAATTGCCAATGATGTTCCAACCTCCTGGAGTTTCGCTTGGGTAGACGGCGGTTTGGTTATTCGCGATTGCAACACTGCCTTTGGGGACTGAGACTCTTGGTGTCGTTTTACGTGGACGGCGAATGGATTGGTCCACATCGGTAAGAAAGGCAAAACCTGCAGAAAAGCCTATTGCGCCGACGGTGTACTCGGTCTGAGTGTGCGTCGCCACTACTTGCTCGTAAGAGAGACCAGAATCGAGATATTGCTGTAAATCCGGCCCCACAGAAAGATCATAATAAACTGGCAATTCAATCACTTCTGGAACATGTGCTTCTGGCATGTTGACCAAAGCTTGAGTGACGAGTTTTTCTAGGTAAGGGACAAATTCAAAAATCGAGATGCGATGTGGAAGATAATCGACAAGAATCGAGTCAAAAGACGGCGTGACATTCATTACCCAAGAACCCAATTGATTACTCAGATAATGACTGATTTCACCAATAACCCATGAAAGGTGATCGTTGGGCTGGCAATGGAATCGAATTAATATCGAACACTCGGCGACTGGGTCTATGGAGGTCTCTATATTCATTGGGAGCGAGTCTCCTTATCAAGCAGCTCTCTGATTTGTTTTATGAGCATTATGCCTTCTGGATTGTCACCATGAACGCAGATTGTGTCTGCTTCAAGCGATATTGAAAATCCATCAATAGTACGCACTTTTCCATAACGCGAGATCTGAAGTACCTGATTTAAAATATCTACTTGTTGGGTGAGTACTGCGTTGGCTTGATCGCGTGATGCTAAAAATCCGTTCCCTTGGTAACTTCTGTCTGCAAACGCTTCAAACAGCAATGGTACATCATACCGATCTGCAACATCTAAGTAGGGTTGAGTGTCTGGCACTGCGAGAGTCATCAGGGGTAAGCCGAAACTTGCGACCGCATCTACCACAGCCTCAAAAATAGATAACTCTTTCAACATATCATTGTAGAGCGCACCATGTGGCTTCACATAACTCAGGTCCTTATTGTGGCTATCACAAAGGCCTTTAATCGCCCCAACTTGGTAGATAAGCATGTTGGTAATTTCGTCAGGGCTGAGCGACATACTCCTACGTCCAAACCCCTGAAGATCTGGATAGCTAGGATGTGCTCCAACTTTAACGTCGTGCTTGATCGCAAGCTTGATCGTTTCATTCATGACTTGAGGATCTGATGCGTGGAATCCACACGCGATATTTGCCATATGAACGTAAGGCATAACTAGGGCATCATTGCCCATTTTCCAAGCGCCAAAGCTTTCTCCCATATCACAATTAAGACTGATCGAACGTTTTTCCATGGATGAATAGACTCCCTAAATATCTCATTTAGTAAGATATTTTATAATCTTAGACCAAACAGCGAGCAAACTCATGGTTTAGTGAATGTTGGAAAAGAAGTCTGCCGATTGTGATCTCTACGACTACTAGTTAAGTGCTTATCAAAATCAAAAGCCACCTAATGATTCATAGATGGCTTTTGATGGCAACTAAGTTAAGAGCGCGTTGATTTCGTTACGCTTCTTGAACTATTTGATCATTCTATCTCTTTGTCTTTTCCTAGTGACAGTATCCATACTGAAATCGCAGCGACCACCGCAAAGCCGGATAAGATGATAAATGGCATGGCTCCATAGCCGAGGACGTGCCAGATAACAGATTCTAAAGTACTCATGTCTGACCTCCTATTGCCAGCCTTCTACACCATGCATGTTTGGTAACTTATGGGCGATACCTTTGTGGCAATCTACACAGGTCTTTTCACCAGACGCGAGCGCTGTTGAGTGCTGAGCAGATGCACGACTACCTTGCTGTGAGTAGTCCATATAATCAAACTGGTGGCAGTTACGACATTCCAGCGAGTCGTTGTTCTTCATCCTCGCCCATTCACGTTCTGCAAGGTGAGCACGACGCTCCTGGAATTTTTCTGGCGTATCGATCGTTTTTGTTACAAAGTGGGCAAATAACTCTTTTGATGCCTGAACTTTTCGAACAATTTTGTCTGTCCACTCATGAGGAACATGACAATCAGAACAAATCGCACGTACGCCTGAACGGTTCGAGTAGTGTATTGTCTCTTGAATTTCAGCGACAATGGGGGCGTGACAACCGGAGCAGAACTCTTCAGTATTGGTCGCTTCCATACCTGTGTTGAAAGCGCCCCAAAATAGAAGACCGCCAGCGAACCCAAGGAACAATACAACACCAGCGGCGGCTTTACTCGGGCTTTTCAGTCTCGTCCAAAACACTTTAAGTATTTTCATAAATAACCTCTTAGTAGTGCCGTGCCACTATTGAAGTGAATCAACAGACTCGAACTCGTTTTTTACCAATGGCTTTGCGTCTGTCTGTGGAACGTGACATTGCAAACAGAAGTAACGACGAGGAGAAACGTCAGCTAAAACGGCATCTTCGCGGTTTACATAGTGAGTAACACTAATCTTAGTTGCGCCAGATTCTTTGGAGTTCTTCCAGCTGTGGCAAGCCAAACACTTATTTGCGTTTAAAGAGACTTCATAGTTACGAATGCTATGAGGTATCAAAGGTGGTTGATAGACATAGCTACTTGCAACAATCTGGTCTTTAGGAAAATCTTTGAACTCGTCCGCTGGGCGTGTTGCTTCGAGTTCACTATTGCCACGTAGAGATTCCAATCCGCCAATACCACCGGGATTCTCCAGTTCAGCGACTGCCGCGCCACTCAAAAGCGCACCCACAGATAACAGTGCAATTAAAAATTTTTTCATTCTTCATTCTCCGCCTAATGGCTAAATTCTTGATTCTGACTGCCCAAAGCAGGGCAGTCAGAGCACTCATAATTAAGCGATCTTAGTGATCTTAACCGGACACTTTTTAAAGTCTGTTTGTTTCGACAATGGATCGGTTGCGTCTAAGATCAGCTTGTTAATTAGAATGCGTGCGTCAAAGAACGGTACAAAAACCAAACCTTCAGGCGGTCGGTTGCGACCACGAGTTTCTACACGAACTCGAACTTCACCGCGCTTATTCTGAATCAGAACTTCTTCTCCGCGGCGTACTCCACGTGCTTGTGCGTCAGCAGGATGCATGTAAACCACGGCATCAGGCACCGCTTTATAAAGCTCCGGTACACGACGAGTCATGGTACCTGTGTGCCAGTGTTCAAGGACACGACCAGTACATAGCCACATATCGTACTCAGAATCGGGTGACTCTGGTGGCGCTTCATAAGGCGCAGAAATAATCAGTGCTTTACCATCTGGTTTACCATAGAAGTCCCAACCACTACCTGCTTTAGCGTATGGATCAGTGCCTTCTTTGTAGCGCCATAGAGTTTCTTTGCCGTCGACAACTGGCCAACGCAAACCGCGAACTTCGTGGTAACGGTCGTAAGGAGCTAAATCATGACCATGACCACGGCCGAATGCGGCGTACTCTTCGAACAGACCTTTTTGCACGTAGTAGCCGAAGTGATGGGCGTCATCGTTAAGTTCGCGCGCTTCTTCAATTGGGAACTTGTTGATTACACCGTTGGCGAACAACATGTCATACATGGTTTTTCCGCGGTACTGGGGCGCTTTTGCGAGTTGTTCTTCAGTCCATACTTCTTCCATCTTGAAGCGTTTACTGAATTCCATCACTTGCCATAAATCTGACTTCGCTTCACCAACGGTTTCTACTTGTTGATACCAAGCCTGAGTACGGCGTTCTGCGTTGCCGTACGCACCTTCTTTTTCTATCCACATTGCGGTAGGTAGAATAAGATCCGCTGCTTGAGCTGTCGCGGTTGGGTATGGGTCAGAGCAGACGATAAAGTTGTCAGGGTTACGGTAGCCAGGTAAGCGTTCGCCGTTGATGTTTGGACCCGCTTGCATGTTGTTGTTACACATGACCCAGTAAGCATTGAGCTTGCCATCTTTTAGCATACGGTCTTGTAAAACGGCATGGTAACCCGGTTTTGGTGGGATAACCCCGTCAGGAATGTTCCAAATACCTTCCGCAACTTTACGGTGTTTAGGATTTGCCACAACCATGTCTGCAGGTAAGCGGTGCGCGAAAGTGCCGACTTCACGCGCTGTACCACACGCCGACGGTTGGCCTGTCAACGAGAACGGGCTGTTGCCCGGAGTGGCAATTTTACCGGTTAGCAAGTGGATATTGTAGATTAAGCTGTTCATCCAAACGCCACGAGTATGTTGGTTCATACCCATAGTCCAAAGAGACATTACTTTGGTGTTTGGATCCGCATATTGTTTAGCCAGTGCGATCAGCTTATCTTGCGATACGCCTGACATTTCGGACGCTTTTTCAACGGTGTATGGCGCAACTGATTTTTTGTATTCTTCAAATGAGATCGAAGACATGTCGCCAGAGTTCGGGTTGGTTGCCGCTTTTTGCAGTGGGTCATCGTCACGCAATCCGTAACCAATGTCAGTCACAGCTTGTTTAAAGTTGGTGTGTTTGTTGACAAAGTCCCAGTTAACCGCGTCGTTTTCGATGATGTAGTTAGCAATAAAGTTTGCGATCGCAAGGTCAGTTTGAGGTTCAAAAATGTAACCTTCGTCAGCCAGTTCAAAAGAGCGATGGTAGTATGTAGAGAGAACATTTACCTTAACGTGAGGGTGGCTCAAACGGCGATCAGTGATACGAGTCCAAAGTACTGGGTGCATCTCCGCCATGTTCGAGCCCCAAAGTACGAATGAGTCTGCGTTTTCGAAATCATCGTAACAACCCATAGGCTCATCGATACCAAAAGTACGCATGAAACCCACTACCGCTGACGCCATACAGTGTCGTGCATTCGGGTCAATGTTATTCGATCGGAAACCCGCTTTCATCATCTTAGCGGCCGCGTAACCTTCCATTACCGTCCACTGACCGGAACCGAACATGCCAACACCCGAAGGCCCTTGTTTTTTAAGCGCGGCTTTCCATTTATCCGCCATCGTGTCAAATGCAACATCCCAAGAAACCGGTGTGAAGTCACCGTCTTTATCGAACTTTCCATCCTTCATTCGTAGCAACGGTTGAGTCAAACGGTCTTGGCCATACATGATTTTAGAAAGGAAGTAGCCTTTGATACAGTTCAGACCTTTGTTTACAGGCGCTTCTGGGTCACCTTGAGTCGCAACGACTTTGCCGTTTTGCGTTCCCACAAGGACCGAACAACCTGTACCACAGAAACGACAAGGCGCTTTGTCCCATGTAATCTTAGTTTGATCTGAGCTCGCGATCAGATTGGTTGCAGACGCAGGCAGGGTGATGCCCGCAACTGCTGCCGCTGATGCTGCTGCGTTTGCCTTAACAAACGCTCGTCTTGTCATCTTCATACTTCACCCTCGGTTTGGGAATATTGAGTTCCAGTGTTGTTATTTTTTGAATCGTTTTCGTCAAGCCCAGTTTCTATTTGGTGATACACCAGAGCTGTACTCAACACGTTTGGCAGGTTGTTGATAGTCTCGATTGTATCCGTGATAAACCCTTGATTCTCAGTCTCTAACACCACGACGATTTTGCCCTCTGGGCTTTCGCCATAGATTTCGGCGTTATCAAACTGTTCAATCTGCGTTTTCACTTCATCCAAGTGGTGAGGGGTACAATGTACGACCAAACTTGAAATGTGCACTTCATTGAGCGACATAAACTGTTTCCGTATTAAACTAAATTGCTCACATTGATTGATGAAGAAGGACACACGGCAACACAAGCTCCGCAACCTGTACATTCATCAACGTCTATATTCGGTTGTGCGACTTTGCCGATCTCTAGTTTGAATTTAATTGCGTTGGTGTCACACATTTCTCCACAGCTTCGGCATTCGACATTTTGCTTCGCTAAACAGCTATCTTGAATTGACGCCTTCGCATCCCACGGCAATTCATTCTTTTCTTTAAACAACGGTTCGGGACAGACATCTGCACATTGATAGCAGAATGTGCATTCACCTTGTGTAAAATCAACTTGAGGAAAACCGCCATCGCCTTTAATTACAATCTGGGTTTCACATGCTTCGCTGCATTTACCACACCGTGTACATAAGTCGGTGAAATTGGCATTACTTACAAGCCACGGCAGTCGGGCAGATGAATCATTCATCCTTTGTTTTGCAAAAAGACGTCTTTTCGAGAGATCTACCACTTCCTGTTCCCAAGATTGTTAGCCATTGCTTCTACGATTAATTTTCTGTTCATAACTTGTCATTAGTCCTCACATAAATTGTAGTTTTTGACATAGTTGTATAAATACCTACAAGGGGGTAATTGGGGGGCAAAGTTGTTTTAGATCAATAAACTTACGCGTAAGTGATCACATATTATTAATCCAAATAATTATAAGCTTAGCTTCTAATCTGTTATTCGCGAATCAAGGCAGCAGCGTTCACGTGTTAAAGAATGTGAAAAAGTCGGTTACAACGACAGTAGCCAAAGCCATGGTGTGTATCTTGTTACTTTCGGTGACAACAACTGGCTTTGCAATTTTTACCCTCGCTTCCAGTTTAAACGATGCTGAAGCAGTCAATGTTGCGGGTTCGATGAGGATGCAGAGCTACCGACTTGCCCATGATATTCAGTCTCACTCGAGTGATTTCTCAAACCATATAGTTCAGTTTGAACGTTCTATTTATTCTGATTCCATGAAAGCACTGCAAAATTGGGAAGTGCCGAAAGATATTACCCACGACTACTATCAACTGATCATGCGTTGGCATGAACTGAAGATGGTATTGAAAAGTGACAGCCGTCAGGATTATTTATTGCTGGTGGCAGGGTTTGTTAACCAAATCGATTCTTTCGTTTTTAAGCTCCAAGATTACTCAGAGAAAAAGCTGATTTCGCTCGCTTGGGTTGGTGGACTCGGGCTTGGTGGCGTGCTCCTCATAAGCATATTCATTGTTCACTATTCACGTAAACACATAGTTAAGCCGCTGAATGCGCTGGTTAGTGCAAGTGAACGAATACAGTCGAGATCGTTTGATATATCGCTTGATATCAGCAGCGATAACGAAATGGGCATCTTGTCGAAAGCGTTTAATGATATGGCGCGAGATCTTGGTAATTTATATCGCGGGCTTGAAAAAGCAGTGGACGAGAAAACACAAAAACTTCAACACGCAAATGATTCACTACGGGTGTTGTATCAATCTTCGCAAGAGCTAACCGCATCTCGTATTACTCCAGAGAATTTCTCGGCTATTTTAAAGCATATTGCCAGCTTAGAAGGGATATCGTCGGCGCGTCTCGAAATCAATGAACCTGGTGAGCGACCGATACTCCTCACTGAAGGCAGTGGGTGCCAAACGTGTACCGACCTGTGCCAAAGCAAGTCTTTGACGCTTGATGGGGTGGAGTTGGGGACTCTGTATTGGAAAGCATCGCGTCAGGGGCCTGATCAAGCTCTACTCGACAACTTTGTGCAAATCTTATCGCGGGCGGTATATTACAATCAGGCTCAAAGACAAGCTGAACAGTTATTAGTGATGGAAGAGCGCACAACCATTGCGCGTGAGCTGCATGATTCTTTGGCGCAAGCGCTGTCATATCTAAAAATTCAGGTGTCGATCTTAAAGAGGCAGGTAAAGAAAGTGCCACTGTCAGCCGAGCTAGAGCAAGCGACGCCAGTACTAGCAGAACTTGATACGGGTTTGTCAGCGGCCTACACACAATTGCGAGAACTTTTGACGACGTTTAGATTGTCGATTAAAGAGGGCAGTTTTGGCTCCGCATTACAAATGATGACAGAGCAGCTTTCAGAGCAAACAAATGCCGTGATCACACTGACCAATGAGCTCTCTTCAATCGAGCTAGACACTAACCAACAGGTGCATTTGCTACAATTAATTCGCGAAGCAACGATCAACGCGATTAAACATGCAAATGCCAAAACAATCACCATAGAGTGCAATGAGAGTGATACTCACATTAAGGTAGCGGTGCATGATGATGGTATAGGATTTGATTCTACCACGGCACGAGCAAACCACTATGGATTAACGATTATGCAAGAGCGTGCTGCAAGACTAAATGGCGAATTGACAATTACGGGTGTCCCGAATCAAGGCTGTGCAGTTCATTTAGAGTACCCGAAACTAAAGGATTCAAACATTGACAGAGTGTAGAGTGTTATTGGTCGATGACCATCCGTTGATGCGTCGTGGCATCAATCAATTGCTGAGTTTAGAAGATGAATTTAATGTCGTTGCTGAGGCGAGCAACGGAACAGAAGCGGTAGCCCAAAACCATGAGCACAACCCCGATCTAATCTTGCTTGATCTCAATATGAAAGGCATGTCGGGGCTCGATACCCTCAATGCGCTTCGTGCTGATGAGTGTGATGCGACCATAGTTATTTTGACGGTATCAGACAGTCCTGCTGATATTGAAGCAATCGTCAAGGCAGGGGCAGATGGTTACTTGCTTAAAGATACTGAGCCTGATGAGTTGATTGGCTTATTAAAGTCCTCTCTGCAAGGAAATAAGTCATACAGTAGAGAAGTGGCGAGGTACTTACTAGAACACGAGAATAGCCACTCTGTATTTGAGGACTTGACTGACCGAGAGCTACAGATCTTAAAAGAGGTGGCTAAGGGATTTAGAAACAAGCAGATCGCCGATACGCTGTTTATTTCTGAATCAACCGTAAAAGTGCATATGAAGAGCTTGTTGAAGAAACTTCAAGTACCTTCGCGCACAGCGGCGACTATTCTGTACCTAGAACGGTATGGTGATAGCAAGTAGAGACTTGTTTCGATTAGCAAGGGCGCTCGATGTGAGCGCCCTTTTCGTGTGTCAGGCTGACATTGGAACCAGTATTAGCGTGCCGATAATCACCGTTGCTAAACCACACAATACCGGTACAGAGGTACGTTTTACCACTTCAAATGGGCTGATATTTGCCATACCTGATGTTGCGACAATAACACCAGAAACTGGAGAAATCGTACGACCTAAATTGGAGGCTTGCAACATAGGAATAATCAAAAATGCTGGGTTTAGGCCCATTTTCGCCGCCAACGAAGGAGCGAGCTCGACAAACGCATAGAATGGCGCGTTACCTGAACCCGTCGCAATTGCTGCAGCAACCGTTAAACCCGTAAGGATAAACATCAGTGCGATGCCGCCAGCCCCCGCAGTTTCAGCAAGGTGGAGTAGGTTGTCAATTGCACCAATCGACATCAGGCCCTGAGCAAACACGCCTGCCGCGACTAAGAGCATGACAACGCCCTTAAAGGCATCAGCCATGCCTTCATAGCAAGACTCTAAATCTTCCAAGGTTTTCTTACCGTCAAAGCGCTGTACGGCAAAGTTAACTAATGCACCGACAAAGATAGAAAGGACGACAATGGTATAAATATCGAGCTCTAAGCCAGGTATGGTACGGCCATTAAAAAGGAACACCCCGAAAATGGGCAGGAAAGGCAATATTGCGTAGAAAGCTGGCGCATTGACTTCCATTTCCGACACGTCCACTCGTTCCATCGGTGAATTGTCTTTTTTATCTAGGTATCTATTCCAGAAATAGGCCGCCGCAGACATCACTATGATGGCACAGATAGACACAGGCAATACGGTTTGCACAGCAAAAACATCGAGCGCAAGCCCGGATTTCTCAGCTGCAATAACGACATCACCAGACGTTGGCGACAATATGATTGCAGCTGGAGAAGCACATACCGCAACCGCAGCTGGGCGTGAAATCCCCATCGCTGTCATCATTGGGAATAGGGTAGCCATCAAGAGTACACCGAGACCTGTAGCTGAACTGACTGCTAGCGACATCAAACAAGCCACAATATAGGCCGCAACCAACAGCACGTAAGGAGATTTAATAAACGACAGTGGTTTTGAAAACTGTTTTACAACGACATTGTTAGCACCAATATGTGTCATGTAGGAAGCAAAGCCACATAGCAACATGATCTGCATACCAAGACCACCGCCACGATACTGGAGCATGTACTTAACGTACTCAAGTGAATCAGTAAATATGTTGCCTGTCGAAGCAATTTTGCTTGGTAATACAGCGTGCCCAATTAAGCCGGTTAAAATGAGTAGCAGTACGCCCGCGGTGAGTAACACGCCTGCCGGTTTATAGCCTTTAACAATAAAGTAGCCTACCGCAACGGTGACGAATAGGCCGATTAAGAGTTCCAACATTGAAGTCCCCTCAAGTCATATAAAAATATAAACAAAGTGTTTCAAATCTTGACAGAGAATGTACCTAAGGGGGGGCTGTAGCACGAGTTCTATATGAACTTCTGATGATCTAGGGCAATAAATTATTGAAATAAATTTTAATGGCGTAATCTACGGTAGATTAATAATTGGGTAGATGATAATGATGCTAAATGAAGCATGTTTGGATAGGTTTACTAAAGAAAATAATGCTATTGGCTGAGGTTTATAACTGACGAGACATTTGGACTCATTAGAGCGTACACAGCGAGAAAAGCCTTGTAAACAAAGCTTTAGTTGTCGAAAACCGACGCCAGTGGTTCAGGCATAGCTAAAAAGTAACCTTGCAGGTGATCAACGCCTAAAGTACGCATCGCGGATAGCTGCTGCTTAGTTTCTATTCCTTCGACAACGACTTTTGCGCCAAGCCTTTTGGCTAGTTGAATCCCTGACACAAGTGGGGAGCGATCGCCCGACATGTAGGATAAGAGCAAAGATCGATCAAACTTAATGAAATCAGGTTGCAACTGCTCCGCTCTGGTGCGGTTTGAAGCATTCACGCCAAAATCATCGATAGCAACGTTAAAACCAAACTCAGACAATCGATGCATAGCAAGTTTAAGATTGTCCTCATTGGATGCGTCTAATTCAACAACCTCCATCACTAACTGAGAGTTATCCAAGCCGATGGCTTTTAAGCGTTGGTTGAGTAAGCTAGAACTGATGTTCTCCAACGCAAAATACTCGCCAGCGGAGGGTAAGACATTGAGAAACAACTTCAGATGGCTATATTGAGAGCGAGAAAAATTACGAATATGCAGCGCTCTGCTAATACGTTCGACATTGATTTTATCATCAAAATTGATGCTCTCATTATGAAAAAATTGATCTGGGCGAATCGCACCTGAATCTTCGTCGTGAATACGAACCAGCGCTTCGAAGCCAATGATGGTATGCATAGAGTCAAAAATTGGCTGATAGACACTTG
This sequence comes from Vibrio galatheae, assembly GCF_000967545.1. Classification (GTDB taxonomy): domain Bacteria; phylum Pseudomonadota; class Gammaproteobacteria; order Enterobacterales; family Vibrionaceae; genus Vibrio; species Vibrio galatheae. The sequence goes on along the minus strand of NZ_JXXV01000012.1, from coordinate 111,886 downwards.
AAAGTGTTAAGTTCTTGTATTTACCAATATATTGATTCTCGTCATTAAACGAAAGGCAATCCACAAACTGTTGCTCAGTGACCAGGATCATACCTATCAATAACCTCTAAACGTCTTTTCCGCACGGAGTAGTGCAAACTACTGGCATAATATTGACAATGACGTGATAGTGTCAATCCTGACTGCTAATCTAACTCTAAAGTTTAGAAGCTGGCTCAAATTTAAATAATAACAATGAGATTTATAGTGATATGTGTCAATAATCGTTTATGTCGCGCTATCTCTCATCAAAAAAGTCTTTATTACGAATGTATTTTGACATCAGATGATAGGAAAATGGCCGAACAATCCAAGAAAACAAAGACAGTGCTAACCGGCGCCAAGTTGGGGTGTTTTCGTGTATTTTCCCATTGTACAACCAGAGCATTTTACCTACATGCATATAAAGAAGTGGTAGGGGGGGCAAGAAGGTGACTATGTCCAAATCACAGCAGATACGATAAGTCTTATGTGACAGACAGTAGTGACGATGAAAAGCGTAACCACCGATCGCAGGTTGGCCAAACGTGACCACTCTCTTGATACTTTTGGGGCTTTCACGTTCGAGTTTATCGGCGAGCACACAGCCTAATGCTCCCCCTGAGGAATGACCAGTAAAAGTTATTCGCTTACCGATAGCGACCAGATAGCGCAAGGTTTCAAACAGCTTATCAATGACGCTAATACCGAGCGTGTCTTGATTTCGCGTCGGCGAGCTTTCTTGGCGCAGCAAATACGCGTATCCGGCGTGAATGGCGTATGGCAATTGGTAGTCTCGACAATCTTTCTGCCACAATGCCAAATTTAACAGCCAATCATAAAGATTGTGGGAGCCTTTGATCACCACAATCGCTTCTTCTTTGTCTACATGCCATAGAACACGAATCATGGGCTGGCCGAAGCGATTTGAGATCACACGTTGACCGCGTGGTGAAAATCCATATTGAGTCTGACGTAGGGTAGGTTGATAGGCAAGATTACACAGTACCGCATACCTTTCATATTGATAACGTTTTAATGTCTTCACTCTTTTCACTTATTCGACACGATACTCAAAAAAGTATCAGCCACAACAATGAAGGTGATATGACAGTATTGTCCAACTAACTTAATTGAATGACAGAGTAGAGCTGGATGTATTTACGTACCATTTGTTTATCCGTCGCGCGTTTTAATGGATGGGTAAACTTGACGAAGTATGGGCTGACATTAAAGTGTTGTTCAAGTGACTGGGCGAGCAAAGATTCGCTTTCGTACAGCGTGATTCCTTGCAGTCGATACTCGTCAATTTCGTCGGGAAGACGACCTGTCCACCAATGCAAAAGTTCACGGCTTTGCTTGTTGCGTGTTATCCAGTGATCGGTAAGTAGAAGCAGTAAATCATTAGGTTGAATTGCATAGCCATACTCTTCTTGCCATTGAGAAATCGTTCTGAATAGCTTTTTACGACAAGATGGTCCTGCACTAACTAGATGAGAGGTGAGCACCCAAACTGTGCCGATTTCGGAACTAACACGGTAGTGATGCGGTAAATCGGTGTTGGGGTTACAGTCTAGAGGTTGATAATCGTAATCATGACCGAACTCAGTTAATGTGCGCGACAGGCGCCTAGCAAATGCGAGACCGAGATGATGTTCACTCATTCCTCTATTATGAATGGTCGGGTAGTGCTTCTCGCACAAGACCATACAGTCAGCCTGAAATTCATTAACGCTTTGAACCAGCACATCCAATAACAAGATCCATCTCTCCATAATGGTCAATATGCGACACTAGACTACCATGCGCCAGACAACTTTCGTTACACTTATTCGACAAAAACAGAAGGGAGTGAGGGGTTTATGTCTAAGATTGAATTTACATCACAACAAAAGCAAGTGATGTCCAGCGCGCTACAGCACTATATTGAAAATGAGCTCGATATAGAGTTCGGTCAATTTGATGCGGACTTTCTTTTTGACTTCATTATAAGTCATTTTGGCCCTGCTTTTTACAACAAAGGCCTGTTTGATGCGCAATCAATAATCCAAAGGAAAATCATTGATATTGCAGATGAAATTTATGAAATAGAACAAGATAATCCGTTCTAATAATCATAACAAAGTTCCTTCAAAATTTTCGAACGACTCATTCAATGTACACACGTTTCACTTATGTAAAGAATGGTAAATAATCTGTTGCAGATAGGCTGAACTCAGTACTCTTAATCAAAACAAGAGTCATTAACATTTTAGGATGGGCAGATGAATTCAGAAGTTAAAAGCTACAATCTAGTGACGCGAGCTGTTCACTGGCTTTCAGCTTTAGTCATTGTTGGCTTGTTTGCTGTAGGGTTATGGATGGTTGATTTGTCTTACTACAGTGAATGGTATCGCACTGCGCCACATTGGCATAAATCGATAGGGCTATTACTGGCAGGTCTTACACTATTCAGATTCGTTTGGAAGCTAGTGACTGCGTCACCTAAAATCGAAGGCGCGGCTTATGAAGTTATTGGCGCTAAGATCGCGCATTTAGTTATGTACATCATAATGCTAACGCTATTTATGTCGGGATATCTTATCTCTACGGAAGATGGGCGAGGAATTGATGTTTTCAACTGGTTTACCGTCCCTGGTTTGGGCGCTCTATTTGAAAACCAAGCTGATATTTCAGGTCAGGTACATTACTACGCGGCCTGGTCTCTGATATTGATTGCAGCAGCCCACGCGGTTGCCGCTTTAAAACACCATTTTATTAACAAAGACAACACGCTACGCAAAATGATAGGAGCTTCAAAATGAAAAAAACGTTATTTGCTACAGGACTAGCAATGGTAATGGCATTACCATTTGGTGCAAGCGCGGCGGATTACATGATCGATACTAAAGGTGCTCATGCTTCAGTTAACTTTAAAGTGAGCCACCTAGGATACAGCTTTATTAAAGGTCGTTTTAACACTTTTGATGGCGAATTTTCTTACGACCCAGCTAACGTTTCGGCTTCTAAAGTGATGGTCAATGTAGATACAACCAGCTTGGATTCAAACCAAGCTGAACGTGATAAGCACATCCGCAGCAGCGACTTTATTGATGCGTCTAAGTATCCAAAAGCAACATTTACCAGTACTAGTGTTGTTGATAAAGGTGAAGGCAAACTTGAAGTCAATGGTGATCTTAACCTTCACGGCGTGACTAAGCCGATTACCATCGATGCAACGTTTGTCGGTGCTGGTCAAGACCCATGGGGTGGTCAGCGTGCAGGTTTCTACGGTACGACACGCCTAGAGTTAGCGGATTTCAATATCGCCGTTATGGGTACTTCTAGTTATGTCGACATGGAACTTCATGTAGAAGGCATTAAGAAGTAATCAACGATTAAGTAGTAATTAGCCCCCAGAATACCGGGGGCTTTTTTGGTCAAGCGACTTATTTCCTAACCAAAAACCTAGCGTTGCGTGGTAGTGTTTTGTACTTACGCCGATTGAAGCTCCGGTGATTCAACAATACTCACTCGCTCTCCATAAATCGGACGCAAAGCGGTTAATATTTCTTCTCGACTCACCACACCGACTAATATTCCGTTATCGAGCACAGGTAACATGTGCGGCTTACTCACTTTCATGCTTTTTGCTCTCTCTTCTAATGATAAAGAGGTGAATTGGGTGGCAATACCCATACTTGTTGTTGGATAGAGCTTATCTTTATCAATACACATAAATTCAACAATATCGACCAACTTGTCCGCCGCATCAATAGCAATGACATCCTTGGTCATAAGCTCGGCAACGGTTTGCGTTTTTGGGGGGAGGTAATCTTGGCACCAAAGATCAACCATCACGTCATGCGCGGATAAAACACCGACTAAATGCCCCTCGGGTGTACACACGGGTGCCGCTATCAACTGGTTGTCGAGTAACATATCAATGGCGACAGCAGTCGTCATTTCCGCCCTTAATACGAGTGGTTTGCTATTCATAATATCTGTTGCATTAAGATGGTTGTTCATGCTGATTTCCTTAGCCGATTGAATCTGAGTTGTTGTGGTAATTAAGTGAAGATTGGCCGCTTTTATTTGTGGCCTGCGATAGATTGCCCAGTTGGCCAGCCCGACAAGTACCGAGCCGCCAAGGATATTTCCCAGCGTTACGGGAATAAGGTTGGCAAATACAAACTGATGAATGCTGAGATCAGAAAACTGAGCTTGGTTAACGCCGATCTGATGCCAAAAGCTCTCTGGTGCGAAGGTATGAATAACAATACCTAGAGGAACCATAAACATGTTGGCGACGCAGTGTTCAAAGCCGCTTGATACAAACATTGCAACAGGCAAAATGGTCATCGCAGCTTTAGTCATGGCATTGCTACTGCTGAAGGTTAGCCAAATAGCGAGGCAGACCAAAAGATTACAAAGTACTCCCAGTGCGAATGCCTCAACGGGAGTATGGTGTAGCTTATGTTGTGCGATGTTTAGCGCATTGATGCCCCATTGACCATGGTCCATTTGGTATAGCCCGGCACTGGTTACAATGAGCAACAGCAACATGGCACCAATAAAGTTTCCGACATAAACTTTTCCCCATCCTGCAAGCATATTGGAAAAGCTTATTTGCTTATTGGCCCACGAAATACTCGATAAAACTGAACTGGTGAACAACTCGCCGCCGCAAATCACAACTAAAATCAGCCCCATACTAAATGCGATACCACCCGCTAAGCGGCTTAATCCCCAACCGATCTCTGAGCTGCCTGTTGTGACCGTGATATAAAACAAGAACGCTAGGCCAATGAATAATCCGGCCATGATTGCAAGGCAAAGTGTCATGACGCTGCTTTTCTTGGCTTTGCTCAAAGCGAAATTTTCAGCTTCAGCCATCATCTCGACGGGTGACAAATAATGATTATTCATTTGATCACGTGTCATAACCGCGCCCCAATACAAATGTCATAGTTTCCTCCTTAAAGTCAGCGAATAACCGTTCGCTGTGGATTCAGAATAGGTAGGCAGTGACTAGAGGTAAAATTGATAATTTTTAAAAACCACATCAGAATTATTGATATGTATTCTAGGAAGCGTAAAATGAAACAACTTGCTTATATTTTGGTTAAATGACTAAAAATCATAAAGTTACCCGATAAAATCGTGCCAGATAGGATATTCAGGGAGTAGGATGAGATATTCACTAAAACAGCTTGCAGTGTTTGATGCCGTCGCGGACTCAGGCAGTGTCAGCTTGGCTGCAGATAAACTGGCGTTGACACAATCAGCAACCAGTATGTCGCTTGCGCAGCTAGAAAAAATGCTTGGTCGCCCGCTGTTCGAAAGACAGGGTAAGCAAATGGCATTGACCCACTGGGGAATGTGGTTAAGACCCAAAGCCAAGCGCTTGCTGCAGGATGCTCAACAAATCGAAATGGGCTTCTATGAACAACATTTACTGAGTGGACAAGTAAAGCTGGGCGCAAGCCAGACCCCAGCTGAACATCTTGTTCCTGATCTTATCAGTATTATTGATAACTCATTTCCTGAGATGCGGATTTCGCTCAACGTTAAAAGTACAGACAGCGTGATTCAAGGTGTGCTCGACTACAAATACGATATCGGCATCATCGAAGGGCGCTGTGATGATAGCCGCCTGAGCCAAGAAGTGTGGTGTCGCGATCATCTAACCGTCGTTGCCGCAGCCCACCACCCATTTGCCAAACACAGCAGTGTAAGTTTGGCGCAACTTGAGCAAGCACGTTGGGTACTTCGCGAACATGGTAGTGGAACGCGCATGAACTTCGACAGCGCTATTCACCGCTTGATCGAAGATTTAGATGTCTGGAGAGAGTATGAACATGTGCCTGTACTGCGTAGCATGGTTGAGCATGGCCAATACTTAACCTGTTTACCTTATTTAGATGTGGAAAGGTCTATCGCAAGTGGACAGCTTGTTGCACTGAATGTTCCAGAGCTATCGATGGAAAGGACACTCTCTTTTATTTGGCGCGCCGATATGATCGAAAACCCCTTGATAGAGTGTATCAAACGAGAGGGGGCACGGATGATGAAAGGTAAGCCATCGGTTTTGTAAAAATTATTCGAAGTGGATCCAAAAAGGCAAGTCTATGACTACTGAGTGGTGCAGCGATTAAAAAAGGCGTTCGCTAACGTCTGGCTGTAGAAAACTAGTTTGGCTGAATATTAGGACACATTTGACGTGGCGTGTTCGAGTCATTGAGTACATCCTATATCCTAAACTACCTCTTTAGTTCAACACTCACCACTATGTTAGACATTTTAGTTTACACTCTAATAGGTCGGTGAGCCGCGCCAAACGAAATGGAGAGAGAGTGATAACGCAATCTACTTACACACGAGCAATACGTAAAACGTTGATTATTAGTGCTGCGTTGATTATTTTGTTGCTCGCTATTTTCTTTCACACCGAACACTCAATGCTTGAGAGCAAGCACGATCTGATCGAACTGCAAAAGAATGTATTATCCGCGTCTAATGCGATGCTGATGATGCGCCGTCACGAGAAAGACTTTATCGTTCGACTTGATCAAAAATACCTCAGTCAGATGAAACAAGCCCATCAAGAGTTACTCAGTCAGATCCATCAAATAGACGCGGTTTTAGAGCGGTTAGCTATCAAAATAGATTATAACAATCCAAGGGCATTGGGCTATATTGAAGACTATATCGATCATTTTGACCAACTGGCAATAGTTGCACTGCGTATACATGGTATAGGCGAAGAGCAAGGACTGATTGATAGGTTCAAAAGCAAAGTGCTGACGTTCGAGCGAACACTCATTGAAGCAGAGTTGAAACAAATCGATCTTCTTCTCCTTTCCACTCAAGATCTGATGTTGCAGTTTTTTTCTGATTTTGAACCAGATATTTTGCCGCAAATAGAGCGTAATCTAAATCAGATCCACTTTCAGATGGATAATGATGACGCTAGCGATAAACTCCGAGGTCAATTCGAAGAGTTCCGAAATGCATTTTATCGCTTACAAAGTGCTTTTGAAGAGCTTGGTTATTCACATAATCAAGGCCATCATGGCGAACTAAGGAAAACTATTCACAAATTGGAAGCGGATCTGAAAGCTGTTTTCGATGTTCTGCCTATACAAATCAATAATCAAGTTGCTGAATATGAAAATATCCACGTGCTGGCGTCGATTATTCTGGTTGCTTCTATCGTATTAATCCTGCTGTACGTTATTCAACAGACATCCATCTTAGAGCAGCGATTGATTCATGCCCACCAGAGCGAAAAACAGGCAAATCGAGCGAAAAGTTTGTTTTTGGCAAACATGTCTCACGAGATCCGCACGCCGTTGAACGGCATTTTAGGCATGATTGATATCCTGAGTGATTCTCGGTTAAATGCGATGCAAAAAAGCTACCTAGAAACCATCAATAGTTCGTCACAAACATTGCTTATGTTGATCAACGACATTTTGGACTTATCCAAAATTGAATCCGGTCAACTGAAGATTTGTCTCCATACCACTGCGATAAAAGAGGTTATATTCGACACTGTGGCAATAATTGCACCAAAAGCTGAGCAGAAATCTTTAGATATAGAGATAAAAATCGACAATCAGTTGCCAAACTATGTAAAAGCGGATGAACAAAAACTGCGCCAAATACTGATGAACCTTGCCTCCAATGCGATCAAGTTTACTAAAAAGGGAAGCATTGTGTTTACGGTTCAATTTATTAATCAGACGGACGCAGCCGTAATTATCAAGTTCTCGGTGAAAGATACTGGGATTGGCATTGATGCAGAGAAGCAAAACAAGATATTTGACGAGTTCAAACAAGCGGACGAAGAGACATCAAAAGAGTATGGTGGAACTGGGCTCGGTTTAGCCATTTGCACTAAGATGGTTGATTTGATGGGAGGTAGAATAGAAGTAAATTCAGCAAAAGGATGTGGAAGTGAGTTTTCTTTCGAACTTGAGTTTGAGCGCGACCATCATCAAATGATCCCAGACTTCAAGACGGACGTCTATTACTTTTCAGATCGTCCGAATCAATTGTTATTATCTGAACTTAAGCGTTTCGCAATTAAAACCACGATACTGGAAACAAGCTCAATAGGTGTAAGCAATGCCCCAAATAAGGCGTTCATTTTATTTGATGATCCTAGTCATAACCAAGCTTTGAAAATCCGCTATCCGTGCCATGATTTGGTGTTTATTCGCAATTACAAGATTGCCACCGAGGCAAATGACCTCGAAGTTTCTGCCATTCTTACCCATCCATTGTTTGGTAATCGCTTGAAGAATACACTTAGGAATTTGCATCCTATTCAAGAGTCGCAGCCGCCGCCCTCTGAAACCACACCTAAGATTCAGAATGGTTTAAAGGTGCTGGTTGTCGAGGACAATCGTGTAAATCAGCAAGTGGTGACGCTTAACCTTAAAAAGCAATCCATCGATTTTGATATTGCCAGCAATGGGCAGGAAGCTGTCGAAATATATCAAAAGGATCACAGCAACATAGACCTTATACTTATGGACTGCATGATGCCTGTCTTAGACGGATTCGAAGCGACCAAAGCAATTAGAGCATTCGAACACCAGCAAGAAATCAAACAGACTTACATTATTGCTCTCACTGCCTCGGTGCTTGATGATGATATACGCAAGTGCTATGAGAGTGGGATGGATGACTACTTTCCAAAGCCTTTTAAACGTGAAGTGCTGATAGAGAAATTGAATTTGCTACGGAATTAGGGCGATTCTATTTAGCTTCGTAGCCCTCAATTTAAATGCGGGTCAAATACCGATATCGAGCAGAGAATTAATGTTTTCATTTACTAAATCTGTTGAAATATCGCTTGCGTCACAATAATAATGAATACAACGCAATGTGTCTCTTTTGAATTGTGATCTATGTATTGATTTGTCGGCTGAATTTTACCTATTATGCGTACTTGTACTTTTGATGTGTGAAACAACACACTGGGCGAGGCGTAATGAGCACTTTAGTCGCAATTTCTCTTACTACAGGCATTTTATCAGGGCTTTGGGGTTGGGTAGCCATCTCATTAGGCTTGCTGTCGTGGGCTGGATTTCTTGGTTGTACCAGTTATTTTGCCTCGCCGAATGATGGCCTCAAAGGGCTATCAGTTAACTTGATTACGAATATGAGTGGTGTGTTTTGGGCAATGGTCATCATCAATGCCTCTCAGTTCGCTTCGCTTGAGATTCTGGGTTACATGATCACTGCAATTGTCGCCTTTCTTATGTGTGTGCAGGCTAAACAAGCTTGGCTAGGTTATATACCTGGAACCTTTATCGGATCGTGTGCAACGTTTGCCGCTGACGGAAACTGGAAATTAGTGGTACCTTCTCTGATTCTGGGTGGGTTGTTTGGCTACTTAATGAAAGCAAGCGGCATGTGGGTACATCAAAAGTCAACGCAATCTCAGGCTAACGCAAGTTTACCGACACGCTCTTAGCCTTTGATGTAATCCTGTCGGCGTTAGCGTCGCTTAGGATACCCCCGATTGATTTGTATCAGCAAAATTTTTGATACGCGGCATCTAATGATTAGATGCCGCTTTTTTACGTATTGCCATTGGCCATGGTAACGACACGTTTTAGCGTCCACCTAAGTAGAATAGGGATGTCTTCGATACCTTTTTTCTCACAATGGGAGACAATAGCTAAAGCAAGATCGGGTTTAGCAAACTTTTTCAATACGCGGGTGACCACTTTCTTAGCTGGAATCGGGTGATCTAACGGGATGTGAATCATCTTTTTAAAGAAGGGTTCGAACCCGTTGTTATATAAAAAGTGTTCAATATCTCTGTCGGGTAGCTCAGTTAGACGATGTCTTTGCTGATCATGCTCGAGTTGTGCCTTAACGGTGGCAGCATATTTCTTACCCGCAGGGTCGCCATCAGTAACCACATGCCAGTCAATGCCAAATGCTTTCGCAACTTTAATTAGAGACTTTAATCCTGACTGAGCAAACTCGATGATCTGCACTCCTTCAGCAGCAAGATTATAGCCACATTGATTCGCTAGCTCGTTAAATAGCCATACTTCAGTTTCGCCTTCGACCAGCAACCAACATCGTGCAAATAAAGCCCCTGAGCGGTGAAAGCGAATGTGGAAACCGATTCGTCTTAGTTCATCTCGTCCTAAACCTTGATCGGGGATGTATTTAGTGATCGTTCTATCCGACATACGTACCAAACGTCGAATACTGGATAGCGGAACCTGACCAAGTAGCTCTCCGCTGTTGGTGGTGAGGATCTTTTGCATCGGCAGTAGCTGCAACAAACCCCAAGCACGAGCGAGATGTGTTGGATGCAAGCGGCCTTCGGGATCTTCAATGATCAACAAAGGACGTGCGCAACGTCTAAGTTCATTTGGTCCCTTGGCTTGTAAGTAAGCGTTAAGTAAGCCCATAAAGAGTAGGCGTGTTTGCTTGTCCTTGGTTTCTTCGACGACTTGAGAAATGCTCTTTGAACCGGGAGAGGCGTTAAAAAATATTCCATCGCGCTGTTTACGCAAGTTCTTACGTGAATTGGGCTTGAAAGAAAAGTAGTGTTCGACCAAGGCATTCATAGAGTTGAGGCTACTGCGCATTTCGCCCTTGTTCACATGACCAGGAATGGCCATCAATCGACGGCACGTGTTGTCGATACGTTTTTCTACGCGCGTATTGACATCTTTAGTGTCGGCAAAGGGGCGCTCAAATCTCCTTGAATCGCGTAAACGGATCACCGGATGAAGACTCATCAACTCCTGCGCGAGCTTTTCTGAATGGTGTAGCTTTATTGGATTGCCAGCTAAGTCGAGAAATGTATAGTGCGTTTCGATGTTGTACCGATCGCGAGAGGCGCTGAGCCGATAAATAATTCGACTTGCTCCGGGAGATTCATGATTCCAAATCGGTTTTATCTTGCGATAGCGACCCGCGTTGACTTCATGCTTATCAGTAGAAACTAAACTTAATACAATTTGTAAATGTTGTGTTTGTGGATGAGCGATCGAGTAGTCGACGTGGAAGTCCGTCATCTCAAATTGATATGGCACACCTTCAGGCGGAAGAGCAACGGAGAGGGCATCAAGTAAAGAAGATTTACCCCAAGTATTTTCGCCAATAAGAGTGGTTAATTCATCAAATGCAATAGAAAGACGTTTGATTCCGCGAAAACCAGAAATTTCTATTCGCTCTAGCTTCATAGATGGCTCCATTACGCTTTGGTTTATTTAAGCATAATCGAAAAGTACTGTATTAGCAGACGTTTAGCTCACAAAGCCGTTGTTAAATATGAATCTGGTCAATCCTTGTTCAATACCGATTCATCTCTCATCGAACTATGTATAGAGAACGTCGTACATACAAAAACTGTGAAATATAATGAATCTGTCATATGGATTGCGTTAGGATAGCGTGAAAAGAGAGAGAAGATATGACAGATAAAAACAATAAAACAATCAAGTTACGGCTAGCACACATTAACGATACCCATTCTTACTTTGAACCGACCTCACTGCCACTCACCATCGATGTTCACGGTCAATCCTTAACGCCCTATGTTAGCGCTGGTGGCTTTGCTCGTATCGCTACGAGAGTCAATCAACTGCGCGACCAAGCACGAGCACGCAAGCAGGGTTTTTTATTCCTTCATGCGGGTGACTGTTTTCAAGGTACGCTCTATTTTTCACTGTTCAAAGGTGAAGCCAATGCCACCATGCTTAATGGGTTGAACATCGATGCGATGGCTCTTGGTAACCATGAACTCGATATGGGTAATGAACCTGTTGCACAATTTGCGCGCAACATTGAGTTCCCACTATTGGCAGGGAACTGGGATCTGAGTCGTGAAGGAAAACAAAAGCGGTATCGGTTGTCAGATAACCCCGCTGTATACAGCTTTGATCAAACGAGTAAATCAGCAACATGGATTGAAAAGAAAGTTGGTGACGAATCTATCGCAATTTTTTCTTTAGCACTCGACAAAATGGCTGATATCTCGAATCCAGATTGGGATACCCCATTTGTAAGCTCGATTCAAACAGCGCAGAACACCGTAGCGCAAATACAAAAATCGGGTATCAATAAGATAATTCTACTGAGCCATATGGGCTATGAGGCCGACTTAGATTTACCAAATTATGTCGATGGGATCAGTGTTATCGTCGGTGGACATAGTCACAAGTTACAGGGTGATTTTAGTGCGCTTGGGTTGGCAAAAGAAGATGATTACGGCATCAAAGTTAACAACACCCATATCGTGCAAGCAGGGTTTCATGCGTTGACCTTAGGGCATTGTGATATCGAGTTTGCCAGTGATGGCTCTGTTGTGTCATTCAGCGGTAAAAATGAACTGCTGCTCGGGCGCCGGCTGTTTATTGATGCCAATATGAATTCGACACACACAGAAAGCCCTTACCAAATGGCGCGAGACTTTATTGATAGCCATCCAAACGTTGTCGTCTGTAAGAAAGATATCGCACTGCAAAGCCTGTTGACTGACAACTACACCAGTCAAGTGCGTGAGTTACAGCGAAAAATCATCGCGAGATCCGAGCGGAAACTGCGCCATATTCGCGTGCCAGATGAACAAGGCGCAAGTGAAATCGCCCCGTTAGTGGCGCAGTCGTTTACTTACACGATGAATCAATCCGGCTATCAGAGTGAATTCGCAATCCACAATGCGGGCGGGGTTAGAACCTCTCTTAACCCAGGTGACGTTTCTGTCGCCGACGTTGCCGGAAAGTTGTTGCCTTTTGCCGTACCTATTGGGGTATACAATATAAAAGGTCAACATTTGCCATTGATACTCGAAGGTGCGTTAAATAACGCGCTTAACAATGGCGTTGAAGGAACTGGTGATGGCTCTTATCCGTATACACACAATTTGCGCTTTGAGTATCTCCCGGAGGCTAAGCAAGGTGAGCGTGTCCGCAGCCTTGAAATTCAAAGCGATGAAGGTGTTTGGCAACCGATTGAACAAGAGCGACTGTATACCGGTACATCTTCAGCGTATACCATGAAAGGTAAAGAGGGATATGAAGCCATACTGAATATGGAAGGCGAAGGCATCGTGACCACTTATTCTATGGCAGACTGCTTTATTAAATTTCTGGCAGACCACCCACAAGCACTTGATTGCAGTACGGAACAAAGTGCGTTGCAGCGCTGGCATAAAGGTTGCTAATTACTCCTTGGGTTCGTTCTACGAGTGAATAGTACTCAAAGGAGGGTATTATGTGGAGTAAAGATTGGGTTGATGTTGCTGTCGTTATCAGTTGGGTAAGTGTGTGGTCAGCGTTAGTCTACTTTATCCCTGTGGGTGGCGTGTAAGTTCAACAGCAAGCAAATATGATCGCATCAGCCACCTAGAAACACACCATGGGAACGCAGTGGAAAAAGGAGCAACTATTTGCTCCTTTTTGGTCTTTGTACTACAAGTCATAATGGATAAGTTTTTCTATATCAAACCTGTACTATCTTTCGTTATGGTGTTTATCGGCATAGAGATGCAATTGGTCGGCTCTAAATGGGAAGTTCCAACTGCGGTATCACTATTGGTCTTACTGAGTGTTATGATAATTGCTGTTGTTGCTTCAATAATTAAGCGCAAGAATGAAATACAACGAGCCACAATTACTATTAATAAATAAACTAATTGTTTTATACAAAACATTTGCGTAATTGAACTGATTTTTATGTAAAATATTTGTGATATTGCGCAGGCCTATTTTGTTTTGTTTGAATTTATAATTCTAAATATCGCCAATTCGCGCATTGTTATTCGCAAATTGTGGGTATAAAAAATGTCGATGTGTTAAGGGGTTGTTGTATAAGTAAAACTAATCTGAATTTAGAAAAATAGTCATTTTTTGTACGGCGAAAGTTTACTTAATATTGCCTCATCAAAACGAATTAAGCAGTTTTATAGAGAGGCAATCATGGCACAAGCAATGCACATTGGTAGTATCGAAGCTCCCATCTCTATGGATAAAAAAACCTACTCGGTTTCTTTCAAAGGATTGATTGCACACTTATTAGATATTCTTATTGTCGACAACAGTGAACCCCGTGTTAACTACACGTCTGATCTGTCTGGTCACATGCAAAAAGATATCGGTCTATATCGTTAATCTCGATAACGAATTGAAAAGCGCTGGCAGTTTGCTGGCGTTTTTTGTTTTAGAGCGAAAGTAAATTCTTACCAGAGCGGTCAGTATTGATATGTAAGCATTACCGACTAGGAACTGGGAATGACGGCGCTAATTGCTCTATCTGTTGTATCAACACTGACTTCTGGCCAGATTTGGACCAATGAGGGGCAACCCGCTCAGGTCGTTGAGCTTTTCACCTCTGAAGGCTGCTCAAGCTGTCCACCTGCTGATGCATTTATCTCTAAGTTTGAACACAATGATAGGTTGTGGCAAGAGATCATCCCTATCGTCTACCATGTTGACTATTGGGATTACTTAGGCTGGGAGGATAAGTTTGCCAAAGCAGAATTTTCCCAATTGCAACGGCTATATCATGCTTATGATGTGTTAGGCAGCGTATACACACCGGGTTTTGTGGTTGATGGAAAAGAATGGAGAGGTTTTTTTAATTGGGTCAATAAAGCCTTGCCATCCAACCAGCAACCACTGGCGAGCCGTTTGACATTGGTGCGTAACGGGAATTCTTTTGAACTAAAATACGATAGCGATCAGCCGTTAGACGCGACCATTATTTTCCTTTCAAACAACCAGACAACTCAAATACAAGCTGGCGAGAATAGAGGTAAGACGTTGGAACATGACTTCATTGCTGTCGAACGTTCGCAATCGAGATCAAGCAAAGGCCATTGGATGTTTGCATATCAAGGTCGATTGAATGACATTGACGCCGTTGCTGCTTGGATTACCCCTGTTGGCCGTTTTGAACGTGTACAAACGGTGGCAGGAAAAATTGAGTAATGCACTAAAAAGGCGCTCAATCGAGCGCCCTAGCTTTATCTGTGATATCGCGATTCGAATTACTTCTTACGACAGAACTCAGCGATAACGTACATAGATTGACCGCCATTCGCCTTACCAGAAACCAGCTTAGGATCGTCGCCAATGCTGATACCACGGATAACCGTGCCTTGCTTGATGACTTGGTTAGTCCCTTTAACTGGCAGGTCTTTAATTACCGTTACGTCGTCACCTTTTTTCAGTTCAACGCCGTTGCAATCGAATGGTTTGTCTTCAGCAGACATTCCCGTCATTGCCCAGTTCATTTGCTCTTCTTCCATGTACATCATGTCTAGTGCATCTTGTGCCCAGCTCTCTGAGTTAAGACGCGTTAGTTGACGCCATGCTGTTACCTGAACAGCGGGAACTTGGCTCCACATGCTGTCATTTAGACAACGCCAGTGGTTAATATCTTTTGGATCATCGATCTCGCCCAAACACTTATCACATACCATGATTCCGTAATCGACTGTCACGTGGCTGTGCGGAGGAACAGCGTATGCCGTTAATGGTGCGTCAGCGGCGCATAGTTCACATTTTGATTGGCAGCGTTCTAGCATAGTAGCTTCAGAAGACATATTGGACTCACATTTATCAGTGTTAATAACGCGGGCTATTATCCACTTTATCCACCGAAAATAAAGGGGTATAGGATATATAGAGGATAAATCGTCATTTTAACGATTTTGAGCGTTGTAAATGACAACAAATGTAGACTTATCAGAGAATTAATAAAAGTGACGACGTCACTAAATATACGCGTTCTTTACCTCTTTAGTCTTGATAGGCATAATTAGACATCATGTTATATCAAATTAATAGGTTAGAAGTTGGAATTACTATCGATCGAGTTTTTGGGTAAACCATTGCGACTTGAAGGCTCTATGGCCGGTTGGCAGAAGCTATTTTGGGACAATCAACTGGTCTCACAGCTTGATGCTAGCGCGGAGCGGGGTGACACTTCTTACCATGAGTTTAAATTATTAAATGGTGAACAAGAGCTAGTGTGTAAGCTCGAAACCAACCTTGTATGGCAGCCATTTAGCTTAGATTACGTCGCAAGCGTTAATGAGCAAACTCTTTCTCAAGGCCGCAGGAACACAAAAGACATTGAGCAGCAGACACCTTTTACGCAGCCAGAACCAGAGCGTAAGTTTAGCCTTATTGGTTTAGTGTCTTTGGGTATGAAGGCGCTTAAAAGTGCCAAGCTGATCAAGGTGGTACTCGCATCAGCCAGCCTTGCCGCCTATTCTTGGTTGTTCTCTTTTCAGTTCGCGCTCGCTTTGGTTGCGTGTTTAGTCTTTCATGAATATGGCCACGTCCGGGCGATGAAATACTTTGGCATGAAAACCAAAGGCATCTATCTAGTTCCTTTCTTGGGCGGTTTAGCTCTCAGTGATGAGAAAATCAATACCCGCTGGCAAGACGTAGTGATCTCGATAATGGGGCCAATGTACGGTTTGATATTGTCGCTCATTTTGCTGCTTGTCTATCTTGTGACCGGTGAAATGTTCTTTGCCGGATTAGCGGTGTTTAACGCGTTTTTGAATCTGTTTAACTTACTGCCGATTTTACCTCTTGATGGTGGGCACGTATTGAAGAGCATTAGCTTTTCAATGAATAGCCTTACCGGTATTGTTTTGTGTACTGCGGCAGCGGCTGGTGGCGTTGTACTCAGTTATTCCCTTGGCTTAACTTTATTTGGCTTCTTGTTGATCATGGGGATGCTGGAAATTGTCATCGAATGGCGTGGCCGTGATCATAGTCATTTGCTGCCCCTTGACCGATATGGGCAAATCGTTGCTTCGATTTGGTATTTAGGCCTAGTGTCGGCATTGATAGGTATTATTTGGTTCTTCGCATCGACGGGCGATCAGTTGCTAAGCCTACCACTTTTGATCCTGGGGACTTAAATACTGGTTAACAAACAAAAGGGAGCAGAGGCTCCCTTTGTTGCAATGGTTATTGGCAGTTTGGTCGTTTCGCTTGATAGTTTGGCAGGGAACTAATTTTCTCTGTTAGATCGCTAATACGTGTATCGTGAGAAGGGTGAGTGGACAAGAGTTCAGGTGGTTGTGAACCTCCTGATGCTTTGGCCATATTTCTCCACAAATCGATGCTTTGTTTCGGGTTGAAACCAGACTTTGCCATCAACTCAAGGCCAACGATATCGGCCTCTGACTCTTGAGTTCGTCCATAAGGCATCAAAACACCATATTGAACGCCCAAACCAAGTGCAGCCATTGTCGCCCCACGATATTGAGCGTATTCGGAAGCGCCAAGCGCAATATTGGTTATTTGCAGTCCAGCATTAGCGAGTTGAGATTGAGACAACCTTTCATTACTGTGGTCGGCGAGTACGTGTGCAATTTCGTGACCGATAACCGTCGCAAGCTGATCTTGATTGACGGCAACACCTAGTAGCCCGGTATACACACCAATTTTCCCCCCAGGCAGTGCAAACGCATTGACCTGTTTGCTGTCGAATACCACCACTTCCCATTGAGTAAAGCCCGTTTGTTTAGGAACATGCTGCGTAATTGCGTTTGCGACACACTGAACATAAGCATTGGTTTTTTCATCGCTACTGATTTTTTGACTTTGTTTCATCTGTTCAAAAGATTGGGCACCTAAATTGCTCATGTCTGAGTCAGAGAATAGGATCAACTGGTTACGTCCAGTAGGCGACGAAGAGCAGGCAGACAGCGCGATAGAAGCCGAAAGAGTGAGGAGTTTGGACCACGTTTGCATTGATTTCTCCATTTCAAACGCAATATTACAATTAAGCTATACACATCATAGCATTAGGTTACAATTCTTGTAATACCGATAACGAGCGGAAGGTAAAATGGCCATTTGGAAAAAAGCGATCGATCTAGAAACACTCAATAGAACATCACAAAACACGTTAATGGAGCACTTGAATATCGTTTACACCGATGTTGGTGAGGACTTTATTTCTGCGACAATGCCAGTTTGTTCGTTTACTCACCAACCGTTAGGTATGCTGCATGGTGGTGCCTCTGCGGTACTTGCTGAAACATTGGGCTCTATTGCTGCTAATTTTTGCGTCTCTGAAGGGAGTTACTGTGTTGGACTAGAAATCAACGCCAATCATATTCGATCGATGCGAAGTGGGCATGTCATTGGTACCGCCAAGCCGATTCATATTGGCGTTTCAACTCAAGTATGGCAAATCAACATTACCGATGAACGTGAGAGATTGGTCTGTACAAGCCGGCTAACGATGGCGGTAAAGCAGGCAAAAAGTGAGCGTTTGGAAAAGGGCAAGGAGTAATAGTGGTTATCCCATTTACAGGTGGTAAAGTTATTGTCACGTCGCATGAAATCGTGATTAAGCTATCAGGCGAGTATATGGTGACACTTCAAGCTCAAATTGATGCGATTGGATTGATTGGCCGTGGTGCCAATGTGATAGCGGCCAACGGCAGTGAAACTAAGTGGTCGATTAAGTTGGATAATGAACAACAAATTCAACAGATTGCTGAGCAAATCGGCATTCAAGTCCAATAATTCTTGCCTGAACTTGATTCGCACCAGCTAAATGAGGAAACTTACTGTTAGTCATACAATAATGAGATTTCCTCTTTATGAGCAGTCCACGACTTAGAGTTCAATTTGAAACCCTATTTGAGCACTATAAAGGCCAAGACAATGGCGTCCAATTGGAAGATATTACCGATATTTTGTTTTGTACTAGACGTAATGCACGTATCGTCCTCAACAAAATGGAAGAAGAAGGCTGGTTGGAATGGCACCCTGCGCCTGGACGAGGAAAATTATCTCAACTAATTTTTAAGCGCAGTCGCGCTGATGTCAGTGAAAACCTTGCGCGTCGTTACTTAGAAGAAGGCAAAATCGGTCAGGCACTTAAAGTGCTCGACCAAGATACTGCGAAACTTGCACAAGTGGTTGAAAGCTACTTGGGTATCGTTCATCAAGAAGGGCAGCAAGTTGTTCGGCTCCCATACTATCGTCCACTCTCTACTCTCAATCCAACGCTTCCGTTAAGGCGATCTGAACTGCATATTGTTCAGCAAATTTACAGTGGTTTGACCTATATCGACGATAGTGAGCAACTTCAACCTAATCTTGCGCATTCGTGGGAAATGCTCACGCCGAAGCACTGGCGTTTCTACTTACGGCCTAGCGTAAGGTTTCATAATGGTGAGTTACTCACTTCGCAAATCGTCGTCGACAATCTATTCGCGCTAAAGGCAAGAAAACTCTTCGCGCATATTGCGAACGTCAGCTCTCCAAGTCAACTGATTGTTGACATTGAGCTTGAGCGGGATGACTACCAATTGCCGTTACTTCTATCGGAGTCTTGCGCGAAAATAATGCTTCCTCAAGAGAGTAGAGCAGACAATCATGACCTATTTCCGATTGGTACTGGTCCGTATAAAATTGTCCAAAATGATAGTAAGCGATTAGTGTTGCAGGCGTATGACGGCTACTTTGGCTTTAGGCCGTTATTGGATCAAATAGAAGTGTGGGTCATTGATGATGTTCATTCATCGATGATATTTCCAAGTTTAACCAAGCCTTTAAAGCCAAAAGTGGCGAACTATGTTGAAAGTGTCGATTTGGACCCCGGCTGTACATATTTGTTGTTAAATAGGAAAAATGGGCTTGCTGCGTCTAACGATTGGGCGAATTATTTCACGCATAAATTAGCTACGCTAAACCTTTTTCAGAATCTACCCCAAGATAAAATCGTTGAACTTGGCGTATTGCCTGCTCACGGATTGAAACCGGGTTGGTACCATCATACCAGGCAGGGTTATACATCCCCGCCATCGTATCGCACTGTGACTATCGCATATCATGGTCAACACCCAATGTTTCCAACCTTAGTGAAGTGTATTGAAGGCCTGCTGAAAGAGGATGGTCTGACGGTGCAGTTTATTAACTATGACCTAAGCGTCGAAGATACTTCAGAGGTCGATATCTGGGTTAAGCCCATGGGCATTACCACCAATAGAGACGACGCTTTGGCGGGTTGGTTACTTAATAGCAGCGATATCGAAGCACTTAGTCAAGAAGCAGATTTCGCCTATTGGACGGAAATAGTGCAAGATTGGCAAGCGGCACAAAATGCTAGCTTTCCCGCCCAGCAGTTAGGTAAGTCTCTAGTAGAAAAAATGCAACTTATCCCAATGTTCCACTGTTGGTTGGGAGTAAGCAAAGATCATTGCGGCTCATTACAAAATGCAAAATGTAACGCGCTCGGCTGGTTTGATTTCAGTAAAGTTTGGGTGAAACCCGATATGCCGATTCAGACAAATGTTGTTAGCGAGGATTACCGTGGCTCAGCCCAACAAGAAACAACCGACTAAAACCGTCGAGATTTTTTGCTCTAAATGCAAAACCACCTTATTTAAATATCGTAAAGGCGGTAAAGGTGCCTTGATCAAATGCTTTAAAGAACGGATTGTGTTTGACCACACACAAAGGCCCTGTTTTTGCCCAAATTGTGGGGCCGAGTTTGCCCGAGATACTTTGATTAGAGGTGCGCCTGCTTACAAAATAATCGGTGGCAAAGTTACTATAAAGTAGCGAAATATTAGCATATATAACCAAGCCATAAACCCTAGCAATACGTGATGTAAATATATAAAAATGAGCGTTATTAGGTTACTTTTGATCTCAGTCGATAAAAAGCGTAAAAACCTCGTTAAAAACTATCATTGTTTATCTCAGGTGTTAGAATAACCGCAGTTTCTTTTCGGTTTTTCCAACTTTGCTTTAGGGGTTTGTAATGGAATTAGGTCTTATCATCGCTTTCATTGTTGCTGCAGCAGTAATGGTTAAAAAAGAGATGACAACAGCTAAATAATCGGTCTATTCATACCAATTTTTCGATTCTTTTTAATGAATAAACCATAGAAAGCTCCTGTAAAAGGGAGCTTTTTTGATATTTAACGAATTGATTTTTAGTTTCTCTTGATAGTAAAAATGAAAAAGCCAGCTTGTATGCTGGCTTTTACTTTGAACGGGGTAAGTTAGAACTGATAATCGACAGTTACACCCCAATTTCGACCCGGTTGGCTTTTGGAATCAATGCTAAACGTTTCTCCCGTAGCGTCTCTACCTGACAGGTCATCGTACAGCCAGTATTTTTTATCTAGCACATTAAACAAGCCAGCACGCAGCGTTAGATCAGAAATAGGGCGATAGTAAGCCGTTAGATCGACTAAAGCGTAGCCCGCTGCATCGACGTTGGTATCGCTGTTCCAATCAGATTTACGCGCAACAAGTTTAACGTTAGCTAACGCACCATAACTAGATCGTTCTAGTCCCAAACCAATATCAGCGGTCAGCGGTGCAACTGAGTCCAGCGCGTCACCTGAATTCTTGTCTTCACCCTCGGCATAAGCCACCGCTAAACGTGAGTACAAGCCTTGCGGCGCGTTGAACGCCTTATCTAGAAGAATAGTTGAGCTTAATTCAGCACCATAGATTTCGACTTCATCTAGGTTCTTCTTGGAAATAACGTCTTTGCCACCTTGCTCGCCCGTTTTCTCTTGCGTGATGAAATCGTTGTAGTCAGATATGAAAGTCGTTAGCTCAAATCGTGCACTGTCATTTTGACCACGTAAACCTGCTTCGTAGGAGAGGCTTTTTTCTGACTTAAGATTCGGGTTAGCTTCTATGATGGCGCCTTGATTGTAGAAATAGTACAAGTCGTAAACCGTCGGGGCTTTGAAGCCTTGGCTAATCTGACCAAACAGGGCGAGGTTGTCATTTAAGTGATACACAGCACCAAGTTTTGCTGTTAGTGCATCGTCTTTATTTTCTGGGTATTCAGTAGTGTAACCATCGTCTGTACTAGGTGTAGCGCTGAAAGAGTCGTAACGCAGACCTGCGGTCATCACTAGGGAATCATCTAAGAAATAAGCTTGGTCTTGCAGGAATAAACCCCATTGCAGTAGATCGGCATCAGGAATGCCTGTACTGCCGGGAGATTGCGTTCCTTGCGTGTATTTATAGTCAGTGTTTTGCAGATTAAACTTCGTCGAGACATAGTTCACACCGTAAGTGAATTCGTGTGCTGTAGAGCCCATTTCCGCTAGTTTAGAAGCTTGCGCATTGAACTGAATAGACTTATCGCTAGAATCACGCTCACGCATTCGTTCACCGTTGAACCCGGTTGTATCGTAGTTTTTAGATAGTGAACTCGAATCTTGGAAGTTTAGCGACCAATCTAGGCTGTCTGTTATCGCCGAATTGAGCAACCATTGATGGGAAACGCCTACGCGTAGACGTTCAGTGGTATCCTGATTATAGTTATCGGTGTAGGTAAAGCCCGGCATAATTGTGTAGCCGTTGTAGTTTAACTCATCTTCGTCGTACTGCTTGTTGTAATACTCGACTGTCACACCAAAACGATGCAAGTCATTCGCTTGATAGAAGGCTTTAGCGAGTAAGTTACCTAATTCGCTGTCTGCCGGATTTGCCGCACCACGATCTGGGCCTTCAACCTCAGAACCTGAGCTATGTGTTTGTGTCTCGTGACCATTGGCGTAGGTCGCCATTAGCAGTGATTCAAACTTACCTTGACGCATTGCCCATGTGAGCGTGTTTTTAAACTCTTCATTGGCCGATGAGTAACCGCTTTTTATGCCGAAGCGATGCTCATCTCCTTCGGTGACCAATACGTCATCAGGGTTTTTAGTTCTAAATAGTACCACGCCACCAAGCGCGTCAGAGCCGTAGAGCGTTGAAGAGGGGCCTTTGTTTATCTCGATGGCCTGTAGTGTGTCGATTTCGATGCTGTTCGGATACTTTCTTTGCTCCGTAGCTCCTGGGTTGTATGGTACAGGCTGTTGTACGTCATCGATCATGACTTTTACGCGGCTTTGTTCCATACCGCGGATATTAAACCCAGAGATACCGAATCGTCCGCTACCTTGTGCGTTAACACCGGGAGTGTACTTAAGAGCTTGTTTAACATCGGTAGAAAGCGTATTGTCAATTTGCTCTGATGAAACAGTTTCAATAGAAGAGCTAACGTCTGCTTTGCTTTGTTCGGTCCGCGTGGCGGAGACAACAACTTCATCGAAGAGGGCGAATTCTTCAGCGTGAACAGTTGGTGCAAGGGCTAAAACAATTGAAGCTGACAAGAAAGTTTTCTTATACATTTTATAATTACCTTTGATCCATATAGGTTTCTTTGAACGGATTGGATTCTATTGGATCTAAATGATAATTACTATTATTTGTATTACCGTGTTTCGTTTTTTAAGATATTATACTATCTGTTCATAGAGTAAATTTTTCTTTAAATACATAAAGATAATTCACATTTACCTTTGGCTTATAAGTTCAAATAAAGAATATAATTTGTGATCTATATCACTTTAAGTATTTGTTATATTGATAGGAATAAGAACATTGCAAAGTCCAATTACGCTTGAAGCACTGCATATTTTAGATGCAATTGATCGGCGAGGTAGTTTCGCGGCTGCGGCTAACGAACTCGATAGGGCACCTTCTTCGTTGAGCTATCAGATCCAGAAGCTCGAGCAGGACCTCGACATTATGATTTTTGATCGCTCAGGTCACAAAGCCAGTTTTACCGAGGCGGGAAAGCTGATCCTAGAACGTGGTCGGGAGATCCTTGTTGCGACAGAAAAGTTAGTCAATGATGCAAGTGTTCTAGCAAACGGCTGGGAACTTGATATTACTTTTGCGTATGATGGAATCATCCCAGTTCAAAATTTTTTCAATCTTGTTAACGATTTGAGTAATGTCAGTTCTACCAGAGTTAAGCTGCAAGAGGAAATTTTAGCAGGCTGTTGGGAAGCACTTAACTCAGGTCGAGCAGATTTGCTGGTGTGCCCGAGAATGGAAACACTGCCACAAGATGTTAAAGCAGAAGTTATCGGTCACATGGAGATGATATGGGTTGCGGCGACCGATCATTATATCCATAAACGAAGTGGGGCATTTGACGAACAAGCACGCGAGAAATATCGTGTCATCGCCATTGCAGATACTGCCCGTGAGCAACCAGCAATCAGTGTCAACATTACCCAGCGACAACCACGTTTAACTGTGACTAATTTCGCAGCAAAGGTTGATGCGCTTAAAAACGGGCTAGGGATCGGAACATTGCCCAAAGATCTTGCAAACGAGCTGATAGCGAATGGAATACTTAAGCAGATTAGTGACACTAAACCTCTGCCTATGGAAATCATTCTAGCTTGGAAACGTAACAAGATTGGTGAAGCGAAATCTTGGTGTATCCAGTACTTACTCAAGAACTTTAAAAACAACGCCAAGATTTAGCGGTTGTTCTATACCGCGTAAGATAACAAAAGGGAGCAAATGTGCTCCCTTTTATCTTTTGAAACCTAGCCGTATTACAAGCCGCCTTGTTGCTGAGCTTGTTTTACTAAAGCCTGACGTTGAGTTTCTTCTTCGTTAGCCACTTTATTTTCCTTATCGAGTGCACGTTCCTGTTGTGGTGGAACGAATACAAAGTACTTATTAATAGTCATCGAAAGAACCTCTATTTTGGTAGTAGTAACCTTCCCGGTTAAAAAATCACCTTATCGCCATCAGTTGATGGAGACTCCTTGTATTAGGTTTCAAAAAATAAAGGATGTTAACTCAGTTAACATCCTCCGTAAGACGAATATTATAGTATGAGTCGCAGGTATGAATAAATACCTAACTCATCCTTTTTGTTATACGTCGTAAGTCGTTGACGCTGTGTCACCACCGGTACCAGTCCAATTTGTGTGGAAGAATTCACCACGTGGACGGTCAGTACGCTCATATGTGTGAGCACCAAAGTAGTCACGTTGAGCTTGAAGAAGGTTCGCAGGCAGACGAGCTGTAGTGTAGCCATCTAGGAACGACAGTGCAGAGATAGTACAAGGCATAGGGATACCAGCTTCAAGAGATTTCGCCGCTACTTTACGCCATGCTGACAAGCTGTTTTGTAGGATGCCTTTGAAGTAGTCATCTGAGCCTAGGAACGCGATATCTGGGTTCGCTTCGTACGCATCACGGATGTTGCCTAGGAACGCTGAACGGATGATACAACCACCACGCCACATTAGAGCAACGTTACCGTAGTTTAGATCCCAACCATTTTCGTTTGACGCTTCACGCATTAGCATAAAGCCTTGCGCGTAAGAGATGATCTTAGAAGCTAAAAGCGCCTGACGAAGTGCGTCAACCCACTCTTGCTTGTCACCTTCAACTGGCGTGATTGTCTTACCAAACAGCTTCTCCGCTTCAACACGTTGGTCTTTCAATGCAGAAAGGCAGCGAGAGAAAACAGACTCAGAGATGAGCGTTAGTGGAATACCTAGGTCTAGCGCATTGATACCTGTCCATTTACCGGTACCTTTTTGGCCTGCTGTATCTAGGATTTTCTCAACCAGTGCTTCACCGTCTTCATCTTTGTAGCCAAGGATGTCAGCCGTGATTTCAACTAGGTAGCTGTCTAGTTCTGTTTTGTTCCAGTCAGCGAATACGGCTTGCATTTCGTCAGCTGACATACCAAGACCATCTTTCATGAACTGGTAAGCTTCAGTGATCAACTGCATGTCACCGTATTCGATACCATTGTGTACCATTTTCACGAAGTGACCTGCACCGTCATTACCAACCCAGTCACAGCAAGGCTCGCCAGCATCAGTTTTTGCCGAGATACCTTGGAAGATAGGCTTAACCGCTTCCCAAGCTTCAGCTGCGCCGCCAGGCATGATAGATGGACCGAAACGTGCACCTTCTTCACCACCAGATACACCTGTACCAATGAAGTGGATACCTTTCTCACGTAGTGCAGCTACACGGCGGTTAGTGTCTGGGTAGTTCGTGTTACCACCGTCGATGATGATATCGCCTTTATCTAGTAGAGGTACTAGTGCTTCAATGAATTTATCGACTACATCACCAGCGCGAACCATTAGCATGACTTTACGCGGCGTTTCTAGTTTCTCAACCAGCTCTTCAAGAGAGTATGCACCAATGATATTGGTGCCTTTCGCTGGGCCTTGTAGGAATTCATCTACTTTCGCAGCAGTACGGTTGTGTGCAACCACTGTAAAACCGTGGTCGTTCATGTTTAGGATAAGGTTCTGACCCATTACTGCTAGGCCAATTACACCGATATCACCTTTCATTATTTCTCTCCAATTTTCCTATTTGGACGCTCGCATTACGCGATTTTTGCTGCTGCGTCTGAATCTAAATACCATTCCGTCTCACCAGATTTTGACTGGATTTTAGCTGCAGGATAAGGCAGCGCTTCGGCGGGAGTGGTATGAATTTCGTATACAATATCTACCTTACCTGCGCCAAGAACCAGATAACTGATACGCTTGGCTGCTTCTAACACCTTTGCTGTCTTAGACACTCGAATCTGACCTGATTCAGGGTGAGCGGCAATCAGGGATAAATTCTGATCCGCGTAGTCCGTTTGACCTGGGAATAGAGACGCTGTGTGTCCATCGGCGCCTACGCCTAGCAGAATCCAGTCAAATACTGGAGTGCCATTTTCACAAGGAATAACATCTGCCATCTCTTTAGCAAAGCGTTCTACTTCTACAGCAGGGTCATCTTCGCCGCGGATACGGTGGATGTTCTCAACCGGCAAGTTAACTTTGCTAAACAATAGGGTATTTGCTTCGCCATAGTTGCTTTCTGAATCGTCTGGAGCCACACAACGCTCGTCACCCCACCAGAAATGAAGGTTGTTCCACTCAATCGCTTCTGCATAAGGTGTCTGTGCGAGAAGAGTGAAGAGCATTTTTGGTGTGCTGCCACCAGAAAGTGAGATATGAACAGGGCGGCCAAGTTTGCTCAACGCCTGCATCTCGTCGGCTAAGTTTGCGACAACTTGGTCAGCCGTCTGGAAAATCTTATGATTGATCATAGTTCGCAGTAATCCGTATCTGTTAGGTTTTTACATGGGAAGCGCCAAGCGCGATTGTCACGTTGTAACAAATCATCAGATTCTTTTGGTCCCCATGTACCACAAGCGTAACCAAATAGGGCTTGTGGATCTTGTTTAAAATCGAGTATTGGTTGAACGTACTTCCAACATGCTTCTACCGCATCACTACGTGCAAACAAAGTCGCGTCGCCATTGAGTGCATCCAACAATAAGCGCTCATACGCAGTCAACATTTGTGTCTCTTGAAGAGAAGCGTAGTGGAAATTCATTTTTACTTCTTTGGCGTGGAAGCCTGCGCCTGGTTCTTTAAGGCCAAAGCTCATTTGAATTCCTTCATCAGGCTGGATGCGAATGATGAGTTTGTTTTCCGGAGCATTTTGACCAAACACAGGGTGAGGTGTCTGCTTGAAATGAATAACCACTTCAGTCACACGAGTAGGAAGACGCTTACCAGTACGAACATAGAAAGGAACGCCATTCCAGCGCCAGTTGTTGATGTACGCTTTTAAGCCAACGTAAGTCTCGGTGCGAGAGTCTTCAGCAACACCCGGTTCATCGCGGTAGCTTGGTAAGAATTCACCACGCACGTCAGATTCGGTGTACTGACCTAAAACTAAGTTTTTACGCAGATCCTCTTCTTCAAGTGGTTTCAAACACTGAAGGACTTTAACCACTTCATCACGCATCGAATCAGCATTGATTTGCGCTGGCGGCTCCATACCAACCATTGCTAGCACTTGCAATAGGTGGTTTTGGAACATATCGCGTACAGCGCCTGAGTTGTCATAGTAACCTCCGCGCTCTTCAACGCCTAAGAACTCCGCCCCAGTGATTTCTACGTAATCAATGAAGTTACGGTTCCATAGCGGTTCAAACATCGCATTAGAGAAACGGAACACCAAAAGGTTTTGCACGGTTTCTTTACCCAAATAATGGTCAATGCGGTAGATTTGATGTTCTTGAAAATGCTCATGGATTTCTTTGTCGAGGCGCTGGGCTGACTCTAAGTCGTAACCGAATGGCTTTTCGATAATAAGACGCTTCCAACCATCCTCTTCACTGTTAAGTCCGTGTGCTGCGAGGCTCGCTGGAATCACGCTGTAAAGACTTGGTGGCGTAGCCAAATAGAATAGGGTATTGCGGCAATCAAACTGATACTGGTCAGACAGTTGGTCAAGACGAGCAGATAATTTACTGTAATCAGCACAATCTGATGTGTTGATAGCTTGGTAGTGTAGATGGTTAATAAAGGCATCTAGCGTTGCTGGCTCTGTTTTCTCCATTTCTTGAAGAGAGCGTTTCAGTTTTTCGCGGTATGACTCATCGCTATATTCTGTACGGCTGACACCCAAAATAGCGAAGTTTTCTGGCAGTTGTTTGTTGGAGTAAAGGTGATATAAAGCCGGGATCAACTTGCGATAGGTTAAGTCACCCGAAGCACCAAAAATAACGATGCTGCTGTTTTCTGGTATTACCATCATCTTTCCCTTAGAAACGAGGTAGTTAGCATGTGCCAATGTGGTTGACACTTTTAGAATGCCAACGGTATCAACGACACCTCAAATTATAAAATAGCTCTTGCCTATTGTGTCGATAGGCGAACCAAAAAATTCATGCCATTTGGTGTTTAGATTGCAGCTGTGCAGAGTAAAAATGCAGTGCGACAATTGCAGATGGCAGCGTATTGTCTATGAGTATTTGACATACATCAACCTTTCGTAGGGCAAACGATTAAATATTGACTGATTTTTTTGTAACTTATTGAATTATTGTCGTGAGATCGATTTATAGGTTTGAATAGAAAATAGAGTAAATAACCTATAAATCGATGTTGGATGGATCAGAAGCGTGACTTAATAAAGTCTTTTACTTTTTTGATGTGTGTTTGACGGTCAAATCCAGTTTTCTGTGATTCATCTAAAAATTGGCTTGCATATTCTTGGTCGATCGATTGTTCTAAGAAGATCAAATAAAGCTTGGGATCGATATGCCCCGTTGTCGCCATGTTTGTCATGATGTCGATGGACTCTGCGAGGGTTTTGGCCTTTTTATAAGGTCGATCACTTGAGGTTAACGCTTCGAAAACATCGGCAATCGCCATGACGCGGGCAGGGATGGATAGCTGTTCTTCATGCAAGCCTTTAGGGTAGCCCCGTCCATCAATGCGTTCATGGTGACCACCAGCAATTTCAGGTACGTTTTTGAGGTGGTCTGGGTACGGTAGGCGTTTCAACATCATAATAGTCTGAATGATGTGATCGTTTATCATATATCTTTCTTCGCTATTTAGTGTTCCACGCTCAATAGACAAATTGTACAACTCACCACGATTGTATTTAAGGTCACTAGGCGAGAGGATGAATTCTTCCTGCCACAGTTCCTGGGGTTTAACGCAGGAATCCCAATGGATTTTGTGTACGGTTTTATCCGCGAGTAAATACTCCTCAACTGGCAAATTTTGCGCTTCACTAGCGCGCTGTTTTTCAACCCATGAGACACCGATTTGATCGTCTAACGTGCGTGTCCATTTGTATTGGCTTATCTCAACCAGACGATTCAAAGCTTCTTCACTCATTGATTCGCTGCCAATATTGCATTGGCCGACAAAAGCAAAATCATCGTCTAGTTTTTTATGACGTTGCGTTAACGTTGCTTTAAGCTGCTGTTTGTCTTCGCCCGCGTTTAAGCCCTTCCAGAAATCGATTTCTGCTTGCGCTTTAAGTAACTCAAAACGCATTCTCACTTCGTGGATACGGTCATAAATGGTTTCTAATTTGGTCGCTTTGTCGATGACGAATTCTGGGGTGGTGACTTTGCCGCAGTCGTGCAGCCAGGCCGCTAGATGCAACTCTTCCCACTGTTGTTTGCTCATAGAAAATTGCGGGAAGTGCAGGTCATCTTCTACCGCGGCTTTAACGATCATTTTCGTGAGCGTTGGGACTCGTTGACAGTGGCTGCCAGTATAAGGGGACTTGGTATCGATAGCAGAGGCGATAAGTTCAACAAAGGCATTGAGCATCTCTTTTTGTTGCTCCATTTGAGCGATATTTTCTTTGGCGATTTCTGCAAAGCTAAGTAGCTCTTTTAAAAACGCGTGTTTGTCGCTCTGCGCTTTTTGAATCGCACGCTCGTATCCCAATAGAAGAATGCCGACAAGTTTGCCGTCACGGTTGTGGATCGGAAAGAAATAGAGATCTGAGTTGTAGAGATATTCACGATGTTTCGCAAGAGCGTTATCAGAACGATTCAGGTGGACAATACTGCCATTTACCAAGTCGGTTTTAATCCACGCGGTGCTATCGAGAAATTCATTTAGGTCTATCTTAAACGGAATTATGGCGTGATTGGCTGAGATGGCGAAGAGATCGTCATCTTTTTCTCGTGTATAGAAAACTATCGTCTCAGCACGCGTTACTAGATAACTCTGATGGGCAACGGTTTTAGCGAGTAGAGAAAAATCTTTATTGCTGGCCGTTTCACGAAGTAATCGCAACAAATCGTGCAGAGTATGCTCCATCAATTCTATCGATTTAGTGAGATCGGATACCTCTCTGATAACACTTTTCGGATAGCGCGTTTTCTGGAAATCGAATCGAGCAATGTTTTCTGTTTGTTTGACAAGAGTTTGTAGTGGGTTAGCAAGGCGTCTAGAGATAAACCATACGAGTATGAAACTGATTCCGATCATCAGAATCGCGACATGTACCTGACGCTCGCGCATCGATAACAGCGACGAGAGTATGTCATTTTGTGGTGTGGCCTCGGCGAGCAGCAGTTGAGTTTGCTTATTCAGTACCACAGGCGTTAGGGTGACTGACCAGTTTTCACCTTGATACTGAACGGATTGGTAGTATATTTGGTTGGTATCCCGGCCTAGAATCGGCTGAAAAATACTGTTCTCAATAGCTTGCTGCTCTGTTTGACCTTCATTCGTCACCTCGTGTAAGTGCGTTAATGGGTTGAATTGTGTGTCAAACAACATCATTTTTGTACGAGTCGACTCACCAAGTGTATTGATCTGCTCAGTTAAAGAGTCAAGCGTAAAATCGGCCCCAACAACGTGATTTCCAGTGGGTGATTTTCGTGACAATGTCACACCGTGTGTTTTGTGATAATAAAACAAGTAGGGTTCAGTGAGTCTAATCTCTCCGTCACGCGCTGCGTTGGTATACCAAGGCCTTTTACGTGGATCAAATTCGTTGTCATTACGAGCGACGGAATCAATGATCTGGTGTGTTTTATCCAAGTAATAGAAGATATTTTCACCCGAAACGGTTGTTTTTATGATCAGCATTGACGTTTGTTCGGGCGCGTCAAAGCGTTGCTTGTCGGCGTCAGTTCTTAGTGGTCTTAGTGAGGTAAAATCACCTTCTAAATTTGCGAAAAAGAGTGACACTAACTCTGGGCTGCGTTCAAACACCGAGGTAACCGCGTTAATAAATCTTGGTCGGTCATAGGGAGCTTTGCCTCCTTCAATAACTTCAGTCATCGAAAGAAAATCTAACGTGGTCAATACCGGCCCGATTCTACGCTGAAAGGTCGTTTCTAACTTGAGGCTATTTTCGTTACTCAACTCTTTGGCACTTTGCTTTAACAGTTGCTGCGAATGCAAATAACTAATTGCAATTAACACGATTCCAACAAAGGTCGTGATGGTGAGAAAAAGGCTAGTAATATGAATGCTGAGTGAATAACGCCGTTTGTTCATGTGTCACCTTTTGCCTAAACGCTCATTAAAGTATTGGTCAAACTTAAGAACATGCAATAAAAGGTTGTTAACAATCTCAATTTTATTCTTGTCATAGGCAAATGTGCTCAAGCCCGACTATAAATAGTTGAGGTTTCAGAGGACTAAGTATGCTGACATTGACATATCAACTAGAAATTATGGCAAGCCCGAAAAGAGTTTGGCATGTGTTGACTCATAGCGAATATTATTCGCTATGGGCCAAAGCATTTTCACCCAATTCTCAATTTTCTGGCAATTGGGGAGAAGGGGAGCAAATTTGCTTTTTTGACCCGGAACTAGGTGGAACGAAAGCAATCGTCGATCGTTTAGAGCGTAATCACCATCTTGAGTACCACCACATTTCAATATTTGGCGTTGACCAAATCCAAGAAATCGATAGTGATTCGGCGAGAAAATGGATAGGCAGCCGAGAGACCTATCAAATTGAGCAAACTGACCACAGTACTTTACTTGTTGTAACCATTGAAACGCATCCCGATTTTGTTGCCATGTTTAATGATGGTTGGGAAAAAGCGCTGCCTCAAATCAAAATGATTTGCGAGCAACAAGAGTGATAGGCTGGTAACATAGCGCTATTGTTCACCATCAAAGCAAAATTATGAACCTAGTTGTTGATACACATACTCATACTTACGCGAGTGGCCATGCCTACAGTACTTTGATCGAAAACGCCCGTTCGGCGAAAGAAAATGGACTGCAAATGTTTTGCACCACTGATCACGCTGAATCGATGCCAGGTGCACCGCATTTTTGGTTTTTCTCGAATCAACGCGTTTTACCGAGATTTATTGAAGGCGTCGCTATTATCCGTGGTGTTGAAGCTAATATCCTCAACACCCAAGGTGAGATTGATGTCAATCCGACTTCATATAAAAGCTTAGATTGGATCATCGCGAGCTTTCATGAGCCTGTATTTAGGCCCAGTGATAAGGCGACCCATACGGAGGCGTTAATCAAGACGATTGAGAGCGGTAACGTTGATGCGTTAGGTCACCTGGGCAACCCGAATTTCGATTTTGACTATCAACAGGTTCTGCGTAGTGCAAAAGAAAACAATGTCGCAATAGAGATCAACAATACAACCCTCAAAGGCAATAGCCGAGTCGGAAGTGTTGAACGTTGTTATGAAATTGCAAAACTGGGTAACGAAATTGGGGTTTACTTTACCACTGGCAGTGATGCTCATTTCTGCCAGGATGTTGGTGAGTTGAGTAAAGCCTCAACATTGTTCGATACGGTTGGGGTTAGCAGCGACAAAGTGATCACCCACAATGTAAAACAGTTTCTAGACTTCTTATCGCTACGAGGTCATGATCCTATCCCTGAATATCAGAATCTATAAGTTGAAACACAATTCATCTTAAGTGTACTGTGCAACTTCAGTACACTTACCAATCCTTTTCCATGATAAAGATAAGACAATGAGAAAGTTAATTCCTATTTTAGCCCTTGCGCTGTCTGCTCAAGTATTTGCCAGTGACTTTGACCTGAAAGCTACGATGAAGCAGATGAAGGTAGAGTTTAAAAATGCCGCCCAAGCAACTGAAATTTCACAAATGCAATCTTCGGTAGCCAATCTTTCCAAATTGGTTGAACAATCAAAACGAGGTGACTATCCGCCAGAAAAATTTGATATTTACTTTGAAGGATTCAGTAAGTTATCTGTGGCGCTCGATTCTGTTGAAGCCAAACTCGAATCTGGTGACTTAGCTGCGGCGAAAGAAGCACTGCAAAAAGTTGACCACCTACGCGAAGAGTACCATGACAAACGTAACCCAAGTATTTGGAGCAAGCTGTTCGGTTAAAATTGGCCGATAAATCAAAAATCTTGATCGCCGTTAGGTTTTTTAGCGGCGTTTACTGAGTTTGTTAGTAAAAGGTAATATATTTGCACTCTAATAATTGAGAGTCGACATGTTAAACGCATCAAATTTTAAGCGAACAATGCTAATCGCAAGTGCCCTAAGTTGGGTGCTTGTGACTTTGATGCCTGTAATCAACGCTCATGGGGCAAGTGCGGGTGTTTGGGCGACGCTTTGTACTATTAACGGATTCGAACTGATCCAAATCGAAGAAGGTAAAGCCGAAACCCAGCATGCCAAACCTTGTCCATTTAGCCATTTCTCGACTTTCCATCAAGACACTTTTCCAACACCAACACATAGACAGAAAGAAGCCTTAGCGAATATTGAATCGTACACTTATTTGGCTCTAAGTGAGCGATTTCAACTCGCTATCCCAAGGGCGCCACCGTTGAACTCTTTACTCTATTCATAACAATAAACAATTGGCTTCAAGCCGCATTAAGTAAAGTTTTGCTCAGCATTGTAAACTCGATATCGAATCGAGTTTTTTGTTGTGCGCTCAATAAAGGACGTACTAATAATGGGTAGTCAACTACAGACTCCGCCTAAACGCTCTTTGCGCTCATCGCAAAGTAATCACATCACTAAACAACAGACAAAGGCTCGCTACTTTCTCGCATGGCGTTGGCATTTTTACGCTGGTTTGTTCGTCATTCCATTTATGATAATGCTCAGTATTACTGGGCTAATAATGCTCTTTGACGATGAGATAGAACAACTCAGATACAGTGAGATTATCAACGTCATTCCTGAAGGAAACGCACTCGCACCATCTAAACAACTCGACTCGGTCAAAGTGAAATACCCAAACGCCAAGATAACTCAGTTTATTGCTTCTGATTCTCTTGACCAAGCTAATCGATTTAACGTCAGTTTGGGGGATGGACAGTCCGTATTAGTCACAGTCAATCCTTATACTGGTGAAGTCATTGGTGAAATTGATAGAAATAACAGTTGGTATCAACTCGCCAACGATATTCATGGGACACTTTTAATCGGTAAATGGGGTGACTATTTAATAGAAATCGCAGCAAGCTTAGCTATTTTACTCTTAGTAAGTGGAATCTACCTATGGTTGCCGAAAGATCAGGCAAGTCGAGCCGGATTTCTAAAACTTCGCGTTAACAAAGGTGTAAGGGTCTTCATGCGCGATTTGCATGCCAACCTTGGTGGTGCACTATCCTTTGTCTTACTTATGTTTTTGCTGTCGGGGCTAGCTTGGACTGGTGTCTGGGGAGCGAAACTCGTGCAAGGGTGGAATACGTTTCCCACATATTATACTTGGGGAGACAAACCTGAGTCAGTGTTGGTGCATCAAGATTTAAATCATGGAAGCGAAGAAGAGTTGCCTTGGAACCTGGAGCAATCACCTGTCCCCCAGTCAAATGGACATCATGGTTCTCACCACGCTCACCATTCTACAGCTAGCTCTGACTTAACGAATAGTATTGGACTTGATCATATTATTGCTCAAGCGCGCCAGTTAGGATTTACGAAGTTTAAGGTGTTTTTACCTCAATCAAAGACTGGAGTATATACCGTTGCCGCGAATTCGATGGCAGGGGATGTCACCGATCCTAGACAAGATCGAACGACACACTTCGATCAATACTCAGGTGATATCTTAGTCGACGTGACTTGGGAGGACTACACGCTAGTCGCGAAACTTATGGCCGCAGGGGTTTCTTTGCATCAAGGGGACTTAAGCTTGATAAACAAGATGTTAAACGCTCTTTTTTGTGTTGCGTTGGTCATAATATCAATGACTGGCGTGGCTATGTGGTGGGTTAGACGTCCAGTAAATCAAGGAAAATTAGGCGTTCCCCCACGATTTGTTGAAGAAGGTGTTTGGAAAGTAGGCTTAGCAAGTGTTATTGCCACCAGTATATTATTTCCACTTGCAGGGCTGACTATTATCGCCATGTTTTGTTTAGATGCACTGATTGTGCGTAAAAACGCGAGGTTGGCGCAATACTTCAGCTAAACAATAATTCAAAGCCCTAGCAATGGGGCTTTATTCATTTGCACCTAGCTGCAACGCCATATAATCAATAAACCCTCTCAGTCGCGCAGGCATGTATTTTGTTTGTGGGTACTGCATTGCAATAGCGCCGTGGTAGTTACTTTTTAACGTCCAATCGGCGAGAATAGGAATGACTTCTTCGTTGGCTAACGCATCCGCCACAACAAAATCATGAAATATGCCAATTCCGAGGGCATTTTTCACACCAGTTAAACGCATTTGAGAGTGGTTAACTGCATAGCGACCAGAAACGGCAATCGAATGATATTCATCGTCTTTAAAAAAGTCCCATATGTGGTCTGTGTTGGTTTCCGCTAAGTAGAGGCAGTCATGATGATTAAGATCGGTTGGGTGGGTGGGCATACCATTTTTATCGATGTAAGCCGGGCTGGCACACAACACTAGGTTAGTTTTGCTCACTTCCTTCAGCACCAAATTTTCATCTGGTTTATCGGTTAGCTTAAACGCCACATCTATTCCATCACGAATCAAATCGATTTCGCCATCCGCGACCCGCAGTTTTAACTGAATTTCGGGGTATTTTTGCAAAAAAGGGACAACATGGGGTTGGAGTACTGAATTCAAAAACGCTTCAGGTGCTGCGACAGTTAATGCACCAGACATTTCCTGATGATCGGTCGTTGATAATTCTACCGCTCGTTGCGCTGCGTTAACCATGACCAGCGCTTGATCGTACACCTGCTGACCTGATCGGGTGATAATGAGCTTACGTGTCGTTCGTTCAAACAATTTAACCGACAGAGAGGTTTCTAAACGCGTAACTAACTTGCTTAACGCAGAAGGGGTGACATTGAGAGTTTTGGCTGCAGCAGTAAAACTACCTTCATCAACGATTAGGATAAAACTGGCTAAATCAGGTAAGAGTGCAATGAGCTTGGTATTTTTCATTTTCATTTACGTTGCAGGGTTTAGCGCCATTTTAACGGCTAGTGAGTTAATCGTCATCAACAAACAGCATTATTTGTGCCTCATGTTCACTAATGTTTTTCCGCTTGGCGGGATAATGGATTTCGCGATGTTGGATTACACTTAAAACATCATTTTGGCTTGAGCCAAGCGTTTAAGCACATATAAATAATAACTAGGAAGGAATTTGAAATGTCTTCTGCATTCTACGAACAAATTCAAAACCAAATTGAAGAAGTAAAGGCTGAAGGTCTTTACAAATCAGAGCGTGTTATCACTTCTCAGCAACAGGCTGCGGTAAAAATTGCTTCAGGCGAAGAAGTACTGAACTTCTGTGCTAACAACTATCTTGGCCTAGCGAACCACCCAGCACTTATCGAAGCGGGTAAAGAGGGCATGGACGTTCACGGTTTTGGTATGGCGTCAGTTCGTTTTATCTGTGGTACTCAAGATATCCACAAAGAGCTAGAACAAAAACTGTCTAAATTCTTAGGCAAAGAAGATACCATCCTTTACACCTCTTGTTTTGATGCCAACGCAGGTCTGTTCGAGACCATTCTAGGTAAAGAAGATGCCATCATTTCTGATGCGCTAAACCATGCTTCAATCATCGACGGTGTTCGTCTATGTAAAGCGATGCGTTTCCGTTACTCAAACAATAATATGGAAGAGCTAGAGCAGCAACTGATCGCAGCGAAAGAAGCAGGTGCTCGCCACATTCTAATCGTAACCGACGGTGTGTTCTCTATGGATGGTGTGGTTGCAAACCTTCCTGCTATCTGCGATCTCGCAGAGAAGCACGGTGCATTAACTATGGTTGATGACTCTCACGCAGTGGGTTTTATGGGTAAAACTGGCGCAGGTACGCACGAGTACCACAACGTTGTTGACCGTATCGATATCATCACTGGTACGCTGGGTAAAGCAATGGGCGGCGCTTCAGGCGGTTACACTGCGGGCAAAGCGGAAGTGATCGACTGGCTACGTCAGCGCTCTCGTCCATACCTATTCTCTAACTCTGTTGCACCTGCAATCGTAAATGCGTCTATCCGCGTTCTTGATCTACTTGAAGAGAGCGGCGATCTACGTGACCGCCTATGGGAAAACGCAGCACACTTCCGCGCACGTATGGAAGGTGCGGGCTTCACTATGGGTGGTGCTGACCACGCGATCATCCCAATCATGTTAGGTGATGCAAAAGTAGCTGCTGAGTTCGCCGAACGAGCACTAGAGAAGGGCATCTATGTAATCGGTTTCTCTTTCCCTGTCGTGCCAAAAGGCCAAGCTCGCATCCGTACGCAAATGTCAGCCGCACACTCTCGTGAGCAACTCGATCGTGCTATCGATGCGTTCATCCAAGTTGGTAAAGACATGGGCATCATCTAAGTTTGAAGAATACTAAAGGTAAAAGGCTTTCCCAACCCTTGGTAAGTAGGTTTATAGGGAAGCCACTGCCGCTTCTTTAAACATCGTTGGTGGAACAATTTTTTGTCGCGCATAGAGCGAGGCAATGTTTGGTGAATACTATGAAAATTAAAGCACTATCAAAGCTAAAGCCTGAAGAAGGCATCTGGATGACTGAGGTTGAGAAACCTGAAGTTGGTCATAACGACATTCTGATCAAAATTAAGAAAACCGCTATCTGTGGTACAGATGTACACATCTACAACTGGGATGAATGGTCACAAAAGACGATTCCGGTTCCTATGGTGGTCGGCCACGAATACGTTGGTGAAGTCGTGGCGATTGGTCAGGAAGTTCGTGGCTTTGAAATTGGCGACCGCGTATCTGGCGAAGGTCACATCACTTGTGGTCACTGCCGTAACTGTCGTGGCGGTCGTACTCACCTATGTCGTAACACCATTGGTGTAGGTGTAAACCGTGAAGGTGCATTCGCAGAATACCTAGTGATCCCTGCGTTCAACGCGTTTAAGATCCCTGAAGGTATCTCTGACGATCTCGCGTCTATCTTCGACCCGTTTGGCAACGCAGTTCACACTGCGCTTTCTTTCGATCTAGTCGGTGAAGACGTGCTTATCACAGGTGCTGGCCCTATCGGTATCATGGCTGCAGCGGTTGCCAAACACGTTGGTGCACGTCATGTTGTGATCACAGATGTAAACGAATACCGCCTAGAGCTTGCTCGTAAGATGGGCGTAACTCGCGCGGTAAACGTCGCGGAAGAAAAGCTAGAAGATGTGATGGCTGAACTCGGCATGACAGAAGGCTTCGATGTTGGTCTAGAAATGTCAGGTAACCCAGCAGCATTTAACTCAATGCTAACCACAATGAACCACGGCGGGCGCATTGCTCTGCTAGGTATTCCACCATCAGATATGGGCATCGACTGGAACCAAGTGATCTTCAAAGGCTTGGTGATCAAGGGGATCTACGGCCGTGAGATGTTCGAAACTTGGTATAAGATGGCTTCATTGATTCAATCTGGCCTAGATTTATCGCCAATCATCACACACCACTACAAAGTTGATGACTTCCAACAAGGCTTCGACGTCATGCGTAGCGGACAGTCTGGCAAAGTGATCCTTGATTGGGAATAACCCAATATTGATTCTGAAACGCTCCGAAAGGGGCGTTTTTTGTTTCAGCACTCTGGTCACAAATTTCTAGTAATTTAATTTATCACCTTCATGACTTTGAACAGTTGATGATAGGCTTTACGCGTAATATAGCTCGTATTATTGATAATCAAAAAAGGCATCTAAGTTCGATGCATTATACAAACGGTTGAAGAGAAGAGACCCTTGCTCAGCGGTTTTGTGTTATGCGTTGTTTGCCCAATAAAAGGGCGTTAAGTCTTAAGGAGGAAACTTGAATACTGGTGTAACGATAAGCTTGGCGCAAATCCCAGTTGCAAGAGGTGACTTAAGTGGCAACCTAAATCATCACTTTGAAATGATTGAACGATCGTCTAAACATAATGCGGATGTCGTTGTTTTCCCTGAGTTATCACTGACTGGCTATGAGCTAGATTTAGCTTCCGAGCTTGCTGAGCTTCCCGAGCCAGCAAACTTCAAACAACTCTCTCAAGCTGCAATTGAAAATGACATTATCGTCATAGCTGGGTGTCCATTAACCAATGGTGATGATGAAAAGCCAACAATAGGCGCTGTAGTCTGTTTTCCTGATGGCACAGTAGAGTTTTACTCAAAGCAACATCTTCACGTTGGTGAGGATGAGTATTGCTCATCTGGTTCGGAAGACTATTCTTTTACCGTTAATGGTCATCAAATCGCACTGGCTATTTGTGCGGACTTTACCAAACAACAGCATTCTCGACAGGCTAAAACGTTGGGTGCAGATATTTATGTGGTCAGTGCTTTGATTTCAGATAGCGGTTTTGAAACCGATTCTAAGATTTTATCAACAATTGCCTTGGAACAAGGTTTCCCCGTTGTTTTAAGTAACCATATTTCAATGACGGGTGGTTGGGCAAGCTGCGGTGACAACTCAATTTGGGACTCTACAGGAAAGCTCGTTATGAGCTCGAATTCTAAAGAAAGTTGTTTGGTTTTATGCAAGATAGCGGGTGACGAGATTAAGGCAATCAGATTATAGCGCTATCAACGCATGTCATTTTCAATTCAGGTTGGCGTTCGCGCTAGTAGACGCAGATGTTAGGTGGGCAACCTTTAATCTAACCAAAATTTAGATGGGCAGGATTATCCAGATCGTGAGAAACAAAAAACCGAGCATTCGATGCTCGGTTTGTAGAAATATGGAATGCGCCTAGGGGCTCAAACCGCGGTGGCGATTTTCGAATACTGGCGCAGTAAGTCGGTTAAGGTAGTTACCCACTCTAGGGCATTATGCGGGCTTTGCTTAACGATCACTTCGACGTGGTTACAGTGTGTTTCAAGTGGAATCGCTCGTTCAAGGTGAAATGAAACCGCGTAAAAATGCCAAAGCAACAGACGTTGCATCCTCACTATATTTTGTGCTTTGCTTTGAGACTCTTCAAACAGGGCAGGGAGTTCGCTTAGTGCGATAGCATTCATACGCAACATAGCATCAAACTGCACTTCTTGGAGCTTATCTTCGTTTTCTGTCTCATCTTGATCAAAGGTAAACAGCTCGTTCATTGACTCTTCTGGAACAAGGCGGTGAATCAACCTTAAACTTAGCTCTT
Source organism: Vibrio galatheae (assembly GCF_000967545.1). Classification (GTDB taxonomy): domain Bacteria; phylum Pseudomonadota; class Gammaproteobacteria; order Enterobacterales; family Vibrionaceae; genus Vibrio; species Vibrio galatheae. Next base: position 71,225 of record NZ_JXXV01000012.1, on the reverse strand, counting down.
CTAACTCTTCTTTAGCCATCTGAGATAAACAGTTGTATGTGTAGTCGCTCTGCATGCTTGTACTCTCACAAATATAAGTGGGCAGGTATTTTAACGATTTAGTTGGAAATTACTACTTGGAAGACAGAATAAAAGCGCCTCGCTAAGTTGCGAGGCGCGATTCGTAACGATTTCTCGTTTAGCCATTGATGTTGTTAGAGATTGAATTTGTATTGACAAGTTACCGATTAAAAATACTTATATAACACTAGATGCTATAAAAAAAAGCGCCATGGTTATAAAAGATTTTGTCATACATTTGAAAACGATTTGTGATCTTTGTTCAAAGTTTAACAGCAACAATGGGCATATTGTCAGTCGCAGCATATATACGTCTGCGTGCGCAAAATTCAAAGCAAAACTTCGATGGAAGATTCAGACATTACGATTAGGTTGTTTGTTCAAAAACTGATTTGCAGCAAAACTCACAGTGTGGAAAATAGTAGGATATGTTGTCAGATTATTGTTTAGAAACAGAATAATAAGAGTTATCGCTATGAATGAATTAGTACAACGTTTTTTACGCTATGTGTCTTTCAACACTCAATCAAACCCGTCAAATCTTGATTGCCCAAGCAGCGAAGGGCAAATTACGTTCGCACAATTTCTAAAACAAGAACTAGAACAACTCGGGCTTGCAAACGCAATTTATGATAGAGAAAGTTTAGCAGCTTAATTCAACGTTAAAGCAAGGGAGAGTTGAGCTTAAACTCACCGACAGCTATTTCAATATGCGTGAACAAGTCGAACCTTATCCACACGTGATTGAGTTAGCTAAGCAAGCGATGATCGATTGCAATGTAGAACCTCAAGTAAAACCCATCCGTGGCGGTACAGATGGAGCAAGACTGTCGTTCATGGGACTACCATGTCCAAATATATTTACTGCGGGTTATAACTTTCATGGGATCCACGAGTTTATCTCTATCGAAGGCATGGAACAGACCGTCAATGTGATTGTGAGGCTGGCAGAAAAAACCGCATTAAATTATCGCTAAAGTAAAACCTTTACCTGTTATTTCTTTGAAATTCATATACATTTATCCGTAGAGTGATTACACGTGGATATCGGGATGAAAAGGATCTTTTTACTGCTGACGCATACTTTATGTGTAGGAATGGGTTTCGCACTTGGTATTTACGCGTTACCCATTCTTACCCAGCCGATAGCACCGAGCATGGAAGATGTGCAAAGCGTGACTAATCGAGCTATTTACACTGCTAGCTTTCAAAAAGATCGTAAAGGCAGCGACTTTCTTCATTGGGGGGAAGGTTCTGTATCAATCAGTGTTGATAAAATCGCTTTTGTTGGCGAACTAGCTCCGGGGCCCGATTACAAACTCTATTTTTCTCCCGCGTTTGTCGAAACTGAGTCAGAATTCAACGCGAAAAAACTCTCAATGGTGCAAATCGGTGAAGTAAAAAGCTTCGACCGATTCTCCATTGATCTACCTCAGAATTTTCCTACCGATGAGTACAATACCGTGATCATCTGGTGTGAAACATTCGGTGAATTTATCACCTCCGCACGTTATAGATAGCTAATTCGACCAAGATTTTTAACCGAGCCGACAAGATTTAGTTGAGATGCTAGATCTTGTCTTAGATGTGTGGGAAGTTACGCTAACTGATGATATTGAAGAATATTATCATTAAGTTTTATAACGATGCCGGCTGGTTGGCATCGAGCATTCAATAACCCTATTAGGAGCGGAGCGTGGAGAAAGTACAAGCCGTAATCGATTTTCTTCTAACTCATAAATTCGTGTTTACAGCACTGATCGTAGCGCTGATATATCTTATTCGCAGAGCCATTTTATCGACTATTCGTGGTGATGTTGCTTTTGTATCAGAAAAGCAAAGGAATTGGATGTCACGGACAAAAAATGGCACTTTCATTTTCACCTTATTACTGCTGTTTGTTCTTTGGCAGGCCGAAATCAATGAGTTTGCGTTGTCTGTTACAGCGATTGCTGTGGCAATCGTTGTGGCATCGAAAGAAATCATCCTCTGTTTCACTGGTTCCATCCAGCGTGCAAGCTCGCGTTCTTTTCGAATCGGTGACTGGATAGAAGTGGGTAAGATATGTGGCGAGGTGATTGAGCACAACATGATGGCAACCGTGATTCAAGAAATTGACCTTCACCATGGTCAGTATCACTACACAGGTAAAACGGCCACACTGCCCAATAGTATGTTTTTCACCTTTCCGGTTAAAAACCTAAACTTCATGAAACGTTATGTTTATCATGACTTTAATATTGTTGTTCCTGAGTTTGTTAACCTCTATCCCTTGATACCACTTATGTTGGAAAAAATCGATGTTCATACGCATTACTTCCACGAAGTTGCCACAAGATACAATACTGTCATCGAGAAGCATGCTGGAGTCGATTTGCCTGGTGCGGAGCCACACATACACATAACTAGTGGGGCAACCGGAGAGCAGAACGTTCATTTCATGCTGTTCTGCCCAACCGACAAAGCGACACATTTAGAGCACTTAATTCGAGCTGATTTTATGCAATTGTACGAAGAACGCTTTCCAGCGGATAGGCAGAAGTCAGTGTCGAATGAAGAAATTTAAGGAGTAGAGATGATTAAGCGAGTAGGGAATACGCCAATTTTGCCCAAGCACAAAGGGAGTTGCCATTGTGGAGCGGTAGTATTCGAGCTGGATCTGCCCAACGGAATAGAAAAGCCAAGACGCTGCGATTGCTCTATTTGTCGCCGTAAAGGGGCCATTGTGGCTTCGGTGACACTAGAAGGCATCCGCATTTTACAGGGCGCGGAACATTTGAAGCTCTACCAATTTAATACCAACACAGCTAAGCATTATTTTTGTTCGAACTGTGGTATTTACACCCATCACCAAAGACGATCCGCACCGGATGAGTATGGATTTAACGTCGGCTGTCTGGAAGGGGTCAATCCGTTTGATTTGGGTGACGTTGTCACTAATGATGGCGTTAACCACCCAGCCGATCGCTAGCAACTTTTTCAAATACAGGCTACAAACGAACACTGCCCATATGTCTAGTTTTATCTAGACTAATCAGCTAACTGAATATCAGCGCGTAACGCTGTGAAAACTTTTCAATTTCACTTTTGTTGACGCGGTAACACACTTTCGGCGGGATTGATTCCGCCGTAATAAATCCGGCTTGTTTCAGAATTCGTAAGTGTTCAGATACAGTCGATTGGGCCAGACCCAACTCGGAAACTAAATTGCTATTGAGGCAACCATCTAATTTTTCGAGATTGAGCAATATTTTTACGATTCTAACCCGGGCAGGGTGAGAGAGGGCTTTCGCCTGAGCAGAAAACTGTTTTTCTACTTCTAATTCAATTGCTGAAGACTTAAAGGCCTGCGCGTTTGCACTGTTGCACCATTTTGTCATTCTAATCTCACTCAACTTCCCATCGCTATTTAACGATTGATAATACGTTCTATTGGCAGAGGGCGCAATATTGTACTTGCCTAACAACGGACTAGCGCGGATCCCATCTACTGTATTTCAATCACATAGCTAAAGATCCGAGCCGATCAAACGGATCTTTAGCTATTGTTCAACTTAATTCAGCGCTAGCACCATATCAGCGACGCCATCTTCAAATTGGATGTCGAGGTTAAAACCGAGCTTCTGTGCAAGCATCAGCATTCCACGGTTGGTTGGCATTGTCATACCAGACATTTGCTTGGTGCCTTTGTGCTGGCAATACTCAATGATCTTGTTCATCAAAAGCTTACCAAGCCCATTTCCTTTTAGGTCTGAACGAATCAGAATCGCAAATTCAGCATCCGTATTGTCTGGGTTAATTAGTGCGCGTGACACGCCGATAATTGGGTTTCCTGGACGAGTTTGACTCACAGCAACAAAGGCCATTTCTCGGTCATAATCAATCTGGGTCAAATTCGCTAGTGCTTCATGATTAAACTCGCCGACATCGGTGAAAAAGCGTTTGTACAAGTCCTCTTTCGATACGTTATGAATAAAATCTGCGTGGTGTGGTTCGTCTTCAGGCAGAATCGGCCTCAAAAGTATTTCCTCGCCATCTTTCAAGGTAACGAACTGCTCGTATTCAACCGGATAAGGACGAATAGCCAATCGCTGTTGAGCATCTCCTTGATATTGCTTCAAGACAAGGTCGGCATCGAGGATGGTAAAGTCTGCGCCATTCGCCAGTACTGGATGAATATCCAGCTCATGAACTTGAGGGCAATCGACCACCATTTGCGATACTCTTACCAGTAGTTCAGATAGGCCTTGTATATCCATAGGTTCCGGTAATTTCTGCAGTCGAATTTTACCGCTTTTTATTGCACGAACGATTAGGTATCTTGCCAGTGCCATGTTAAGCGGTGGTAAAGCCGATGCTGCGTCAATCGACTCATCCCATTCAGATCCCCCTTGCCCGATAAGAATAACAGGGCCAAAGGTTTCGTCTGTTTTGACTTTAATTCGGATCTCTTCGCCGCCAGCAAGTTTAGCCATCCCTTGAACGAGCAAACCATGAATATTTGCCGATGGGTACGAGAGTTTAGTGCGGTCCAGTATCGCTTCGGAAGCACTTGCTACCTCATTACTGTTACGTAAATTGAGCATGACACCTTGTACATCAGACTTATGAGCGATGTCGGGTGAGCGAAGTTTTACCGCGACAGGATAACCAATTTGCTCCGCAACGTGGACCGCTTCGCTTGAATCAGAAGCAATCCATGTAGGTAAAACTTTAAAGTTAAAGTGACGTAAAAATGGGCCTATTTGATGGGTATCCAAGGATACTGTTTCTTTTTCCAGCAACTTCTCTTCAATCCACTTTTTCGCTTCATTCAGTTCTGCGATGTACACTGGTTCTGCCGTGGTTGGCGTTTCCATCAGTTGTTTCTGGTTACGTCTGTATTCCACCAAGTGCATGAATGCAACTACGGCACTTTCAGGCGTGCGGTAAGTGGGTATCCCAGCCTGAGTAAAGATATCACGCGCGGGTTTGGCAGTAAGTTCACCAGACCAGTTTGTGAGGATGTTAAATCGCCTGTGTCTTGGATGTGATTGAATTGCTGCAACGATTGCTTTCGCCGTTTGTTCAGAATGTGCGACGGCAGATGGGCTATGCATGATCAGTATCGCATCCGCACAGTCTGTATCCATCAGTGCATTTAGTGTTTTTACGTAGCGCGCATCATCGGCATCGCCAACCATATCAATCGGGTTGTTATGACTCCAACTTGGAGGAAGTAGGGCGCTCAGTTTATCTATGGTTTCATCGGATAAGTTTGCCAGTTTCCCGCCAAGATCAAGCAGAGTGTCTACTGCCATGATGGCTGGACCGCCGCCATTGGTAATAATCGCCAATCTTTCCCCGCGCAATGGAACCGAATGGGTGAGCGTTTCAACCGCTGCAAACAACTCATGAGAATTGTTTACTCGCAGCATTCCAGTTCGACGAATTGCTGAATCATAGATGATGTCAAGAGTGTTATCGCCTCCGGTATGGGCTTGCGCCGCGAGTCGACCTGCATGAGTACGTCCGCCTTTCAGTACAAGGATTCGTCTATTTCGAGAGGCCGCTCGTGCTGCAGACATAAATCGCCGCGCGTCTTTGATGGTATCAACATAGAGCAAAATCGCTTCAGTGTGAGAGTCTCTCGACAAGTGATCGAGCAGATCAGCAAAGTCGATATCAAGCGCATTACCTAGCGAAACAAACGCAGAAAACCCAATATTTTTGTCATTTGCCCAATCGAGAATGGTTGTACACATAGCCGCTGATTGCGAGATAAACGCAATTTTTCCTTTCGTCGCAGTGACTGGAGAAAATGACGCATTGAAATTCATCCACGGTAAAACTAATCCAAGGCTATTTGGCCCAAGCACACGCATTCCATTGGTTTTCGCAATGGCTAAACATGCTGCCTGAATACTTTCACCATCATCATTGGCGAAATGCATGTCCGCCGACAACACGATGACGGCCTTAACCTGCTTTACCGCAAGTTGTTCAAACAGGGTTTGATTGTACGTTGCGTGAGTGCATAAGATGGCGACATCGGGAACAATAGGTAAATCATCAATAGAACGATAGGCAAGAACGCCACAAACCGATGAATAGTTAGGTGTGACTGGCATGATGGCACCTTCAAACCCACCATGGAGCAAATTTTTCATGACAATGTTGCCTGCGCGCATTGGTTTGATGGATGCGCCGACAACAGCAACAGACTGCGGTTTTAAAAGATGAGTTAGATGGCTCATACATGGCTCCTCAAGGGGCTTACTCGTTCAATCCTAACCAACAAAACTGGCAAATTCTTGCGATTTTTGGTGTAGTTTTAATCTGATCACTGAGGTACAGATTAAGTTTGTGCCTTGCGTCACAGAGTATTGATATATAATTAAATTGTTGGGTTGATTCTCAGTCTATCTAACGGCATGATTTACAGTAGTTATTAGTTAAGGCATTTGAATAATTCATGAAAAAAATAGCGATTGTTGGCTTATCAGTGGTGCTTTCTGCGTGTGTTTCGAGCGACTACGTGACGGACGTAAGCTCAGAAAGTTATCGTGAGGATTACAAAACAGCAAAGGTTGAACAACCCGTTGTTACACAGCAAGGAACAACAAACGGTATCTCTGAAGACAACGTAGCGAAGGTTGTTAACGTGTCACCAGCTCAGCAGAGTCAGATGACAAGCATGCAAGCCAAGCCAAAACCAGCGGTAGCAATTATTCCTCCAACGGCGAAACAACAAGCCATGAATCCACGTTATGGTTTTACGATTCAGGTAGTTGCGGTAGGCACACAGACAAAAGTCGATCATTTTGCACGTAAACTACCACGCGAAGATAATCAGCCAATTTGGGAAAACTACAAAGTCGTTAACGGCACTAAATGGTATACAGTGCTATATGGTGACTACGCGACACGTACAGATGCAAAAGCAGCGATTTCAGAACTGCCTACTGAATTTCGATCTTTGAAGCCATTTGTTAAGAGCATTGATGAAATCAAAAACTCGCAGTATCCGACGCTGAACAAATTAAACTAATTTTAGAAAAGGGGCTGTTAGCCCCTTTTTTATTGTCTAGATTTTCTTCACTTAGATAACTTTACAGATTTTTGTCAGGTAAAACCGTGTAACTCACAGAGGTTTTTATTATCATGGACTGAGATTATCTCTGTTGTTTCACGGAAAGATTTTTTAATGATTAATACAACTATTCTTCTTCTTTGTGGTGGTGGCTCATCTGAGCACGAAGTTTCTATCGTGTCCGCCGACTTCCTTCAATCTCAGTTAGAGAAGACGCATGGGTTTAATGTTGTTCGCGTCGAGATGAAGGCAGAAGGCTGGTTTACCAATGATGGTGAATTGGCATATTTAGATACTAATGCGGGTACGATAAACACCAATACAACCTCAACCAAATTAGATTTTGTTGTACCTTGTATTCATGGCTTTCCAGGAGAAACAGGCGATATTCAATCAATGCTTGAGTTGTCTGGCATTCCATATCTTGGCTGTGGCCCTGAAGCAAGTACAAACAGCTTTAACAAGATAACCTCCAAGCTTTGGTATGATGCACTTGGTATTCCTAACACACCTTATATTTTTCTGTCGAGCAACGATAAGTTAGCATACCAACAAAGCGAATCCGTATTTACTCAATGGGGTGCTGTGTTTGTCAAAGCTGCTCGCCAGGGGTCATCGGTAGGATGTTACAAGGTAACGGACTTGTCGCAGCTGCAATCCGCCTTAGACAATGCATTTCACTATTCAGATCAAGTTTTGGTAGAGCAGGCCGTTAAGCCGCGCGAGTTAGAAGTAGCTGCATACGAGTTTGAGGGCGAGCTTTATATCACCAAACCAGGAGAGATCATTGCTCCAGAAGATGCCTTTTATAGCTATGAAGAGAAATACAGTGCGACGAGTCATTCGACGACAGAAGTTGAAGCGTCAAACTTAACTCAAGAACAATTGGATATTATCCGTATTAGCTCTGAAAAAGTGTTTACTCAAATGCGCTTGCGTCATTTATCGCGTATCGACTTTTTCCTTACGCCAGATGGCAAGATTTACCTTAACGAAGTGAATACATTCCCAGGAATGACGCCGATTTCTATGTTCCCTAAGATGTTAGAACATAATGGTCACTCATTTGCTGCGTTTTTGGCTGACTGCGTGAAAAGCTCGATTTAGTCCCAGGGTTTAAAGCTTTTGTAAATCATACGCTCAAGTGCTGCTTGTGCTTTGTTACCTACATACTGGTAGGGCATGGCGGCACTTTTCCAACGACCTAAATGTTGAATATCTTTCACTTTAACTCCCTTAGAGGCCAACTCGTTGGCTGCACCCACTCTTAATGATTGACCTGAGAACTTAACATCCAAGTTGAGCTTATCGCTAGCATCCCGCAAAATACGGTAAATTGACGAATCATCAAGCGGCAATGATCCTAAGTTACCAAATCTATCAATTGCATTGAACAATGGGCCAGTAAGCGTTCCTCTGGCTTCAATCCAACGAGAAAGCATGTTTGAGCACTCTTTAGTCAATATGTACTCGTTAGAGCCGATCCAAACAGAGTAACGGTCATTGCTAAAATCGAGTGCTTCAAAATTAAGATCACGTAACTCAGAACGTTTAAGCATACACTCGAACATCAGGTGATATATAGCGAGGTTCCTGACATCACGTTTACTCTTCGAAGGCAACAAGCGATGCGTGAGCTCGATGAGATGTTGTTTGGAAAATGCGGTTGTTGATACTGAATCAGACCTCTTTTCTATACGCAGAGCGGCTAAAATGTTCCGCACAGCGACGTTAGAAGTTGGGTCCTTAAGTCCAAGCGTTTTATGAACCAAACCAATAGTGACAGTGTAGCGTTTTATGGTAGAAAACTTGCGCTGTTTCGATTCCTTTTCGAGAAATAGACGCACAGCGGTTGTCGCTGCAGGCAAAGGGCAAACACCTTTTAATCGACAAAATTGACTAAATAAATTCCAATCTTTCCGCATCGCCAATAACGAGTTGCGAGCATAGCATCCGTCCATTAGTCTATCGATATCTTCGAGGCTTATATTGATTGAAAACTTACTAATGAAGTGCTTTTTCTCGAGTTCATCTGTGATGACGCGAACATTTTTTCGCATGATTGTGCACTATAACCATGAATTGTAAAACAAATATACTTGATAATGAGAGATTTACAATTATTATTAATTTAACTACATACAAAGATAATAACGAATATGGCTGCTGCTACTTACCGAGGTTTTGTCCTCAAAACTGCTGGAAATTCTACTGAGATTTGGCAAGTTCAGATCAAAAACCGAGTGTTGTCAGGAAACATGGCGGCCGTTAAAAAAAGCATTGATTGGTTTTGCGATACTGCATCAATAATCGATCCAAAAGAATTTAGCTCTTTAGCAAATAAGAAAAGTGCTGATGGTCAACCCGCCCAAGAGAACTTCCACGGCTATACGATTAAAAATGACAGTGGTGAAGCGAATGCTTGGTACTGTTTCTTTAACGGTAGACTGATAAAGGGTGGAAAGCTTGCTATTCAGAAGCACATAGAGGCATACTTAGTTGCGAAACAAAAAGCGGAACAACGTAAGTAAAATAGTATGACTCTTGTATATAGTACTGATGTAGGTCGCATCAAACCTGAAGAAACTAAACCCCAACGTGAAAAAGGCGACGGCATTGTCCGTATTCAGCGCCAAACGAAAGGACGCAAAGGTAAAGGGGTTTCCATCATTTCTGGCTTGGACTTAGACGACGCACCACTTAAATTATTAGCAGCCGAACTAAAAAAAGTATGTGGCTGTGGTGGCTCTTTTAAGGATGGCACGATTGAAATCCAAGGTGACGCACGTGATAAAATCAAAGCGCATTTGGAGAAAAAAGGTTTCACTGTGAAACTAGCAGGTGGCTAATTCGAGTAATAACCAGTGAGTTAATCGGAGATTATCGAACTGGTTATTAGCTATTTTATGGTAAATATGGTTATGTTCAATTAGCAATATGAGTCATATTTACGAGAGGCATGTAGTGCCTTTTTAAATACATTTCATTATTTAACATAACGCACATAATGCGCACTGATTTACCAATTCAAATAGCCGGTTCCTGGGTTTCATAATGAGCACTTTTACCACTAAAAGCCATCGAATGTTTTGAAGCCCACGTGTTTGAGGTTTCCATTGATTAGCACAAAGAGATTTCTACGCGCTCTTTGTCTTTGCCCAGGTTTTTACGTTTGAGCTGAATCCTACCAACTTCTGACGTTCTTTTTAAATGAGTGCCTCCACACGGGACCTTCGCAAAATCATCAACCTGCCAGAAACGTTTCTCGTCTTCGATGTCTGAGAATTCACTGCGAATCTTGAGATCAGCATCGATTAACCTTTGAGCTTCAAGTTCAATATGTTTGAGCTGTTTGCTGATGTTCTGTGGCCACTCAAAATCAATTCGGCTTTTATCTTGCGAAATATGCGCGCCTATTTTTACGATTCCTGCAAAGTGTTTGTAAAACAGCTCCAAAACAACTTCTGCAGCAAAATGAAGCTTCATTAATGCATAACGTCTTTCCCAATCGATACAGATCTCGACTGTGTCTCCAGTGGTAAAATTAGGCTTAGACTCAAGTTGGTAAACAATTCGAGATTGTCTCTTGATAGCCTTATTTACGGGAATTCCACCAATTGTGCCTTTATCGCTTTCCTGGCCGCCAGATTCTGCATAGAAAATAGTTTGGCTTAGTTCGACACTATTCTCGTTTACATGAGTAACTTGTGCGTTCAATTTAGTCTGATATGGGTTAGCCCAAAACACTTTTTCCATCATCGAGATACTCTCCTTAATGTCTCATCATTTGTCTTCACAAAATGTCACAGCGTCACTTCAGTCCTTATGTTGTGGCTGCACGTTTTTACGTAGGTCAAAGTGGCATTAAATAAAATAACGAAAAGGCAAGTATACGTCTATCTCAAACATTTTACTGCGTCTCAGTATGTGACAAGATCACGCGACAGAATATCGCACTGGGCAATAGTAAGCACTTGCAGACTATGGTTACAGGTTTGTAATTTTATTACAGAACAACTCCTAACGCATCGCAATGGCAGAATAATAAACTAATATAAGCCACTGATAAACATGGACAATATGTTGGTTTCACTTCTAAATTTGCGATACCGTAACCGACACACTTTATTGATATTTCGAATTGTTGTATGGGATCTGAGAGTTTGGTGAGGAAGGTGTGTTATTAGCTTCATGAAATAATTAGTTATAGTGCGCTATTTAATGTGAGCACAAAAAAAGAGCAGTTCCCTGCTCTTCTTACTTTACATGCAATTACTGATTTGCAGCTTGCGCTCTAATCTGTTCAGCGACCATTTTTATCGCTTGCGCGGTACTTATTCCCTGAGTCATCAATTGCTGAATCTGTTCTACAGCTTTTTGCTGCTCTTCATGGGTGAGAGGCGGTAAGTCGTCAAACATAAAAAAGGCTCCTAAAAATCTAGGAGCCGACTATATTACGATTTTAACATCAGTGCCAGTAGTACCAACCTACTCTTTTAGTAGCTGGTTAAGAAGTTAATATAAGCACCCATTGAGTTTTCATTGGTATAGCTTGCACCGATATCAAGTTGGAACAAGTTTAACGGAGATAAGCCTATACCCGCAGTAAGAGTATCATCAAGATTGCCATAGGCTAAGTTTCGATTCCAACCTGCTCTAAGTTTTAGTTGACGCATGATATCTATTTCACCACCAACTCTCAGCATTTGTGAATTGTCATTAAAGTTTGTGAATTTCTCTTCTTCACGTAAATCATAATCGACACTTATTGTCGCGTAATCAGCAACAAGACCTAACCCAACCGTGTATTGCGGTCTCATTTGGTAATCATAAGTTCTTGCTTCAAATGTTCTTGATTGAGTTGCATCCACATTCGAAGTTACCGTATTGGCCGCCAATTCTTGAGACTTAATATCACGTGACACAAGATTCATGGCAGAGAAGCCAACGCGTAACGGACCGTAAAACCACACAAAACCGGCATCGAGGTTGAACATGGTTTCTCCAGTACCGTTTTCACGCGCATCAGTAATGTCGTAATTATTTAAGTTAGCCGAATACACGTATGTATAGATGCGCTGCAATTTTGGCGTCACGCCAAATGCGATATGCTGACCTAGGAACGTCTGATACTTCGCTAGTGAAATACCGACTTCTGTAACACCAATACCAACGGCATCAACCGCACTTAATTCTGCGTTGATGGCAGGGTTAAGTTCTGGAGTCGCACTGTTCGCGCCTGCGTAGATATCAGTCTGAGCAAACGTTTCGGCGTAAGCTTTACCAAACACATTAGCGGCTATATAGCGGTTTGGTATTGCAAAAGCAACCACGCCACCAAATTGTAAATTAGCCACATCACCATCGAGAGCTGCTAGCGTAGATTCGAGCTCAGAGATATTGGTATAGTTGCCGTCGATCGCTTCATCGATTAAGTCAGCCGCTTTATCAAGGTCATCCACCATCATATGTTCATCGCTGTACGATAAACCCAAACTTGGTGTGAGCATGCCAACATCATCATTGCGTCGATAAATTGCAGTTAAGGCAGGATTGTAGAAAGGCGCAGTTAAGAAGTTACCTGAAACAACACCTACGCCACCCATCGCGTCCCCACGGGCTTCAATGGCGTAGTTTGCGGCGTTAGCTGAACACGCAGCGAGCGCAATAGACAAAGTCAGGAGTTTAATTTTGTTTTCCATAATCGGTATAAACTTTTTAGTTCCATATGTTTATATCGCTCTATTGTCTATTAACTTTAGTTATTCCTCCACAGAAACATCATAGGTCTTACTAATTATTTGGGATTGTTCAACAATTATAGGCCCTTGCCAGCGTTGATGGCTCATTGACACCGCAAGGACATATCGACCGGGTTCAACATCGATACCATCTAACGAGGTAGGATAATCGGCGTCATGACTTTCGCCCCAAACTTGATTGTACTCACCGTCAACGTAGTCATAGAGTGCAACGTCCAACTTTGGCAGTGGGCAATGCCTATTGAGCAATGCACTTTTTTCAACCTTCCATTGCGCTTTTGCATCCCACCTAACGGTCATTTTTGCTTTTGGCTCACCAATGAGCAACCATGAACTCCATGACGATTGATCGGTGGCCGTAACATCAATTCGATATAACCCACTTTCGACTCGACTATTGAGGTTGTAGCGTTTGATGTATTTTTGGGTACCTAGATCGTTAGTTGGAAGTGCGTGCTCAAACGAATTGTCCGTTGAAAGATTTTTCGACACCCAACGTGTCACTGATATATCTTCAATATCGCGGTTGGATTCAATTTCTACTACTGCTCGATAGGCGTCTCTTCCCGGACTTTGGATTTCAGTACTACGCACAGTGAGGTTATTGATCCACTCAGGGAAAGATCGGTTATCGAGGCTTTTACCACAATCAATATCGAGTGATTGCAAGAATATATCGTTGAGATGAGGAGCAATAGCGCGGTTTTTTTCTAACTGCCAGACTTCTACCAACGAATTAAACATCGCTGGTAGCTCATTGTTCAACAAATTTCGATGAGCCTGCGTCAGTGGCGAATTACTTTCGAACCAAGGAACTTGAGCTGCCATCGTTGGCGCACTCATTAGTAGTGCGCCCATAATGAGTTTGACGTTTGCCATTACGCTTTCATTTTGTATCCAACACCACGCAAAGTTTCAATTTCAAGCCCTGGAAGCTTTTGGCGTAGCTGCAAAACATGAGTGTCAACGGTGCGCGTTGTCGGAAAATGGTTGTATCCCCAGACGTGATCGAGCAACTCATCGCGTGTAAATACTCGGCCTAGATTACTGGCTAAGAACAACAATAAATCAAACTCTGTCCGCGTTAGTGTAATCGGCTCATCTTTGTATAAAACTTCACGTGTCGCTTTATCGATAACAAGATGCACGGTGACCACTTTATGATCGTCCTGCGCCTCACCTTCCGGTGCACGGAGCTGAGCTCGGATGCGCGCAAACAATTCTGCTTCGGCAAAAGGCTTTGTTAGGTAATCATTGGCACCTGCATCAAGGCCTGCAACCTTATCTTTAACAGTGACAAGAGCAGTAAGGAGAATGACCGGAACATCTTTGATTTTCTTCCAACTTACAAGGTGTTCGACAGAATCACCATCTGGTAATTGGCGGTCGAGAATAACGAGATCTGCTTTGTCCCAATATTGCTCAACATCGGCAATAGTTTCGGAATGGAAGCATTCATACCCCGCTTGCTCTAAGCTAACCAATAGACCATCAGCTAAGTTTTTATCATCTTCAACAAGAAGCAGTGTCTGTTTCACAAGGTATCTCCAAAATAAACGCTGTTGGTGGGCCAACTAATGACATTTTACCGCCCATTCGCCCAACCATGGATTCCACTATAGTTAGTCCAAGACCTAGCCCACTCTTACTAACAAATGGCTTGCGTAATTGTCGCCAATCTTTCGCAGACAGGGTTCCTTGGTCTTGTACTTTAACCGTGATTTTTTGTGTATCTGTTGTTACATCAAGAACAACAGGCGCAACGCCGTACTTAATAGCATTACGAATTAAATTATCTATACATGTGCCAAGCCAATATACATTGAGCTTGGCGGCAATGTCCTGATTGATGTGAAACTCTACTTTCCCATCAAACTCTTCTTCTACTTTAAACTCTAGCCACTCTTGGACCGACGGGACCCAATCAGTTGCAAGAGGTTTGCTGTCAGACTGCAAATAGTCCTTACTTGCTTCAGCCAACTGGCGAAGTCGTCGTGAGTCTTCACACAAGCGCCTAAATTCGTCATACACCGATTCGGGCAAACGCTCAAATTCACGTCTAAAACCTTCGACAGTCAGAGATAAACTCGCGATTGGCGTTCTGAGTTCATGAGTAAGAATCTGCAGTACCAACATCCGGCTTTTCATCTCTTGCCGCTTGGTATTCCAACGATATGCCGACCAACCGAGAACCAACAATATGTTCGCGATGACCAAAGCGACCATACTGGTTCGCAATATGTCAGAATGATCAGCTACATCCCAACATAAATTGCCTCGTTGCACGAAACAACTGCTTGATTGATTGGTCAGACTAAACGATAGCCCTGATTCTTCTACCGCCTGTTTCCAAAGGCTCTCTGGGTAGACCAAATAGTTGTCGTTTTTGCGCAGCCATAACTCATTGCGTTCAACAAACATGCTCGAACCAGAGATTAAAGCAACCATTGCATCTTCATTCATTCTTTGTAGCCGACCCAACAAACTGGAATCGAGAGCTAAAGGACGCTCTTTGATATGCATATACTGTTGTAGCGCATCACTATACTCTGGATATATTTGAACATATCTATTCGCATAGGTTCCCCCACCGGGGTGAATAAGTGCACTACGCGCAAACCATTTCTCGCTAAGTTTCGATCCTTTACACATCGCACGAGTAAATACCAAAGGTTCAGTAATCAAAGGGCTGAGCGGCAATTTTCCAGTACAATTTTGCGCCAGTTGGTAAAGCCTCTGGATATCTTTTATCGGGTATTCTGAAGTCTGGGGCAGCATTGAATCTGGAGTAAGCAAGCGAGTTGGATAATCAGATTGCAGGCTGCGAATATCATAGGAGACCGTAGCTTGACTCGGTTCGAAAAGATCGACAAATCTGTCGATACGCTCCGGTAAGGACTCAGCAAATACACTACCTGATAAGAACGCAATACCCATTGCGATCACTTTAACTGTTGTCTTAATCAATGCAAAAATTCATTAAATCAGTAAGTTATGATTTAGAGTAAAACATTATGGCAAAAATATAAAATTGAATTGTAATATCAATGTCAGAAATGATACTCAATAAACGAAAGAAGCCAGCGTTATGCTGGCTTCTTTCTCGTATCTAGCGACTTAAAGCGCTTTAAAAATTGCTTCTACACTTTCTTTCGCGTCACCAAAGAGCATTTGCGTATTCTCTTTGAAGAACAGCGGGTTTTGCACACCTGCGTATCCCGTATTCATTGAACGCTTAAACACAATAACGTTTTTCGCATTCCAAACTTCGAGGACTGGCATGCCCGCGATTGGACTGTTTGGATCATCAAGTGCCGCTGGGTTTACCGTATCATTCGCACCGATCACTAATACCGTATCTGTTTCTGCCAGATCGTCGTTGATCTCGTCCATCTCCAGTACGATGTCATAAGGCACTTTCGCTTCAGCTAAAAGCACGTTCATGTGACCGGGCAAACGGCCCGCGACTGGGTGAATACCAAAACGAACTTCAACACCTTGTGAGCGTAGTTTGTCTGTAATTTCATGGACTGGATATTGAGCTTGCGCTACAGCCATACCGTATCCCGGGGTGATAACCACAGATTTGGAGTTTTTAAGCATTTCTGCCACTTCTTCTGCGGTTGTCTCACGGTGTTCACCTTGCTCTTCGTCTGTCGATATCACCACTTCTTGGCCAAAACCACCAGCGATAACACTGATAAACGAACGATTCATCGCTTTACACATTATGTATGAAAGGATCGCACCCGATGAGCCAACGAAAGCGCCCGTTATGATCAACAAATCATTCGCAAGCATAAAACCAGCAGCAGCTGCTGCCCAACCCGAGTACGAGTTCAGCATAGAAACAACCACTGGCATATCAGCACCGCCAATTGACGCGACCAAGTGGTAGCCAAATGCGAAAGCGATAAGAGTCATTAGAATCATTGCAAACATGCTACCGTCGGCATTAACAAAATGAAGCAATAAAAAAATTGATACAATGATCGCTGCAAGATTCATTTTGTGTTTATGCGGTAGATTTAGCGGCGACGATGAAATGATCCCGCGCAGTTTACCAAAGGCCACAACTGACCCAGTAAAGGTTACAGCGCCAATAAATACTCCGAGGAACACTTCAACTAAGTGAATAACATGCTCAGCATGTGTCGCAACTTCTGGCGCATCGATGTAGCTGTTGTATCCAACCAATACCGCTGCCATACCAACAAAGCTATGCAGAATTGCCACCAATTCTGGCATTTCTGTCATTTCTACTTTCTTGGCGTAATGGATACCAATACCACCACCGATCACCATAGCGATAATAATCCAAATAAATCCTTGCGAATCAGGACCAAAGATCGTCGCGATCAGCGCGATTGCCATACCCGCGATACCGAAGTAATTACCAGATCTTGCCGTTTCCTGTTTAGACAGACCTTTTAAACTTAAAAAGAAGAAAAATGCAGCAACAATATAAGCTGCTTGTACTAATCCTGCAGACATTCCTTGTTACTCCCTAGTCTTTACGAAACATTTCAAGCATACGCTTGGTAACGGTGAAACCACCGAATATGTTAATGCTGGCGATCAAAACGGCAATAAAGGATAAGAAAGAGACAACGCCATTCCCCTGTCCAATTTGCAGTAAAGCACCAACAACGATGATGCCTGAAATCGCATTTGTCACCGACATCAGTGGCGTATGTAACGCGTGGGTAACGTTCCATACCACGTAATAACCTACAACACATGCTAAGAAGAACACAGTAAAGTGAGATAAGAATGCCGATGGCGCTACAGAGGCGATCCAAGCGAAAGCACCAACGCCTACAACTAACGCCGCGATCTTTTTAGCTGGTGAAGTAGGCTTTTCGACTTTAGGTTCTGGTTTCTTGGCCGCTGGTGCCGGTTTTTGTTCTGGCTGCGCTGAAACCTGAATTGGTGGTGCAGGCCAAGTAACCTCACCTTCTTTGATTACAGTTACTCCGCGTAAAACAACGTCTTCGAAATCAATGTTGATGTTGCCATCTTTTTCTTTGCTGAGAAGCTTGAGTAAGTTAACGATGTTAGTCGCATATAGCTGCGAAGATTGTGTTGGTAAACGCCCCACCATATCGGTATAGCCAACAATTTTCACTCCGTTAGGCGTCGTGATAACTTTATCTGCGACTGTATATTCGCAGTTGCCGCCGTTTGCTGCGGCTAAATCAACGATAACGCTCCCCGCTTTCATGCTGTCGACCATTTCTTTGGTAATCAGCTTAGGCGCAGGACGACCCGGAATTAACGCTGTGGTAATGATGATGTCGACATCTTTGGCTTGTTCTGCGTACAGTTCAGCCGCTTTTTTGTTGAAGTCGTCAGACATCTCTTTCGCGTAGCCATCACCAGAACCAGAGTCTTCTTTAAAATCGACTTCTAAGAACTCAGCACCCATGGATTGCACTTGCTCTTTTACTTCTGGACGAACATCGAATGCACGTACAATCGCACCTAAACTGCCTGCGGCACCGATAGCTGCAAGACCAGCAACACCCGCACCCGCGACCAAGACTTTCGCTGGAGGAACTTTACCCGCTGCGGTGATTTGACCAGTAAAGAAACGGCCAAACTCATGAGCTGCTTCAACGACAGCACGGTAGCCTGCAATATTGGCCATAGATGAAAGTGCATCCAGAGCTTGAGCACGCGAGATACGGGGAACCGCATCCATCGCCATGACGTTAATGTTTTTGCTCGAAAGCTTTTCCATTAACTCTGGATTTTGCGCTGGCCAGATAAAACTGATTAGGCTAGCACCGTCTTTCAACAACGCTATTTCATCTTGCTCTTGGTTGAAAAGAGGGGCGTTAACTTTAAGAATCAGATCAGAGTTCCAAACCTCTTCGGTGGAAACAATCTTTGCTCCAGCAACTTCAAAAGCGGAGTCATCAAAGCTCGCTAATTCACCTGCTCCAGCTTCGACATTGACTTCGAAGCCTAATTTTAATAACTGCTCAACCGACTTTGGCGATGCAGCCACTCGCGTTTCTCCCGCGAGTATTTCTTTTGGCACACCAATTTGCATTAGCTATTCCTTGACTATTCGCAACAATGATTGTTCTTTTTTTATCCAACGATTTTAGATACTTCAAGTACTTTGTAACAAAAACACAAAATATCATTACTTATAACCGATGGTAATGAACCATTATGCTTAGCAATTTGTGACTCATCGACACTTGTTTTAGTGGCAAGAGGTCAAACCAGTAAGCAATAAATCTCATTAAAACAATTAATTATGTAAGACTCACATACTAAAAGAGCCATCAGAATAACGACTAATGACTCTTAAAATTATGATGCTTGTCAATTTGGCGAGGATCTACGTAAAAATGTTGTCACCCATCTGATCGATAAACATTTGCGCCTTTTTGAGCATAAACTCATTGGCATCACTTTCACTGGGTAATACATCGGAGCGAATGAAGCGGTGTGTTTTCACTTCTTCACCGACCTGTTTAGTGATCCGCCCTGCGATTCGATATTGACCACCTTCAGACAATGCTTCTTGGAAAATAAGAAAACCTTTATATTCTATAGGTTCAACGGTTGTTTGAGGTTGCTCTTTTGCACCACCAAATAAGCGAGAAAACAGACCCACACATTACTCCTAGATACTGATTAGTTTTTATTGAGGAGCGGCTTTTCATACCACTCTAATTCAATGTTATCGTCGAACATCTGCTGCTTGCTAAACACAACAAGGACTTCATCTTTCCTGTTTTTTCTACGATCGTCAATGATCATCGACGTCGCGGCTTCAATGGCTGTTACAGCGTAGTCCTTCAAAGCAACCAAACGCTCTTCGGGTAACGCCGACAAGAAATCAATATCATGGCGAATATAGACCGGGCGAAGTTGAGAGAGCGCTAAACATGCAAGATCTGCCAGCTGTTCGTGGTCAAAGTTGTCAACATACTTAGGTTTAGCAAGCTCTTGACCAACCAAGGTCTCCATATAGTTATGTACGTCCACACTAATTTGCATCTTTTTCAACTCCTTTTGGGGACAATTGTTTGTTTTAGTATGTTTGAAATAGTTGCACCTTTCTATGAATTTGCCTATTTCACCACCACTTCATGTCCACTATTTATACATGACACCAATTTTCATCTATAAGTTTAGTAAAAAGCTTGGAAATTCATCAAATAAAAGTATTCTTAACACGTTACTTATTAATAAATATTCCTATTAGGCTAGGCTGAATGTCGTTTTCCATCGTCACTACAAATTGGTTTCGTGTTTCGTTACCTTTGCTGTTACTGACCTTTATTGCTTTTGGCATGAATAATGTCATTAACCTGACCTATGCAAATCTTGGTGTTGTCTCTACATTACCTTTCGTACTATTCGCCATTACGATCGTACTCGCTAATGCGTTTAAACAAAGTCGTATCGCAATGGTCGCGACGGCACTTTTAGTCTCCTATTGGGTGATTCAAGAACGCTTACAGAGCCCCCTTTCATCCGGAACAACCATCTTAGAGCTATCTTTGTTGGCCGCATTACTGCCCATTGCTCTTCTTTTCGTATACAGCTTTAAAGACTCTTCGCTATTCACTCGTGCTTTCGGATTGTATCTTTTTAAACTAAGTGTCTTGGTGCTGTGGTGCCATCTGATCTTGACCTATTTCTACGAAGGTGGCTTTGAGAACATCAATGAGACCTTCCTCTATGTGATCCCTGAAATCTCTAAGCTACCCTTTATTTTGGTTGTTTACCTCAGCGCTATGGTGCTGCTATTTGCTATTTTTGTACTGAGCCGAAACAGTATTATCGATGTCGTACTCTATTCAGCCGCTCTGCTGTCTGCCCTAACATTTGTCTTTTTCCATGTTACGTACATTTCCAGCACCATGTTCTCACTCGCGGGTATTCTGCTGCTGGTCTATTTACTGTCTGCAAGCTACGAACTCGCTTTTCTTGATACTCTAACCGAGATCCCGGGTCGACTGGCGCTTGAATCCGACCTTAAACACCTTGGCAGCAAGTTCACCATCGCTATGGTTGATATTGATCACTTTAAATCGTTCAACGACACCTATGGTCATGATACTGGCGACGATGTATTGAAACTCGTCGCAGCCAAGCTTCAACAGGTCGGTGGACGCGCTAAAGTCTATCGTTACGGCGGTGAAGAATTCACTGTGTTATTTAAAGGAAGGGACGCTGATTATGCTCGCGATCACTTGGAATTACTTCGTGCATCCATCGAGAATTACGATATGGTATTAAGGAATCAAGACGCACGGCCTAAAAATGACAAGGTTGGTTCTAAAAAGCGCGGCGTTGCAAAACAACTAGATCATGTGAATGTGACGATCAGCATTGGTGTTGCAGACAGCAGCGAAAGTAAGAGAGTGACAGAAGTCATTAAAGCCGCAGACAACGCGCTGTATAAAGCGAAGAAAGGGGGGCGAAACCAGGTTTGTATTGCTTAGTCGCAAGCCACAAAACGATTACGGCCAGAAACCTTTGCTTTGTACAGACGTTTGTCCACCCAATCGTAAATTTGTTCAATCGACTCTCGACCATTTGGGGTCAATTGATACACTCCTTGTGACACCGTCACAATGTTTGATACATCACTGAAAGCATGTGGAATACTCGCCTGCTCAATGACGGTTTTGATTCGTTCAGCGTTCTCTATTGCCTTATCCGCATCTGTGTAGCCAAGTAATACAACGAACTCTTCACCGCCATAACGTCCCACTATCTCACCGCTTCGGACAAACAGCCCACTAAGCAGAGAAGCGAGCTTAATTAAACATTTGTCCCCTTCAATGTGACCATAGTTATCGTTATATAGCTTAAAACGATCAACATCGAGTAAGATGACACTCATAGGAAGCTGATGGCGGCCATGCTGATATATCATTTCAGTTAGCTTCTGGTCGATGTAGCGTCTATTTTTTACTTTCGTTAAACCATCTTCTTCAGCAAGATGGGCTAATTCCTCGTTCGCTTTAGCGAGTTCAGCAGATTTCTGCTTTAACTCACGGCGCATAAACGCTATGCGCTGCATGGCAATCAGCTTGGAATTTAACACAATTTTATCGACAGGCTTGATCAGGTAATCATCACCCCCAGCTTCAATCGCGCTGGCGATCATGGTTGGTTCATCATGGCTACTCAAGAAGATGATCGGTACCCAATCAGGATACAACTCTCTAATTTTCATAGAAACTTCAAAGCCATCCATTTCAGGCATAGAGATGTCAAGCAGCACTAAATCGGGTTCAAACTTTGGATACAACTCTAATGCTTGTTCACCTGAACTGGCCATTTCGACCGTATGACCGAGTTGTTTTAAACGGATAGCCAATTGCATACGTTCCATTTGAACGTCATCAACCAGCAAGATGTGCATTGCAGAGCCCGTTATTTCCACTAATCGCTACCTTAATTGTTTCTTGTTGATTTAGCTGTCTAGTTTCATATTCGCGTGGATGAGAAAACAACTAAGAAATCACATGCTTAACAAAAGAATACTCTACCTTGTTCATTTCATCCAATCGAGGTTGACTTTTAGCCCCAATTTTTTACGATAGCGCCGGTATACACACATTTTAAGAGAAAATATCCATGTCTGACGTTAATCAAACAGAACAGCAAAAAGTCGATCTTACAGAGGTCTCTGCTGAACTTCGTCAAGTTATTGAATTTGATGAAGTTCCTGAAGCTATGCACCTAATGGTAACGTCAATCCATGAAGTTTCTGAAGAGGCAGTGCGTGAATCTTGGAACGAACTTCCAACAAGTGCACAGAATGTTTTGGATAACTTCGAGCAGTTCCATGCGCTCGTATCAGTTAGCCAAGCGTTTGCGGGACTAAACGTCATGGAAGAGTTCCCGACACTCGATTTGCCAAAAGAGATGACGGAAGAGCAAAAAGAAGAGTACCGTGCGCAGTTACTGGATCAAGTCTTACACAACTGTGTTAAAGATATGGTCAAACAAATCAAAAAAGCACGTCGCGATCCGATCCTGAAGCGCGACTTTACCGATGTGTTTGCGAAATAAATCGCGCTTTACAATCAAACGCCGCTTTTTGCGGCGTTTTTAATGAGACAGCACAACATCTCGTTGCGTGACGCTCACCCCTTTGATTTGTGCATAAACACTCATACCTCGTTTTAAATTGAGCTCGTCTCTTGCCCATGCGGTGATCGTCGCAATTAAATGACAATCCGTAGACAGTTCCACTTCCACCGAGACACTGATCCTATCTTGATTATTACTGTGTGTTTCGAGTTTTGAGACCTCACCCAGCAACACATTACGAATGGACGTTTGCTTAGGTTTATCAAGCATCAACGACACATCATTCGCCCTGACCTGCAATCTAACCGGCGAACCTACCTCACCTTCAATTTTCTGCACCCACAACGCAACATTTGGTGCCAGTTCTATCTTAGACAACGCATACTGTGTGTTGTGCTCAATCACGCGACCTTCAAATAAGGAGCTTTGTTCAGAGAAAGACTGCCAAGGCTTCATCGCTTGTGACGACCAGACATCTTCAATCGGGCCCGAAACTGCAACTTTGCCCTCTTCTAGCACAACCAAATGATCCGCAAGTCGCAGCACTTCATTTAAACTGTGAGAAACGTATATGATTGGAATTTCAACCGTTTGAGCCAGCTGTTCTAGAAAAGGCATTACTTCGCGCTTGCGTGGTAGATCGAGTGAAGCTAGCGGCTCATCCATCAATAGAATGTCAGGTTTCGACAGTAGAGCACGTCCGATTGCGACGCGCTGTTGCTCTCCCCCAGACAGTTGATGGGGATAGCGCTTCAACAAGGTGTCTAAAGCCAGCAAGCGTACAATTTCATTGAAATGCGCTTTATCTTGCTCATTAACGCCGTAAATAAGATTGTTGGTGACATTAAAGTGAGGAAATAGGCGTGCGTCTTGAAACACATAGCCAACATTACGTTTGTGAATTGGAACATCAATACTTAATTGTGAATCATATAATGTGTGTGTCCCTACTCTTATAAGCCCACTTTCAGGTTGCGTTAAACCCGCAATTACATTGATAAGCGACGTCTTTCCCGCCCCTGAACGACCAAATACGGCAGAAATACCTTTGCCCGGAAGCGTGAGATCAATATCGAATTCGACTTCGCCGAGTGTGTTTTGATACTTTGCGACGATTCCCTGCATAGTTAGGCTCCTAAACGACGAGAGCTAAATCGAGAAAGCCATTCAGAGATCAGCATCGATGCCAATGCAATAGCGATAGAAATAATACACAAACGCATCGCTTCCGTTTCTGAGCCTGGTGTTTCAATAAAGGTATACATCGCGAGCGGGATAGTTTGGGTTTCGCCCGGAATATTAGACACAAAACTGATAGTTGCCCCAAACTCACCCAAACTGCGCGCGAAAGACAACATAGTGCCAGTGATAATCCCGGGAATCGTCAATGGCAAAGTAATCGTAATAAAGATTTTTAATGGTGAGGCACCAAGTGTTGCCGCGGCTTGCTCTAATCGACCGTCGACATTTTCAAGGCTTAAACGTATGGAACGGACCATTAGCGGCAAAGCAACAACGATGCACGCCAAAACAGCACCTTTCCAACTAAACGAGAACACCACCCCAAAATGCTGATAGAGCCACTGACCTAGATAACCTTGACGTCCCATAAAAATGAGCAACAGATAACCGATAACAACAGGAGGCAATACTAAAGGCAAATGGATAAGGGAGTCGAGCAAGCTTTTGCCGAAGAACTGCTTTCGAGCCAACAGCCAAGCAAGTGCAATGCCCAACGGCAGCAACCAAAAGATCGAAAAAAGCGCGACTTTCAAACTCAGCAAAAGCGCTTGATATTCATATTCCGTCAGCAAAATTATCTTATTTCCTCAGCAAGTGAAAAACCGTAACTTAGCAGCACGTTTTGCGCCTGTCGCGAACTTAAAAACTCCGCAAACGCCTTGGTTTGTGGCTTCTCGTTAAGAACCGCCATCGGATAGACTATTCTAGTGTGGAGTTTCGCGGGCAACACAGCCACGATTTGAGATTCCTGACTCTGCATCGCATCTGTTTGATACACAATACCAAGAGGCGTCTCGCTTCTTTCGACCAATGTCAACGCAATACGAACATTGTTTGTTGGTGCGAGTCGCGACTCCAGCATTTGCCAAACGCCTAAATTAACCAACGCCTCTTTTGCATACATACCAGCAGGAACCGCATTAGGTTGTCCGATCGCGAGTCGAAACTCGCCAAGCTCCGCAAGCCAAGATTCGCTATCCGACAATTCGAATGGTACCTTCTCACCCTCGGGAGCAATAACAACCAGTCGATTTGACGCCAAATTAGTGACGGCGTCACTACCAACAACACCTTGGCCTTGTAAATACTCCATCCACTGCTGATTGGCTGAGATGTAAATGTCTGCTGGAGCACCTTGCGCTATCTGACGAGCTAGGGACGCACTCCCTCCATAGACCTTAGAGACAGCGACAGGCTGATTAGCTTCAAATTGAGTAACCAGTTCATTGACAACATTAGTCATCGATGACGCCGCATACACGCGCAGTTTCTCTGCATGAGTAGAAAAACTCGCACACATCAATAAGCTGAAAAGGTAACAATTTAGATTGGTCATAAGTCTATAATTCAGGCCAGAGTGCTTTTAAATCCAGGTGTTGTTCTATTGCATCGGCAATCATGTCAATCGCTTTTTGCTGATTAAGCCTATGGTCTATCTGCACGATGCTCTCAACACCGACCCATTGGCAAATGGCTTCAACAACATCTGAACGGTCAAAGATACCATGTAGATACGTTCCAAGTACCTGATTGCAGTCACTTATCGCCCCATCTTGCTGATTATTTTCTAATTCGATCAGCGCTTGATCGGAAACTTGGCTAATACCAGCGTGAATTTCGTAACCACTTACCGCAATGGATTTACCATCTAAATGCATGGTTCCACTCACATTAGTCAGTGTTTTTCCATCCTTAAGTTCCGTTTCCACATTTAAGAGACCAAGCCCCTGTGTTGAGCCAGGTGCACTTTCTATCCCTAGCGGATCATGGATCATAGTGCCAAGCATTTGAAACCCTCCACAGATTCCCATCACCTTGCCACCTAGCCTAACATGCCGACTAATGTCTTTATCCCAACCTTGTCTGCGCAGATAGTTAAGGTCGTCTCTGACCGATTTTGAACCAGGCAAAATGATCAAATCTGCCTTTGTTAACCGCTCGCCTTTACCTACATACGTCAGGTTGATATCAGGATTAAGTCTTAAAGCATCAAAATCGGTATGATTGCTAATGCGCGGAAAAACAGGCACAACGACGTTGATTTTGCTCTGCTCACTGCAGACTTGCTGGGCGTTAATCGCATCTTCTGCTTCTAAATCGAAACCATGCAGATAAGGCAAAACACCAAAAACAGGTTTTCCGGTTTTCTGTTCTAGCCAATCTAATCCGGGCTGCAGCAGTGAAATATCACCACGAAAACGATTGATGACAAAGCCTTTGACTCTTTGCTGTTCACTTTCAGACAACAGTGCAAGCGTACCGTACAAGTGCGCAAATACCCCGCCCCGATCAATATCAGCAACAATTATCACCGGAACATCGGCCTCTTCGGCAAAGCCCATATTAGCGATATCATTCTCACGCAAATTGATTTCTGCTGGGCTACCTGCACCTTCGATCATGACACAATCATATTGAGCCTGCAGAACAGAGAACGATTCCATGACCACAGGAAGCGCGACTTTTTTATAGCTTTGATAGCCAATCGCATCGACCGTTGTTGTCGCTTTGCCTTGGAAGATAACCTGTGCACCCATATCAGAATTGGGTTTAAGTAGCACCGGATTCATATGAACACTAGATTGAACGTTGGCAGCTAAAGCTTGCACCGCCTGAGCTCTGCCAATCTCACCGCCATCGGGCGTGACCGCGCTATTTAACGCCATATTCTGCGGCTTAAATGGTGCGACCTTAACATTTTTTCTTGCTAATACTCGGCACAAACCTGCCACAAGTACGCTCTTGCCGGCGTCGGAGGTTGTCCCTTGTACCATTAAGGCCTTAATTGTTGACTGCATAAATTATTTAAACTTAGTGAATCTCTCTCTAGCCCCATAATAACGGTATTTGGTTAATTTCCTCAACAATATGAATTCAATATGAATTTCGCGCTCAGCAAACGTTCAAATTGAGTTTGTTTTAATCCCTCCAACGAAGACCAACACAGACACACAAAGGAAATGACAATGAAAAACATCGTTCTTGCCACTGCAGCAGCCATCATCTTTGCGCCAACCTTAGCTTTAGCTAACGAAAATCCTCACAACAAGAGTAATAGTGTTCAATACATTGGGCCTGTAGAGGTTAGCACGCTGGATACACTTCTCACTGACAGCGGGATGTTCACAGAAAAAGACGTTGTCGTCGAAGGCCATCTATTGAGACAAATTAAAAGTGATACCTATATTTTTTCCGATGGTAAGGGCGAAATTCAGGTCGAACTCGACGATGACATTCGCTTGGCTCAACCCATCGACGAAAAAACTAAAGTACGCCTGTATGGTGAATATGAAGGCGGTAAAACACCGGAAATTGAAGTCGATCAACTGCTAATTCTATAATTATCCTGTATTCGTGCTCCGATTACGTTATGATTTGGCTTGTTTATTGCTAAGTATTCATTGTTTAAATAGCATCATAGTCAAATAATTATTGTTAGTCGGAGACTACTTTTGAAACAGATTATTTTAGCCAGTGCCTTGGCTCTTGCAGGGTTTAGCTTGAGCGCACAGGCAAACAATTTCAACTATAACTATTTTGAAGTTCGAACTGCGATCGGCCCTGAAATGACAGGGGCAGAGTTTAGTACCCTTTTCACTGAAAATTCTCACTTGATTCTTCGCGCAGACACTCAATTCGATAAAGACTACGACATAGCAGGTGGTATAGGCTTTAACGGCCCAATCAATCAGTTTGCTGACGTCTACGGCCAGTTACTTATCCACCAAGTAAAATACACTGAAGAATCCGGTGGTGAAAGTAATACACAAGCAGAAGTTAACATTGGTTTGAGAGTTTGGTTAACAGAGCAAGTTGAAGTGACAGGACGCCTTGGTCGTAATGATGATTCGTCGGTGGTTCACGCAGGTGTACGCTTTCACTCGACCCAGCAACTGTCCCTTTCAGCAGAAACGCGTAACAACGGACTCTACGGGCCGCAAGTTACTATGTCTGTCCGTTTCCAGTATTAATCAAGCTGACTAAGTTTAAAATACGAAAAAGCCCTGTGTTATTCAGGGCTTAAGCTTAACGAACAACGATTTTTCTAGAAATCAATTCGACGCCAGTTTTATAACGTTTAGACGCGGCATTCAACGCCAATTCCATCGCGCTGTCAGCAATCATCTCAAACTGCTGAGGCAAAGAGTTGATTTTCATTGGAAGAAAATCGAGTAGCCTGTTGTCACCAAACGTCCCAATCTTCACTTTCTTAGCGAGTTCACTGTTTTCTAACATGACGTCAAGTACGCCTTCAAGCAAGGTGTAAGACGTGGTGATGATCGCATCTGGGATATTTCCGTCTCTGCACCAATCTTCGAGAACCTGTTTACCAACGTTGCGATTAAAGTGATCGCCATAGCCAACGATTGAACTCACTCCACACTGCTTTACGGCCGAATTAAAGCCCAACTCCCGCTCACGCGAGATGTTAAGATCAGGCAATGCCCCAATTAAACCAAGAGTTGTGACGCCGTCACACACCACCGACTGGGTGAGGTCAAATGCTCCGCTGAAGTCCTCACTAATGACACTAGGAAAATGTTCATCATCGAGTGGGCGGTCGAGCGCGATGACAGGTGTCCCCTTTTGCTGTAGTTGCAAATAGAATTCACTCGCTTCGGGAATTACACTGGCAACAAACAAGGCATCAACTTTGCGACTGACTAACGCATGCACAACACTTTTTTCTGTTTCTGGCTCATCATCAGAACATGCGATAAGAATTTGATAGCCGGCTGAACGAGAGTTTTGCTCCAACAATTTGGCTAATCGAGCATAACTGGTATTTTCAAGATCTGGAATGATCAGCCCAAATGAACGACTTTGCCCGGCACGTAATGTGCTCGCGGCTAAATCTGGTCGATAGTTATGCTCGTTCACCACTTCCATTACTTTACGTTGAGTTTTCTCACTGATGCGGTACTTCTGAGCTTTGCCATTAATTACGTAACTCGCCGTTGTTTTTGAAACACCCGCAAGTTTGGCAATTTCATCTAACGTCATATCCTCAACCTTCATTATGTGCGCCGGATCATAATACGCTATAAATGATCCTACTCTGAGTTGAATTATAAGCTGAAACGATTCAGTATAAAAGCTGAAAGGATTCAGCATAAAGTAGAAAGTGAGCAAGGTCACTTATTTATTGCTAGTTATTTCGGTGTTTCGCCACAGATGATTCATCGATGAGTCGTAGCCTGAATCCACAAGTTTTTTATCTTTTTGCTGAATCGATTCAGTAGCATTAGGCAAAAAGGATCATGAGCACGATGTTGCTCTGTAAATTATTAAAACCTTAGAGCTGGAGAAGCACCATGCTTAAGTTAGCGCAAAGCGACATTACTCTGTCACAATCGGCACTGAATAAATTAGAAGCGATAAAAAGCATCGCTTTGAGCCTTACAAACAAAGGGTTAGTTGAGCAAGGCTATGTCGATGGCATGCTCAACAGAGAAATTCAAAACTCTACGTATCTTGGCAATGGTATCGCCATTCCACATGGTACGACGGATACTCGCTCGATGGTCAAAACCACTGGTGTTGCTGTACACCACTTCCCTCAAGGCGTCGACTGGGGAGATGGCAATACCGTCTTCGTTGCCATTGGGATCGCCGCTAAATCCGATGAACACTTGGGTATTCTAAAACAGTTGACTAAGGTTTTGGCTGCTGACGGCGTTGAAGAGCGTTTACGTCAAGCAAAGAGTGAACAAGACATCATCGCCCTACTCAACGGCGATGTGCAGCTAGAAGCTGAGTTTGATGCTTCACTTATCCAACTTCAATTTCCAGCAAGTGACATGGTGCAAATGAGCGCGGTAGCGGGAGGCTTATTAAAAAATACAGGTTGTGCCGGAAGTGAGTTCGTCGCGGATCTAGTAACCAAACAACCAACCCATTTAGGGCGTGGTTTGTGGCTAGTTGGGAGCGATAAACAAGTGACTCGTACGGGTCTATCGTTCGTTTCAACCGCTAACGACTGTGAGTTTGATGGCGAAAAATTACGCGCACTTATCGCATTTGCGGCCTGTAACAATGCGCACCAATCAATCTTAACGACAATTTCGAAACTTGTATTTAACGATAAGCATAACAAGCTGTTAGACGCATCCACAGCACAAATCCTCGCCCTATTCAAAGGCGAAGAGGTTGTCAGTGAAGCTGGCGACGCTGAAAACACCGCCATTTTTAAGATAAAAAATGCGCACGGCCTACACGCTCGTCCTGGTGCAATGTTGGTTGCGGAGGCGAAGAAATTTGAGTCGACTATCCGTGTTTCAAATTTAGATGGTGACGGCAAAGCGGTTAACGCCAAAAGCCTGATGAAAGTGATTGCACTAGGGGTTAAGCATGGTCATCAATTGCAATTTTCTGCCGAGGGGCCAGATGCAGCAACAGCGCTTGAATCTATTGGCAAAGCTATTGCCTCTGGATTAGGTGAAGGTTGAGGAGAGACGCTATGACTCTAGCAAAGACAAATAAAGTCGTCACCGTCACGCTTAATCCAGCCCTTGATCTTACAGGATCATTAGCGTCACTGAATGCTGGTGCGGTAAGCCTAGTTCACCAAAGCAATCTTCACGCTGCCGGGAAAGGTGTCAACGTGGCTAAAGTGCTAAGTGATATTGGTGCCGACGTCACAGTAACGGGCTTTTTAGGCAAAGATAACCCCGAGCTCTTCCACCAGCTGTTCGCGGAGATTCACGTCAATAACCAATTTATTGAAGTCGAAGGTGCAACCCGTATCAACGTTAAATTGGTCGAACAAGATGGCCGAGTGAGTGACATTAACTTTCCGGGTGTTGAAGTTACACAGGAAGAAATTGCACGCTTTGAAGCCACACTATTCCGCCTTGCCCAAACTCACGATTACTTCGTTATTGCAGGTAGTTTACCACGTGGTGTGACTGCCGATCAGTGTGCGATATGGATTGAGAAACTGCATCAGCTCGGAAAAAAAGTTCTGTTTGATAGCAGTAAACAGGCACTAAATGCGGGTGTAGAGGCTCATCCTTGGCTCATCAAACCAAACGACGAAGAGCTAAGTGAGTTTGTCGGTCAACACCTAGAAACCGCTGAGCAATGCCAAATCGCTGCGCAAACACTGAGCGATAAGGGGATAGAGAACATAGTGGTATCTATGGGTGCCGATGGCGTCATGTGGCTCAACCAAGGGCAATGGTTACGCTCTCAGCCGCCACGCATCAATGTCATTAGTACGGTTGGCGCTGGCGATACACTGGTTGCCGGACTCTGTTGGGGTCATATGCAATTGATGCCAAAACACGAATTATTGCGCTTCGCCACTTCGCTTTCTGCACTTGCAGTCAGCCAAGTTGGTGTGGGCCTAACCAGTCATCAAGAACTGGAGAATATAATGCTCGATACCAAAGTTAGCGAGCTAAACCCTATTACTAACTTAGATAACAACTAAGGAACAGAAGGTTATAAGTATGAATATCGCCATTATTACCGCATGTCCAAGTGGTGTAGCAAATAGCATCATCGCCGCGGGCCTGTTAGAACAAGCTGCTGCAAAATTAGAGTGGAATGCCAAGATCGAGTGCCAATCTCATGTAATTCAACCAGTCCAGCTAACGCAGGCGGATATTGAGCAAGCAGACGTTATCGTGATCGCCGCCAATACAGCCGTTGATACCTCTCGCTTTGTTGGTAAAAAAGTGTACCAAGCCGAAATAGGTTCGGTAACAGCAGACGCCACGGTTTTCTTACAAACTGCGGTTGAAAATGCAACAACTCTTGCACAGACAACGACACTATCGACAGCAGCATCGAGTGACACTTCATCTAAGAAGATAGTTGCTATAACAGCTTGCCCAACGGGTGTGGCACACACTTTTATGGCTGCTGAAGCGCTGGAAGACGAAGGCAAACGCCGTGGTCACCAAATCAAGGTAGAAACGCGCGGCTCTGTTGGCGCAAAGAATCAACTGACCGAGCAAGAAATTGCCGACGCTGATCTAGTTATCATTGCCGCTGACATTGAAGTGCCACTTGAGCGTTTCAATGGCAAGAAGATGTACCGCACTAAAACTGGCCCTGCGCTGAAGAAAACAGCACAGGAGATGGACAACGCTTTTGCACAGGCGACGGTTTACCAACACTCTGGTTCATCAGCAAGCTCGTCTACGACAGAGGAAAAGAAAAGTGCATACAAACACCTAATGACAGGGGTATCTCACATGCTTCCTGTGGTTGTCGCCGGTGGTTTGATCATCGCCCTATCATTCGTATTTGGCATCGAGGCATTTAAAGAAGAGGGCACGCTTGCGGCAGCGCTAATGACCGTAGGTGGTGGTTCAGCATTTGCACTAATGATACCTGTTCTGGCTGGTTTCATTGCTTTTTCAATCGCTGACCGCCCTGGCTTAGCCCCAGGGTTAGTTGGTGGCATGCTGGCCAGTTCCACTGGCGCTGGATTCCTTGGTGGTATCGCTGCAGGTTTTATTGCCGGTTACGCCGCTAAGTTCTTGGCAGAAAAAGTATCCTTGCCTCAATCAATGGAGGCGCTAAAGCCTATATTGATCATTCCTTTTGTCGCCACCCTATTTACCGGTCTGGTGATGATCTACATCGTCGGTGGCCCCGTTGCTGGAATCATGAATGGTCTTACCGATTTCTTGAACAGTATGGGCTCCGACAGCGCCGTTCTGCTTGGTATTATATTAGGTGCAATGATGTGCTTTGATTTGGGTGGTCCAGTAAACAAAGCAGCTTACGCATTTGGTGTCGGTCTATTGGCCTCACAACAGTATGCACCTATGGCGGCGATTATGGCTGCGGGTATGGTCCCAGCACTAGGCATGGGTGTCGCAACGTTCATCGCCAAAAACAAGTTCGAACAAAGTGAACGTGAAGCTGGCAAAGCCTCTTTTGTTCTAGGTCTGTGCTTTATCTCCGAAGGCGCGATTCCATTTGCTGCAAAAGACCCAATGCGTGTTATTCCAGCATGTATGGCTGGTGGTGCGCTAACAGGTGCCCTATCTATGTTGTTTGGCGCTAAACTCATGGCACCACATGGTGGCTTGTTCGTACTACTGATTCCAAATGCAATTACGCCTGTTCTCATGTATTTGGTTGCTATCGCCGCGGGTACAGCATTAACTGGTTTTACCTACGCTTTACTCAAAAGCAAAGCTGAACAAAAGCAAACCACAGCTGCGGCATAACAATATTGTTGCCAACGCCCCCAATTGATGGCACAAGCACCTCGTAATGAGGTGCTTTTTTTATCTCTGCCCGCGTCAAGATCCAATAAACGTGACGTTTATCCAAACAATATTCAATCATGCTCACAGTAACCACAACAAAAAGTGGGTAATCTACGCCTTCTATTGACTCGCTTAATAACTAGAACACTTCAATGCACAAACGTCGTCCCAAAATTATCATTCAATTTGCTACTGTGTTCTGTGCGCTGGCGTTCGTCCCCTTTCTCTATTTCTATACCCAATTTACTCATATCGAACAAAAAACACTTGAGTACGTCGAGCAATTGAACCGCAATAAGCTCGAATACTCCAAAGTTGAATTGCAAACTTCTCTGCTCAAGATCGGTGCATCACTGCGTTATCTTTCAAATAATGGCATGCTCAGCCAAGCCATTTTGCGCCCAACAGATGAGAACCTCGATGCGCTGAAAGAGTTTTGGCTACTGATTGCTCGAACCCAAGGTTACTATTCTCAGTTAAGATTTCTCGATGCAACAGGGATGGAAATCGTACGCATCAACAGTGGTGAGCAGTTTATTGAAGTTGTCGATCAAGAACGACTGCAATATAAAGGCGATCGAGATTACTTCTCCTTTGCCAAAACATTAGGGGACTATGACACGGGTAATTTTGGTATCGATCTAGAGCGTGAACAAGGTAGCGTGGTGCAGCCTTACAAACCAGCCTATCGAGTGATATACCCGATTACCCTTAATGGTGAGCGTAAAGGTTATTTTATCGCTAATCTTGATCTCAATCGTATCTATCATGGTTTAGCCTATAAGCGCGATCCTTCCAACTTACCCAGTGTCACGACTGACGATGGCTATTACCTGATGTTGAACGGTGGCGATAAAATTTTGGGCAACAGGATTGAAGCTCATCGAGATGCAAATATCGCCCTGCAATACCCTAAACTATGGAGTGAGCTGCAGTTAAACAAATTTGGTACGGTCAGAGAGCAAGACGTTTGGATATCGTTTACTACCGCAGAACTGCATGATGTAGAACATGTAAAGGAGTTGATATTCTTTGTCAGAACGCCATTAGAACAAGCGGCAACCTTTACCAACGATGCAAGTTATGATCTATACCAACAAGCTTCCTTCATCGTGATTATTATTTTGTTGCTGACAACAACGTTTGTTACATGGAATCACAACCATGAAAAAAACAGCCTAGACAGTAAAATTGCCAGAGCCGCAATGAATGGTATGTCTGCCGTTGTCATTACGGATCGCAACAACCGAATCATCCAAGTCAACAGCGAATTCACTCGCATTAGTGGCTACACGCTCGAAGATGTTAAGGGGCAGCCACCTTCTCTCTTTGCTTCAGGTAAGCATCAGCAAGAGTTCTATATGAATATGTGGAAGGTACTTGAGGAACAGGGATTATGGGAAGGTGAAGTGGTCAATAAACGCCGTGATGGGTCATTGATCACCGAAATTTTACGTATCCAAACCGTTAGAGATAGATTTGGTGTGATTCAATTTTACGTCGCTTCCTTTGTCGATATTTCGCAGCGAATTGAATTAGAAAACCGATTAAGAGAACTGAGTGAAAAAGATCCAATGACCTCGCTTTGGAATCGGAGAAAATTTGACACAGAAATGCAAACTCAAGCGATGCTCGCAAAACGATACAGCGATAGTGAAAGTGCGGCATTAGCCTTAATCGACATTGATCATTTTAAACGAATCAACGATACCTACGGCCATGACCAAGGCGATGAGGCCATCAAGCAGGTCGCCGAATGTCTGGTTGCACAGCTAAGGGAAACGGATATCGTCGCTCGAATCGGCGGCGAAGAGTTCGCGATCATTATGCCTAATACCCCCTTGCCAGAAGCGGATCGAGTATTGAATCGAGTTCGCGTCGCGATCAATCAGCAAAGCAAACTGGACATTACTGTCAGCGCGGGAGTGACAGAGATATCCAACAAGCCACAAGCTACCTATAAACGTGCAGACATTGCACTGTATGAATCAAAATCTTTAGGTCGCAACCAAGTATCTGTTCTTTCAGTTAACGAAACACAGACCATTGCCTAGTTTTGGTGCATAAGGGTTTACTAATGCACCAAGTTCACACATTTTCTTTGTAGCGAACTGTAACAGCCCCCATTAAACGGCCTTCTTCTGGTTGGCGCAGATCTTGAACTAATCTTGATATGTTCCTTGTTGCGCTATATGGAGATAGAAAATGCAGGATACACTTACCGTCATCTTAGCGGGTGGCATGGGCTCTCGTCTTAGCCCTCTCACGGATGACCGAGCTAAACCCGCAGTTCCGTTCGGAGGCAAATACCGAATTATCGACTTCACGCTCACTAATTGTTTGCACTCGGGTTTGAGAAGAATTCTGGTCCTTACTCAGTACAAGTCCCATTCATTGCAAAAGCACTTGCGTGACGGATGGTCGCTGTTTAACCCAGAACTCGGTGAGTTTATCTCAGTTGTCCCTCCTCAAATGCGCGGTAAAGGAAAATGGTATGAGGGAACTGCCGACGCAATCTATCACAACCTATGGCTGCTCAATCGAAGCGATGCCAAGCACGTCATCGTTTTGTCTGGCGATCACATCTATCGTATGGATTACGCAGAGATGTTAAAAGATCACATTGCGAAAGGAGCCAAACTCACCATAGCGTCGATGGACATTGCGCAAAAAGAGGCATCCGCGTTTGGGGTTTTATCTATCGACGAAAACAGCGCTGTAAAACGATTTAACGAAAAACCGAGTGAACCTGAAGCAATGCCGAGTGATCCTGAGCGCAGCCTTGTGTCGATGGGTATTTATATCTTCGAAATGGAAACGCTGCAACGTGTGCTAACAGCCGATGCCGAGAAATCAGATTCCTCACACGACTTCGGTAAAGATATTATTCCCAGCCTAATCGAAGAAAAAGGCGTTTATGCTTACAACTTCTGCTCTGATCGTGGCCGTGTTGCGCGGGATTGTTATTGGAGAGATGTCGGTACCATTGACTCTTTTTACCAGGCCAACATGGATCTTTTAGAGCCGATTCCACCGATGAATCTGTACCAAGCGAACTGGGGTATCCGTACTTATGAGCCTCAACTACCACCCGCGAGAACAGTATCGTCAGCCACTGGCAACGAAGGCATTTTCATCAACTCAATCATTGCCAACGGCGTGATTAACTCTGGTGGTTCAGTGCAACACTCAGTGATCTCATCTAATGTGCGCATTAACGACTGTGCGATGGTCGTTGACAGTATTTTGTTCGATGATGTAGAAGTTGGTGAAGGGTGCAAACTGGTTAACTGCATCATCGACAAACACGTAAGAATACCAGCCAACACGTCGATTGGTTTAAATCCGATTGAAGATGCGAAACGATTTAAGATCTCGGACAAGGGTATTGTTGTTGTACCAGAAAGCTACAAATTCTAGCCCCTCTCCTCACTTAGCCGTCTAGATAATGTGCGTTAGTAGTTAGTCGAATAAATTAAACCCCTTGCTCGTGAGATTAAGGGGTTTGTTGCAGAAGATTGACTAGATCTCCTAAAGGGGAAACGAGAACAACTCTCGTTAATGGTTAGTATTGATCAACTAACACCAAAAAAACACGGTAAAACGAACAAACCTTGCTTCCCCATTTTTAACTGGTCAATTTCGCTTTCGGGGTTTCGTTGAAATGACGTTTGAATTCACGCGAAAACTGCGATGCGCTGTTGTAACCCACCAAGCGAGCCGCGTCCCCTACTCTTACCCCTTCTAGCTGAATAAGTTCGCGCGCCTTATCTAGGCGTACTTTTTTAATGTATTGGATTGGTGAGGCTAATGTGACATTTCTAAATGCTTGATGGAACGCAGAGACACTCATGTTGGCATGCTCAGCAAGATCTTGCACCGTAACGTTACGTGTATAGTTTTTGTGCAGATAATCAAGCGCTTTCGCGACTCTTGCGTAATGGCCTTCGTGACGGGCAAGATCAAACAGAACGTTGCCTTCTTTGCTCATCAACGCACGATAAGCCAGCTCTTCCATCAAACTCTCACCAATGACCGCATGTTCAACCGGATGGCACAACGCTTTCATTAGTCGCTCACAAACGTCGAGCATATCTCTATCCATACTGACAGACTTGAGTCCGGATCGAGTATTACAATCTCGACAAGGCTTGTAGCAATTGAGGCTATCAAGTTTATTGACTAGGCGATGCAACACTTGAGGATCAAT
Organism: Vibrio galatheae; assembly: GCF_000967545.1. Lineage (GTDB taxonomy): Bacteria > Pseudomonadota > Gammaproteobacteria > Enterobacterales > Vibrionaceae > Vibrio > Vibrio galatheae. The sequence goes on along the minus strand of NZ_JXXV01000012.1, from coordinate 33,569 downwards.
ATCGATCGTCAATCCCAATAAAGGTTCACCGTCAACCGCTATCGCTTCGCACTCTAGCGGCATCGGTACTCCAACAACGAGGTATTCTTCTGGCCCATACTGAACGGGTTGATTACCTAGATAAATGTTCTTCCTACCCTGACCAAGCACGATCAACCCAGATTGATAAACAAAAGGTTTGCGCGCGTTTCCTGTGCTACTTCGATAGAAGTACAAGCCATCAATTTCCGTCTTAGCCATGCCTTCTAGTTGATCGAGTCCTTTTTGATCTACGTATTGCTTCATTAAAGTAGCCAGTGACATATTTTTTCCATTGATAGTTTAAATTTAGAGAAATAGGCAAAATCAATGGAGAAATTGACCTTTTAATGATCCAAAGTCAAGACTAATATGCATCTTAACAGCACAACCCATTAAACTAAAATGGCAGCAAGAGGCAAATACCATGCATTTTACTTATGTCAATCCGACTCAAATCAACTTCGGTCAGGGCCAAATCCAAAGCATTCAATCCAATATTCCTGTAGAGCAGAAAGTCTTAGTCATTTATGGTGGTGGCTCGATTAAAAACAATGGTGTTTATGACCAAGTCGTAAATGCGCTAAAAGACCACACATGGTGTGAGTTTTCCGGTGTTGAGCCAAACCCAACTAAAGAGACACTTGATCGCGCTGTCGCTATCGTGAAAGAGCAATCTATCGACTTTATTCTTGCCGTCGGCGGCGGATCTGTTATTGACGGTTCAAAATACGTGGCTGCGGCAGCTAAATATGACGGCGACGGTTGGGACATTATGCTGGGTCAACATCGCGTGACTTCTGCCGTGCCCCTTGGTGCTATATTGACGCTCCCAGCAACGGGCTCAGAGTCAAATATGGGTGCAGTTGTCACCAAGGCAGAGACTCAAGACAAACTGTCATTCATGACACCGCATGTACAGCCTAAATTCGCGGTTATGGATCCAGATGTAATGAAAACGCTGCCTGAGAAGCAACTGATCAACGGAATTGTTGATGCTTGGGTTCACGTGTGTGAGCAATACATCACTCGACGTCATGATGCTATGGTGCAAGATGGTTACGCAGAAGCACTACTCAGAAACCTGAAAACACTCGGTGAGCAATTTGACGAGCGCGACAACGATGCATGGCGCGCGAATCTGATGTGGTCAGCGAATCAGGCACTGAATGGCCTAATTGGCTCTGGTGTGCCACATGATTGGGCAACTCATATGATCGGCCATGAATTTACCGCGCTTTGGGGGGTTGATCATGCGCGCTCTTTAGCCATCGTACAGCCTTCTTTGTTGCGCAATCAAATCGATGCCAAAAGAGCTAAGTTAGAGCAAATGGGTAAAAATGTATTTGGCCTTGCTCAATCGGATGATCTTGCCGAACAGGCGATTGCAGCAATCGAAGCATTTTATCAGTCACTTGGCGTCACAACTCAGTTTAGTGAATACGAAAACGGCAAGGAAGACGCCGTCGAAGCTGTCATTGAGCAATTATCTCAACACGGTATGACCGCCCTTGGTGAAAATCAGGCAATCGATCTAGAGCAGAGTCGCCGAATACTGAGTCTCGCTATTGCGTAAATTTAGCTAAGTTATTAATCTTAAAAGCAGCATTCGCTGCTTTTTTGTTTGTATTTATTGTCTCGGATGTTGTTCTTGCTGTCGACAGATTCCGCAGCCACTCAGCGTTTCTCGGCATGTCATTATGATCACCTACTACACTGCGCAATCACTACTCACACTCTCTGTCGTCGCCAGCGGATTTTATACCTGAAAACGGTAGATTAAATCATCATAACGTTGGCCGCCTATTTGGTAGGCATCTTTTTCACGCTCAGCAAGTTTAAACCCCGCTTTCTCTAGCACTTTACACGAAGCAATATTGCCGTCAGTCACGATCGCATTGACCGTTTTAATCGGAAATTCTGCTTTTGCATGATCCATTAACGCTATCAGCGATTCTGTGCCATAGCCCTTGCCATGAAACTCTGGTAGTAGCAGATAACCCACTTCGATTTCGTTTATGTTTTGCTCTGAAACACAAAGCCCAGTCACCCCAATTGGGGTACCCGTCTGCTTTTCACTTATCACTAGGCACAACCAATGACTATCAGGCCACTTCCATTCAGGTAATCTAGATTCAAAACGCTGGCGGATTTGCTCGGTTGACGGTTTATCAAAGGCGTAACGAATAACGTCTTCATCTTGGTTTAACCGTTCAAATAGGGCCCAGTCTTTATCTGTAATTTGAGTCATTACAAGTTGTTCTGATTCAATGCAGTTCATATGCTCTCTATCTAATTAATTCATCTAACGATTGCTTCGACTTTTCAACCAGCAAAGCCAAACGTTGCCTATTTTGTGAGTAAAGTGCTAACGGCTGTGATGACATTTCAATCTCTAAGCTCAAGTCATATAGTGCTTCGAGCCCCAAGCTACCTGCAGATCCTTTTAATTTATGTATTAGCTGAACGATGGCGTGAGCATCTTGATCTCGCTGCGCAGATTTAAGCAAATCTAACACTTCGTTCGCCCCAATGTGAAACATCTCGACAATTTGTGTCATTTTGTCTTTGCCTAATACATCCATATCGGCCAATAAAACACGAGTATTGATAATGGCTCTCTGCTCTGTGTCGATCTCTGGTTGCGGATAGTCGTCTTGATCAAGCAACAAAGGCTGACCTTCGAGATGACTTTGAATCGTACGGCATAACCGATCTTTATCAAGCGGCTTTGGCAAGTAGTCATCAAAACCTGCCGCGAGGTAACCTTCAACCTCCTCGCGGTAAACATGCGCCGAAACCGCAATCATTGGTGTGTAAAGTTGGGGTGAAAGCTGCGCTTGGTATGCTTTAAACTGCGCGAGTAAATCAACACCGTTCCCATCGGGAAGATTGATGTCCATTAAGACCAAATCATAAGTCGACTGCTTAAACAGCGCCAATGCTTGTGCACCGTTAATCGCAGTGTCGACAACATGATTCATACTCGCAAGAAAGCCTTCAGCCACTAAACAGTTGACTGGATTGTCTTCTACGAGAAGAACTTTGGCTTTGATACTACTGCTGGTTGGCGTTCGTGCTTGAACGTATTCTTTGCCCTCAGTAAGCGGAATAGAAAACCAGAAGCAGCTCCCTTCGCCAAGGTTGGAATCAACGTAGAGACGTCCCCCCATGGCTTCCACTAGACGCTTGCAAATCGCTAAACCTAGCCCTGTTCCGCCTTTGTTGCCAACACCTCCAGATGCTTGAGTGAATGCTTCGAATAACGTCAATTGCTCCTCAGCACTGATTCCAACGCCAGTGTCCGTCACCTCAAACATCACATTGCCGACCGTATCTGGGTCGATTGCAACATAGATATCAACATTACCCCTTTCGGTAAATTTTATCGCGTTGCCAACTAGGTTATTTAACACCTGACTGATACGAGTGGCATCACCAAACCAATATCTTTTTACGTCACTTTCAATGCAATACTCTAATTGCAGTGATTTTTGCTTTGCATGCCCCAGAAGTAACTGCTTGGCGTCATCCACCATTGCATGAAGATTGAAATTGATCGGTCGGATTTCTAGGTGACCCGCCTCAATCTTTGAGTAGTCTAAAACGTCGTTTAATATGGCTAACAAGTTATTTCCACTGCGATTAATAACGTCAACATACTGTGCTTGGACTTGATTCAGATCTGTCTCTTGTAGCAGTTGTACCGTCCCTAACACACCATTCATCGGCGTTCTGATTTCATGGCTCATTGTGGCAAGAAAGGTTGATTTAGCTTTATTCGCCTGCTCGGCTTCTTCACGTGCCCGAGTATGGTTATCCACCTCTTGGTTTAAACGCATATTCGCGTCTTGCAGTTGCTGAGTTCTTTCATCGACTAACTCTTCGAGTTGCTCTTTATGAGCTTCAAGCTCTCGCTTGGCAACCGCTTCACTTTCAGCGACGACTTTAAGTGCTTTAGCCGTGTTTCTTGCAGTGATGATCGCTTGGCCCATATGTGCCAATTCATCTTTACCTTTGATGGTGAGCTCAACGTCTAATTGTCCGTTGGCAATGGCCACCAGCGCTGAAGAATATTGGTCTAAGCGTTTTAATACCGATATATAAACCACTTTCCAAACGATCCAGACCACTATGATTAAGCTAAGCATCGTTATCACCGCCAGTGTTAGTTGCGCATACTCGAGCGTGGCCTTCAACTTTGATACGGCATCTGCGGTGGTAGCGTTAGAGTCATCAACCAATTTGTTCACTGTGGTATTGAGCGTCGAAAACTGGGTTAAGGTAACTTGCATCAATCGCTGGGCTTCACGTTCGTTATCGTAAGCTTGGATTAATCGTTCAAAAACGCCCTCATGTTGCTGCAATTTTTTAAGTAAAGTCGCCATCTGTTTGGATCGCGTTGGATCTTCCACCGACTTAACGCGGCGGTTCATGATACTTAGATTGAGATTAAATTCATGGCGGATGGTAAAAATACGTTCAAAGTTTGAAACGGTACGAGTCTCTTCAATATGGTTGAGCAATTTGAACGCAAGCAAATGAAGTTCGTGCAAACGTTCAGCCAAATCCAGATCGACTTCGACCAATGTATCGAGTGCTTTATAGGCTTGTTCCCGCTGGTCTTTATCAAGTAACGCGTAAATATGTGTCACGTTGGCGACAGCAATCGTTGAAGTATTGGCGACTTGAGTACGAGTGAGTTGTTCGAGCTCTGTCGCTAGTGCACGCAATTCTTCAGTTTGCCATTGCAGCTCATCATTTAAAACAAGTCGCCGCTCAACCGTACTTCCGAGCTTAGCTAAAGTATCGATAACACCTTGAACATCATTTTCCAACCGATCCAGCAGCGACGAATCAAATGCGTCTTCACCTAACTGGGTAATATGTCTCATCATAGATTCGAGCAATGAAAACAGCTCTTTACCAGATTTCTGGCGTTCTGCCTCAGTTTTCGCATTAGACAAGGTTTGAACTAAGGAGATGATACGAGAGCTGAGCTCGGATACCTGTCGCGCCTCTATCATGGCTGGAATCGCGGAGTTGACAACTTTACGCTCAGTTTTTTCGATTGAAGTGAAGCCAAACATACCGATTAGTGCAGAGATTAAGACAAGCAGTGTCATCGCTAAAAATGCCAGCAGTAACTTGCGACCAATACTCGCTTTAGCCAATAACATTGGGATTCTTCACTTCTTAACTCTTGAGGAATGAGTTATATTTTGCAGTGTTTATAGGCCCATTACCAATGAAATGCTGTATGTCTTTGATCTCTGCAATCAAATTATCTTTAAAGGTCGTGACAGCTCTTCTTGTTTCTATATCCGTGCCGACCTCTGTTAGCTTTGCGACTGAACCGACAATGATTTGCGCGATTTATCCTCATTTGAAGGATTCTTATTGGCTTTCGGTTAACTACGGCATGGTTGACCAAGCCAAGAAAGAGGGCATCGAACTCCGTGTTTTAGAGTCAGGTGGATACCTTAATCTTGAAAAACAGCGCGAACAAATGTCACAGTGCGTTGAATGGCAAGCTGACGCAATTATATTGGGCAGCGTTTCACCCGAGCTCTTCTACTCCTCATTAAACTCAGTCGCCGCATCAATCCCGGTTTTTGCAACGGTCAACCAACTCACCCTCGACAACTCAAATCAAGCCGCACTAAAAGGGCAAGTTGGGGTGAATTGGTATTGGATGGGTTTCTATGCCGGTGATTACCTCAAAACCAAACATCCTATTGGTTCTGGGGTGGTCAATGTTGTGTTACTCCCAGGTCCTCAATTAAGTGGTGGCACGAAACCTGTTATAGAAGGCTTTTATTCAGCGATAGCCGCAAGCGATATTAATGTTGTCGAAACCTACTGGGCAGACAATGACAAAGAACTGCAACGCAACTTAGTTCAAATAGCGATTGATAACAAAAATATAGATTATATAGTGGGAAGTGCGGTGGCCATAGAAGCGGCGATTAGTGAACTTCGCAGCACCAATCTGACAAATGAGATTAAGCTCATCTCTACTTATCTGAGTCACGGTGTGTACCGCGGGTTACTTAGAAATAAGGTCGAGTTCGCTCCTACCGATAAAATGGTACTCCAAGGTAGGATGTCGATTTTGCAAGCCACCCACTACTTGCGCGGAGAAGATTACAACAAAAAACAAGCGCCGACGATCGAGTCTCTGACTCCACAAAATTTGAACCCTGAGGTGATAGCCCAATCTTTGTCTCCTTCAGAGTATCGACCAACATTTAACGTATATAGCGAAAACAATTAGGAAGTCTAAATGGAAAAAACGACGCGTACCCTGCCGGCACACAAACATATCGCACTTGTCGCCCACGACAACTGTAAGCCCGAGCTACTGCGCTGGGTAAATGAAAACAAAGAAAAGCTACAACGTCACTTTCTTTACGCTACCGGTACAACTGGTACCATGTTAAGTAAAGAGACCGGGCTAGCGGTTAAGAGCATGATCAGTGGCCCTATGGGCGGTGACCAGCAGATAGGCGCATTGATTTCCGAGAAGAAACTCGATGTGTTGATTTTTTTCTGGGATCCACTCAATGCCGTACCGCATGACCCAGATGTTAAAGCCCTATTGCGTATTGCTAGTGTGTGGAACATCCCAGTCGCCACCAACCGAGCGACAGCGAAATTTATTATTCAATCAGAGCTTATCGAACAAGAAGTCTCGATTGAGATACCTGATTACGAAGCGTATCTAGCTAAGCGAACCTAAACACCTTGGTCACATACAGAGCTCGCACCACGCGAGCTTTGTTCCCTTCACAGAACGAAAAACTGACTAATATATGAAATGCTTCTCAATATTTACGAATAATTTTAACGCTTAAGCGATGCAACGATCCCTTTAGCTAAAATAGATTTGTCAGACAAACTCAGCCTAGCTAACCTGTTTTAGGCCAAAAAGAATTAATAAAAAATATTTCTATTATCGCTGCTGGGAGATTCCCCTATGAATAAAGACGAGAAACGTAACGACGTGCTGTGCTGCCCGCTTTGTGGTAGCGAAGAGTATTTGTTGTCAGACACCAACAATATGCTTTGCGCAGTATGCGGTTCATTTTTTGAGAACGTCACTCAACTAAAACCGAATCATACCTTGTTTCGCCCCATCGGCTTCAAGGCGGCTTACGCCAACATTTCACACTAAATGAATGTTTCGAGCTCTTTTAGGTGTTTGATTATCTTTAAATCTAAAGTGTGATGTTTGTTGTTTAAACCAGAGAGTTGGATGGTGCGAACGCCAGCTCTTAAACCAGCTTCAACCCCTTTTGTCGTGTCATCAACGTAGAGGCAATCTTCGAGTTTAAATCCCATAATCATGGCACTATACATGATAAGATCAGGTTCAGGTTTCCAGCTGTTGGTATCAAACGCTGAGAAGATTTTACCGTCGAAATACGGCAGCAAACCCGTTAACTCCAAACTGCGTTCGATTTTATCTCTTGGTCCGTTTGAAGCTACACAGTACTCAACCTTGCTATCGTTAAGGTACGCCAACAGATCGAATACACCTTCCATCGGCTGTAAACCTTCTTCAAATAACCTATCAACTCTCGCTCGGTATAATGGCTCTAACTGGTCAATCGATATATCAACGCCCAATCTTTGCTTTGTCGCAGACAAAATGTCAGCTAGCTTACCGCCTTCAAAATGGCGAATAGCCTCTTCCATGCTTAAGCTCGCACCAAACTGATGAAAGGTTTCACACAGTGCCTGACAGCAAAGCCTTTCACTATCAATTAATGTTCCGTCACAATCAAAAATTACACATTGAGCCTGAGGTTGCTTCATATCAACTGCCCTATTCATTAACTGAAATAAATAGTAAGACACCTGATCGTAGATGAAATGACCAGCTTAACATTTCACTGGTTTAGAAAAGATTTATAAGCAGAAGTTTAAAGCGCGTCACTTTTTATAACGAATCAGACTAGCGCTCAACAAATACACAGCATGAATTATTGTCATCAATCGCCAGCTTAAGGCATAAATCTGAAATAAAATCTTGTGGACTAAACTGCTCATCACGCACAACAACATCAGAAATCAAAATTTCTTCGTCGTTGTTTGTTACGATAGCAGCGGCAACGGCTTCGCCCGCTCTAAAGCCAAGGTAGAGGTTGCAGGGTTCGGAATAGATGATTTGTGATAGAAACTCTAGGATAAGATCACGATCCGATTGGTGTTGCCACTGACGCGATTGAAGCAGCGCAAACATAACTGTTAATCGATGAAAATCGACAAGAAACAGATCTTCGTCACCGAACACACCGCTAGGTTGAGGAACCTTGCTTAGCTGTTCATATTGGCAATGGGCTATTTTATCTTTGTACAGCGCTAGTCCGGCGATACTTTCTTTGGTCGGATATTCAACATCGACTTGCTGATACAGCCACTCGTTTTTGATGTTCGCAATCTTTGGTATCGTCATAACGTCGGTCCGACCTGTACTCACTTGTAAATATTACGCAGCAGCTTACTCGATAACACATTGGCGTCTCAAGTCTTTTAAAACCACATTCGATATACTATTCAAAAACCTGATATGCTAGCAATCTATTGTGAAGAGGCTAATATTCGCTTTACTGACAGTGACAATAGCATTCAATCTCAACCTGAGACGTCACAAATCCATTTATAGTAAGGGCTCAAAAAATGAAAAAACGACTAGCGGCTACGTTACTAGCAGCACTGATTACTGGCTGTTCTGACAACGAAGTGGGTGACGTGTCACTGGGTGTATTTACCCTAAAGGACATCAAAATTGAAAACCTAAAAGATGACATCATCACTGGTGTCACTTGCCACATTGCGTCTATCGAAGCAGATTTCAGCTTAGCGGATCCAAGTGATAGCTCGATTTCTTGCCGCCAAACAGGCGATATTACACCAGAGATGATCGCAAAGATTGATAAAAGTAAATCGGGTGAAGTGGTGTTTAAAAAGTCTAAAAGTATCTTCTTCAAGTCGATGAAAGTTAGACGTATTTACGATGCAGAGAATCAGACCTTGCTCTATTTGTCTTATACTACCAAAGAAACTGACGGTAGCTTTAAACATAGTCTTTCCACTGTGCCTCTGTGGGGAACAAAAGCGTACGTTGAAAAGCCTGTGGCGCAATAAATAGATAAACCAGGCAGCTTGGCAATAAGCTGCCTTCAAATCCCAAATTAACCTTTCAGCTAGATCTGTTTACCAATCTTGATTAGAACGACCTCAATCCAACCAATATCACACTAAGGTGAAATTTTTATGAAAATTTTATTTACATACTGTGATATCATTACAGAAAATATCTAACTCTAGCTTAATCATGAAGTTTCCCGGACAGCGCAAATCTAAGCATTACTTTCCAACTCACGCTCGTGATCCACTCATTAACCAAATGAAGCAAACGCCAAAACTCTACCGTCCAATTGTCGTTGGTGTTGGTCAGACGATTGTCGATATTGAAGCGCGCGTTGATGACGACTTCCTTGCCAAGTACAACTTGAGTAAAGGTCACTCATTAGTTTTAGAAGAAAGCCAAGCTGATGCACTATATAAGGAACTGATGGAACGTGATTTGATCACTCATCAGTATCCGGGTGACACAATTGGCAACACTCTACACAATTACTCCGTTCTCGCTGACAGCAAGTCAATTCTTCTTGGCGTGATGTCACGCAACATAGAAGTCGGTTCTTTTGCCTACCGTTACCTATGCCGTACTTCGTCGCGCATGAACCTAAACCACTTGCAAATGGTTGAAGGTTCCATTGGTCGTTGTTACACCCTGATCTCAGAGAACGGCGAGCGTACGTTTGCTATCAACGAAGGTCATATGAACAAGCTTCGCCCTGAGAGCATTCCTGAAGAGGTGTTTGATAAGGCATCTGCACTGGTTGTGTCTTCTTATCTGATGCGTGGAAAGCCTGAAGATCCTATGCCACAAGCCGTGGCGCGCGCAATCGAGATAGCAAAATCAAAAAATGTCCCAGTTGTTCTTACTTTGGGAACAAAATGGGTAATCGAAGGCAACGCAGAGTGGTGGCAGAATTACATCAAAGAAAACATCGCCATTGTTGCTATGAACGAAGAAGAAGGCGAAGCACTTACCGGAGAAAGAGACCCACTTCTTGCCGCAGACAAAGCATTAGAGTGGGTAGATGTCGTTCTATGTACCTCAGGTCCTGTCGGGCTTTACATGGCAGGCTATACGGAAGATAGCGTCAAACGCGAAACAGAACTTCCACTACTGCCGGGGAATATTCCTGAATTCAACAAATATGAATTTAGCCGCGCAATGCGTAAGTCGGACTGTAACGCGCCAGTAAAAGTCTACTCTCATATTGGTCCATACTTAGGTGGCCCGCTTGAAATTAAAAACACCAATGGTGCTGGGGACGCAGCCCTGTCGGCTCTATTGCATGATATGGCCGCAAACAGCCACCATCAAATGAACGTGCCGAACTCTTCAAAACACGATCAGCCTTTTCTGACTTATTCTTCTTTATCTCAGATTTGTAAATACGCAAACCGTGTCAGCTATGAAGTATTGACTCAGCACTCGCCTCGCTTATCGCGAGCCCTTCCTGAGCGTGAAGATAGCTTAGAAGAAGCATATTGGGATAGATAACAAGTGAGCCGCTAAGTTAGCGGCTCTTTTTTATCTGGCGTAAGGGTAAAAGACCAGTTGCCCATCTTCAACCATCATACAATCCATTTTAGCCGCGTGCGCAGCTTGCAGACCTAATTGGGTATCTTCAAACACAATACAATCTTCGGGATTTACGTTGACTTGTTGTGCCGCCCGTAAAAAAGTATCGGGATTCGGTTTGTGGTTGGAAACATCGGATGCGGTTACCAACGCGTCAAGTTTGTCTAGTAGATTGGCTTTTTCCAGTAAACGAGTCGCACTTTCACGCTGACTACCTGTACCTACTGCTAACTTTTTCTTTCCGAAAAAGTGATTAAGTATTTCAACGGTGCAATCAATCGGTTCACCCTGCTCTTCCAGTTCAGCAAACGCAGCCATCTTAAATCGCGACACTTCCATTGGCTCAAGCGCTAGATCATGCTTTTTATTCACTTCTGCGGCGATCTTATAACTCGGCATTCCTCCCAAACTATGTAGCCATTGCTCGCAAAATGGGAAATCAAAATGGTCAGCGGTCATTTTCCATGCCATTAAATGCGCAGGCATCGTGTCAATGATAGTACCATCCATGTCAAATATGAGCGCACGGTATTTATTCAAACTTTTAAACATTTACTTCACTTTTCCAAATTAAAATAGGTTCTTGCAACCCGCTAATAGAAGCGGAAAAAGACGATAAATTGATATATCTATCAACTAGAACTACCATCACATTAAACAATTAGAAATTTGTTAATTAACAAAAAGGTAATCTCATGAATATCAAGAATAAGCTATATTCATTGGGTGTCGTAGCCATTTTAGGCGTTGCTTCAATACTTTTTACTGCAACTCATTTTGCCCAAACTACTTCTGAACTCAGCCAAGCCAGTTTATTGGTTGCCAAACTTGAGATAAGACTCCTCAACTTACGGCGTAACGAAAAAGACTTTCTACTCCGAAAGGATATGAAGTACCTCGATACATTCAATAAAAACATGGAGACATTTTTATCGCTTGAATCTGAGCTAGCTCCTCTATTATTGACACACTCGTTACCCTCCAGTCAGCAATTAAAGCAAGATATCCTTAAGTATCAAACAGGGTTTAATGAATTAGTTCGTGCATTTGAACAACGCGGACTGAATGACGAAGACAATTTATTAGGCCGTTATAACTCTGAGCTAGTAGCGATAAAAAGCAGTCTATCTAACGATGAACTCATTGAGCTATTCGAGTTCAACAATTTAGTACACACTGGCCAATTAGATGACACATTGCTACCAAATAATGCATCGGCGGTTAAAACGGCGGCTCAAGCCTATATTGATGCCAGCCAGCGTATAGGGCTTAAGTACAATGAAGGGTTATTGGGTGAAACACGTAACCTCTCTCATAACGTAGAGGAGCAGTTCAAATCTTTTGCTGCCGCCCTAACAGATGAATCAGAAGCAACGAGGAATAGACTCGAAACCATTAAGCTCACGGTAACCATTGTTGTCGTGCTTATCATCTTCGGTTTCATTTTCCAGATTTCTCGCACCATCAACACTCAGGTAGCCGCGTTACTCGCAGCAATTCAAGAAATTGCACATACCAATAACGTATCTTTACGTGCCAAACTGACTAAGAATGACGAGCTTGCTGTTATTGCCAACTACTTCAATCGGTTAGTGGATGAATTTGAAAAACTGATTTCCGGTACACAGACTAAATCAGGTGAGCTGTCGCAAAGTACATCAAGCATGCACAATGAGCTACAAAGCGTCATCGAACAATTCCACACACAAGCCGACCACACCAGTATGATGGCGACGTCGGTACAGGAAATGGTTCTGACAATCAGCGAAATTTCAGAGAGCACCGCCGTTGCCGTAGAGGGCGTTCAGCAAGCTTCTGTCAACGCTCAGAATGGACGTAAGGTGGTTGAAACCACCGTACAGAACATCGATGAACTCTCCACTATTTTGGCAAGTAGTCAAGAGTCGATAAACGACCTCAATAACCATGTCGATAAAATTGGTGATGCGGTCAATATTATTCAAGAGATCGCTGAACAAACAAATTTGCTCGCACTCAACGCCGCTATAGAGGCAGCAAGGGCTGGAGAGCAAGGACGAGGATTTGCTGTGGTCGCCGATGAAGTACGAGCACTAGCCAGTCGCACTCACCAATCGACAGAAGAGATCACTAAAGTTGTCACCGCGATCCAATCGCAAATGTCTAAAGTCGTTACTGACATAGATCAATGTAACGAACAGGGTTCTCAAACCTTGGAAGCGTCACGCACATTAGATAGCAGCCTAAGCCAGATCATTGATGATATGACCAATATTCAAGCCAATTCAGAGCGCATTGCCTCTGCAATTGAAGAGCAAGGGATCGTGATGAATCAGGTCAGTGAATCAATCACAGAGTTGAATACGATTTCAGAAGGCAACATGCACTCAGCGCAGCAATGCTTAAGCGAAGTTGACCGAGTATCCAATCAGGCGACCGAAATGGACAATGCAGTCGCTATTTTCAAAACATCTTAGTCAGTTTTAGCCAGATAGCTGAAAGTAAAAAGCCCTAACAATTTTGTTAGGGCTTTGACGTTTCTATATCTCGCTACTCATCATCTTCCAATGGAACGAGTTTGGTACTTCCTCCGTGATATTTCTCACGTCGTCTTTGCACCAGTGCGTAAAAGCCAGGGATTAACATGGTACCTGCAATTAGCACACAAAGTAGACCACCAACCAAGGATATACCCAGCGAGTTTTGGCTCACGCTACCTGCACCGGAAGCAAATATCAGCGGGAAGATACCCAAGATAAATGACCAAGATGTCATGTTAACCGCTCGGAAACGTAGCTTACCACCTTGAACCGCTGCGTCATCGATCGATGCTTCTTTTTCTTCACGCTCTATTTTCGCAAATTCCACAATCAGGATCGCGTTCTTCGCGGCGAGTGCTATCAGCAGAACCAGACCAATCTGTGCATATAAGTTAAGCGGTGTACCCGTTAACTGCAACGCAAAGAACGAACCAAATGTAGCAATGGGTACGACTAAGATAATAGCGAGTGGAATGGACCAACTTTCGTACTGAGCTACCATAAACAGGTAGATGAAGAACAGTGCCAATGCGAACGCGTAGATCGCTTGGTTACCTGCAAGTACCTCTTGGTAGGCTAACCCTGTCCATTCATATTGGTATCCTTGTGGTAGTACTTCGGCGGCAACTCGCTCCATCGCTGCAATTGCGTCACCACTCGAATATCCCGGTGCAGGTTGCCCTTGGATAACCGTGCTGCGGTACATGTTGTAACGCCATGCGACATCTGGCTCAAACACAAGTTCGTGAGTAATCAACGTACTTAGCGGAATCATTTGACCCGACGATGAGCGTACATGAAAGCGATCGAGATCTTCCATGCTATTACGGTGTTCACTGTCGGCTTGCAACGTCACTTGGAAGTTTTTACCGTACAAGGTGAAGTCGTTTACATAGATTGAACCTAAGTTACCCTGTAATGTTTTAAAGATTGATGACAGAGGCACACCTAGTTGCTGCGCTTTCTCTCTATCTATATCAACATAGTAGTGCGGAACATTAGCTCTGAAGGTACTGAATGTATACGCGATCTCAGGCTGTGCGTTTGCCGTTGCGATTACATCATTCATTACCATTGCCAAATCAGTACGATTACGGCCTAAGGTGTCTTCAAGGACGAATTCGAAACCTGAAGCCGCCCCCATACCCGGAACCGCTGGTGGACCCATAGCAAAGATTTGCGCTTCTGGGATCTCTTCAACCGCTCTGGCATTAATTCGTGCTGCGATATCATTGGCTGTATGATTACCTTCTAACGCTTGACGTGAATCCCAATCGTGTAGCTTGACGAACAAGGTTGCCCCGTTTGAAGCCGCCGCGCCCGTCATAAAGGCATAGCCGTTCGCTACCGTAACACCATCGGCACCTGGCTCGGACTCAACCAACAGTCTTAGTTTCTCTGAAACTGCTTCAGTACGTGATAAAGACGCTGAATCAGGCAGCTGAACGTTGACGGCCAACACACCCTTATCTTCTTGTGGAACAAATGCTGTAGACGTGTTCTTCGCTAGGAAGTAAACCGCTGCCACCGCAACCACGAAGAATACAACAACAATCAGCGTTTTCTTCACTAGGAAACTCACTACATTGCTGTAGCCTGCAGTTACTCTATCAAGACCACGGTTGAAGGCTTTAAACCAATTCGCTGTATTGCCGCCACCTTGTTTGAGTAGCAATGTACAAAGCGCTGGCGAAAGCGTTAATGCGTTGATAGAAGAGATAACAACCGAAATACAAATGGTCAGCGCAAACTGACGGTACATAATGCCGGTTATACCCGGCAGCATCGCAACCGGAATAAATACCGCTAATAATACCAACGTTGAGGTAATGATCGGGCCAGTTACCTCTTTCATTGCTCTCAAGGTTGCCTGACGCGGCGATATAGTCGGCTCTTTTGCCATGGTTGTATCGACGTTTTCGATAACTAAGATCGCATCATCGACCACGATACCAATCGCCAAGATCAAACCAAATAGCGTCACTGTGTTTATCGTGAAACCCGTCGCTTGCATGATCGCAAACGTGCCGATTAACGAAACAGGAATCGCGACGACAGGAATCATGGTTGCACGGGCGCTACCTAAAAATAGATAGGTAACGGCGATTACAAGCAAAATGGCTTCGATGAGAGTTTTTACTACCCCTTTGATCGACTCAGCAACGAATAAAGTAGTGTCATAACTCGTTTCGTAGTCCATGCCCGCTGGGAAGTTCTTACTCAAGTCTTCAAGCAATGCCATAACCGCAGCACCACTTTCCAACGCGTTCGCATCTGACTGTAGTGACAAAGCGACAATAGAGGCGTCTTGACCGCGGAAAACACCGTTACCATCGTAGAACTTTTTACCCAGCTCAACGCGCGCAACATCTTTTAGATAGACAGTAGAGCCATCGGTACTCGAGCGAAGAACCACGTTTTCAAACTCTTCAACACTTTCTAATCGGCCTTTGGTGACTAAGTTAAACTGGACTTCCTGAGGGTTAGCATAAGGCGCAGCACCGATTCGGCCAGCCGCGACTTGAACGTTTTGAGAGGCCAGTGCCGCTTGGACGTCTTCTGTGGTTAACTTCAAGTTGGCCATTTTTTCTGGGTCGAGCCAAACACGCATTGCGTATTCGCCACCACCAATAACGTTCACATCACTAATCCCCGTAACACGCGCCAGCTGATCTTTAACATTTAAGTTAATGTAGTTTATCAAGAACTGGTCGTCGTATTTGCCATCAGGCGAGTAGAAGTTCAATACCATCAAAATATCTGGCGAACGTTTCTTAACCGTCACACCCACCATACGAACTTCTTGCGGTAGTTTTGACTCGATTTGAGCTACACGGTTTTGCACGTTGACCTGTGCCATATCGGGGTCTGTGCCAACATCAAAAGTTACGTTTAGGCTGTAAGAACCATCGTTAGCACTTTTAGACGACATATAGATCATATTTTCAACACCGTTGACGGATGTTTCAATAGGATCAGCTATCGCCTGCTCGACTACCTCTGCGCTTGCGCCCGCATAGGATGCACTCACACTCACAGAAGGAGGACTAATTCTTGGGTATTCAGCAACGGGTAAAATCGCAAGTGCAATAACGCCCGCCATTGTCAATATAATGGATATGACCAACGCAAACTTAGGGCGCTGGATAAAAAAGCGACTTAACATTTGCCTACCTTACTCAGTGTCATCTTTTGGGGATTCGAAACGGACAGGCGCACCATTACGAATGCGTTGCAATCCTTGTGTAATTACAGGCTCTTCGCCGTGTAACCCTTTAGTAATGATAATCCCCTGCTCCGTTTGCTCACCGAGTTCAACGTTACGCCTTTCCGCCAGATTACCCTCTGCAACGACCATAACAAAGTGGCCTTCAAGATCTGACTGTACTGCTCGTCGAGGAACCACTACCACGTCACGTGCTTCTTTGTCTCTTAAAACCACACGAACATGCTGACCAGGTAGAAGTTGGTATTCTGGATTTGCAAATACCGCTCTCATCGCGAGTGTGCCGGTATTAACATCAATGCGGTTACCGAGGTAATCAAGATCGCCAAGATGTTCAAAAGCACGGCCATCTTCCAAAATAGCTTGAACTTCGACCATAGCCGATTCAGAGCTGCCATCTCCTTCTACTTTATCAATACCTAGTTCAAGTCTTTCACGCTCACTAATGCTGAAACTTGTGTGCACTGGATCTAGGCTGACCAAAGTGGTTAATACGCCACTTTGTGGTGAGACAAGATCACCTTTGCTAACATGACTATCGCTAATACGGCCAGAGAACGGCGCAACGATCTGTGTATACGAGAGATTGACTTCAGCAAGATTTAACTGCGCTGTGCTTGCTTCAACTTGAGCCTCTGCGCCTAAGAGCGTTGCTGTTAGATTATCGAATTCAGATTGTGAAATACTGCCTTTGGGTAAAAGGCTTTTTCCTCGGGCAAAGTCCAATTGCGCTTTTTTTAGCGTCGCATTTGCTTGAGTGAGCGCCGCTTTTGCGCTGGCAGCTTGGGCTTCAAAAGAGGACGGTTCGATCGTATAAAGAAGTTGCCCCTTTTCAACCATTTGTCCTTCATCAAAGTGGCGCTCTTTGAGATAGCCAGTAACCTGAGCTGTGATATTAGTATCTTCAACCGCGCTGACTCGACCTATGTACGACTTACTTGGCTGGAATGGAGTGAGAAGTGCTTGCTCAGCAACCACCAATTGTGCTGTTTGCTGTTGCCCTTGGGTAGTTTCACCGCATCCTGCGAGAAAAAGCGCACTACTAAGCGCTGTAAAAATTAACGTTTTTTTCATGAACAGACCGTTAGATAAAGAAAAATGGGCAGGCTAACTCTACCCAACGGTCCATAAATCAATGTCCGAGAAATATCAGTAAAACAAGGTTAATTGTTTCAACTGGTTACAAGCTCTAACTTTGTGTAAGGTTCCAAACTACGGGCTAAGTCCGCACCTGAATTCCAAGTGTACACTAGCTCTGGTACTTTACTCCCACAAGGCGCATTCCATAGGCGTTCAAGGTGACAATCTCCACCTAAGTGTGAATAGAACTCAACGGCTTGTCTGTTATCTTTCATAACTTCAAGATAAACGCCGTTCTCAGGGAAGTATTGTTCGATCCACTTTGCTATTTCAGCCAGTAGTTGCACTCCCAATCCTTTGCCTCGGTATGCCAAATCGACATGAAGCGCGTCAATAATGGTGCCTTTTTCAAAATCATGGTTTCCGAATGCGCAAATAAAGCCACACAGTAAACCGCCTTCTTCTATTAGAAGTACATGTTGGTTAAAGGGGGGATTAATTAGGCGGGTTTGCCAGATAGCCATCCGTTCATCAAGCACCTCGTGCTCAAGATAGTCTTTACCTAAAATTCCTTGGTAAAATTGCTTCCAGCTTTGAGCATGCAAGGTTGCAATGCGTTCAAAGTCGCTATATTCAGCTACTTTTAATTCCATTTATAGTTCCTTATTACTTCCTGTAAGGATTAATTTTCCGCTTCATACTATAAAACATTCATCTAAAAGCCAAACATTCTAAATGTTAAAATAGCAAGATTGTGAAACATTTTCGGGCAAATGCCGGTTATACAAACTCAGTTACAAAATTATTGATCAAAAAGACGTGAGTCAGCCGTCAGACTCGACAATATCGTTTGACTTACACGTGTACGCTGATAATCTAGCGCACAACTGTTAGCTGAAAGGAAAACTCACCATGTCGGGCCCTAGTAAACCACCTCTGATTTGGTTAAATATCTTTATCTTTTTATCATCATTTCTTGTTGCTGCCTTGCTTGTTCCTTGGTACGGAATAACCAACGGCTATGGTGTGGAGCACTTTATTTGGTTTTTGGTCGCCTTCTCTTTTTGTAACCTTTCAATTACCGCTGGTTATCACCGTCTTTGGTCACACAAAACCTACGAAGCTCACTGGTCTTTACGTTTTCTATTCGCAATAGGTGGTGCATTTGCACTGCAAAACAGCGCGCTTCACTGGAGTTCAGATCACCGTATTCACCATAAGCATGTCGACAACAATGACAAAGACCCTTATTCCGCCAAGCGTGGTTTCTGGTTCTCTCATATTGGCTGGATGCTGCGCGAATACAACGCCAACACCTATGCAGACTACAGTAACTGCCGCGATCTACACAAAGACAAGATCGCTATGTGGCAACACAAGTATTATGTGCCATTGGCGCTTGCAACAAATTTTGGCATCCCAATCGCGATTGGCCTGTTGCATGGTGATATCATAGGCATGCTGCTTATTGTTGGTGTATTACGTTTGGTGCTGAGCCACCACTCTACCTTCTTTATTAATTCTCTCGCACATATTTGGGGAAGCCAGCCTTATACAGACAAAAATACCGCGCGCGATAATGCTGTACTTGCCGTGTTTACGTTTGGTGAGGGATACCACAACTATCACCATATTTTTGAAAATGATTATCGAAATGGCATCTACTGGTGGCAATACGATCCAACCAAATGGCTGATCAAATCTTGCTCTTTTCTTGGCCTTACCAAGAAACTGAGAGTTACACCAAAAATCAAAATTGAAAAAGCTAAGGCGAAACAAGCGCTGAGTACAGCATCGCGCAATATTGATCAGTTACCTAATGCGTCTATGCTCAATGAGGCGTTAAACAAAGAGTTCGAAGCCCTAATGGGGAAATTGGCAGACTACTACGATCTTAAGAAACAAGTACTTGAGGCCAAGAAAAACGATCTGGCAAAAAAATACGAGAATTCGCTGCTCAAAATGCGCTATCAGCAAATGAAGCAAGATCTCGCCGCCCAACGAAGAAGTTGGGAATCAATGGTCGCTCAGTACGCCTAATAAAAAAACGGAAGCACTTGCTTCCGTTTTTTTATTCACTAAATTTGTCTAATCAATATTCAAGCGATATTCAACACAGTCAATCGATTTGCCATGTAATTCGGTATAATCCTTTACTACTTTCCCTTGGCAGAAACCGGTTTGAGTCAATACTCGCTGCGAAGCTGGGTTGCTTGTCGCAGCGTAGGCAAATAGCCGTTTAACACCACGCGCTTTGATAATCTTCGTAACTTCCGCCACCGCCCATTTAGCAACGCCTTGATTAGTAAAATCTTGTCCTATCCTGTAGCCCAAATGAGCGCTGCGTTTGACGCTATTTATATTGGTGACATTGATTCGGCCAACAATCTCACCTTCTAAAGTTTTAATGAGTAGCGGGATCATTTCATTACACTGGTAGTCGAGCAAAAATTCACGAATGTGCTGAGTCACTCCCTCTTGAGAGTAGAACTCCTTCTCACGCGGAGGTATGAATTGCTCGAACCAGTGCTGATTGTCAATTTCAAAGGCAAGCAATGTGTCTGCGTCCTTTAATGCAATGAGTGACAGCTTCATTCCATATCCTTAATCATTTGCCGTAAAAGAAAAAGCTCATGTTTGTCACAACATGAGCCTTTTTCTATTTCTTCTTACCACGATTGGCGTGAATTTTAAGTTTTGCTTTCATTTTACGCTTATCTGCATTGCGCCCTCGTTTACGTGACGAATTTTCAGGCGCGGTGTCATCAATTAAGCTAGGTTCGAATCCTTCAAGCCACTCTTGAGGTAATTTGTTGTCGAGCAGTCTCTCAATCGCTTCCAGCAAGTACTCTTCATCGCGACTCATTAATGAAACTGCAAACCCTTCCTTGCCTGCGCGGCCCGTTCGACCAATTCGATGCACATAATCTTCTGCTTTGTAGGGCATATCAAAATTCACAACTTGCTCTAGTTGTTGGATATCTAAGCCGCGAGCCGCGACATCCGTGGCAATTAGCGCACGAACTTGACCGGATTTAAAGTCATCTAACGCTTTTTGGCGCGCACCCTGGCTCTTGTCACCATTAATCGAAGCTGCTTTGATGCCATCAAGCTTAAGCTCTTTTGCCAACGCATCACTACCCTGTTTGGTTTTGGTAAACACCAGTACTTGCTGCCAGTTTCTTGAACCAATCAAATAAGCAAGTAACTCTGCTTTGCGCTTTTTATCCACCGGATAGACCATCTGTTTAACGGTATCCGCAGTGCTGTTTGAAGGCGTAACTTGCACTTCTACTGGCTCATTAAGCATGTTGTGCGCGATGGTTTTAATGCGCTTATCGAACGTCGCGGAGAAAAACAAGGTTTGGCGCGCTTCATTGCAACGCTTCAGAATCCGTTTGATGTCGGGCATAAAGCCCATGTCTAGCATGCGGTCGGCTTCATCGAGCACAAGATACTGTGTTTTCAGCAAACTGATGTTTTTACAGAACATATGATCAAGTAAACGACCCGGTGTAGCGATTAAAACATCGCACCCTTGGTCAAGATTGCGCGTTTGCACGTTCATACTCGTGCCACCGTAAGCCGCGACGATTTTGATTTGAGTATCCTGAGCATACAGGGTTAGGTTATCGAACACTTGCTGAGCTAACTCACGCGTCGGAACTAACACAAGTGCTAGCACGTCATTACTTTGAGGATCGCGCGCCGATTCTGCTTGAAGCAATTTATGCAGAATGGGTAAACCGAAGGCAGCCGTTTTTCCAGTCCCCGTTTGAGCACCCGCGAGAACATCTTTACCTGCCAGCACATGCGGAATAGCTTGAGCTTGAATTTCTGTCGCTTGACTAAAGCCCAAATTTTCAGTGATTGAGGTAAGGGCGGAACAAAGCCCAAGTGATTCAAATTGTGTCGACATACGGATAACCTGTAATTGCAAGGCGAAAGATTCTATCAAAAACTTTTACTGGCGGTTAGTACATCTGGGTAGAAGGACGAAAATGTCTCGCTCAATTGGTCATAATTTCGCTCAATATAAGGAAAACAGTGTTGCAAATGTTCCATTCTTGGTGAGCGCTGCGACATTCTCTGCAGTGCAAATTCAATATTGTCCAAGTGCTGGTAAGATTCGAGCCAACCACCCTGCCACATAGCGGAAGAAACGCGAAGAAATCGCTCTGGTAATTCACCATCGCCATCTTCTATGACCTTGATTCTCGCCTGTTCAACAAACCAATTCAGCGAGTGCAAATGATACTCGCGCCACTGTTTTGCGAGGCAGTGGTCCCAAAACATGTCTAGTGCTATTCCAGAGAAACGTCTCGTTCCATTGGGAAACACCTGCTTTGCTTCGATGACTTGTGGGTGGTGATCGGTGAAGGAGTCAACATAACGGTGCAGCCTGATCCCTTGCGAAATTGAGGAGGGAAACTGAGTATCTGGGTTACCTTTGACAAAGTCACCTAATAAATTGCCGAGTAAACTAGAATCGCAATGATCAGCGATATGCAGGTGAGCGAGATAGTTCAAGCGCCTATCCTTGTTAAAATACACTCCCTTATAGAAGCACAAAGCCAGCGCAATTGCACTGGCTCTTTCTGGTCGCCACCTAGGTAGCCATGTATTAGCGAAGAATAATTATTTGAAAATTTCGTCTGCGAATTCTTCAATTGACTGCTCATAGTCTGAGAGCTCAAAGCCAATCTCCATCGCATCTAATAGCTCAAGGCATTCTTCATTCATTGTTTGGTCACTCATGCTGACCTCCTTTATAAAAACACTTTATAGAACTCTATCCAAGTTCTTACTTGAATATGCGGTCTATTGTTCCTTTTTAAAGCACTTATATGACAGTTTTTTGAAAGGGCAAAGAAAATTCTCATTGTGATTTGAATTCCATCCCAAGTAATCGTTTTCGTCGCTGCTTACGCCATTGGTGTAACGTTTAATTTACAACGCCGGTAATTTAGATGTACAAAAAGCTTGATGTCGCCATGTATATTTTGCAAAATCAGCACACAACTAGTGATAAAGGCTAATTACCTTCTAGTTTTCAGCCTATTTAACCAATCAATCCCATTTAATTCGTAAAGATAATTATACAATGAACACATCAAAGGTAATCGGTAGTACTTTGATCATCGCAGGTACCACCATCGGTGCTGGCATGCTCGCACTTCCTCTCGCATCCGCAGGTATCGGATTCTCTACGTCCCTCATGATTATGATTGCTTTATGGGGATTAATGGCCTACACGGCTTTGCTGATGATTGAGATTCACCAACACGCTGAAAAAGATGCCACCTTACACACGCTGGCGAAACAGTTTCTCGGCACCCAAGGTAAGTGGGTAGCCAGCTTTGCGATGATGTTCCTTTTCTATGCGCTTTGCGCGGCTTACATCGCCGGAGGTGGGGCTCAATTTGCAGAACGCATCGCTAGTTTTACGCATGTTGACGTTTCTAACACGACGGCGACAATAATATTTACTCTCGTGGTGGCAGCGGTCGTAACCATAGGAACAGCAACGGTTGATAAGGTCAACCGAGTTCTATTTATGGTTAAAATCCTTGCAATGGCGATGGTGTTAACCTTCTTGGCACCGAATGTAACCGAGTCTTACCTACTCAGTATGCCCGTTGAACACGGACTTGTGATCGCAGCAATCCCAGTAATTTTCACTTCTTTTGGCTTTCACGGTAGTATTCCGGCCGTGGTCAATTACCTAGATGGCCACACACCTTCATTGCGCAAAGCCATATTAATTGGTTCAGCTATACCTTTAATCATTTACGTTTTTTGGCAGTTAGTCACTCTCGGTGTCGTCAACCAAACCGTTCTACTTGAAAACCAAGGACTAAGCGCTCTGATTTCAACATTGGCGACGACAGTAGACGCCGCTAGTTTGGCTCAAGCTATAGGTATTTTTGCCGATTTGGCACTACTCACCTCTTTTCTTGGTGTGAGTCTTGGCCTGTTCGAATTCCTTGGTGATACGCTCAAAAAGCAAGCACAAGATCATTCGCGTTTGCTCGTTGGTGTTGTTACCTTCCTTCCTCCAATGGGATTTGCGCTGTTTTACCCGCAGGGCTTTATTATGGCACTGGGCTACGCCGCAATCGCTTTGGTTATTTTGGCAATATTCTTGCCTATATTGATGGTTAAAAAGGCTCGTGCTCAATCAAGTAGCGAGCACTATCAAGTTGTTGGCGGAAATATCGGTTTAATCGCTGGAAGTAGCGTTGGCGTACTTATCATTGCTGCGCAAATTCTGATTACCGCAGGGATTCTGCCCGCGCTCGGCTAAATAGCACCTTACATGTGCTTAAAAGACGCCAATACTCGGCGTCTTTTTTGATCTTTCCAGCTAGATTAACGATAAAAGTGACTAAACAACGCAATTTTTTCTCGCTTATTCCGTTCATATTAGGTGATAACGAAAACAATCGATGAGGTCGATATGAAAGCGAAGTTTAAGTTTGTCCTATCTGCTCTTGCGGCCGTTGCCGCCCTAGCCTCTTTTATGGGGACGGCAGAGAGTGACATGCCAAAAGCCACAGCGTCATCAGGATATGAAATTGCAACATTGGCAGGAGGCTGCTTCTGGTGCACTGAGTCTGACCTTGAGAAATTACCAGGGGTAATTGATGTCGTATCTGGCTATTCTGGTGGCGATTTAGATAACCCAACCTATAAACAGGTCTCTTCAGGCAAGTCAGGTCATATTGAAGTGATCGAGGTAAAATACGACCCAAGCGCGGTCAGTTACGAACAAGTGCTCGACCAACTCTTTCGCCATATGGATCCAACTGATGATAAAGGCTCATTTGTCGATCGCGGCCCTCAATACCGGCCCGCCATTTTTTATCATAATGACGAGCAGAAGCGCATCGCGGAGCAGTTTATGGCAGAAATTGATCAACTGGGCATTTTTAACAAACCGCTTAAAACACAATTAATCAAATTCGAAAAATTTTGGCCTGCAGAGGATTATCACCAAGACTATTACAAGCGTAACAAAGTTCGTTATAACTACTACCGTTACGCATCTGGTCGTGACCAATATTTAGACCAAATATTTGGCGAGGATCGTCAAGACAATCCGATTACGCTACGCCAGATGATTGATGAAAAAAAAGCCCTTTCCAACATTAAGGCATACAGCAAACCGTCAGACGAAAAAATTAAAGCATCATTGACCAAAATGCAGTTCTACGTCACTCAAGAAGAAGGGACTGAAAGAGCCTTTAACAATGAGTATTGGGACAACAAACAAGCCGGTATTTATGTCGACATTGTGTCAGGTGAGCCGCTATTTTCATCGACCGATAAATACAAGTCAGGAACTGGCTGGCCAAGTTTCACCAAGCCGATTAATGAAGGCTACATCGTCACCAAAACTGACTATTACTTAGTGTACCCAAGAACCGAAGTGAGAAGTCGCTTTGCCGATTCTCATTTGGGCCATGTGTTTAAAGATGGACCGGCACCAACTGGGCTGCGCTACTGTATGAACTCAGCCGCGATGAAGTTTATCCCGGTTTCAGAAATGGAAAAAGCGGGTTACGGCGAATACCTTTACTTATTTGACAGTTAATCCATCCAATTGACTGATAAAAATAAACCCCAGCAGGCCACACCTAGCTGGGGTTTATCATATTTAGCACAATGTGAACTTACTTCATAACACGTGCTTTGAAGCTGCGGCCCTTCATTTTGCCTGTTTGCAATTGCTTTAAAGCCGCTTTCACGATGTCGTGCTCAACCGCAACGTAAGACACCATAGCTAGGATATTAATTTTACCAATTTTTTTGCCATCTAAACCCGCTTGTTTAGTCAGTGCGCCTAAGATATCGCCAGCACGCACCTTTTGCTTTTTACCACCCAAGATCTGGATAGTTTGCATTTTCGGATAGAAAGGACGCTCAACAGGCTTAGCAGGAAGCTCTGCTGGCGAGATGGCAATGTCCATATATTCGTCGATTCGCGCTACACGGTATTCTTCTTTGTCGTTGAAGAAGCTAAATGCCATGCCTTTTGATCCTGCACGGCCTGTACGGCCAATACGGTGAACATGCACCTCTGGATCGCGTGATAATTCAAAATTAAACACCGCATCAAGGTTGTCGACATCCAGACCACGCGCCGCTACATCCGTCGCGACGAGAATTGAAATACTCTTATTGGCAAACATGGTCAACGCTTGTTCGCGCTCTCGCTGCTCCATATCACCATGCAGTTCTACCACACTGAACCCGCGATGACTCAGTTCATCTGCCACATTTTGCACTTCTTTCTTGGTATTGCAGAATACGACAGAAGACTCGGGCTTATGGGTAAGCAATAGCGCTTCAAGTGCATCGTCACGCGCTTCACTGCTCTCGACTTTGTAAAAGCGCTGCTCAATAGTGCTTTTTTGATGCGTAGACTCCACCTTCACCATCTCTGGAGCCACCATCACTTTGGCGGCTAAAGATTCAATATTGTCTGGGAAAGTCGCGCTAAACAGTAATGTTTGACGCTTAACTGGCGCTGCATCAATGATGGTATCAATCGCCTCTTCAAAACCCATATCCAGCATGCGGTCGGCTTCATCTAGTACCAGAGTGTTGAGTTCAGCAAGGCTAATACGACCTTTCGACATATGATCAAGAATACGGCCTGGAGTGCCGACCAAAATATGCGCCCCATGCTCTAGTGAGCCGATTTGCGGCCCCATTGGCATACCGCCACAAAGAGTCAGTACTTTAATATTGTGGATACCACGTGCCAAGGTACGAATTTCTTTCGCCACCTGATCAGCCAATTCACGCGTTGGACACAGTACCAACGTCTGCACTCGGAAGCGGTCAACGTTGAGGTTACTCAGTAAGCCAAGCGAAAACGTTGCGGTTTTACCCGAGCCCGTTTTACCCTGACCAATCACGTCTTTACCTTGCAGGACTAATGGCAACGCCTGCTGCTGAATCGGCGTCATTTCGGTGTAACCTAAGCTATCAAGCGTTTCTAGTAGCTCATTACGCAACCCAAGCGTGTTAAATGAATTTGTCACAATGTTAACCTTAATGGTTGATCGAAAGAAAAACTCTCTCGATTAAAAAAGTAAAAACCGCTTCATATAGAAGCGGTTTTAAATAATTCGCTTATCTCAACACTGCCCTATCGAATTCCGTGCAGGAACTCGTGTCGTGTTGCAGGGTTAGATTTAAAAATACCACCCAGCGCTGTGGTTGTCGTTTCGCTGGTCGCGTCCATGACACCACGTGATTTAACACAGTAGTGCGTCGCATCTATGGTCACAGCGACATCATCTGACTCAAGCAAGGTTTGCAAAGCGACTAAGATCTGCTGTGTCATGCGCTCTTGCACCTGTGGTCGCTGCGCAAAGAAACGAACAATGCGGTTGATCTTAGACAGACCAATAATTTTGCCGCGCGGAATGTAAGCGACTGCTGCGCGACCATCAATGGTCACCAGATGATGCTCACAGGTGCTGGTCACAGTAATGTCTTTTACACGCACCATTTCGCTCACGTTCATCTTGTTTTCGATAACCGTAATCTTGGGGAAATTCGAGTAGTCTAAACCTGAGAAAATTTCATCTACGTACATTTTGGCAATGCGATGCGGCGTTTCTTCAAGACTATCATCGGTAAGGTCAAGTTCTAGCAGAGAGAGAATTTCACGCATATGATGTTGAATTTTTTCTTTTTTCTCTTCTCGACTAAACGGATTAGGCGCCATTGGCGTTTCTAATCCTCTACGTTCTAGCGCATCTTTAACCAACTTTGCGGATTCGCTAAGACCTGACATACCACTTCCTCTTATTTACCCCTTTAGGATGGGTGACAAGGATACTCGGATTTTTGAATAATTACACCCATATTTTATCGGAGGTCATTACTGCTCAAAGCCCAATTATGGTAGAGTGTCGGCCAATAACAAAAATGAAATTTACTAGGATTCTGATATGGGATGCTGTGATGCACCGGGCTTGATGCCAATCGAAGAAGCGATGGAAAAAATGCTATCGCCAATCAAACCTATCCAAACCACCTTACAACTCCCCCTTGCTGAAGCGATAGGTTTTGTTTTAGCTGAAGATATTCTGTCTCCAATTTTTGTTCCCCCTTTTGACAACTCGGCGATGGACGGGTATGCCATTCGCTTAGCTGATCTCGCAGAAAACAATGTCATGCCATTGGCAGGCAAGTCTTTTGCCGGTCAGCCATTTGAAGACGATTGGCCACAAGGCAGTTGTGTACGCATTATGACCGGAGCAAAAATTCCGACAGGTTGCGATGCGGTCATCATGCAAGAAAACACCGAAGTTTTAGAGCAAGGCATTCAGTTCAATCAGACCGAAGTAAAACCACAAAACAATATTCGTCCTACTGGTGACGACATTAAGCAAGGTGATGTTGTTCTAAACAAAGGTGCGCGTTTAACCTCTCGTGACATTCCGATGATTGCCACGTTAGGTATCAGCCACGTTACTGTGGTACGTAAACCACGCGTTGCTTTTTTCTCGACGGGCGATGAGCTTAAGCCGCTAGGTGAACCTCTTGCTGAAGGGCAAATTTACGACAGCAATCGTTACGGCATTAAGCCGCTTATCGAAAACTTTGGTTGTGAAGCGATTGATTTAGGCATTATTCCTGATTGTCCAGAAACGCTAAAGGCGACTTTTGAACAGGCACAAACACTGGCTGATGTAGTTGTCACATCGGGTGGTGTCAGTGTTGGCGAAGCCGACTACACCAAAGACATTCTTGAACAGCTTGGTCAAATCGGATTTTGGAAACTGGCGATTAAACCGGGTAAACCTTTTGCTTTTGGGAAGCTCTCTACCGCGTGGTTCTGCGGCTTACCGGGCAATCCAGTATCAGCCGTGTTGACCATGTATGTTCTTGTTCAGCCGCTACTGGCAAAACTGGCAGGCCATAGCGAGTGGAAAGCACCGGAGTCTATTCCAGCGACCACGCGTAGTTCGTTTAAAAAAGCGCCTGGCCGAACCGATTATCAACGCGGAATCTATACCATTGAAGATGGTCAGTTTGTCGTGGAAACCACAGGTAATCAAAGCTCTGGGGCATTTCGGTCAATGAGTCTAGCGAACTGTTTTGTTGTCCTTGAGCGTGAACGTGGCCGCGTCGAAGCTGGCGAAACCGTGAATATTCAGCTGTTCAACCAAACCCTATACTAGAGGTGACGTTTGGAGATCTTATCTGATCAAGAAATGCTGCGTTACAACCGCCAGATCATTCTAAAACAGTTCGATTTCGACGGCCAAGAGGCGCTTAAGCAAGCTTCGATTCTGATTTTGGGCGCAGGCGGTCTTGGCTGCGCTTCCAGTCAATATTTAGCTACAGCAGGAATTGGCAAGCTCACTCTCATTGACGATGATGTGGTCGAACTGTCTAACCTTCAGCGTCAGGTGCTCCATCATGATGCCGATATCGGTGTGAAGAAAGTCGTGTCCGCAGCCAACTCACTAAAGCAGCTGAACCCATATATTGAGGTTGGAACGGTAGACAAAAGACTTTCAGATGACGAGCTCAATGCACTTATCGAACAACACGACTTGGTACTAGATGCGTCCGATAATGTCGAGACTAGGAATCAGCTCAATAAGCTATGTTACGCGCTGAAAACACCACTGGTCTCTGGCGCAGCGATACGTATGGAAGGTCAAGTCAGTGTTTTTACTTATCAAGATCCTAATCAACCTTGTTATCAATGTTTAAGCGCTCTGTTTGGCAGTACCGCTTTAAGTTGCGTTGAGGCTGGTGTGATGTCACCTGTGGTCGGCATTATTGGCGCTGTACAGGCAATGGAAGCTATCAAAGTCATCGCTAACTACGGGACGCCTAAGCAAGGTAAAATTTTAATGTTAGACGCGATGAGCATGTCGTGGCGCGAAATGAATCTGACGAAAATGCCCAATTGTCCAGTGTGTGGCTAACAGCTTGGCAGCGAGGAGTAGAGCCTGATGAACAATCCAAGAGTATTCCTTGCCGCCTTAATCATCCTTGTGCTGATCTTATCTTTTCTGATCTCGACACTGCCCTCCAAGTTAGAGAGTCATGTCCAAGGAAGAGTAATCAATCAAACACTCACTCAATCTCTCGATGGGCATAGACGCTATTTAAACATCCAACTTCCTGATGGTTCCACGGCATTGATCCAAGCACCAGCGAGCAGTCACTGCCCGATAGGATCAATAGTAAAACTCATCAAACAACACACTTCTTCTGGTGATGACGTTAACTATCACTTTGAAATGTGTTTCCCTGCCGAACCAAAGTAGACTACCGTTACGTCGCGCTTTTCGATCTTCGCCATTGTTGCGTGTGTTAAGGGAGTCGTGTAGCTTTATCTTTACTACTTTCAATTACCTAAGGTAATCCAATGTCCCCTTTAATTACTCCAGAGCAGCTACGTCAGCTTATGGTTAACGACGATCTGATCATTCTAGACGCAAGTATAGATTTTCAAATTCCGGGAGAGGTCGAGAAAGATACAACGAATCTCATCCCAAATAGCTTACGATTTGATTACGACAAAACGTTTTGCGATCCAGACTCATCTCTTCCGCATATGATGCCAAGTGAACAGAGATTTAATGATCTGGCTAGAGCATTGGGTATTAATAATAATTCGACCATCGTAGTTTACGATAACAGCGGCACATTTGCCTCTCCGAGGGCATGGTGGATGTTAAAGGCGATGGGCCACCAAGATGTCTATGTGCTAGATGGTGGTTTAATTGAGTGGAAGAAATACGGATTTGACACAGTTCAACATTACAACCAACCGCGTAAATTGGGTAACTTTGCTGGTGTACTCGACCCACGCTACTTCGTTGATGCTGCGTTCGTGCTCAATGAAATCAATAATGCTGATTCTCTCACTGTCGATGCTCGTTCTAGGCAACGGTTTAATAAAGAGGTGCCTGAACCTCGTGCTGGAGTACGCAGCGGTCGCATTCCCAACTCAGTGTGCCAACCTTTCGCAGAGCTGATGGATGGACATAAGCTAAAGCCAGTACAAGAGCTGCTTGAGATCCTCGCGTCATCCTTGTCGGAAGAAAAATCGTCCACCATATTCAGTTGTGGTTCAGGCGTCACAGCAGCAATCGTATTGTTAGCTGCTCATTTAGCTGGTTACCAGAATTTGTCGGTTTATGACGGTTCATGGACTGAATGGGGACAGCGCGAAGAGTTGCCTATCGAATAATCGTGTAAGGCCCGGTTTATTGCAGAGCAATGCATGGAATGACCATTTATTTCATTTGTTCATCTAAGTTGAGAACGGTTAATGCGTTACTTACGCTGGTCGCGATAACATCGATCACCCCCGTTCTTAGCGCACCTAATAGAGCCAATGGTTTGCTGTTTTCTGCTGCAATAGCGATCACTTGCGAGATCGGTCTGAACTCCTCAAGGCTAAGTCCTATCACTCTATCACTCATCACTGTTATTGCCGATTGTCCGTGAATATCGAAAAAGTCGTAGCCAGCAAAGTCCCCAACGACTCCTTGAAGCATGCGCGCTTGCACTACTTCACCGGCAGTAAACCACCCTAGATCGACCATGTAGCTGTTCTCGCTCATATCGCCAATGCCGACCAATGCCACATCCGCTTTACGAGCAAGATCCAGTGTCTGCTTAACAGTCGCATTCTGCATAAAGGCAAGTTTCTGTTCGCGGTTTTCTGCATAGGCGGGCGCATAGAGCGTTTCCGACGTGCCACCGTAGCTTTTCGCAAACTGGCGGCAAATATGGTCCGCATTAAACATGCCACCTCTTGGATGAATACCGCCAATGCCACAAACAAACTTTACGTCTCGTTGGGGAATCACTCCGGTGTGATGAGCCACGGCGGAAACATTTCGCCCTTGTCCGACCGTTACAACTGTGCCATTTTGTAAGGTACTGGCCATATATTTTGAAACCAGACTAGCGACCTGCTGACGCTGCTGCTCTTCACTGGGTTGATCAAGCGCGACCAATGCACGCTTTACACCAAACCGTTCAACCAACCTCTGCTCAATCTTGGCGCTAAATACCGGGTGATATTTCACGGTAATTTCAACAATCCCTTCATCTCGCGCCTGCTTAAGCATCCGTCCTACCTTAGCTCGCGATACAGAAAACTTTTTTGAAATCTCTTCTTGGGTAGCACCATCTTGGTAGTAGGCCACGGAAATTTCAGTTAGCAAGTCCGCATTGTCATCGGAAAAGTCATTTATCGTTTTATTCATATCGTTCACTATCTCTTCTCAGTAGCGTGTTACATTCGCTCACAGATGTAGCATATGTCACGCTCACTTTTATTGCCAACATTTGCTCAGCACCTTTACAAATTCTCAGCTTCATTTTCTAGCATGCTTGATGTGCTTGAGGCCTTGCACAACCTTGGCAAACGTTTAATTCAGAACCTTACCTGTGATGCATCAAAAAATAATTGATGTAAGTCACCATAACCTCATTTCTACGATTGACTTTCTGTCTAGATAAGATAATTATGGAGCCATCATTTACTCATCGTAAGAGCAAATGTTCACAACAATTGTTCATACGCTGATTTAATTTTGCTGAGTTAATCTTCTAGACTAATTTAAGGTTTGGGGCGATTAGCTTACGCGCTTGCAAATGCACAACTCACGTCTATTGTTTTGACGTGAAGTCCCATTTAAATAGGATGATCGAAATGAGCAACAAATTAGAGCAACTTCGTAAACTCACGACTGTAGTGGCTGATACTGGTGAAATTGATGCAATCAAAAAATACCAGCCAGAAGACGCAACAACTAACCCTTCTCTGATTCTTAAGGCCGCTCAAATCGCAGAGTATGCACCTCTAATTGATGCTTCTATCGAATACGCTAAAGCGCAAAGCAACAACAAGGCACAACAAGTTCAAGATACTTGTGACATGCTAGCGGTAAACATCGGTAAAGAAATCCTTAAGACGATTCCTGGTCGTATCTCGACTGAAGTAGACGCGCGTCTTTCTTACGACACACAAGGCAGCGTTGCCAAAGCGCGCCAGCTAGTAAAAATGTACAATGATGCAGGCATCACTAACGACCGCATCCTTATCAAACTGGCTTCTACTTGGGAAGGTATCCGTGCTGCTGAAATCCTTGAGAAAGAAGGCATCAACTGTAACCTAACGCTTCTATTCTCTTTCGCTCAAGCTCGTGCATGTGCTGAAGCAGGCGTATTCCTAATCTCTCCATTCGTTGGTCGTATCATGGACTGGTACAAAGCAAAAGAAGGTCGTGATTTCGAAGCATCGGAAGATCCAGGCGTTATTTCTGTAACTGACATCTACAACTACTACAAAGAACACGGCTACAACACCGTGGTTATGGGCGCAAGCTTCCGTAACATCGGTGAGATCCTTGAACTTGCGGGTTGTGACCGTCTAACTATCGCCCCTGCTCTTCTAGCTGAACTAGAAGCAGCTGAAGGTGAAGTTGTAGAGAAGCTAGTTGACTCTAAAGGCTCTAAAGAGCGCCCAGCTCCAATGACTCACGCTGAGTTCCTATGGGAGCACAACCTAGACGCAATGGCAGTTGAGAAAGTAGCAGAAGGTATCCGCAATTTCGCAGTTGACCAAGGCAAACTAGAAGACATGATCGCAGCTAAGCTGTAATCACACAGAATTAAAAAAGGGGAACGTTTGCGTTCCCCTTTCAATTTCCAATATTTAAAATTGAAATCGGTAATTATTATGGATCGTAAACATCTAGCAAATGCAATCCGTGCTCTAAGCATGGACGGTGTACAACAAGCTAACTCTGGCCACCCAGGCGCACCTATGGGTATGGCTGACATCGCTGAAGTTCTTTGGCGTTCACACCTAAACCACAACCCAGCAAACCCTGAATGGGCTGACCGCGACCGTTTCGTATTGTCAAACGGCCACGGCTCTATGTTGATTTACTCTTTGCTGCACCTTTCGGGTTACGAGTTGTCTATCGAC